>NZ_QHHP01000041.1:640247-752372 GCF_003184125.1 Pseudomonas sp. RW409 | reverse complement strand
GAGAGGTACGACGGCGGC
Organism: Pseudomonas sp. RW409; assembly: GCF_003184125.1. Taxonomy (NCBI): domain Bacteria; kingdom Pseudomonadati; phylum Pseudomonadota; class Gammaproteobacteria; order Pseudomonadales; family Pseudomonadaceae; genus Pseudomonas; species Pseudomonas sp. RW409. The sequence goes on along the minus strand of NZ_QHHP01000041.1, from coordinate 752,354 downwards.
TACAGTCAGCTCACCGCCTTCATACACTCGTGGCGCGGCGAGCAAGGCAAGTCTTTGCAGGCCTTTGTACCGCTGACATTTGCACTCGGCGAGGCCTTTCTACTGGAGCGAAGAAGGTCTGCTGATCGGCGGCCTATTCCGACGTATCCAGCTCTCCCATATGGAGCTGTGCGCCAGTCGCGCATTTTGGTTGGTTGCGTATCCCAACCAAGGCTGCAAGACGTTGTTCGATGCCCATACCCGCTCGCTTGGCGCGTTAGGTGGGGGGCCGCGTCGCGGCATCTACGACAACATGAAGACCGCTGTCGATAAGGTCAATAAGGGTAAGGGCCGCACGGTCAATGCCCGGTTTGCCGTGATGTGTGCCCACTACCTGTTGGGAAAAAGGCATCGTTGAAAAGAACGCCCAAGAGAGCCGGCGGCGCATCTGGCTCGATGCTCAAGACTGCATGTTCCATACCTTCGAGGAACTGAATGCCTGGCTCGGCCAACGCTGCCGTGCGCTCTGGGGTGAGCTGCTGCATCCGCAGTACAACCCTCTGACAGTGGCGAACGTCCTGGAGTTGGAACGCGCTGAATTGATGCCGATACCGACCGTCTTTGATGGTTACGTTGAACGTACGGTAAGAGTTTCCAGCACCTGTTTGAGCGCATGGATGCCGTTGCGCCGAGCCACCACCGAAACGCTTTGTCCTAGCTCAAGACGCTCACCAACCATGGCTGGTTTTTGCTCTGGGCTCCAGCGGTAGCGCCGCTCCTGGCCCAAAAGCTCCCCACTCTATCGTTGTTGTTAGTCATAAACATAACCGTTTAACGATCCATTATCGTAGGGGGGGAGCGGTGTCCTGTCTTCCATGGGGCTCGTTCACGGGAGACGGAGGGGCACTCTCGTAAATATCAAGAGCCTTCAATAAAGATATTTTGCTATTCCTTGGTGGGCGCTCAATCTACGATATTAATTGCCACGACCTGCTGGATTTATTGATGCTATGTAGAGATGAATTGAGGGGTGTGGACGACCGAAAGATTATTGATACCAAAATCTGACTTTTTGAGTGCCACAGCAAGTACAAGTTCTTATGGTTTTTACAATTTCGCCGCTAAATTTTTTGGTGTTGGGCATATAGTTATGCCCTCTAAGTCCACAGAAAAAACGTTTAAATTTTTGAAGCATGGTTTTTGTGGTTACCTTGGCTGTGAGTTCTGTCGAAACTACTTTTGACAAGTTTTCTGGGTGATCTTCTTAGGGGGCAGAAAGCTTTTGAGATGTTCGGTATAAGGCGACTATTCTTGAGATTTGAAGGAAGCAGTTTTGCCATTAAGGCCGCACCGTTTAGAAATGATATGAAACGCCCCGGGCGTGACATGCTAAACTAACGATTTTGTAAGGTCTGTAGGAGTTTTCCGAACAGTATTAAATGAAGCAAAATGAATGTTGGCAGAGGAAAGGGGGGGTGTTCGGTACAGGCTTGAGCCAGATAAGGAAATCGTAGCTTGGTAAAAACTATCATGAAATGTCAGGTTTGGTGTTCAGGTTTTTTGACGTGATGCTGTACTGACTATTTTAGAATTGTCGGTGATACTGAAGCGTTGGTGGGGCATGGACTACAATGCTCCCCCCCCTTCTGCTGAAAGCCTCAGAACGGTCTTCGTTTCCCCAAATCAATGCAGGTTGAAGGTGCAGAATGATAAGTTCCGCTGCCAGTTCCTTTGGCCGGCAAAAGCGGTCCAGATGGTTTGCCTCTTGAGGGTGGATTTGACCAGCTCATGCAATTGCGTTCGCCGAAGACCGCTATGTTGGATGAGGTAATTCCCTCAATCGAGTGCGGCAGCACGCTTGAGGACGAAAAGAAAATCTGGCAGGCCAGAGTGATTAGTTGAACTTGACCTGACAGTTACAGCGGAAATCTGGTAACTGCCAAGTCTGAACTTCTAAAAAATAAGAAATCCCTCGCTACGAGGCGGGTAGTGAATAGGGACCTCAGAATACCCAGTTCAAATTGAGCCCTGCGCCATGGGTTTTCTCATTACTCGACAATTGGCCATTGTAACTTAGGCTCATGTTGACATCCTTGGTCAAGGCTATACTGGCTTGAGCGCCAACCATCGCTATATTACGCGCTATCGGCATGCTCCGTACTGAAAAGGAGGGACCACCAGTGGCAAGCTCGAGATTATCTTCAGATGGGATCCCGCTCAGGTTTCGTTGCCCGCCCAGCGTTGCGGAGAGGTCGATTTTCTGATGTTCCGTGAGGTTCACCGTCTTTTTCACCCGTGCCCCCAAGGTACTGGCGACTGCATCGCGGCTATGACGGCGACTCTTTAACGCAGCCGCTGAACCTGTTTCGGTCAATCTATCCAGGCTTATGTTCACATACGACAGATTGGCGAAGGGCTCCAGTACCACCTCTTGTAGATCCAGGCGATAGGCTGCTTCGCTGAACAGTTGAGTGGTATTACCTGTCATCTTGGCCTTTTGTCTGGCAGAGACTGCGTCATACTGCAGATTCCGTTTAACGTCACCTCGGTTCCAACTATGGGCCGCTCCGGCACTCAATTGCAGAGCTCCCAGGTCACGTTTTGCATAGACACCAAGATGATAGCTATTGATCGACGCTGAGGAATGAGTGCCGCCGTTCAAGTTCAGCGATGAACGATTATGCCCCGTCAACACACCAACCTGAGTGTCGTCGGTCAGTTGAGCATCGACGCCTGCCAGCAGGCCGCGGACGGAATGAGTACTACTGGCATTATCACTATTGCCGTCCGACTTGCCCCAGGCACCGAGTGTCTTGAGCCAGACGTTGCTGCCAGCGCCAACATCGCTTATTTCGTTGCGCAAGCGTTCACCTACCGCGTCTCGAACATAGCGGCTGTCCCGGAGCAGCAGAGTTCCCACTGCTGGATAGATTTCACCTGACAGCTGCTGGAAAGCCTGACGGGCTGAAGCCACAGATTGCGTCTGCAGAATACTTTCATGCACCGGGTTACTGGTACCTAGCTGGTCTATTGCACCCGCCACCGCACGCTGATTGGGGGTTGCCGCAACGCTGGCGAAGGAGGTGCCGTTGCGCCCGACATTCAGTTGGATGTTATGGGGTGCATAGTTAAGAGTCCCACCGAGGAACAGGTAATCAGGCAATACTGACTCGAAACGCCCAGTGATACCGCCTGCCGCAGACAGGATATTATACTGCCGACCATTCAGGCTCATTATTTGTTGCTGGTTGAGTAGTGTTGGAGAGTGTTCCATTACCAGTGTCACGGTACCGCCAGCCAGACTGGCTTTGCCATCTGCAACAATCCGATCGCTGTTGGTAGCTGACAACTCTACTGCATAGATCGACCCGCTTTCGAAAGCCACATCGCCCGACACCTGCAGTGTGCCAATGGAGTTTCCAGGGGCAACGGTCCCTCCACGGATGGCTGTCAGTGAACCCACACGCCCCGACCCGCCCAAGGTGCCTTGATCGCTGATCGTAACCCCCGAAGTGAGCGAGCCATCGACAGTCAATAGGCCGGCTTTGACTAGCGTTGGCCCACGATAGGTATTGTTCCCCGTTAGAGTCAGGTTGCCTGCTCCCAGCTTGACTAGGCTCCCTTCGTATTGCCGTTGTTGTGCGGCCTGTTCACGGGCTGTGCCCACTTGGTAAGTGACTTTGTCTTCGTCACTGGCGTTCTCGGGGAGGCCATTTTTCCAACCCTTGGCAAGCAGCGTTTGTTGCCATTGCACCTGTTCGGCAACCTCGTCGTTCTGGCGTTGAATTAAAGCGACGTCAGAAATATTGTTCGACCAGATATCGTTGATGTCTTGGGCCAGATTGGCGTCAAAACGCCCCAACAATTGTCCAGGCCCCCTGAGCGCCGCACCAAGATCAAGTCGCCCCCAACCGTACAAGTCATCAACGCCGACCTGTTCTTCAGCCGGTGAGGCAGTCGTCAGCATGAGGTCACGGATCTGAGCCATGTTCATATAAGGAAAACGTTGCTTGAGTAACGCTGCAGAGCCACTGATCAATGGTGCGGCAAAGGAGGTTCCTTTGTCGATTGATAGGCCATAGATAATCGGCCCGTCCTGGACATTGTTAGCTGCTCCAGCCTTCATCACAGTACCTGGCGCAGCGAGGCACCAATACTTACTGACACCACACTGGTTCGAATAACTCTCATCGAAAGTGTTATTCCTGTTCAGGGCAATAGCCGAGATAAAGTGGTTCTCCAGCTCGGGCGTGTAATGGGGCAACGCAGCCATCAGCCCTGGTTGTGAGCTCTTCTCGTTACCTGCTGCAAATACAAGCAGTACATCCTTGGCGACCGCCTCACGTAAACTTTCAATCAATGGGGACTTGTCTTCGCTCAGACGCATGGCTCTTTGAAAGGTAAAGTTGACGTCTGCTTTATCACCTCCCACTGGGTCTTCATTCCAGCTGTTGTTGATCACCCGAAGATTTGGAACAGTTTTAGTCAAGCTTTGAATATTTAGACTAATGAATGTTTGTGTTTTTATGTTGAAAATACTTGCATCATCACTTTTGACATCGGGATCATCCTGATCATCGGGGGAGGGTGTTGTTCTTAAAGGATCTATTAAAGCCTGATATAGATGTGCCGCGGGGGCGATCCCACCATCATAGTTGGAAGCAGCATTTTTGGAACCAACCAATATGGAACTGACTGCAGCGCCATGAGTTGAATACTTCTCGACCACTGGACCACTAGGTTCGTCGTCTATCGGCTCCATCTCTGTCTGTATGTTTTCAGCACCATTGAGTGGAGTGATTTTGCTTGCAGAAAATACATCATGCTTGTTCAGATACCCTCCATCGAGCATACCAATATTGATATCTCTACCATCAATTCCCGAAGAGTGTGCGGTAGGCGCATTAATCAATTTCAATGAATTATCTAGGTTTTCTGTGTTTGTATCTGCTGCAAGAACATTAAAAGAGCACATGCATATGAGTGAGGTGCGAACTTTGTTGTGACCCATTAAACGAAGTATGAAATATGGAAGCTTGATGTTCATGGTGACTCCTGGTTTTTTGCTTGTCCTAAATTCACGCCGGTGTTCAACCGGCACTCGCAGAGCTATGTCCTGCAAGAAGCTGTGCTCATGTCGCTAGTGCGGTGGAGCGTATGCCTCGCTGACTGCCTTTTGCCTGCACTCAACGGCAGATCAGTTGTGGCACGTTTTGGATGATCCGGCACCAGCAATACTTTCAGGTCATTGTTGAGGCGATATTCCGTTATGCCTTCAATCGAGGTGATCTCAGTGACGGCGGCAGACAGGTTGGCGGCCCCAGTCGGGAATGCCAAAAAGGAAGAGGGCGACAATACCCCTCATGGGCGCAGCAGCTTCATTAATGGGGTGCCAATCCCTGTTGTCCATTTTTTGCCAAATATACTAAAGCGCTTCTCTATTTCTATAAGCAGTATTATTTGCTCCAGGCTTCTCATTTCTCCATTAAGTAGTTCATAATCATTTTATATTCTTTTCGAGTGATTAGGTTGGTTTTCCAAGGTAATAATATTTATAGTGATTATAATTTGTCTGTAGGAATTTTCCCAAAGATAGTATTTAGGTTGAGATGCGGCCTGAATATCTCTGCTTCCAGAAGGGGGGCTACACCGAAGAGCACTTTTCGACCTGTCTGGTTTAAATTTATTGAGCGAGCGAGTGCGTACGCGCCCGAGTTAGTCGGTGGACAACGATTTATCCAACTCGGTAGGATGGCCGTGGGTTAGGGCTGGCAAGCTTTCTGCGCTGCTTAGATAGGCTATTCATGCGAGTTTGTAGGCGCGACTTTTGATATGTGCGTGCAGGGGGAGCAAGCTCTCTCCCGGGGTTGGGGCGGGGAGCTCCCTATGTTCGCCGTATCATAAACACGGTTTGCGTTAGCATATTCAGCCTGAGTCAGGGCCAATCGTTTACATTCAGATTTAAGCCCTCGCTGCAGTTGTTGGCGTCATGATTCTCTACAGGATTAGAGGGAGGGCAGTTTGCGCTCAAGGCGATCAGTCGTTGCTTGAGCTCCCTACCGGTAGCCTGCCAGGTTGTGCTGGGTTCTCTCGGCAAAGTTGGTGAGGCCTGCTTCAAAGCCCTAAGGCAGCCTAGTGCATAGCCACCCGTAGAGTTCTCAAACTCCTTGAGCCATTTTGGACAATGGTGAGTTGAGTCCTATGTTTGTGTGGCGGATCCATCTTTAGGAAACCTCACGGGGAATCGCTGCAATTGGCATAGGGGGCAGCCGTTGATCGACCGTCCTTGCTAAGCAGTCTGTTGTGAATCACCCCGGCTTTTGTGGAGGCCGTTTCGTTTAAGTCGGGCCGCCATGGCCTGACCTGCTTGTTGCTGGTGGAAGTTTGCCTCAGCCTCCGCGGGCGGGATATATCCGATTGAGCTCAGCAGGCGTTGGTGGTTGTACCAGTGCACCCATTTCAAAGTCGTCGTAGCTATCACCCTTGCTGCCAACCGAGGGCTCAATGCCGGCCTCTGCCGGCCGCTCGGTGTAGCGAATAGAGACGTACTGGCTGCCACGGTCGCTGTGATGAATCAGTCCATCGGCACGGTGTGCTGGCGGGCATACAGGGCTTGCTCCAGGGCATCCAGTACGAAGTCGGTCTTCATGCTGGTACTGACTCGCCAGCCGACGATGCGCCGCGCAAAGACGTCAATCACGAACGCCACGTACAGCCACCCATGCCAGGTCGAGACATAGGTAAAGTCCGAGACCCAGAGCTGGTTCGGACGGTCGGCATGGAACTGGCGTTGAACACGATCCAGTGGACACAGCGATTTGTCGCTGGCCACCGTCGTCCGCACAACCTGTCCGCGCCTTATGCCCTGCAATCCCGCCCGCCGCATTAGCCGCTCCACCGTGCATCTGGCGATCCCAATGCCCTCTCGCTGTAGCTGCTTCCAGACCTTCACCGCGCCATAGCACTGCATGTTGGTATCCCATACACGCTGGATCTCCAGACTCAACACCTCATCACGCTGAGCACGGCAACAACGCCAGTCAGGGTTACGTAGTTGGGCCGCATGTCTGCGGTAACCGGACGGGGCGATCTGCAAAACACGGCAGATCGCCTCGACCCCGAGACGGTCACGGTACTGGTCGACAAAGGCCCTCAGGACTTGGTACAGCGGTCGAGTTCCGCCTGGGCAAAATACGCACTGGCCAGACACTGGATCTCGTTGGCTTTGCGCAACTCGCGGTTCTCACGCTCCAGAGCCTCGATGCGCTCGCGCTCTTCGGTGGTCGGCCCCGGACGCTGACCGCCATCGGTTTGATGACGGCGAATCCAGGCATGCAACGTTTGCGCTGCACAGCCGATCTTCGGGGCAGTGGCCTCAATGGCTGCCGACTCGGACGGGTAGTCGTTCAGGTGCTCCAGAACCATGCGCACGGCACGTTCACGGACTTCAGGGGAGTAGGTCGCAGTCTTTCTCATGGCCTCATCTTCTCAAGAGTTGAGGCCTCCACGAAACCCGGGGCGATTCAGTGAGAATCCTGATACTTAGGTAGCTATATCAGGTTCGATCCGGCGACCACGGACTAATCGTGTTACGGGCATGCCAAGTCTATGTTGGGAGGCGTTGGGGCCGCAATTGAAAGCGGCAGAACCGATTTTCGGTAAGTTTGGGAAGTTTCCTACAGCCTTAATTTTCTAGGTGTTGCATATTTGTTAAGGCTTTGAGCAATGCTGTGCTAGATGAGGTTAGGTTTAGCCCGGCAGTGTCGGCTTCTAATTTGCTCAAACGTCGTCTCTGCAGGTTCTAGGCGACTAGCTAATTTCAGTACGACGCCTACGCCAGCTGCTCTGAAAATGATTATCTATCTTACTTATCAATAGGTGTTCTCCTTTGAACAATGCAAGTAAAGTTATTGTCTCAATGTTGTTGGTCTTGGCTGTAAGTGGTTGTACCGGTACCGCGATGAAGACTCAGCAACTGGATGCCAGCAAATACACTGTGGTCGGTCATAGTGAGGCGAGCGCCACCGGCGTTCTATTGTTTGGTTTTATTCCGATTCAGCAGAACGACCGTTTCGTTCGTGCCCAGACTGCAGCAATCGAGGCCAAGGGCGGCGATGCCATGATCAACACTCAAGTCCAGGAAAACTGGTTCTGGGCATGGGTGCTGACCGGTTACAAAACCACCATTTCTGGTGATGTGGTCAAACTGAAATAAATCCAGTAGCCGGGCGACAACAGTGGCATTTAGATAAATATTTCCCAGTTGTGGCCCGGTTACTAGTTGTATCAGGCATATCCTGTTTGCCAGCTCGAGTTCGGTCTAGACGCCAGAGCAGTGGGCTGCTTGTCCATGCTGAACTGGTCTAATGATTCTGGATACCTCCATCGGGCGCTATGCTAGATTCTGTACGAAATCTCTTAAAGGTCTGTGTGTAGTGGTCAACTAATCCCGGACACGACGTTAAGTTTTTTCTCGGCCTGAGCCGGGGCCATCCCATCGTTGAACTGGTGCGGTCGAATCCAGTATCAGGTAATGACTGATGTCTCGGTGCGCTTCTTGAGCCGTCATGTAGCCCACGGTCGGTATCCATTCAGTTTTCAAACTGCGAAACACGCGCTCCATCGGCGCATTATCCCAACAGTTTCCACGACGGCTCATGCTTTGGCGCATGCGGTAACGCCAGAGCCGTTGGCGAAACTGGCGACTGCCATATTGCGAGCCCTGATCCGAGTGAAACAGCAGTCCTTGAGGCCTGCCACGCAGTTCGTAAGCCATTTCCAACGCCTTGATCACCAAGTCCGCGTCCGGTTTGCTCGACAGCGCCCAGCCCACAACTCGACGCGCGCAGAGATCCAGCACGACAGCCAGGTAATGCCATTTCCCTTGAGCCCAGATGTAGGTGATATCGCCACACCAGACCTGATTGGGTGCCGGCACTTCAAACTCTCGATTCAAGATATTCAGAATATCCGGCCGCTCAACCGTCGCCTGTTTGTAGGCATGTGATCCAGGTTGTTTGCTGACTAACGCCAGTTCCCGCATCAGGCTACGCACCTTGAACCGTCCGATTTGCTCGCCATCTTCGTCGAGATGACGCTCCCGCAGCCGCAGATAGCTGCGCAAAGCCGAGATTTCGCGATCAGGGGCCCGTAGCAACCCACAGGCATGCAATCGTTGTATCCACTGCGCGTCATTCACGTCGGTTTTGCGCCCTGGTACGGCGCGGGCCTCTCGGGCATTGGCCAGCACGACCTGAAGGCCATGTGCTTCCAATATTTCGTAAACCGGAATCCAGTAAACGCCTGTCGATTCCATCGCGACCGTCGTTATATCGAGATTGACCAGCCAGTTGGCCAGGCGCTCCAAGTCGGAAGTGAAAGCCTGGAAAGTTTGAACAGACTCTTTGGCAAGTTCTGCAGGAACGGCCACCACATGAAAGCGTGAGCCAATATCAATGCCGGCTGCGTGATCATGAATAACCGGTAACCCACGCTGCTTTAGATCGTGCTTTTTCATGAGCACCTCCAGTCAAGTTGAACTGGACGGGGACTCGGATCAAATCACCTTCCTAAACGGGGTCACGGAATATGCCACCACTAACGGGTCCGCAGCTTCCCCTGGGTCAAGTTTTTTGACGGGGACTTAGCCTCCAAAAAGCCAGCGACCACTGTCCAGTGGGATCAGTGTAGAACGTAGTGTTTCTAGTCCAATGGGCCGCGGAACGCCGGGGAGGCGGTTTTTTAAGATGTCTCGCTCTTCAGTGACGCGCTTGAGTTCTGCTCGCAGACGACGCAGTTCAGCGTGCTGATCATCGTCTTGCTGTCGTTCTTCTTGAGGTTTGCTGTAGCGCTTTATCCAGGCATATAAGCTATGCGTCGACACGCCAAGACGGGCCGCTACATCAGCGACAGGTAGCTTCTTTTCGGTCACTTGATTGACCGCTTGGATTTTGAATTCTTCGGGGTAACGCGGGTTGCTCATGGCACCTCCTGATTGGCCTCAGTTTAAGGCAAAGAGGTGTCTACGAAACCCGGGGCGATTCAGATCGAGCTGTTCGATGGCGCGAAAAGCCAGATCGATATCGGCCAGTTTTATGCAGCGGACCATCCCGGATCAGTGCTGGGCAAGGTGATCGAACACCTTGAGGCGGCCGGCAAGCGCGGGGTGAAGATCCGCTTCCTACTCGAGGAAAAGGGCCTGAAGCTGTCAGACCCCGCCACCCTGGAGCGCTTGCGGGCGATTCCCAACCTGACCTTCCGGGTCCTGCCCTATGCCCGGGTGAGCGGCGGGATCATCCACGCCAAGTACATGGTGGTTGACGGCAAACAGGCGTTCATCGGCAGCCAGAACTTCGACTGGCGCTCGCTGGAACACATCCACGAAACCGGGTTGCGCATCAGCGATGAAGCCACCGTGGCCCAGGTGCAGGCGATCTTCGAGCAGGATTGGCAGGCCCAGGCCGCTGTGGCGGCAAACCAGCCGGTGCCCCTGCCCGCCCCTGGCCAGGAGCCCCTACGCCGCGGCAATTACCTGGTGGCCAGTCCGCAACGCTACAACCCGCCCGGCGTGGGCGACTCGCAACTGGAGTTGCCACGCCTGCTGGCCGAAGCGAAGAACGAAGTCCGGGTGCAGCTGCTGGACTATGCGCCACTGTCCTATGGGCCTGAGCGGACCCGGCCCTACTACGCGGTGATCGACAATGCCGTGCGGGCCGCCGCGGCGCGAGGCGTGTCGATCAAGTTGCTGGTGTCCAACTGGAACACCGACAAGCTGGAACTGCCCTACCTGAAAAGCCTGGCGGTGCTGCCTAATGTCCAGATCAGGATCGTCACCCTGCCCCAGGCGTCCCAAGGGTTCATTCCCTATGCACGGGTGATTCACAGCAAAACCATGGGCATCGATGGGCAGGTGGCCTGGGTCGGCACCAGCAACTGGCTCGGCGGCTACCTGGACAATTCGCGCAACCTGGAAGTGGTGATGCACGACAGCGCGATGGCCAAGCGCATCGGCGAGCTGCACGCGCAATTGTGGGACGGGCCTTATGCCAAGCCGCTCGAGCTGATGGCTGAGTATCCGGATCCGCATCCGGGCACGCCGTGAAGGCAAAAGAAGGCCGAGCCTCTCGACGGCTCGGCCTTTGCCCATGGTTCAGCGTTTTGACGCAACCATCGCCTCCACCGTGGTCGCTCTGTCCGCACTGGCCGTAGCCTGCCCTGCCCCTCGCACCGCCTGCGCCCGTACTGCGGCCGCATCCTGCAGGATCACCTGCGCCGCCTTCTCCGCCGCGACGTAGATCGAGGTGACGATGAAGAAGCCGGGGATTTTCGGGAAGATCGAGGCGTCCACCACCCGCAGGTTGCTCACGCCGCGCACGCGGAAGGCGCTGTCGAGTACCGCCATCGGGTCGTCGTCGGCGCCGATCGGGCAGGTGCAGGAGGCGTGGTGGCCCCAGGCCTGGTTCATGACGAAAGTCTTGAGCTGCTCGTCGGTCTGTACCGCATCGCCGGGCAGTTCTTCGCTGGCGATCAGCCCGGCGTCTTTCAACGGCTGGGCCAGGTTGCGCACGAACTTGATGCCCTCCACCACCGATTGCAGGTCTTCGCCCTGGGTGTCGTTGCCCTCCTCGAAGTAATGGAAGTTGATCAGCGGGGTGTCGGCCGGGTCTTTGGAGCGCAGGGTGACGTAGCCGGCGTTGTTGATGGTATGGGCCTTGAGGATGGCCCAGGTCAGGTAGTTCAGGTGCTCGACGATCAACTTCGAGTAGCCGGGGAAATAACCGCGAAACAGCGCCAGCAGGGAGAAGCAGAACAGGTCCGGCAGCGGCCGTTGCTTCAGGGATTTCTTGATGATCGCCAGCACCGCGCCGTTGGTGCTGTAGACCCCGACCTTGCCCTTGGCCCATTCCTCGTACTGCGGGTCGCCCTTGGCGTAGCGCGCGCCCTTGAGCACCTCCCAATTCTCGAAGTTCATCCGGTTGACCACCCCGACCTCGTAGCGGTCCTGCAGGTTACGTCCCACGCCCGGCAACTCGACCCGCACCGGGATATCCATGGCCTCCAGGGTTTCGCGCGGGCCTATCCCTGAGAGCATCAGCAGTTGCGGGGTGTTGAAGGCGCCGCCGGCGAGTATCACTTCGCGGCTGGCGTGCACCTGGCGCAGTTCACCGGAGGCATTGCGCGGCAAGGTGCAGGCCCGATACAACCGCGCGCCCTTGATGTACTCCACGCCATAGGCGCGCTGCTGATCATCGAGCAACACCCGGGTCACCAGCGCATCCAGCTCGATGTGCAGGTTGTCCGGGTGGCGCTTTTGCACATCCAGCAGGCGTTCGCGGGTGCCGTTGCGATGATGCTGCCGGGTGGCCAGCGGCGGATAGCGCAGGCCGATGGCTTCCTCGCGGACCAGCCGCCAGTCGTTGGGGTCGCCCACGCCCTGCAACTGCCAGCCGATGCGCTTGAGGGTTTCGCCCAGGGTCTTGAACGCCTGCTCGGCGGCGTCGACGATCGCACGCACCAGCGACTGGTCGTCGAACGCCGCCTCCGGAATCGCCTTCTCCACGTGCAGCCAGCCCTTGAAACCATGCCGCGACGGGTTGATGCCGAACCAGGAGAGAAACCGCTGGAACGGCCGGTGATGGCAGTTCTCCAGGCTCTGGAAGTGCTCGCGCATGGCACTGGCTTTCCACGACGGATCGCCGGTGATCTGTGCGATATGGTCCCAGTCCTGGTTGTGCGGGTAGACGGTGATCATCGCGTTGTGCGCGGTGCAGCCGCCCAGGCAACTGGCCCGTGGGTACAGCACCCCGTTGACGTCCTCGCCCTGGAAGGTCCGGGTGAACTTGGGGTCCTGCAACTGGCGGGCATCGTTGCTGTAGTGGCGGACGAAGAAGTCCCAGCGCATCGCATCGTTCTCGGTGGAGCGCGGGTGGAACGCCGGCACCTGGTACTCCTCCGGCAGCCGCGGGGCGGTGGTGTCCGCTGCCGCCGGGTCGCTGCCCGACTCCAGCACCAGCACCTTGCGGCCCTGTTCGGCCAGGCGGGCGGCGACGGTGCCGCCCCCTGCCCCGGAGCCCACCACGATGTACTCGTAATCCGTTTCGTTGTTCATCGCTGGCCACCTAGAAAGTTTTCAGCAGGGCGATCAAGGCCCGTTTGTCTGCATCACTCAGGGGCGCTTCCTCCTTGAGGAAACTGGTGCCGAAGTAATGCCCCTTGTCCACCACGAAGTCCGGGCACTTGCTCACCTGCAGCAGCGGCTTGACCAGGCCGGCGAAGACCTTGCGGGCTTCCTCGTCGCTGGCACCAGGCGGCAGTTGCTTGAGGTCGTGCTTGATCTTCAGCAGCAGCTCCAGCACCTGGTCGCGTTTCTCCAGGTCGATGTTGGACAGCAGGCTCACCGGCGTGCCTTGCGGGATCGGCCCGAGCTGGATGCCGTCCTCGCCGAACAGCCACGGCAGCAAGCGGCTGAGCAGACCTTCGAGGTTTTGCAGGAAGGTCGGCAGATAGCCACTGCTGACTCGCAGGTAGCTGGTTTCACTGGTGACGTCGACGGTGCCCATGTGGGTCTTGCCGGAGCGGGTCATGACCTGGAAGTCGCCGGTGCGGTTTTCCGGCCACAGCAGCATCTCGATCGCGCTGTCGAAGGACGCCATGCGGTCCTCCACCCCACCCTTCCAGTGGAACTGACCCAGGCGGTTGTTCAGCAGCAGCGGCGCGGTGGACCACACACTGACCAGCGAAGCTGGCCGCGTATAACCACGTCCGCCCGCCGGCATCGCGTATTCCCAGGGTTCGCCGGTGTACGGGTTCTGCACCAGCACCGAGCCTACCGCCGGCAATTGCTTGTACGACTCCGACGAGAAGTTGTCCCAGATATTGCCGCCCAGGGCGTTGGTCGCCAGCGGGCTGCAGGCGTTGGTTTCGGTCAGGGTGACCGGCACCCGCAGCTCGGTGGAGAGGAAGTTGTCGGTGAGGAACTTCTCATCCTTGACGATGGCCCGCATCGCCGTCTTGAACTCCGGCGTCTTGCTCCAGGTCCAGTAGTTGTTCCAGCACTTGAGGTAACCGTCGTTCACGCAGCCATGGTCGGGAAAGAAGGTCCAGGCCTTTTCCGGCAATTTGCTGGAGTGGCAACGGGCGCAGGTGTCGGCGAACACTTCCTTGCCGCGCTCGAGCACCGCCGCCGGTTCGCTCAGGTGCGCCGCGCCACCGGGGGCGTTCTTCAGGTAGTCCGGGGTCGCCGAGGCCAGGAAGAACAACGCCAGGTCCGGGGTCTGTGCCTCGTTGGCGTTCCAGTAGGAGGAGTTCTTGCGTGCCACGTCGATGCGGAACGGGGTGATCGGCTTGCCACCGATCAACGGCCGGAAGTGAGTGGTCCACTCCTCGCTGTACAGGCCGATATTGATGAACACCCGGTTCAAGGCGCCGAGCGCGCCCACCGAGTCGGCGCCGTCCTTGAGCACCCGCGGGGTGAATACGGTGTCAGGTTTTTTGTAGAACTGCGCCAGCGGGCTGTCCGGCGGCACGCCGGGTACCTCGTTGAACTGGCGGTTGTTCAGCCCGCCACCGGCGAGTTTTTCCTTGCCCAGGTTCGAGGCCAGCTCGATGCGCGCCTTGAGGTTGTAGACCGCGTTCATGGTCCGCGGGTTGTTGATGTAGTCGGTGGAGACGAACGAGGTGTCCAGCGCCCCCGGTTTCGAGGTGTGGAACAGCTGGTACGGGAAGCTGCTCGGGTCCTGATTCCACATGAAGATCCGGTCGACCCAGAAGTACTGCGCGCCGGGGTTGGAGTTGAGGTTGGACCAGGCCGGATGTTCAGGGTCGGCCGGCGGGTTGGTCGGGTTCGGCCCGACATGGCAGAAGCCGCAGGACATGCCGACCCGGTAAGGTTTCACCAGCTTGCTGTCGTTGTAATAGGTGGGGTCTTCGTAATAACGCTTGGCGTCCCACTTCTTCTGCGCGTGCTCGTCGAAGTCCGGGTTGGGGAACAGCCGCAGGCCGACGATCCCGGTGCCGTAGCCGTAATAGGAACCCACCGGCAGGTTCTTGCCGCGGGCGCCGATCTTCACGCCGGGGTACTTGGTTTCGTTCTCGAAGGGGTCGGCGGCGCAGGACGGGTCGCGCTTGTCCAGCCACAGGCCGTAGCGGTCGTCGCGCGGCCCCTCGCCCTTGACGTAGCAGGGTTCGTTGACCACCCCCAGCACTTGCCAGCGTTTATCGCGGTTGTATTTCAGGCTCGGGTGGTTGGAGATGGTCTTGAGCAGGTCGAGGTTGCCGACGCTGTCGCGCGAGAGCTTGTCCCACAGCGCATCGTTGCCGGCGGTCCAGACCACCCAGTTGTTGCGCCCGCGGGCGAAGGCCTGGAGCGCCTGCTGTTCGGTAATGCCGGGGATGAAGGGCGACAGTCGCTCGACCAGCAGTTGCGGTTGCTTGGACACGCCGTAGTCCATGTCGGCGAAGTAGTCCTCGTCGGCGCCTCTGAGGCTGCCGGCATCGCGGCCGACGCACTTGGCTTCGTCGAGTCGCTCGCCGGGTTTGTCGCCGCAGGGGTTTTTCGTCTCGCTGCTACAACCCTGTAACAGCACCAAAGGAAGGAAAATGCTCAACATCAGCTTCACGGGTGTCATGCGCTGCTCCTTGCACGTGCTGCAGACCGGTCCCTCTGTCCTTGGGGGACACCTGTGTCGCGACCGGTTCTTTTTCTGATGGCCGAACAACCGACTGCCTGCGCACCGGGCCGGTTAACCTCGGTACGCCAGTCGCCTTACAACGCCCTACAGCCGCCATACTAGGCCATGGCGAGCGGGTCAATTCTTCCATTTGGCGATGAAAAACCAGGGGTAATTTCGATTGGCTATCGGGCTCCACTCTCACCGCTCCGGCTGTCACAAACGCTGCTGGCAACCTGCTGTTTTCCTGCTTTAACTTACTCGTGAGGGATGGATCCCCCTCCCTTTTGCGAGGGCTGCACATGGACAGGAAAAAGCCCGCTTCTTCGGCTCAGGATGCCCAGTTTCACGCCGAACATGCCCGTATCGACCAACGTCGGGATCTGCTGGGCCTGGCGCGCAAAAGCGCCGGCCACTGGGCCGTCGCCCTGTCCGGCGGCGGCATTCGCAGCGCCACCTTCTGTCTTGGGGTATTGCAAGCCATGGCCCGGGCCAGGGCGCCGGATGCCGTGGGCGAAGAACCGGGCATCGGCAAGCGCCTGCTGGCGCAGTTCGACTACCTCTCCACTGTCAGCGGTGGCGGCTACCTGGGTTCGTTTTTCGGCAGCCTGTTCCTGCCCGGGCGCCTGCGTGGGCGGGAAAACGCCCAGGTGGTAGCCAGTCCCGAAGTACAGGCCGCGGAAGATGCCTATGAAGTGCTCGACTTCGAGCCACCGGGACGCATCCACACCCATATCGACTACGCCAAGGCCCCGGTGGGCGAAGCGCCGCTGGCCTGGCTGCGGGAGAACGGCCGCTACCTGACCCCGGGCGGTTCGGGCGACCTGTTCTATGTCCTGGGCCTGTCGCTGCGCAACCTGCTGGCGCTGCATGTCGTGATCGGCATGCCGCTGTTGTGCACGCTGGCCCTGGCCACCCTGGCGCAGGTGTTCATTTCCAGCGGCCCGCTGTGTTCGCCGCTGGTCGCGCTGCTGCCCATGGACCTGGTCAACGTCCTGTGCGGTTCGCTCTGGTGGGTGCCGGTGGCGGCCACCCTGTTCTGGATAGTGCCGCTGATGCTGGCGTTCTGGATGGTGTATTTCCGCAAGAGCCAGGACGAGGCGGTGCACCTGTGGAACTGGGCGACCCTGCTGTGCAGCGCGATCGGTGCCCTGTTCATCGGCCTGGCCTGCGCGCCCTGGGGGCTGGACGCCGAACTGCGGGCGATCCTGATCGTCTGCGGGGTGGTCAACTGGTTCGGCGTGCTGGCCTGTATCCTCGTGGCCCTGCGCCTGCGTTTCAAGCGCGACAAGGACGACGCCCTGGCGCGCAACAATTGCGTGCGCACCTACCGGGTGCTGGTCACCCGCTACCTGGCCCAGGCCCTGATCTTCACCCTGCTGCTGGGCTTCTACGTCCTGGTGCCATGGCTGGCCCAGTGGATCTACATCAGCGAGCAGCGCGCGCAACTGATGTCGTCGGCGGTCCTGCTGCCGTTGCTGATCGGCGCGATCCGCAGCCTCTCCAGTCTGCTCGACGACAAGGCCTTGCCCGGCTGGCTGAGCCGCCTGCCGCTGAGTGTGATCGCCGGTGTCGCCGGCATCGCGATCTTCATGCTGGTAGCCCTGCTCTGGGGCCTGCTGGTGCAGTTCGTGCGCTACCAGGGGCTCGATAGCGACAGCCTGACGCGCCTCATGGGCCTGGTGGCGGTAGCCCTGGTCCTGAGCCTGGCGGAGGGACGCTTCATCGGTTTTCTCAACCAGTCCTCGTTGCAATCCTTCTATCGCAGCCGGCTGACCCGAGCGTACCTGGGCGCCTCCAACGGCCTGCGTTTTGCCGGCAGGACGCCCAAGATCCGCAAGCAGCGCCTGAGCGTCGCCGAAGCCCTGCCCGGCGACGACGTGCCGATCGAGCAGTACTACGGCGTCACCACCTGCGCGCCGGTGCACCTGATCAACGTCACCCTGAACCTCACCGTCGACCCGGCCGAGCAACTGGTGCAGCGCGACCGCAAGGGCAAGCCGTTGTGCCTGGCCCCCAATGGCGCGAAGGCGCCCGACAGCGTCAGCTATATCCTCGACGGCGAACCGCGCAAGCGCTCGACCCGCAGCAAATGGTTCAGCGAGATCTACCAGACCCTGGGCCTGGCCCATTGGGTGGCGACCTCCGGCGCGGCGATCTCCACCGGCCTGGGCCGGGCCACCTCGCTGGGTACCTCGCTGTCGTTCGGCCTGACTAACCTGCGCCTGGGCACCTGGTGGCCGGGCAATTTCCTCGAAGGCGACGAACAAGCCGACACTCAACGCAGCTGGCGGGACAAAGGCTGGGCCCGGGTGTTCCCGACCCAGACCTACCTGTTCTATGAACTGAGCGCGCACTTTCATGGCGTGCGCCGCGACTACCAATACCTGTCCGACGGCGGCCATTTCGAAAACACCGCCACCTACGAGCTGATCCGCGAAGGGCGCAAGATCGAGCTGATCGTCATGTGCGACTGCGGCGCCGACCCAAGCTACCAGTTCGACGACCTGGCCAACCTGATCCGCCTGGCGCGGATCGATCAGGCCCTGGAGATCGAGGAGGACCTGGGCGTGCATGAGGTTTCGCTACTGGCGCCCTACTTCGGCCATACCGCCAACTTCACCCATCCTGGCCCTGGCGACAGCCTGCGCTGCGCGATGCTGTTCAACGTGGTCAATCGCCAGGGCCAGCGCACCGCGCGGATCCTGCTGCTCAAGCCACGCCTGATCGCCGGAGTGCCGGTGGACGTACTCAATTACGCCAACGCCCACCCGACCTTCCCCAACGAAAGCACCGCCAACCAGTTCTTCGACGAAGCGCAGTTCGAAAGCTACCGGCAACTGGGCCTGCAGATCGGCCAGGCGCTGTTCGGCAGCGGCCAGCCGACGCCGGTTTCCCAGGCGTTGTGGAACTACCTGTAGAACGACCGCCTCCAGGAGGCCCCCATGACTCTTCTGTATCCCATCGCCGGTTTGCGTGATGACGAGCGTTTCGATGACTGGCAAGAGGGAGCTGCTCGACCTGCATACCCACGCGCAAGTACACCCCTTCCCCGACTCCGACGATGAAGACGGCGGGTCACCAGGGAACTTCCGTGTTGTTGTTCTAATTTAAGCGGCTGGTCTAAAAAATTTACAGATGCATATGAATGACCGACCGGCGCTGTCCATGACAAGCCTATGGTTCGGGCGCCATTGGCGGGGCGAATCAGAAAAAAGCAGATGATAATAAGAAAGTTCTCAGTTGTATTTTTGCTTTTTGAGATTATGGTGTCCGACCACAAAATCCGGCATTGAAAATGGCTCTGCTGCACGCAGTTAAAGCGATAAAAGTTAAGTAACGACAAGCCGGTTCAGGCAACTAATGTGGCGAGCCATAATTAGCCAATCATCAACTACAGCGCTCATGAAACAGTCATTGGCTCTCGAATTATCATTCACAGGCTCTTAGTTCGATGGCAGATATACCGTTGTTCCGCAGGGAGGCGCTCGACGCCCGGCAAACCAACGGGCTGGGCGATACAGTTCTGGTCCGCCCGATCTCTTTCACCGTTCTCACGTGTCTGGCTACGGCCCTGGCGGTGTCGGTGGCGGCCTTCTTTTTCTTCGCCAGCTATACCAAGCGCAGCACCATCAGCGGCCAGCTGGTCCCGGTCGGTGGCCTGGTCAAGGTGTACGTGCCCCAGGCTGGCATCGTGTTCGAGACATTCGTCCACGAAGGCCAGAGGGTCAAGCGTGGCGAGCCTCTGCTGACGATCTCCAGCGAACGCTACGGTTCTGACGCCGAACCTGTGCAGGCCGGTATCAGCCGCCAGCTCGAACATCGCCGCGATTCGCTGCGCGGTGAACTGGAGAAAGTCCTGCTCTTACAACTCGATGAACGTGACAGCCTGAGCAACAAGGTCGCCAGCCTGCAGCGCGAGCTGGCGATACTCGCCCGGCAGGCGGACAGCCAGCAGCGGTTGGTGGCGCTGTCCAGCGACGCCACGCAGCGTTATCAGGGCCTGATGGATAAGGGCTACATTTCCGTCGACCAACTCCAGCAGCGCCAGGCCGAACTGTTGGGACAGCGCCAGGCCCTGCAGGGGCTGGAGCGCGAACGTGCGGCCCTGCAGCAGCAACTGACCGAGCGCCGCAACGAGTTGGCGGGCCTGGGCGCGCGCCAGGCCAACCAGCAGGCGGACATCCAGCGCCAGCTCTCTGCCCTCGAGCAAAACCTGGCGGAGAGCGAGGCCAAGCGCACGCTGCTGGTCACCGCTCCGGAAACCGGCATCGCCACTGCCGTACTCGCCGACATCGGGCAGACCGTGGACAGCTCGCGGCCATTGCTGAGCATCGTTCCCGCCGACGCCCCCTTGCAGGCAGAGCTGTATGCCCCGAGCAAGTCCATCGGTTTCATCAAGCCGGGCGACCCGGTGTTGATCCGTTACCAGGCCTATCCCTATCAGAAGTTCGGTCAGTACCAGGGCCGGGTGCGTTCCATTTCACGCACCAGCGTGCCCTTCGCCGAGCTCGCCAGCATGGCCGGCGCCGTGCCAGGGCTGGCCAAGGACGGCGAGCAGCTGTATCGCCTGCAGATCAGCCTGGATAAGCAGATGGTGACGGCTTACGGCCAACCACGCCCCTTGCAAAGCGGCATGTTGCTCGACGCCGATGTCCTCCAGGACACCCGCCGCCTCTATGAGTGGGTGCTCGAACCGCTGTACAGCCTGACCGGCAAACTCTAGGAACAACCTTCAATGGCATTTCTCGACGCGCTCGCGCTGCGTATAGGTCGGCGCTTGCCGCTGGTATTGCAGACCGAAGCTACCGAATGTGGCCTGGCCTGCCTGGCGATGATCGCCGGCTACCACGGTTACCACACGGACCTGATGGACTTGCGGCGACGCTTCAGTGTGTCGCTCAAGGGCGCTTCCCTGAAGCAGGTGATCCAGACCGCACACCAACTGCAACTGGGGACTCGCCCGGTGAAACTGGCCCTGGACGATCTCGGCAAGCTGAAGCTGCCCTGCGTGCTGCACTGGAACTTCAACCACTTTGTGGTGCTGAAGGCGGTCGACGCCCGCGGCGTCACGCTCCACGACCCGGCCCGCGGGTTGTGTCGCTTGAGCCTGGAAGAAACCTCGCGCAGTTTCACCGGCGTCGCCATGGAGCTGTGGCCGGACCGCGGTTTCGAGGTACAGGCCGCCATGCCGCGCATCCGTCTGCTGGACATGATGGGCCGGGTCACCGGGCTGTATCGCTCGTTGACCCAGGTGCTGTTGCTGTCCGGCGCGCTGGAGCTGTTTGCCCTGGTCAGCCCGTTCTTCCTGCAATGGACCCTGGACAACGTCATTGTCAGCGAGGACCGCGACCTGCTCAGTACCCTGGCGCTGGGTTTCGGCCTGTTGCTGCTGATGCAGCAGGCCGTCAGCGGGGTGCGCGCCTGGGTGATGATGCACATGAGTACCCTGCTTAGCGTGCAGTGGCAGGCCAACGTGTTCAGCCACCTGTTGCGCTTGCCGATCCAGTACTTCGAAAAACGTCACCTGGGGGACGTGGTCTCGCGCTTCGGTTCAGTGGACAACATTCAGCAGACCCTTACCGCCGCCTTTCTCTCAGCGATCCTTGACGGCCTGATGACCATCGCCACCCTGGCCATGATGCTGCTCTACAGCCCGGTGCTGGCGGCGGTTTCCATTGCTGCCATGAGCCTTTACGCCCTTGGGCGTTGGGCCTGGTACCGCCCGCTGCGCAACGCCACGCAAGAGCAGATCGTGCATGCGGCCCGCCAAGAGAGCCACTTTCTGGAAACCGTACGCGGGGTCCGCCCGCTCAAGTTGTTCCAGCGCCGGGAGGAGCGCCGCTCGGTCTGGCTCGGCCTGCTGGTGGAGCAGATCAACGCGGGGCTGCGCACCCAGAAGCTGCAACTGCTCTACCAGCAGATGAATGGCCTGCTGTTCGGCGTCGAGAACCTGCTGGTGATCTGGCTCGGCGCGACCCTGGTGATGGATGGCCAGTTCAGCGTCGGCGTATTTATGGCCTTCAATGCCTACAAATTACAGTTCGACAGCCGGGTGGCCAGCCTGATCGACAAGTTCTTCGAGCTGCGCATGTTGCAGCTACAGGGCGAACGGCTGGCCGACATCGTCCTCCAGCCTCCCGAAGAAACATTTGTCGGCGGCGTGCCGGAGGATCTGCGCGAGCGTCCGGCCAGCCTGCAGGTTCGCGGCCTGCGCTACCGCTACTCCGAGCAGGAACCCTGGGTGCTCGACGGGCTCGACCTGGACATTGCCGCCGGTGAGTCGGTGGCCATCGTCGGCCCCTCCGGCTGCGGCAAGAGCACCCTGTTCAACGTCCTGCTCGGCATTCTTCCGCCGAGCCAGGGCCAGGTCCGCGTGGCCGGCCTGGAACTCTCGCAGTTGGGGCTGGACGGCCTGCGCGAGCTGGTCGGGACGGTGATGCAGGACGATGTGCTGTTCGCCGGCTCGTTGTCGGAGAACATCAGCTTCTTCGATTCCAGGGTGGACATGCCCTGGCTGATCGAATGCGCGCAAATGGCCGCGATCCACGACGACATACAAGCCATGCCGATGGGCTACAACACCCTGGTCGGCGATATGGGCACCGTGCTCTCCGGCGGGCAGAAGCAGCGGGTCATGCTGGCTCGGGCCTTGTACAAGAAACCGAAAATCCTGTTCCTCGACGAAGCCACCAGCCACCTCGACGTTCACTGCGAGCAACGCGTCAACGCCGCCATCCGTGGCCTGCGCATTACCCGGATCATGATCGCCCATCGCCCGGAAACCATCGGCTCGGCAGACCGGGTGGTGGTGCTCGGGCAGGGCAAGGTGGAAAGCGACGAAACCCGCGCGCGCCCGGCCACACGGGAGCGAAGCTGATGCGCGCGGTTCGGTGTTTGCTGCTCGGCTTGCTGGGTGCAGCCTCCTGCGCCGCGGCCTACGAGCCCGATGTGTTCGCTACCGCCGATGAAGTCTCCAGCCGGGCCGTGTACGACCTTGGCGGCAGTGGCCTGCCTTGCCACACCGCTGCACCGCGCAGTGAACTGAGCCTGGAGGACGCCATTGAGCGCATCCTCTGTCACGATCCCCGGACGCGCCTCGCCTGGGCCAATGCCAAGGCTAGCGCAGCGCAGGTAGGGATTGGCCGGGCCGCCTTCCTGCCGCGCCTGCAAGGGCGTCTTGAGGGCAGCCATGGCTACAGCGACCTGGACAGTCGCGACATGCCCCAGCAGTCCGGCCATAGTCGCAGCCACGCTACTGGCCTCGAACTGAGCTGGGTGCTGTTCGACTTCGGTCGTCGCAGCGCCGCCCTGCACAATGCCCAGCAACTGCTGCTGGCGGCCACCGCCAGCCAGGACGCGGTCCTCCAGAACACCTTCGCCCTCGCCGCCCAGGCTTATTACGACGCCCTCTGCGCTCAGCGCAGCCTTGTCGCCTCGAGCCAGGTGGCAGAGCTGGCGGCGCAGAACCTCAAGGCGGCCGATGCGAAATACCAGGCGGGCGCCGCTGCCCTTTCCGACCGCCTGCAGGCGCAGACCGCCTTGTCCCAGGCGAGGCTGAAACAGGTCAGGGATGAGGGGTCCCTACGCCAGGCTGTCGGCCTTATCGCCCTGCGCATGGGCCTGCCGCCGGACATCCCGCTGCATCTCTCCAGCGAACTGGATGCACAACCCGATACCGGTTTCGTCAAGGCCATCGACCAACTGCTGGCCGAGGCCCGCAGCAGCCACCCTGCCCTGCACGCCGCCCAGGCGCGGCTGAAAGCGGCTGACGCGTCTCTGCAGGAAAGCCGCGCCGCCGGCCGCCCCAGCCTGACGTTGAGCGCTAACCTGGGGCGTCGCTACACCGAGCAGCCGTGGGTGTTCAACGGCGACATCCGCGAACGCGAACGCAGCATCGGCTTGCAGCTGAACATCCCTCTGTTCGAAGGCTTCGAGCGTACTTACCAGATCCGCAATGCCCTCGCCCGCCGGGAAGCCAGCGAAGCCGAATTGGCCGAAGTCGAGCAGCAGATTTCGCTGGAGGCCTGGAGCAACTATCAGTTGCTCGGCGTCGAGACCCGCAGCCTGGTGCGCACTCGCGAACTGGTCGAGCAGTCGCGTCAAACCCTGGAGGTTGTCCAGGGGCGGTACCGTTCCGGGGTTGGCAGCATGATCGAGATGCTCAATGCCCTGACTGCCTACTCCAGCGCGCAGGAGCAGCACATACAGGCCCTCGGCGCCTGGCAGGTCTTGCGCCTGCGCCTGGCCGCCAGCCTGGGTCGACTGGGCTTCTGGACGCTGCGATAAGGTGAAGCCGGGAGGCTCATCGGCGGGTAATGGGAGGTCCGGCACTCAGTCAGTGCCGGCGAGTAAAAACGCCAGAAACAGTTTCTGGCGTTAGTGCAATGTTCATTGTTTTTATTATTTATAAAACATCGGGCAACTGGTAGTCGTTCAGTTGAACGGCCAGCCGGTCCAGCCATTCTTTATATTGATACCGATGCCGCCCTTGCCAGGAGCGCCAACGCCGATATTACCCGTGCCACCATTGTTCTTGATCAGGTCAGCCAGGTCGTTCAGGTTGGTGTCGGTAGTCACTTTTTTTCCGCCGATGGTCAAGCCGGCGCCCGATACGACGTCTATTTCCATATCGTTCAGATTGCGCATGTTTCATTCCTTTCCAAAGATTCATCTATCAGCTTTCCCGATAATCCGGTACTCGATTTTCCCGGATAGCTGGAAAGAGCCATTTCATCTTTCATGCAAAAAGATGCGGAATAATTAAAACAAACAACAATATCGGATACTTCTGAAAGTGCTATTGACGAGTCGGTTCAGCCTGTCGCTGGCGCACCCACTCCACAGTTCTGCAGTACGCGTCCTGAGGTGTCTACGCCAATGAAGTCGCAGCGGCCATGTGCAAAGAGCCCGCGGTGGCGAGACACCCGGCAACATCAGGTTGGAGATCTTCCGCAAGCGAACACTCAGCCATGGGCGAACCGCCGGACACTCGAAGGCTGACGCGCAGTGCCGGCCGCTGGCAGCGCCGGCTCCGCCGCTTCCACCCCCAGCAGGCTCAGCAGGCGCGCGCGGATCTCCTGGAAACCGTCCTGGCCGGTGTCCCGCGCGCGTGGCAGGTCGATGCTCAGTTGCTCGGCGATCTTGCCGTTGGCCAGCACGATGACCCGATCGGCCAGGAGGATGGCTTCGTCGACATCGTGGGTCACCAGCAGCACCGCCGGCGTGTGTTTGCGCCAGAGGTCGATGATCAGCCGGTGCATGCGGATCCGCGTCAGCGCATCCAGCGCGGCGAAGGGTTCGTCGAGCAACAGCAGCTTGGGCTCGCGCACCAGGCCGCGGGCCAGGGCCACGCGCTGGGCTTCGCCGCCGGAGAGCGTCGCCGGGTAGGCTTCCAGGCGGTGGGCCAGGCCGACTTCGGTCAGGGCCTGCACCGCGCGGGCGCGGGCATTGGGAATGCGCAGGCCGAGGATCACGTTCTTCCAGGCGCGCTTCCAGGGCATCAGGCGCGGCTCCTGGAACACCGCGGCGCGCGCCTTGGGCACCCGCAGCTGGCCGCTGTCGATGCTGTCGAGCCCGGCCAGGCTGCGCAGCAAGGTGGTCTTGCCCGAACCGCTGGCGCCCAGCAGCGCGACGAATTCCCCCGGGGCGATGTCCAGGTCCAGGCCGTCGATGACCCGCTGCTCGCCGAACTGGCGCACCACATTGCGCAGTTGTACCGGGTGGGCGGTCTTGGGCGCGTTTACACGATCGATGCTCGACATATCAATTCCTCACGAAAGTTGGGCGCCAGGCCAGGGCGAAACGTTCCAGGGTGCGGATCAGGCCGTCGATCAGCAGGCCGAGGACGCTGTAGATCAGCAGGCAGATGACGATCACGTCAGTGCGCATGAAGTCCCGCGCGTCACTGGCCAGGTAACCGATGCCGGCGGTGGTGTTGATCTGCTCGACGAATACCAGGGCCAGCCAGGAAATCCCCAGGGAATAACGCAGGCCGACGAAAAACGAGGGCAAGGCGCCCGGCAGGATCACGTGCCAGATCAGCTCGCGCCGGCTCAGGCCCAGGGTGTTGGCGGCCTCGATCAGCTTGGGGTCGATGTTGCGGATACCGGCGAACAGGTTCAGGTATACCGGGAACGTGGTGCCGGTGACGATCAGGGCGATCTTGGTGAACTCGCCGATGCCGAACCAGAGAATGAACAGCGGCACCAGGGCCAGCGAAGGGATGGTGCGCAGCATCTGCATCGGCGAATCCAGCACCACCTCGCCGCGTTTCGACAGGCCGCTGATCAGCGCCGCGACCACGCCGATACTGACGCCGATGCTCAAGCCCACCAGCGCCCGTTGCAGCGACACCAGCAGGTGCTTGCCCAGTTCGCCGGAGGCGATCATGGCCCAGAGCGTGCCGCCGATCTGCGACGGCGCGGCGATCACTCGCTGGGGAATCAGCCCCCAGCGCGACGCCAGCTCCCACAACAACAGCAGCACGATCGGGCTGATCAGCCGCAGCAGCGCCTCGGGGGTGCGCCAAGTGCGCAGCCACAGCGGGATCCACTGCGCCCCGCCCTGCCCCGCACCACCCCGGCGAACGGCCTTGTCGACGGAAAACGAGCTGCTGGCGCCCGGTGTCTCGAAAGTCTTGTCGCTCATCAGGCTTCCTTCCTCATCAAGCCCATGGCCGGAGGCGCCATGTTTCAGCTTCGAATTCATGCTATTCGCATAAAAAATCGCAGTGAAATTCTTTTTGGGAATAACCTAATATGATTAAAAATCAGATAGAAAATTAACCAGATAAATTATTTGCATAGTAAGACGGCTCGGCCAACGCCCTTTGCCGGGTGTGCGGATGCAGCGCTATAAAATGCACATTACTGATACAGGTCTATTCAAATAATCAGTTAATTTAATAATTAACTTAGAACAAAACGGCATTTCACACCCCGCCGCGCTGCGCCTACTTTCGACACCACGGACCGACCCCTTGTCCGGTGGAGGCTGAATCACGCCTATTGAAAAACTATTGGAAGAAAACAGGGAATCCACCATGAGTATCGAATTCATCGGTTTTATCGGCGGCCACCACGCCTCGGAAATTCACCCGCGCAGCGGCCCCGTGCTGCAACCCGACTATGTGGAGAAAGTCGCCCGCGCCCATGAAGATGGCGGCTTTGACCGCGCCCTGGTGGCGTTCCACTCCAACAGCCCGGATAGCACCCTGATCGCCGCGCACGCCGCCAGCGTGACGAAAAAGCTCAAGTTCCTGATCGCCCATCGCCCGGGTTTCGCCGCGCCGACCCTGGCCGCGCGCCAGTTCACCACCCTGGATGTGTTCAATGGCGGGCGCACCGCGGTGCACATCATCACCGGCGGCGACGACCGCGAACTGCGCGCCGACGGCAGCTATATCGACAAGGACCAGCGCTACGCCCGCACCGACGAATACCTGGACGTGCTGCGCCAGGAATGGACCAGCGGCCAGCCCTTCGACTATCAAGGCCAGTATTACCAGGTCGAGGGTGCGTATTCAGCGGTGCAGTCACCGCAACAGCCGCACATCCCGCTGTATTTCGGCGGCTCCTCGGCGGCGGCCATCGCCGTGGCTGGCAAACATGCGGACGTCTATGCGTTGTGGGGCGAAACCTACGAGCAGGTGCGCGAAGTGGTGAGCCAGGTGCGTGCCGAGGCCGCCAGGCATGGTCGCAGCATCAGGTTCAGCCTGTCGTTGCGGCCGATCCTGGCGGACAGCGAGGAGCAGGCCTGGGCCCGTGCCGAACGCATCCTGCAGCAGGCTACGGCCCTCGCCGAGCAGAACGGTTTTGTCCGCCGCGAACCACCGAATGAAGGTTCGCGTCGCCTGCTGGCGGCAGCGGCCCAGGGCTCGCGCCTGGACAAGCGCCTGTGGACCGGCATCGCCGGGCTGCTCGGCGCCCAGGGTAACTCGACGTCCCTGGTCGGCACCCCGGAGCAAGTGGCCGAAGCCCTGCTCGACTATTACGACCTGGGCATCACCACCTTCCTGATCCGCGGCTTCGACCCGCTCGAGGACGCCATCGACTATGGCCAGCGCCTGATCCCGCTGACCCGCAAGCGGGTGGCCGAGCGCGAGCGGCTGGCCGCGGAAAAAGTCGCCTGAGCTGGACCCCGACGCATGGAGCCCTGATCGCCCTGTAGCCGCTGCCGCAGGCTGCGATCGGGGCGCAGCCCCGCCAACCTGACGACGCGCTATCACTGACCTGCGGCGGCGCCTGGCCTGGCGACCGCTGCGCGGTCGTTCGCAGCCTCGCTTCGCTCGGCAGCGGCTACAGAGCATTGCTCATTGCTGGATGGATACCTTGTAGCCGCTGGCGCAGCCTGCAATCGGGGCGCAGCCCCGCCAACCTGACGACTCGGTATCACTGACCTGCGGCGGCGCCTGGTTTGGCGACCGCTGCGCGGTCGTTCGCAGCTTCGCTTCGCTCGGCAGCGGCTACAGAGCATCACGCCTGCTGGATGGACGCCTTGTAGCCGCTGCCGAAGGCTGCGATCGGCTGCGCAGCAGACGCAAAACCGGAGACTGCGGTTTGTCAGGCAGACCGCGTGTTGCGGATTCACGGCTGCCGGGTCGGAATGCCGCCCAAGCCAATCGCAGGCTACGCCGGCGGCCACAGTGCGTAAGCGTGTTTCTGTGTCCGTACCATCACTCCTTATAAGCCGTATCACTACGCTCCAACTGGCGGATCAGCGCATTCCAGTGCCGGGCGACGCCCGGTCCGTCGCCACTCTTGAAGGCTTCGGCCTGCTTCTCGACCTTGGCCACCACCTCGGCCGGCGGGTAGATCAGCTCGGCATTGCCGCTGGCCTGGGCGGCGATCTGGATGTTGCAGGCGCGCTCCAGGTAATGCAGTTGCTGGAACGCATGCTCGACGCTGATGCCTGCGGTGAGCAGCCCGTGGTTGCGCAGGATCAGCACGCTCTTGTCTCCCAGGTCCGCCACCAGCCGTTCGCGCTCGTCGAGGTCGAGGGCGATGCCTTCGTAACCGTGATAGGCCACGCGCCCGGAAAAACCGATGGCGTGCTGGGAGATCGGCAACAGGCCGTCGCGCTGGGCGGACACCGCGATGCCGTCGCGAGTGTGGGTGTGCAGGACCGCCTGCAGGTCAGGACGGGCGCCATGGATTGCGCTGTGGATCACATAACCGGCGTAGTTGATCCCGAGGCCCGTGGGGTCGTCGACGATAGTGCCGTCAATGTCGACCTTGACCAGGTTGGAAGCGCTGATTTCGTCGAACAGCAAGCCGAAGGCGTTGATCAGGAAATGCTCGTCGGGCCCCGGCACCCGCGCGGAAAAGTGCGTGTAGATGTGATCGGTCCACTTGTACAAGGCCGCCAGCCGGTAGGCCGCGGCGAGCTTCACGCGCACCTCCCACTCTTCGGGGCTGACACGCTGGCGAACATTTTTCGAGACGCTGGATAACGGGCTGACGCTGCTCATGGCAAAACTTCCTGGATGGCCTTTAAGGAACTCCAGCAAGCCTAGGGGAAGGCAAAAAATAATAAAAAGCACATTTTAATCTAAGCTAATTATCATTATTTTTTATTTTAAACCGCCCTGCCCTTGCCCTCTTTCAACCGCTCACGCGGCACTCTTGATCTTCTGCAGCGAGCCGGCGACCAGCTTGCCAAAGGCATCCACCGGCCCTTGCAGGTTGCCGAGAAAATGCGGGTAGATCAGCCACAGGTCCATCACCGGCTTGAAGTCCTTGAGCGGCATCACCGCCAGTTGCTCGCGATGGGCGCTGCGCTCCAGCAACGGCCGCGGCACCAGGCCGAGACCCAGGCCATCGGCGACCAGGCCCAACTGCAACTCGGTGCCAAAGGTTTCCAGGTTGACCCGCAGGGCCAGGCCCTGGTCCGACAGGGTGCGTTGCAGCCCGGCGCGGAAACCGCAGCCGTCCGGATTGAGAATCCAGCCGTTCTGGTAAATGTCGGCGAGCTTGCACGGGCGCTTGGGCAACTGCGCCTTGGCGCAGACCACCACCAGCTCCATCTTGCCGATCGACTCGCCAATGATGTTGTCCGGGAAGATCTTGCCGGCCGGGAACAGCGCGGCCGCCGCGTCCAGCTCGCCGCGCTCGATCTTGCCCACCAGCTGGCTGCCCCAGCCCGTGGCCACCTGGGCGCGCAGTTCGGGGTATTCGACGCGCAGGTGCTTGAGGGCATCGAGCAGCACCACATCGCCGATGGTCTGCGGCACGCCCAGGCGCAACAGCCCGGTGGGCGGCGCGTCGGTGGCCACCAGTTCGCGCAGGGCATCCATTTCCCGCAGGATCAGCCGGCACTGTTCGTACACCCGGGTACCGATCAGCGTGGGCTTGAGCGGCTTGGTGTTGCGGTCGAACAGCTCCACGCCCAAGGCCTGCTCGAAGTTCTGCACCCGCCGGGTGATCGCCGGTTGCGTCAGTTGCAAGGTCTCGGCGGCATGGCTGATGGACTGGCAACGAATCACTTCGACAAAGGCGTCGATATCATCAATTTTCATTTGGCCCGCACATAGAGAACAGTCATTAAGATGTTCGAAAAGCATAGTTTGAATGCGCGTAGCTGGATAGCCTGGCGCATCTATCGATAACGTCTAACGCTATTCACATGGGTTCTAAATTCCTTTCAGCTATAACCTAATCATAAAAAAATAGCATATTAAGAAAAATCATTATGCTTAAATCCTGATAACGAACCCTGATATCGAACTTAGACCACGGAGTCGCCATGACCCAGGCCCGACACCCGGAGAGACTCAGAGCATTCATAGGCGCCCTGGCGGAGCTGATCGACAGCCACCCCCGCGAAGGCGACCTGCTGCACCGCGGCGGCAAGCTGCTGGCCCAACTGGTCAGCCATGACGACTGGCTGCCCGAGGACTTCGCCCGCCCCGATCCGGAGCGCTATCAACAGTACCTGCTGCACGCCGATTCCCGGCAGCGCTTCAGCATCGTCAGTTTTGTCTGGGGGCCGGGGCAACGCACGCCGATCCACGACCACCGGGTCTGGGGGCTGATCGGCATGTTGCGCGGCTCGGAGTACTCACAAGGTTTCGCCCGCCACAGCGACGGCAGCCTGCGGGCCGAGGGCCAGCGGATCCAGCTGCTGCCCGGCCAGGTCGAGGCCGTGTCGCCGAAGATCGGTGACATCCATCAGGTCAGCAATGCCTTCGACGATCAGGTGTCGATCAGCATCCATGTCTACGGCGCCAATATCGGTGCCGTGCGCCGCGCGGTGTACCAAGCCGACGGCAGCGAGAAACTGTTCATCTCCGGTTATTCCAACGCCTTCCTGCCCAATATCTGGGACCTGTCCAAAGAGAGCCAAGCCCTATGAGCACAGCACCTACCCGCTCTTACCCACAGATCCGCCAGGCGCTGCTGAACCGTGAAGAGCTCGCCCTCGTCGATGTGCGCGAAGAGGCGCCCTTCGCCCAGGGGCATCCGCTGTTCGCCGCCAATATCCCGCTGTCGAAACTGGAGCTGGAGGTGTATGCGCGCATTCCCCGGCGCGATACCCAGGTCACCGTCTATGACCATGGCGAAGGCCTGGCGGAACGCGCGGTGCAGCGCCTGCAAGCGCTGGGCTACAGCAATGTGAGCCTGCTCGAAGGCGGCCTGGACGGCTGGCGCGACGCCGGCGGCGAGTTGTTCATCGACGTCAATGTGCCGAGCAAGGCCTTCGGCGAACTGGTGGAAAGCCAACGGCATACGCCGTCCCTGGCGGCGGAAGAAGTCCAGGCCCTGCTCGACAGCCAGGCGGACCTGGTGGTGCTCGACGCCCGGCGCTTCGACGAATACCAGACCATGAGCATTCCCCGTGGCATCAGCGTGCCGGGGGCGGAGCTGGTGCTGCGCGCCCGCGAGCTGGCGCCGGACCCGGCGACCCGGATCATCGTCAACTGCGCCGGACGCACCCGCAGCATCATCGGCACCCAATCCTTGATCAACGCCGGCATCGCCAACCCGGTGGCTGCCCTGCGCAACGGCACCATCGGCTGGACCCTGGCCGGGCAGGCGCTGGAGCACGGCCAGTCGCGGCGCTTCGCACCTACCAGCGAAGCCCATCGCGCTGTCGCCGCCGATGACGCCCGGCGGGTGGCCGACAAGGCACGAGTGGGCCGCGCCAGCCTCGACGACCTGCAACGCTGGCAGCAGGAAACGCAGCGCAGCACCTACCTGTTCGACGTGCGCACCCCGGAAGAATTCGAGGCCGGCCACCTGCCCGCGGCCCGCTCCACCCCCGGCGGGCAACTGGTGCAGGAAACCGATCACTTCGCCAGTGTGCGCGGCGCGCGCCTGGTGCTGGTGGACGACGATGGCGTGCGCGCCAATATGTCCGCCTCCTGGCTGGCGCAGCTGGGCTGGCAGGTCTACGTGCTGGATGACCTGCAGCCCGCGCATTTCAGCGAACAAGGCCCGTGGCAGGCACCGGTGCCCGCAGCGCCGCAGGCCGAGGAAATCAGCCCCGAGACCCTGGCCCAGTGGCTGGCCGAAGGCGACAGCCTGGTGCTGGATTTCACCAGCAGCGCCAACTACGTCAAGCGGCATATCCCGGGCGCCTGGTGGGCCTTGCGCGCGCAGTTGCCGCAAGTCCTGGCCAAGCTGCCGCCGACCGAGCGTTATGTGCTGACCTGCGGCAGTAGCCAGCTGGCGCGGCTGGCGGTCGCCGAGGTCGAGGCCCTGACCGGCAAGCCGGTGTTCCTGCTGCACAAGGGCACCGCCAACTGGATCGATGCGCAGCTACCGCTGGAAACGGGCGAAACCCGCCTGGCCTCACCGCGCATCGACCGTTATCGCCGGCCCTACGAGGGCACCGATAACCCCCGCGAAGCCATGCAAGCCTACCTGGACTGGGAGTTCGGACTGGTGGAGCAGCTGGCCCGCGACGGCACCCACGGTTTTTATGTGATCTGAACCGCGTGATCTGAAACAGCCCGGCTTATGCGCCTGCACCGGCCCATGAGCCACCTGATGCAACACCCGGACCGACCCCTTTCTCCAGGCGGAGGTGACCCTAACCACCGACACCCGCCTGGAGCCTGTCGTCATGCGCGTTACCCTGCCCTTCCTCACCCCGCTGTTGCTGGCTGTCGCTTTTGCTCTTGCCGCCACGGCGCAGGCCGCCGACCTGCAACCGCTGCGGGTGGCCAATCAGAAGTCGACGATCAAGGTCCTGCTGGAGGTCTCCGGCGAGCTGAAGGACGTGCCCTATGAAATCCAGTTCTCCGAATTCCCCGCCGCCGCGCCCCTGGGCGAGGCGCTGAATGCCGGCGCCGTGGACATCGGCGGCCTGGGCGATGCGCCTTATGTGTTCGCCCTCGGCGCCGGCGCGCCGCTCAAGGTGGTCAGCATCGTCCACGCCGAGGGGCGCTACACCACGGCCATTCTGGCGCCCAGGGACTCGCCGCTGAACGATGCCCGCGACCTCAAGGGCAAGCGCATCGTCACCACCCGCGGTTCCATCGGCCACTTCCTGGCGATCAAGGCCCTGCGCAGCGTCGGCCTGAGCACCCGGGACGTGCAGTTCATCTACCTGCTGCCCAGCGAGTCGCGCATCCTCCTGGACAACGGCAGCGCCGACGCCTGGTCGACCTGGGACCCTTACACCACCATCGCCACCACCCAGAGCCAGGCCAAGGTGCTGGTCAGCGGCGACAACCTGCTGAGCAACCACCTGTACCTGGCCGCCACCCGCCAGGCGATCACCGACAAACGCCAGCAGCTCGAAGACTTCGTCGCCCGGGTCGATCGCGCCTACCGCTGGACCAACGCCCATCCCCAGGAATTCGCCGCCGCCCAGGCCCAGGTCACCGGCCTGCCGCTGGCCGTGCACCTGGCGGTGGCCCAGGCCACGCACATGCAGCCGGTGGCGATCGACGACCAGGTCATCGGCGGCCTGCAAACCACCGCGGACATCTACCGCGAGGAAGGCATCCTCAGCCGGCCCATCGACGTCTCCCAGGGCTTCGACAAGAGCTTCAACGCCCCGCGCGTGCAACTCAACCAGGCATCCCGCTAACCAGACTACGGATTCAGGAGCATCACCATGAGCAAGCAACGTCAATTGAAACTCGGCGCGATGGTCCATGGCGTCGGTCACGGCTGGGGCGAATGGCGCCACCCGCGGGCCCAGGCCAACGCCAGCGTGAACTTCGACTTCTATAAACAGCAGGCGCAACTGGCCGAGGCGGCCAAGTTCGACTTCGTGTTCATCGCCGACAGCCTGCACATCCATGAAAAATCCAGCCCGCACTACCTCAACCGCTTCGAGCCGTTGACCATCCTCTCGGCCCTGGCCGCCAGCACCCGGCATATCGGCCTGGTGGCCACCGTCACCGTCAGCTACACCGAGCCGTTCCAGGTCGCCCGCCAGCTCGCCTCGCTGGACCATATCAGCGGCGGTCGCGCCGGCTGGAACGTGGTCACCTCCTGGCTCAGCCGCACCGCCGACAACTTCGGCAAGGCCGAGCACCCGCCCCACGCCGTGCGCTACCGCATCGCCAAGGAACATGTGGCGGTGGTCCAGGGCCTGTGGGATTCCTGGGAAGACGACGCCTTTGCCTACGACAAGCAGAGCGGCGAATTCTTCACCCCCGGCAAGCTGCATGCGCTGGAGCACAAGGGTGAATTCTTCTCGGTGAAGGGCCCGCTGAACATCGCCCGCTCCCGGCAAGGCCAGCCGGTGATTTTCCAGGCCGGCACCTCCGAGGACGGACGCAATTTCGCCGCCGAGAATGCCGATGCGATTTTCGTCAGCCCCGAAGACTTCAACGAAGCGCGCGCCTACTACCAGGACCTGAAACGCCGCGCCAGCGGCTTTGGCCGCGATCCACAGTTGCTGTCGATCCTGCCCGGCATCCGCCCGATCGTGGGCCGCGATGCCGCGGAGGTCGAAGAGCGCTACCAGCAGGCGGTGGCGCTGGTGAGCATCGAAGATGCGATCGTCGCCCTTGGCCGGCCGTTCAACGACCATGATTTCAGCCAGTACCCGCTGGACGCGCCCTTCCCCGAACTTGGCGACCTGGGCGCCAACAGTCAGAAAGGCGGCTCGGAGCGGATCAAGCAGTTGGCCCGCGACGAGGGTCTGAGCTTGCGCGAAGTGGCCCTGCGCTTCTCGCGGCCACGGCGTGATTTTGTCGGCACCCCCGAGCAGGTCGCCGACGCCATTCAGACGTGGTTCAAGGAAGGCGCGGCCGACGGTTTCATCATCAACTCGCTGCTGCCGGACGGCCTGCAGTACTTCACCGAACGGGTGGTGCCGGTGCTGCAACAGCGCGGCCTGTTCCGCGATGAGTACAGCGGCCAGACCCTGCGCGACAACCTCGGCCTGCCGGTGCCGGCCAACCGCTACGCCAAGCCATCCCAGGCCAGCGCAACCCAGAGCGAGGCCGTGGCATGAGCGAATACCTCAACCGTCGCGGCTTCCTCGCCGCCAGCTCGCTGGCCGTTGGCGCCCTGGGCTTGTCATCGCTGGGGCTGTCGTCTCTGGGTTTTGCGCCCCGCGCGTTCGCCCAGAACAACAGCCTGGCCGACCTGACCCTGGGGGTCGCCACCTACCGTGGGCAGGACTCCTATTTTGTCGAGGACGCCGGCACCGCCGATACCCCCTATAAGGTCGAATACTCGGAGTTCGCCGGCGGCAACCTGATCGTCGAGGCGCTGGCCTCGGGCAGCCTGGACGTCGGCGGGATGAGCGAGATCCCGCCGATCTTCTCGATCCAGAGCCATCGCCAGCCACGCCTGATCGCGGTGCTGCAAGGCGACGTGAATAATCAGGTGTTCCTGATTCCCAAGGACTCCAAGGTCGAGTCGGTCGCGCAGTTGCGCGGCAAGCGCGTCGGCTATGTGCGCTCCACCACCTCGCACTATTTCCTGATCAAGGCCTTGAAGGAACAGGGCCTGACCCTGAACGACATCACCGCGGTGGCGCTCACGCCCCAGGACGGCTTCAGCGCCTTCCAGAGCGGCCAGCTGGATGCCTGGGTGATCTATGGCGTGTTTATCCAGCTGGCGAAATTCCGCAGTGGCGCCCGGGTGCTGAAGACCGCCCTGGGCTACCTGTCCGGCAACTACCTGATCGCCGCACGGCCCGCGGCCCTGGAAGAGCCGCTGCGCAAGCAGGCGATCCAGGACTATATCCAGCGCCAGGCGCGCACCCTGGAGTGGATCAATGACAACCCCGAGCCCTGGGCGAGCAAGTCGGCGCAGTTGCTGGGCGTCGACAAGGCGGTGTTTCTCGACATGTACAACAACCGCAGCCAGCCGTCGCGGATCATCGCCGTCAACGACCAGGCCATCGCCTCGCAGCAGGCCGTCGCCGACCTGTTCTTCGATGCCGGCGTGCTCAGCGAACGGCTCGACGTCAGCCCCCTGTGGGACCGAAGTTTTGCCTTGCTGCCGCTATGAACCGGCTCCCAGCCACCTTGATCGAGTGAAGTCACCATGAGTCTTTCTTCTCCCCTGCCGCCCGTGCTGCACCCGGTCGAGGTCGCCGACTTCGACGCCTTGCTGCAACGCATCGGCCAGCAACTGGGCGCCACGGCCCACCTGTATGACGAGAGCGGCGCCTTTCCCCGGGACAACTTCGCCCTGCTGCACCAGCACGGCCTGCTGGCCCTGACGGTGCCCAAGCACCTGGGCGGTGGCGGCGCCAGCCTGGCCC
Organism: Pseudomonas sp. RW409; assembly: GCF_003184125.1. NCBI lineage: Bacteria > Pseudomonadati > Pseudomonadota > Gammaproteobacteria > Pseudomonadales > Pseudomonadaceae > Pseudomonas > Pseudomonas sp. RW409. The sequence continues at coordinate 716,025 of NZ_QHHP01000041.1, read as the reverse complement.
AGGCGCGCAAGGTCATCAGCGCGGTGGCCAAGGGCGAACCCTCCACCGCGCTGATCCTGGTCATGCAGTACCTGCAGCACTCGCGCCTGCAAGACAGCCAGAGCTGGCCCGAAGCCCTGCGCCTGCGGGTGGCCGGCGACGCGGTGCGCGACGGTGCGCTGATCAACGCCCTGCGGGTCGAGCCCGACCTCGGCACCCCGGCCCGCGGCGGCCTGCCGGCGACCATCGCCCGGCGTACCGCCGCCGGCTGGCGCCTCAGCGGGCGCAAGATCTACTCCACCGGCAGCCATGGCCTGAGCTGGTTCAGCGTCTGGGCCCGCAGCACCGACGAAGACCCGCTGGTCGGCGCCTGGCTGGTGCACAAGGACACTCCTGGCATCAGCATCGTCGAGGACTGGGACCACCTGGGCATGCGCGCCACCTGCAGCCATGAAGTGCTGTTCGACAACGTGCTGGTGCCGCTGGACCACGCCGTCAGCGTCAGCCCCTGGAGCGCGCCGCAGCCGGAGCTGGATAGCGAGGGTTTCCTGTGGATGGCGGTGCTCTTGTCGGCGGTCTACGACGGCATCGCCCAGGCCGCGCGGGACTGGCTGGTGGACTGGCTGGAGACGCGCAAGCCGTCCAACCTCGGCGCCGCCCTGGCGACCCTGCCGCGCTTCCAGGAAACCGTCGGCCATATCGACACCCTGCTGTTCGCCAACCGCAGCCTGCTGGATGCCGCCGCCGAGGGCCATACGCCGGCGAGCAACGCCGCGCAACTGAAATACCTGGTGACCGGCAATGCGATTCGCGCGGTCGAGCTGGCCATCGAGGCTTCCGGCAACCCCGGCCTGTCGCGCCACAGCCCGCTGCAACGGCATTACCGCGATGTGCTGTGCGGTCGTGTCCACACCCCGCAAAACGATGCCGTGCTGCAAGGCGTCGGCAAGGCGGTATTCGCCCAGCGTCAGAACAAGGACAAGTCATGACCCCACTCGTTATCGCCAGCCAACTGGATGCCGACTTCAACGCGGTGATCCGCCAGCGCCTTGAGCAGACCCACCCCGGGGCCAGGGTGCTCGACGTGCCCGCCGGCGTGCCCAGCGACCTGCCGGCCGAGGTCAGCATCCTGCTGGCGCGGCCGATCAATGTCCGCGGCTACCTGGCGCCGGACACCCCGCCTCCGGGCTGGCCCTATGCGCTGCGTTGGATCCAGGTGGTGTCGTCGGGCATCGACTTCTACCCCCGGTGGCTGTTCAACGGCCCGCCGGTCAGCACCTTGCGTGGCAACGCGGCGGAGAACATCGCCGAGTTCGCCCTGGCCGCGATCTTCGCCGCGGCCAAGCACCTGCCCGAAATCTGGGTGCATGACGCGCAGTGGCATTTCACCGCGCTGACCCCGCTCAAGGGCAGCACCCTGGGGATTCTCGGCTTTGGCGCGATCGGCCGCAGCCTGGCGGGCAAGGCCCGGGCCCTGGGCCTGAATGTGCTCGCCCTGCGCCAGAGCCAGGCGCCGCTCGAGGTCGAGGGCGTAGAGGCGGCGCGGGATATCCATGAGCTGTTCAGCCGCAGCGACCATCTGGTGCTGGCCGCGCCCTTGACCGAGGCGACCCGGCATATCGTCAATCGCCAGGTGCTGGCCAGCGCCAAGCCCGGCCTGCACCTGATCAATATCGCCCGCGGCGGCCTGCTGGAGGATGCGGCGCTGCTCGACGCGCTGGACAGCGGGCGCATCGGCCTGGCCTCGCTGGATGTCACCGACCCCGAACCCCTGCCCGACGGCCACCCGCTGTACCACCACCCCCGGGTGCGGCTGTCGCCCCATACCTCGGCGATCTCCACCAACAGCGGGCATGACATCGCCGATGGCTTCCTGGCCAATCTCGAGCGCTTTCTTGCCGGGCAGCCGTTGGAGAACCCGGCGAATCTTGAGCGCGGCTATTAAGTAGCGCCAGGCACGCCACCGCTATCGCGGGCAAGCCTCGCTCCTACAGGTTATGTGTGATCTGTAGGAGCGAGCGGGCGGCGATCCGACTTGCCCGCGATTTGGTTTCCGGATTCCAAAAATAAACATCAGGAATACGCATTTATTACTCGCATTAAATTACATATTTTTATAATTAACTTATAACTATTCAGACTTTTACACCGCGTATTTATACAAATACTGTTACATCCAGCACCGACCACCCGACCAGGTGGAGGCCCATGGAATTGCGTTTTCCGGCCGACACCACTCCACGGTCAATTGCGCCACCCGAACCTGAAAAACCGGCCCAAGCCCCCCGCCGCCATGGCTTTCCCAGCATGGCCCCGGCGCAGCCTTGCCCGAAAAAAACAACGCCAACCTACACACCTGGGGTTCACCATGCAGCACTTCACCGCACACCGCCTGACGCTGGCCGTATCGCTCAGCGCGGGCGTCTCGCTGAACCTGGCCGGGTTGTCGGCCCACGCCGAGGAGGGCTCCGACAAGGCCGCCCTGCCAGTGGTCACCGTCACCGCCGAGCACCATGCCGAGGACCTGCAAAAGGCCCCGCTGGCGATCTCCGCGTTCGATGAAAAAGCCCTGGAAGACAAGCAGATCAAGAGCATCCGCGATCTCTCCGGGCAGGTGCCGAACCTCAGCCTCAGCCGCCAGTCGATCTCCTACAGCGCGCAGACCTACGGTATCCGTGGCATCGGCGAGACCGATCCGATCCAGGAAGCGGCCGTGGCGGTCTACGCCGACGACCTGTACATCCCGCGGGCGATTTCCTCGATGCTCGATTTCAACGACGTCGAGCGCGTCGAGGTGCTGCGCGGTCCCCAGGGCACCCTGTACGGACGCAACAGCAGCGCCGGGGCGATCCGCGTGATCACCCGCGACCCGACCCAGGAAACCCGCGGTTTCCTCGAACTCGGCGCCGGCAACTACGACGCCCGCAACGGCCGCCTGCTGATCAGCGGGCCGCTGGTGGACAACACCCTGTTCGGCAGCTTTTCGGCGATCCGCCTGAGCCGCGACGGCACCGTCTCCAACCCCACCCGCGGCAAGGACGTGAACAACGTCGATATCCAGTCGTACCGCGGCAAGCTGCGCTACAAGCCGGACGATTCGCCCTGGGATGTGCAACTGACCCTGGCCGGCACCTTCGACCGCGGCGACACCACCAGCTACACACCCTTCGATGCCAACGGCCGCTTCGACAAGTTCAAGAGCTACAGCAGCCTCGATCCGAAAAACCGCCTCGACCAGGGCAGCTCGGTGCTGCGGGCGATCTACGCGATCGACGAGCACCTGAACCTCAAGTCGGTGACCGCCTACTCGGCCTTCCACCAGCCGGTGGACTACGACAACTCGGGCCAGGCGGCGCTGATCCAGAACAACCTGATCCTCTACAAGCAGGACTACGCCACCCAGGAATTCCAGCTCAACGGCGACTACGACGACTTCAGCTTCAGCACCGGCCTGTACCTGTACCGCGAGCAGTTCGACGCCGAGCGCGACAACCTCACCTACTCGGTGGCGCGCAACCGGGTGATCGGCCAGGGCCAGTACAGCACCACCCACACCGAGAGCTACGCGCTCTATGGCCAGGGCAGCTACAAGATCACCCCGCAGCTGTCGCTGATCGCCGGGCTGCGCTTTACCCGCGAGCACAAGAATTTCGAGTACGACAATTACGCGATTACCACCAACCGGCAAATCACCGGTACCAACTTCAGCGCCGATTCGAGCAAGTCCTGGCAGTCCACCAGCCCGAAACTCGGCTTCGAATACGCCTGGACCCCGCACCTGAACCAGTACGCCTACGTGGCCAAGGGCTTCAAGGCCGGTGGCTACGACAACCGCGCGCCGACCCGCGCCGCCGCCGAGCAGGCGTTTTCCCCGGAAGACGTGACCACCTGGGAAACCGGCTTCAAGGGCGACTTCTTCGACCGTCGCCTGCGGGCCAACCTGGCGCTGTTCTACAACGACTACAAGGACCTGCAGACCAATGCCTACGACCCGGCGCTGGGCGTCAGCCTGCGCACCAACGTCGGCCAGGCCCACACCTACGGGGTCGAGCTGGAAACCCTCAGCGCCCTGACCAACGACTTGCAGCTGACCTTCAACCTCGGCTACCTGCAAAGCCAGTACGACGACTTCGAGAATGCCAGCGGCGCCGGGGTCGATGCCAACGGCAAGCAACTGGTGTTCTCGCCGCGCTGGAACACCAGTGTCGGCCTTAATTACACCCTCCCCGCCGGCCTGCCCGGCACCTGGCTGGCCGGCACCGATGCGCAGTTCCAGACCAGGTCCTACGCCAACGCGCTGAACGACGACATCCAGGAAATCCCCCGGCAGACCTTCTGGAATGCCAACACCCGCTACATCTCCGGCGACGGCCACTGGACCACCACCCTGGCGGTGAAAAACCTGCTCGATCGCGCCTACCCGCAGTCGGTCGGCTACGTGCCGTCCAGTGGTGCCCGCTACTACGCCGTCAACGACCCGCGAACCCTCTTGCTGTCCGTGCGCTACGACCTCTGACCCCCTCATCGGCAAACACGCCAAGGAGTACTTTATGGCTTTTACCCGCAGGCAACTGATTTCCCGTATCGCCGCCGTCGGTGGTTATTCCGCCGCCGTCGGCGCCCTCGATGCCCTGGGGCTCGCGCCCAAGGCCGTGGCGGCGGCTTTCGACCCGCTGCAACTGGGCAGCAGCGGCAAAGGCAAGCATGTGGTGGTGGTCGGCGCCGGCATTTCCGGGCTGGTCAGCGCCTATGAACTGCGCAAGGCCGGTTTCAGCGTGACCATCCTCGAGGCCCGCGAGCGGGTCGGCGGACGTAACTGGACCCTGCGCTGCGGCAGCAAGGTGGAGTTCGACGACGGCGTCAGCCAGACCGTGGACTTCGATGAGGGCCAATTCTTCAACGCCGGCCCGGCGCGCATTCCCAGCCATCACCAGACCCTCCTCGGCTACTGCCGCGAGCTGGGTGTCGAGCTGCAAGTGCTGGTCAACAGCAGCCGCAATGCCCTGGCCTTGCCGGACGCCCGGCAGCCGGCGTTCCAGTTGCGCCAGGCGGTCAACGACAGCCGTGGCCAACTGTCCGAACTGCTGGCACGCAGCGTCAGCCGCAAGGCCCTGGACCAGGACCTCAGCGCCGACGACCGCCAGGCACTGCTGAACTTCCTCAAGGTCTATGGCGACCTCAACGCCGACTTCAAATACCAGGGCTCGGTGCGCTCGGGCTACACCCGCCTGCCCGGCGCCGGCGACCAGACCGGCATCACCCGCGCGCCGCTGCAGTTGCAGACCCTGCTCAATCCCAAGCTGTGGGGCGCACTGGTGTTCGATGAAATCCCCGAGTTTTCCTCGACCATGTTCCAGCCGGTGGGCGGCATGGACCGCATCCCCCTGGCGTTCTACGACCAGCTCAAGGACGCGGTGCGCTTCCACGCCGAAGTCAGCGACATCCAGACCTCCGAGCAAGGCAGCCGCATCACCTACAAGGACCGCCAGACCGGCAAGAGCCAGACCCTGAGCGCCGACTACGCCATCGTCACCGTGCCCCTGCCGCTGCTGGCCAGGCTGCCGAACAACTTCAGCACGCCGTTCAAGCAGGCGATCCTCAGCGCCCAGAGCGACCAGGCGAACAAGGTGGCCTGGCAGTCGCCGCGCTTCTGGGAAACCGACTTCAACATCTTTGGCGGGCTGTCCTACCTGGACCATGAAGTCAAAGGCCTGTGGTACCCCAGCGACCGGCTGAACAGCGCCCAGGGCATCCTCGTCGCCGCCTACAACACCAGCGAAGCGGCCCAGGCCTTCAGCCGCAAATCCCTGGCCGAGCAGTTCGCGTCCTCGCGCCAGGCCGTCGAACTGCTGCACCCCGGGCACAGCGCCAAGCTGCAAAAACCGGTGGCCATCAACTGGTCCAGGGTGCCCTTCAGCAAAGGCCCGTGGATCGTCAACGACGAGGTCGGCGAGCAGGCCTACCACATCCTCAACCAGCCCCAGGGCCGCACCTACCTGGCCAGCGACGCCCTGGCCCATGGCGGCGTCGGCATCTGGCAGAACAGCGCCGCCGATTCGGCGCGGCGCATCGTCAGCCTGATCGGCCGCCATGCCGAACGCCAGCAACCGGGTGTGGCTGCCTGATTCCCCCCATTTTTCCCCAAGACAGAAGGACCGACCGATGAAAACCACCACGCTGCTCGCAGGACTGCTCATGACCGCCACCGCCTTCACCAGCCTCAGCCACGCCGACGAAATCAAGCGCATCGCCCTGCCCAACTCCAACTTCCCGATTTCCCTGGCGGTGGCGGTGCCGGCGCAGACCGAGCTGCTGTTCGTCAGCGGCCTGCTCGCCGACCTGCATGACCCACAAGCGCCCAAGGATTCCTTTGCCGCCTACGGCGACACCGCGACCCAGACCACTTCGATCCTCAACAAGCTCAAGGGCGTGCTGCGCAGCCAGGGCCTCGACCTGGGGGACGTGATCCAGCTGCGGGTGTTTCTGGTAGGCGACCCGGCCAAGGGCGGCAAGCTGGATTTCGCCGGGTTGCAGCAAGGCTATTCGCCGTTCTTCGGCAGCGCCGAGCAGCCGCACAAGCCGGCGCGCACCGCGGTGCAGGTGGTCGCCCTGCCGCTGCCGGGCGGCCTGGTGGAAATCGAAGCCGTCGCCGCGCGCAAGAAGTGACCCGGACCTAGCCGATATTCAGGAGCCCCTCTCATGCTCAAGCGCTCAACTGCCCGACGTACTGCAGCGGTCTATCGCCCGTTGTTGCTGCCGCTGTCGATTGCCTGCGGCCTGGCTTCATCCAACCTGGGGGCCGCCGAAAACGCCTCGCCGACCCTCGACACGGTGGTGGTCACGGGTAACCGTGGCGCCACCGAACGCACCGTGACCACCAGCCCGACGCCGATCGACGTGGTCACCGGCGAGCAACTGCGGGCGGTGGGCAAACCCAGCCTGCTGGAGGCGCTGAGCAAGTTCATCCCGTCCTTCAACCTGCCCGACCGCGCCGGCTGGGACGCCAGCGGCGTGGTGCGTTCGGCCACCCTGCGCGGGCTTACCGCCTCCCATGTGCTGGTGCTGGTCAACGGCAAGCGCCGGCACACCAGCGCCACTTTGAACATCAACGGCATCAACAGCGGCGCGGCGCCCAGCGACCTCGACCTGATCCCGGTGGCGTCCATCGACCATATCGAGGTGCTGCGCGACGGCGCGGCGGCGCAGTACGGCTCGGACGCGATATCCGGGGTGATCAATATCATCCTCAAGCAGACCACCGGCGGCAGTTCCGACACCACCCTCGGCCAGGGCTACGACGGCAAGCGCGGCACCGCCCAGGAGGCGCTCAACTACGGCTTCCAGCTCGGCGAGGCCGGGGTGCTGAATGTCTCCCTCGACACCCGTTACCAGGAGCGCGACAACAAGGCCGGCAGCAACGGCTACAGCAGCCATTACTACCCGCTGGCCGACGGCTCGCCCGACCCGCGCGAGGCCGGCGCCAGCCACCACACCTACAAGGGCTACGGCCTGCCCCGCAGCCAGCTGGCCGATGTCGGCTACAACCTCGACCTGCCGCTGAACGACGCCGTGACCCTGTATTCGTTCTCGACCCTGGCCACCCGGGAGAACAACGACGGCCAGAACTTCCGCCTGCCCAACGGCCGCAACACCATCACCACCGGCCCCAATGGTTATCCCAACGGCTACAGCCCGTACTGGCTGATCAACGAAACCGACTTCCAGTCGGCGTTCGGCGCCAAGGGTGGGGACTTCGGCGGCTGGGCCTGGGACCTGAGCAGCACCTACGGGCGCAACTACGCCAAGCAGCGCACCTACGACAACCAGAACCCGTCCCTGGGGGAAAACACCCCGAACAAGTTCACCTCCGGCATCTATATCGCCGACCAGCTGACCAGCAACCTGGACCTGAAGCACAGCTACGAGATCGGCCTGGCCAAGCCGCTGGACGTGGCCTTCGGCTTCGAGCACCGGCGCGAAAGCTACGAGACCCGCGCCGGCTCCGAAGCCTCCTATCTCGATGGCGGCTATGTGTTTCCCGCCGGCCACCCGCGCGCCGGGCAACGCCCCGACCCGGGCGCCCAGGTGACCAATGGCATCAGCCCCGAGGATGAGCAGAAGATCAGCCGCAACAGCGTCGCCAGCTACATCGACCTGGGTTTCTACCCCGTGGAGCAGTGGTATGTCGGCGTCGCCGCGCGCTACGAGCACTACAACGAAGGCGTGGGCGCCACCCGCAGCGGCAAGCTCAGCACCCGCTATGAGTTCAACCCGGTGTTTGCGCTGCGCGGCACCATCAGCAACGGTTTTCGTGCGCCGTCCCTGGCCAACCAGATCTTCACCGCGCGCTCGACCGGCTTCGACACCATCAATGGCGTCTACCAGTCCTACAACTACGTGATCCTGCCGGTGGACTCGGCCGGCGCCCAGGCGCTGGGCGCGCAGTCCCTGAAGCCGGAGCGCTCGACCAACTTCAGCCTGGGGTTTGCCCTGACCCCCAGCGACGACCTGAGCCTGACCGTGGACGGCTACGTGATCAACCTGCGCGACCGCCTGGTGCTCAGCGAACGCTTCCAGGGCCCGGGGGTGGCCGCCCTGCTCGACAGCATCGGCGTACCCGCCACCGCCGGCGCGCAGTACTTCACCAACGGCGCCAACACCCGCACCTCCGGGGTCGATGTGGTGGGCAATTACCGGCAGAACCTGGCCCGCTACGGCTCGGTGAAATGGACCGCGGCGCTGAACTACAACCACACGCAAATCCTCAGCGTCAGCGACACCCCCGCGCAACTGAGCGCCCTGGGCAGCAACTTCCAGCTGCTGGGACGGCAGTCGCGGGCGCTGCTCACCAAGACCTCGCCCAGCAGCAAGATGATCTTCTCCGCCGATTGGGCGATCCGCGACTTCGACGTCAACCTGCGGCTGACCCGCTACGGCACCTACACCGAGGTCAACAGCTCGAGCAACCCGGACCTGGACCGCGAGTACTCGGCCAAGTGGATCACCGACCTGGACGTGGCCTATGCCTTCGACAAGCAACTGACCGTGGCGGTCGGCGCGCAGAACCTGTTCGACAAGTACCCCGACCCTATCGGCGTCAGCAACTCGTCGTTCGGCGACAACTGGGGCAGCTACTCGCCCTTCGGCTTCACCGGCGGTTACTACTACACTCGGGTGCAATATGCCTTCTGAGGTGCCCCTCGGCAGAGGCAATGCCGCCGGCGCCGGGCTTCGACGCGACGCCGGGTTCCTGCCCCAGGCGTCGCCCTTTTTACCGCGAGCGTAGCTGCCCATGACTGACGTGTTCGCCAAAGTGGCCCTGGGGCCGCTGTTACTCGCCCAGGGCCTTTACACCCGCTGGGTCACCCCCAAGTTGCCGGAAGCCGAGGGCCCGCGCCAGGGCGGGTACAACGATGCCAACGGGCCGGCCCTGCGCCTGTTGATCCTCGGCGACTCCGCGGCGGCGGGTGTCGGCGCAGGCACCCAGGACGAGGCGATTGCCGGCCGGCTGGTGGCCGGGTTGGCCGACGACTTCCAGCTGTCATGGCAACTGCGGGCACAGTCCGGGCTGGATTCGCAGCAATTGTTCCAGCTGCTGGAGGACGGTCCGGCCGAGCCCTTCGATGTGGCGCTGGTGTCCATCGGCGTCAACGACGTCACCAGCACCATCGCCGCGGCCGAATGGCAGGCGCGGATCTCGCGCCTGATCGAGCTCTTGAGCGAGCGCTTCGAGGCCCGGCACATCGTCTTCCTGCCCGTGCCGCCGATGCACCTGTTCCCCGCCCTGCCCCAGCCGCTGCGCTGGTACCTGGGCCTCAGGGCCCGGCGCTTCAACAGCCTGCTGGTCGAACTGCTGGACGGCCAGGAGCACTGCACATTGCTGGCGACCCGCTTCCAGCCGGCCGCCAACCTGATGGCCGGCGACGGCTTCCACCCCTCCCCGGTGCTCTACCGGATCCTCGCGGATGAAGCGGCGCAGGTGATTCGCCAGCGTTGCGGTCGTTAAGCCACTCCCTGTCCTCACACCAGCCCCAGCCCTGGACGCCGGCCAATAAACCCCGGGGTTTCGCGCATGGTGCCGGCCAGCCTGCTCGATATCATTGGTTGGCCGGTTCGCAGCTACCTGTCAGCCCTGAACCGGCGCCCTGACGCTCCCTCGATACCCAACGGACCCGATACCTTATGCCCGCATCCACGCTTGTCGGTGGACGGCGTTCGAGCTGCTTTTTGTTTTGCCTGGCGCTGTCCTTGATGGTGCCCCTGATGAACAGCAGTGCTCCGACCCCGCTCTACCCCTTCTACAAAGAGCAGTTCGACCTGAGCGCGCTGGACCTGACGCTGATTTTCGGCGCCTATGGCATCGGCGTGCTGATCGCCCTGGTGGCCATGGCGCGGATCGCCGGCAACGTCAGCGACCTGCGCCGCCTGTTCGTCCCCGCCAGCCTGCTGGTGCTGGTCGGTGCCGCGGCTTTTGCCCACGGCACGTCCCTGGGCCCACTGTGCGCGGCGCGATTGCTGGCCGGCCTCGGCTCGGGGGTGATGACCGCGGCGGTGAATGTGGCGCTGGTGCGTTTCAACCCGGGGCACAACGACAAGTTGCCGGCCCTGGTGGCGACCCTGGCGATGGTCTCGGGCCTGGCCCTGGGGCCGCTGGTCAGCGGCGCGGCGTTGCAGCTGGAGCTGCGTCCCCTGGCATCGCCCTTCTGGCTGATCGCCGCGCTCGGCCTGGCGTCGGCGGTCGCGACCCTGATCCTCTGGCCATCCCGGGCGGCCAGCGATGCGGCGGCGCCCAATCAGGAGAACACTCGCCCGGCCAGCCTCAGGCAAGCCTTGCATGGCATCGGCCTGCCCTTTCACCTCTGCGCCTGGAGCGTGTTCTTCAGCTGGTCGTTCGCCGCCTGTGTGTTCGTGATCGGCCCGCAGGTGGCGCAGCAGGTGTTTGGCCTGGAGGACCGCGGGGTCTTTGGTTATGTGATCTGCGCCTACCTGCTGATCGCCGGCCTGAGCCAGCTCTACTGCCAGCGCCTGGACGCCCGCCAGGCGCTGCTCAGCGGTTGGCTGTGCCAATGCCTGACGCTGCTGATCCTGCTCCTGGCCTGCTACAGCCAGGCCCTGTACCTCGCCCTGCCGGGGTTGGCGATCGGCGGTTATGCCTATGGCGCGCTGTTCGTCGGCAATGCCCGCCTGGTCAATCAGCTGGCGCCCCGGCACAGCCACGGCAAATTGATTGCCTACTTCTACGCCACCGTCTACCTGTTCAACGCCACCCCGGTGCCCATGGGGCTGTTGGTGGACGCCTACGGCATCGTCACTGCCAGCAACGTCGCCCTGGGGCTGTTCCTGGTCGTTGGCCTGGGCTTGTTCGCCTTGGCTCGCCGTACTCGTTTTGCGGTTCGCTGAGTCGTCCCGGACTCGCTGGCCGGCAGCGGCCCGCGCCCGCATACCGCGAACCTTCAACGCCTGACCTTCACTACCGCCATCAGCAGCGCCGAAGACAGCACGCCGAGGGTCATGAACACATAGGCCGCCCCGGGATTGCCGGTGAGACCGATCAGGTAGCCGACGATCCACGAACCGATGAAGGCGCCCAGCGCGCCGCAGGCGTTGATCAGGCCAATCGCCCCGCCGAACACATTGGCCGGAAGCACTTCCGGGATCAGCGCGAAAAACGCTCCATAGGGCGCGTAGAGCGCGGCGCCGGCGACGGTCAGCAAGGCGAACGACAGCCAGAAGTGCGAAGGCCCCAGCAAGTACGAGCAGAAGAACGCCAGCGCGCCCAACCCGAGCAGTGGCCAGACCAGCGATTGGCGCCGCCCGGAGCGGTCCGATACCCAGGACACCACGAGCATGGCGGCGACGGCAGCCACATAAGGCACCGCGCTCAGCCAGCCGACCGTGACGATATCCGTGGCAGCCGCCTGCTTGATGATGGTCGGCAGCCACATGATGAAACCGTAGACGCCGATGCTCCATAAGGCATGCACGGCACAGAGCTGGATCACCACCGGGCTGGTGAAGGCCTGGCGATAGTTGCGCACCGCCTTGAGGCCCTGCTGTTCCTCGGCAAGGGTGGCGGCCAAGCGGTTTTTTTCCTGCCGGCTCAGCCAGTCGACCTGCTCGGGCTTGTCCCGTGCCAGGCGCCACCAGACAAACGCCCACAACACCGCCGGCGCGCCTTCGATGACAAACATCTCGCGCCAGCCCCAGGCATGAATCAGGTAGCCCGAGACCACCGACATCCACAGCACCGTGATCGGATTGCCCAGCACCAGGAAGGTATTGGCCCGCGAGCGCTCCTGGCGGGTGAACCAGTTGCTGATGAAGATCAGCATCGCCGGCATCACCGCAGCCTCGACTATGCCCAGCGACACCCTGATCACCATCAGCATCGGGATATTGGTCACCAGGCCGGTGGCCATCGCACACAAGCCCCACAGGATCAGGCTGCAGAACACCAGTTTGCGCACGCTGTAGCGTTGCGCGTAGATGGCGCCGGGCACCTGGAAGAAAAAGTAGCCAAGGAAGAACAAGGCGCCGATCAGTGATGAGGTGCTCTTGCTGATGCCCAGGTCCTGCTCGATGCCCGCCGCGCTGGCGAAGCCATAGTTGGCCCGGTCCAGATACGCCAGGCTGTAGGTGACGAAGATCAGCGGGATCAGGTACAGCCAGCGCTTGGGCGCGAAGGCCGTGGCGGTCGTTGACGGATGTCTCGCCGGGTCGCGGGTATGCGGCGGCAGTGCCGGTTCTTCGAGATGGCTCATGGGTGTCTCCTGTTTGTTGTTGTTTTTCAGGTCCGGGTACTGGGCTCAAACGACGCTGGTCAGTCCTCCGTCGACAAAGATTGTCTGGCCATTGATGAAGTCCGAGGCCGCCGAGGCGAGGAACACCGCGCTGCCGCACAGCTCCTCGACCCGCCCCCAGCGCCCCGCCGGCGTGCGTTTGCACAGCCATTGGGAAAACGCCTGATCGTCGATCAGCGCCCGGTTCATTTCGGTCGCGAAATAGCCCGGGGCCAGGCCGTTGGCCTGGATGCCATGGCGCGCCCATTCGGCGCACATGCCTTGGGTAAGCATCTTCACCGCGCCCTTGGACGCCGCGTAGGGGGCGATGCTCGGCCGGGCCAGCTGGCTCTGCACCGAGCAGATGTTGATGATCTTGCCGCGGCGCCGGCCGATCATGTGCCGCGCCACGGCCTGGGACACATGGAACACCCCGTCCAGGTTGACCCGCATCAGGGCATGCCAGTCGTCGGCGGCGAAATCCTCCAGCGGTGCGCGGCGCTGGATGCCGGCGTTGTTCACCAGGATGTCGATAGCACCGACCCGCGTCTCGAAGGTGTCGATGACCTCGAACAGCCCGGCGCGATCGGTGACGTCGAACACCGCGATCTCCGCGCTGATGCCCTCGTCGCGCAACTGCCGGGCAACGACCTGTGCCTTGTCCCTATTACGATCGTTGATCACCACCTTGGCGCCGGCGGCGCCCAGGCCCCGAGCCAGCTCCAGGCCAATGCCCTTGCCTGAACCGGTGATCAGGGCCCTTCTCCCATCCAGCTGGAAACTACCGGGATTGAATGACATGCTTTCCTCCGCGAGACGGCCGCTGATTTTTGAATGGGCCTTGCGGGCACTTCAGCGCAGCTGGCGGGCACTGTCCAATCGTCATTGCTGATCTGGTAATCAATCTTTGTGATTACCATCTCGAAGCGTTTTCAACCCTGGAGTCGGTCGATGGAAATCAAACACCTGCGCTCGTTCGTAACCCTGGCCCAGGAACTGCATTTCGGCCGCGCGGCGCAACGGCTGGCTATCGTCCAGCCGGCCTTGAGCATGCAGATCAAGCTGCTGGAGGAGGAATTGGGCGTGCGCCTGTTCGAGCGCAACCGCCACGCCGTGGCGCTGACCGACGTCGGAGCGATCTTCCTGCCCGAGGCCCGCGCGACCCTGCACCAGGCGGCCCATGCGATGGACGTGGCCAGGGCTTCGGGACGTGGGGAGATCGGCCGGGTGCGCCTGGGCTTCGTGTCTTCGGTACTGCCGGAGTTCCTGCCGGCGCTGATCCGCGCCCTGCATGAGCGTTTCCCGCGCATCGAGCTGGAACTCAAGGACATGCCGGGACCGGACCAGGCCGCGGCGCTGAAAAACGGCCAGCTGGATTTCGGCCTGATGCGCCTGCCGGCGACCATTCCCGGCATCCAGACCCGGGAGGTGCTGCGGGAGAGTTTCATGGTTGCGCTCCCCGACGATCATCCGTTGGCCTCGAGCGCAACCCTGCAACCGGCGGCGCTGGCGCGACTGCCGGTGTTGATCCTGGCCAGGCGCTACGCCCCGGGCTTTCACGATCAACTGATGCAAGAGCTGAACCGCCAGGGCGCGCAACTGGAAGTCGCCGCGGAACTGGGCGAGTTCACCACCATGCTCGCCCTGGTGTCCGCCGGGCTCGGCATTGGCTTGCTGCCCGCCCACGCCGGGCGCGCGTTACCCGCCAACGTGGTCGCCCGCCCCCTGGAACTCGGGGACTACCAGGCGACCACCGGCCTGGCCTGGGTGGAACTGGACAATGCCCTGAAGAGCACCGTGTTCGGGGTGATCAGCGACGTGTTCCTTGAGGGCCACGGGCAATGACGATCAGCGACAACCCAGGATCGAGGATTTCCTCCTGGCAGCCCCATTCCAGGACTATCGGCATGCTAAAGTCGGTTTAATTTTGCCAATCGTCCAAAAAGGTGCCTCATGGATCCGCTTTCCGGTGTCCTTTCGCTGTTGAGAATCCGTAACTACCATTCGGCGGCCTTGAAGTTGGGCGGCGATTGGGCCTTCGACTTTCCCAGCCGGGCCGGCATCAAGTTCACGGCCGTGGTCAAGGGCAGTTGCTGGGTGAAGGTCAGTGGCGAGCCGACGCCGCAACGCCTCCAGCAAGGCGACTGCTTCCTGATGACTCGCGGTGTGCCCTTTACCTTGTCCAGCGACCTGGGGCTGCCGGCCATGGATTCCGAAGGGCTGTTTCAAACCCCGGCCCCGGACGAAATCACCCTCGATTACGGCGGCGACGATGTGCAACTGGTCGGCGGGCGCTTCGATTTCAGCGGCGTCCCCACCCAGTTCCTGCTCAGCGCCCTGCCCTCGCTGGTGCATGTGCAGGGCAACTCGCCCCAGGCGTCGATCCTGCGCTGGGCGCTGGAACGCTTTACCGCCGAGCTGCAACAACAGCGCCCCGGCCGCTCGCTGATGAACGAGCACCTGGCGCACATCATGCTGGTCGAGGTGCTGCGGGCTCACCTGGCGGCCCTGGAACCTGACAGCCTGGCCAGCGAGGGCATGGGCTGGTTCTTCGGCCTGGCGGACCGCAACCTCAGCGTCGCCCTGAGCGCCCTGCACGCCAACCCGGCGCGACGCTGGACAGTCGAGGAACTGGCGCGGCTGGCGGCCATGTCGCGCTCGGCCTTTGCCCTGCGCTTCAAGCAGATAGTCGGCGCCGCGCCAATGGAATACCTGACCCACTGGCGCATGCTGCTGGCCGGCGATCGCCTGAGAAACTCCGGCGACTCGGTGGCGTCCATCGCCTTTTCCCTGGGCTATGAATCGGAGAGCGCCTTCAGCACCGCCTTCAAGCGAGTCATGTCGCACTCGCCACGCCAGTACCAGCGCGAGCAGGCGGCCGCCGTCGAGGCTTAGGTCGAGGCCGCCTTCAAGGCCGCCTTCAAGGCTGCCTTCAAGGTTTAGTGCAGACCGCCACCGATCACCAGGATCTCGCCGGTGATCCACCCAGCGTCGCTGGACGCGAGGAACGCCACCGCGGGGGCGATGTCCTCGGGTTTGCCGATACGTCCCAGGGGCGTGATGGCTTCGATCTTCTGCCGGAAGGCGTCTTCGAAGAAGCCGCTGGCATGCACGCCCTCAGTGACCACCAACCCCGGGTTGACCGAGTTGACGCGAATGTTCTTCGGCCCCAGTTCGTTGGCCAGGGTCCGGGTGATGGCGTCCACCGCGCCTTTGGAGGCGGTGTAGACCGTCGAGTTGGCCGGGGTGAACGAGGTGACGCTGGAGCTGATATTGACGATGCTGCCGCCCTCGGGGTTGAACACGCCGACCGCTTCGCGGGTGTACTGGATCAGGCCCAGGACATTGAGGTTGAACTGGCGGTGGAACTCCTGTTCTTCGATCTCGGCCAGGGCCGCGGTGGAGTAGACGCCGGCGTTGTTCACCAGGATATCGAGATGGCCATGCTCATGGACGATGGCCTTGAACAGCGCCTTCACTTCCAGGGCATTGCCAACATCCGCCTGGACGGCATGGGCGCGGCCGCCCGCCTGCAGGATCTCTTCGACCACCCGGTCGGCCTCCTCGCGACCGCGGCTGTAGTTGACGATCACCGTGGCGCCGTCCTTGGCCAGTTGCTTGGCAATGGCCGCGCCGATGCCCTTGGACGAGCCGGTGACCAGGGCGATTTTCTTGTGCAGTCTTTTCATTTCGTAGGCTTCTCTTCCAGGTTCAGAAACGCTGACCAGGCCTTGAACAATCGGCCTCTGATCAACGAACCCAGCTTATGAGCCACGCCCCGGACGGGTAATAGCTGGTCCTCCAAAATAGCTTCGCCATCGTCCAGAGGTGTGGCGACCCTTTGCCCCAGCGCTTCTTCGATGGCCCGCTCATAAGCGGCTAGCCACTCGTCGTGCGCCGTCGAACAAATTTCAACTTTTTAAAAAAATCGACACTCCCAATTAATGCTTGCTGCCATTGCGAGCGACATTCGAGCGACAGCATTGCCGGACCCTGCGCGCAAGGGCGTCTGCCCTTGCCTTTCATGCCTGGCCGCAAGGCCCGGCCCTTCGAGGAGAACCCTGATGAAGATCTCTGAAGTCATGACCCGTAACGTACAGACCGCACGTCCCGAGCAGACGCTGCGGGAAGTCGCCAACATGATGGCCAGCATCGACAGCGGCGCCATCCTGGTGAACAACGAGGACCGGCTGGTCGGCATGATCACCGACCGTGACATCGTCATTCGTGCCGTGGCCAAGGGCCAAAGCTGCGATATGCCGATCAGCAGCGTGATGAGCAACGACATCCGTTATTGCTTCGACGACCAGGAGGTCGACGAAGTGGCCCGCAACATGGCCGATATCCAGCTGCGGCGCCTGCCGGTGGTCAATCGGCAGAAACGCCTGGTGGGCGTGGTGTCCCTGGGCAATATCGTCAAGGCCCACGATCGCGATGCCAACAGCACCGTGCTCCAGGGCGTGGCCAAGGCCCATTGATATCCTGGCCCCAGACGGCTGTGGCCGAGCGGCCGCGGCCAGTATTTACCCGGTGGGCTGGCAGCCGTCGGCCCCGGGTTTTCCCGCGCATTCGTCCTCTGCGCGGTACAGACCGGAAAAATCCGCGTTCAAACCTCTTATGGCCTGGATGAGCCTGCGCCAGCCTGATCGTGCACACCGTCGTGGCAGCCAGGCATTCAGCCGCTTTCCGAGCTGGATGTGGCGCAACGTCGAGGTGTGCGACTTCACCCGTTGGCTGCACCGCTACAACCGGACCCTGCCCGCGGACCAGCGCATCGAGTTTCGCGGGCTCGATGTCTATAGCTTGCGCAATTCCATCGGCGAAGTACTGGCCTACCTCGATAGCACCGCCCCGCAGCTGGCGCGTGAAGCGCGCCGGCGTTATGGCTGCCTGACGCCCTGGCAGGACGACCCTGTATGGCATTCCGTCGAGCGCGGCCATGAGGCTTTCTGCGAAGAACACCCCGAGCCAGCGGATCCTCGCGACGAGGAGGAGCAGCGCCATGACCTCGATGACGACACGCCAGACCCTGCGAAAGGCAACGAGCAGGAAGCCGAGGACATCGCCAGGAAAATCGCCGAGATAGAAAGGAAGGTCGCGGACGGCAACTGAGCTCGTCAGCAGCGGCGAGGTCCACTGATCGTGGAGGGGGGCGCCGCGCCCGCCATCAGTGCCGCCCCCTCGCCGCCCGCCTGGTTTGTGCTCAGCGCTCCTGGGGCTCTTCGAGCATGCGCTTGGGGTGCATGCCATTGACCATGCCCATGAACGGCGCGTGGATCGAGTACCCCAGCATGCGCTGGATATGTTCACTGCACTGCCGGGCGACGTGGCGCGGGGTCGACAGGATGAAGTTCTCCTGCTGGCGCGCCCAGGGTTCGCAGTACTGCGCCGTCAGCGCCAGGCGTGGCGCGTCGGTGGTGTTGGCGCCGCCGCCATGCCAGAGGGTGCCGAGGAACAACACCACCGAGCCCTTGGGCATGACCACCGGCAGCACGGCGGCCTGTTCGGCGGCGGTGGGCAGGCGCCCGTCCCAGAGATGGCTGCCGGGAATCACCACGGTGGCGCCGTTGTCGCCGGTGAAGTCGTCGAGGGCCATGATCGTCGCCGCGCCATAGGGCGGCCGTGGGCGCGCCATGGGGTAAAAGGCATCGTCGTAATGCAGGTGCTGGGCACACTCGCCCGGCAGGATATTGATCGCCTGCAGCTGCGACAGCAGGTAGTTGGGCGCGAGGAGCCGGTCCAGCAGGCCGAGGATCAGCGGATGCTCCACCAGCGCATCGCAGACCCGGGTTTTCGCAATCACCGCATACAACCGCTGGGTACGCGCGCCCTCGAACGAGTTGCGCCCGGTATGGGCAAAACGGCCGAGCAGGTCCTCGCGCATGCGGCTAACCTGCTGGTCATCGAACAGTCGTTCGAGCACCACGAAGCCGTCGCGTCGCAGTTGGACCATCAGTTCGTCGAGCTGCGCGGCGGGCACGGCGGGCTGGGTACCGGCGGTCGATCGATAGGTCCTGGCGCATCCGCTGCTCATGTAGTCGTGCCGCTCGGGCAAGGTTGTGGTTGTCATCGACTGGCTCCTGGGAGTGGGTCGCATCAATCTGCAGGACCCCGGAGTGGCCGCCAATGACGCTTTGTCTCAACTGACATGACCCGCCCCTACCCGCACTGGATCGTCGCCCCGACCATTCCCGCGCGTTTTGTACGCGAGATGCTGGGGCAGCTGCGCCTCGATGCCAGCGCACGCGCGGCGCTGCTCGAGCGCTGCGACTTGCCCAAGGAGGCCCTGCGCGACGGCTATCGTGTCGCGCCACTCAACTACCGCGCCTTGAGCCGCCTGAGCGTTGGCCTCGGCGCCGACGAAGCCTTCGGCTTTTTCACCCGCCCGGTGCCCCTGGGCAGCTTCGAGCAATTGCTGCGCCTGCTGGTGCACCTGCCGACCCTGGCCGATGCCTTCGATGAAGCCGCGCGCTTCTACAAGCTGTTCGATGGTTCCGCGCCCTGGCGCCTGGAAACCGAGGGCAAGATCGCCCGCCTGCGGCTGACGCCCCGGCCCGGGGCCCAGACCGATTCGGTGCTGTGGCCGCATATGCTGCTGTTGTCGCTCTGGCATACCGGGAGCTGGCTCGCCGGCGAAACCCTGCCGCTGCGGCGGATCGTCCTGCCCCGACAGCTCACCGGCTTCACCGCGCAAACCCGTTTTCTGTTCGGGCGCCAACCCGCCTTTGGCGCCGGTGCATGGCTGGAGCTGCCCGCCGTGAACCTGCAAGCACCGCTGATGCGCCGGCCGGCGGAAGTTGCGCGCTTCGCTCGCCAACTGCTGCCGGCGGTGATCGCCCCCGGCCCGCTGGCTACTTTCGAAGCCCACCTGCGTGCCTTGCTGTGCGCCGCCGAACCCTTTGCCGGGCTGTCGGAAATCCAGGCGGCCAAGGCCCTGGGCATTTCCCGCCAGACCCTGGCCCGCCGCCTGGCCGCCCTGGGCGTGACCTTCCTCGGTGTGCGCGACGAATTGCGCCGCGACCTGGCCTGCACCCTGCTCGCCCGCGGCTCGGTGAGTGTCGCCGAGCTGGCGGAACGCCTCGGCTACTCGGAACCCAGCGCCTTCCAACGCGCGTTCAAACAATGGACCGGACTGCCGCCGGGGGCTTATCGCGGTGGCCGGCGCTGAGCAGGCTCAGGGGCACCCTTCGGGGACGATTACGTTTGACATCTACGACGCTGGAGTGCCCGTTGAGACCGTGGCGAAGGTTCTTGAAGGGCTCTTCAAACCGTAGAGGTTCGCGCCGGATATCCTTGCAGGCAACCATTCAGTGGCGTTGCCGGCTGCCTCTCTGCTATTTAGATTATCGAGTCGATATCAAGCGTATGTGGCGCACCAATGGCGTGTCCGTAGATCGAAGCCATCAGACCATCATCTGTATTCGCAGTGGGAGCCATGGCCAGTTGTTCGGCCACTCTGTTTTCCGGGTGAGCATTCCAGCGCGGCAGGCTCTCGGTCAGCAGGTCAGGCTGTGTTGCGACCGAGCCGTAAACATACTTCTCGTCAATCGTCACTCGGCGTAGGGTCTCCAGACGATCAAGGGTCATTTGCACCTTATCGACCTCGCGATTGAGCGCCTCGATGACCAGTTCATGGGCTCGGCCATAGGGACCAGGGTTACCGTTAAGCATGCGGCGCTTGAGGCGCAGTTGGTCAGTGATTTTTGTCAGGTCCCCCTTGACCCGTTCGACTTCTCCATCAGTCACTCGCGAACTCTTGAGCTCCAGGGCCTCCTGCCAGCGTCGCAATGTCGCCCAGCAACCAGGGATATAGCCGCCGACCATTGAATGATTACCCCCGTCAAGAATCTGCGAAATCAACCCCGGTCTTTCAGGCAACCCCTTGTTCTGTTGAATGGCCAGGGTGCAGGCCGCATGCTGGGTAATGGTGTCACAACCGGGCTCCCACAGGATGGCAGATTTCTCCTTGCCACCAAGGTCTATTGGGAAGAAGTGGTACAACGTGCCGTGATGCTCATAGGGTTCTCCGCTCAGGTTAGTAATACCTGCGACGAACACCGAGAGACCCAAGGGGACGTTGACGAAGGTTAAGGCTGCACCTGTGCCATAGACAGATGCCTTGGTGTTCATCCAGGTCCCCGGCACGCTTGGCACTGGGTCGTTATGGTTGACCATGCGGTAATGCATCAAGTCAGCAGCACCTTTTACGAAGCTCGCGTCGGCGGCTCTTGGGGAGCCGTAGGTGTACAGCACGATTTCAGCACGATATTTTTTCTGACGACGCAGCATTTCCGAGAGCAGCAAGGTGATTGCTCCGCCCAGGCTATGGCCGCAAATGATCAGTTTCTGTCCGGTGTAGAACTTGTCGAGATAGTTGGCGGTGAGGTCATAGACCTTCTGAGCAGCCTCATAGAATCCTCGGTGAACCTTGCCTACACCTTCCACAAAGGGGACCTGGAGCGCGTCGGCATCCCGAAGGCCATCCGCTAATTTTTCATTGGTGCCGCGTACTGCAATCAGGACCAACTCATCGTTATGCGTGATAAACGCTTGGGTGTCGGTGTTATCAATTTGGTTACGATCATCAAGAAAATGAATTTTGGCCGGATGTTCTTGTTCCTCTTCTAAATCCGGGCTGTTCGATGGATACAGGTCAGGATCAAACGGCGCGATCTCCAGGCGTTTGGAGTACGGCACGTCTTCGTAAAGCGGGTAGTACGCCCTGGCTTGCCCAGGGTCCACTTTCCAGATTTCATCGAACTTGGCCAGGGCGTCGCCAAACCAGTTACCCATGCTCGGTTTCTGCGGGAAACGGACTGTCTTCTCCTTGATCGGAGTCTTATCCGGTTCCTGACCAAACGGGTTGTAGCTCAAGGTGGCCATGATGGCGAGTTGATACAGATTCAATGCACAGAACTGAGAATCGGTGGAGAGCATTGGGCGCAAGGCCCGTAAAGGGCGAACTTCCAGTACGTTGTGTTTGTTGGGCAGCAGACAGACACCGCGTTCACCATGCTCACGCATCAACTTGGCCCATCCCGGACGGAGTGGGTAATGACAATCGACCTCAGGTGGTAAGTGAGCAACATGTTCGACGAAATGACGCACTTCGACTTGGAAGAAAGAATCTGCACAGGCTTGTGCCGGATTGCTTTGGGTTCGAGAACCATCTTTATGAGCGTAACGGGTTTGCTCAGCACGAACTTGAAGTTCAGTTATTGGGAGTGGGTAGTTGGGTCTTTGCTTTAGATAAGCATAAAACTCATTGCTCCCTTGATACTGTTCTTCGATAATTAGGGCTATTGGACCTGCAAAGTGATTGTCTACTTTTCCTGTGCCCGTGCCGTCGAGCTTTCCTGTGTATGTGTAGCCTTCCGTATCGATGACTTTATAGGACAGTCCAGCGTATGGTTGCCCCTCACCAAACTCATCCACTAACTGAAAGCTGGTCCATTTACCTTGAACAGGGCAGGTAAACATCCGGCTATTTAACGGGTGTTTCAGCTCTTCATCCAACGTGGTCATTGAGTGATTTCCTTATTCTGTACAACCAGGGTAAATGGAGCATTGCTTGCCATCAGGCATGAGAAATGTACTGAAGTCTTTATAGTTTCCGAAGCAGAATGCATATTGGTCTTCAAAGCTTTTGCCCATGCAACGCTTCCAGCCACCAGGGACCTTGACCCACGTATCGCCTATAGCTGGTCTTTCCTCATCAGCCAGCTTGATCTTCAGTTTCACGGTTTTACCCGGCAGTTGATCCAAGGTGTAAGCCCCAACGGGACGCCCTTTCGTCACCATGCCCTGAGCATCAACCTTCTTGCAATTGAGAAGTTTTGTTATGTAACGATCAGGCCCAATAGTACGGAACAGCCATTGACATTGACCATTTATGGCGCTTTCTCCAGCAGCATCAAAAGCTCTTTTTTGGTGTTCTTCAAGTTGCTCGCGAACAACAATTACTGCAGTGTCGCTGCCGAAGTCTCCACGATCTTCTCCATAAGTGGCGTAAATATCTAACTCGACGCGATAGATAGCCAGCCGACAACCTTCAACAGTTCGATAGATGGGGATCTCAGAGTTTGGCTTGTATCTTTCCTTGTAATCTAAATGCCATCTTTGGTTGTAGCCAACATCCGTTTTTTTAACCGTACAGTTTTCTCCCTTGGCGGGGGCATATTGAGCCACAGCCTCGTAAGCGAAGTTGGGCGGCAGATCAGCCGTAAAGGTAAAGCTTTCCGATTGACCAATCGCACACCCTGCTACCAGGGCCACACAGGAACCCAAAAGCAGGCCTTTAGATGTTCGTGTCATTACGAGGCGTCTCCTTGCCAAAAATGCGTTGCCTGATAAACCCGCTGGAGGTGCTTTAATTCTTCACCCAATGTGGCCATTGAGTGATTTCCTTATTCTGTGCAGCCAGGGTAAATGGAGCATTGTTTGCCATCGGGCATGCGGAATGTACTGAAGTCTTTATAGTTTCCGAAACAGAATGCATATTGGTCTTCAAAGCTTTTGCCCATGCAACGTTTCCAGCCGTTGGGAACTTTGACCCAGGTATCACCGATAGCAGGCCTTTCCTCATCAGCCAGCTTGATCTTCAGTTTCACGGTTTTACCCGGTAGTTGATCCAGGGTGTAAGCCCCAACGGGACGCCCTTTCGTCGCCATGCCCTGAGCGTCAACTTTTTTGCATTCGAGGAGTTTTCTAAGGACGCGAGTCTTCCCTGATGTACGGAACGACCATTGACACTGGCCATTTATGGCGCTTTCTCCAGTAGCATCAAAAGCTCTTTTTTGGTGTTCTTCAAGTTGCTCGCGAACAACAATTACTGCCGTGTCGCTGCCGAAGTCTCCACGATCTTCTCCATAAGTGGCGTAAATATCTAACTCGACGCGATAGATAGCCAGCCGACAACCTTCAACAGTTCGATAGATGGGGATCTCAGAGTCAGGCTTGTATCTTTCCTTGTAATCTAAATGCCATCTTTGGTTGTAGCCAACATCCGGTTTTTTAACCGTACAGGTTTCTCCCTTGGCGGGGGCATATTGAGCCACAGCCTCGTAAGCGAAGTTGGGAGGCAGATCAGCCGTAAAGGTAAAACTTTCCGATTGACCAATAGCGCACCCTGCTACCAGGGCCATACAGGAACCCAAAAGCAGGCTTTTAAATATTCGTGTCATTACGAGGCGTCTCCTTGCCAAAATTGCGTTGCCTGATAAACCCGCTGGAAATGGGCTGCCGGAGTTTCATCGGGGTGCGCCTGCCAGCGCGCGGCAAGTGTACCGTCTGTTTCCTTTAAACTCTGGACCAGCAAGAACTCCAGTTGCTCAGGCGATTGCCAGCTCCAGGTGTCCGCCAAGGCCAACTGAGCACTGAGCCATAAGCCGGGATCTTGTTGCTCGGCAATGCGGGCGTAGGCTTCCATATGCTCTGCCAGTAGATAGCGGCGGGCATTGACCTCGCGTAGGTGTGCCGATTGATCGACCTCAGCGGGCACGTTGCACCATGCAGGGTTCTTCGGGACTGGATGGTTGCCAGGAGTTGGATTAGCAACTGTTTGCCAGTGCTCTCCCTGCCAGTAGCAGACACTGATTGCGGGCCCCAGGTATTCAGGAACGGCCTCAACGGCCAAGTGCCCAAGTGCACGGTTCATTACACGGTTGTCGTGAAAGCGGTAGAGGGCTTGATGGGGTCGTATCCCGACAATCAGCCGTTCGCGCCAATGCCTGACCAGCTCGTTTAGCCCTGCTTCAGGCGCAACACTGGCCAGCCAACCCCAGTTCCTTTCAGGCGCCTTGAGCAACTCGTTCAAATGCCCATCTTCAGGGCTGATGAGGAACATAAAAGGCCCTGCATCCGCCAGATCAGAGACGGGCGTCTCGCTGTACACACTGCAATACTGATCAGCCTCCAGGCAGCCTAATAGGCGCTGGCGAGCGTTGAGTTCCCCGTCAGAATCCAGGATCAGGCACAGGGTGTTCCCAAGGCGGCGTTGTTCAATCATCCATTGCTGAGGCGTCGTTCGGGTCATGCCGTGGCTCCCTCAGTCAGGCAGAGACCATTTTTGCAGGCCTCGCAGATTGGACAGAAGTCAGGGCTTTTCACCCTGGAGACGGCCATCAGGGCATTCTGGGACGGGGCAATCATCGGAGGGAGTGCTTGAGGGGCCATCAGGGCTGTCAGTGCCCCTGGCAATATGGGATTGGCCGCAGTCCCTCCGACTGGTGCGCCACCGATTTGAATATCAGTACTGCTGAAGATCCCACCAGGGCCAATCACGATGTGTTGGCCACCGGCCTTCAAGGTAATACTGGCGCCCGCATCCAGAATCAGGTTGGCTCCGGCTTTAAGGTGGACCTCCTGACCGGCTTCGGCGACCAGCGTTTGGCCTACGCGGGTATGACTGCTGCTACCGACCAACAAGTAGTCGTTGGCCTTGAGCTGGACTTTGCGGTCAGCGGTGACGGTGCGGTGGTCTTCAGCTTCCAGCACGACGATGCTGTTGCCCTTGATGGTTTCCTTGCGTTCGTTACCGACTTCCAGGCGGCTGTCATTTTCGACCTTCTGCTCCATGTCGCGCTGAGCCCGCAGGTAGATCAGCTCCTGGCCGCTACGGTCTTCCAGATGCAATTCATTGAAGCCTGTGCTGTCGGGTGAACTGCGGCTGCGAAAGACGCTGCGGGTCTTGTGGGCGGGCAGCTCGTAAGGGACAGGGTTAGCGCTGTTGCTGAGACAGCCACTGATCAGGGGGAAATCGGGGTTGCCCTCCAGGAATGAAACCAGGACCTCCATGCCGACCCGAGGAATGGTCACTGCGCCGTGGCTGGTTCCTGCCCAACTGGAGGCGACACGTAGCCAGCAACTGCTTTTATCATCGGTCTGACCTTCGCGGTCCCAATGGAACTGGACCTTGACCCGCCCATACTGATCACAGTGGATTTCCTCGCCTCTGGGGCCGGTGACCAAAGCGGTCTGACTGCCGAGTATCCGGGGCTTCTCGTAGGCCTGTTGCGGGCGATAGAACACATCCCACGGCGTTGCGGTAAAGGTGTTGCGGTAGCCCTGATGGAAATCGTCCTTGCGCTCGCTGGTGTCACTGGGGAGGCTTTCCTCCAGCACCTGAGGTTGCAAGCCTTCATGGCGAACCGAGGTCAGCAGCCAGAGGTCATTCCATTCCTGGCGTGGGTGCTCGGACAGCTCCAGAAAGTGACCGCTGACCAGCGTGGGTTGATCGCTTCTGCCTTCGGCCTGACGGTAGTCTGCACGATGGGCTTCCAGGGCCCGTCGGCTCAATAGCTTGCCGCGTTCGCGCTGAAGGAAACCACCGGGGTATTGATAGTCCTCCAGATCAGGCTGTCCGTTTTCGAGCGCTGGGCGATAGTCGGCCTGCAGCGTCATACGGGCTTTCTCGAAGTCGTAATCGCGTTGCGTGGTTCGACTGGTGCGGGTCGCAAAACGCAGGTTAAAACCTTTGATCACGGGTTCGTCGGCAACCAGGCCACTGTCCTGCACATAGGCTGTCGGCCTGCCCAGCTTGGGGAATATTGTCTGGTCGTCACCGAATAGCAGTGCGTGGCCTTGTTTTGAATGTTGAAAGTGATAATGGATGCCTTCTTCCCAGC
This sequence comes from Pseudomonas sp. RW409, assembly GCF_003184125.1. Taxonomy (NCBI): domain Bacteria; kingdom Pseudomonadati; phylum Pseudomonadota; class Gammaproteobacteria; order Pseudomonadales; family Pseudomonadaceae; genus Pseudomonas; species Pseudomonas sp. RW409. The sequence goes on along the minus strand of NZ_QHHP01000041.1, from coordinate 689,642 downwards.
ACAGGCGCTGAATGAAGTAGAGGTCTGATTCGTTGTACTGGACGCAGTAGTCACGGGCTGGATAGATCGACCCCAACTGAAACTGGTAAGCGTCGCTTTGGATACCGTGTTCTTCAAGAATCTGCGCGATGATCTGCGGGACGGTTTGCTGCTGGAATATTCGTTGGTTGGTACGGTGCGCCAGATAGGCTAACTGCGGGACCAGGGTAAGGCTGTAGCGGGTCAATCGCTTACCTGAGTCACCTTGCGAGATGCGGTAGACCTGTCCATGAATACCAGCGCCCTGGTCGTTGAAAGCCAGAAAGGCTTGCTTGTGCAAGAGGCTTTCGATGTCCAGATCGGGCCGTTCGCTGACCAGCTCCAGATCAAAGGAAAAGGGGGCGCTGATGGACTCCTGGCCAGTGAACGAAAGGACATGAAGGTCGTGCTTGAAGTCATTGACGGTCAGGCTGAAATGCGTCTGTGGACTTGCATTGAACATCCAATGTCCCTTTTCCAATCATGTTGCGTGGCCCCACAGGGGGCAAAGGCTTCTGTGGGTATGCAGGAAGCAAAAACGCCTTCACGCTAACAAGCGAGGAAAAGAAAATAGTTGGGAGCTTTCCCAAAATACCGGTTGAATTGTCGCTATTCAGAATGAGTTGGATAAGGCATCGCCAGGTCGATCCGGTTATGGAGCGTTTCAAACGGAGGTGCCGTTTAGCTGGGGCGATTTACGACGTTAAGTTTTTTCTCGGCCTGGGCAGCCAACAACACTTGGAATGCCCCGGGTTCTGGCTGCGCTGGCCCGATCCGCCACGTTCAGGCACCTCTCACTGTTTTTTTTCACCGCCACCCCGTTCTCCAACGCCGCGTAAACCGGCATGCTGCGCCACCCTGATCGCCAGGGCAGCAGGCCGCCCACCGGGGAATTTATGCCGGGATGGCGCGGTCTATGCTCGTCAGGGCGGGTGAACAGCAAAAGAGGACATGACAGATGCGGCGAGTGAGACAGAACCGCTGGGGGATGGGGCTGTTGGCCCTGTTGCTGTGTATTGCGCTGCCGGCCTTCGCGGCCCCGGCGCCCGGGCCGCAGAGTGTCGCCCGCAACCAGCTGCCGTTGCTGGCCGAGGGCGCAGATCTCGAGCAGCTCAACGACCGGCTCGAACTGATCCGCCAGAGCGTGTCGGCGAGCGGCAACGACGACCTGCTGTCGGACCTGCGCCAGGCCGCGCTGCAGGTGCAGAAGCAGGCCGACAGCCTGATCGCCCTGCGCGCCACCGACATCGAGCGCCTGGACGACCAGCTCAAGGTCCTGGGCCCGCCGCTGCCCGACGAAGCGCCCAGCCTGACCAGCCAGCGCCAGGTGCTGAGCGCGCAGAAAGACACCCTGCTCGACGAAGAACGCCAGGCCAACCTGCTCAGCCAGTCCGGCCGCGACCTTGCCGCGCAGATCATCAACCTGCGGCGCAGCCTGTTCAATTCGCAGATCAGCACCCGCTCGGCGAGTCCCCTCAGCCCGGCCTTCTGGTCCACGCTGATCCGCCCGACCGAGGATGACCTCGGGCGCCTGAACCGTCTTTCCGACGACGTCTGGACCGCGTTCGAGACGGCGCTGGCCCCCGGCAATCGCGGGCTGTTCATCACCACGCTGGTCATCGCGGCGCTGATCTGGGTGGTCGGCCGGCGCCTGCTGGAACGCCTGGCGATCTGGTCGATGATCCGCTGGCTGCCCGAAGGCCGCCTGCGTCGCAGCGCCCTGGCGCTGACGGTCGGGCTGGCGACCATCGTCACCATCAACGCCGCCGCCTCGCTGTTGCGCTGGGGCCTGGTCAACAGCGCGACGCTGAGCGCCGATGTGCTCAACCTGATCGGCCAGTGGCTGACCCTGCTGATTTTCTGCTCCTTTATTGTCGGCCTCGGCCGGGCCATGTTGATGCTGTCGCGCCCGTCCTGGCGCCTGCCGCCGATTCCCGACCAGATCGCCACAGCCCTGGGGCCGTTCCCGCTGATCCTGGCGCTGGCCCTGCTGCTCACCGCCGGCGAGGAACGGATCAACAGCGTGATCGCCAGCAGCCTGGCCCTGACCGTGGCGGTCAACGGCCTGACGGCGCTGGTTACCGCGCTGATCTTTTTCTTCGCCCTGCTGCGCCATCGCCGCACCCGCCGGCGCTTCGAGCTGGAGCGCCCCGACGGCATCGCCGGGCTGCTGCCCTTCGTGGTGGCGGTGTGGGTGGCGGTGATCCTGCTGTCGCTGCTCAGCGGCTACCTGAGCCTGGCGTACTTCCTCACCGTCAAGCTGCTGTGGATCAGCGTGGTGACCACCAGCGCCTACCTGCTGATCGCCTGCTTTGGCGACCTCTGCGAAACCCTGCTGTCGCCCAAGCAGCCCGGCGGCCTGGCGCTGGCGGCGGCCCTGGGCCTGTCGCCGCGCCACCAGGCCCAGGCCACCACCGTGTTGGCCGGCATCGGCCGGACCCTGCTGCTGTTCACCGCGGCGCTGCTGGCCTTCATGCCGTCCGGGTCGAGCCCGGGGGAACTGCTGGAGGGCTTTACCCAGCTGGATGTCAGTGGCAAATCCCTGGGCAACCTCAACATCGTGCCCCAGGACCTGCTGCTGGCGGCGGCGTTCCTGGTCGGCGGCATGTTCGCCGTGCGGGTGCTCAAGCGCTGGCTGAGCGAGCGGCTGCTGCCGGAAACCAACATGGACGCCGGCATGCGCGCCTCGCTGGTGACCCTGGTCGGCTACATCGGTTTTGTCCTGCTGGCGATCGTGGTGATGTCGACCCTGCGGATCAACCTGACCAACCTGACCTGGGTGGTCAGCGCCCTGTCGGTGGGTATCGGTTTCGGCCTGCAGGCCATCGTGCAGAACTTTATTTCCGGGCTGATCCTGCTCACCGAGCGGCCGGTCAAGGTCGGCGACTGGGTCAGCCTGGCGGGTGTCGAGGGCGATATCCGGCGGATCAACGTGCGCGCCACCGAGATCCAGATGTCCGACCGCTCCACGGTGATCGTGCCGAACTCGCAGTTCATCTCGCAGAACGTGCGCAACGTGACCATGGACAACGCCCTGGGCGTGGTCGGCATCACCCTGACCCTGCCCCTGGAAACCGATGTGCTGCAGGTGCGCGAGCTGTTGCTGCAGGCCTATGCCGAACATGAGGCGATCCTCAAGGCGCCGGCGACCTCGGTGTCGTTCAAGGACCTGACCAGCAACGGCCTGATCATCAGCGTCAGCGGCTACGTTGGCAGCCCGCGCTCGGTGTCCGGCGCCCGCAGCGACCTGCTGTTCACCATCCTCGGGCGCTTGCGCGAAGTGGGCATCGCCCTGTCGTCGCCACAGAACCTGATGCTGATCAGCGACAGCCAGGACAAGGCGACGGGCGAACCACCGGCCGCGAACCCTTGAGTCCTGGGCTATCGTGACTGGATTCTGGCGACTTTTTTCAACCCGAACGGCCGCTGTCATCGAGGATCCTGACGACAGCCCTGTTTCACTCCAGGCACGATAAGGAACATTGTGGACGTAAACCCCGACAGCAGCACCGAGGACGTTGCCCTGGAGTCGAAACGACTTCCCGTACTGGCGGTCACCATCGCCTTCCTGATGGTGGTCGCGGTTTCGATTCTCAGCATCTATGGCATCCAGGTCGTCAACAGCAAGGCCCATGAACTGGCGCAAGCCCGGCTGGTCTCCGGCAACCTGGCCTTGTCCATGGCCCAACAGGCGACCGATACCTTCGATGAAGCCAACCTGATCCTCGAAGAGCTGATCGAGCGCATCGACGACCTGTCGCCCCAGGCCCTGGAAAAAACCCAGAAGCTGATGAAAAAGCGCGTGTTCACCACCGAGCAGTTGCACGGCCTGTTCTTCTATGACCGGGAAGGCAACTGGGTGCTCACCTCGTTCGACTACAAGCCGCCAAAGGCGAACAACTCGGACCGCGACTACTTCAAGTTCCACCGCGAGAATGTGACCCTGTCCCCCAGGGTCGGAGCGGCCGTGCGCAGCAAGACCACGGGCGACTGGGTGATCCCGTTCTCGCGCCGGGTCAATGACGCCCAGGGCAACTTCAAGGGCGTGGTGCTGGCGACCATCAAGATGGCCTACTTCGACACCTTCTTCGATCGTTTCAACATCGACGACAAGGGCGCGATCTTTCTCGCCCTGCCCCAGGGCACGATCATCGCCAGGCGGCCGTTCGACGAGAAGCTGATCGGTGCGTCCCTGGCCCGGGGCGAAATCTTCTCCGTGCATATACCCCGCGCCCCCGCCGACACGGTGATGGTCAAGTCGATCATCGACGGCGTCGACCGCCTGTTCGGCTACCGGGTGCTGTACAAGTACCCGCTGGTGGTGGCGGCGGCCAATTCCCAGGAGTCCATTCTCAGCAGCTGGCGCGCCGACACCTACAAGCTGACCGTCATGATCGCCGTGGTGCTGGCGATCAACCTGCTGATTGGCATCCTGCTGTTCAAGCAGGTGCGCAAGGGCCTGTTGGTGGAAAAGCACTTGAAAAAAGCCCGCTCGGTGCTGGAGACCCTGGTATTGCAGGACGGCCTGACAGGCCTGGCCAACCGCCGCCACCTGGAGCGCAACCTGGAACTGGAGTGGCGGCGGGCGGCCCGGCAGCGCTCGTCGATCAGCCTGATCATGCTCGACATCGACCATTTCAAGAGCTTCAACGACCGCTATGGCCATGTGGCGGGCGACCATTGCATCTGCGCCGTCAGCCGGGCCATCAGCCAACACGTGCGCCGACCCTCGGACCTGGCGGTGCGCTACGGTGGCGAAGAGTTCGCGATCCTGCTGCCGGACACCGAGCCTGGCGGTGCCTACGTGCTGGCCGAGAGCATCCGCCTGGCGGTGCAGGAACTGGCGATCGAACATGTCGACAACCCCGGCGGCGTCGTCACCATCAGCCTCGGCGTCTACACCTGCGTGCCCGCCTCCTCCGACTTCAAGAGCCTGTTGATGCAGGCCGACTCGGCGCTGTACATGGCCAAGCGCGCGGGACGCAACCAGACCGTACCAACCTCGTGAGGAGCTGCAAGCTACAAGCTGCAAGCTCTAAGCTTGCGGCTTGCAGCTTGTAGCTTGTAGCTGCCTCTCCCCCAGCAAGCGCACGAAGTGGGTCAGGCTGCGCGAGACCGTGCCGCGGCGCCAGATCAGCCAGGTCTGCAGGAAACGGAACGGCTGCGCCAGCTGCCAGATGCTCACCGTGCCGCAGCCCGGCATGCTTTCGAGCATGCTGCGCGGCATCAGCGCCAGGCCGGCGCCGGCACTGACGCAGGCCAGCATGCCGTGGTAGGACTCCATCTCGTGGATCTTGCCGGGTACCGCGGCATCCTCGCTGAACCAGCGCTCGAAGTGATGGCGGTACGAGCAATTGGCGCGAAAGGCGTAGATGCTCTCGCCGTTGACGTCGCGCCCGCGGGTGATGGGCGCATGCCCCAGCGGCGCGATGATGACCATTTCCTCGTCGAACACCGGCACCCCTTCCAGGCTCGGGTGCAGCACCGGGCCATCGACGAAGGCCGCCGTCAGGCGCCCGGACAGCACGCCATCGATCATGGTCCCGGAGGGGCCGGTGGACAGGTCCAGCTCGACCTTGACGTGCTTCTGGTTGTAGGCCGCCAGCAATGCCGGAATCCGCACCGCCGCCGTGCTCTCCAGGGAGCCCAGGGAAAACGGTCCTTGCGGTTCTTCCCCGGCCACCGTCAGCCGCGCTTCCTGCACCAGGTCGAGAATCCGCCGGGCGTAATCGAGGAAACTCCAGCCGGCCGGCGACAGGCGCAGGCGGCTTTTCTCGCGGATAAACAGCTCCACGCCCAGGTCCTGCTCCAGCTGCTTGATCCGCGTGGTCAGGTTGGAAGGCACCCGGTGGATGAGTTGCGCCGCCGCACTGATGCTGCCCTGCTCGGCCACCGCCTTGAAGATTTCCAGCTGCACCAGATCCATCTCATTCTCCAAACGTGAAAGATATGCTCTTTATTATTCAGTTTTCATAAGCCATGTACCAGCCTAACCTGCAGCCATTCCTCAGCCCACAGGACGCTGCCATGACCACGGTTTCCAGCCAGACCCACGCCCTTTCGATCAACCCCGCCACGGGCGAGCAGATCGCTCATTACCGCTATGAATCCGCCGAGGCGCTGGACGCCGCCCTCGCCCGCGCCGCCACTGCCGCCGCCCAATGGCGCCGCAGCAGCCTGGAACAACGCTCGACCCTGTTGCTCGCCCTGGCCAAGGCCCTGCGCGACAATGGCGAGAACCTGGCCCGCAGCATCACCCTGGAAATGGGCAAGCCGATTGCCCAGGCCCGCGGCGAGATCGAGAAGTGCGCGCAGCTCTGCGAGTGGTACGCCGCCGAAGGCCCGGCGATGCTCGCCCCCGAGCCGGCCCCGGTGCCGAGCGGCAAGGCGCGCATCGAATACCGGCCGCTGGGCCCGATCCTCGCGGTGATGCCGTGGAACTTCCCGATCTGGCAGGTGCTGCGCGGCGCGGTGCCGGCGCTGATCGCCGGCAACACCTATGTGCTCAAGCATGCGCCGAACGTCATGGGCAGCGCCTACCTGCTGCTGGAAGCCTTCCAGCGCGCCGGTTTCCCGCAAGGCGTGTTCGAGGTGATCAACGTCACCCCGGACGGCGTCTCCCGGGCCATCGCCGACCCCCGGATCGCCGCCGTGACCCTTACCGGCAGCGTGCGCGCCGGCATCGCCATCGGCGCCCAGGCCGGCGCGGCCCTGAAGAAATGCGTGCTCGAACTGGGCGGTTCCGACCCCTTTATCGTGCTCAACGACGCCGACCTGGATGCCGCCGTGCAAGCCGCGGTCATTGGCCGCTACCAGAACACCGGGCAGGTCTGCGCCGCCGCCAAGCGCCTGATCGTCGAGCAAGGGGTGGTCGAAGCCTTTACCGAGAAGTTCGTCGCCGCCACTCGCCAGTTGCAGGTGGGCGATCCGCTGGCCAATGACACCTATATCGGCCCGATGGCGCGTTTCGACCTGCGCGACGAGCTGGACGAGCAGGTGCAGGCCACCTTGAGCGAAGGCGCGACCCTGCTGCTGGGCGGCGCCAAGGCCGAGGGCCCGGGCAACTTCTATCAGCCTACGGTGCTGGCTGGTGTCACCGACCGGATGACCTCGTTCAAGCAGGAACTGTTCGGCCCGGTGGCCTCGATCATTACGGCGCGGGATGCACAACACGCCCTGGAACTGGCCAACGACAGCGAGTTCGGCCTGGCCTCGACCATTTATACCCAGGACCTGGCCCTGGCCGAGCGCCTGACCGCCGAGCTGGAAACCGGCGGCGTGTTCATCAACGGCTATTGCGCCAGCGATCCACGGGTGACCTTCGGCGGCGTGAAGAAGAGTGGTTTCGGCCGCGAGCTGTCGCACTTCGGCGTCCGCGAATTCTGCAACGCGCAGACGGTGTGGCTGGATCGCAACTGATCCTCCCCCTTCCCACTGTAGGAGCGAGCTTGCTCGCGATGGACGTAAGAACGCCGCGTTTATCCAGGCAACACGCGGAATCGTTCACGACCATCGCGAGCAAGCTCGCTCCTACAGTCGATCTCCTGTTCTGCCTCGGTCTGCGCAACGTCTCAGCGGCGGTCATCGGACAGTGGCGTCGGCTCGTTCGGTGCCGGCAGGTCGGGGTCCATCGGCCGCTCCCTGTCATCGTCACGCCGCTTATCGCGTTCGGCACCGCCGTTGACGTTGGGGTCGATCACCGGGTCGTGCCGGCGGGCGGGTTGCAGTGGGTCGGGTTCAGGCGTACGGGGCTCGCTGGGGTCATGCATCGACGGGTTCATGGTGCACCTCACGGCAGGCCCGGTGAATCCGGGCCTTACTCCGTTAGGCACTGGACCGGACCATCGGGTGCGAGGCAATGGATGAGCGGTCGCCCGGCCTCCTGGCCAGGCATGCGCTCGGCGAAACTTTCGCCGCCGCCCGGGCTCAATCGTAGAGCCAGGTCACGCACCGTGGCCAAGACTGGGAGGCCGTCCGATGACCGAGCACATCGTGCATTTTCACTGCCAGATCGACCAAGGCACCACCGAACGCTTTCGCGACAGTTGCCTGGAAGCCATCGAGCAAGGCGCCACCTCGCTGCTGCTGAATCTGTCCACCACCGGCGGCAGCACCAACTTCGGCTTCACCCTCTACACCTTTCTCAAATCGCTGCCGGTGCCGCTGTGCGCGATCAACGCGGGCAACATCGAGTCGATGGGCATCATCATGTTTCTCGCCGCCAACCGACGCATCACCACGCCGCATTCGCGCTTTCTGATCCACCCGATGAACTGGTACTTCAGCCAGAGTTCGGTGGATCACCAGCGCCTGCGCGAATACCTCTCCAGCCTGGACAACGACCTGGCGCGCTACGTGAAAATCTACGAGCTGGAAACCGCCGACGCGGCGACCCAGCTGGACATCTTCAAATGCCTGTCGGCCGAGGAAAAGGTCATTGCCGCCCATGAGTCGCTGGCCTACGGCATCGCCCACGAGGTGCGCCAGGTGGTGTTCGCCGACGACGTCAAGCACTGGAAAGTCTCGGGCGGCTGACCCGGTTGCCCCGGACGACACGGCCGCCCCGTCGCCGCGCGGGCCATGGCCTCAAGCGGTCTTTTCGTTGTCCTGTTCCGGGGTTTCGTTGCCCGGTTCGGTGGCGCCCGGTTCAGGCTCGGGGCGATTGGCCGGGCCCTTGGCGGGCTTTTTCTCATCCGCGGCCGCGGCCCGCCCGGGGTAGCCGGGCAACCCGTGGGCGTCCTGCGGTTCCAGCGGTTCGGGCGCGCGCGTGCGATCGTTCTGCGGATCGTCGCGCGAATCAACGGGCTGGCGAGTCATAAGCACCTCCGTATCGCTCCGGGCGATATTGCCCTGTCCTTGTTCGATAGCGCCGCGGGCCGCGGGTGCGAAGCAATGGACGAATGGCCACGGCACCTGCCGTACGGCTCCCCGACGGAACGTCCGGGCCTGGCGGGCGTCTTCAGTTTGAAGGCCCGCTGCTGCGAGCTGGCGAGCGTTCCTGCCTTGTACGTCCGCGCTCATGAGGATCTGTCCATGCCTGTCGTCCCGAGCCCGTTCATGATCGCCGCGCCGCTGGCCGGGCCTACCCACGCTCGAGGCAGCCTCGCTGCGCGCGCCCCGAGGCGAGCATGACTTTCATTGCCTGGGTCGCGGTCCTGGGCGCGGTGCTGCTTATCCTCGCGCTGACCTCCTCCTACCTGCGCTGGATGCCCGTGACCACCTCGGTGGTCTGCCTGGCGCTGGGGATCGCCATCGGTCCCGCCGGCCTCGGCCTGCTGCAACTGGACATCCACCAGGCCGCGGGCTGGATGGAACACCTGACCGAAGTGGCGGTGCTGTTCTCGCTGTTCGTCAGCGGCCTCAAGCTCAGGTTGCCGCTCAGCAGCCGCAGCTGGCGCATCGCCTTTGGCCTGGCCGGGCCGGTGATGTTGCTGTCGATCGCCGGGGTCGGCCTGCTGCTGCACTACGGGTTGCACATGCCCTGGGGGCCGTCGCTGCTGATCGGCGCGATCCTCGCCCCGACCGACCCGGTGCTGGCGACCCTGGTCCAGGTCAGCGACGCCAAGGACTACGACCGGGTGCGCTTCGGCCTGTCCGGCGAGGCCGGGCTGAACGACGGCGTGGCGTTTCCCTTCGTGATCCTCGGCCTGCTGCTGACCCGCCAGGGCGACGACCCCGGCGCCTGGCTCGGCGACTGGGTGGTGGTCAGCCTGCTCTGGGCGGTGCCCGCGGGGCTGCTCAGCGGCTACTGGATGGGCCGCGGCCTCGGCCACCTGACCCTGCACCAGCGGATCAAGTACGCCGACAGCACGGTCTCGCCGAATGACTACCTGACCTTCGCCCTGATCGCCCTGGCCTACGTGGTGGCGGAACTGATCCAGGGCTACGGCTTTCTCGCGGTGTTCGCCGCCGCCCTGGGTTTGCGCCAGGCCGAGGTGCATTCCAGCGACCATGCCCGGGCGCCGGCCGAACACCTGGTACAGCCGGTGGTCGGCCACCAGCATGTTGATCCGGCGCAGGCGGTGCATGGCGACGTCGAGGCCCTGCAGGAAAGCCAGGTCGCGGCAGGCATCATGCTCGGCGACATGCTGGCCTTCGGCGGCCTGGTGGAACGGGCCATGGAAGTGTTCCTGGTGACCCTGCTCGGCGTGGTGCTGATCGCCCATTGGGACTGGCATGCGCTGACCGTCGGCGCCCTGCTGTTCCTGCTGATCCGCCCGCTGAGCGTATTGCTGATCCCCTGGGGCCGCCTGCTCGACGGTCGCCAGCGCCTGCTGCTGGGCTGGTTCGGCATCCGCGGCATCGGTAGCCTCTATTACCTGTTCTATGCCCTCAACCACGACCTCGACCCGGCGCTGGCCGATGCCAGCGCCAACCTCACCCTGTCGGTGGTGGCCCTGAGCATCCTGGCCCACGGCCTCAGTACCCAACCGATGCTCGCCCGCTACGAGCACCATAAAAAACGCCGGCGAAGCTGACGGGCCATGGGCATGAACGCGCTGGCCGGGGCCGGAATGAATGCGTCCCCTCGCGGCCTATCCATTCGTCGTCCCGCAGGAAACTTTTTCAAACTTTCGTTTGCGCTTCGTTTCCCAATCTTGCGAGGTGTCAAATCGCTCACTACCGAGGATTGAAAAAATGGCTACCAGCGGAAAAAACCCACTCATGGGCAACAAGGACACTCAAAAACCCTCCCCCGCCGGCAAGAAATCCGGTGGCCAGGGCTCGGGTGGCAACGTCCCCGCCGATCGGCAAAAAGCCCCTGACGCCGGCAAGAAAGGTGGCGCCCAAGGCTCCGGCGGCGGCACCCGCAAAGCCTGATGCCCATGGCCGGAGCGTTGTCCCTGACACGCTCCGGCTTTTGCACGAACAATCCCTCTCACCGGCCTGTCCGGCCCGCTGATCGTCACGCGCGACACGCTATGCTTGCGCCACGGCAGAACCCCGTTAAAAAGCCTTGGATGAACAACAGCGGATGAAAATAGGCCTGATCTCCGACACCCACGGTTTGCTCCGTCCCGGCGCGCTGACGGCGCTGCAGGGCTGCGCGCATATCCTGCACGCCGGTGATATCGGCGACCCGCAGATACTCGCCACCCTCGGACACCTGGCGTCGGTGACCGCGGTGTTCGGCAATGTCGACCAACCCCATGCCTGGGCCCACGCCCTGCCCCATCACCTCACCGTGCAGCTCGATGGCGTCGAGCTGCTGCTCTGCCATGTCCTGGCCGACGTGCCGAAGCCCCTGCCGCCAGGCGTGCGGGTGGTGGTCAGCGGCCACTCCCATCAGCCGCGGCTGTTCTGGCAGGACGAGGTGCTGTACATCAACCCGGGCAGCGCCGGGCCGAGGCGCTTCAAGCTGCCGGTCAGCCTGGGGTATCTGACCATCGAGGCCGGCCGGGTCGAAGGCCACCTGATCGAACTGACGGTCTAGCACCCCGGCGCCTGCCGGCCCGAGCATGACCGGCTATCGGAGCATGCCCATCGGCCGGGCTTTGCAGGGTCCACACTTAATCCAGCGATTGGCGGCGTTCATGACGAAAGCCGTGCGAAGCCACTAGGCCGGGCCGCGTTGCGCCCTCGAGCAGAAGATTCCGTACCCGGCCCCGCGCACCCGAGAAGGTGACGCGCAAGGATGGCCGAGGGCGCGCAATGCGCAGGAGAAAAGCGATGACCTTTTATGTCGTGGCTCGCCTCGACCAACTGCCCGAAGACCGCGGCACCCGGGTCCAGGTCGGCGCCGAGGCCGTGCTGCTGATTCGCACCGGCGATCAGGTCCAGGCCTACCAGGCCGACTGCCCCCATGCCGGGGCGCCGCTGGAACAGGGCGTGGTGTATCAGGGGCAACTGGTCTGCCCCTGGCACAAGGGCGCCTTTGCCTGCGCCAGCGGGCAAGTCTGCGAGCCGCCGCCCCTGGCGAGCCTCAAGCGCTACAAAGTCGACATCCGCCATGACAACCGGGTCTGGGTTGCCGACCAGCCCATGCCCGAGTCCGCCCCGCCACGGCAGGCCGACTCGCGCCGGCTGCTGGTGATCGGCGCTGGCGCCGCCGGGGCCGCCGCGGTGGCGACCCTGCGGGCCAAGGGCTTCGGCAGGAACCTGACCTGGATCGACAAGGAAGCGCGGCCCGCCTATGACCGCACGGCCCTGAGCAAATACGTGCTGGCCGGCGAGATGCCGCCCGAAGAGGTTCCCGCCCTGCTCGAGCCGGAGTTCTATCGCAAGGCCGATATACGGGTGCTCAAGGCCGAGGTCCTGCGCCTCGACCCAGGGCGGCGGCAGATCCTCTTGGCCGACGGCCTGCGCCTGGACTACGACGCGGCGCTCCTGGCCACTGGCGCCGAACCGCGCCTGCCGGCCATCGAAGGGGCCGACCTGCCAGGGGTGTTCATGCTGCGCTCGCGCGAGGATGCCGCGCGCCTCTTGGAACAGGCCCGGCCCGGTAAGCGCGTGGCGATCATCGGCGACGGCTTCATCGGCCTGGAAGTCGCCTCGGCGCTGCGCAAACGCGGGCTGATGGTGCACCTGATCGGTCGCCACCAGGTACCGCTGCAACGCCAGCTGGGAGAACGCATCGGCAGCGCCATACGGGCCCTGCATGAACAGCACGGGGTGATCTACTACGCCGCTTGCGAAGCCCGGGCCCTGGTCGGCGAAGGCCAGGTGCAACAGGTGGTCCTCGACAACGACCAGCGCATTGCCGTCGACCTGGTGCTGTTCGGCACCGGCGTCAGCCCTGCCACGACCTTCGTCGCCGGCCTCGAACGCGCCGAGGACGGCTCGCTCAAGGCCGATGCCGGCCTGGCGGTGGCCGATGGCCTGTGGGCCGCCGGCGACATCGTGAGCTTCCCCTGCGACGGCCGCACGCAGCGCATCGAACACTGGCGCGTGGCCCAGCAACAGGGCCAGCTCGCGGCGTGCAACATGCTCGGCGAACAGCTGAGTTTCAGCGTGGTGCCATTCTTCTGGACCTACTTCTACGACCAGACCTTCGAGGTGCTCGGCCACGCCCGCCGCTGGAACCAGATCGTCTTCGAGGGCGAGCCGGAGCAGTACCGCTTCATCGCCCTGCTGTGCTTCAACGAACAGGTGGAATCGGTGGTCGCCTGCGAGTACCCGCGGGCCATGGCGCTGCTGTCGCAGCGCATGCAACGGCCGCTGTCGCGCAGCGAGGCCCTGGAGCTGATCCATGGCACCCCGGAATGAAGTGGCTGGCGACAACCGCTCGGCAGCCCCATGGAACCCTGGGTAAAAGGCGACTTTCCAAATCCAGGCAAGGTCTCGATATCTCGGCCAGCGGCCGAGGCACCCAGGGCCAGGACAGCAACAGCGATGAATATCCATATGCTCGGGTGCCTTGCCGTGGCCGGCCCTATGCAGGATTAAGGAGGACGATGCATCCATGAGCAGGACAGAACGATTCAACCGGGAGCTGGCGAATAACGCCCGGCTGTTTGCCGAAGCCGACCGCCTGGATGTCCAGGCCTATGAGCTGCTTAACACCGATCATGTCGACGACGACCGCCTGGCCCTGTTCAGCCAAGCCAAGCAGTTGGCGAACGAAAAATACCTGGAAGCGCGCAACGACTGGCTGCGCATCAAGCAGTTGATGGACAGCGGCGACTGAAGCCACCGGCGCCGGCAGGGAGATCCGGGATTCAGGGTTTGCGGTTGCTGCGCAACCGATCGCAGCCTCGCAGGCTCGGCAGCGGCTACACAGACAACGCGGTTGCTGTAGCCGCTGCCGCAGGCTGCGATCGCGCTGGGCGGCATTCCGACGTAGCGCTCGCAAACCGCGCCACGGTGGAGCTGATCAGGCCTCGAGCGGACGCTTGCGCAGTTGTTCCAGCAGGACCTGGAGAGGATGTTGCAACCCCTGCCCCTCCTGGCGCTTGACCTGGCTGCGGCAGGAATAACCGTCGGCCAGCAGCCGCCCGCCCTGGCCGTGGCGCGCCACCAGCGGCTGCCAGGACTGCTGGTAGATCACCTGCGAAGTCGCCAGGTTGCGGGTCTCGTGGCCGTAGGTCCCGGACATGCCGCAGCAACCGCTGGCCAGCACCTGCAACTTCAAGCCCATGCGCGCGAACACCTGTTGCCACAGGCCGATGCTGCCCGGCTCGTTGGTCTTCTCGGTGCAGTGCGCAAGGAACTGATAGGGCTCGGCCTCGGTGTTCGGGCTCGCTTCAGCCGATGCCTCACCAGGTACTGCAGGCAGCACCCGGGCCAGCCATTCCTGCGGCAACAGCACCTCGGGCGCCTGAGCCGCACCCAGGGTCTTGCGGTATTCCTGGCGGTAAACCAGGGTCATCGCCGGGTCGAGGCCGACCAGGGGCACGCCGCTGGCCTGCAGTTTCAGCAGCGACTGCGCGTTGTAGCGCGCGGCCCGGGCAAAGGCGCCGAGGAAACCCTGGACCTGCAAGGGCTTGCCATTGGCAGCGAAAGGCGCGAGGTAGATCTGCACGCCCAGGCGCTCGATCAGCTCCAGCCACTCGGCCGCCAGCGGCGTCTCGAAGAACCGGGTAAAGGCATCCTGCACCAGGATCACGCTGCGCTGGCGCTGCTCTTCGGACAGCGTCGCCAGTTCTGCGGCGTTGGCCATGCGCACATTGCGCCGGCGGCACACCGCCTGGAAATCCAGGGTGCTGAGCAACGGGCTGTCGACCATGCCCGCCAGGTGCTTGAGGGCACGGCTGACCGGCGCCGCGCCGATCAGCGCGTTGTACAGCCGTGGCAGGCGCGCCAGATAAGGCACGCTGAACTCCAGGGAGCCGATCAGGTAATCCTTCAGCGGGCGCAGGTAACGGCCGTGGTACAGCTCGAGGAAGCGCGAGCGGAACTCCGGCACATTGACCTTGACCGGGCACTGCCCCGCGCAGGACTTGCACGCCAGGCAACCGGCCATGGCGTCGTACACCTCATGGGAGAAGTCCTCGCGCCCACCCAGCCGCGCCGCGCTGTTGTAGATGCGCCGGGCCAGGTTGGAAAGCCGCGCGCCACCGCCGTTCAGCACATCCACCCCCTGCTCGCCCTGCAGCCGCAGCCACTCGCGGATCAGCGAGGCGCGGCCCTTGGGCGAATGAATGCGGTTGCGAGTGGCCTTCCACGACGGGCACATGGCGTCGTCCGGGTCGAAGTTGTAGCAGGCGCCGTTGCCGTTGCAATGCAGGGCGCTGTCGTAGCTCTGCCAGACGCGCTCGTCGATGGTGCGATCGAGCTCGCCGCGCAGCACCACTTCGTCGACCCGGGTCAGGCGCGCCTCCGGCACCGAGGCCGGGGTGGCGATCTTGCCGGGGTTGAGCTGGTTGAACGGGTCGAACGCGGCCTTCAGCGCCTGCAACGACGGATAGAGCTCGCCGAAATAGTCCGGCACGTACTGCGAGCGCAGGCCCTTGCCGTGCTCGCCCCACAGCAGGCCACCGTGCTTGTGGGTCAGCGCCGCCACCGCATCGGAGATCGGCCGGATCAACGCCGCCTGTTCCGGGTCCTTCATGTCGAGGATCGGCCGCACGTGCAGCACGCCAGCGTCGACATGGCCGAACATGCCGTATTGCAAGCCATAACCATCGAGCAGCGCGCGGAATTCGAGGATGTAGTCCGCCAGGTTCTCCGGCGGCACCGCGGTGTCTTCGACAAAGGGCTGTGGCCGCGCTTCGCCCTGGACGTTACCCAGCATGCCGACCGCGCGCTTGCGCATGGCGTACACCTGGTTGACCGCCTGGGCGCCGATGGCCAGGGTGTGGCCGAGGCGCACCACCGAGCTGTCCTGCTGCAGGTGCCGGACAAAGGCGTCGACCCGCTGCTCCAGCTCTTCCTGGTCGTCGCCGCTGAACTCGATCAGGTTGATGCCCAGGGTCGGGGTGTCCGCCTGCTCCGGGAAATACCGCGCCACGCCGTGCCAGACAATGTCCTGCATGGCCAGCATCAACACCTTGGAATCCACAGTCTCGATCGACAGCGGTTTCAGCGCCATCAAGGCCTTGGCGTCGCGCAGCGCATCCATGAAGCCGGCGTAGCGCACGTTGACCAGGATCGAGTGCCGGGGAATCGGCAGCACATTCAGCCGCGCCTCGACGATAAAGCCCAGGGAGCCTTCGGAACCGCAGAGCACGCTGTTGAGGTTGAATTGCTCCGGACTCTCGCGCAGGTGCGCCAGGTCATAACCGGTCAGGCAGCGATTGAGCTTGGGAAAGATCGCCTCGATCAGCTCGGCCTGGTGGTCGGCGATGTCCTGGGCGCAGCGGTAGACCTCGCCGATGCGGTCGGTCCGCGCCGCCTCGTCGGTCAATTGCCGGTTGTCGATGGGCGCGCTGTCCAGGCGGCTGCCGCCCAGTAGCACGGTGCTCAGCGCCAGTACGTGGTCGCGGGTCTTGCCATAGGTGCAGCTGCCCTGCCCGCTGGCGTCGGTGTTGATCATGCCGCCGACGGTGGCGCGGTTGGAGGTCGACAGCTCCGGGGCGAAGAACAGGCCATGGGGCTTGAGGGCGGCGTTCAGCTGGTCCTTGACCACCCCGCTCTGCACCCGCACCCAGCGCTCCTCGACGTTGATCTCGAGGATCTGGTTCATGTGCCGCGACAGGTCGACCACGATGCCGTCGGTCAGCGACTGGCCGTTGGTGCCGGTGCCGCCGCCACGAGGGGTCAGCACCACCGCGCGGTGTTCCGGGCTCGCCGCCAGCCGGGCCAGCCGCTCGACGTCCGCGACATCCCGGGGAAAGACCGCGGCTTGTGGCAGCCGCTGGTAGATCGAGTTGTCGGTGGCCAGCACCGTGCGCAGGCCCAGGTCACGGGCGATCTCGCCACGAAAACCGTCGGCGGCCAGGGCGTCGAGGAAAGCCTGGTAGTGGGCCAGCGGGTCGCGTTCGGGGGCAAGCAGAGCAATCATCAAAAAGGCTTCCAGGCAGAGAAAAGGCGCAGCGGTGCATGCAAAACACGTATGCTTGCACGCAGCCCGAGGGGCGGCGGCCAGCCGAAAAAGCCTATTTTCCTGAAGCCTTGCCCCGCGGGCAAATGTATTTCATGTGCTTTTTTCATGAGTTTTATGAATGAACCCCAGACGTCTCACTCCGTCGATGTCGGTGCTGGTAGCCTTCGAGGCCGCGGCGCGGCATGGCAGCTTCACCAAGGCCGCCGAAGAACTGGCGCTGACCCAGAGCGCCGTCAGCCGCCAGGTCCAGGCCCTGGAGTCGCTGCTGGAAGTGCCGCTGTTCAGCCGTGACGGCCGGCATATCGAGCTGACCGCCGCCGGCGCCCTGTATCACCACGAACTGGCGGCGGCCCTGGCGCGGATCCGCAACGCCACTTTGCAGACCATCGCCCACAAGGCTGGCGGCGGCCCGCTGCACCTGGCGGTGCTGCCGACCTTCGGCTCGAAATGGCTGCTGCCGCGCATGCATGACTTTTACGCCAGCCATCCGGGCACCCTGGTGCATATCCATTCGCGGATCGTCACCAGCGACCTGTCGAAGGACACCGCCGACATGCACGCGATCATCTGCGCCGGCACCGGCCACTGGCCCGGCTACGAGGCCCATCGGCTGCTGTCGGAAAAGCTCACGGTGGTGGCCAGCCCCAAGGCCCTGCCCGAGCACGGCTCGATGTCCGTCGGCGACGTGGCGCAACAGTTGCTGCTGAACGTGGTGTCGCGTCCCGACGCCTGGCCCGAGTGGTTCGAGCAGAACGGCCTGCATCCGCGGGCGATGCGCATGGGCCCGGGGTTCGAGCTGACCGCGCACCTGATCCAGGCGGTGGTCGCCGGCATCGGCATCGGCCTGGTGCCGCGCATCCTGGTGCAGGACGAGATCCACAGCGGCGAGCTAGTGGCGCTGTTCGAGCCGGTGGACAGCGGTCGCAGCTATTACCTGGCCTACCCCAGCCGCTATCAGCACCTGCCATCGTTGCAGGCGTTCAGCCGCTGGCTGCTGTCGATCCCCTTTCCCGACAGCTGACAGTCGCCTCGCTCAGTCGTACTCGGCCTCCTCATGCTCGCCGAGCAGGCGCCGCTGGCGCGCCGAGGCCGCCGCCAGCACCTCGGGGTTGAAACACCAGTGCAGATAGGGCGAAAACTTCTGCGCCACCATGCGCCGGCCATAGTGCACCTGCAGCAGGTAACGGATGCGTTCGGCGCTGCTGTTCTCGCTGCCGGCATGCCACAGCTCGCTGCGAAACATCAGCGCGTCGCCGGCCTGGCACAGCACGGCCTGGGCCGTTCGGCCATGCCAATGTTCCTCGCCGGCCCGTGGCGGCCGCCCGGCGCGATGACTGCCCGGCACCACGCGGGTCGGGCACAGGTCCTGGTCGATATCGTCGAGGTACAGGTGGCAGGTACAGATCTGCATCGGCAGCTCGAATGCCGGATCGCTGAGCAGGCTGCGCGGTAGCTGCATTGCCAGGTAATCCAGGTGCAACCCCATCCCTTGAAAGCCCGGATGACAGCGCCAGGCGGTCTGGCCGATGACATGGCAATCGTCGCCCAACGCCGCCTCGGCCAGCTCGATCACCCCCGGCAGATCGAGAAACGGCAGCCACAGCGGGTCGCGGTTGAACACGCATTTGTAGTGTTCGAGCAAGCCGCTGTAGTCCCAATGCTGGGGCTTGAGGCCGTCGATGGCGTAGCGCAGCAGCTGGATCTGCAACCCGTCGAGCACGCCGGGCAGCAGCACGAACCCCTCGCTGTGCAATGCCCGCAGACGCTCGGCGGTCAGTGCTGGCAGGGGCTGGACGTGGGTCATGGCGGCTAGTCGATGGGGCCGATATTGATCAGCCGATCGCTGCCCAGCCCCGGCACCCTGGCCAGCACCCCGACCGGCGTCGCGGCGGAAAACTCGATCACATACCCCATGCCACTGCCGTCCTCCTCCATGGCCACGACCCAGCGCGCCACTTCGTCGGGGTTCAAGCTCAGCGCCTGCGCCACCCGGCGCTGGCGACGTTCCTCGAGCGTTTCGTCCAGGGCGTCGTCGTTCATCTGGCTCAACCTCCGGCGGATAACAGCCCCTCCGGACCTGGGGCGGCCCTTGCAACGGCTGTGAAAATCATTGTGGGCAAAAGTTGAACCCCGCTCACCGCGCCGTGACGAACGGCAGGCTTTATTGCCGGCTCCGGATTGCCGGTTTTGTCGCCGGCCCACAAGCGAGTTTTCTTTCAAGCGTTTCAGAAAGGGCCTAGAGCGCCGCGCCTGGGCGGCCCCCTAGCATGGGTGGCTGATCCAGACAGCGAAGCCGCCGATGCGTTTACCGACATGCGTCTACTAAAAAGCTCCGCCCCCGAGGCACGGCATGCGCAAAGTGCCCATGACGCCGAAACCCGGGTGCGCATGGCGCTGCAACGCAACAGATCGAGCATCGAAGGGTTGGAGGAGCTGCTGCGCGAGCACTACACGGTCAACAGCGACCGGGACATTCTTGCCGCCGTCAGAAACGGCGACTGGGTGCTGGTCACCGACAGTTCCGCCGCGACAACCAGCGGCAGCCTGCTCTGCCCCGTCCCTGAAGCGGACCCGGTCTACCTTCGGCCAGACCCCTGGCCCGATCCCGTTCCCCGCACCGACCTGGTCTTCGCCAAGTCCATCAGCAGCGTCCCTTGGGGCACCACCCAGGCCGGCACCGCCAGCGAGCCCGCGGGCAATTTCGGCAAGACCATGCTCATGGCATCCTCGGCGACCGAGGTCGGGCTCGGCAGGGTCGCCGGCGAGCTGCTCCTCAGGAGTTTCGCCTGGTCACTGCAGATGGCCGGCACCGCGGCCAGGACCGTCGGCGGCCCGGCGGGCCAGGTACTGCTCCTGGCCATGACCCCGACCCGACTCGGCGACGATTCCTTCTACAGCGAAGAACAACTGCGCGAGCTGCGCGCCGCCACCACCCGGGTGCGCTTCCAGTTCCGCCGCGACAGCCAGGGCGTGCTGCAAATCCACGGCATCCACACCAGCGCCCAATCGGGCCAGGACCGCGTCCCGGTGATCAAGGCCCGCTGGAACGCCGACAAAAACGCCATGCAGGCCCACCTCGGCACACTCACCATCACCTGGACACCGCACAACGGCCCGATCATCACCGCCCCGACAGCCTACCCGGGCGTGACCGACGAACTGGCCCGCCTCATGGTCCACCCCATCGCCGAAGGCGGCGACAGCCAACTCCAGGGCGCGCCCCTCGACGAGTTCAAGGTCGAAGACTGCATCATCACCTTCCCGGCAGACAGCGGCCTCCGCTCGTTGTACCTGGTCTTCGCCAAACCCATGGTCAACCCGCTGGAGGTTGGGCCGGCGAATGATCTGAGCAGTAGAAGTGCGAAGGATGGGTTGGATATTGATCACATACCGTCGCAGGCGGCGTTGAGAGAATATGTCGTTAAACTCAACCCAAACATCCTCCCGAAAAACTTAAAAAGAATCCTGCAGAACGCGCCAAGTATGGCCATTTGTAGTGGTCAACTAATCCCGGACACGACGTTAAGTTTTTTCTCGGCCTGAGCTGGGGCCAGCCCATCGTTGAACTGGTGCGGTCGAATCCAGTTGTACCGATGCATCAGATAATGACTGATGTCTCGATGCGCTTCTTGAGCCGTCATGTAGCCCACGGTCGGTATCCATTCAGTTTTCAAGCTGCGAAAAACGCGCTCCATCGGCGCATTATCCCAACAGTTTCCACGACGGCTCATGCTCTGGCGCATGCGGTAACGCCAGAGCCGTTGGCGAAACTGACGACTGCCATATTGCGATCCCTGATCTGAGTGAAACAGCAGTCCTTGAGGCCTGCCACGCTGTTCATAAGCCATGTCCAACGCCTTGATCACCAACTCAGCGTCTGGTTTATTCGACAGCGCCCAGCCCACAACTCGGCGCGCGTAGAGATCCAGAACAACAGCCAGGTAATGCCATTTTCCTTGAGCCCAGACGTAGGTGATATCGCCACACCAGACCTGATTGGGTGCCGGCACTTCAAACTCTCGATTCAAAATGTTCGGAATATCAGGCCGCTCGACCGTCGCTTGTTTGTAGGCATGTGATCCAGGTTGTTTGCTGACTAACTTCAGTTCCCGCATCAGGCCACGCACCTTGAACCGCCCAATTTGCTCGCCGTCTTCCTGCATCATCGACACGATGCTGCGGCTACCGGCGGCGCTTCGGCTTTGCGTAAACAGTTCATTGACCCGACTGCGCAACCGAAGCCGCTCAACGTCCGGAGTTCGGCGTCTGAGGCGGTGGGCGTAGTAGCACGAGCGAGTGATGTCAAAGACTGCGCAAAGCCAATCGACTGGCTCCTGGGCGCTTAACTGATCAATCAGCGTATGCGCTCGTGCTCTTCCGACATCAAGAGCGCGGTAGCCTTTTTTAAAATGGATTTCTCCCGCTCAAGGCGAGCAATGCGCGCTTCCAGTTCTTGGATTTTCTGCTGCTCAGGCGTCAGCGCTTTGCTCTGCGGAGTCACGCCGTTGCGCTCCTGCTGGAGTTGGTTAACCCAGCGACGCAACGCGGACTCGACCACCCCAAGCGAGCGGCTGGCTTCGGTATGGCTATAGCCTTGATCGAGCACGAGGCCTGCGGCCTCGCGTTTGAACTCAGCGGAAAAGGAACGACGTTGCTTGGTCATCAGACACCTCTATCTGGCGAGCATTCTCGCCTAAATGGGTGTCCGGTTTCATTAGACCACTACAATTCCACGCGAGGTGCATCAAAAGTACAGTGAGACGTACGGCGGGAGAAACACCAAGACAAAGCAGATTAAGGATGCAGCCGACCTACGGGCAGCAGTCGATAACAACCTCGACGCGCTTAAACCGTTTCTCCAAGACATGGGGTTTACCGAAGCGCAAATTGAAAATGCGCGCACCAATCTGCATAACCTTCATCAGGGACAAGGCTGGTATTGATATGAACGCCGCAATGATCGATGACCTGATTAAAAATATTGGGAGGACCTATTCCGAGTTGATCTCATCTGGAATGTATCTCCCTGGCGGGCCGCCAAAAGGTATGTTCGAGGGCGATGAGACCTCGTTCATGTCACCTGCAGCCGGAATAGATTTGGGGTTTTCAAGCACTCAGCACTTTGACTCTCTCTCTATCTACTTGCATAAGACCTCCGATGACGACTCAGTTTACGAGAATGGATTGCCGTACAAGCTCCAACGCCGAATGAACCAAGCTTGGGTAAGGTCCCATTACGGAGAGCCTTTGGAGTCAAAAGCTCCCTTCAAGATGCCAGTTCTTGGAATGACTGGCGGCTGGGATACCTACCACCTTCCCGGCACGGCAAAAAATATTAGAACGGTATTTCAATACAACATGAACATGGAAGTTGAAGGACTTGTGTTCAGGTCAAACAACAAGCCCAATGTTTAATTTTGTATAGGCAAGGCTGTTATTGATATGAATACAGCAATGATCGATAACTTGGTCAAAAGCCTCGGCCGCACTTATCCCGAAATGAATGCCTCAGGAATGTATCTCCCAGGAGGACCACCAAAAGGCATCTTTGATGACAGCGACAGGGTGACGGTGTCGCCGGAGCCAGGGGTCGAATTGGGCTTTTGGGCCAGCACTCACCGTTTTGAAAACCTATTCATTACCTTTCTTGAGGGTTTTGAAGGAGAGCCCATATACCGGGGGAGTCTTCCCTACCAGCTCAAAACGAAGATGAATCAGGCATGGGTTAAATCTCAATATGGTGAGCCGCTGGAGTCAGGAGCGCCTTATAGAGTGCCTATCTCCGGCATGACAGGCGGCTGGGATACCTATCGTTTACCAGGCATGTCCAAGAGCATCCATGTGTTGTTCAAGTACACCGTTGAAATGGAAGTGGAAGGCATCGTCTTCAGGCTGAACGAAAGATCACATGCTTAGTTTTGCAGGAGGCACAGTGAGCAATGAAATGAACGCGGTTATGATCGATGACTTGGTTAAATACCTTGGTCGCACCTATCCCGAAATGATCGCCTCCGGGGTGCAACTTCCCGGTGGGCCACCTAAAGGTATCTTCGACGACAGCGACACCGTGGCAATGTCTCCCTGGCCTGGAATCGAATTGAATTTTTGGGCTAGCAGTCAACGCTTTGAAATGCTGTTCATCAGCTTGCTGGAGAGTTTCAAAGGAGCCTCAATCTACAAGGGAAGCCTACCCTATCAACTTAAAAATCGAATGGATCAGGGATGGATACGGTCCCGCTATGGAGAACCTCTGGAGTCAAGAGCACCTTTCAAAATGCCCATACGCGGTATGACGGGAGGGTGGGATATTTATCGTTTTCCGAACATCCACAAAGGGAATATGGCGGTTTTTAAATACAACGCCGAAATGGAGGTTGAAGATGTAGTGTTCGAGCTGAACGAAAGATCAAGCGCTTAGCTCTGCAGGGACAATGCTGGTTGATGTGAACGCCGCAATGATCGATGACCTGGTTAAAAGCCTTGGCCTTACCTATTCCGAAATGATTACCTCCGGGATGTATCTTCCCGGCGAGTCTCCAAAAGGTATGTTCGAGGATGTCGATACTGTTGCCATGTGGCCTGAGGCAGGCATTGAGCTTGAGTTCTGGGCCAGCACTCAGCGCTTTGAGGCTTTGTATATCTCCCTGCAAAAGAGCTTCCCCGAGGAGTCAATCGTATGCGATCCATAAACCCCACCTACCGTATGGCCGTGGTATGAAGTCAGGTATCCGAGTCGGATACATGCTCCACTTGAGTTCTTACCCCAAACAACCGGTCGGCTATCTGCCGACCTCGCTCCAGCCCTTCAGCCGTCAACCAAATCGATTTGTTCTTGTTCACCGGATTGCTGATGAAACCATGTTCATGCAATCGGCTCATCGTCTCGAAGTCGAACCCTTTCCAAGCATTGCCGTTATCAAAACTGAAGGTTGCCAACAGGGCAAGCACGGCTTCTTCAATCAGTTTATCGTCGTATTCCATGATCGTTGCTCCACTCGTATTCTTTAAACTCACCGTAAACCCCACCAGCCATCAAGATGGATAGCGCGTTTAACTATGCGATACCGGCGAGCAGTTCCAGGGCAGTAAAGCTTCGTAATCCTCAACCGAAGAAGCCGTCGTCAGGCGCTCAAGTGCGTGGCGCAGCCACGCATAGGGCTCTTGGCCGTTGGCTTTAGCTGTCTCGACCAAACTGTAAAGTTGAGCGCTGGCCGTCGCGCCTTTGGGCGTGTCGCTGAACAGCCAGTTCTTGCGCCCGATCACGAAGGGCCGGATCGCACGCTCGGCGGTGTTGTTGTCGATTGGCAAGTAACCGGCTTCGGTGTAGCGCACCAACTTGATCCAGTTGCTGGCCAGGTAGCTGATGGCTTTGCCCAGTGCATTTTGAGCCGTCACTTGTGGCTGGGTTTTCTCCAGCCAGGAGTGCAACTGGGCCAACACCGGCAGGCTGTTTTGCTGTCGGCTTTCATGGCGATGTTCATCGCCGACTTCTTTTAAATCTCGTTCGATACCGTACAGCTTGTTGATCAGATTCAGGGCGATATCCGCACGCCCGGTTTTGCCCTTAGGCTGCACCTTTTGCGCCTCGACAAACTTGCGTCGCGCATGTGCCCAACAGCCTAAACGCTCGACACCGGATTGCGCACCCAAGGCGTTATAACCGGCGTAATCGTCGGTCATCAGGTAGCCGCGATAACCTTCGAGCAGGCGCGACGGAACCTCCTGCGCCCGACTGGTCGAGTAGTCAAAAAGGATCACCGGCTGATTCGGTGGCCCGCCGGTTTGCACCCACATCCAGGATTGGCTGGTGGGTTCCCGACCGGGCTCTTTCATCACCTGGACCCGCGTTTCGTCACAGTGGATGACGCGACTTTCCAGCAGTCGATCCCGCATCAAGTTGAGCAAGGGTTGCAGATGTTCGCCGCACTGGATCACCCAGCGCGCCAAGGTTTGGCGTGGAATATCGATGCCGTGGCGGCCCAGCACTTTTTCGAAGCGGTGTAGTGGCAGGCCATCGACGTATTTGGTCGTCAGCAACATCGCCAACACACTGGGGCTGGCCATACTCTTTTCGATCAGTTGCGCCGGCTTGTCAGCGGTAACCGGCGCGGTTTCACAGCCACGGCAGGCGTAGACCTTGCGCACATGTTTGATCACGCGAATTTGCATCGGCACGATTTCGAGCTGCTCGCTGATTTCCTCGCCAATGGCGTGCTTTCGGCAACCGCAGGCACAGGTCAGCTCGTGCTCGGGCAGTTCGTGAATGACCTCGATACGCGGAAGATCGGCGGGCAGAGGCTTGCGTTTGCCCCGTCGCTTGGTCGGCGCGACGACCCCTTCTTCAACCGCTTCGTCGACCGTCTCGGCGACGCTTTCAGCTTCGTTGAACAAGGCCATTTGCGGGGTCGAAGAATCGGCTGTCTGCTCTGACTTGCGCCCGAAAAGGCGCTGACGCAACAGCGCGTTTTCTTCTTCGAGATGAACGATTTTGCCCTTATCCGACTCGCGCTCACTCAGCATTTGCTCAAGCAGTTGCTTGAGCAAAACGGGGTCGTCAGGAAGGTCTTTGGGCATTGAAATCATGCCCTGGATTATACCGAATCAGGCGACGAATCGAGGCGTCAAAACTTGATGCGGGCGGTTGCGCCACAAATCAAAACCGTCCAACAACCAGTTGAGTTCTTGAACCGTCAGCACGATGGCTTCATCCGAACAATCCGGCGATGTTTTGAAACGCTCGGATTCCAGCCGCTTC
Source organism: Pseudomonas sp. RW409 (assembly GCF_003184125.1). Classification (NCBI taxonomy): domain Bacteria; kingdom Pseudomonadati; phylum Pseudomonadota; class Gammaproteobacteria; order Pseudomonadales; family Pseudomonadaceae; genus Pseudomonas; species Pseudomonas sp. RW409. The sequence continues at coordinate 663,945 of NZ_QHHP01000041.1, read as the reverse complement.
AGCCAAAGGCAAAAGCCGTTGCGCTCCCAATACAAAATCTTCACTCGGTTGCGAGGCTTGTTGAGGAACACGAAAAGCACCGGGTCAAACACCGCAACCTTGATGTCCAGTTCAACCAGAGCGGCGAGGCCGTCGATGGATTTTCGGAAGTCGACAGGCTTGGGATAGAGATAGACTTTTTCGACTTTTGCGTCGGGACGCATCATGAGGTGCTGGCTCCGGAAAGGAATCGGGAGCACAGCATCAGGGATCAGGTGGTGACTTTGAATGTGGGGTTTATGGAGCGGTTACCCAGAAAGCGGGTCAACCCCAATCAAGTCTAAAAACCCTAAGGATGGTCTGGAAAAGCCCCTTCTCGAAAAATGCAATCCAGTAACCATGTGGCTTACAGGTCTACGGTTCCGTAAAAAGCGGGCTTTTTCATCGTTGCCAGCGTGCTGGCGCTGTCGTTGTTATTTAGCGGGGGTTCGTACTACTGCATCGAACGGCCGGCGTTGAAGCTGCGTCATGGGCTTCGGGCCGGCGCGAGGCATGAGTCGGCGCAGGGGCGGGAAGTAACGGCTTGATGCGGGTGGTGGCTGGCGTCGCCGCCTGGGCCCATGAGGGTTCCACCTTCTACATAATTTCATTTACTTGACCAGTCATTTGCATCGAACTTGACTAGCGCTTCGTAACTATAACCGGCAGAGAATTACTCAGGTTGTGTGAAAATATTTTAGAAAACGTTTTGTGGTTGAAAGAGTAACTTGCACAAGCTGAAAAATAGATTTTTCGTATATGTCATTATGCCGAAGTTGCTTTGGCGGAGGCCACATTTTTATCTCCTTTGCCCTCATTGCAGGCTATGCAGCACTTGGCGATATTTATGCGGGTAACGGTTCTGGCATCGTTGATGACAATTTTTCAAGAGGGTTTGACTCAATTGTTATTTTTTACCAATAATCTCTTTTGTGGAGTAGGCAATAAAGCTCAGAAGTGAAAAGCATTTTAGAGAGTTTATTTCCGTTCCATAGTCAAGGTGATTTCGGTGGCCGTGCATTATGCCATTGCGATTTGGAGCTTTGCTTTTTGCTTGTGCACTGCTTTTAGATATTCCGGCGTTATGGTGATTTTTAAGTTTGAATGGTTCAAGGAATACATCGGTAAACATATTTGCTTCAATTTTACCGTTTTCTATTAGCTTTTTGATTTTTTCTTCTGTGTCGTTGCCGGTAAAAAGAAAGCTTTTAAGGGATTCGCAGCAAACCCCATCTGCTTGTGCTAGAAAGAGAGGTATGGCAGCGATATAAGCTCCTGATTTGTGCAGGCTAAAGGCCGCTTCGAGGATGTGTGCTCGGTTAGGACAAAGCTCAATTATTCTTTGTGTAATATCCTCCCAGTCGGCGTTGAGGTGCATGCTCATTAACTCATCCACAGATTGTGGTTCTGTTTCTGGGGTATAGAAAAAGGTAAACCAATTCGGATACCAGCCACTTTCGGCCATTACGCTGATATCTGCTTTTCTTGCTTGTTGCCAACACTGAGCGGCCTCTGTAATTTTGGCTAAAGTGGTGGCTATCTGATCAAGAAAGGGGTGGTGCGCCTTCAAGGTTCTCTGAAAGTCTCTGGCTATTGGTCCTATAGTTTCATCAATCTTCTGAATGTATGGGAGCATTGTTTGGTTAAGATGATGATTTATTTTTTGTGCGGGAGCGGTAACTTGCTCGATTTTTTCTAGAAACTTCTCAAGATTATTCATGGCTTAAATTACATAACGTTCAGGTCAAGGGACGGCCGCTTGTGGCCGTCCCAGTCAGTGAAATGAGCTATTTAAACTTACTTTTTTTTCCGGCTCACTGCTGGCTCTTTAGACTTTTTAACGTATTCAGTAGTCGGTGGAGGAGGTGGGGGCGTTTTGTTACTGTTTTGAGTTTTCTTTTCTGTGTCACTCATTTTGTAATCTCCATATATATAGTTAATGAAGCGGCGACAGCTAGCCCCCAAGCGCTTATGGCTAGCTCTTGGTAGGCCAATTCAAGATTCTTTGATTTTTCATCGATTACTTCTGCAAGTTGCTCTAGTGTACCAATGTAGCAGTTGTATAGGTATGTTGATTGGGTTTCTATATCAACAGCGGTAATGTACTCAGCGGCTACTCTGCTTCGCGGGAGTACAGGGCACTCTCCAATACGCAGCGCCAACAAGGAGTGCCCCCATGCACAAGATATGGAAAATGAGCCTATTAGAAATGCTATGAGAATAATCCAGCCAGCTGGGGATTCTGGATGAAATACAATTCCTTTATTTGTTCCTGCGATTGCAGTGATTGCGCCTATTACTACGGATGCAAAGGTTAGGAGCTTCGCGCATTTATTTTCAAAATGATCAAATCGAGACTGCTCTTCGCTGTAACGATCTTTTAGGTATTCCAGTGTTGTCTTCATGTTGGTCTTGAAGGAGTCCTATAGCGATTAGGCTAACGGCGACAGAGCACCGTCCCAGCGAACGAAGTGAACGACTTGTTTCACTGAGAACCCATTAAAATAATTTCTAGACTATCAACGGAGGCTCCAGAACGTCCTTTTGAGTCCTTTCTCATTGCTGAGACCATATTGGCGAAACAATTTCTTTGCTCGCTAGTATTCAATGCTGAACCTATCTGCTCAAAAGCAGCAAGAGAAGAAACTACTGCTTCTGATCCGTATAGGCAGATTCTTGATTTGGAGTCAACCATTCTGGCGAGTAGTTCTCGGCTCTCTGGTGACTGCGACTGCAGTGCTAATGTAGCTTGCTCACAAACGGACTTTAAATAATCCGTATACGCCTGAGTTCTAAGACTTCGATGGTGTTTCTGGTTTTCAAGATGACGGGTAAATATATACTGAAGGGACGCGCCGGCTATAACTCCTAGGAATGATAAAAGGGCGATGATCACAAGTCGGTGCTCCTCAAGGCATATAACTACTATTAGGCGACATGCCATGTCGCGTTTCTTGTCGTCCTGTAAGTCTTTGTCTAGCTTAGAGGTGTCGCGACAAGCGCGACATCGCCCAGAGAGAAACACGACAAGGGTAACGGCAAGCCCAGCAGTCTTCTAGATTCGAAAGCCGCATCGGTGACGCTACCTATTTGCCATCACTATGTCCACCGTCCGCTCCTGGTCCAGGCTGTATGAAAACGACTTACCGTTTTGAAGCCTGCGTTGCTATGTAAAATCTATCGGCGTTTGGTTAGTCAGCTAGACCTAAGGTTTGCGTAGGAACGCAATTTCGTTGCGTTTCTGACCATAAAACGTTCCCTAATGCCTGTGGCCATCGGCAGCAATGGGTTGCTTTCTATCGATAATGACTACGAAGCGTGTTGGTCAAGTCCGATGCAATCGGCGGTCATATCGAATGCAAATAGGTGGGCAAGTGGGTAATTTCGCACCTGCAGGGTGCGCCCCGCTCATGGACGACCGAGCGAGGCGTCTCCTGGTTGTTGCACCGGCTGTTCCCCTGGCATCTGCCTCAGGCCTGAACAACCGGCTCGGGCCTCGAGGATCAAAGGGCAGTGCTCGGGCCTGGGGTGGTCGCCGTGGCCTCGTCCGGGGAATACATCCAGCGCAGCAGCGAGTGGCGCCCGCTGATCCCCATCTTGATCGCCGCCCGCTTGAGGTAGCTCTCGACGGTGTGCACCTTGAGCTTCAATTGCCCGGCCAGCTCGGGGGCGGTGCGCCCGAGCTGGCCGACGCAGACCTGCATTTCCCGGTTCGACAGCTTCAGCCCCGACTGCCGCAGGCGCGCGGCGAAGCGCAGGCGCAGGGTTTCCAGGCCCTGGTGTTCCAGGCTGGCGGCGGCTTCGGGGTCGTCCCCGGTGGCGTTGTGCGGCTGCAGCGCCGCCAGGTGTTTTTCCACCATGGGCAGCAGCAGTGGGGAGAAGTCCTGCAGGAGGATGCGTTCCTGGTGCGAGAAGCTCTGGGACTGGCAGGAACGGTAGACCGAGATCACGTAGCGGTAATCGTCCTTGTGGCTGGTCAGGTGCAATTGCGCGGCAGTCTCGGCAGGGCGTGCCGTCGGATTCTTGCCGGATGGGGCGAGCGTGGAGTCGCTGTAGACCTCGTCGCGGGCGTTCCTGGGCTGCGATTGACCCTCTGAATACACACGCATCTGGGTGATATGCGTGGCGTCCACCGCCAGTTGGGTGCGTATCAGATCATGCAGCATGCGCGGAAAACTGCGACTGCCGGTGCTGGCGATGACCTTGCCAATGTGTGGGAACAGTATTTGTGAGTTCATCATTTCATCCATGAGTTTCGTGTTGCGCGACACTTGCCTTAGTAAGCGACGAGTGCGGCGAGACTATGTTTAGAGCCTTTCGCCGGATTCGTCGCCGCCTCGTATCCTAGTACAGGGTTCTGGTGGCGGTTTAATGAAATACGGCAAAAAGACACAGGCAGAGCGTTTTCCTTACGCAATGCCGGCGCTGCTTGGCCAACCCTGGCCGCCTGCAACTGGTTCTATCCTTTTGGATGGCGTCAATGTGCCATCGTTTGGCCTGTCGACATGCCCAGAAACGGACATGGCGTCTGGCCGGTCGAGCATCAGGGGGATAGGGCTCGAGCCCGACCTGGATCGGGATGAGCACGGCAGTGGACCCGCCAGGGCGGCGGGTCCGAAAGGGCTCAGAGTGTTGGCAGCTGGCCGATGCGACCGAACATTTCAGTGACGATCTGCAGGTCCAGCTGGAACTGCTCGACGGTCTTGAACTCGTTGTCGTTGTGGCCGGTGTACTTGACCTCGGGACGGGCCAGGCCGAATTGCACGCCGTTGGGCAGTTCATGCACCGAGGTGGCGCCGGCGGAGGTGCCGAACTTGTGCTGCATGCCCAGGTTCTCGCTGGCCACCGCCAACAGCGCCTTGACCCATTCACCCTCGGGGTTGCGGTACATCGGCTCGGCGATCTTGTAGTCGAAGTTCACCGCGACCTGGTTCTTCTTGCTCCAGGCGGCCAGCTTGTCGGCAATTTCCTTTTTCAGCACCTCCGGGGTCTTGCCCTTGGGCACGCGCAGGTTGACCGCCAGCTTGAAGGCCTGTTCATCCTGGCCGACATAGGTCAGGGAGGTGGTCAGCGGGCCCATGAAGTCATCGGCGAAACCGACCCCCAATTTGTTGCCCAGGTAGTCCAGGCTCCAGTTGTCGGCGGCGTAGCGGGCGGCATCGGTGATTGGGTTGTGCTTGAGCGCGACCTTGCCATCGAGGCCGTTGATGAAGTCGAGCATGCGCGCCACCGGGTTGACCCCGGACTCGGGCTCGGAGGAGTGGGCGGACACGCCGGTGACCGTCAGCTTGACGTCCTTGCCTTCGACCTTGGCGGCCACGCTGAAGTCGCCGCCGTGGGCCTTGGCGTATTCGTTGCCGGCCTTCTGCAGGCTGGCGGCCAGTTCGGCGGGCTGGTCGGTCACCAGGGTGGCGACCGAGGCGCCCGGGATCTGGTTGGTGGCCAGGCCGCCGGTCATCGACACGATTTCCGCACCTTTGCCTTCGGCGGTACGCCGCGGGAAGCTGGCCATGACGGTGCCGTAGCCTTTTTCGGCGATCACCACCGGGTAGCCGCCATCCAGCGCCAGGTTGTAATTCGGCGTCGGGTTGCGTTCGAAGTAGTAGGGGATGGCGTCGCCGCTGGTTTCCTCGGTGGTGTCCACCAGCAGCTTGAAGTTGCGCGCCAGCGGCAGCTTCTCTTCCTTGATGATCTTCATGGCGTACAGGGCTACGACTATGCCGTTCTTGTCGTCCTCGGTGCCGCGGCCATACATGCGGTCGCCGACCAGGGTGACCTTGAACGGGTCGAGCTTGGTGCCGTCCTGCAGCACCCAGTTCTCCGGTGTCACCGGCACCACGTCGGCATGGGCGTGGATGCCTACCACTTCTTTGCCGCTGCCTTCCAGGGAGATCTCGTAGACGCGGTTGTCGATGTTGCGAAAGTTCAGGTCGAAGGCCTTGGCCAGGGCCTGGATCTTGTCGGCGATCTTGAGGAACTCAGGGTTCTCGTGCTGGGGCACGCCGTCGACGCGCACGGTGGGGATAGCCACCAGTTCGCGCAGGGTTTCGGTGGCGGCCTTGCCGTACTTCACCCGCGCATAGAGGCCCAGCAGGCGATGGATCTCGTTCTGCTGCTCGGCGGAAAGCGTCTTGTTGTCGAGGAAGGCGGTGATGGTCGGACCGAGGTTGGCGCTCTTGGCCAGCTCGCTCTTGCCCAGGGTGCCGAGGAACTGGCGGAAGTCCTTGACCGATGCATCGGCGAAGCTCTTGAGAATCGCCGCGTTCTGCTGCGGGGTGATGTTGGCGTGGGCGGTCGTGGTGAAGGCTGACAGGCTGGCCAGCATCAGGGTGGCCGCGGCCAGTTGCTTGAGGGAAAAATCCATTGCGGGAGGCGTTCCTTGCAGATTGTTAGGAAATATCTGACCTCCCACGCTAACACCACGGGGGACTGGTACGGGAGTCCCCGAAGTGGGATCTGTCGCACAGAAATGCAAAAGCGGCGCAGAAACGAAAAAGCCCCGGGAGGGCTAATGCCGATCAGTTAAGGCCGATAATGGGGCTACTGTAGGCGCGAGCTCGCTCGCGATGGACCATCAGGCGCTACACGTTAGAAAAAGCTCCAGATTCCTGGGTAGCTCTAGCGAACAGAGCTTTTCGATAGCGCTAATTTGCTCCGGGGTCAGCCGATAATCGTAAACACAATCATCATCCGCTGCCCAACCCATAATTGGCTTAAGGTCCGCGACAGAAACTGGAAGATCCTTTTCAAAGGATGCGAAGTCCTCGCCTTCGGGAACTCCCATAATCGTGTGCTTCATGGTTCTACCTTCCTTGTTGGATCTGCGGGTTTATTCTGAGCGCCTGTCTCGTGGTTGTACTCACCAAGGTGCTTACCGCGCTTGTTGTACACCTCGACCGCGCCATGCTGAAAATCCCATTCGTAGATTGTGCCGTCTCTGCTCTTCCAGCGTGGGCGTATAGCGCCACCACCTTGAACCGAGGTCTTTGCTTTGGCCCATTTAGCGTCTGGAAATGCTGGCAAGGAGTTAGGCTTAGGATGGTAGCGGCCACCCAGCACGCTGAGCGCAATATAAATCGGTTGGATGCCCGTACTGGGGAACCAGATGATTGCGTCTTGGTAGTCGGGGGGATGCTTCGGGTTGACCAGTATCTTATCGGCCTGCTCGGTCGGCGGGTATACCCAGACCCCAGATTTCAACGAGGCGCCTTCCAGTGCGGGAATGCCCAATACAGCATTTGGGTCAGCCGCCGGAGTCCATATGACCTCTATGCCATTCCCAATGTCAGCTACCAGTTGATTGCCGCGTGCCTTCGCTTCGATCACACGCACCTGCTGCCACTCCGTCTTTGTCCCGGTATAGAACCCGTACACACTCACAGAGCTATCTGGCAGGTGTTTTACGTTGACTCGTACGCGGGTGTTCCCTTGGCTCAACTGCGCGTACTGCTCGGACGTATAGAAGGCGCTGTCAGTCGAAGTATCGTTAGGCAGCAGTAACGCAGCGAAGCCAACAGCTGTGGGACCGGCCAGCGCCAAAGTACCGCCAAGACGGGCCAAGAGGGTAGAAGCACTGCCTGAGCCACCAATCCATTGCAGTAGAGTTCCGCTTGCAGATATCACTGGACCGGTGCCCATCACCGCATAGGTGCCGTACTGCTTCAGCGACTCGACAGGTACGAAGCCGCCTGGGTTGCTGTGGTTTATCACCCCATTGGGCAATGTGCAGGACTTGGCAAAGACACAGCCTTTGAGCAGTGGCGGAGGTGTCTTTCGGGGAATCGGTTCGGGGTCTTTAGGAGGCGGCGGCTCTTTGATGGCTCGTCTGCGTTTATCGTGCAAAAGCTTTTCGAGCCTTGCTTTCTCTTTCATTGCTTGGTCATAGCACACTTTGCAATGGTGACCTTTCCAGCTCCCTGCGGCCATACAGCAATCATCCCATGATAAGTAGACCGGACAACCTACAGTGGGAGGGTACTCAGGGGCTTTAGGACAATTCTCAATGTGGGTGAAGATTTACCACCCCCCCTTCGAGAATCTGCAAAAAAACTGAATGACCACATCAATACGCATATGTGCCCAGGCTCCCCCGTGGGGGCCTTATCGCGGACATGCGCGCCTCTGGATTGGCCGTCAGGGGTCACCAAGGAAGCGCCAAGCCTTGTCCCAAGGGCGTTACAAGAGTATTCACCGTGCCCACTGGTCCCGCTACGATGGCCGCATAGCTATTTCATTGCTCATTTTTGACGGCAACCTTTAGCGTGCGTCAGCCTGGATAACCGAGCTGCAACGGCAGTCGTCCAGGCTGGCGTGTGAGTGTACGTCAGGGTTTGGGTGCGGCCGAGCTCGCCGCAGCCAGCCCGGGTTCGACCTGCGACGCCGGGCGGGCGATCACGCTGATGATGCTCAAGGCGGCAATCACCAGCCCCGGCGAGGTCGCCAGCAAGACCCCGCTGGTGCCGGCGCCGGCCGCGAGGATCTGTCCGGCGGCGAGGGGGCCGGCCACCGATCCCAGGCGGCCGATGGCCACTGCGGCACCGACGCCGGTGGCGCGCACCAGGGTCGGGTACGAGGGTGGGGCCAGGGCGTACAGCACCAGTTGCGCGGCCATCACGAACAGCCCCGCGGCGAACCCGGCGCAGGCCATGGGCAGCAGGCCCGCCGACAGGCCGACCCCGGCCAGCGCCGCGAGCAACCCGGCGTAGACGAACAGCACCACCTTGATGCCGTTGCAGCGATCCAGCAGCAGGCCGCCGAGCAGCGAACCGAGGGCGCCGCCGAGGTTGAACAGCATCTGCACCAGCCCGGCCTGGGGTTTGCTGAAGCCTTGCTCCAGCAGCAACGACGGCAGCCAGTTGAGCAGCATGTACATCACCGTCAGGGTGAAGAAATAGCTCAGCCACAAGGCCAGGGTGGTGCGCGCCCGGCCTTCGCCGAACAGCGCCTGGCCGGTGGAGAGGCGGGTCAGGCCGGGGTTGCCTTGTTGCTGGCGAAAGGCGCTGGACTCGGGCAGCAGCAGGAGCATCAGCGGCACCACCAGCAGCGGCGCCAGGCCGCCGACGATAAAGGTCGCCTGCCAATGGTCGGTGAACAGCATGGCCACCAGCGCCGCCAGGGCGCCACCCATCGGCACCCCGGCGTACATGATGCTGATGGCGGTGCCGCGGCGTTGCTCGCCCGCGGCCTCGGCGCACAGGGCGATCAGGTTGGGCAGGGCGGCGCCCAGGCCCAGGCCGGTCATGAAGCGCGCCAGCAGCAGGCCCGACAGGCTGGCGACATAGGCGGTGGCGAGGGAGAACAGGCCGAACAGCAGCACGGCGCCGATGAGGATTTTCTTGCGGCCGATGCGATCGGCGATCCAGCCGCCGAAGAAGGCGCCGGGCAGCAGGCCGACGATCCCGGCGCTGAACACCCAGCCCAGCATTTTCGGGTCCAGGGCGAAGCTCTGGCGCAGGCCCGCGGCGGCGGTGCCGGCGGCTTGCAGGTCGAAGCCTTCGATCAGGGCAACGATAAAACACAGGGCGATGGTCAGCGTCGTGCGACGCGATGGAGTGTCCATGGCAAACCTCATTGTTGTTTTTGTTGGGGGCGGACGCAGCGGAACGCGCCTGTTCGCTCGAGCGTTGGCAGGCGAAATTAAGATTAACAAAGATAACTAAAAATTGAAGGGTGACCGGATTGGCCTTAAAGATCGATTTAGTTTTATGTAAATCAATGGCTTGTTGGTTTTATCTGGCGTTATCTAGAAAATAGATAAGAATATTAATGTTCGATTATCGGTCATTGTGGATTGACGCCAGCCCTTGGCTGTTTCCATTCTCTGGCCGTGGACGCCTGCCATGGCCGGGCGATCCCGTTCCGCAAAACAACAACAATAAGTGGACTCGAACATGCCGAACCTCTCACGCAACGCCCTTGCGGCGCCGCTGGCCCTATCTGTTCGCCTGTGCTGCCTGGCCCTCTCGGGGCTGGGCGTGGTGGCCGCTCCGGCGCAGGCCGCGGGCTTTATCGACGACAGCCACGGCACCCTGACCCTGCGCAATTACTACCTCGACCGCGACTACAAGGACGGCGGCGCGAAAACCGCGGCCCGGGAATGGGCCCAGGGAGCGATCCTGAACCTGGAGTCGGGCTTTACCCCGGGGACCGTCGGCTTCGGCCTGGACGCCCGCGGGCTGCTGGGGATCAAGCTCGACTCGGCGCCGGACCGCAGCGGCACCGAACTGCTGCCGGTGTCGGCCAGCGACAAGCGCGCGGCGGACGAATACTCGCGCCTGGCGATGACCGCCAAGCTGCGCCTGGCCCAGACCAGCGTGAAGACCGGCGATGTGTCGATCTTCCTGCCGTTCGCCTTTGCCAGCCCGTCGCGGCTGCTGCCGCAGACCTTTCGCGGCACCACCCTCAGTTCCAAGGACATCGACGGCCTGACCCTCAACACCGGCTATATCGACCGCATCAACAAGCGCGATTCCACCGACTACCAGGCGCTGAGCATCGCCTCGCCGAACCGGCGCTTCAACGGCGCGGCCACCTCGTCGCACATGGCTTACCTGGGGGGCGATTACCAGGTCGATCCGGACCTCAGCCTGCGCGTCTACCACGCCGAAGTGGCGGACCTCTACCAGCAGGACACCCTGGCCCTGCTGCATAACTTCAAGCTCGGGGACGGGGTGCTGAGCAGCGACCTGCGCAGTTTCTTCAGCCGCGAAGACGGCAGCGCCAAGGCCGGCAAGGTGGACAACCGCAACCTCTCGGCGCTGTTCGCCTATCGCTGGGGCGGGCATCGCCTGAGCCTGGGCTACATGCACGCCAGCGGCGACACGGCGACGCCTTACCTGTCGGGCACCGAATTGATGGGCATGAGCGAACTGACCATGAGTTCCGATTTTCTCAATGCCCGGGAACGGACCTGGCAGGCCATCTACGACTACGATTTCGCCGCCGCCGGGCTGCCCGGGCTGAAGAGCCGCCTGCGCTACGTGCGCGGCGACCATATCGAACTGGCGGCGCTGAATGCCGAGGACCGCAAGGAGCGGGAGTTCCAGATGGAGCTGGGGTACGTGATCCAGAGCGGGCCGCTGAAGAACCTCGGGCTGCTGGCGCGCAAGTCGATCTACCGCAACGACTTCCCCGCCGGCGCGGCGTTCCGCGATGAAAACCAGACCCGCTTCCTGGTGCTCTACACACTGCCGATCTGGTAACGCCGCGAGCCGCAGCTCCTGACCCTGTAGCCGCTGCCGAGCCCGCGAGGCTGCGATCGGCAACGCAGTTGCCGCAAAACCTGCCTCCGCGATCTGCCTGGATAAAGGCGTTCGCCGGGTTGCGACGGCTGCGCCGCCGATCGCAGCCTGCGGCAGCGGCTACAGGGATCGCGGTGTCGGGGTAGCCGCTGCCGAGCCCGCGAGGCTGCGATCGGCAACGCAGTTGCCGCAAAACCTGCTTTCGCGATCTGCCTGGATAAAGGCGTTGGCCGGGTTGCGACGGCTACGCCGCCGATCGCAGCCTGCGGCAGCGGCTACAGGGATCGCGGTGTCGGGGTAGCCGCTGCCGAGCTCGCGAGGCTGTGATCGGCAACGCAGTTGCCGCAAAACCTGCCTCCGCGATCTGCCTGAATAAAGGCGTTCGCCGGGTTGCGACGGCTGCGCCGTCGATCGCAGCCTGCGGCAGCGGCTACAGGGATCGCGGTGTCGGGGTAGCCGCTGCCGAGCCCGCGAGGCTGCGATCGGCAACGCAGTTGCCGCAAAACCTGCTTCCGCGATCTGCCTGGATAAAGGTGTTCGCCGGGTTGCGACGGCTGCGCCGTCGATCGCAGCCTGCGGCAGCGGCTACAGGGATCGCGGTGTCGGGGTAGCCGCTGCCGAGCTCGCGAGGCTGCGATCGGCAACGCAGTTGCCGCAAAACCTGCCTCCGCGATCTGCCTGGATAAAGGCGTTGGCCGGGTTGCGACGGCTGCGCCGCCGATCGCAGCCTGCGGCAGCGGCTACAGGGATCGCGGTGTCGGGGTAGCCGCTGCCGAGCCCGCGAGGCTGCGATCGGCAACGCAGTTGCCGCAAAACCTGCCTCCGTGATCTGCCTGGATAAAGGCGTTCGCCGGGTTGCGACGGCTGCGCCGCCGATCGCAGCCTGCGGCAGCGGCTACAGGGATCGCAGGCTGGCGGCTACTGCTGGTAGACCTTTTTCAGCAGCCTGAGCAGCTCTTCGCGCTCCTGGTCGTCGAGGGAGGCGGTGGCGTCCTGGTCGCTCTCGGCGGCGATCAGCTTCAGTTCCTTGAGCAGGGTCTCGCCGGTCTTGCTGAGGAAGATCCCGTAGGAGCGCTTGTCCGGTTTGCAGCGCACCCGCACCGCCAGCGCCCGCTCTTCCAGCTTGTTCAGCAACGGCACCACCTGCGGCGGCTCGATGGCCAGCGCCCGGGCCAGGTCGGCCTGCATCAGCCCGGGATGCTGCTCGATGATCGCCAGGGCCGAGAACTGCGCCGGCCGCAGGTCGTGGCTCGACAGGCGGCCAATCAGGTTCTGGAACAGTTTCAACTGCGCCCGGCGCATGGCGTAACCGATCAGGTCGTCCAGGGTGGAGTCCAGGGGCGCCTGGGCTTCGCTGTCGGCGACGGGGGCCTCGGCGGCGGTGGCTATCTTGTTGGAAGACTTGGCCATTGCAGGGGAAATCCTCGGGCTGGCAGTTAAGAAGGCTATCTAGTTTGCCGGGATTGACCGGGGATAGCCATGGCCGCTGGCAGATGTCTTGGCCTTGAAACGCTCCGGGCACCTGAGAAAGTTTGGTTAATTTTATTAATAGTTAATTGACATAACTAATTCGGCGGTTTAGTTTTTGCCCATCTCAAGCCAAGAACAAAGAGAGCAATCGCCATGAGCAACTACGAAGGTCGCTGGACAACCGTCAAGGTCGAGATCGAAGAGGGGATCGCCTGGGTCATCCTCAACCGCCCGGAAAAACGCAACGCCATGAGCCCGACCCTGAACCGCGAGATGGTCGACGTGCTGGAGACGCTGGAGCAGGACCCGGCCGCCGGCGTGCTGGTGTTGACCGGCGCGGGCGAAGCCTGGACCGCGGGCATGGACCTCAAGGAATACTTTCGCGAAGTGGACGCCGGCCCGGAGATCCTCCAGGAAAAAATCCGCCGCGAGGCCTCGCAATGGCAATGGAAGCTGCTGCGCATGTACGCCAAGCCGACCATCGCCATGGTCAACGGCTGGTGCTTCGGCGGCGGCTTCAGCCCATTGGTGGCCTGCGACCTGGCGATCTGCGCCGATGAAGCGACCTTCGGCCTCTCGGAAATCAACTGGGGCATCCCGCCGGGCAACCTGGTGAGCAAGGCCATGGCCGACACCGTGGGCCATCGCCAGGCGCTGTACTACATCATGACCGGCAAGACCTTCGGCGGGCAGAAAGCCGCCGAGATGGGCCTGGTCAACGAGAGCGTGCCGCTTGCGCAACTGCGCGAAACCACCGTCGAGCTGGCGCGCAACCTGCTGGAGAAGAACCCGGTGGTGCTGCGGGCCGCCAAGCACGGCTTCAAGCGCTGCCGCGAGCTGACCTGGGAGCAGAACGAGGATTACCTGTACGCCAAGCTCGACCAGTCGCGCCTGCTGGACACCGAAGGCGGTCGCGAGCAGGGCATGAAGCAGTTCCTCGACGACAAGAGCATCAAGCCCGGCCTGCAGGCTTACAAACGCTGATGCAAACCCGGCGGGCGGCAGCGTCCGCCCGCTGTTCGGCGCAGCGCCCAGGCGCCGGCGTGAACCGCTCCACTGTATTCCCGATAACGACAATAAAGAGGAATCACCATGCTGGACGTGCCCCTGCTGATCGGCGGCCAGTCGTGCCCCGCCCGCGACGGTCGAACCTTCGAACGGCGTAATCCGGTGACCGGCGCCGTCGCCTCGCGCGCCGCCGCCGCCACCCTGGAAGACGCGGACGCCGCCGTGGCCGCGGCCCAGGCGGCATTCCCGGCCTGGGCGGCGCTGGCGCCCAATGAGCGACGCAGCCGCCTGTTGCGCGCAGCCGGGCAATTGCAGGCCCGTAGCGCGGAGTTCATCGCCGCGGCCGGCGAGACCGGGGCCATGGCCAACTGGTACGGCTTCAACGTGCAACTGGCGGCGAATATCCTGCGCGAAGCCGCGTCCATGACCACCCAGATCAATGGCGAGGTCATCCCCTCCGACGTGCCCGGCAGCTTCGCCATGGCCCTGCGCCAGCCGTGCGGCGTGGTGCTGGGCATCGCGCCGTGGAACGCCCCGGTGATCCTCGCCACCCGCGCCATCGCCATGCCGCTGGCCTGCGGCAACACCGTGGTGCTCAAGGCGTCCGAGCTGAGCCCGGCGGTGCATCGGCTGATCGGCCAGGTGTTGCAGGAGGCCGGCCTCGGTGACGGGGTGGTCAACGTCATCAGCAACGCCCCCGAGGACGCCCCGGCCATTGTCGAGCGGCTGATCGCCAACCCGGCGGTGCGCCGGGTCAACTTCACCGGCTCGACCCGGGTCGGGCGCATTGTCGGCGAGCTCTCGGCGCGGCACCTCAAGCCGGCCCTGCTGGAGCTGGGCGGCAAGGCGCCGCTGCTGGTGCTGGAGGATGCCGACCTGGATGCCGCGGTGCAGGCCGCGGCCTTTGGCGCCTACTTCAACCAGGGGCAGATCTGCATGTCCACCGAGCGCCTGATCGTCGATGCACGGGTGGCCGAGGACTTTGTCGCCAGGCTGGCGGCGAAGATCGCCAGCTTGCCGGCGGGCAACCCGGAGGCCGCGGACTCGGTGCTCGGTTCGCTGGTGGACGCCAGTGCCGGCACGCGCATCAAGGGGCTGATCGACGACGCCCTGGAGCAGGGCGCGACCCTGGTCGCCGGTGGCCAATTGGCCGGCAGCATTCTGCAGCCGACCTTGCTCGACGGCGTCACCGAGGCCATGCGCCTGTACCGCGAGGAGTCCTTCGGGCCGGTGGCGGTGGTGCTGCGCGGCGCGGGCGACGAAGCACTGTTGCGGCTGGCCAACGATTCCGAGTTCGGCCTGTCGGCGGCGATCTTCAGCCGCGACACCGGGCGCGCCCTGGCCCTGGCGCAACGGCTCGAGTCGGGCATCTGCCATATCAATGGCCCGACCGTGCACGACGAGGCGCAGATGCCGTTTGGCGGGGTCAAGGCCAGCGGCTACGGCAGCTTTGGCGGCAAGGCGGCCATCGAGCAGTTCACCCAGTTGCGCTGGATTACCCTGCAGAACGGTCCACGGCACTATCCGATCTGAACTCCGGCCCCCGGACCCAACAATCACAAGGCCCCAGCCCCTGGCTGCCAGGTCCCCGGCCGAGTTCGCCGGCGATAGGCCTTGATGGAGGACAAACACGTGAATTCCGAATTCAGATCGCCAGCGCCGAACGCGGCCGACACGCCGCCTTATCGCCAGGTGGCCATCGCCCATCCCGCGGTCGAGGTCAGCGAAGAGCAGGGCATCCTGCACATGCGTTCCCTGGAGCCCCTGGCCGAGCTGCCGACGCGCCTGCTGGACCGCCTGGTGCATTGGGCCTGGGTGCGCCCGCAGCAGACCTTTGTCGCCGCGCGCCAGGACGGTGGCGACTGGCGCCGGGTGAGCTACGCCGAGATGCTGGCCAGCGTGCGCGCCATCGCCCAGAGCCTGCTGGGGTATGGCCTGTCGGCCGAGAGGCCGCTGGTGCTGCTTTCCGGCAACGATATCGAACACCTGCAACTGGCCCTGGGGGCGATGTACGCCGGCATTCCCTATTGCCCGGTGTCGCCAGCCTATTCGCTGTTGTCCCAGGATTTCGCCAAGCTGCGGCATGTCTGCGACCTGATGCGGCCCGGGCTGGTGTTCGTCAGCGATGGCGCGGCTTTCCAGCGGGCGATCGAGGCCGTGCTGCCGGGCGACACGCCGCTGATCGTGGTGCGTGGCGCCGTGGCGGGCCGGTCGCAGCGCGATTTTGCCAGCCTGTTGCAACACCCCGGCGACGCCGAGGCCGAAGCGGCGTTCGCCGCCACCGGCCCGGACAGCATCGCCAAGTTTCTCTTCACCTCGGGTTCGACCAAGCTGCCCAAGGCGGTGGTCACCACCCAGCGCATGCTCTGCGCCAACCAGCAGATGCTGTTGCAGACCTTCCCGGTGTTCGGCGAGGAGCCTCCGGTGCTGGTGGACTGGTTGCCGTGGAACCACACCTTCGGCGGCAGTCACAACCTCGGCATCGTGCTCTACAACGGCGGCACCTTTTACCTGGACGACGGCAAGCCGACGGCCCAGGGCTTTGCCGAAACCCTGCGCAACCTCAAGGAAATCGCCCCCACCGCCTACCTGACGGTGCCCAAGGGCTGGGAAGAACTGGTCAACGCCCTGGAGCAGGACGGCGAGTTGCGCGAGCGTTTCTTCTCGCGCATGAAGCTGTTCTTTTTCGCCGCGGCCGGCCTGTCCCAGAGGGTCTGGGACCGCCTCGACCAGGTGGCCGAAGCCCATTGCGGCGAACGCATCCGCATGATGGCCGGGCTCGGCATGACCGAGGCGTCGCCGTCCTGCACCTTCACCACCGGGCCCTTGTCCATGGCTGGTTATATCGGCCTGCCGGCCCCGGGTTGCGAGGTGCGCCTGGTGCCGGTGGACGGCAAGCTGGAGGGGCGTTTTCGCGGGCCGCACATCATGCCGGGTTACTGGCGCGCGCCGCAGCAGACCGCCGAAGCCTTCGACGAGCAGGGTTTCTACTGCTCCGGCGATGCGCTGAAACTGGTCGACGCCGCCGATCCGCAACTGGGCCTGATGTTCGACGGGCGCATCGCCGAGGACTTCAAGCTCGGCTCCGGGGTGTTCGTCAGCGTCGGCCCGTTGCGCAATCGCGCGGTGCTCGAAGGCTCGCCCTATGTGCAGGACCTGGTGGTGACCGCGCCGGACCGCGAATGCCTGGGGGCGCTGGTGTTTCCGCGGCTGTACGAATGCCGGCGGCTGGCCGGCTTGCCCGCGAATGCCAGCGATGCCGAGGTCCTGGCCAGCGCGCCGGTGCGGCGTTGGTTCGGCGATTGGCTGCAACGCCTCAACCGCGAGGCCAGCGGCAACGCCAGCCGCCTGGAGTGGATCGCGCTGCTCGACGAACCGGCCTCCATCGATCGTGGGGAAATCACCGACAAGGGCTCGATCAACCAGCGCGCGGTGTTGCAGTGGCGGGCTGACAAGGTCGAGGCGCTGTATCGCGGCGAGGAGCCTTCGATCCTGCGCGCCGAGCCTGGCTTGTGAGAGTCGCGGCCCCCTGAGGGCCGCAATGTCGCCAGTGCCGTGGCCACGGCACTGGACATCCCCCGGAAGCGCTTCGCCAGCGCCGCCGAGGTCGCCATCTTGCGCAAGAGTCCTTTGGCGCATGGTCATTCGGACCACCTTCACCTATGACCTGAGCATCCAAGTGACGCCACAGCGGACCGCTGCGCTGAATGTCTGTTTTCCCTGGTTGCAATCCACGCCCCTTGCATTCAACTGAACCGGCTTCTGGCCCGCGGCTTTTTTCTATAGCCTACGGCTCCGCTTCGCCCGAGAGGTGGCGGGAGCAGGGTTTTCGGTGGATGCCAGGATTCGACATACACTGGATCTACGTTCGGTAGGGTAAAGAAGGCGAGGGCGTATGGCGGTTGAGCGACGGGATTTCAGTGGCGGCATGAAGGGCAAGAACCTGCGTTACCTGGAAGAAACGCGGGTAGCGCCCGCGGCCACTACCCGGGCGGGTTTCCTGCTGCTCGAACACTTCTCGTTGCCGGCCTTCACCCAGGCCCTGGATACCATCGTCACCGCCAACCTGCTGCGTCCTGCCTTGTTCTCGCCGCGCACCTTTGGCTTGCAGGACGGTGAAGTCACCAGCGACCTCGGGCTGGTGATCCGCCCCGATGCGCGCCTGAGCGCTCAGGCGCTCAAGGAGCTGGACCTGCTGGTGATCTGCGGTGGCTACCGCACGGAACTCAAGGCCGATCCCGAGCTGGTCAGCCTGCTGAAGGCCGCGGCCGAGCTGGGCATCACCCTGGCCGGGCTGTGGAACGGGGCGTGGTTCCTCGGCGTCGCGGGGTTGCTGGAGGGTTACCGCTGCGCGATCCACCCGGAACACCGCCCCGCGCTGGCGGAGATTTCCAAGGTCACCCATGTCACCAGCGAAGCCTTTGTGGTGGACCGCGACCGGCTCACCGCCTCCAGTCCCGCCGGCGCCTTCCATATGGCCCTGGAGTGGATCAAGGGGTTGCACGGCAAGGCGCTGGTCGAGGGTATCGAGGACATTCTGTCGTTCGAGGAGTCCCGCTACCGGCGCATCAAGCCGACCCTGCACATCTCGTTGAGCGCGCCCTTGCGCGAGGTGGTCAATCTGATGGACGCCAACCTCGAGGAGCCGCTGCAAATGGAGCAACTGGCGGAGTACGCCGGGCGTTCCCGGCGGCAGATCGAGCGCCTGTTCAAGGAGCAACTGGGCACCACGCCACAGCGCTATTACCTGGAGCTGCGCATCACCGAAGCGCGCCGATTGCTGCAGCACACCGAGCTGTCCCAGGTCGAGGTGCTGGTGGCCTGCGGCTTCGTGTCGCCGAGCCATTTCAGCAAGTGCTACAGCTCGTATTTCGGTTACCGGCCTTCGAAGGAAAAGCGCCTGGTGAAATGACCGCGGACGTCAGCGTCCATCAGCGTTCGAGCCACCAATATAAAAGTGTCTCATCCTCGTCATCATCCAGGTTTTTATAGATGTTGGAGTAGTACCACTGAGTCGCTGTCCTATCTCGAAACCTGTTAAAGAGGTCGTTGATCTTCTCCATCCCATTGCGCGCCGGAACCGCCAATGACAGGTTTCCCTCAAATACACCGTCCAGGGTTCCACCCAACTCGCAGGCCACGGCGTTTTCCAGCCAGGCTATTTCTTCTTGAGGAATAGCGTCCGCATAGATCTGGATGCAGAAATTCCCACCTCGTTTCAAGACGACGGCAGGTGCTTCTCTGTCTTTGATTGAAACAATATCTCCCCGTGCCAGGTTCAGCGCGATACCCGGAGAGGAGAGCAGTTCGTAAATATCCTGATCGATCTTGCGAGCGGGCAGCTCTTCAAAAAAAGGGCCGTCATCATCTGCTACATAAACTTGGATCAGAACGGCTGCTTCTTTGTCGTTCATGCACTGCTCCGTAGCTGTAGCTCTTCGCTGAATAATTGGCTTGTAACCAACCCTGAAATGGCTCTTGGATTTCTGTGCCCATATCTCATCTCAAGATCATCGATTTTTTGAAATAACCCCCGTCATGTACTGATGCAGGTCGCGCAGATCCTTAATGCTCCAAGCGTGCGGCGGTATCTTTACACCGTTCTCTTGCAAGGTTCTTGGAATCAGGTCTCCATTCGGGCGAAGTATGATCGATGACACAATAACGCCCGGGTAATCATTGAGCCGTTTCTTGAAAGCGGATGTCGTGAGGTCGGGTGTTGGCGGGGTGCTTTTATTGGCCAAGGGTCCGGTTCCCTTGATCTCGGCTCCGTGGCACACGGCACATCTCTGGGAGTAGAGTTTTTTCCCGTTGGCATTGTCCGCGAAGGACAGTGGTGTTTGAGCGAGCGATAGAATTCCTAGCGAAGCGATGAATAGTACTTTCACTTTCCATGTGGCCTTGTTGTATGAATTAGTCTGAATCGAGGGCAAACCCCGGCGGTGCCACTGCAACACTCAATGCTCTCGATAACATTTGAACCGAAGCAAAGCCTGCCCATCTCAAGCGCTCGGCAATTGTGACTCAAGAGACTCAATGTCTTCGATTTCTTGAGGGGCGATCATATTGCTTTTTGGCGCCTGTAAATGACATGGATTCAATCGTTATCGCCTTCCGGCAAGCGCTGCATGGCCCGGTCGGCCGGGTTTAAACCTGCTTGGCCTGGCGCCCGCGCGGCTTGGGTTTTGCCGGCACGCTGTCGCCATATTCGCTCCACCAGATGGCCAGCGCCTCCATTGTCGGCCCCAGCGCGCGGGCCTTGGCGGTGATCTCGTATTCGACCCGTGGCGGCACTTCGGCGAAGACCGTGCGCGACACCAGCCCGTCCTTTTCCAGCTCGCGAAGTTGCGCGGTCAGCATGTGCTGGGTGATGCCGCTAATGGCTTTTCGCAGCTCGCCGAAGCGGTAGACCCGCTGATTGAGCAACCACATGATTTCCAGCTTCCACTTGCCTGAGAGCAGGGCGAATGCCCGGCGCATACCCAGCCCTGTCCTGTCGGTTTGTTTAACGCCCACCAGCGCTCACGCCGCCACGTTCGATGCCTGGAAAGGCGCGCGCGTGGCGGCGCGGGCCGCCAATGCCGCCAGCCCGGCGGCCACCACCAGCACTGCCGCGCTCAGTTCGAAGGTCGCCTGATAACCGCTCAGGTCGAAGGCCAGGCCGCCCACCGTGGCGCCCGCGG
Organism: Pseudomonas sp. RW409; assembly: GCF_003184125.1. NCBI lineage: Bacteria > Pseudomonadati > Pseudomonadota > Gammaproteobacteria > Pseudomonadales > Pseudomonadaceae > Pseudomonas > Pseudomonas sp. RW409. Next base: position 643,526 of record NZ_QHHP01000041.1, on the reverse strand, counting down.
TTATCGCCAGCTGGATGATCGCCACCATCAAGCCGCCGCCGGCTTCCGCATCGTCCGGCAGCGCGCGGGTCAGCCAGGTCCACCAGGCGACCGGAGCGGCGGTCGCCACCAGTCCCCAGAGACCCAGCAGGACGCTGGTGACCGACACCGAAGCGCCAAACGCCACCAGGGCCATGGCGATCGCCGCCATCATCAGCGGGATGATGATCAGCGTGCGATACAGCGCGTTTTTCAGGAAAGCTTCGATCAGGAAGGTGCCGGCCAGGCCGGCGACGCCGATTACCAGCAGCATCAGCGACAGGGTCGACACCTGGACCTGGGTGACCGTTTCCAGGAAGGGCCGCAGGTAGGTGAACAGCATGAACTGGCCCATGAAAAACAGGCTGACCGCCAGCATGCCCAGGGCCACCGGGATTCTTTTCATCAGGCTGAAGGCATTGCCGGTGCCGGCGGCAGGCTGCGCTTTCAGCGGTGGCAGGCTGACCAGCAGCCAGACGGAGGCGAGAGCGGCCACTGGCACCACGCAAAAGAACGCCCCGCGCCAGCCGATCAGCGAGCCGAGGAAGCTACCCAGGGGCGCGGCGATCACGGTCGCCAGGGCATTGCCGCCGTTGACGATGGCCAGGGCGCGCGGCACCTGGTTCTGCGGCACCAGGCGCAGGGTGGTGGCCGCCGACAGCGACCAGAAGCCGCCGATCGCCACGCCGATCAGCGCGCGACCGGCCATGAAACTCAGGTAGTCCGGGGCGAATGCCACCAGGGTTCCGGAGACGATCATCAACAGGGTCAGGGACAACAACAGCCGCTTGCGGTCGACCCGGGCCGCCACCGAGGCGATCAGCAGGCTGGTGAACAGGGCAAACAGGCCGGAGACGGCAATGCCCTGGCCGGCTTGCCCCTCGCTGACCTGCAGGTCCGCGGCGATAGGCGTCAGCAGGCTGACCGGCATGAGCTCGGAGGCCACCAGGGCAAAGGCGGCGAGGGCCATGGCCAGCACGGCGCCCCAGGTGTGCCGGCCCTCGGGCGATTCGGCGTGGAAGGTAGCGGTCATGGAGACAGGTTTCCTGTATGGCTGGAAGCGCCCGTGCTGACCGACGAGCTTTGTGGGCCGGGTCTTGCGGGCGCTTCGGTTTATAAGTGGGTGCACGGCAGGCGCGTGAATGACGACCGACAGCCTTGCCGGTCAGCCGCCCCGGCGCTGGAGCAGGTCCAGTCGCGACCGGGGAAAACGCGGCACCGGAACCGGTACCGCGAAGCAAAGGGTGCCCAAGCTGGGCACCCACCGAACTACCTAAGGTGGCTCGGGATCAGGCGATTGCCGCGCTCAGCCCGCCAGGGTGGCGTTGTCGATAACGAAACGGTACTTGACGTCGCCCTTGAGCATGCGCTCGTAGGATTCGTTGATCTGGTCCGCGCGCACCAGTTCGATGTCGGCGACGATGCCGTGCTCGGCGCAGAAGTCGAGCATCTCCTGGGTCTCGGCAATGCCGCCGATCATCGAGCCGGCGAGGGTCCGGCGCTTCATGATCAGGTTGAACACATTGGGCGAGTCATGGGGAGTCGCCGGGGCGCCCACCAGGGTCATGGTGCCGTCGCGCTTGAGCAGCACCAGGAACGCGTCGAGATTGTGGGGCGCGGCTACGGTGTTGAGGATCAGGTCGAAGCTCTTGGCGTGGGCGGCCATTTCCTCGGCATTACGCGACACCACCACTTCGTCGGCGCCCAGTTGCAGGGCGGCCTCGCGCTTGGCGTCGGAGGTGGTGAACGCCACCACATGCGCGCCCAGCGCATGGGCCAGCTTGATGCCCATATGGCCGAGGCCACCGATGCCGACCACGCCGACCTTCTTGCCGGGGCCGACGTTCCAGTGGCGCAGCGGCGAATAGGTGGTGATACCCGCGCACAGCAGCGGCGCGACGGCGGCCAGTTGCTCCTCGGGGTGGCGGATGCGCAGCACGTAGCGCTCGTGAACCACGATCTGTTGCGAGTAGCCGCCCAGGGTCCAGCCCGGGGCGTCCGGGGTCGGGAAGTTATAGGTGCCGATCATGCCGTCGCAGTAGTTCTCCAGGCCGTCCTCGCAGTCGGCGCAGTGCTTGCAGCTGTCGACGATGCAGCCGATGCCGACCAGGTCGCCCGGGCGGAAACCGTGCACATGGGCGCCGACCGCCGCGACCCGGCCGACGATCTCGTGGCCGGGCACGCAGGGAAATTGTGTGCCTTGCCACTCGGCGCGTACCTGGTGCAGGTCCGAGTGGCAGATGCCGCAGAAGGCGATGTCGATCTGCACGTCATGGGCGCCGGGGGCGCGGCGGGTGATCTGCAGGGGTTGAAGAGGTTGGTCGCCCGCATGGGCGCCATAGGCGTTGACTAACATTGCACACTCCATCCAGCGTTACGTTGGATGGTCATTTTCCCGGCCAGGCCCAAGTGGCCTGTAGTGCATTACGCTGGAATTCTTGCCCGATTCTCTGGACTTTGTTTTTTTCGGTAGGACAGCCGCAAGGGCCGGGTTAACGTTTGGCGAGGAGGGTACACACCGACATGACACGCCAACACGACACTCACACCCAAACGCCCCAGGAAACCCTCGCGCGCATTATTGGTGCCCGGATCAAACACTCGGGAGACTACTCGACAGCGATCCCCGGTCTGGGTTTCTTTCGCCGCGACATCCTTTCGCCGCCCTCCGTGTGCATGGTCGAGCCGAGCATCATCCTCGTCGCCCAAGGGGCGAAACAGCTGTGGGTCGGCGGCGAAGCCTACCCGTACGATACCTCGCGCTTTCTCGTTACCTCACTGGACCTGCCGGCCAATTCCGAGGTGACGGCCGCCAGTTTGGAACAACCCTGCCTGGGGCTGGGCTTCAAGCTCGATCCACGGATGCTGGCGGAGCTGGCCGCCCAGGGTGGGCTGCTGCAACCTCGCGATCGAAGCACAGGCAAGGGCGTGGGCATCGGCACCGCGACACCGGCCATGCTCACCTCGTTCGTGCGCTTGCTGGAGTTGCTGGACGAGCCTGAAGCCATCCCGGTGCTGGCCCCGCTGATCCAGCGCGAGATCCACTACCGCCTGCTGATGAGCGACCAGTCGGCGCGGCTGCGGCAGATCGCCTCCGTCGACGGCCAGGGCCACCGCATCGCCAGGGCCATCGACTGGCTGAAACTGAATTACACCGCACAACTGCGGGTCGATGAACTCGCGTCCCGCGTGCAGATGAGCACACCTACCTTCCACCACCACTTCCGCCAACTCACCGCCATGAGCCCGCTGCAATACCAG
>NZ_QHHP01000041.1:514361-640237 GCF_003184125.1 Pseudomonas sp. RW409 | reverse complement strand
ACGTGGTGCAAGTCACGGTCACCGACGCCAACGGCAACCTGGTACCGGCTCAGGCCGTCACCTTCAGCGTGGAATCCGGCGGGGCCAAACTGACCGCCACCACCGCGACCACCAACGCTTCGGGCGTGGCCAGCATGACGCTGACCAGTACCGTGCCGGGCAGCAATACAGTGAAAGCCAGCATCAATGGCAGCGAGCGCACTGTGGACACCACCTTTGCGATAAATGGGTGGATACAACTGACTCCTGACCTGATGACTTGGGATGAGGCTGATGCCCATTGCAAGGCGAATGGTGCTCGCCTGCCTACGAAGAATGAACTCAAAGCTCTTTGGGGGCAGGCTACGGTAGGTCGTCCATCTAATAGCGAAATGTGTTCGGTGTATGGCTGGCCGCTCCCCGGCCAGTGCGGGGGCCGTAGCAACTACTACTGGTCCAGTACGCAGTACAGCAAGAGCATGCACTACTACGGCCACATGGACACTGGCAACGAGAACGCCTACGACGACTACTATCCCAACCAGGTGGCGTGTGTGCGTTGAGGGTTTTAGTTTTTAGTTTTTAAATATGCTTTTACTTTTGCTTCTTTTGAGTGACGGAATCGATATGGAAATTGGCGAACGTTTACAGTTGAGTGAGTCCGTCACATGGGTGGCCTGTTTTCGAGAGGGTATGTTCGTGCGCTTTTATGATGCGCATTTGGGTTGGTTTTGCCAGCAGGGCAAACCTTTGAAAGTATTGTGTCGGGAGGTTAAGAAGCTTCAGGGGTGAGCTGTTTTGTATGGCGGGTTACCGGATACGGCCTTTCAGGCGTGGCTGGCTGCGCAAGTGCCTCCCTTGAATGTGCAGGAACAGCCGTGGGGGCTGCAACTGCACATCCCCGGCGGTTTGGATAAGGTGGCCTTGCGCGGATGGTGCGTGGCGCAGCAGGCCCTGGCGACGCAGTCGTCGACGCCTGCTACGTCGGGCAGGGAGGGGACGACCGAGGGCACGTTGGTGATGGTGCAACAACAAATATTGAAGGAGTTGAATCAGTTGGCACTGGCAACCTGTACGCCGATGCAGGCCATGCAGTGGCTGGCGCGTTGGCAAGGGTTGGCTGTATCAAGTCCGCAGGCCGAGTCAGGCGGTGAAGGTTAATGCTCGCTGGCGCAAGCCGGCGTCCAAAGGACCGGGCCGTTACGGTGGCCCGGTAGGGCCTGGGAGCGTAACCGGCCTGCCCCACGTGGCGTACCCGCAGGGGCATCACGTTGCATAGGGGCTTACGTCGCAAGGCGAACAGCCGGGTTCAGAGGGCAGGCAGTATGGTCGGTCGGGATGGCGAGTGTTGTGTGCTCAACGGCCAGTGCGGGGGCAGTAACAACAACTACTGGTCCAGTACGCCGAACGGCATGGGCAACCACTACAACGTCAACCTGAACAATGGCAACGCGAACAACAACGACAACAATACCAACCAGGTGGCGTGTGTGCGTTGAGGTTTACGCCGCCGCCTGACTCGTCCTGCGGATTTACAAAGATAAAGAGCGGTTTGCACTCGCCTATGGTGGCCAATGCTGTCCCGGCTCTTGCCAGACTTGCTTTATTTTCAGATGACTGTATTGCGAGTCGCCGGGTATGAAGTAGCGTTTTAAGGCCCCCAAGTGTTGATGGTAGAACTGCTGGCGCAAGCGCAGGTGGTTGCCTTGGGCGAGTAGGCCATAGTAGCTGTTGAGCGTCGCGAGCACACTGCGTAACACGCTGGCATCGATGGACTCGGGCCATTCGTCGGGGTGAGACCATTTACCGCGTTGCGGCGCTAGGGCATGAGGCTGTTTATCAGGCGTAAGCTTGTGGTTGAACCATGCCAAGCGTGCTTTGAACGTCTGGCAAGTTCGGGGTAACAACCAGCGATGGTGCGGGAACACCCGATAGCCCAGATATAAGGCATTCAACCATCTACCGCCGCATCTGCTGGCCAACCCAGCTCATGAGGTGGTAGCAGGTCACGCCCTGTTAAGGGCTCCTGGCGGTGTAATGTTCGAACAGGATGCGGAGTGCCTGAGCATGCTCTAGGGCGACTCCACAGAAAGCCATTGAAGCCTCAAAGCGCTCGCCGGGATGTGTGGGGATGTCTTCGAGCAGTAGCAGGATCTCGTTCTGTAGATCTGCCGAGCGGGTGAGCATTTCCTCAAGTGTCATATCGTCAGACTTCCCTTCAGTACATCGATGACCCCGATTCGTCCGTTCGATGCCCCGTGCTGCGCCGGTAATCAGCGCGATTTGTCGTACAAGTGGCTTCATCAGGTATCTGCGATACTCTCTAGGTGTGGCTGAGGGGAGAGTAGGGGAGCAACGAGCTCTTTGTATCGACTTCCCCCAACAATCCAGACTCCCGGAGCTCTTTGACGTGAATCGCCCCGGGTTACGCAAGCACGGTCAACAGGACTGGGGTCAAGGCGCGTCTAGCTGCTGCTCGCTGCTCCATATCCCAGGCACTCCAGAAAGCGAGTAACAAGTTCAGCCTTGCACGGGAGTTTAGGTGCTTGGCGGCAGCATCAATTTAACGGGGTAATGGTGTCCGATTTGCTAGGGGCCAGTCCAGCATGCTCAAACGGCCACTAATGTGTTACCACGCTCTCTGTCTGGGGCACTTTTGCTCTCCTTCAACTCGGCTATAGCACGGTGCTGTCGAACTCATCCACAGTACGTTATTCCATTTAACATGGGCTTTGTTCCAACCATTGCCGTGACCTATGCGAACTAGCCAAGGACGCGGCAATGGTGAATAGTCGAACAATACAGCGACACCTACCGAACAGGGGACTCTTGACCGCAATCAATAGTCCTCGAGGTTGTTGAAGACTGTCTCCAGCAGGCGGTTCAGGCGTTGGATCTGTGCATCGGTCAACCCGGAGAAGCTGCGCTTGAAAAGATCCCGGGTGCCATCCTGAATTCGCTCTATGGCCGTACGTCCAGCTTGCGTGATACGAACCTGGGTGACACGGCCATCTTCGACGCAGGGAGCGGTGTCTACAAGACCGTCGTCCTTCATGCGGTAAACGATTTTGGTTATGGTCGACAGCTTGGCAATGGCGTGAGTGGATATCTCCGAAATGCTCGACTCCCCATTTTCCTTGAGAATGAACAAGACCCGCCAGCGCGGAATGTCGAGGTCGATTTTCTTCAGGGCCTTTTCCATACATTGGCTGTACCGACCGTGAACCATCGCCAGCCAATAGAAGGGAAATTCCTCTTTGCTGAATTCCTCGCTGGCGGGGTCGTAGCGGCTGCGAAGTTTTTTCGGGTTGCTCATCATGCGCTCTGATTGTGAAACGATGCGCAATCATAGACTTTTCCCGTAATTCCGGCATCCACCTTGGCCCTCACACCTGAGGGCAGAGCATTCAGCCATCTCTGCTCCGTCAGAAAGGAGCAGAGATGGAGCGAGCAAGCGAATTTATGTTGGCAGGGCTTCTGGCGCGGAACTCAGCATTCGCAGCCGATCCTGTTGATACAGAGTCGCAAGCGTCAAGCCTTACCAGATCAGGCCGCGTTCAGCACTCATTTTGCGGACCATTGCCTTGAAGAACTTGTCGGCAAAACCACTCTCACGGATGAGCATGGCGGTGAGGTCGGCACATTTGACACTGATGTCCTCCGGCAGTGGATTGTCTTCGCCCCCCAAGGCTCCTGCCGCACACTGGTTTTCCGCGGCCCGTTGCACGGTCCAGAGTAGAAACAGTGCTTTCTCGATGCTGCTCTCGCCCACGGCTATACCATGATTGCGCAGTACCAAAATGTGCTTGTCACCTAGGCTCTGGATCATACGTTGCTTTTCATCATCGAATAGGGTGATGCCTTCGAAAGTGTGATATCCGACGCGCCCATGCAACTGCGCACCATAGAAGTCATGATGACCGAAGCCGGCCTTCTTCTGCACGATCGCCGAGATGGGCGTGGTGTGGGTGTGGATCAAGCACTGGATGTCATCACGAGCGCCGTGCACCGCACTGTGCAGTGCGAAGCCGGCGGGGTTGCCATCATATTCAGAAGGCTCTAGCTTCTTGCCGTGCAGGTCGACCTTGAGCAGGTTCTGCGGTGTGACTTCGGTGTAGTTCAGGCCGAATGGGTTCACTAGATAATGGTGGGCGGGGCCAGGCAGGCGTGCGGAGATGTGATTGAAGATTGCTTCTGTCCAGCCGAACCAATCCACAAGGTGATAGCACTGGGCGAGCCTGACCCGCAGGCTCCATTCTTCGTCGCTGCAATGGCTTGGCTGAGTGAATTCGGTGTTGTTCATGCGGGCCTCGATCAAGAAAGGGGAGACTGGGCGCGAAACCGCGCGAGATTGATGATGTCTTGGGTGACGGGCATGCTCAGGCCCTGCAGCGTGGCCAACTCGATCACGGCGTCGCCAATGGCGAGCAGTTCCAGCGGGCGGCCCTGGCCGTAGTCTTGAAGCATGGACGTGCGTACCGCACCCTTGCCGGCACCCATTTCCATGAGCGATTGCGGGTCATAGTCGACTCTGGCTCCATAGGCGGCTGCGGTAAGCAGAGCTTCGTCGAGAATCTTGCGCACGGTCTGCCGCAGGTCCGGGTGACTGTAGATCTGCTCCAGGGTCGCGCCGGTGACTACCGAGAGTGGGTTCGAAGTCAGATTGGCGATGATCTTGGTCCATAACGAATCACGAATACGGTCCGTGGAACGCGTGTTGATACCGGCTTGTTCGAGCAGCGCGCGGACCTTTTCCAGGCGCTCGCTCAAGCTGTTGTCGGGTTCGCCGAGGATCATCAGATGCGGGTTGCCGCAACGGACTACCCCGGGTAATTCGCTCTCGGCGGTAATGAACACCACACAACCCAGGATGCGTCGTAGGTCCAGAGCGTCATGCAGCACACCATCTGGATCTACCGCATTGACTCGTCGTCCGGCGAAGCGCCCGGTCTCGCCATGGAAATACCACCAGGGCACCCCATTGACGACAGGTACCACCACTGTTTCGGGTCCTAACAGCGGCCCGAGGATCGGTAGCAGACTGTTCAAAGACTGAGCCTTGGTACACAGAAAGATCACGTCCTGCTCGCCCAACTGGCTACAGTCGCTGTCAGCCTGTACCTGGACATGATGTTCGCCATCCAGATCATGCAGGAGGATACCGCCGTCACGGATGGCCTCCAGGGTCTTGCCACGGGCCAGGACACTGACTGTCTGGCCGCCGGCAGCGATGCGGGCGGCCAAGGTACAACCGATGGCGCCGGCCCCGACGATGCACACTCTAAGAGCTGCAGTTATATGCATTGAGGTCCCCTTAGCTGGCTAGCATTTCCTGGTGTTTACTGGCCGCTCCCAGATAGGCCTCGACCACCCGTGGGTCGTCGACCAACTCGGCTGCCGGACCTTGCATGGCTATCTGTCCGGTCTCAAGTACATAGGCGTAGTCAGCTACCCGCAGAGCCGCTCGGGCGTTCTGTTCGACCAGCAGGATTGATACGCCCTGACGACGCAAGTCGGTAATGATGCGGAAGATCTCTCGGGTGATCAGTGGTGCAAGACCCAGGCTTGGCTCGTCGAGCATCAGCAGTTTTGGTTTGGCCATCAGCGCGCGGCCAACGGCAAGCATCTGCCGCTCGCCTCCCGATAGCGTTGCGGCTGCTTGCTTGCGACGCTCCAGCAATCGGGGGAATAGGCTGTAGATTTCCATCAGGCTTGAGTCCTGATAACGGTCACCTTTGCGATAGCGCATGAAACCGCCCAGTTTGAGGTTGTCTTCAACACTCATGGTGGAGAACAGTTCGCGTTTTTCCGGGACCAATCCCAGGCCGCGCCCAACCAGAATCTCGACTTCCGGCACGCTTTCCAGGATGCCGTCGAAACACACCTGGCCCTTGGAACCAAGTACCCCCATGATCGCTGAGAGCAGGGTGGTCTTGCCGGCCCCGTTGGGGCCGATCACCGTGACGATCTGGCCCTCGCCGACCGTCAGGTTCGCCTGGGTCAGCGCCTCGACCTTGCCATAGGCCACGCAGAGATCCTTGACCTCCAGTAGCGGTTTGTTCACTGAGTTGTTGTGCATAAGGTTCACTCCGCTCCGCCGAGGTAGGCTTGCAGTACCGCCGGATTGCTTTGAATGGCTTCAGGCAGGCCTTCGGCAATCTTTTGGCCAAACTCCATGACCGTAATGCGATCGACCAGCCCCATGACGAAGTCCATGTCGTGCTCGACCAACAGGATCGCCATGCCTTCGTTACGCAGCTTGCGCAGCAGCTCCGCGAGGGCTTGTTTTTCCTTCAGGCGCAGACCAGCAGCAGGTTCGTCGAGCAGTAACAGTACGGGGTCGGCGCACAAGGCGCGGGCGATCTCGAGGATGCGTTGCTGCCCCAGGGCCAGACTGCCTGCTTCTTCGTACAGGTAGTCTCCCAGACCGACACGCTCCAGTTGTCGGTGGGCTTCGGCCAGAAGACGAGACTCTTCAGTGCGCTCGGTATGCAGGGAGCTGGCCAGGATACCGCTGTGACCACGCAGGTGTGCGCCGATGGCGACGTTCTCCAGTGCGCTCATGCCGGGCAGCAGCTTGACATGCTGGAAGGTCCGGCTCATGCCCATACGGGCAACTTGTCGGGAGGGCACACCATTGATGCGTTCGCCCATGAACACCACATCGCCAGAGGTGGGTATGTCGACCCCGGATAGCTGGTTGAACAGTGTGCTCTTGCCGGCGCCGTTGGGGCCAATCAGAGCCAGGATCTCTCCCGCTCGCAATGTCAGGTTCATGTTCTGGTTAGCCACCAGGCCGCCAAATGAGCGGGTCACTTGTCGGGCTTCGAGGATCAGGTCGCCTTTTTTGGGGGGCGTTCGCCGGGACAGGGGCGGAACCTCGACTTCGGCTTTGAGCAACGCCCGTGAGGGCTTGCTGGACAGCGGCAGTCGCTTGGTTAACAGTGGCCACAGCCCACCTGGTACTCGTTGCATCAACAGTACAATCAACAAGCCGAAGACGATGGTTTCATAGTTGCCTTCACTACCGACCAGCGCTGGTAACCAGTCCTGTAGCCATTGTTTGAGCAGGGTCAGAACGCCCGCGCCGAGCAGGGCGCCCCAGACGCTGCCGACCCCGCCGATCAGAGCCATGAACAGGTAGTCGATACCCATGTTCAAGCCAAACGGTGTCGGATTGACGAAGCGCTGAGTATGGGCGTAGAGCCAACCGGAAATGGCGGCGAATACCGCGGAGATCAGGAAGATCACCAGCTTGGCGCGAAAGGTGTCGACGCCCATCGACTCGGCCATCACCTGACCGCCCTTGAGCGCACGAATGGCCCGGCCTTCACGGGAGTTCAGCAGGTTGTGAGTGATCAGCATCGCCACCAGCAAGATGGCCCAGATCAGATAGAAAACCTTCTCGCCCTTGTCCAGGCTCAGGCCCAGCAAGGTGATCGGTGGCAGGTCGGTGATGCCGCTTTGGCCCCCTAAGCCCTCAAGGTTACCGAACAGATAGTACAGGGAAATACCCCAGGCGATAGTGCCTAGTGGCAGGTAGTGACCGGACAGTTTGAGGGTCAGTGCACCGAGTATTAACGCCACCAGTCCGGTGAAAACAATACCGATTACCAATGTTAGCCATGGTGAGGTACCAGCCCATGCCAGCCACGCCGGCAGTTGTGCGCTTGTGGTCAGGTAGGCGCTGGTGTAGGCCCCGAGTCCAACGAAGGCGGCCTGGCCGAAGCTGGTCATGCCACCCACCCCGGTTAGCAGAACCAAGCCGAGTACTACCAGCGCATACAGTCCGATGTAGTTGAGCAAAGTAACCTGAAAGGTCGGCAGAATTAGCGGTGCCAACATCAAGGCACCTATAAACAGCATAATCAGGTAGCGCGACTTCATGCCTCTTCCTCCACATGGTGGCTTTTGAGTGAGCGCCAAAGCAGGAAGGGGATGATCAGCGTGAAGACGATGACCTCCTTATAGTTGCTGGCCCAAAACATTGAAAATGCCTCGACCAGCCCGACGACCAGCGCGCCGAGAGCCGCCAGCGGATAACTGACCAGCCCGCCAATGATGGCGCCGACGAAGCCCTTGAGGCTGATGAGGAAGCCCGAATCGAAGTACAGCGTGGTGATCGGGGCGATGAGAATCCCTGAGAGGCAGCCGATAAAGGTCGCCAGCGCGAACGTTGTCTTGCCGGCCATGTCCGGCGAGATCCCCATCAGGCGAGCGCCGGTGCGGTTGACCGCAGTGGCTTGCAAGGCTTTGCCATACAGGCTGCGACCGAAGAACAGGAACAGGGCGAAGATCAGCGTCACCGACATGATCAGCACCCACAAGGTCTGGCTGTTCAGGGTCACCGGACCGATTTCGAAGCCTGCCTGGGAAAACGGCGTGGTGCGTGCGCCTTCCGGGCCGAACACCAGCAACCCGATCCCGACCATCGCCACATGCACGGCAATCGAGACGATCAGCAGCACCAGTGCGGAGGCTCCGGCGATCGGCTGGAAGAACAATCGATACAGGCGCGGCCCCAATGGAACCACCAGGCACAAGGTCAACAGCGCCTGGAACGCTACGGGCAAAGTGGCCAGGGGCAGGTTGCGCATGGCAATGATCAGCGCGATGGCGTAGCTACATTTCACGATCATCTGTCGATCGATGCGCAAGCCTTTTCCCGCACGCCAGCGGGCAACCAGGTCCAGGGCGCATTCGATCAGAGTGAGGACCAGCAGTAACCAGGCCAGAGGCGTCGGATGACCGGCCTGAATGGCAGCCATGGTCAGAGCACCATAGGTGACGAACTCACCCTGGGGGATCAAAAGGATTCTGGTGACGGTAAACACCAGCAGGATCGACAGCGCCAACAGGGCATAGATGGCACCGTTGGTGACGCCGTCCTGGCCCAGCAGCATGGCTATCTGGAAATTCATGAGCACTCTCTTCTGTAGGCTGAGCGGGTGTGTTGACGCGACAAGTGCTACGGATGAGCAGCACCTGCCCTGTCAGCCGTCTCTGGTTACTTGAGCAAGGTCCAGCGACCATCCTTGACTGTGATCAGCTCGCGGCCGCGCTCATCGAAGCCGCTGTGATCCTCGGGTGTCATGTTGTAAACGCCTTGGGTACCCGACATCTCGTGAGTGTTTTCCAGCGCCAGGCGCAGGGCGGCGCGAAACTCGGGTGTACCGGGTTGGGCTTTCTGTTCTGCAACGGGAATGGCTTTTTCCAGCAGCAGGCCGGCGTCATAGACGTTGGCACCGAAAGTCGCCGGCGCAGAGCCATAGGCCTTGGTGTAGGCGTCGATGTATCGCCGGGCAACGGGTTTGGAGGGGTGGTTGTCAGGCATTTCCGGGAGCACCAGCATCAGGCTCGCGGCGAGAATGGTGCCTTCGACTTTCTTGCCGCCCAATTGCAGGAAGGCATCCAACGCCGCTCCGTGAGTCTGATACATCTGTCCTTTGTAACCCTGGTCGAACAGCGTGGTTTGTGGCATCACCGATGAGCTGCCGGGGGCGGCGACGAGCACTGCATCGGGTTTGGCCATCAGCAGTTTCAGGCTTTGCCCCGTCACGGACGTGTCCTGGCGCTGGAAACGCTCACTGGCAACAATCTTGATGCCATGCTTCTCGCATTGCACCGCCACCACCTTTGCCCAGTTTTCCCCATAGGGGTCTGCGGTTCCGATGAAGCCCAGGGTCTTGATCCCGCGCTTGACCATGTTCTCCACCAGTGCCTGGGCGATCAGGTCGTCGTTCTGGGTGGTCTTGAATACCCATTTTTTCTGTTCGGTCATGGGCAGCACTACGGCGGCGGTGCCCACCGGGGCGAGCATGGGTGTGCCCGATTCGGTGGCGAACTGGATGACTCCCATGGCGTTGGGCGAGCCGCTCGGACCGATGATCGCGTCCACGTGCTCTTCGTCTATCAGCTTTTTGAAGGCCTTGACCGATGCGGTCGGGTCGCTGCCATCGTCCAGCGGAATGTAGCGCACGGTCTGATTACCGATCTTCGTCGGCATCAGGGACACGCTGTTTTTCTGTGGGATGCCGACCAGCGCGATAGGGCCGGTCGCGGAGGTGATCACGCCAATCTTGACTTCGGCGAAGGCCGCTTGGGGCACAACGCAGGTGGCGCAAAGAGCACCGAACATCACAGCAGGCAGAGCTTTCTTGAAGAGCATGTCGATCGATCTCCGGGGCAAGGCTGATTCGGTAAGCCGGCCGTTCTCTGGCGGGCTGGCAAAGGGCGGATTTGCAGATTGCATGCCAGAGAATTTGCCTGCACCAGCTCGGAGCTCGCTGGAAAAAAGCCTCTGACCGGTTATTTCACGGCGTTGTAACCGGCCGTTTTGAAAGGCGATGCCGCCAGCAAATTCAACGCCTTACAGTGAAAAAATGCATGTGTTTTTTTGATAAAAAATCGTTTAAAAAATCTCAAAAAAGGCGTCTAAAAAATAATTTTATCAACCTTGATAACTCCGCGTTTAAATCGCGACCTGACGGCTTGATTGGATCCATCTTTATTTTAGCAAAACAAAATAATCCTTATAAAACAATTAGTTAGCTGACTCATTTGCCTCAATCTAGATTTTTTTGAAATGCTCGACTTCGGTGCATTTACTGGAAATTTGCACCAATTTCGACAGCAAAAAATATCGCCTAATTCAATTGACAATTCACGTAATAATTCGTCATCTTGGATTTACCCAATGGCGCCACCCGGCGTCTTCCAGGCTCTCGTTACAGGTGAATCCGATATGACGATCGTGGTCGAGCAAGTTTCCCTTGATGGCAATGGCCCCACAGTGATGGTGAAGGACACCATCGACGTAGCGGGTGTGCCGACCCGTGCTTCCAGTCGCGCCCTTCAAGATGCCGAACCTGCTCTGCACCACGCCGCGGTGGTTGAAGCATTGCTCGTTAACGGCTGCCGCCTCATTGGCAAGACCAGCCTCCATGAGCTGGCCTACGGCACCACGGGCATCAATCACTGGACCGGCACCGCAGCCAACCCACGCTTTCCCGGGCGTATTCCCGGTGGGTCTTCCAGCGGTTCGGCCGCGGCGGTCGCGGCAGGTTTGGCTGATTTCTCCCTGGGCACCGACACTGGTGGTTCGGTGCGTATTCCTGCGTGCTGCTGCGGTGTGTTCGGCTTCAAGCCGACGTTTGGCAGAGTCAGCCGCAAAGGCGTAATGCCCGAGAAATCGAGCCTCGACTGTGTCGGGCCGTTCGCCAACAGCCTGCCGATGCTGGTGACCGCAATGCGGGCCATCGATCCGACTTTCTCCCGCTTGCCGACCCTCGTCGATGCCCGTATCGGTGTGGTACCGGTGCAGGCCAATGAGGCTGTACAGCGAGTGGTCACCGATGCGCTGGCTAACAGTGGGTTGTCTCTGTATGAAGCGCCGTTGACAAACATGGTCAGCGCTTATGACGCCGGTATGGTGGTGATCAACCGCGAAACATTCGTCGCGTGTGGGCACTTGCTGGACACCGGACGGGTCGGTGCCGACATTGCCGACCGGTTGGCTGCGGCCGGTGAAACCACTGATCAGGCACTGGCCGAAGCGGAGCAGGTGAGGGCGCGTTTTACCGCCGAAGTCGATGAAGCGCTGAAGCATTTCGACGTGCTGGCGCTGCCTACCATGCCGGACTTTCCCTTGGCCATCGCCGACGCTTCCAATACCCGCGCCGTGCTGGGCATGACCGCCCTGGTGCGTCCTTTCAACCTCTCCGGACACCCCGCGCTGACCATTCCTCTGGGCAGTGCACAAGGGTTGCCGGCCGGCTTGCAATTGGTGGCCGCCAAAGGCGCCGATGAGCATTTGCTCGCCGTCGCGGGGTTGTTGTTGCAACGCCTGTATTCGAATCGCACTTGATCATGGAGCCAGTCATGAATCCGCTTAAGGCGACGGCCCTGGACGCTGTCGCACCCCAAATCAACGATGAAGGTTTCGAGGCGATGCTCAACGACGTGCGCACACGCGCCCGTCAAGGCGAGTTTGATCGCCAACGGCACATTTCCCAGGATGTGATCGACGCGTTCAAGTCCCACGGCATCTATCGCTCCCTGGTCCCGAAACGGTTCGGCGGCGATGAAGCTTCACCGGGTGATTTCTGTCGCTTGATTGAGCGCATTTCCCAGGCCGATGGCTCCGCCGGTTGGGTCGCCAGCTTTGGTATGAGCCCGGTTTATCTCGCGGCACTGCCATTGTCGACCATCGCCCAGGTGTATGCCGATGGCCCGGATGTGGTGTTCGCTGGCGGGATCTTTCCACCACAGCCAGCCGAACGGGTAGAGGGTGGCTTCAAGGTCAACGGTCGCTGGAAGTATTCCAGTGGCTCCATGGGCGCCACGTTGCTGGGGGTCGGTATCGCGCCGAAGAACGGCGACAAGCTCGATCTGCCGCGTCTGGCCGTGATGCCGCGCAGCGAGGCACGTATCGAAGAAACCTGGGACACCGTTGGCCTGTTGGGCACCGGCAGTCATGACTTGGTGGTCGAGGATGTGGTCGTGCCCGAGGACTGGACCTTTGTACGTGGCGGCGCTCCGACCCTGGATGAAGCGTTCTTCCGCTATCCATCGCTCTCGTTCGCTACGCAGGTTTTGTCAGTGGTCGGCCTCGGTGTGGCACGCGCCGCACTGGATGAGTTGAGCGGCATGGCCAGCGGGCGGATTTCCGTGACCGGGGCTCCAGCACTGGCCGACAGGCCTCTGGCGCAAGTCGAGATCGCCAAGGCCGAGGCCGCCTTGCGCGCTGCCCGCGCTTTTTTCTACGAATCCATCGAGCAGGCCTGGGGGCATGTGCTGGCAGGCGACGCCGTGCCGGCACAGGTCACCAATCTGCTGCGGCTGTCATCGACCCACGCTACAAGGGTCGCCGCCGACGTGGCGCGCACCGTGCAAATGTTGTCGGGCATGAGCGGCGTCTACAACGACAGCCCGCTGGCTCGATGCGTCAACGACGCCCAAGTGGTGACTCAGCATGCCTTCATGGGCGATGTCACTTACCAGAGCGCGGGCGCCATGTTCTTTGGCAAGCCGCCATTGCCTGGTTACCTGTAACCCTTCGAGGAGCGAAACATGAGCGAGAAAAAACCACTGCGCGTGCTGTTCTGCATGGGCATCAACCAGAACTTTTTCGACGCGCCACGCGACGAACAACTGCAGGTCTGGGCCGCATTCAGCGAGATGTGGAACGGCATTCATGACCTGTCGGGCGTCAAGGTGTTCGGCAACATGGATGACGACCAGAGCATGGTCGGCCCTTCCGCTGGCTTTCCCTGGACCACCTACTTGTTGGCGGATGTCCCCGACATCGAAACCGTGCACGCGGCCTGCAACCTGTTCCGCAGTACGCCGGTGGGCGACGGTACTTACAAGCTGTGGAAGTACGCCAAGGTCGAGGCCCGTACCGGTCGCGAACTGATCATTCAGCGTTGAGGTCTGCCAGCATGCCCAGCCCCGCCTCATTAACCGAATTACATCAGCGACTACATCGCTTCGAAATCGAACACGCCGTGCGTGCCTGCATGAATCGCTACATGGCGCTGTGTGATGTTCTCGATGTCAACACGCCGCTGGAGGAACTGGCCGGCCTGTTCACTCGCGAAGCGGTATGGGAGGGCAAGGGGGCCAAATACGCTGACAGTTTCGGTGGCTACCGAGGCCGCGAAGCGATCGGCGCCATGTTTGCCACGTACATGAAACCGCCCGCGCATTTCGTTCTCAATGTGCACTTTCTCACTAGCGAGTTGATCGAGGTGGATGGGCAGGGTGCGTCGGGAAGCTGGGTGATGCTGCAGACCTCGACCTTCGCCAGTGGCGCTTCGCACCTCAACGCCGCGCGCCTGACAGTGCGTTTCGCTGAGGAAGAGGGGCAGTGGCGCATGGCACATTTTCAGACCGAAAACCTGTTCGGCCGCCCCGTGCGGGCATGGAACAGCGACGCCCGTTTGCCGGTACCCAACACACCCGAGCAATGACTGTTGAAGTCGGCCAAGAAGTCGACGAGGAGACACCGTGAGCAATCTGATTGAAACCGTGAACCTGGACGTCAGTCCCGAAGAACTGGTCCAGGCCGACCGCGTCCATACCTCGCTGTACACCGACGCCAAGCTGTTCGATGTAGAGCTGGAAAAGATTTTCTACAGCACCTGGGTCTGGGTGGCGCACACCAGTGAGATTCCGGACGCCGGTAGTTACAAAAGTACCTACATCGGCAAGCAGCCGGTGATCGTGGTGCGTGATCGCAAGAAACAGGTGCATGTGCTGCTCAACCGTTGCCGCCATCGTGGCGCTACTGTTTGTGAGCACAAGAAAGGCAAGACCAACAGTTTCGTTTGCCCGTATCACGGCTGGAGCTACGCACTCGATGGTTCGTTGCGCGGCGTGCCGCACCCGGAGAGCTACGGCGATTGCCTGGACAAGGCCGAGTTCCCGCTGGTGAGCCTGCGTGTCGAGGAATACGCCGGCATGCTGTTCGCCACCTTCAAGGATGATATCGAGCCGCTGGTGGACTTCCTCGGCCCGGCGAAAAAGTGGATGGACCTGTTCATGAAGCAGGGGGCCGGCTACCCGATCAAGGTGCCTGGCGAGCATCGTTTCCGCTTCCCGGGCAACTGGAAAATCCAGTTGGAAAACACCACCGATGCCTACCACTTCCCGCTGGTGCACAAGTCCTTCCTGTCGTCCGTGGATGAAGAAACCCTGGCCTTGTTCGACTTCGTCGAAGGCCCCGGTTATGTCGAAGACCTGGGCAACGGTCATAGCGTGATGGTGATGATCCCTGACCTGGTGGACCTGGAGGCCGACCTGGACAAACCGATTCCTGAACGCTTCGAGAACCTGGCCGTCGAGTTGCGCGCCGAAGGTGTCGATGAGCAACAGGTGCGGCGCATCGTCCGGGCCGTGGGTGGCTCGGGCTTCAATCTCAATCTGTTCCCCAACGTCGCGTGCTCGATGGCGTTCTTCCGTGTGTTGCAGCCAATCTCGGTGACCGAAACCGAAATCCATCACTCGGTGATCACCATGGACGGCGGCCCGGCGGTGGCGAACCGTTATCGCCTGCGCCTGCACGAGCATTTCCAGGGGCCGATGGGTTTTGGCACGCCGGACGATTCCGAGGCCTGGGAGCGGGTGCAGAAGGGCGCGAGCGCCGGTGAGAACCTGTGGATCATGCTCAACCGTGGGCTGCCTGGAGAGACGCCTACCGAAGACGGACTGCTCAGCGACGTGAGCGCCGAGACCGGCATGCGCGCGGCGTACCAGCAGTGGAAAAAAATGATGTCGGCCCCGAATAAAGCCTGAGGCGTGGAGAAGACCGTATGAACCTGCAATCGCTGCAAGAAGTGACCGCCTTCATCTGGCAGGAAGGCGACATGCTTGACCATTCCGAATATGACGCCTGGCTGGCTCTGTGGGCCGAAAAAGGGACGTACATCATCCCGATTGACCCGAAGGAGCAGGACTTCGAGAACTCACTCAATTACGCCTACGACGACCACCACATGCGCGAGTTACGAGTTCAGCGCCTGACCGGCGGCGAGTCGATTTCCACCAGCCCGCTGCCGCGCACGGTGCGGACGTTGTCGCGCTTTCGGGTGTTGTTCGACGACGGGGCTCACATCACGGTGCGTTGTGCGCAGAACCTGCGGGAGTTCCGCAAGGACGCACTCAAGCACTACAGCGCAGACCTCGTTTATGAACTTGAGCGCTGCGACGAGAGTTTCAAGATCCAGCGCAAGCTGATCCGGCTGATCAACTCCGACGATACCTTGGCTGGTATCGGCTACATCCTGTGAGAGGACGTCCCATGAACCATATCGCACTGGTCACCGGTGCCGCCCAAGGGTTGGGTTACACCTTGTGCGCCCGACTGCTGGAGGCGGGCTACAAGGTGGTGGTCACCGACCGCTCTCTGGAAGCGGCCACCGCGGCAGCCGGGCAATTGGACGACACGGGCGAGAGCACTGTCGCCATCAAGCTCGATGTCACATGCAAAGCCGACTTTGCAGCGGCCCTCGCGCAGGTGCTCGAACAGTGGGGGGCGCTGCACGTGTTGGTCAACAATGCGGCGATCACCATGACGACACCAGTGATGCAGATCAGCCCCGAGGAGTTCGATGCTGTCGTTGGCTTGAACTTGCGCAGCGTGTTTGTCGGCTGCCAGGTAATCGGTGCGTACATGGCCGAAGCCGGTTATGGCCGGATCATCAATATGGCCTCGCTGGCTGGACAGAACGGCGGTACCGCGACTGGTGCACATTACGCCGCTTCCAAAGGCGGGATCATCACCCTGACAAAGATCTTTGCCAAAGAATTCGCGGGCCAGGGCGTGACAGTCAATGCCATCGCTCCAGGGCCGATCGATTCGCCGGCCGTTCGGGCGGCGGTACCTGTCGAGCGTATGGAAAGCCTCATCGGCAACATTCCCGTCCGGCGCTTGGGCGATGCTGGATTCCTCGGCGATCTGGTCGTCCAGTTGGCGCGTCCCGAAGCCTATTTCACCACCGGTGCCACATGGGATGTGAACGGTGGTTTGTTCATGCGTTAAACACACGCCTTTCCCTTGGGTGAGGGCAGACGTCGGGGCCCTACTCGATCTACCACGGTACACCGGTCATGAATGAAGAATTGTTGAAAGTCATCGTAAGCAAGCGCGAAATTCAGGGCGACGGCGTTGTCGTGCTCGACCTGATTAGTCCCGACGGCGGCCTGCTACCCGGGTTCGAGGCCGGCGCGCATGTCGATATCCATGTCGCCCCAGGCCTGGTGCGTCAATATTCCTTGTGCGGCGATCCAGCCAATGCCGGGGTATATCGCCTGGGTGTGCTCAGGGACCCGGCATCTCGCGGTGGTTCAATCGGGGTGCATGAGGAGCTCCTAGAAGGCACTGAAGTCACCATCAGCACGCCGCGCAATCATTTTCCGCTGGCCACCCAGGTCACTCGGTCGATCCTGATCGGTGGCGGCATCGGCATTACCCCGATGATTGCTATGGCGTATGCGTTGCAGGCCGACGGGCAGGACTTCGAACTGCACTATTGCGCCCGTTCGCGCAACAGTACGGCCTTCCTCGACGAATTGCAGAACGCCGATTTCGCGGCGCGGGTAAGCGTCCATTTCGACGATGAGAACGCTGCACAAAAACTCGACCTGATTAGCGTACTCGGCTCGCCTGAAGCCGGGGTACATGTTTATACCTGCGGCCCCTCCGGGTTCATGGATTGGGTCATCGCCACGGCTTTGGAAGTCGGTTACGCCGACACACATATACATCGCGAGTATTTCCAGGTTGAGGTTGATATCAGTGGTGAAAGCTTCGAAGTCGTGGCTGCTCGCAGCGGCAAGACTGTTGAGGTCGCCGCCGGCCAGACAATCCTCGAGGCACTGGCGAGTGTGGGCATCAAGATCGAGATTTCTTGCGAGCAAGGTGTGTGCGGTACTTGCGTATGCGACGTACTCGAGGGCGAACCGGATCATCGTGATGTCTACCTGACGGACGACGAGAAGGCTGACAACGACCAGATCCTGGTCTGCTGTTCGCGCGCCAAATCGAAAAAACTGGTTCTGGACATCTAGGAGTAACGGCAATGGTCGACATCAATGGATTTCGTAACGCCATGGCCCTGCTCGGCGGGGCCGTATCAGTCATCACCACCGATGGTCCTGCCGGTCGCTTCGGCTTCACGGCCTCGGCTGTCTGCAGCGTTACCGACTCACCCCCCACACTCTTGGTTTGCATGAATCGCGCCTCGCACTCCAATGCGCATTTCAAGACCAACGGGGCTGTGTGTGTCAACGTCCTGGCTGCCAGCCATCAGGCCTTGTCCGGCGCGTTCGCCAACAAGAACCTGAGCATGGATGAGCGTTTTGCCACAACCGCCTGGTCGATTCTGCAAAGTGGCGCGCCCGCGATGGATGAGGGCCTGGTGAATTTCGATTGCCGGATCGCTCAGGTGCATGAAGTCGGTTCCCATAGCATCTTCTACTGCGAAATCCTGGCGATCAGGCAGGGCGATACACAGGACGGCCTGGTGTATTTCAACCGTGCCTACCACCGCCTTGGCGAGACCTCGAAAAACCTGCGCTAAGTCTTGTTCCACATACCTAGAACCTGGCCTCAAAGTCAGGCGAGCGGGCACGTCGTGTCCGTATTTCGCGGATAGCCGTGCCTCAGAATGCACACCGCGAATTGACTGCCGAGTTACTAACTTTGTTGATCTGCTCATACCAAATCCCCCCGGCCTGGCCGGGATGAATGGGGGCGTCACATGTTGTACTCGTCTTTTGCGCGCAGCTTCAAATATTTGGGCCTGATGGGAGCCGTGGCTTCCCCCGTGGCAGCGTACGCCGACCTGGTCGATGACAGTCATCTGAAGGTCGACATGCGTAACTTCTACCTCGACCGCAACTTCACCAAGAGTGGGGCGAAGGTACCGCAAGTGGGTAACTGGTCCCAGGGTTTCGACCTGCAGTTCACATCGGGCTACACCGATACGCCGGTGGCGTTCGGTCTGGATGTGGATGCGCAGTACGCCCTGCGGCTGGATTCCACCGGCAATGACGGTACGTTGCCCTACAACGCCGCCAAAGGAATGACGAGCAAGGATTACAGCCGGGCCGGAGCGACCTTCAAGATGAAGTACTCCAAGACCGAGCTGAAAATCGGTGACATGCGCCCGGAATTGCCTGTCGCCTGGCATGACCCCAGTCGCCAGCTGGACACCATTTTTCAAGGTGCTGTCGTCGAGTCGAAGGAAATCGACAACCTGACGCTGACGGGTGGCCGCTTCTGGTCTGCCGTCACCCGGGAATCATCCGATCACGAGAAGTTCTACAAGTTCGGCTCCAAGGACAGCCTGGACAGCGACAAGGGAATGGATTTCGGCGGGGCCGTATGGAACGCTACGCCGCGACTTCAGGCCAGTTACTTCTACGGTGTTGTGCACGATATCTATCGTCAACAGTACTACGGCCTTGCACACACCACCGACTTGGGCAACGGCTACGGCTTGCGCGCCGATGTACGCTGGTTCGACAACAAGGAAGATGGCGAGGCACTGAGCGGCGATATCGATAACCGCGCGCTGTCCACCGGACTGACCCTGACCAAGGGACCGCACCGTACCAGCCTGGTCTATCAACGCATGTTCGGCCAGAGCATGTTCCCGACGCTTAACGGCTACATCCCGCAGTTCTACCTGCTGAACTGGGCCAATCAGCCATTCATGCGCCCTCAGGAGCGCTCATGGGGCGTGGGTTATGCCTATGACTTCGCGGCCATGGGGATCCCCGGTCTGACCTTCAGTACCCGTTATATCAAGGGAACCGATATCAAGCGCGGTGACACCCTGGCCGACGAAACCGAGAACGAGCGCGATCTGGCACTGCGTTATGTGGTGCAGAGCGGGGCACTCAAGGGTCTGGGCCTCGAATGGAAGAACTATATGGTCAAGCAGCGTTATGGCAATGACTTCGACGAGAACCGCCTGATCACCAGCTACACCTGGAAAGTCTGGTAACGCCTATCGGACAAGGCCCATGTCCATGCGGCCTTGTCTGTCCACTACTGGAGAAAATCATCGCACGGGGTGTTCTGTGCGGTGTCGGAGTGTTCTATGTCGCGTATGGCTCAAGCGTCACCTCCAATGGGCCGAATTGTCTTTGCCTCGGTGCTCGGCAACGCCCTGGAGTGGTATGACTTTTTTCTCTACGGTACGGCCGCGGCGCTGGTATTCGGCCCCTTGTTCTTTCCGCCCGATACGGATCCTGTGGTCGCGACCATGGGTGCATTCGCAGGATTCGCCGTTGGCTTTGTGGCCCGTCCGCTAGGTGGCATTGTCTTCGGTCACATTGGTGACCGCCACGGACGCAAGCGAGCCTTAGTGATCACTTTGGCACTGATGGGGGGGGCCACCTTTCTGATCGGCTTGCTGCCAACGTTCGAGCAAGCGGGTTATCTGGCTCCCCTGTGCCTGGTAATCCTGCGTCTGGTGCAAGGTGTCGCTTCGGGGGGCGAATGGGGCGGCGGGGTGCTGATGCTCAGTGAAAATGCACCGCCCAAGCGTACCGGCTTCTACGCAGCGTGGAGTCAGCTCGGGGTGTCCGGTGGTTTTGTCCTGTCGGCGGCGGTGTTCTATCTGGTCCAACAGCTGCCTGGCGACGACTTCATGAGCTGGGGATGGCGCTTGCCGTTCCTGGCCAGCGTCGCGATCTTCGGTGTGGGTCTGTATATCTGGCGAAAGCTGCCGGAAAGCCGCGATTTCACCCAGGCCAATGTAGCTAGGGAAACAGCTCGTCATCTGCCCGCGCTTCAGGTGCTGCGCGAGCACCCCAAGGAGGTATTGCAGGCCATGGGGTTGCGTCTGGCAGAAAACGGCGGGGCTTATATCTTTTTATCGTTCTCCATGGCCTATGCCAAGTTCTCAGGGTTGCCGACCCAGCTGGTGCTGCTTGGCGTGATGCTGGCCATGGTGCTTGAAGCGTTCAGCATTTTGTTCTGGGGCTGGTTATCAGATCGGATCGGTCGTCGTCCCGTTTATGCGTTCGGTTCCATTTCCCTCATGTTGCTGGCGTTTCCCTTCTTCTGGATGCTCGATACCCATGAGCCGACATTGGTGTACCTGGCGTTGATCCTGGGTTTGCCGGTGAGCCATGGCGCAATGATCGGCACCCAGCCAGCCATGATGGGGGAGTTGTTTCCCACCCATGTTCGCTATACAGGCTTGGCCATGGGGCATGAGATCGCGTCGATCTTCGCCGGTGGTTTCGCTCCTCTGATTGCCACCGCGCTGTTTGCCAGCTACCACGGCGTTTGGCCGGTCTCCTTGATGTTGGTGCTGTTTGGTGGGCTGACCACGCTGACATTATTGACTATTCGAGCGCCTTTACCCGCTCAAAGCCCGGCCATCGTGGCAGGACTGAGTCGCTGACCCGTTTATTTTTACTGTTCCCTTTTCCCGGTTGCTCGCCGGGTTTTTTTCTTCGAGGAGTGTGTATGCGTAGCTTCTACCGTGGTCGGGACCTGAGTCGCGTTCACAGCATCGCCGAACTGGCGGAACTGGCTCGCCATCGGTTACCGCATTTCGCTTGGGAATACTTGTCTGGTGGGGCCGAGGACGAATTGACCCTGGCGCGCAACCGTGTGGCATTTGGCGAAGTACAGCTGCATTCGCGCACGCTGGTTCCGTGTCATCCTCCGGTGATCCTGCGTCACTTGCTAGGTCGTGAACTGGCTGCACCGATGCTGATCGGACCGACCGGCTACAACGGCATGCTGCACCGTGATGCCGACCTCCACCTAGCTAGAGCCGCGACTGCGCGCGGGGTGCCGTTCTGCTTGAGCACCGTGTCCAACGTCTCGATGGAGGCGATCAAGGCGCAAGTGCCGGACGTCGATCTCTGGTTCCAGCTGTATGCCATGCGCGACCCTGAAATACAGGCCAGTTTGTTGTCTCGGGCACAAGAGTCTGGTGTCGACACGTTGCTGTTGACCAGTGACGCCATGGTGCTGGGAAACCGTGAGTGGGATCGCCGCAACTTCATCCGTCCGCGAGAACTGAGTCTTGGCAATAAGCTCGATGTACTGCGTCATCCTCGCTGGTTGCACCAGGTCATGTGGCCAAATGGCATGCCATCTATGGGGAATCTTGAGCCGTACCTGCCGCCCACCGAACGCAATGCCCTGGGCTCGATGAAGTTCATTGGCGAACAGATGGACACACTCCTGGACTGGGGCATGCTTGCCCGCCTGCGTGATCAGTGGTCCGGGAACCTATTGCTCAAGGGGGTGCTGCACCCCTCTGACGCAGAGCGGGCGTTAGCTCTGGGGCTCGACGGCGTGGTGGTGAGCAACCATGGCGGACGTCAGCTCGAGGGGGCGCTCGGGAGTCTGGATGCACTGCGGCTGATCGCTCCTGTGGTTAAAGGCAAGATGGCGCTGTTACTCGACAGTGGTATCCGTCGTGGCAGTGATATCGCCAAAGCCTTGGCGCTTGGGGCTGATGCAGTGCTGCTGGGGCGCGCCACTCTCTATGGCGTCTCTGTCGCCGCAGAGCAGGGCGCAGGTCGCGCGCTGGACCTGCTTCGTGAAGAGCTTGCGCGCACGCTCAACTTGATGGGGTGTACCGACATCCAGGACCTCGATTCCGACTGTCTGGCCGATCTGCACTCTCATTCTGCTGGCCGAGGATGACACTATGGAGTTGTTCGAACTGATCACCTTCACCCTACGGGTACGCACCCCATCACAAGCTTTGCCGTGTCTGCAGCAGACCTTGAGTGATACGCCGGATGGCGTTCGACTGATGGGCTGTTGGCTCTCGGAAATCGGTCAGCAGAACCGTATCGTGGTTCTTCGCGGATTTGCCGATAGTCACACCCGCCAACAGGAGCGTGAGCGCTGCGTGCTCTCCAGCGATGCCTTTGGCATCGGCGAGTTCGTGTTGACTCAGCAGATCGAGGACTATCGGCTTTTTCCGTTCCTCGTACCTTTGCCGCCGGGCCCCCATGGGCCTTTTTACGAGTTGCGCGAGTATGACCTGGTGACATCCGGTCTGGCACCGACTTTGGCTGGTTGGCGCAAGGCGATAGGCCAGCGAACCGCTGATACCTATTCATCGGTGTACGCGGCGTTCTACGCCACCAGCGGAAGGCTGCCGCGTTATCTACACATTTGGCCATATGCAAGTCTTGAGCAGCGTTTGGATGTACGGACCCGGGCTGTGCGAGATGGCACTTGGCCGCCAGAGAATTCCGCGCCGCAATTGCAGGAAATGCAATCGACGGTGTATTTGCCAGCGGCCTTTTCGCCATTGCAATGATCATCGATCAAGGGAGGACTAATTGCTCGCCGCGTCGCTATCGGCTGCGTGTGCGAAAGGTGATGGTCTCGCCATGAGCGATGTCAAAGGACCAGCATGGGTTCATGTAGTTCAGCATCCCAGAGCAGGGCGTGAATGACGGACTCGATACCTTTGCGCTCGCCAGGTTTTTCGATGTGGTGACGGCTACCAAGCTCGGTTGTGGGGGGCGAGCAGCCCATTACGCGCATAGACACGCCAAGACGGGGCGCTACATCGCTGTCGACGATATATCAATGCAAAGAGGGGGGATGACTTTCTGGGATTGTTAACTCTGTTTATCTTTTTCCTTGGCACCGACCACCCGCTACAGACCGGGCGTAAGAAGTTCGCTAACGGTGATTCTCCAAGTCATGTCCCAGCGATTGCAAAAACAACGCGAACAATTCGGGCTGCGAGGAAATATCAAGCTTTCTGTAGAGATGTCGCCGATGTACCTTGATGGTTTCAGGAGAGATGCCCAGAAGCCTTGCAATGGCTTTGGTGGAATGGCCACGGAGGATGAGCTGGGCGGTCTCCATCTCGCGTTCAGACAGTACGGACGATCCGAATTGACCGAGAGCGTCCCTCATCTGAGAGGTTTCCGCAGCGCTGGTCAGTTGTAAAGGCTGACTGTATTCCTGCCAATGATGCTCCATCAGCGCTAAAACCCATGGGCAGATCGTGGTCAGGATTCCGTGTTGCTCGATCGAAAAAGGCTGACGTGTGCCCAATGACAGCGACAACGCACCCTGGCCAGGTATCTGCACAATGAACTGCTCCTCATCTTCCAACATATTGTTGGCGTGGAAGTAGCTGAGGAAGTATTCGGATTGGCGGAACTGGTCGGGGGCTACTTCCTCCAAGCGATGCAATCCGCTGGAAATTCCGTCGCGATAGGCTTGGTAGAAAGGGTCGAGTTGGTACAGGCCATCGAGATAGACAGGCAGGGCCGGGCCATCATGTGGTACGGCATCGTATAGTTCCAGTACTACTGGCGCGCCACTGCCTGGATAAAAGATTGCCAACGCATGGTCAAACGGCACCCACTGCTGCAACAACAATGTCAGCAGCGTCCAAAAGCGGGGCCGCCCAATATGCTCGATCACTCGACCTAGGCTGGAGTGCATGCTGACTTCGCGAAATATCTGATGCATTCCCATTCCCCTGAAAAGTACCGTCGGTTTTCCTCCACTTCATATATCTGCGTCAAGAGGTGTAACTCCTTACGGTGATTGGCGGTGCGTTGTCGCCTCGCTAGATTGCGTCCGGGTAGCGTCCCTCAGGAAGGTCGCGCCGTCGTTCTTTCTTGCAGTCTCATTCTCAAAGGAGTCCCCATGCGTGCTCGTCAACTCGGTATCACTGTCGGTGTCGGTACCACCGGCGAATTTAATGCTATTACCGATGTCCCCGGTGTTCGCGTCGGCCACAGTACCCTGATTTCCGATGCCGCCGACGGCAAGCAGATCCGTACAGGCGTGACGGTGGTGCAGTCACGCGCCGGCGAGGCGCGTCTCGATCCTTGTTTCGCGGGCCTGCATGTGCTCAACGGCAACGGAGACGCGACGGGTCTGGAGTGGATTCGCGAGGCTGGCCTGTTGAGCACCCCCATCGCCATCACCAATACCCACAGTGTTGGTGTCGTGCGTGATGCGCTGATCGCCGCGGAGCGTGATGCGCTGGCTGACCCCTCAGAGTACTGGTGTATGCCGGTGGTTCTGGAAACTTACGATGGGTTGCTCAACGATATCTGGGGACAGCATGTCAATCCCAAGAATGTGCGCGATGCACTGGCCAGTTCGAAATCCGGTCCTGTGGCCGAAGGCGCAGTGGGCGGGGGGACGGGGATGATCTGCCATGAGTTCAAAGGTGGTATTGGCACCGCCTCGCGCAAACTCTCGACGGAGCAAGGAGGCTGGACGGTAGGCGCGCTGGTGCAGGCCAACCATGGCCAGCGTCAAGAGTTGCGCGTCGACGGCTACCCGGTGGGTCGGGTATTGGGTGATATTCCGTCGCCATTTGCTGATCGTGGCGAGCCAGGAATGGGCTCTATCGTGGTGATCATTGCTACGGATGCCCCTTTGCTACCGCATCAGTGCCAGCGCCTGGCACAGCGCGCATCCATCGGCATTGCGCGTACCGGCGGCGGTACCGAAGATGCCAGTGGCGATCTCTTTGTCGCCTTCTCCTGTGCGGACCAGAAGCTGCCGCCGGCCGCCTACGGACGTAAAGGCGTGCCTTTTGCCATGCCGGTTGAGATGCTCAGTAACGACCACATTACCCCGCTGTTCATGGCGGCGGCCGAAGCCGTGGAAGAGGCCATCATCAACGCCTTGCTGGCCGGGGTCGATATGCAGACTGCCGACGGCGTGCTGGTGCCCGGCCTGGGCGGTGAACGCCTGCTGCATGCACTGCGCGAGGTTGGCTGGCGCGGATAAATCACGTCAATCACTAGGGGGGAGCATCATGAGCTGTTGCTCCCTGCTGAGTGGTCCATCGCTACAGGTTGCACCCGTCGATAACAGCAGGGTGATGTTCTGCTCAGCTTGATCACAGCCGGAGTCCTGCAGGAGCTGGATTGGAGCAGCAGGGCAACAATCATCCCCCTGTAACTCGCCTCATCCCACCGACTCACCCAGGCAGGGTAACCCGTTGCAGTGATTACCGTGCCGTCCTGCCCCCCTCATACTTGTCACCAGCCCCTGCGGGGATGTATGCAGTTTGATAGCTGATCGGGCTGGAAACACCGACTGCTCAATGAGCGTGCTCCCCCCTTTGCTTGTCGCGCGAGAAATTTCTTGAGGTGGCCGAGAAAGGTCGCCTTGAAGGCGGTGGTAGAGCTCTGAACAATCCCCCCTCAAATTTTCTCGAGTAGTCAAAATGATTTGCCCTCGTGTTCTCGTCCTGGAGAGCCACCTGTCCCAACGCACCGTATTGGTACAGATGCTATATCGACTGGGTGTACGTGATGTCCTGCAAGCCAGTGAACCTGAGCAGGCCATGGACCAGATAATCCAGGCAGGCGATGTCGGGGTCATTATTTGCAGCCTGGATCATAAAGGGCTCGAGGGCCTGGATTTTCTTGGTCGGGCTGGAGAAAAGCAGCGGGCACGGGCGGTGGTGTTGTGCGGCGAATGCAGTGCGGATTTGCACAGGGTGCTGGAGAGTCTGGGAAGCCTTTCGGGGCTGCCGATACTCGGAATTTTGTCTGCGCCTTTTGAGCTCCGATCACTCTATGACCTGTTGCTGCGCTATGAGCCAGGAGGAGCGATCGGTCAGTCTCATGCTGTGCCTCAAGCCGTGCTTTCAATGCTGCCCAGCGAAGTGGAAATACGCCGCAGCCTGGCCTTGGGGCATTTCCGTGGCTGGTATCAACCTAAATTCCTGCTGGCTGACGCCAGCCTGGCAGGTGTCGAAGTGCTGGCGCGTTGGGAGCACCCGCGCAAAGGCGTGCTGCTGCCCAAAGACTTCCTGGCAGCCATGGTTGCCTATGACCTGATTGATGAGATGTTCAAGCAGTTACTGGACCAGGGGCTGATGTTGCTGCAGACACTTAATCAACCTACGCAACTGGGGCTGGCCTTCAATCTGCATATTTCTCAACTGATCAAGCGTGAACTGGTAGAGCATATACAAACCTCTCTCAAGCGCTATGGGTTCGCTGGAAACATCTTGACCTTCGAACTGGCAGAAAATGGTCTTTCCGACCTGTGCCCAGCAACAAGAGAGCATCTTTTAGAGCTGCACAAGATGGGCTGCAATCTGTCGGTCGACAACTTCGGTAGCGGCTTTTTTTCCCTTTCCTTGTTGAGCCAGCTGCCGCTCAGCCAGATAAAGCTCGACGCAAGCATTATCGAAGGAATAAAGGACACCCATGATCATTCGCTGATTTCCTGTGCTCAGGCGCTTGCCCATGCCTTGGGCAAAAGTCTGGTCATCGAGGGCATCAGTAATCGGAGCATGTTGGAACGTTTGATCAATATGGGGTGTACTTTCGGGCAAGGCTATTACCTGGCCCGCCCCATGACCGGGCTGGACTTTCAGAGTTGGTTGAGCCAAGAGAACTTTGAAAATCATTTGAAAAAAAATCGCTGACCTTTACTTTCTCAACATCACGCAACTCAACGGATACTTTATGTATAAGGCAATTATAGCGGACGATCACCCGCTGATCAGACTGACACTCAGGAACATCTTGTGCGAAAGGGGATTCGACATAGTAGCGGAAGCAGAGAACGGTGCCGAAGCCTTGCAACTGGCCCGCTTGCATGTGCCGAACATCATGGTGCTCGATATTTCCATGCCCAAGATGGGTGGGCTTGAAGTCATCACGCGCATAGGAATGATGGACCTTCCCATCAAGGTCTTGGTCTTTACCTCGCAGGCCGCGGAGATATATTCCCTGCGCTGCATGAAGGCGGGGGCAGCTGGTTTCGTATCAAAAACCAGCCATCTGGATGAGTTGGTCAGAGCCATCAGGGCCGTCATGGACGGCTATAGCTTCTTCCCCAACCTGTCTGCCAGTTCGGTGCGGAGCAGTGATATTCATGTATCGGATGCGGATCTGATCAAAAGCCTGTCGGACCGCGAGCTGAGCATAATACAGATGCTTGCGAGTGGCCTGGGAAACAAGGAAATAGGAACGGCCCTGTTGATCAGCAATAAGACTGTCAGCGCCTACAAGGTCAAGCTTATAGAAAAGCTCAAGGTCAAATCAGTTATTTATCTAGCTGACTTTGCCAAGCGCAACAATCTGATATAGGGAGATTTTTTAACGGTATATATATTATTTATCGGTTCAAACTTAGTCTGCACCAAGGGTGCACCAGCAAAACTCTAGTGTTGCTTCTTTCTGCCATCTGCTGCATCTGGTTGGCTGAGTCACGATAGTCGGCTGAACTTAGTAAATTTCTGGTTTCGTTCGATGAGTTCCTTCATGTGCTTGCTTATTGTTTTTATCTTGCTTTCGGTAATTTTGAATATTGTTCAGTGCTGTCTTTCACGTCATGCACAGAATGTACGCGCAAATGAATACCACTTGCTTGAAAGCCGCTACGAACTGACTCGCAAGATGCTGGATGGAACACCTCACCCTCTCTACATCCGTGATCGCATGGGGCGAATGGTTGCTTGCAATAGTAGTTACCAGAACATGATCGGTCTTAGCGAAGGGGAGCTCATTGGTACCTCAGCACTTGATGAACCGTTTGCCGACAGGAACGAAGCGGAAAACTACCACAAGTATTGCCTGGCGCTGATGGGCAAGGGAGAACCCCATCTACATGATCGAGACCTGACCATGACAGACGGGCGAACCTTGAAAATCTACCATTGGGCATTGCCGTATCGAGGGTCCGATGGTGAGGTTGCCGGGATGGTCGCCGGCTGGATCGATGTCAGCGGACGCCAGCAACTGCTGCATGAGTTGAGCGAAGCCAAGAATGCCGCCGATGCGGCCAACCGGGCAAAAACCACCTTTCTGGCTGCCATGAGTCATGAGATTCGCACGCCATTGAATGCCGTTATCGGCATGCTCGAACTGGCCATGAAGAAAGCCGAGCAGGGGGTGACCGACCGCTTCGCTATCGAGGTGGCGTCTGGTACCGCGAAGGACTTGCTCGGCCTGATAGGAGATATCCTTGATATCTCCCGCATCGAGTCCGGAAAACTTTTGCTGGCACCGGAGCGCGCCAACCTGCTGAAAATCGTGGAGTCGGTAGCCCGGGTATTCGAGGGCGTTGCCAAGCAGAAACATTTGTCCCTGGTCCTGGAGCTGGGCGCCTGTTCGGATTGCGACGTATGGGTAGACCCTTTGCGGTTTAAGCAGGTTCTTTCCAATCTGTTGAGCAACGCGATCAAGTTCACTGAAGAGGGGAGTGTCTGGGTGAAGATGCGTGCCGAGCCGGCCTCGGATGGCAAGTCTATCCAGATGACCCTCAGGGTCGAGGACAGCGGAATTGGTATCTCCCGGCAGGACCAGCAAATCCTGTTCAACCCTTTTGCCCAGGTCGGCAACAATCCGCAGTCATCCTACAGTGGATCGGGATTGGGCCTGATGATCAGCCGCTCGCTATGCGAAATGATGGGGGGAACCCTGACCCTTTCCAGTGCCTTTGGCGAAGGCACGCAAGTTGTGGTCGCTCTGCATTTGCCTGTTCTCCAACCATTGGTTGAACAGGCGGTAGTCGAGCAGTTGTTGCCAGTAGATATCAGGGAGCGGAGCCTGCGCGTGCTGGTGGTGGATGACTACCCCGCCAACCGCCTTCTGCTGTGCCAGCAACTGAGCTATCTGGGACATCAGGTCGAAGATGCCGTGGACGGCGCCCACGGCCTGCGGGCATGGCGCAATCGTCATTTCGATGTGGTCATCACCGACTGCCATATGCCGATCATGAATGGCTATAACCTGGCGCAGGCAATCCGCGAAGAGGAGTATGCCCGTGGGCTGGAGCCCTGCCTGATCCTGGGGCTCACCGCCAATGCCCAACCTGAAGAAAAGCTGCATTGCCTGGCGGCCGGCATGGATGAGTGCCTGTTCAAGCCGATCGGCCTGAAGGCGCTGGAGGCCTGGCTTAGCGCCGCGCCCGAGGTGATGACTCCCGCCAGGGTCGAGCTTGAGGCTCGACATGATGGCATCGAGGAGATCGACCTCACCAATCTTGAGCAACTGACCCGTGGCGACAAGGAGGCAATGAGAAAGCTCCTGCAGGAGCTGGACAATAACAATGAAGAGGACATGACGCGCCTACAGAAGTTGTTCGCCCAACATGATGTGCAAGGGCTCTCGAATCTCGCCCATCGAATCAAAGGGGGCGCCAGGATCATCGGCTATTCAGCCTTGATTCAGTCTTGCGAAGAGGTCGAGACAGCCTGTGGCGAACAGGAACATTCCGCTCTCACAGAAGCGATCAACAGTCTCTATCAGTGCATGGAGCGGCTGTCTTTCTACCTCAGGACTCAGTATCACCATCAACGATGGGCGTGATTATAGCTGAGTCGCGGACTGCTAAATTCTAGGCAAGATAATTCTGAGCTATCGCGAGAATTTTCTCTTAGCGCGATAGTCTTTTCCTCGCGCATCTGACGCCAACTATCCACACAATTGCGTTGTTGTTATTCACTCTCTCAATCACGGTAATCGGCCTGCATATAAACCTGCTGCCTAAAAAAGCAATAGTCCGGCGTTTGTGTTGTTGAGTGAAACAATTAAATATTTTGCAAGAACCTACTTAACCTGAAGGAAATACCGCTATGAAGAAAAGTTTGATCGCTGTAGCGCTGCTGACTGGTTGCGCATTTGCAGGCATGGCCAACGCCGCTGACGGCACCATCAACTTCATCGGCAACATTACTGACGCAGCTTGCACCGTTACTGCAAACACCGCCAACCAGACCGTCACCTTGGGTACTGTCCAATCCTCGGCCCTGAATAGTGTAGGCGCTACCGCTGCTCCGACGCGCTTCAACATTGTGCTGACCTCTTGCCCGGCAAACGTCAACAACGCCACCATCAAGTTCGACGGCCCGGCCAACCCTGCGAACAGCAGCCTGCTGGCACTGACCAACGCCGCGGGCGTAGCGACCGGTGTCGGCATCGGTCTGTATGAGCAGGACGCCGTTACTCAGATCCCGGTCGGTGGCACGTCGGCCAGCCAGGCATTGTCGACGACCGCTGACACCACTTTCAACTTCATTGCCAAGTACGTTGCCACTAACGCGACTGTCGTAGCCGGTTCCGCGAACGCCGTCAGCAACTTCACCGTCACTTACAACTAACTCGTAAAGTCCGGGCATTAAATCACCTAATGCCCGGCACGAGTGAATGATCAAATCGCACCAACTTCCCTGAAAAAAACAGGAAATGAGGAGCAACTCAAGGAGCATTTATCAATGCATTGGCTCAAGTCCGTTTGTATCGCCGGCTGTCTCTTCGGTATTACCCATGCTTCCTGGGCTGGCGTAGTGGTGGGCGGGACTCGTGTGGTGTATGACGGCTCGAAAAAAGAAGCCTCCATCTCCGTCATGAACCCAGAAAAAACCACGCCCTACCTAATTCAGTCCTGGATCGAGGATGTCTCGGCCGGCGGCACCCAGAAGGCCCCTTTTATCATGACACCACCGCTGTTTCGCCTTGATGCGGGGCAAGAAAACGTGCTGCGTATCATCCGTACGGGCGGCACCTTTCCAGAGAACAAGGAGTCGGTGTTCTGGGTCAATATCAAGTCGATTCCCGCTTCGGAAAAGTCCGACGCCAATCAACTACAGATTTCGGTAAAAACCCGCATTAAGTTGTTCTTCCGCCCGGCTGGTTTGTCTGGCTCCGCCAGTGAGGCCTATAAGTCCCTGAAGTTCAGCCGATCCGGTAATCAATTGCAGGTCAATAACCCAACGCCATACCACGTTTCTTTTTATCGCGTGAGTGTGGGTAAGGAAGAGATTACAGATGCCGGCATGGTGGCTCCACAAAGTTCACTGGCCTGGACAATTCCGGCCGGCGCGACCGGTGCCGCAAGTTGGCAGGCGATCAATGATTTTGGTGGTATTTCTGCGGATGCCAGTGCACCACTCTGATCAAGTTCAGAGGTCTGCTTTACCCCTCCCGTTTAATTAAATATCAATCCGCTGGATCAACTGCCCGCAGCCAGTGGGAGCGGCGTGCGCGTCATAAAGTTGAGTGGAGTTTATTGGCATGAAAAAACATTATTTGAGCCCTGTGCCACAGCTGAAAGCAGGTGGTCATTCATATGCTTTCACTCCCACTCGTCTGGCGACACTGATAGCGGCCCAGTTCGTGTTGGGGATGAGTTTGCAACCCGCCTCGGTATGGGCAGAGGACTATTTCAACCCTTATGCATTGGAAATAGATACCCTCAGCCAGCAGTCCATCGACCTTGAGCGTTTCTCCAGCCAGGGCGGGCAGCTTCCCGGTACTTACCGGGTCGATATTTTTCTGAACGACACTCGCGTCAGCAATCGCGACGTCAACTTTGTCGATGTCGAGGGCAAGTTGCAGCCCGAGTTGACGCCGCAGCAATTGAAAGACATGGGCGTCAAGCTCGAAGCCTTCCCGACGCTGCAGCAACTGCCAACTGCGCAAACCATCACCCAACTGCAGGACTATATTCCGGACGCCAGCAGTCGGTTCAACTTCGGCGAGCAACGCCTGGATCTCAGTATTCCGCAAGCGGCGCTGACCAACGAAGCCCGTGGTTATGTGGACCCCAGCACCTGGGACCAGGGGCTGACGGCTGGCCTGCTGAACTACAATTTCAGCGGCGCCAATACCTCGCGCGACAACCGTTCGGGGACCGACGACAGTTATTACCTGAACCTGCGCAGCGGCTTGAACTTGGGTGCGTGGCGGCTGCGCAACTACTCCACCTACAACCAGAGCAGTGGCAAAAGCGGCTGGGACAAAGTCAACAGCTATGCCCAGCGGGACATTCAGTCGCTGAAGGGGCAACTGACCCTGGGTGACAGCTCGACGCCCAGCGATGTGTTCACCAGTGTCCAATACCGAGGGGCGCAGCTGGCATCGGACGACAACATGTTCCCCGACAGCCTGAAAGGTTTTGCCCCCGTGGTGCGTGGTATTGCCCAGAGCAATGCCCAGGTCACCGTGCGGCAGAACGGCTACATCATCTATCAGACCTATGTGCCAGCCGGTGCCTTCACCATCACCGACCTGTACCCCACATCGTCCAGTGGTGATCTGGAAGTGACCATTACCGAGGCCGACGGCACCGAACGACGCTCTGTCCAGCCGTTCTCCGCGGTGCCGGTGATGTTGCGTGAAGGGCGTCTGAAGTACTCGGTGACTGCGGGTGAATACCGCTCGACAGCCAGCGAGAGCAGCAAACCAGCATTTGCCCAGGGCACGCTGATCTACGGTATGCCTTATGACACCACGCTGTACGGTGGATTGCTGGCGTCTGGAAAGTATTCCGCCACCAGCCTGGGTGTCGGCCATGGGTTTGGTGACTGGGGTTCGCTGTCCACCGATGTGACCCAGGCCAAGACCGAATTGCGCGATGGCTCCCGGCATAACGGCCAGTCGTATCGCATTCAGTACGCCAAGGACATCGCGGCCACCGGCACCACCTTTACCCTGGCCGGTTACCGTTACTCCACCAGCGGTTACTACGACTTCCAGGAAGCCAATGAAATCGATCCTGGCAACTTCAATGATTGGCGCCGGACCTATAACAAGCGCAGCAAGGCGCAGATCAACATCAGTCAGTCGCTGGGCGAATATGGCAACTTCTATGTCAACGGTTACCAACAGGACTTCTGGCGGCAAAAGGGCTATGAGCGCAGCCTGAGCGCCGGTTACAACCTGAGCTACAACGGCATCAGCTACGGCGTGGACTACACCTATACCCAGGCGCCGATCTATGAAGGCCGCAACAGCAAGGATCAACAGCTGTCCTTCAACGTGCAGGTGCCCCTGGAGAAAGTGCTGCCTAACAGCTGGGTTCGCTACAACCTCAACACCAGCAAGAAGGGCAATACCACCCAGGACGTGAGCCTGAGCGGCACAGCCCTGGCGGACAACAACCTGAACTACAACGTACAGCAGGGCTATGCCAACCAGGGCATCGGCACGAGCGGCAGTGCCAGCGCCAACTACAGGGGCACCTATGGCGAAGCCCGGGCGGGCTACAACTACGACAAGAACTCGCAACAGGTGAACTACGGGTTCCAGGGTGGGATCGTGGCTCACCCTTACGGCGTGACCTTCTCCCAGGAACAAGGCGAGACCATCGCCCTGGTCCGCGCGCCGGGCGCGGCGGATGCGAAGGTGCAGAATAATACCGGGGTGCGCACGGATTGGCGGGGTTACGCGGTGGTGCCGTATGTCAGTACCTATCGCAAGAACCGTGTCGCGCTGGATAGCGAGACGCTGGCGGACGATGTGGACATCGACACCAACACCCAGACGGTTATTCCAACCAGTGGCGCGGTGGTGCTGGCCAACTTCAAGACCCGAGTGGGCAGCCGCGTGCTGATGACGCTGACACACCAGGGCAAACCGGTGCCGTTTGGCGCCACCGCCGCCCTGCTGCAAGAGGACGGTGCCATGGACAACAGCAGCATTGTCGGCACGGATGGCCAAGTGTACCTGAGTGGCGTTCCGGAAAAAGGTCAGTTGCAGGTTAAGTGGGGCGATGCGGCGAACCAACAGTGTCAGGTTGACTTCACCTTGCCAAAAGTAGACCCCCCATCATCAGTGGCGACACCCGATTTTGTTTGTCGATTATCGGATAATTAGAGAGTGCGCAAATGAGAAATACCAAAGTAATTATCGTCTCGCTACTTAGTACGTTGGCAGTTCTTCCCGGGGCAGTGTGGGCTGTATGCACTTTAAATGCTGGCAATAGCAAGCAAGTAAGTAATATAAACTTCGGTGCTGTGACGATTCAACGGGACACTCCCCCCGGAACGATTCTGGCCACTAGCTCAACAATCATCTCAACTGGATACTACACTTGCTCATCGTCTTATTCTTACACATTTAATATAAGTAAATTTCCGACTCCTAGCTCTTATGGTAACAACGTTTACAGTACTAATGTCGCTGGCGTTGGACTGTTGCTAGAGTACACATATAATGGCACTACCTATCCGCTCCCGATTGCACCTTCGTCTACATGGAACTATCCCGCAGGCACCACGCGCCATATCGGAAGCTATAAAGCCTCGTTAATCAAAACATCAGTTGGTTCCACTGGTGGCGGTAACTTAACCCTTGGCACATTGGTATTTGATAACGTCGACACCCTAAGGGTTTTTGAGCTCAATTTGACAGGAATCAACACTATTGTTCCTGTGGCGTGTTCAGTCACTAACACCGCCATCAATGTACCGATGGGCAATGTACAACGCAGCACATTTACAGGCGTAGGGTACGAAGGGAATCCGGTTCAGTTCCTTATCCCACTTAACTGCGACGCTGGCACTCGGGTTAACTTCAGGATTGACGCGACCTCCGATAGTTCTGGTGTGCCGGGGGTGATGGCAATTAACTCATCCTCCACGGGCAATGCCGCCAGTGGGGTAGGGATAAAAATCACACGTAATGGTTCTGCAGTGGCCTTTGGTACAACAGTCCCGGTAGGGGTGACGGCTAATAGTGGTGCATACAACATTCCGTTTGTTGCGCAGTATTATCAGACCAGCAACGCTGTCAAGGCCGGGCAGGCCAACGGAACAGCAACGTTTACCATGACGTATAACTGATTTCCCCATCTGTACTTATGTCGCATGCCGCTGTGGATTCATCAAACACCAGAACAAGGCGTTGGCGCAGCACACCGAAAGGCACGATTTTTCCGTATTGGATTAACGTTGCGATTTGAAAACAGCCGATTCAAGCCACCTGGCAACCTGAGCCTTGTGACGCCAGAGCAAGGAGCTGGACCAAGCATCTGTGCAGTGAGTACTTCATCAGATCAGATTCCAGGTCCGACAGGCACACCGGGGAGCTCACATTGAGCTTCTCGATCAGTCGGGCTTTATACAGGCTGATGGTCTTGTTGCTGAGCAGCACGTCTTCGCCGATCTGCTTGTCGCTCAGTCTTTGGCAAGCTGGTGCAGGATCGACAGCTCCCTCGGGAGAAGCTCTGGCGACATCCGATTTTGTTTGTCGATAATCGGGCAATTAGAGAGTAAGAAAATGAGAAACATCAAAGCAATTATCGTCTCGCTACTGGGTACGCTGATAATCCTTCCCGGGGGAGCATGGGCTGTATGCTATTTTCAGGATGGCAACAGCAACAAGGTAGTAAGTAATATAGATTTCGGGATCGTGCTGGTTCAGCAGGGCGCTCCCCTTGGAGCGATTCTGTCAACCAAAACAGTATACCAAGAAACTGGGCTATACACCTGCACATCGAATTACAATTTTATCTTAGGTATTGATAAGTTTACGATACTTAGCGCTTATGGGAAAAGCGTTTATAATACTAATGTTGCTGGTGTGGGGCTGTTGTTAGAGCGTGGTCAAAATACATTCCCATATACGAAATCATATGTCGCAGGCAGTTCTTTTGTTACCGGCAACGTTACGGCCTCTTTAATCAAGACGTCAGTTGGCCCTACTGGTAGCGGTACCTTAACCCCTGGCACCTTGGCATTTATCAACGTTGATACTCTCAGGCTTACTGATATAAACTTGACAGGAACCAACACTATAGTTCCTGTGGGGTGTTCAGTCACTAACACCGCGATCAATGTACCGATGGGCAATGTACAACGCAGCACATTTACAGGCGTAGGGTACGAAGGGAGCCCGGTTCAGTTCGTTATCCCACTTGACTGCGGCGCTGGCACTCGGGTTGATTTCAAGCTTGACGCGCCCGCTGATAGTTCTGGTGCGGCGGGAGTGATGGCAATTAACTCATCCGCCACGGGCAATGCCGCCAGTGGCGTGGGGATAAAAATCACTCGCGATGGTGTACCAGTGAACTTTGGTACACCAGTCCAGGCGGGCGTAACGGCTAATAATGGTCCGTACAACATTCCGTTTGTTGCGCGTTATTATCAGACCAGCCCAGATGTCAAGGCCGGCCAGGCCAACGGGACAGCAACTTTTACCATGACGTATAACTGACTTCCCCACCTGTACTTATGTCGCATGCCGCTGTGGATCCATCAAATATCAACGACCACCAGAACAAGGCATTGGCGCAGCACACAGAAAATTTTTGTCGCCATAACTCAAGTCCTCAAGCTGAGATGAGTCGACGCAAGGTCTGAGCCCCCGGCAACATACTTACGCATTCCGGTCGTTCATGCAGCCCCTGCAGCAGGCCGAAACGGCACGCCTGTTAACCCTGATGGGCTGTCCCGTAGAGCAATTACCGTAACCAGGAGCTAAGGCATTTTCTCCTGGTTTCCGAGAAATTTCCTATCAGAGTACGGACTGTTTCTACTGTCTTCACCCCGTCTACTCCCGGAAAATTGGCGTATTCCATTTGCAACCGAGTGACCCCAATGGCCAGCCTGCCGCTCCGTGTTCTGGTGCTTGAAGAGCATCTATTTCAACGCTCCGTAGCCGTCAGTCTATTGATGCAGCTGGGTTGTCGCGAAGTGCTGGAGGCTAGCAGCGGTGGCGAGGCCCTTGCCATCCTGCAAGAGGCCGGCCCTGTGGATGTGGTCCTGTGCGACTTGCAAATGGAAGGCATGGATGGTCTGGAGTTCATTCAACGGGCCGGAGCAACCGGACAGTTGGGGGCCATCATTATCAGCAGTTACCTGCCTTTCGATGTGCGCCGTACGGTTCGGCAAATGGGCGCATTGTTGGGGCTGCACATGCTCGGTGATATCGGTAAACCCTTGCAGGCTGAAACCCTGCGGCAACTGCTGGAGGACTATTTGAGCCGGCAGCCGGCCGTATTGTCGCCACTCACGGATATGGAGTTGGCCAACGAGGAGCAGGTGCGACGGGCCTTACTCGACGAACAATTGGAGCCCTATTACCAACCCAAGTTTGATTTGAAAACCGGCGAGGTGTTGGGGGTGGAGGTTCTTGCGCGCTGGAACCATCCGTTCAAGGGCCTGTTGTCGCCGGCGACGTTTCTTGCGACGGTGGAGCACTGTGGGCTGATGGATGAGTTGCTGTTCAGCTTGATGCTCCAGGCGTTGAGCTTGCAGCGGCAGGTCAGGAGCCGGGGAGGGGAGTTGAACCTGGCGTTCAATCTGCATGCGGCGCAGTTGGCCAATGTGGAGTTGACGTCGCAGATCAAACGGATCCTCGCCATGTTCCAGGCACCGGGTTGCAGTTTGACCTTTGAGTTGACTGAGAGTGGTTTGCTGGAGGCTCCAGCGGTGTCCCTGGAAAACCTGGTGCGCCTGCGCATCATGGGGTGTCGCTTGTCGATCGATGATTTCGGCGCGGGCTTCTCCTCGTTGCAGCGCCTGTGCCAACTGCCCTTCAACGAAATCAAACTCGACGCGGAGTTTGTCCGCGGTCTCAAGCATGAGCCTCGTTGCCGGGCCGTAGTCGCCAGCACCCTGGCGCTGGGGCAGACCCTGGGCATGTCTGTAGTGATCGAGGGTATCGAGACCGCCGAGCAGCACCAGGAGCTACTGACACTGGGCTGTACCCAGGGGCAGGGCTACTGGCATTCCCGGGCCATGAACGGTGCCGATCTGCTGCGCTGGCTGCAGCGCACAGTTGAACGGTCGCTAGGAGCAGCCCATGGCCAATAAAGCATTACGCATCATGATCGCTGACCCACAGCACTTTCAGCGCTTGCGCCTGGAGCGGGACTTTAACCGCGAGGGTTACTACGGCATCGCGCCGGCGTCGAGCCTGGAGGAGATGCTAACGTTGCTGGAGTACGGCGACACTGCCTTCGACCTGGTGCTGATCAATGCCGGCTTGACGCTCAACGTCCGTTTCAACCTGTTGGCGTTTTGCTTGGACCATCCGCTGAT
Source organism: Pseudomonas sp. RW409 (assembly GCF_003184125.1). NCBI lineage: Bacteria > Pseudomonadati > Pseudomonadota > Gammaproteobacteria > Pseudomonadales > Pseudomonadaceae > Pseudomonas > Pseudomonas sp. RW409. Next base: position 601,985 of record NZ_QHHP01000041.1, on the reverse strand, counting down.
CCGCCAAGCTTTCATCTACGATGTACCGGAGTACCAATTGGCGAGGCTTGGTGCCCAGGTCAAATCCCGGATTGTCTTCAGCTCCATGCAATTGCCCGAAGGCGTACCGATCAAGCAACTGATCCACAAAGTCGACCAGCCCATGCTCAACGAACCGGCACATAAAACGATAAGTCACTCTTGATGGATCAGCGCCCAGTTATAGTGCATTTACCAAGTTGATCCGCCCTATACCAGGGCGCGAACTATAGAGGTATAAATAAAGGCAAGCCCACAATGGTGTTATCTGCCATGGGCGGTAACCCTTTACGTATGAGCTTTTGTTTCGGATGAGTATTCGCTGAGCATTGGTTGCACTAAAAAAGGGCGATAGTGCCCACTTAAAAACAAGTGAACGCTATCGCCCTCTGAAAGTTTTCCCGCTACCTGTTGAGCCCTTGCCGCCATCCACAACAAAACATCAGTTTCTGGCTGGCTTGGATAAGACAGCTGCTGCTGTTAGTTATTATCCTGGTAATAACGCTGTTGCTGATGGCGGCGATGCTTTGGTGGTGGCGGGTCATAGTCATCGTCGGAACTGTATCTGGGAGCGCCGAGCGCAGTGCCGGTCACATTGTCGGCCCCACCGAGTGCTGTCCCTGTAACGTTTGCTGCGCCGCCGAGTGCTGTTCCAGTGATATTCGCCGCACCTCCCAGCGCGGCCCCAGTGACATTGGCGGCCCCACCCAGCGCCGCCCCGGTGATATTGGCTGCACCGTTGAGTGCCGAGCCAATGATGCCTTCAGCCTGAACGGATGATTGAAAAAAACCACCCATCAGGATTCCCACCATTGCCAAGCTCGGTGCTTTCTTGACGATATACATACGCCACCTCTACCTGAGAATTGAATCGAGCTGTAATGACCGAATCAGATCGGCCAAGTATTTTTTTGACAACAATTGATCGCCGTCAATCATAGAAAGTATTACCAAGAGTAACTAGGGTGGGCAGTTCTGTTTCTTAGGTTCTCGGGTTAGCGCTCGAGTTACTATAAGTGGCAGGAAGATACCCACTCCAAATACCTACGACAGGTAATGCAGGCACGACGTCATTAAACTTTTTTGTTGCGTTCAATTGACCGAGATTTTCTCTGTTAGTTCAGGTAGCCGGTAAGTGATGGATGCCATCTCTTTTCATTTATCAGGTGAAAATGATCCCGAATGTTCCGGCGTTTTCGACGATTTTGCCGACTTCTCGCCATTCTTTCAGGCAAAAACCAGCGAGGAGAAGGGATAACATTTTTAACTAGACTGAATTTTGGGATTGTCTATCCAGATTAGCCGAGTTTATCGGTCGGTTCCGCCTACCTACACTTCGATGCTACCCAGAGGGCAGGGTGGATATTTCTCATGGTCGACCCTCCCTTTCATGTGTCTTGCAGGGGGGGTTACGCGAAACGCTGCTGTTCTCTTTCGATTTTCCATACAGGATCCACACCCGATGCCTGGGCGGTTTGAGCCTTCTCATATCCGTACGTTTGCCCGTGCCTGCAAGACGCAACGGTTTTTATCGCTTATTGCCCGAGGCGTGTCGGGGCAGGGCGTTGCCTGAACAAGGAGATTGGATATGCATGTGCTGATGGTCATAGCGGGAGGCTTGGTCCTTCTGCTGGTGTTTATCCTGTTCGGCTGGCTCTGGGGTGGGAACAGCCTGGGCATGGTACTGGCGACCAGGGCCTTTGTTCCTTTCTGGCTGCTGATGGCAGGCATCAATATGTGGGTGGGTGTCACCTACGCGGGTTATAGCGTGCGCCAGGAGTTACCTATCCTATTGCTGGTCTTCGCCGTACCTACCTTCGCCGCGGGCATTGCTCTCTGGCAGTTTGCCCATGCCTGACACGCCTTGGATACGGGAGATTCATTTATGTCGGTAGAGGGCAGCGCGGGTGATCTGGTCAAGGTCGTGACCTTGCTGGGAGCGGCAGTGGTGGCGGTGCCCCTGTTCAAGCGCCTGGGCCTGGGCTCCGTACTGGGCTATCTGGCGGCGGGGTTGGTGATCGGCCCCTTCGGGCTGGGCCTGTTCAACGACCCCCAAACCATCTTGCACACTGCCGAGTTAGGAGTGGTGATGTTTCTCTTCGTCATCGGCCTGGAAATGCGTCCCTCTCATTTGTGGAGCATGCGGCGCGACATCTTCGGCCTGGGCAGCCTACAGACACTGGCCTGTGGTGTGTTGCTGACCGGGGTAGGGGTGACGTTCGGCTTTCCGCTGGCGGTGTCCTTCGTCAGCGCGATGGGCTTTGTGCTTACGTCCACCGCCATCGTCATGCAACTGTTGGGCGAGCGTGGTGACATTGCCGCAGCACGCGGACAGAAGATCGTGGCCATACTGCTTTTCGAAGACCTGTTGATCGTACCGCTGTTGGCGCTGGTGGCGTTCATCGCGCCTGTCGATCCTTCTGCGCCGGTTGCCGATTCGCGCTGGTTCAGCATTGGTATCGCCGCAAGCTCGCTCGCGGCGCTGATCGCCGTGGGGACCTGGCTGCTCAACCCGTTATTCTACATCCTGGCCAACGCCAGGGCGCGCGAGGTGATGACCGCGGCTGCGTTGCTGGTGGTGCTGGGCGCAGCGCTGTTGATGCAACTGGGTGGCCTGTCCATGGCCATGGGGGCCTTCCTTGCCGGGGTGTTGTTGTCGGAGTCGACTTTCCGTCACCAGCTCGAGGCGGATATCGAGCCCTTCCGTGGTTTACTGCTGGGGCTGTTCTTCCTGGGCGTCGGGATGTCGCTGGACTTGAGGGTGGTCGCGCACAACTGGCCGCTCATCGTCGCCGGCGTGCTGGCGATGATGGCCGTCAAGTCACTGTGCATCTACAGCCTGGCGCGGCTGACGAGGAGCTCTCACGTCGATGCCTTGGACCGGGCCGTGCTGATGGCCCAGGGCGGCGAGTTCGCCTTTGTGCTCTTTGGCGCTGCCTTGGCCAGTGGTGTGATCGCCCCTGAGGTCAACGCCAACATGACCGCCGTGGTCGTGCTCTCCATGGCGCTGACGCCGTTGGTGGTCATCGTCTACCGTCGCTGGGGGCCGAAGCCCGGAGCCTCCCTGGAAGGCCTGCAAGCGCCGGAGAATCTGGCCGGCAGCGTGCTGATCATCGGCTTCGGGCGTTTTGGGCAGATCGTGAGTCAGCATGTGCTGGCGATGGGGGCCGATATTTCCATCATCGATAACCAGCCTCAGGTGATACGCGACGCCAAGGATTTCGGCTTCAAGGTGTATTACGGCGACGGCACCTATCCCGACGTACTACATGCCGCTGGAGCGCACCACGCCCGTGCCATCCTGGTGTGCGTCGACGACCGCAAGGCCGCCACCCGGATCGTCGAATATGCTAAGACCCGGTTTCCCCATGCCCGTGTACTGGCGCGCGCCCTCGACCGGGAGCATGCCATCGAACTGATCAACGCCGATGTGGATTACCAGATCCGCGTCACCTTTGAGTCAGCCATGACCTTTGGACAAGAGGCATCGAAGGTGCTGGGCGCGACACCCGACGGGGCCGAGGCGATTGCAGATGAATTGCGCCGCAAGGACGCCGAGCGCCTGGCGCTGGAGGTGGCGGGCGGCATCTATGCCGGCAGGTCCATGATCCTGGGCAACACGGTATCCAAGGACTGATGTTCATGGCTTTTATCAACGACAAGCAGGCAGCCGCTGTCGTCCGGTTCTGGCGGGAGGCGGGCGCCAGTCAGTGGTTCGCCAAGGACCCAGCGTTCGACCAACGTTTTCGCGAGCTTTTTCTCGATCGGCATCGGGCGGTGGTGCGAGGTGAATGCGAGGTTTGGCGGAATACGCCCGAGGGTTCGCTGGCGCTGCTGATCTTGCTCGACCAGTTTCCGCGCAATGCTTTTCGTGGTTCGGCGGATATGTATGCGACGGACGTCCTGGCTCGACATTTCGCCCGCCTGGCACAGGCAGCGGGGCATATGGAGGAGGTCGCTGCCGACCTGAGGCTATTCTTCTGCCTGCCCTTTGCCCATTCCGAGGACCTCATCGACCAGGACTTTTCAGTCCTGCTCAATGCTCGCCTGGGGCAACCCTGGCTCGCCCATGCCGAAGGGCATCGGGAGGTGATCCGCCGATTTGCTCGTTTCCCGCATCGCAATCGACTGCTCGGACGCGAGAGTACGCCTGAGGAAAAGCGTTTTCTGGAGGAGGGGGGCTTCGCCGGCTAGCCATTATGGACAAGCTTATCCAGTACCGTATTTTCATCCAGGTCTCCGAAATGGGCAGCTTCATCAAGGCGGCCCACATGCTCGAATTGCCACGGGCTTCGGTGTCCGCCGCTATTCAGGAGCTGGAGACAGACCTGGGCGTACGGCTATTGCATCGAACGACACGGCGGGTTCAATTGACCGCCGATGGCACTCAGTTGCTGGAGCGGGTACGACGGTTACTGACGGATGCTGACGACATCCAGCGGCTGTTTCAGCTGCATCAGCACCAAGTATCGGGGCGTTTGAACATCGATGTTCCCAGTCGCATCGCCCGAAGGTTGATCGCACCGGCCCTGCCGACTCTCAAGCGCAGCTATCCAGGGCTGCAGCTCGCTTTGGGCTCCACCGACCGCTCTATCGATCTGGTACAGGAAGGGGTCGATTGCGTCGTCCGCATTGGTCATCTGCTCGACAGCAGCCTGATCGCGCGAACGATCGGGCAGATCGCGCTGATCAACTGTGCCCCTCCTGGTTATCTTCGTCAGCATGGCACCCCGAGGGAGCCGGGAGACCTGACCCATGGGCATTTCTCGGTAGGGTATGCCTCGCCGAATAACGGTCGTGAGCTGCCCTGGGAGTATGTGAGCGCTGGCAAGACCCACGAGGTGCCGGTACCCAGCTGGGTGATCGTCAATAACGCCGAGAGCTATATCGCCTGCTGCATGGCGGGAATGGGGTTGATTCAGATCCCCCGGTTCGACGTGCAACACCTGCTCGATTCCAGGCAACTGGTGGAGGTCATGCCCGAATTTCGCGCCGCGTCGATGCCGGTCTCGCTGCTGTACCCACATCGACGCCAACGCTCGCGTCGGCTTAATGCGTTCATTGATTGGTTCGAAGCGTTGATGCAACCCCATCTTGAGGCCCCCGGGTCGCTCTGATTCGCTGCGCCTGTCCGCTGTGGTCATGCTGAAGCTCTCACACGGAAGACTCATACGCCGCAGTGGAAGCCGGCTCAGTTGCCATTCTTGATGTTGCTCCATGAGCGCGAGCGTACACGTTCGGTCGCATGGGACTGAGATTGCAGGGTGAACAGCTTGGCTATCACGTCTGCGGCGGGGTAGATGTTCGGGTTGTCATTGACCTCGGCCGAAACCAGCGCAGTCGCGTCTTTGTTGGCGTTGGCAGTGAGCGCCAGATCGGTAGTGGACGCTATCACTCCAGGGCGCAACATATAGTTGATGAACATCAGCCCCTGCTCGGGATGGCTGCCATCTTTCACCAGCACCAGGTTGTCTGACCACAGCGGTGCACCCTCAACGGGGATGCTGTATTCGATTCTCACGCCTTTTCCGGCTTCTTTGGCGGCTTGCTTCGCACCGAATACTGCGCCGGACCAGGTCAGGGCCACGCAGATATCACCATTGGCCAGATCGCTGCCGATCTTCGACGAATTAAAGTAGGTGATGTGCGGACGCAGTTTCAGCATCAGCGCTTCGGCTTTTTTGTAGTCCTCAGGGCTGCTGCTGTTGGGGGGCAGGCCAAGGTAGTGCAGGGCGAGATGATTGAGCGCACGGGCGGTTTTCGCCCGACATGACAACGGCGCCCGCGGGCGCCGTTGTTGTTTGTGCCAGGCGTTACTTCACCGCATAGAACTTGCGTACATACGCCGTGCTGTGCCATGCGCAGGCCCTGTCCGGACGCATCGGCAACACCACCTGGAGCCTGATGTCGACCTACAGGAGCGGCGCCCACAGCTTTGGCCTGGGCTACCAGAAGGTCGACGGCGACACGCCTTACGACTACGTCACCCGCGGCGCGATCCTGCTCAGTAACGCCGTGGCCCTGTCGGACTTCAACGCCCCTGAAGAAGCCTCCTGGCAGGCCCGCTACGACCTCAACATGGCCGGCTACCAGGTTCCCGGCCTGACCTTCAGAGCCCTGTATGTTCGTGGCAGCGGCATCGACCCAAGTACGTGGTGCAGTCCGGACCGGCGAAAAACCTCGCCGTCACCCTGCGCCACGCCGTGCACCGCGGCAACAAGGCCCAGGCCGAACTGGATGCCGATCTGGCAATGCACTTGTGTTGATCAAACTTGAGCCGGAGTAGTATCTCCAAGGCCGCAATAGAGGCGTTGATGGTAATAATCCACAATCATTCATTCGATCAAAATCTACTCAAGATCCGATAAGGGGGCACTTCTGAAGGGTAATGGCACCATTGTTGGGCGCTGGAAACGTCGTCCTGGAAGTGGATAGATCAATCCAGGGCTCCAGCGTGTCGAAAAAACCTTCAGTTGTCCCTTTCATCTCCGGAGCTCCGGACTGCGGATATATGATCTCGATGTCAAGCTCATTGAATCTGGCAACTATCGCTCAAACAGCATGAGGTGGATGGCTGCAGTACCAACCATCCACCTTGTTAGACTCAGGTACCCGACTTGATCTTGGTCCAGGCTCGGGTCCGGGCCCGCTCTGCGTCGCGGGGTAGCGGCTGCAAGGTGTACAGCGTGCTCATCGCCGCGTCGGTCGGGTACAGGTTGGGGTTGTTGCGGATCGCCGGATCGACCAGCTCGGTGGCGTCCTTGTTCGGGTTCGGGTAGCCGACGAAGTCGCTGACCGGGGCGATCACCTTCGGTTGCAGCAGGTAGTTGATGAAGGTGTAGGCATCGTCCGGGTTCTTCGCGCCTTTGGGGATCGCCAGCATGTCGAACCAGATCGGCGCCCCTTCCTTGGGCAGGCGCATGTCCACCACCACACCATTCTTGGCTTCCTTGGCGCGGTTGGCGGCCTGGGAGAAGCTGCCGGAATACCCCACCGCCACGCAGATGTCGCCGTTGGCGATGTCGGCCATGTACTTGGACGAATGGAAGTAGGTGACGTAGGGGCGGATCTTCAGCAGCAGCGCTTCGGCCTTGGCGTAGTCCGCCGGCTGCTTGCTGTTGGGGTCCAGGCCCAGGTGCTGCAGGGCCAGCGGCAGGATCTCCGACGGCGAGTCGAGCAGGGCCACGCCGCACTGCTTGAGCTTGCTGATGTTCTCTTCCTTGAAGATCAGGTCCCAGCTGTCCACCGGCGCGTTCTCGCCGAGGGCGGCCTTGACCTTGGCCGGGTTGAAGCCGATCAGGATGGTGCCGTACATGTAGGGCACGGCGAACTGGTTGCCCGGGTCGTTGGCTTCGATCAGCTTCATCAGCTTGGGATCGAGGTGGTTCCAGTTCGGCAGCTTGCTACGGTCCAGCGGCTGGAACACCCCGGCCTCGATCTGCTTGGCGAGGAACACGTTGGACGGCACCACCACGTCGTAGCCGGAGTTGCCGGTCAGCAGCTTGGCCTCCAGCGCCTCGTTGGTGTCGAAGATGTCGTAGATCAGCTTGACCTGGCTGTTCTCGGCCTTGAAGTCTTCCAGGGCCTTGGGGGTGATGTAGTCGAACCAGTTGTAGACGCGCAGGGTGCGTTCTTCCGCACTGGCGAGTGAGCTGAGTAGGCAGAGCCCGCAAAGGGCGCTGATGATTAAGCGGGGGGGGCTGTTTTTTATCAATTTCAATCCAACCTTTATGGATGCCACGTTTGTTTGGGACTGTGTCCTTGTAATGACTGTGTGGAACACGTTTACGGATAAGCGATCTTGGATAACACCGATATTTATCTGGTTTATCCATCGAAAAAAAGCAAATACTGTGCCATGGAGCACGTAATCAAATAAAAATCGACTTGATTAACTATCCCAAGATATCTAAGCACTCTACTGACGGATTCTCCTTAACATCCGCATGGGATCATCCGGCCCGCCAGCAGCAACCATCCGATAGGATCAGCAACTCGCGAATCTCGATAAATAAACTGCTGTTCGCTGATGGGGCAATTGATGTGGATTACCTTCATGAGTTGAGTGCCCAGCCAGAGTGGAACCTGCAAAGGTTGTCCACCGTCAAAGATCAGTAAAGGTGAGGCTCAGTTGCAAGGCGCGTTGCAGTCGGAGTGGTTGGACGATTACCTAGTCGAAGAAAATCCAGTCCGTGTAGTCGACGTTTTCGTCGATGAGCTCGACCTAGGCGCGCTTGGGTTCAAAAGTGTTGATCCTGCTACAGGTCATCCGGCCTACCCATCCTGTATCTCGCTGAAGATCTATATCTACGGCTAACTCAATCGGATTCAGTCCAACCACCGGCTTGATTTGCCATTACACGCAACAGCATTGACCTTGAGTGGCTGTAAGGCGCTCTCGCACCGTTGGGCCGGTTCGTGCTCAATACCATGCTCGCCGGTGCGCGGGACTTCGTCGCCTATGGTCCGCGCGCCAGCGAAGTGGTAGGCCTGGAGAGTTCGCTTCACTTCTGTGATGCACTCTGGCATGTGCGCCGCCTTGAATGTGCTCAGAAGCAACAGAGCGAACAACTGAAGAGAAGAAGGGCCTGTACTGATCAGCAGCCAGAGGAACGCGATACGACGGGTTTGCGCCCCAAAGCGATCGGGCAGTGCCTGCATGATCATGTCCTCCGGCAAGGCACCAGGATGGCACCCTTTGTGGCAACTGTGTGGTGATGATGAGGCCCAAGTCGACCAGAGGAAAGTCCCAGTTGGATGCGCATGTTCCGGTCACGGTGCAAGGGATGGGGAAATCGCGGTGTTGGTGGCAATGGACCTGGTGATGAGCACTTCTTGACTACCGCTGGCAGCATTCACTTACACGAACTGCAGAACGTCTTTAACGGCTTTACGAGGTTTTTGTGGCCAGTTGGCCGAGCCAGGATAGCCAACGGTGACCAACATCACTGGAACCTCCGTCGCGGAGAGACCAAACGCTTGCGCCACTGTCAACTGGTCGAACCCGATCATGGGCGCCGAAACCAGTCCTTGGCCCTTCGCGGCCAGCATCAGGGTCACGGCCGCTAGCGAGCCGGAGGAGCGAATGGCTTCGTTGCGCTGAAACTGCGGGTTGTCCTGGTATGGCCACAAGACACACCTTGGGTCAAAAGCACCAGCGAGACCCAGATGCTAAAAGCCTTTGCTGAGTGGTGGTAGGGGGCACTTCACGAACTGGAAGAGCTTGCGGGCTACACACACACATGGTCGCGTAGTGCTGATCGGTAACGCCGCTCACGCCATACGTCCCCATCAAGGAGCTGGTGCAGGGCAGAGGCTTGAAGATGCCTGACTGCTTGCACACCTATTGGGGAGGACTCGTGTGCTTGAAGGTGACACCCAAAACGTACTTGAGGTTTACGACGCTATCCGCAGATCTCGCGCCTGTCGGGTTCAGCGAACGTCCTGCGAAGCCGACGAACTCTACGAAATTCGAGACTGTCAGGCCGAAGATCAGGAGGAACCCCTCCTATCGACAACCCTGGCCAGTCGTTTCGACTGGCTGTGAAACCACATGCAATCGGACCTGGCAGAATCGCACACCCGACTCAGGTGGGCAGAAGCCATTTGACTGCGTTCCGCAATGCGCCGGTTTCCTCAAGCGGGGAGGGTTTGTTGGAAGCGGCTAGTTCAATGCTGTTTTACTGCCCTTATTCGTATAAGAATTTGCACCAGGATGAGAATTGCAATAGGTGCCGTTGCAATCACGGCTGACCTGGGCGACAGCTCCATGCCCAGCTGGGTAGTTGCACTGATTTGACCAGCTGTTTGCATGGGACTTGACCATCACGCTGCGTGGCCATGACCGGCAGAGAACAACCCAGTCAGTCATTCAGTTTTGCGCACTAAAGCCTGACTTTGATAGTCAGGTAAGCATTCGCTTGATGTGCAAGCGTGGCAGCGAAGCCGATTATCTTAGGAACTGAAGCCATCAGGAAACAACGGCTTCAGCTCTGTGCGTTCAAGAACAGTGAGAACAGCTCGGACTGAGATTTAATGCCGAGCTTGCTGTACATGTGCTTGCGATGGACCTTCACAGTCTCTGCGGAAATCGCCAGCTTGCGCGCGATCTCCTTGTTCGAGCAGCCGCTAAGCATAAGCCGGCCGACTTCCAGTTCACGGGCGGAAAGCGGCGTTTCCAACTGCTGGTCAGTGGAGTCCAGCCAGCTCTGCCAGCTTGGTGTCGGCGACGTGTTCTGCTCCAGCGTTTCCCGCTCGAATGCCATGCGCTGACGCATCAGGGCGGCGACCCAGAACTGGATGAGTGTGAGTAGGGCGGTCTGCTCTGCACTGAAGAGACACTCACTTCCCAGCGATAGGCTGAGGGTGCGTTCCGAGTCAAGCTGGACGTTGATATGTACCTCGTCGGCAACGACATTGAGGCGGAAGTAGCGTTGGTAGTAGTCGGTTTGTTCGAAGCACTCCGGCGCCACGTCGGCTAGCCAAAACAAACCGTTCTGCGGTGCTTCCCGGTTGGCCAGGTAAAAGGGGTCGAGCAGATACAGGCCTTTGAGGTAATCCTGAAAGAGTGGATCTGGCCCGCCATCCTTGCCTGGGCATTCTGCGAGTACCTGCGGACGGCCATTGCTGAAAATCAGCACAACCCAACTGTCCACCGGAATGTATCTATCCAGCAGACGCACCAGGGCCAGCCAGAAATTAGGGCGGTCAAGTGCCTCTATCAGCCTGCCAATCGCCTGGTGCCAGGCCATGTCGTGCAATGTAATGCTCACGTTTCTACCCATACGGGGTTACCCCATCGAAGTAATTACTTTCCGTTTTATGGCTCTCCATACTCCATTTCAGCCCTAGCGGGTGCTGTTCAGTTTGGCGATTGCGAGTCCACATGCACGTGAAAGGATCACCAATGAAGATTGAGCTTGTACAACTTACCGGTCGCGATGGCGATACTGCTTATAACCTGGAGCGTACCTTGCAGGCCATCGCGACCTGCGCAGTGGATACCGATCTGCTGATTTTTCCAGAGACGCAGTTGATGGGATTTGCCAGTGCCCAACAGCTCGCCGAAATCGCCGAGCCCGTTAACGGGCCGAGTGTGCAGGCCGTGCAACGCGCCGCGCGCGAACGGAACGTCTCAGTGGTGATTGGTCTGGCTGAGAACGACTCCGGCACCTTCTACAACACATCCTTGCTGGTAACCCCACAAGGGATCGCCTTGAGTTATCGCAAGACTCACCTTTGGCCGTCGGAACGCGGACTGTTCCAACCAGGAGACCGCTATACCACTGCGCTCTGGAAGGGCATCCGTGTCGGTATCCTGATTTGCTACGACATTGAATTGCCGGAAAGTGCTCGGGCACTCGGCCAACTCGGCGTCGAGCTGATCCTGGTCACTAACGGCAACATGGATCCCTACGGCCCTGTCCACCGCACCGCGATCATAGCTCGCGCTCAGGAAAATCAGGCGTTCGCGGTGATGGTCAATCGAGTAGGCGACGGCGACGAAGGCCTCGTTTTTGCCGGTGGGAGCGTCGCTATCGATCCCTTCGGGCGCATGCTATTCGAAGCGGGCCGCGCAGAGTGTCGGCAGGTGGTGGAACTCGATCTCGACCTGCTTCGCACCGCCCGCCACGAATATGACTACCTCAGTGACCGCCGCCTGCTCCTGACCGGCGAGCAGATTGAGCACGGAGATGGTCGACGTGAACTCCTGATCCCCTGAATCAGTCGCGGAGTGTAACCACAACACAGCGATTGTTTCGTCTTAACGCCTGTTTTGGCCCTGCCACAACAATAATTCACAAACTAGCAGGAGCAGTACTCGTGCCCCTGAACTCAGCGCTAACGCTCTGGAGCATCCCCATGAAGCCGATTCGTTACATACAATTCGCGCTGGTCTCGTTGTTCAGTTTTGGCCTGGTCTGCGCCGAGGCCGATGAAGCTCAAAAGCCCAGTGTTCATATCTACAACTGGTATGACTACATTGCCCCGAACACGGTGAAAGACTTCCAGAAAGAAGCAGGCGTCAGCGCTGTGTACGATGTGTTCGACAACAGTGACGTCATGCAAAGCAAACTGATGGCTGGCCGCAGTGGTTATGACGTAGTGGTTGCCAGTGCCGACCTGCTACCGAACCTGATCAAAGCCGGTGTGCTGAAAAAACTGGATCGCTCAAAGTTACCCAATTGGTCCCATCTTGATCCCGACATCCTCGCCAAGTTGCAGAGCAATGATCCCGGAAACAGCTATGCGGCCCCTTATTTGTGGGGGACCACTGGTATCGGTTATGACGCGGACAAGGTTAAATCGATACTCGGCCCCGATGCGCCAGTCAATTCCTGGGATCTGATTTTTAAAGAAGAAAACTTGGCCAAACTCAGTCAGTGCGGTGTGGCCATGCTGGACGCCCCTGGCGAGGTTATTCCCATCGCATTGCACTACCTTGGACTGCCATACAACAGCCAAAACCCGGATGATTACAAAAAAGCCCAGGAACTGCTGCTGAAACTGCGTCCCCATATTGTTTACTTCGATTCTTCCAAATTCATCTCTGATCTCGCCAATGGCAACGTCTGCGTCGTGCTGGGCTGGGCGGGCGGTGTCTCCGACGCGCAAAAAGCCTCCGAGCTGGCTGGTAACCATCGAAACCTTGTCTACAGCATTCCACGCGAAGGTGCCCCGGTGTGGGTGGAAAGTCTGGTGCAACTCAATGATGCGCCGAACCCGGAGCAAGGGTTGGCCTTCATCAACTACATGTTGCGCCCCGAAGTCATCGCTGAGTCATCCAACTACCTGAGCTATCCGAACGCCAACAAGGATGCCACTGCGCTTGTCGAGAAGAAGATCCGCGACAACCCAGGGGTGTATCCGTCCAAGGATGTGCTGGCCACGCTTTTTCCTCTGGAACCACTGCCGCTGAAGATGGAGCGCATTCGGACCCGTGCGTGGAACACGGTCAAGACCGGCAATTGATTGGTAGACCCGGTTCTGCTGATGGTTGACCAAGCCCCAGGCATGAAACAAACCAAAACAAGAGCGAGAGAGCATGAAAGACACAATGAAGTCACGCGCCCGCGACCTGAATATTCAGTTCGGACAATTGCAACCCGGTCCCCTCAACGCCATCACCGATGTGCCGGGCGTTCGGGTCGGTCACAGCAATGTGCGAGGACGCACCGCTAACGGCCGCGACGTCCTGACCGGGGTAACGGTCATCGAACCGCGTGTCGGTTCCACCAGCCAGCAGCCGTGCTTTGCCGGCGTCCATGTGTTGAACGGCAACGGCGACGCAACCGGTCTGGAATGGATTCGCGAAGCGGGTCTTTTGACCAGTCCCGTCGCCTTCACCAACACCCACAGCCTGGGCGTGGTGCGCGATGCACTGATTGTGCTGGACCGTGAACAACAGCCGGATGACGGCCGTCTCTACTGGAACATGCCGGTGGTGCTGGAGACCTATGACGGCCTGCTCAACGACATCAACGGTTTTCATGTGAAGCCCGAGCATGTGGCCGAAGCTCTGAGTAATGCTGTGATTGGGCCCGTTATCGAAGGCGCGGTCGGTGGCGGCAGCGGCATGATCTGCCACGAGTTCAAGGGCGGTATCGGCACCGCATCGCGGCGCCTGAGTAGCACTCAGGGCGGCTGGACTGTTGGCGCCATTGTCCAGGCAAACCACGGCATCCGTAACGAACTGCGCGTCGACGGCTACCCGGTCGGACGCTACATGGAACAGGCCGACTCGCCGTTCCTCAAGGCTTCGCTGCCGCACCCGGGCATGGGTTCGATAGTCGTTTGCCTGGCCACCGATGCGCCGTTGCTGCCGCACCAGTGTACGCGCCTGGCGCAACGCGCCAGCCTCGGTCTCGCCCGCACCGGTGGTGGTAATGAAGACCACAGCGGTGACATTTTCATCGCCTTCTCCACCGGTAATCATGTGCCACCGGCCGCTTACGAAAGTAAGCGCGCGCCAACTACCGACAACTTGAGCATGGTCAACAACGACCACATCAGCGAGTTGTTTCTTGCCGCCACCGAAGCGGTGGAAGAAGCCATCATCAATGCCTTGTTAGCCGCTGACACCGCCGAAGGCAACGGCCATTCCGTGCCGGGACTTGATTGTGAGACGCTGCTCAAAGCCTTGCATCAGGCCGGCTGGCCGGGAGCGGCGAATGGTTAACTGATCTAGCGGTATTCAGGTGGTGTGCTTGTTCCGCGTTCATGCCACCTGCATGTTCAGGTTCCAGGGAAGACCTCACGACTTAAGGCTCACGCGACGTTTAAGTGAGAGCAGTCGCTTTTGGATAGCCCTAAAATGCAGGCGTTCTACTGCGGCGATCTGACTGGTTAATGACCTGAATTGTCACATTAAATTGAGAAATGCCACTTACCTCCTCAGAACAAATAATCATCGTCGACGACTCCCCCTGCACTACGCATCAACAGCGGGCAATCGTCCTCAAGGGTGAGGCACCCGCTGGAGGTTCTGCTGGAGCTCTATCGGAACGTTTAGACTTGGCCGATATCCCTCAGTTGTGAGTTGACAGGTGAGTGGGGAGGTTGGGGCGTTTTTTCGGGAGGGCTCGGCTCCTGTTGATCCTGAGCAATTGGGCCACCAACTTGATGCTCAGTTGTCCGATTGGCTATGGGTAGAACCCAATAGCGTGGCTTGGAGTTGTTCTTTTTGTGCTCTTGATACCCTCTGAAAACAAGTCCAGAATCAAGTCCATTCCTGATTCAGGAATAAAAGAAACCCCTTAGATTTCAATGGGTCGGACGCTAGATGAGAGTCTCGTTTCCCTCTCCAAATATTGCTCCATGGAGTTTGACTGAATTCCACGAGGAACGAAAAAACACCCGGGATATTTTCGTCTACGCGGTGGCTCACTGCGTGCCAGTCGTACCAATGGGAGCCCAATGAGGGTACACATAGAGGTACAGAAATTTTCGAACTTGAAAATTTCCTTTATTTTCAGCGATAAAGAGGATGGTTCGATTCCGGCTTCGGCACCATCTATCTCAAGGGTTTGCTGGCGAAAGCTGATGCAAACCCTTGTTCGTTTCCGGTTCGCACATTCAAATCCGCTCTGCGATTTACGCGGTTGAGAGGCTGCCTTTCTGCTGGCGGAGGTATTTCTCTTTCATCACCACTGGGAAGTGGTGACGGGCGTATTGCAGAGACGTCTACGTCGCTCCGCAGATGGATGTAATAAGGACATTACGTGTTTCGGAAAGTGATTCTGTTACTGCTGATCAGTTGCTTGAGCGGCTGCGCCGCGGTGGCGATGCGCATGGACTACGACCACCCTTGCCCCTACAAAGGCGTGCGCCTGGACTGGTGGTTGGTAGGCACCTCCCATGGAAAGCTGATTCCCTTTTTACTGATCGACGCGCCGTTTTCCCTGGTGGTTGATACGGTGTTCTTCCCCTTCGAGTATCAATACAACTGCAACTTCTGATCTGGCTCGGCGTTCATTCGCAGAGGGGGGTGTAAGCCCTGTGCAACTCGCCCGCGGCCTTGGGTGATGCGTATTCGCCATTAGCACACCAGCCCTAATCGTCTGCTACCGAGGCCAGGCTTATAGTGCGCACGACCATCCTCGTCGGGGTGGCTCTTACAAGAAAGTGCCGATACGAAAAAGGAGATTCACCATGTCATTCAAGAAAATCGTCTACGCCTCCGCCGTGGTCCTGGCCCTCACCGCCTCGAACGCCCATGCATTCGCCAGAGACTGTAACGACTCGCTGTGGAAGTTCAGCGGTATCGAAGCACTGACCTGCATCTTCTCGGGCCAATGGTGATTTGCCGTTTCCTGGGTTGAAGCTGTCCCAACGACAAGGCTGACTGTGAATGGCTAATCCGGTCAGCCTTGTTGCTTTTCCATTCGGGCGCAAATCGCGCTGCTCTCAATCCCCCATCCAGGCTGCGTCGATAGTTGCCGGCTGCGGAGAAGGCTGAACGAGAGGGGGCTGCTGGCGGGTAAAACGCAGCAATCTGCAAGGCATTCTGGATGCCTGATCTTCGATATGACGGTCAATGAGTACCGGGTGAACAGGGGGACACCACAGTGCTACGTTCACCCCGTCACGGCCTGCAACATCCCGCGATGTCGGGCATCAAGTCTCGGTTTTATCGCGTTTTTCAGGTGAGTTTTTTCTGTTGAAGCGCGCCGAGATGTCTTGGTAGGTCTCGTTATCGGTTGCAGCAAGCAGTGTCTGACCATCCTTCAAGGTGGCCAGAAATGTCACCTCGGTATTGTGGCCCGCCAGTAGATAACCGGCGACGGCACCCACAGGCCCCAGAAACATGGCACCAACCATTCCAAGGCCTATGGCGCTCTTAATGTTCTTGTTCGAGTCGGTATTTTCGACGACCAGGTCCTTGAACTCGGAGACGAGAAAACTTTTCCCTATCAGCGGTTTATTGGCGGTTTTGAGCGTGATGGTTCCGCGCAGATACTCCGCGTCACCCTGGGGGAAGTCACCGGCCAGCACTATGATCTTTGCCATCTGGAAAGGCCCCAGGCGATCATTTTTAGGGGGCCATTGCGCGCCTTAAGGGATAGGGCGTCAACGCTGCGACGACGACTGGCGGCACCATTGGTCTATGACGGGGCAGAAGCGCTGCCGGGCCTGGGCATGGGCAGGCATGCGTGGCAAATACGGGCGGAGGCGGCAACGCTCAAGGCTGCGCTCGACGCGGCATTCGAGGCCCGGAGGCGGCAGGTATCGACAAAGCAGGGAGTGGATGCAAGCGTCCAAGTGCAGGCCGGGCGAGTTTGGATCAGCGCGGAACAGCGGATACACTTGCCGCCACACCTCTGGTGGGCTGGACGGATGAACCAAGGAAGCGTTTCAGTGATTATTATTCAAAACCCGACACCCAAACTGTCTTATGCAGAACTTGCCAAGATGATTGAGCAGAAGAGGGCGGTAGAGCAGGTCAATCTGCTTGACGCCAAATTGAATCCAGCCTTCCTGGCCAGACTTGAGGCCGCTATAGAAAGCGCGGATGCGCAACAGGGCGTTCAGCCGGTTTTCCCTATCGAAGTCTGACCGACCTGGCGCCGGGTAATGCTCGGCCAGATCCGACAACAGTGCTCAGTTTCAAGACAAGGACGAATGATGCGAATTTTTACCGGTGAACGGGCTCGATGGTTGATGGCGGCGGGTATCGCCGTCTTGGCAATGGCGACTAACGCGCAGGCGCAAACGACGCCTCAGGCAGCCCAGGAGATAAAGGGCTTGTTGGACTTTGTCGAGCACAGCCAATGCCAGTTCGTGCGTAATGGCACCGAGTATCCAGCCCCCCAAGCACGGCAGCACCTGGAGAAAAAACTGAATTACCTCGAGGGCAAGAACATGGTGAGCAGCGCGGAGGACTTTATCGATCTTGCCGCCACTAAAAGCAGCATGAGTGGCAAGGTTTATGAAGTGCGTTGCGCTGCTGGATCGCAACCGGCAAGCAGCTGGTTAAAGGCAGAGTTGCAGAGGCAACGCCAGCCTCATTGATTCAGTTTTTGGCCAGGCAAAGCCCAGCTCGTACGCTGGGCTTTTTGGTTTTTGGAGGGCAGTAAAAGGCCAGGGCTGGATATACCGTGACGGGCTACATGGATCAGAGCGGGGCGCTGCTCATAAGGTATTCCTGCTGCCCCGTATGTTCATCCGTCTGCTCGTGGGTCACGACAAAGCCTTGTGCCAGGTAAAAGCCGCAGCTGGCCGTATTGTCCTTGTATACCGCCAGGCTCAACACGGGACGCTGTGCCCTGGCATGGGCGAGCAGTTGCTTGCCAATCCCCTTGGCCTGGAATTCAGGTGCAACAAAGAGGGCGGCCAGCTGCTCGTCGTGCAGTGAATAGAAACCCCGCACTTTGGACTCCCGCTCGAAGACATAGGTCTCTGACGCCGGGAGGTACAGGTTGCGCATGTTGTCGACTTGCGACTGCCAGAATGAGGCATCGATAAAATCGTGGGCTTTCAGCGAAGCCTGCAGCCAGATGTCCAGCACGGCATCCATATCTTGCTGTTCAAATCTTCTGATCATTTCTCTTCCGCTTCTCCTGACAACGGGTTGCAGGCTAGAAGCAGACGCTGGCCAGTTCAAGAGCCAACCTATTGAACGAAGCAGGAGTGTGGCGGGGGAGGCGACCGACTGATCGAGGATCAGGCGGTCGCAGTCGGATTTCAAGGCTCCACTGATTCAGTACGGATCAGTCAGGAGATGTGTGGGATTTCGTCGATATACGCGATTCGCTCACCGTTGTGGAAGATTTCAACCGCGCTGTAGAGCACGGAGTTTGGCGGCAGCACCCGGGTGAACCTGACTTGCGTGCAGGTGATTACCTGAATCCATTGCCCTGGCCTTTGGTACAGGTGCAGATCCAGCATAAGTATTGCCGGGTTGATACCCTGCGGGACTCGTACCGTCAGGTAGGCCTTGACCCCTGGGTTGGAGACTTCAACGTCTCCGACTACATGAAGTTCGTCCGGTTTGGGTGGCATGGTGTCCAGCCAGGCATGCCAGTTCGTGCAGTTCGTGATCATTTTTCCGTTCCTTGAGAAATGAAGCCCGAAGCTTGAGGTACTGCGGTTTCGCATGGCGCTTCGTGTGCCATCGAATCGAATGCCTGGCCCGGTCCTCTCCATTCAGCTGTGCGGACCCGTGCGACCAGATATCTCATGTCTAAGGTGTAGATGAGGAACGGGGGACGGCTCTCAGGCCTGGACGAATGGCATTGGCAGGCGTCGCTCGAGCATCGAAAAAGCCCAATCATCCTTTGGCCTTTGTCGTTTTACCCTCCTTGTAAAACAACCCTTTAGCCCGCACAGGTTGCTGGCTGCACGGCTAAGGGATGTGCCGGACGAACGGGCTGTAAGTCGGCGCGCCAGGCCGCAAGCTCTGGCCATCGATAAAGTCCTGCTCCTGGTTGAACGGGATCGACGGCCACTGTGCCCAGCGGGTGAGCCTGGCCTGGTAATCGAGGGTTCGCTGCTCCAGGTATTTTGCTGTTTCCGTTCTGCCTCAGGAGCCAGCCCGCCACGCACGCCGTGGATGAGGTAGGGCTCCAGCACATCGAAGCCGATCGAGCGACTGGGCTTCGCCGAGAAGCCCGCCCATGTCGAGTATCGGCTGACGGCGGTAGCCTGCTCATTGGTCGACACCCTGGCCGCGCTGGATCGTTGGGCCGAGCACAACTTCCCGCAACTGGACGCTGCCCGGGCGCTTTACGATGCCCGGCAACTGAGGCAATCGGCAGGCAGCGGAGAGTAGAACGCGCAGTTGCAGCGTGATTCCCTCCTGGCTTTTGGTAGATATCGGGCCTGACCTTTATGGGGTTGCGTGTCCTTATATGCCGCTGAAGTGCTGGCCTCGTTCTTACCGAACGTTGCCGCGCCCCTCACAACAAGGAGGTTCCAAGTGATAGCAAAGCTGCTCGTGACGATCGGGATAATCTTCTACGCCGTTGTGGTACCGGTGCTGGAGATCAATCAGACCCATGTTTTCAACCCGGCCTGGGAGCCGCACGCACGGTTGCATGAGGTCTGGCAGTTGTTCACCAATACGGCGATCGGTGCATTCAGCCTGTGGCTGGTGTGGTTGAAGAGCAACCTGCGCCTGTCCAGCCTCCTGACCCTGTTCGTCACGGGCGGCTTCTTGGCGGCTTACTGGCTTCGGCAGTCTTACGGTGGGTCGATGGTGCTCACCGATGGCTCTGAGAAGCTGATCCTGGGCGTTAACCTCGGACTGTTTGCCTACACCCTGGCGATCCTGCTGGCGGCGACCGCGGTTGTGATCGACCGGCGCAAACGGCCCGGGCGGCTCTAAGCGGCTGCGTAGAAGCAAGAAAGCAGAGGCCCGGACATGGCCGGGCTTCGTTGGATGGGTGCCTGTTCAGCGTGAGTAGGGCTTGCCTTCACGCCGCGTATTTTCGACCGACAACCTGCGCCTACGCCTTTGCACCCAGCTACAGAGGGCGTGCACAGGATGAATGAACATCGCCAGCACACACAGCAGCAGGACAATGAAGATGGACATCAGACCGAGACCTTCATGGGAAAACATCGTGGGTTACTCCTGTAGTTCACTTTGTCGGTCCCAGAAGGGTAGGCACTCAGATGCTTCGCTTCATGAAGGTTACTTAAAGATAATTTCATCCATGCGCGAGTCGTGAGGGCAAAGGAGGGCGGGGCAGATACTAAAAAGCCCGGCGCTGGGCCGGGCTTTTCATGCGGGCAATGCTGACCAACCGGCAGTGTTGAAACCGACTCAGCTGGAGAGCATGAGGCTGGGTCTATCGATCATTCTTGCTCGAGGAGACGCTGGCTTTGCCCAGGCCTTTCGAGTTGTGGTCACCGGGCGTGGTGTCCGAGATCGCGGTGGCTTTTGACAGCCCGCGGGTGTCTTTGGAGTGAGCCACGCCGGAAGTGGTCGAACCATGGCCGTTGCTGTCATTACGAATGCTGCCGTAATGGTTGCCATTTTCTCCGAGATTGCGAACCGACTTGCCGGCCGGATCGCTTTTCAGGCCGCCGCTATGGCCCTTGCTGCTGACCCCTCCGGAGTGGCCGCCTGCCTGGCCACCGTGACCACCACCATTGCCGCCACTATTGCCACCGCCATGACCCCCACCGTTACCACCGCCATTTCCGCCACCATGGCCACCACCGTCCTTTGCATAGGCGGACGTCACAGGGAGCAGAGGCGCCGCTGCCAGCATCAGTACGCAGGTCAGGGCCGTCACGAGATTTTTTTTCTTTAAAAGCATGATCGCTTCCATAGATAAGGAGAGGTTTGCATGAACTAAGACGCAATCGGCTGTCTATAGTTCGTGTGTCATGACGAATGGCACCACGGCTGGATTCATGCAGAGGACTGCAGAGATGACGACTCGTTCGGTTGTAGCTGTTTTAGCAAGCGCCGCGTTTTTATTCGGCTCGACTGCCTTGTATGCGGACCCAGGGAACGGCAAGGGCAATCCCCACGGCAATCAGGGTGGGCACGGCAATAAAGGCAACAAATCCCAAGACTACAGGTATGGCGGACCTCAAGTAGATGTCGGCGGTGTGCGCGTGATCATTGGCGACAGTCGCGACTACTGGTCACCCGGGCCGGCCCTGCCGCCAGGCATTCAGAAAAACCTGGCCCGAGGCAAACCCCTGCCGCCGGGTATCGCGAAAAAGCTGGATGGCCGGATGCTAAGCCGGCTGCCGCACTATGACGGTTATGAGTGGCAACAGGCTGGTACTGACTTGATCCTGGTCGCCATTGCGACAGGCATCATCTACGAAGTTCTGCACGACGCGCTGGACTGATTCAGTCCGGCCCGACCCGCAAGCAAAGCCCGGTGCAAAACCGGGCTTTTGCCTGACACACAGCATTCCATTCCCACCGATATTCCCTCTCCAACATCCTGTTTGACTCCGGTTTTCCTGTCTTTCGTTGGCTCAAATACAGGTAACCGCCTTGGCGGTGATTTTGCCGAGCGTCCTCTTCGGCAACATTCCAGCGCGATCTGATAGTTGAGTGGAGCGTTTCGGAAGTGTCCTAAGGACGTTGATTGGGCGCCGTTTTAAGGTTTCAGCGTTCGCCGTGTGCGCTTTTTGGATTGACACCGACTGTCGAGCCGGCGGTGTTTCGCCCATTGAAAAAGCGCAGGGCGACAGGCAGAAGAGTGGCCTGGGTGGTTGCTCCGGACTGAACCGATCGCATGTTTGCATTCAATTAAAGGAATAAATAATGCCCACTCAAAATGTTGGAAAGTTCTTTGATTTTCGCGCCAGGGTCACCGCTCCCACGTGGACGATCGATCCTGGTCATGGCCTGGATGCAGGTGTTGTTTCTGGAGTTGCACATCGGCGTTCCAGCGGCATGGAGCAGGTGGTCGAGCTGGGCACATCGAGCCTTGATGTGCTTCAGGCGGGTGGCAGTTTTCCGCAGCTGTTCAGCGTCGAGTTGAATGAAGACAGGCTCAAGGGGGCGAAAAAGGTCCAGATCTACTTTGACGGCATCACCAGTGATGGTGTGATCTTGATGAATGATTACGAAGAGGCCGGTTCCGCACGCAATGTTGGCGTTCAACTGCTGGATAGCGAGGGAAAAGTCGTGCTTCTGGGCCATGAAGGCCGTGCCGAGTACCCGGTGGCACCGGGTTTCAGGCTGTCCTTCGCAGCGAGGTTGGTCAGCTCCGGCGGGCCTGTGGAAGCCGGTGAGTTTTCCTCGTTTGCGGAGTGCGTGATCCTGTATGCCTGACGGCAGGCAAGAGGTTCACACAGACGTTGAATCATGCGGAAAGCCAGGCGGTGGTGCTTTTTTACTGACGTCAACAAGGTGACGAATCGGCCATGGCCTGAAAAAACATGTGGTTATTTAAGGGCTTAGAAAGCATTTAGGGTAAAAATAACCTCAAAATATATTGTTACATGTTCTCGGGGACGTTAAGATAGCCCCGCGTTCACCTACCACGGTTTATGCATTTTTAGCCCCAAGTGTCCATCAGCTACTTGGGCTTTTTTTTGCCTGAAATTTGCCTGCGGCGATCTTTCACGTCGCTCTGCAAGGCAAAAAAAAGCCCGCGGGGAGCGGGCCAATAGTTGAATGAGCAGGGTGAAATCTACCCGCCTGGCGCCCGGCTCACAGTGAAAGAAATTTCATCTGGCCGTACCCACCCGCAATCGCCGCCGACTCTGGCCAGCTCAGCTCAATAACCGCCACCCATATCACTCGTGCCACTGCCTGGAGCCCTGGCTTTCTGCTGGGCGTGGCTCCATTCGGCGCAGGTGAGGAAGCTGGTGTGGTCGACTTTGCCGTTGCCGTCGAAGCTGACATTGAACGGCTGGTTATGACCGGCCTGGGTCAACACATAGTCGAAGCAGGTCCCGAGTTCCACGGTGCGCGGGGTGACGGACAAGGGTTCGCCGCCGATCTGTCGGACCTGGTCCTGGGTCATGCCGGTCTCGACCTTCGCCACCAGCGGTTGATTGCGGTAGACGTGGGAATTGCTGGTGCAACCGGAGGCAGCTGATAACAGGATGATCATGACGATAAGTGCTTTGTTCATGGCAGGGCTCCCGATGGTCGGTGTCGTGAAGAGACGCCTGATGCATCAGTTGAAGTAAAGCCGAGCGACGAGGGCGGCGAGCAGTATTCGCAAAGGGCGGGACGAGGGGATGGCGGATAGACAAAAAGCCCGCATGGGCGGGCTTTTTGCAGAGGGGGAGCTGATCCGTCAGCTGCAGCCAGTGTGCGCTTGCGCTATGGCCCTAGCAACGACAGGGCGACGAAACGCAGGCCTTGGCGCGGACTGATAACGCAGCTCATGATTCGACTGCGGCAGACCTTCCAAAACGCCATAAGCACGGCGGAAAAAGGTCGTTTGCTCGAGTGCCATTCGTCAGCTGTTTTGCACCCCGCGCCGGAATGGCCCTCTTATTGAAAGAACATTCCATCCTGGTCGGGAGGTATCCATGAATACGAACAGGCCCACTGGCCCGCGTTCATCCGAGCACGCTTCCGGCAAGGACGAACTGGGCTTCGACCCTGACTCCCCGGACCTGGCTGATCCGCAGGTGGACCCCATAGGTCCGGCGAAAGCACCCAGGGACAACAAGCCGGAGAAAGAACCCAAGTCCCGGGCGTATGACCCGCTGGGGAACCTGAAGCCCAAGTGAAACACAGGCAGGGTACTCCGGCTTCGTAGCGATGGATGGAACCCACGCCCGCGCGGACCGGGTGTAAGGTGTTCGCGACAACCTCGGACGATCTCTACCGAAAGGGAGGCGATTATGAGCGTTCCAATGCTGAACAAGATGCACATGAACGGCTATGACGTGGTCAGCGTCAACAGCGGCCCTTGGCGGGTCTGCACCAAGGGCGACCGTCTTGGCTCCTTTGGCACCCGGGAAGAGGCCCTGGCCTACGCGGCAGCCTTGCCGGCCTACAAGGCGAAGGCCAAGAAGATTGCGCAAGGGGCCAACACCCGATAACCCCATCCACGACCCTGCCCGACAGCCTGGCATGTTCCCGGGCTGTCGGGTGTTCTTTTGCCCTCAGGCCGGCGACTGGGCCTGGGCGGACTTCCAGCCCTTGAGCTCCTCTGCGATGAAGTGCTGCACCAGGTCGCTGTAGAGCTTTTCGATGGCATCGGCGTTCAGGCCCTCGGCCTGGGCCCATTCCCGGCGTTGCAGGAGCATGGCGCGAAAACGCTCGGGGGCGCGCACGGCGGTTTCCGAGGTCTTGAATTTCGATGCGGCCATGACGTAGCGCAAACGTTCGCCCAGCAGTTGGATGACAACCTGGTCGAGGCGATCGATCTCGCGGCGGATATCCTCCATGCCTGCGCATTGTTCGGGGGCTAGCGACTGAATGACGTCCATGTGAATACTCCAGTGGGGAAAGGATCTGCGGTTATCCGCTGGCGGATTTAATCACGGACAGGCTCGCCCTTGGCAGCACCGTGCAGACCGCTGCGCCAGCCTCGCGGGGCATGCTCTGCATGGCTGCCTGCCGAGCGTCTGTTACCATCGCGTTTTTTTGCGACCCCGCCCGGGTTCAGGGCAGGGTCGCGCCGGTCAAAGGAGAATGCCGTGATTATCACTACCACCCACGCGATCGCGGGGCGAGAGATCGCCGAGTACCTGGATATCGTGAGCGCCGAGTCCGTGCAGGGGATCAACGTCGTGCGTGACGTCTTCGCCGGAATGCGCGACTTTTTCGGTGGGCGTTCCCAGACCCTGGAGCGGGCGCTGAAAGAAGCCCGGGTGCAGGCGACCGACGAGATCAAGGAGCGTGCCCGCGATATTCGCGCGGATGCGGTGATCGGCCTGGACTACGAGATCAGCATGCCCAGCGGCCGTGGCGGCATGGTGGTGGTTTTTGTCACCGGCACCGCCGTCAGGCTCAAGTAAGCAGCGTCTCGCCGCATCACACAGCCTCGCCCGCGTGCGGGGCTTTTTTATGCCTGGCGTCCTCTGCCAGACCGCCGCCCGGCCCTTGGCGATCGCCCATAAAAAAGACCCACCGGGGGAGCGGTGGGCCAGTCGGGAGTCTTCAATAAGCGTGAGCCACTTTAGCGAAGCCTTGGCAGGTTCACAGTGAAAGAAATTTCATCATTGCCGGCGAGTGGCTGCACCACCCGGTTGTCCACGGTTTCAGGCGCGGCGGCTGGCGGCATTGAGCCGGCGGCACTCGCGCATGGCGTCCTCTTCCAGGTCGTAGCCATCGCCGATGAAGCCGTCGGTGCGGGTGTCGGCGATGCGGTACCAGTGGGCGGCGATCGGCGCGCCGTGGGCGGCTTCCCCGGCGCGTCGACCCTGAATGATGATCTTGTTGCAGCGCTTTACGACAAAAATGTCTTCCATGGCGCTTCCCTGGTTGATAGCTGCTCAGAGCAACTATAGAAGCAACTCTGAAATTCGCGCAAAAGCCTGTTCATTGGCCGGCCTCGTCCAGTCTCCAGCCCGCTGCCGTCCATTGCAGCCGGTGGCTGGGTGCCATGGCGGCGAGGAACTCGCGGTCGTGGGACACCACCAGCATCGCGCCTGGGAAATCGCGCAGCGCGCTTTCGAAGGCTTCCACCGATTCCAGGTCCAGGTGGTTGGTCGGTTCGTCCAGGAGCAGCAGCTTGGCCGGCGTCTCACGCCACAGGGCAATCGCCAGCGCGGCCTTGAGGCGTTCGCCGCCGCTGAGCCGGCCACAGGGCTGGGTCACGCGCTGGGCATCGAGTTGCAGCCAGGCCAGGCGGCTGCGCAGCAGGCCTTCCTGCAGTGGCCGGTCGAGCGCCTCCAGGTGGTCGAGGATCGAACGCTCGGGATCGAGCAGCGACAGGCGCTGGTCAAGGCAAGCACTGGCCAGCCGCACCTGGCACTGGCCGCTCAAGGGCTGGATCTCGCCGGCCAGCATCTTCAGCAGCGTGGATTTTCCGCAGCCATTGGGCCCGCTGACCGCGATGCGCATGGGCCCGGTGACGGTCAGGTCGAGGTAGCTGGAGGCGGCCTCGGGCGGCAGCCAGGGCAATTGCGCTCGGGTCAGGCAGAACACCTGTTGCCCCTGGGGCACCGCGGCGCCGGGCAGCGTCACCAGGGTTGGCGCCTCCGGCACTACCCGCGCATAGGCGTCGCGGACCTGCTGATCGAGGTTGTTCTTGTGGCCCTGCTGACGGTTGCGCACCTGGCCCATGATGTCCCGGGCGGCGCTTTTTATCTTCCTCCGTTCAAAGCTGGCGATGTTGGCGGTGTCGGCATAACGTCGGGCGCCGGCGGCGTGGCGCTGGATGGTGTCGTGTTCGCGTTGCAGGCGCTTCTGTTCGCGACTGCGTTCGGTTCGCGCGTGCTCCAGGGCGGCCCGCGCCGCGCCGTGCTCGGCTTCGCGCTGGGCGCGGAATGCCGCGTAGTTGCCGCCGTAGACTCGCGCGCCGTGAGGCGTGAGTTCGACGATGCGCTGCATCTGCGCCAGCAGCTGGCGGTCATGGCTGATCAGCAGCAGTCCGCCGCGCCACTGCTGGAGCTGCGTCAGCAGCCACTGGCGACCGGGCTCGTCGAGGTGGTTGCTGGGTTCGTCGAGTATCAGCAGCTGGGCATCGCTGAGCAGGGCGCCGATCACCGCGATACGCGCGCGTTGCCCGCCGCTGAGGCTGGCGGCCGGATCGTCGGGGCCGACCGTGTCGAGACCGGCCTCGTCCAGCAGGCGGCGCAGGCGTTCGCCAAGGTCCCAGCGCTCGTCGACCTGCGCCAGGTCGGCCATCGAGGCCTGGCCCGCGGCGAGGCGCTCGAGGGCGGCCAGGGCCTCAGCGATGCCGGTGACCTGGGCAACGCTCTGGCCCTCCTGCGCCAGGTGTTCCTGGGCCACATAAGCCAGGCGGGCGAAGCGCGTGACGCTGCCCGAGGACGGCGCAAGCTCGCCGGCGATCAGGCGCGCGAGCACGCTCTTGCCAGTGCCGTTACGCCCGACTATGCCGGTGGGCAAGGCATCGAATGTCAGGTCGAGTGAATCGAACAGGGTTTCGCCATGGGCGAACTGGAATGTCAGCTGGTTCAGGGAAACCAGCGCAGGCAGCCGTGTGACGTGAGTCATCAGCACCTCCGGAGAATGTCGAAAAAGGCCAACAAGCGCAGCAAGGCGGCTTGTCGCGAATACATTTCTGGAAGGCTTAGTTGTTCACGTCGGCAATCGTCCGGTGACGGGGAAGGGCGGCTAGCCTAACGCGCGGGTGGGCCGGATGACAACCCGCGGCGCGGCTATCGCGAGCAAGCTCGCTCCTACAGATCCAATACTCGCCCTGGTAGGCGCGAGCTTGCTCGCGAGAAACGCTTGCGCCCGGCGCGCGGCTCAGGCGAGCACGGCCACCGCCTTGATCTGCGCCCAGAGTTGCTGGCCCGGGTGCAGTTGCAGCTGGTCGCGGGAATAGCGGGTGATTCGCGCCAGCAGCGGGGTGCCGGCGACGTCCAGGCGCACCAGGACATGGGCGGTGTTGTCGGCGGGGATTTCGCCGCTGACCGTCACCGGCAGGCGGTTGAGGATGCTGCTGTGTTCGCCGGCTTGCAGGCTGAGGCTGACGTCCCGCGCCTGGACCTTGAAGCGCAGGTGCTTGCCGATGGCCATCGGCGCATGGGCGACCCGCACCCGCAACTGGCTGCCGGGCAGTTGCAGGGCGAGCAGCTGGTAGCCGGCGTCGTAGTGGCTGACCTGGCCTTCGATCACCACCCCGGCGTCGTCGCCCAAGGCCAGGGGCAGGTCGAGACGGGCCAGGGTTTCGCCGATCGGCCCGCTGGCCAGGGCGCGGCCGTTTTCCAGCAGCACGATATGGTCGGCCAGGCGCGCCACTTCATCCTGGGAATGGCTGACATACAGCACCGGGATCTCCAGCTCGTCATGCAGGCGTTCGAGGTACGGCAGGATCTCGCTTTTGCGTTTGCTGTCGAGGGCCGCCAACGGCTCGTCCATCAGCAGCAGCCGCGGGCTGGTCAGCAGCGCGCGGGCAATGCCGATGCGCTGGCGCTCGCCGCCGGACAGGTTGTGCGGATGGCGCTGCAGCAGGTGGCCGATGCCCAGCAGCTCGGTGGCCTGGGCCATGTCCACACGGCGTTGCGCGCGGGGGATGCGCTTGAGGCCGAACTCCAGATTGGCCTGCACCGAGAGGTGGGCGAACAGGCTGGCTTCCTGGAACACGTAGCCCAGGGAACGTTTGTGCGGTGGCATAAACAGCTGGCGTTCACTGTCCTGCCAGACTTCGTCGTTGATCCGCACCAGGCCCTGTTCGGCCTGCTCCAGGCCGGCGATGCAACGCAGGCAGGTGGTCTTGCCGGAGCCGGAATGCCCGTACAAGGCGGTGACGCCACGACCCGGCAGTTCCAGGTCGAGATCCAGGTCGAAGGTTTTGTAACGGCGCTTGAGGCGCACATGGATCGATGCAATCACGACTCAACTCCAGCCAGCGCGGGTTTTGCGGCTGGAGTACAACGCCAGCAACACCAGGAACGAGAACACCAGCATGGCGGCGGCCAGCCAGTGGGCCTGTGCGTATTCCAGGGCTTCGACGTGGTCGTAGATCTGCACCGAGACCACCCGGGTCTTCTCGGGAATATTGCCGCCGATCATCAGCACCACGCCGAACTCGCCGACGGTGTGGGCAAAACCGAGGATGGCCGCGGTGATGAAGCCCGGCCTGGCCAGCGGCAGGATCACGCTGAAGAAGGTGTCCCAGGGATTGGCGCGCAGGGTCGCCGCCACTTCCAGCGGACGGGTGCCGATCGCGGTAAAGGCGTTCTGCAGCGGCTGCACGACAAAGGGCATGGAATAGATCACCGAGCCGATCACCAGGCCGCTGAAACTGAAGGTCAGGGTGCCCAGGCCGAGGGCCTGGGTGAGCTGGCCGATATAGCCGTTGGGGCCGAGGGCGAGCAGCAGGTAGAAGCCGATCACCGTCGGCGGCAGGACCAGGGGCAGGGCGACGATGGCGCCGATCGGCCCCCGCAGCCACGAGCGAGTGCGCGACAGCCACAAGGCAATCGGCGTACCGACGATCAGCAGGATCAGGGTCGTCAGCGACGCCAGTTGCAGGGTCAGCCAGATGGCGGAAAAGTCGGCACTCGATAGCGGCATTTAGAGTTGGTAACCGTAGGACTGGATGACGGCCGCGGCTTTCGCTCCCTTGAGGTAGTCAACCAGGGCCTTGGCCGCCGGGTTGTCCTTGCCCTTGTTGAGGATCACCGCGTCTTGTTTGATCGGGTCGTGCATCTGCGCCGGAACTATCCAGGCCGAGCCGCTGCTGACTTTGCCGTCTTTGTAGATCTGCGACAAGGCGACAAAGCCCAGTTCGGCGTTGCCGGTGGAGACGAACTGATAGGCCTGGGTGATGTTCTGGCCTTCGACGATCTTGCCCTTGACCTGCTCGGTCAGGCCTAGCCTGGCCAATACCTGGGTGGCGGCCAGGCCGTAAGGCGCGGCTTTCGGGTTGGCGATGGACAGGTGCTGGTAGTGGTTGTCCTTGAGCACCTGGCCCTTGCTGTCGACGTAGGCATCCTTGGCCGACCACAGCGCCAGGGTGCCGATGGCGTAGGTGAAGCGCGAGCCCTTGACGGTGGCGCCTTCGCTTTCGAGTTTTGCCGGGGTGCTGTCATCGGCGGCGAGGAACACTTCGAACGGCGCGCCATTCTTGATCTGGGTATAGAACTGCCCGGTCGCGCCATAGGCGGCCACCAGCTTGTGCCCGGTGTCTTTCTCGAAGTCGGCGGCGATCGCCTGGATCGGCGCAGTGAAGTTGGCGGCGACCGCGACCTGGACTTCATCGGCCTGGGCCGAGCCGAAAGCGCAGGCGGCGAGCACAGCGGCAAGGCAGGTCGGGGCAAAACCTGAGAGACGACGGTTCATGAACAGCTCCATTGGCGAAGGGACGTTGGGCAGTGGGGGATATGGAAAGGGACTGCACCGGGGGTGGGTGAAACGCTGTATACGGAAATATATAGCGAATCGCCAGCGAACGGAACTGGGGCAAGAGCTGGAGTGGGCAGCGGGCCGCGAGCGGAGTCGCGGCCCTGGGGTTTTTAGCCTCTGTTGAGCTTGGCCAGGGCTTGCTCGGCCAGCGTGCGGGTCAACTCGTAGGCCGGCAGTTCCAGCCCCAGGCGCAGGGCCTGGCCGGCCCAGAGGTTGGCGAAGTCGGCCTCATTCTTGGCGCGCAATGGCATCAGCGCGCCACCGGCGAGGGGAAAGGCCGGGGCCAGTGGGCTGATCGGGCCGATCTCGCGCATCACCCGGTTGACGATGCCCCGCGCCGGGCGGCCGGTGAACAGGTTGGTCAGGGCGGTCTGGCTGTCCTTGGCGGTGCGCAGGGCCTGGTGATGGGCGGCGCTGACCTTGGCTTCCGGGGTGAACAGGTAGGCGGTGCCCAGTTGCGCCGCCGAGGCGCCGAGGGCGAAGGCGGCGACTATGCCGCGGGCGTCGCCGATCCCGCCGGCGGCGATCACCGGCACCTGCACCGCATCGACGATCTGCGGCACCAGGGCCATGGTGCCGACCTGGGTGTTGAGGTCTTCGCTGAGGAAGATCGCCCGATGGCCGCCGGCCTCGTAGCCCATGGCGATGATCGCGTCACAGCCACGCTGCTCCAGCCAGATCGCCTCATCGACGGTGCTGGCCGACGACAGCACCTTCGCCCCGGTGGCCTTGACCCGCGCGAGCAGGGCCGGCTCCGGCAGGCCGAAGTGGAAGCTGACGATTTCCGGACGCAGCTCCTCCACCAGTTCGCAGCTGACGGTGTCGAAGGGGGCGCGGCTGCTGACCGGGGTCGGCGCCTCGAAGTCGGCGCCGAGTTCGCGGTAGTAGGGTTCCAGGGCGTTTTTCCAGCGGATTTCCCGTTCCGGGTCGGGTATCGGGTTCTGGTGGCAGAAGAAGTTCAGGTTCAGCGGGGCAGATGTAGCCTGGCGAATGCTCTGCACGTCCTGGCGAATCTGCTCGGGGCTGAGCATGGCGCAGGGCAGGGAGCCCAGCGCGCCGGCCTGGGCGGCGGCGATCACCATGGCCGTAGTGGTGGCGCCGGCCATGGGCGCCTGGATGATCGGCAGCTCGATGCCCAGCAGGTCGAGAATACGGGTGTCAGGCCATTGGCTCATGTTGAATGATGCTCCGACGTCAAGAGATAAGGACGGCAACCCGGGGGGTTGTATCAGGAGATGGACGACCAAGGCCAGTCGACTTTGGCCGGAGCCTGGCGATCCCCTGTAGGAGCGAGCTTGCTCGCGAGACGGGATCAGGGCCGCCACCTGGGCTGCCAGTGATAAGGCTATCGCGGGCAAGCCTCGCTCCTACGGGCAGGGTGTGGCCTACGACGAAAAGAGCGTGGATTTTTCCCGCACGGGCTGGGAAGGTGGGGGCTTTGCAAGCTGAAACTCAAGTTCACGGCCCGGCCAAGGGCCCATCGGGAGGCAGTCATGTTCAAGGGTATTTTGATCGAGAAAGACGACGCCGGTTATCGCGCGGCGCTGCGCGAGATTGACGAAGCGCAGTTGCCCGAGGGCAATGTGACGGTGCGGGTGGCCTACAGCACCCTGAACTTCAAGGATGGCCTGGCCATCACCGGCAGCAGCCCGGTGGTGCGCAAGTTTCCCATGGTCCCGGGGATCGATCTGGCGGGCATCATCGAAGACAGCAGCCACCCGGATTACCAGCCCGGCGACCAGGTGTTGCTCAACGGCTGGGGCGTGGGCGAAGGACACTGGGGCGGGCTGGCGCAGAAGGCGCGGCTGGACGGCGACTGGCTGATTCCCTTGCCCCAGGCGTTCAGCGCGGCCGAGGCCATGGCCATCGGCACGGCCGGGTACACGGCGATGCTCAGCATCCTGGCGCTGGAGCGCCACGGCCTGACTCCGAACCAGGGCGAGGTGCTGGTCACCGGGGCCAATGGTGGGGTCGGCAGCTTTGCCATAGCCCTGCTGGCCCGGCTCGGTTATCAGGTGGTGGCATCCACCGGGCGCACTGCCGAGCAGGACTACCTCAAGCGCCTGGGCGCCAGCGAGATCATCGACCGCGCCAGTCTGTCCGCGCCGGGCAAGCCTTTGGCCAAGGAGCGCTGGGCGGCGGTGATCGACTCGGTGGGCAGCCATACCCTGGCCAATGCCTGCGCCAGCACCCAGGCCAACGGCACTGTGGCCGCTTGCGGGCTGGCCCAGGGCATGGACTTCCCGGCGTCGGTAGCACCCTTCATTCTGCGGGGCGTGACCCTGGTCGGGATCAACAGCGTGACCCAGCCCAAGGCCCGGCGCATCGAGGCCTGGCAGCGCCTGGCGCGTAATCTGGACCCGGCCCTGTTGCCGTTGATCAGCCATGAGATCGGCCTCAGCGAAGCCATCGCTGCCGCATCGCGCCTGCTGGCCGGCGAGTTGCGCGGGCGCGTGGTGGTGGATGTAAATCGCTGATACCGTGCGCGCCGGTCACCCAGATAAACGCCAGACAGGAGTACGAAGCATGGATGTCAAACTGCGAGAGGTTCAGCCTTTCTGCGTTTCGGGCTTGCAGGTGCGTACCTGCAATGCCGATGAGCAACAAGCGGACAGCGCGCGAATCGGGCCGATGTGGAAGCGGTTTTTTGTCGAAGGCCTGTTCGACAGCATCGGCCACCGGCAGTCGGACTCGTTCATCTACGGCGTGTACTCCAACTACGAGTCCGATGCCTCGGGGCACTTCGATGTCACCGCCGGTGTGGCGGTGGGCGAAGGCAATGCCGACTATCCGCTGGTGCAGGTGCAGGGTGGCGAGTACCTGGCGTTCTCCGCCAAGGGGCCGATGCCGCAGGTGGTGATCCAGACCTGGGGCCTGGTCTGGGCCTACTTCGAGGACAACCCGCAGGTCCGTCGGCGCTTCGCCACGGACTTCGAGGTGTACACCGGGCCGGAATCGGTGTCGGTGTACATCGGCATTCAAGCCTCGGACGAGCCCTCGCGTTCGAGCAACTGACGCTTGCGCTCCACGCCCCAGCGGTAGCCGGACAGGTGGCCGTCGCTGCGCACCACCCGGTGGCAAGGGATCGCCACCGCCAGGCTGTTGGCGCCACAGGCCTGGGCCACGGCGCGAAAGGATTTCGGCGCGCCGATCCGCTGGGCGATCTCGGCGTAGCTGGCGGTGCTGCCCGGCGGAATCTCCTTGAGGGCCAGCCACACCCGCTCCTGGAAGGCCGTGCCTTGCAGGTCCAGCGGCAGGTCGAGGCCAATGGCCGGCGCTTCGATAAACCCCACCACCTTGGCCACCAGTTGCTCGAAGTCCTGGTCGGCGCCGATCAGGTTGGCCCGCGGGAATTTGTCCTGCAGGTCCTGCACCAGGGCATTGGGGTCGTCGCCCAGCAGGATCGCGCAGACCCCACGATTGCTCTGGGCGACCAGGATCGCGCCCAGGGAACACTGGCCGACGGCGAAGCGGATATCGGCGTTCAGGCCGCCGGCGCGGTAGTCACTGGGTTTCATGCCGAGCAACTGGTCGGCGGTTTCGTAGAAGCGGCTGTTGGAGTTGAAGCCTGCGTCGTACAGCGCGTCGGTCACCGAATGGCCGTGCTCCAGCTGGCGCCGCACCCGCCGCGAACGGTGGGCGCTGGCGTAGCCTTTGGGGGTCAGCCCGGTGGCGGCCTTGAACACCCGGTGAAAGTGGAAACTGCTCATGCCGGCTTGCTCGGCCAGCTGTTTCAGGCTGGGCGGTGCTTCGGCCGACTCGATCTGCCGGCATGCGGCCGCTACCAGGCTGGCATGGTGCGCGGCTACCTGGGTCTGGTCGCTGGCGCTGCGTTTGCTCGGCCGGTAACCGGCGGCCTCGGCTTGTTCCGCGGTGTCGAAGAACTCGACGTTCTCCGGCCGGGGCAGGCGCGACAGGCTGCTGGGGCGGCAGTAGACCCCGGTGGTTTTCACCCCATAGACGAACTGGCCATCGGCGCGCGCATCACGGGCCAGGACGGCGAGCCAGCGGGGATCGCTTGCGGTGGTGGGCTTGGGCTGGACCATGGTCATGGACTCTACTCGGTGGCGGTTGTCGCTCAGATTAACCAAGGGCAGGGGGCCTGGCACTCCGAGTCTTGCGCTTGAATTCCCGCGGGATCAAGCGGCCCGGCGAAAGGTCAGGTTGATGCGCCGTGGGCCCAGCAGCGGGTGCGTGCCGTCCTTGAGCGGCAGCACGCCGTGATAGCGCAGGCGGTCGACGCCGCCCCAGACCACCACATCGCCATGCAGCAGCGGCACCCGCAACGGGCGGTCGCTGCGCCGCTCGCCACCCAGCTGAAACACCGCCGGCAAGCCCAGGGAGACGGAGACGATCGGCGCGTCGTAGTCGCGCTCATCCTTGTCCTGGTGCAGGGACATGCGGGCGCCGGGCACATAGTGATTGATCAGGCAGGCGTCCGGATCGAACCCGGCAAAACCGGCCTGGGTCGCGGCGGCCTGGGCCAGTTCGCGCAACACTTCGGGCATCGCCGGCCAGGGCTGGCCGCTCTGCGGATCGATGGCGGTGTAACGGTAGCCGCTGCGGTCGGTGGTCCAGCCCAGCTCGCCGCAACTGCTCAGGCCGACCGACATGGTGAAGCCGCCCGGCGTGACCATCTGCCGGAACGGCGCGGCCCGCAGTACGTCACGCAGGGCTGGCAGCAGGCGCTCGACCCAGGGCAGGGCGAAGCCACGGAACACGAAGGACTGCGGGCCGACCTGTTCGGTGTGGGGCGCCTGTTGCAGTTCGGGTTCGCCGAACAGCTCGGCGGTGAAGTTAGCGTTACTGGGCATCGTGGAAGATCACTCCTAGCGTATGGCGGCGGCCGCTGTGCAGGCGGCTGACGCCATGGCGCAACGTCACCCGGTAATGGCCGCGCACGCCGGGTACCGGACGATGATGCACGGCGAAGATCAGCGCATCACCCTGCTTCAGATCGATGACCTGCGGCCGCGACTGCATGCGCGGGCGCTGTTCGGTGATGACGAATTCGCCGCCGCTGAAGTCGGCGCCGGGGCGTGACAGCAGGATCGCCACCTGCAAGGGGAATACGTTGTCGCCATACAAGTCCTGGTGCAGGCAGTTGTAATCCTGCGGGCCATATTGCAGCAACAAGGGCGTCGGCCGCTGCTGACCGGCGGCGTGGCAGCGCTGGAGAAAGTCTTCGTGCCGGGGCGGATATTGCACGGGGATATTCATCAGCTGGTTCCAGCGGTTGGCCAGCGGCACCAGGTGCGGATAGAACTGGCCGCGCAGTTCGGCGACCAGCTTCGGCAAGGGGTAGGCGAAATACTGGTATTCGCCGCGGCCGAAACCGTGCCTGGCCATGACCACTCGCGAACGAAACCATTCGCTGCGCGGATACAAACTGCTGAGCTCATGACATTCATCGGCGCTGAGCAGGTTGCCGATCATGGCGCTGCCGTCCTGGTCGAGCTGCTGCTCGATCGAGGGCCAGTCCAGGCAGGCAAGACGTTGTGCGAGGGAGGGGGCGGACATCCTGGCGTTCCTGAGGCAGAGGCTGATATCCGCCAGTCTAGGAAGCGCGCGGGCCGCTCACACTCCGCTGCTTGCGCTCGAATTCGTCACAGAAGCAGGGGCTTACAGCGCCTTGCTCACGCTGACGTCGCTGATGACGTCGTCGGTCTGGCCGTGCAGGGCTTCCAGTGCGGCCTTGGCTTCTTCCTGGGTGCCGCTTTCCAACTGGGCGAACTCGAAACGGCGTTCGCCGTTGAGTTTGTATTTGATGACGTACTTGGTCGTTTGGGCCACGGTGATACCTGTTTGTCGCGGACTGGGGCGGGGTTCAGCGCAGTTTCGAGCTGGACCGGCGGATGATCTTGATCGAATGGGTCAGGTTCGGCTTGCGGGTGACGCTGATGGGCCGGCGGTTGACGGTGTCGATGGTGATGTTCCAGAAGCCGGTGCTCGGTGCGGTGATCTTGGCCGGGAACTTGTCGAACGCGCCGCCATGATAAGTGTGACGTCCGCCGTTCTTGAAGCTTCGGAAGTTGGCGTCGTTCATCAGGCGGATGTTGCAGACCTGGGAGCATTCGATGACGACGATATCGTCTTCGTTGAGGTGCTCGCGCTGGTGGATAAATTTCATGGGCGCCTCCAGAAGGGCTTTTGCTACAAAATCAAAACGATGGCGCAGTTTATCAGGCCGCGGCCGGCGGCTTTGACAATTTAAAACAGTTATTTGCCGATTATTTAGGATAAATCTGACTGATCCGGAGAAAAATGCCATTTCTGCGGTCGGACGGTCTTTATCGGAGGAAATGTATGAAGTGGGGTGTGTTGATTCTGGCCTTGGCGATCAGTGGTTGTGCGACAGTCTCGGACATTAACCAGACACTGCCCACCCTGAACGTGATTTCAGGGAAAAAACCGCAGGAGTACGCCAAGTGCGTCAGCGACAAACTGGCTGACAGCCGTGGCCAGTTGCAGGTCGAACCGCATAAGGACGGTATGCGCGTTATCGTTCCGCAGAAACTGTCGGCAGGGCCGACCGCGGTGTTCGATATCGAGGAGCGTTCCGGCGGCAGCAGCATCAAGCTGCATGAAAGCATGTCCAATGTGCCCATGCGTCCGGGCGATATCCGCAAGGCGGCGGAGGACTGCATTTCCGGCTGATCGCCGAGGGATTTTTCAAGAGCCCGCCCTGGCCCGGATTTCCGTGGCGAGGGCGGGCTTTTTTGTGCCCGGTGACAAGGCAGGCTCGGTGGGTTTCGCGTTGTAGCCAAAGGTCTATTGGCCTACTCTTTGTAGGCTTATATAAAATAAGCCTAAGGATATAACTAGAAAAATGGAGTTCGCCATGATCCCCATGGATCGAATACTGCTGAGCAGCCTGATGCTGTTTTTTGTCGCCAGTGCCCAGGCCGTGGATGGGCAGAAAGTGTTTACCCAGGGTGGAGCGCAGCCCGGCGCCACGGCCTGCCTGGCCTGTCACGGTGGTGATGGCCTGGGTTTGGCAGCCGCCGGATTTCCACGTCTGGCGGGATTGTCGGCGGGTTACCTGCGCAAGCAGCTGGAAGAT
Source organism: Pseudomonas sp. RW409 (assembly GCF_003184125.1). Taxonomy (NCBI): domain Bacteria; kingdom Pseudomonadati; phylum Pseudomonadota; class Gammaproteobacteria; order Pseudomonadales; family Pseudomonadaceae; genus Pseudomonas; species Pseudomonas sp. RW409. The sequence goes on along the minus strand of NZ_QHHP01000041.1, from coordinate 564,978 downwards.
TTTCGCAGCGGTGCGCGCAGCAATCCGGTCATGCAGCCACTGGCCAAGGCCCTGAGCGATGACGAGATAGACGCGGTCAGCCAGACCCTGGCGGCCATGCCGGCTGTGACGCCAGCGCCGATCAACCGCAGCGCCATGGCCGAGGGGGTCGGTGCAAGGCTGGCCCTGCGTGGCGCCTGGGAGCGGCAGGTTCCGGAGTGCGTGATTTGCCATGGACCGGGTGGCGTGGGTGTCGGAGACGCCTTTCCGCCGTTGGCCGGGCAGCCCGCGGCTTATCTGATCGGGCAGTTGAATGCCTGGCGCGACGGCACGCGCCGCAACGACCCGAACGATCTGATGGGACACATCGCCAAGGCCCTGAGCCCCGAGGAAATCACGGCGGTGGCCGACTACTTTGCCAAGGTCGGCAGCCTGTCCGCCAAGGCCGATAACCAGGAGCCCAAGCCATGAGCCGTGATCTTCTATTGGGCTTTTCCCTCGTCTTGCTGGCGACCCAGGTTCATGGCGCCGCGGTCACCATGGAAGACCAATCACAGTTGCGGGAGCCGGCAGCGAGTGCTGTCCATCCCCAGTATTTCCAGCCACCAGCAGAGAGCGAACTGCCAGACAATGCCTACGGCAAGATGGTCCGCGACGGTTATGCGCTGTTCGTCGATACCAAACGCCTGGCGCCGAAGTTCGTCGGTAATGGGCTCAATTGCAGCAATTGCCACCTGGATCAGGGGCGGCTGGCCAACTCCGCGCCGCTGTGGGGCGCCTATCCGATGTACCCGGCGTATCGCAAGAAGAACAACAAGGTGAACACCTACGCCGAGCGCTTGCAGGGCTGCTTCCAGTTCAGCATGAACGGCACGCCGCCGGCTGCCGACAGCTACGAGATCTCCGCGTTGTCGGTGTACTCCTATTGGCTGGCGAGCAAGGCACCGATCGGTGTCGAGTTGCCCGGGCGTGGTTATCCCGAGGTGCCGCAACCGGCCCAGGGCTACGACCTGGCCCGTGGCGAGCAGGTGTACCGGGCGCAATGCGCGGTCTGCCATGGCGATAACGGCCAGGGCCAGAAGGTCGGCGCCGACTATGTCATGCCGCCGCTCTGGGGCAAGGACTCGTACAACTGGGGCGCTGGCATGCACCGGATCAACACCGCCGCGTCCTTTATCAAATACAACATGCCCCTGGGCAAGGCCGGCAGCCTGAGCGACCAGCAGGCCTGGGACGTGGCGGCGTTCGTCAATCGCCATGAGCGGCCGCAGGATCCGCGGCTGGTGGAGGGCTCCATCGAGAAGACCCGGCTCAAGTTCCACGCCAACGACGGGGTCAATCTGTATGGCCAGACGGTAGATGGCGTGCTGATTGGCCAGGGCATCCGATAAACTGTCGGCCATTGTCAAAGATGCCGTCGAAACCCAGGTTTCGGCGGCATCGTTTTTTGGGAGAAAGCATGAAGCGCGAAACAGTCCGGGAGAGGCATGCAGAGGGGCATATCTCTGCGACCCATGTGATTCAGAATCCGGCGAATTCCGGGGAATGGATCGTGTTCTTCAAGAAAAGCGCGGGGCGCAGCTATTTTCTTGTGGATGATAACGATGAAGTCGAGTCATTCGACCGGCTAGACGACCTGATCGAAACCATTCGTAACCTGGGCATCAAGTTTGCCGAGATTCATATGTAGGCAGGGCGTCTGTTACTTGCAGACCACTACGACACTGCGGCTTTTGTAGTTGCCGACATCCGCCCCCAGGGTCTTGTCGCTTTCCTTGAGTGACGGCGTGCCGTCGGTGCCGATGATCCGATAGCCGGTGCCGGCACAGGAGGCGTCGGCCTTTTCATAGCAGCTGGCCCAGGAGCTGGCTTCGCCGGAGCAATCGATGCTCAGGCCTTGTTCGCCGTTTTCCAGGTAGGTATCGGAAACGGTGGCGCATCCGCTCAGGGCCAGTACCGCAGTCAGTGCCAGAAGTTTGTGCATGGGTGTGGTCGTCGTCGAGAAGTTTGAGCCCCGGGGGAGGGCTGGACACCCTTGGCGAGCGTCTGGGACAAGATGCTATAGCGAACCGCCACTGCGGTACAGATCGGCATGAAAAAGCCCTGCGCGGGGCAGGGCTCTTCGGTGCGGGGACAGTCTCAGGACTTGGGGCTGCGACGCGCCGAGGCGTGGCCAGCCGAGTCCTCGAACACCGATGCCACTTCGACCGCCATCGCCTCGCTGGCGAAAGGCCCGGCGACGTTCTCGCCCTGGGCACTGACCAGCCACCACTGGCCGTCTTTCAACTGCTTGATCTGGTAACCGTTTACGCTTTTTGTTGCCGACATCTATCTGCCTCGTTGGCGGGGTTCAAGGGCGCCATGATAGCGGTAAACGAGCCGCTGCAAGAGTGCGGAGGAGGGTTCAAACGCAGAAAATCAAGGCTTTGCGGCCAGATGGCGGTTTACGGCGCGGGTTATCTGTACGATGCTGCGCAGCTATGTTCGCAGCCAGTGCGGAACTATCCGCGGCAATATTTCTCTTAGATGGCAGCGGTTAGCCAGCGCGGCCCATTGTAAGGTGCACGCGGCCTGATTAGACTGCGCCGAAATTCGTACGTACAGCCCTTTTAAGGACTCATATGATCAAGAAATGCTTGTTCCCAGCAGCCGGTTACGGTACTCGCTTCCTGCCAGCGACTAAAGCCATGCCCAAAGAAATGCTGCCGGTGGTGAACAAGCCACTGATCCAGTACGGCGTTGAAGAAGCACTGGACGCCGGCCTGAACGAAATCTCCATCGTCACCGGTCGCGGCAAGCGCGCCCTGGAAGACCACTTCGACATCAGCTACGAGCTGGAAAACCAGATCAAGGGCACCGACAAGGAAAAATACCTGGTCGGCATCCGCAAGCTGCTGGACGAGTGCTCGTTCTCCTACACCCGTCAGACTGAAATGAAGGGTCTGGGCCACGCGATCCTGACCGGCCGTCCACTGATCGGCGACGAGCCGTTCGCCGTGGTCCTGGCGGACGACCTGTGCGTGAACCTGGAAGGCGACGGCGTCCTGACCCAGATGGTCAAGCTGTACAAGCAGTATCGCTGCACCATCGTCGCGATCCAGGAAGTCGACCCGCAGGAAACCAACAAGTACGGGGTGATCGCCGGTGACCTGATCGGTGACGACCTCTACCGCGTGCGCAACATGGTCGAGAAGCCGAAGCCGGAAGACGCTCCGTCGAACCTGGCGATCATCGGTCGTTACATCCTGACCCCGGACATCTTCAGCCTGATCGAACAGACCGAGCCAGGCAAAGGCGGCGAGATCCAGATCACTGACGCCCTGATGAAGCAGGCGCAGGACGGTTGTGTGATTGCCTACAAGTTCAAGGGCAAGCGTTTCGACTGCGGTGGCGCCGAAGGCTACATCGAAGCGACCAACTTCTGCTTCGAACACTTCTACAAGACCGGCAAGGCTTACTGATAGCCCGCTTGGTCCTTGTACTGAAAAGCCACCTTCGGGTGGCTTTTTCGTTTTATGCCCCTATGTAAATCCTCTAGCGCTGACCGCATGCGCATCTGCGGTTATGCTGTCAGCCTGCCTGGGAGAGTGAAATGGCCTACGATTTTGATCTTTATGTAATTGGCGCCGGTTCCGGCGGTGTGCGTTCGGCGCGGTTCGCCGCGGGCTTTGGCGCGAAAGTCGCGGTCGCCGAAAGCCGCTATCTGGGCGGTACCTGTGTCAACGTCGGCTGCGTGCCGAAAAAACTGCTGGTGTACGGCGCTCACTTCGCCGAGGACTTCGAACAGTCCGCAGGCTTTGGCTGGACCCTGGGCGAGGCCGATTTCGACTGGACCACGCTGATCGCCAACAAGGATCGCGAGATCAATCGCCTGAACGGCATCTATCGCAATCTGCTGGTCAACAGCGGCGTGACCCTGCACGAAGGCCACGCCAAGCTGATCGATCCGCATCAGGTGGAGATCAATGGCCAGCGCTACAGCGCCAAGCACATCCTGATCGCCACCGGCGGCTGGCCGCAGATCCCGGATATTCCGGGGCGCGAACACGCCATCAGCTCCAACGAGGCGTTTTTCCTCAAGGAACTGCCCAAGCGCATCCTGGTGGTGGGCGGCGGTTATATCGCGGTGGAATTCGCCGGGATCTTCCACGGCCTGGGCGCGGACACCAAGCTGCTGTATCGCGGTGAGTTGTTCCTGCGTGGCTTCGACGGCGCGGTGCGCAAGCACTTGCAGGAAGAGCTGACCAAGCGTGGGCTCGACCTGCAGTTCAACGCCGATATCGAGCGTATCGAAAAGCAGGCCGATGGCAGCCTGAAGGTCACCCTCAAGGATGGCCGCGAGTTGGCCACCGATTGCGTGTTCTACGCCACCGGCCGGCGGCCGATGCTCGACAACCTGGGGCTGGAAAATACCGGGGTGAAGCTCGACAAGCGTGGCTTCATCGAGGTCGATGAGCAGTACCAGAGTGCCGAGCCGTCGATCCTGGCGATTGGCGACGTGATCGGGCGTGTGCAGTTGACGCCGGTGGCCCTGGCCGAAGGCATGGCCGTGGCGCGGCGTCTGTTCAAGCCGGAGCAGTATCGTCCGGTGGACTACAACATGATCCCGACCGCGGTGTTCAGCCTGCCGAATATCGGCACCGTCGGCCTGACCGAAGAGCAGGCGCGTGAAGCCGGGCACAAGGTGCAGATTTTCGAAAGCCGCTTCCGGCCAATGAAGCTGACCCTGACCGAGTGCCAGGAGCGCACGCTGATGAAGCTGGTGGTGGATGCCGACACCGACAAGGTACTGGGCTGCCATATGGTCGGCCCGGACGCCGGCGAGATCGTCCAGGGCCTGGCGATTGCCTTGAAGGCCGGCGCCACCAAGCGTGACTTCGACGAAACCATCGGGGTCCACCCGACGGCCGCCGAAGAGTTCGTCACCATGCGCACGCCGGTCGCCGGTTAAGCCTGTTCTGGCGGCTCCGGCCGCTGTTCTTCTGTTGCTGGCTGCGCCTCGGCCTTTGCGGCGGTAGCCAGTTGCAGGGCCTCCAGGCTGGCCTCGGCCTTGGCGGCGCGCAGTTCCAGTTGTCGGTTGTCCTGCAGCTGTTGCTCCAGGTTCTGCTTGAACTCATGACTCTCCAGCAAGGCGACGCGCAGGCGTTCCTGGAGGAGGGTGTGTTCGCTGTTCAGGCGGCTGGATTGCTCCATCAACTGGCCAAGCTTGCTGTCGGTCTTCTGTGCCTGCTCCTGCGCCTGGCGCAGCTCCTTCTGGGTGGCGCGCTGCTCGCTGGTCAGGCGTTCGTTGTCGCGGTGCAACTGGGTGATCTCGTCCTGGCGCACCAGGGCGCTTTGCTGGGCCTGGCGCAGTTCCTGTTGCACCTGTTGTAGCTGGCCTTCATGGCGGCGCTGATCCTGTTCGCGCTGTTCCTTGACCGCGCTGCGGTAGTGCTCGAGGGCGTCCCGGGCGTGCAGGTGCTTTTCTTCCAGCGAGCGAATCTGCTCGTCCTTGTCTTTCAGGCGTAACTCGAAGTCCGCCAGGGCCTGGTTCAGCCCGGCATTGCGCGTCTGTTCGCTCTGCAGCATGGAGCGGGTCTCCTGCAGCAGCGCGCTTTCGCTGGCCAGGGCTGACGCCTGGGTCTGCAGTTGTTGCCGAAGTTGGGCCTGTGCCTGCTCGGCTGTGGCCTGCTGCGCCACCAGCTCCCGATTCATTTCCTCCACCTGTGCCTGTGCCTGCTCCACAGGCTCCTGGGCTTGTTCGCGCAGGCGTTGGGCCATGCGCTGGACCAGTTCCGTCAGCTCTTCTTCCAGGGCTTCCTGGGGCGCGGCGCGGCGGGCTTCGCTCTGCTCCAGCTCCTTCAGGTAGCGATGGATGGTGGTCTTCGAGCCGGTATTGCCCATTTCGATGCGCACCGCATCGATGCTGGGGTGTTCGCCGCGGGCGAGGATTGCCGAACGGGCGATTTGCACCACCGCCTTGTTAACGCCGCCACGAGCCATGGGATCTCCTACGATTACGTACTATTTTACGTGGTATGTATAAAGTGTAATTGTACAATAAAAACAAAGATAAATATTCGAATTATTGACATGGGATATACTGGTATTACCCCGTGTCATAGCTAGATCGCCCTGTTTCAGCCCGCCATTTCCGTACCGCAACACGAGTCGAGCAAGCCATGAGTGAGCTGGATCGTTACCTGCACGCCGCGACCCGCGACAACACCCGGCGTAGTTACCGGGCAGCCATCGAGCATTTCGAGGTGACCTGGGGCGGGTTTCTGCCGGCGACCAGCGACAGCGTGGCGCGTTATCTGGTGGCGTACGCGGGGGAGCTGTCGATCAACACCCTGAAGCTGCGGCTCTCGGCCCTGGCGCAGTGGCACAACAGCCAGGGTTTCGTCGACCCGACCAAGGCGCCAGTGGTGCGCCAGGTGTTCAAGGGCATTCGCGCGCTGCACCCGGCCCAGGAGAAACAGGCCGAACCCTTGCAGTTGCAGCATCTGGAGCAGGTAATCGCCTGGTTGGAGCAGGAAGCCAGCCAGGCCCGGCTCGATGACAATCAACCGGTCCTGCTGCGCGCGCGGCGTGACAGCGCGCTGATTCTCCTGGGATTCTGGCGCGGCTTTCGCAGCGACGAATTGTGCCGGCTACGGATCGAGCATGTGCAAGCAGTGGCGGGCTCCGGCATCAGCCTGTATCTGCCCCGCAGCAAGAGCGACCGCGACAACCTCGGCAAGACCTGGCACACCCCGGCGCTGCGCCGGCTATGCCCGGTCCAGGCCTATATCGAATGGATCAACGCCGCCGCCCTGGTGCGCGGTCCGGTGTTCCGTGGCATCGACCGCTGGGGCCATCTGAGCGAGGAGGGCCTGCACGCCAACAGCGTGATCCCGTTATTGCGCCAGGCGCTGGAGCGCGCCGGGGTCGCCGCCGAGCAATACACCAGCCACTCCTTGCGCCGCGGCTTTGCCACCTGGGCCCATCGCAGTGGCTGGGACCTCAAGTCGCTGATGAGCTATGTCGGCTGGAAGGACATCAAGTCGGCTATGCGTTACGTCGAAGCCAGTCCGTTTCTCGGCATGGCCCTGACCCAGGAAAAGCCGGTCGCCGAGTAAATACGCATTTCTTCTATTAATACTGCGCGCTAATAGCCAAACCTAATCAGCAGCATCAGCTTTGCCAATGAGCCTCGGCTGGGATCATTGGTTAGGATTCTCCCCATCAAGTTTTCAACCCAAGTTTTTACCCACTGATGGAGAATCACCGATGCCTATCATCAACAGCCAAGTCAAACCGTTCAAAGCAACCGCTTTCAAAAATGGCGAGTTCATCGAAGTGTCGGACGCCACTCTGAAAGGCAAATGGTCCGTCGTGTTCTTCTACCCGGCCGACTTCACCTTCGTTTGCCCAACCGAGCTGGAAGACCTGGCAGACAACTACGCCGAATTCCAGAAACTGGGCGTGGAAATCTACAGCGTTTCGACCGACACCCACTTTGCCCATGCCGCCTGGCACAACACTTCGCCAGCCATCGGCAAGATCCGCTACACCATGATCGGCGACCCGACCCTGGCCATCTCCCGCAACTTCGACGTGCTGATCGAAGAAGCCGGTCTGGCTGACCGTGGCACCTTCGTGATCAACCCGGAAGGCCAGATCAAGATCGTTGAAATCAACGACGGCGGTGTCGGCCGTGACGCTTCCGAGCTGCTGCGCAAGATCAAGGCCGCTCAATACGTCGCTGCCCATCCAGGCGAAGTCTGCCCAGCCAAGTGGAAAGAAGGCGAGGCTACCCTGGCTCCTTCCCTGGACCTGGTCGGCAAGATCTAAGCCTGTGACTCGCTACAGCAGGGCGGACCGCCGCACCTAAGTCAGCTGCACCGCCCTCAAGAACGCCCGGGCGAGATTCGCTCGGGCGTTTTTTTTCGATCTGAATAAAAGGAAATCGCCCGTATGTTGGACGCCAATCTTAAAGCCCAGTTGAAGTCATACCTGGAACGGGTCACCCAGCCGATCGAGATCGTTGCCTCTCTCGACGACGGTGCGAAATCCCAGGAAATGCTCGAATTGCTGAAAGACGTTGCCAGTCTTTCCAGCCAGATTACCTTGCTCGACAACGGTAACGATGCACGTAAACCATCGTTCTCGATCAATCGCCCGGGTGCCGACATCAGCCTGCGTTTCGCCGGCATTCCCATGGGTCACGAATTCACTTCCCTGGTGCTGGCCTTGCTGCAAGTCGGCGGTCACCCCTCGAAAGCCAGTGTCGAAGTGATCGAACAGATCCGCGCCCTCAAAGGCGAGTTCAACTTCGAGACTTACTTCTCGCTGTCCTGCCAGAACTGCCCGGACGTGGTCCAGGCGCTGAACCTGATGGCGGTGCTGAACCCGAACATCCGCCACGTCGCCATCGACGGCGCGTTGTTCCAGGACGAAGTCAACGATCGCAAGATCATGGCGGTTCCCAGTGTCTACCTCAATGGCGTGAACTTCGGCCAGGGCCGCATGGGCCTGGAAGAAATCCTCGGCAAGCTCGACACCAGCGCCATCGAGAAGCAGGCGGAAAAAATCAGCGCCAAGGACGCCTTCGATGTCCTGGTGGTCGGCGGTGGCCCGGCCGGTGCGTCGGCGGCTATCTACGCGGCCCGCAAAGGCATCCGCACCGGTGTCGCGGCCGAGCGTTTCGGCGGCCAGGTGCTGGACACCATGGCGATCGAGAACTTCGTCTCGGTCCAGGAAACCGAAGGGCCGAAACTGGCCAGCGCCCTGGAAGAGCACGTTCGCCAGTACGACGTCGACATCATGAACCTGCAGCGCGCCAGCGCGCTGGTGCCGGCCAAGGAAGTCGGCGGCCTGCACGAAGTGCGTTTCGAAAGCGGCGCGAGCCTCAAGGCCAAGTCGCTGATCCTGGCCACCGGTGCCCGCTGGCGCGAGATGGGGGTGCCCGGCGAGCAGGAATACAAGGCCAAGGGCGTGTGCTTCTGCCCGCACTGCGACGGTCCGCTGTTCAAGGGCAAGCGTGTGGCGGTGATCGGTGGCGGCAACTCCGGCGTCGAAGCGGCCATCGACCTGGCGGGTATCGTCAGCCACGTGACCCTGCTGGAGTTCGACAGCAAGCTGCGCGCCGACGCCGTGCTGCAACGCAAGCTGTACAGCCTGGCGAACGTCAAGGTGATCACCAGCGCGCTGACCAGCGAAGTCAAGGGTGACGGCCAGAAAGTCACCGGCCTGGTGTACAAGGACCGCGATTCGGGCGAGTTCAACACCGTCGACCTGGAAGGGATCTTCGTGCAGATCGGTCTGCTGCCGAACACCGACTGGCTCAAGGGCACTGTCGAGCTGTCGCCCCGTGGCGAGATCATTGTCGATGCCCGTGGCGAGACTTCGCTGCCCGGCGTGTTTGCCGCCGGTGACGTGACTACCGTGCCGTACAAGCAGATCGTGATCGCGGTAGGCGAGGGCGCCAAGGCCTCGCTGAGTGCCTTCGACCACCTGATCCGCACCTCCGCGCCGGCCTGAGTCGACAGCGGAAAAAACAAAACCCCATGAGCCTTGGCTCATGGGGTTTTTTGTTGGTACCCGTCGCTTCTGTAGGAGCGAAGCTTGCTCGCGATCAACGATAACGCAGTGAGTCAGGCAAACCGCGTTGTGCCTATCACGGGCAATACAGGTGGGTTACAGCGGCGCCGGCTGGATGATCTCCACCCAGTAGCCGTCCGGGTCCTTGATAAAGGCCAGGCTCTTCATGCGGCCGTCGTTCAGGCGCTTCTGGAAATCGCAGCCCAGGGCTTCGAAGCGTTCGCAGGCGGCGACGATATCCGGCACCGAAATGCAGATATGGCCAAAGCCGCGCGGGTCGGTGTTGCCGTTGTGATAGGCGAAATCCGCGTCGTTCTCGGTGCCGTGGTTGTGGGTCAGCTCGAGGATGCCGGGGATCGATTTCATCCATTCGGTACGGGCCGCGGCGTCGGCCGGGATCTGCGCCTTGTCCACCAGGGCGAGGAAGTACAGGCTGAATTCGGCTTCGGGGAAGTCGCGTTTTTCCACCAGAGAGAAGCCCAGGACGCGGGTGTAGAAATCCAGGGACTGGGTGATGTCCTTGACCCGCAACATGGTGTGGTTGAACACGAAGTTGGTAGTGGCGGTGTCAGGCTGGGCAGTCACGCCGGGGAAAGTATTGAGTTCGTGCAGGCTCATGGGCCCTCCGGAAAAGAAGTGGGGCAAACGGCGCTCGCGCTGACGAGCAGTCCCTTGGCTTGCAGGGCTTCGGGCGTCCTTGCGGTCGGGCAATGATACGCAAGAGCGGCAGGGCGCACCAAACACAAAGCTACGAACCTGTTGCTCGATACTCCTGCCAGCCTCAGACTTCAGGGCCCGTCCCCTACGTGTTCATGACCATGCGCTTATCGTTCAAAACCCTGTGCCTGCTTGCGTCCTGGCTTCTGCTTCCGGCCCTGGCCGAGGCGGCGGACCCGGTGATCACCTGGCCCAGCGGCTGGCAGATCGAAGAGTTGCCACAGGCGCAAGAACAACCGGCCAAGGTATTCCGCCAGCGCGCGGTGAAGAACGATGCCGGCGGCACACCGTTGATGGTCATGGAGTTGACCATGACTCAAGTTGAAAGCGGGCATCAGGTCAATTTGCAGGCGGTCTTGCTGGAGATGCGCAAGTCGGTGCAGAAGGACTTTGGGCGCGGCGGTTATCAAAGTGTGTGCACGCGCATTCATGACACGACATTGAGTCGCCTGGCGGCGCTGGAAACCACTTGCACCATTACCGAAAACGGCCGCCATGTGTTGTCGCAAACACTGGTGGCGGCTGTCGATGGCGATAAGGCCTATGTATTGTCTTATGCCGGACAGGCTGCGGTTTATGCCGAAAGCCAGGAGGAAATCCGCGGGGTGCGAAGTAGCCTGAAACTTTAACAGGACGATTGTGCTACGTCGGCCAGCGCGTTTCGCGCCTTTGAACTAAATACAAAGTTGTAGGATCGGGCAGGGGGATTGGGGGGGGCAGCTGCAGTTTCGGCTGGGTGTTTATTGCCGCTCAGGCAATCTATGGGCTGCAACTTATTCGATTTCGAAACAAACGGCCTTCGTTTAAAGGTAAAGACCCTGCATAGGCAGGGTCTTTTATATACATCGGTTACTTAACTGCGCAGCCAGGAATCTACAGTGGCAGCGCCGTACTGTTCTTTCCAGGCTTTAAGGCCGCGATGATTGCCGCCCTTGGTTTCGATCAACTCGCCGGTGTGCGGGTTCTGATAAACCTTGACCACGCGTGCACGACGGGTTTTCGGCGCGCCCGAGAGCGGCAGAGCGGATTTGCCCGGATGAGGATCGAGAATGGCGATAATGTCGCGCAGGCTTTTGCCGTAGGTCTTCATCAGGCCCTGGAGCTTTTCCTCGAACTCGATTTCTTTCTTGAGTCCGGCGTCGTTCTTCAGGGATTCCAGCTGGGCGAGCTGTTCTTGAAGGGCCTTTTCTGCTGCACGAAATTCAGCGAGTCTGGACAATATCTTTACTCCAATAGTGTATTTGGCTGATACCAACCGCAAACAAAGCTATAAGCCAAGAGCCTTAGAACGACTCGATTATAATGGCCCACCTGCGAATCTTGTACAGGCTGGAAAAATTGTAGTAGTTAATCTGGCGCAAGTAAATCATGGCGTTGTTGGTGCACACAATTTGTCATCTTCTGATTCAAATTGGTGCGTGAAACAATTGCCGAGTTCAATAAATTTTCATCAGAAATGGCTATTTAATGGCGCGCCAGCGCTTGTAGGAAATCTTCCCCGGGCATCGGTCTGCCGAATAAGTAGCCTTGTAGGAAATCGACTCCATGGGCGGCCAGATAGTCCTGTTGTTCCGCTGTTTCCACACCCTCGGCGACTATCCCCAGTTCGAGTTTGCCCGAGAGTTCGATGATGCTGTCGAGTATGTGGCGGGACAGGGCGTCAACCCCAATCATGGCCACGAAGCTCTGGTCGATCTTCAGATAGTCGACATTGAACTTGCGCAAGTAACCCAGGCTTGAATGGCCGGTGCCGAAGTCGTCGATGGCGATCATCACCCCCAACTTGTGCAGTTCCTCGAACAGGCTGTGGGTGATCGCGGTCGGCTCCACCAGTTCGCGTTCGGTCAACTCCAGGACCAGGCGCACCTTGCCCGGCGGGAACAGGTCGAGAAACTCCCGGCAGTCCTCGAGCAACTCCAGGTCCTGGCAATGGCTGGCGGTGATATTGATGCCGATATGAAAGTCGTCGATGAAGGTATGGGCGTGAGGCGCCAGCAGCAGGGCGGTCTGCTGCATCAGCGAACGGGTCATGGGCACGATCAGGCCGGAATGCTCGGCGAAGGGAATGAACAGGTCCGGACGCACCAGGCCTTCATGAGGGTGTTTCCAGCGCATCAGCACTTCGATGCCGGCCCACTGCTTGGTGTCGCCACGCACCACGGGCTGGAAGTACGGGATGAACTCCGCCGCTTCCAGGGCGCGTTGCAGTTCATGACTGGGGGACGACGAGCGCTTTTGCAGCCAGTGGCCAAGGACCGCCGCCAGCACCCCGAAAAAGATCAGCAGGCTGAACAGGGCAGGGTACTGGGACTTCATGTAGAGCCAGATATCGCCCTCGGGGAACCCCGCGTTGACGCTGTAGGGAAAGCGCGAAGAGGCCATCCGATAAGGGGCTACCGGGGGCGGCGGGGCGACGGATTCGTGGACCTGGCCATCGTCGGCCAGCCAGTAGGGGCCCACTTGCAGTTGCAGCTCGGCAAAGCGGCTGATCAGGCGCAAGGCGTTGCTCAGGTGATAACCGTCGATGCTGGCCAGGACCGCGCGTTCGCCCTCTTGCAGGCGATAGACCAGCAGCGCGGTGTTGGGCGTGACCGGGTTGCCGTCCATCAACCACAGCTTGCCGTCGACATAGTTGGCCGGGTCCAGCTCGAACGAGGACGGGCCGAGCAGCGAGCTGCAGTAATTGTCATTGCGCCACACCAGATTGGTCGAGCGCACGAACGGGCGGCGAGTCACCTGTTCGCGCAGAGCCAGTTGCCGGAAATCGTCGCAGGGCTGGCCGACTTGCGCCATCAGCGACCGGGCGGCGATGTCGGTGTTGTCGAGCATCAGGTCGAACTGGCGGATCGCTTCCTCGGCGGTCTGCTGGCTGCTGTGGATCAGCGCGCGCTCGGCCTGCATATAGAGGATGACCACGCCCAGCGCTACCGGCAGCAAGCCGATCAGCAGGGTCCACAGGTTGCGGGTAGAGCGTTTCAGCGGGCCTTTGGCGGTCAATGGCATGGAGGAAAAACCTGTGGCGAAATGGAGGCCAGAAAACACTCAAAAGCCGCTGGACGGTACGGCGGCATCCGGTCCATGGGCATGATAGACGGTGGCCCCGGGTTGCGCTCAGTCACGGCGATACAGACTCCGCGCCTGCTCGATAAAGGCCAGGGTCGCCGGTGACGATTGCCGCCGGTCCAGCACCGCCAGGCCTACCTGGCGCCGGGCGGGGGGTGACAGCGCCTTGATCCGATAACGCGGGTCGTTGGCCTCGGGCAGCGACAATTGGGCGACCAGGGTCAGGGCATCGCCGCGGGCCACGGTCTCCAGGGTGCTGAGCAGTTGCGAGCTGCGATAGCGGATGTTGGGGCTGAGCCTGGCCGCGAGGAACAGCCGGGAAACCAGCTCGGCGGAACCGGCCTCGGTGAGGATGAACGGGTCGTCGCACAGCTCGGCAAGGCTCACCGAGTCCTTGGCGGCCAGCCCATGTTGGCTGGGGATCAGCGCCACCATCTGGTCTTCCACCAGGGCGAAGCAGTCGAAGCGCTCCTGGGGCAGCACCACGAAGCCGACATCGATGCGCCGTTCCTCCAGCCATTGCAGCACCTGGCGGTCGGGCCCCTCGTCGATGTGCACCTCGATACCGGGATGGGCCTCGCGGTAACTCCGGAGGATCGCCGGAAGCAGCTTCATCGACGAGGTCGGGCCGAACGAGCCGATGCGCAAGGTGCCGCGTTTCATGCCGCGGGCATCGGCGGCTTCCTGTTCCATGGTGGCGGCCAGGCCGAGGATGGCGCGGGCTCGCAGTAATAGTTGCTGGCCGATATCGGTGAGTTCCACCAGCGACTGATGCCGGCGGATCAGCTCGACCCCGAGTTCCTGCTCCAGGGACTTGAGCGCGTGGGACACCGCCGACTGGCTGATGCCCAGGCGGCTGGCGGCGCTGGTGAAACCGCGCAGCTCGGCCACCAGGGAGAAGATCTGCAGTTGGCTCAGGGTCATGAGTAAAAGCTCATTTTACGATGATCGGGCATTAGTCGAAGAATACCCGAACCTTCCTTGATCCGCGCCTCGGGGCCTTATGAAAACTGTCGATCAAACCTGTGCCGAGCCTTCCGATCTGCCGGTGTATTGCAAGCTGGCGGCGGTCACCATGATCTGGGGCGGTACCTTTGTCGCCGGGCGGCTATTGGCGGGTACCTTGGAGCCATTGCTGGCCGCCAGCCTGCGTTTTCTCCTGGCCAGCCTGGCCTTGCTGCTGTTCATGGCGATCGCCCGGATTGCCCTGGTGCGCCCGAGCCTGGCGCAGTTCGCCCAGTTGGCGGTGCTGGGGTTTTTCGGGATCTTTTTCTACAACCTGTGTTTCTTCGAGGGCCTGCAGTCGATCAATGCCTCGCGCGCCTCGTTGATCGTCGCGCTCAATCCGGCGGTGATTGCCCTGGCGTCCTGGGCGCTGTTCAAGGAGCGCTTGAGCGGCGCCAAGCTGTTCGGCATTGCCTTGTGCCTGGGGGGCGCGGGGGTGGTGATCCTCAGTCGTGACCCGGGGGCCTTGTCCAGTGGAGCGGGCAGTGGGCGCGGGGACCTGCTGATTTTCGGCTGTGTGCTGGGCTGGGGCGTCTATTCGTTGTTTTCGCGCAACCTGAACCAGACCCTGGGCCCGTTGCAGACCGTGACCTATTCGATCCTGCTGGGCACGGCAATGCTCTGGAGTACCACCGCCCTGCGCGGCGAGGTGCGCCTCGAGGCACTGGCGAGCCTGACCCTGGAGCAGGGCCTGAGCCTGCTGTACCTCGGCGTGCTGGGCTCGGCCCTGGCCTATATCTGGTATTACGACGGCCTGCGCAAGATCGGCGCGACCCGTTCGGGAGTGTTTATCGCGCTCAATCCGCTGACCGCGGTGATCCTTGGCGCGCTGCTGCTGGACGAGCGCCTGAGCCTGGCCATGTGCCTGGGCGGCGTGCTGATCCTGTGGGGCATTTACCAGTGCAACAAACCCCTTGCGAGCCTGGAAAAAAAGCGGATTTTATAGAGAGTGCGGACAAACAGTTTTACGCTGTGTAGAATCTGGTTACGCATACAATAATAAAGTCTTCTGGCAGCAGAAGCCTCGCCCCCCAGCCGGTAAGACAGGGTCGACATGAAGATTCTCGGGTTTCAACTGATTTACGGTGATTTCCTCGCGCGCAGCGTGCGGGGCATCTCTTGCGCGCCACCTGCCTGCCTCAGCATTGCTAGCAACTAACGATCCGTTAATTTCTAAAAGCATGATGAGGCGCCAACCATGGCAGATATCTTCGAAAACCCGATGGGCCTGATGGGCTTTGAATTCATCGAATTCGCATCACCTACCCCCAACACCCTCGAGCCGATCTTCGAGATCATGGGTTTCACCAAGGTCGCGACCCACAGGTCCAAAGACGTGCACCTGTATCGCCAGGGTGCGATCAACCTGATCCTCAACAACGAGCCCCACAGCGTCGCTTCGTACTTCGCCGCCGAGCACGGCCCGTCCGTGTGTGGCATGGCGTTCCGCGTCAAGGATTCGCAAAAGGCCTACAAGCGCGCCCTGGAACTGGGTGCCCAGCCAATCCACATCGAAACCGGCCCGATGGAGCTGCACCTGCCGGCGATCAAAGGCATCGGCGGCGCGCCGCTGTACCTGATCGACCGTTTCGGCGAAGGCAGCTCGATCTATGACATCGACTTCGTCTACCTCGAAGGCGTGGACCGCCATCCGCAAGGTGCGGGCCTGAAGATCATCGACCACCTGACCCACAACGTGTATCGCGGGCGCATGGCCTACTGGGCCGGCTTCTACGAGAAGCTGTTCAACTTCCGCGAGATCCGTTACTTCGACATCAAGGGCGAATACACCGGCCTGACCTCCAAGGCCATGACCGCGCCCGATGGGATGATCCGCATCCCGCTGAACGAAGAGTCGTCCAAGGGCGCCGGGCAGATCGAAGAGTTCCTGATGCAGTTCAACGGCGAGGGCATCCAGCACGTGGCCTTCCTCACCGACGACCTGGTCAAGACCTGGGATCAGTTGAAGAAGATCGGCATGCGCTTCATGACCGCGCCGCCGGACACCTACTACGAAATGCTCGAAGGCCGCCTGCCGAACCACGGCGAGCCGGTGAACGAGCTGCAGTCGCGGGGCATCCTGCTGGACGGTTCCTCGGAAGAGGGCGACAAGCGCCTGCTGCTGCAGATCTTCTCGGAAACCCTGATGGGCCCGGTGTTCTTCGAATTCATCCAGCGTAAAGGCGACGATGGTTTCGGCGAGGGCAACTTCAAGGCACTGTTCGAATCGATCGAACGCGACCAGGTCCGCCGTGGCGTGCTGTCCACCGACTAAGCCGCCACCTGCCTGACGATCAAGCCCGGTTGGGGAATTCCCGACCGGGCTTTGTTTTGCCTGTCGGTTGGCAATTGTGAATGTGTTAATGTTCGGCCTTTGTGACGCCGAGCGTCGCCATCCAGCCCTGTGAACGACCCGCACATGACCAACCCAAGACCTTCCCTGACATTGACCCTGCTTCAGGCCCGCGAAGCGGCCATGGCATTCTTTCGCCCGTCCCTCAACCAGCACGACCTGACCGAGCAGCAGTGGCGGGTGATCCGCATCCTGCGCCAGAACGGCGAGCTGGAAAGCCATCAGCTGGCGAAAATGGCCTGTATCCTGCCGCCGAGCATGACCGGCGTGCTGACCCGCCTGGAGCGCGACGAATACGTCAGCCGGCGTAAATCCCCCGAGGACCAGCGCCGCCTGTTCATCACCCTGACGGAAAAGGGCGAGGCCTGCTTCGAGTCCATGAGCGGCGATATGGAAATCAACTACCAACGCATCCAGCAGCAGTTCGGCGAAGAGAAGATGCAGGCCCTGCTGGCCCTGCTCAACGAGCTGAAGCAAATCAAACCCTGACCCGATCTTCTTCTGTAGGAGCGAGGCTTGCCCGCGATGCCGGCAACGCGGTGCAACAGGTGATCCGCGTCGCATTCATCGCGAGCAAGCTTCGCTCCTACAACAGCAACAGCAACAGCAACAGCAACAGCTGGTTCAGCTTCTGCGCTGGCGCATCAGATGCTTGAACCCCTCGTACACCAGCACCAGTACCGCCAGCCAGATCGGCAGGTAAGTCAGCCATTCCCCGGCCTGGATGCTTTCTCCCAGCAGCAGGGCCACGCCCAGCAGCAACACCGGTTCGACATAGCTCAACAAGCCGAACAGGCTGAAGGGCAGCAGGCGGCTGGCGATGATATAGGCCACCAGCGCCGAGGCGCTGATCAACCCCAGCAACGGAATCAGCAGGTACAGCCAGGGGTGTTGATCGACCACGGCAAAACCCTGCTCGCCGCCTTGCACGAACCACAGCGCGATTGGCAGCAGCAGGGCCATGTCCAGCCACAGGCCGCCCAGGTTGTCGGAGGCCAGGCGTTTGCGCAGCACGAAATAGACCGGATAACCGATGGCCACCAACAAGGTCGCCCAGGAAAAACTGCCCACCTGATACAGCTCGTTGAGCACCCCCAGGGTCGCCAGGCCGGCGGCGATCTTTTGCAGCCGCGACAGCTGTTCGCCGTAGACGATGCGTCCGGTCAGGACCATGGTCAGTGGCAGCAGAAAATACCCCAGCGACACATCCAGGCTGTAGCCATTCAACGGCGCCCACATGAACAGCCACAGCTGCACCCCGAGCAGCGCCGCGGACAGCGGCAGCGCCAGCAGCAGAAGCGGTTGGCCCAGCAGTCTCTTGAGGATCGCCCCGACATGCCGCCATTCGCCGCTCAGCAGCATGAACACGGTCATGCACGGCGCGGTGAGCAGCATGCGCCAGCCGAAAATCTCCACCCCGGTCAGGGGCGCCAGCAAGGAGGTGTAGAAATACATGACGGCAAACAGCACCGACGCCAAGACCGATAGAGCAATACCTTTAGACAAGCTGTCCTCGTGTGACCTGAACCAGGCAAGTGGGATGGAGGGAAAAACTGCGGGGAATATAGAGGGTTTGGCGCGAGACGTTTACTCGGATTTATCGCAAGTTGCGGGAAAATATCCCGTTTGCCGCCACTCACCGGCAGTGGGGCAGCGGGTGGCCCGCGGAAGGGGCCACCGCTGTGGGGAGATCAGCGTGGCGTGCGTCCGGAGACGAAGTGGCTGACGTCGTTGAAGCCCGGGGTCGAGGCATGCCCCGGGGTGACCAGCGAATCGATGAAGGCTTCATCCTCGGCGCTGATCTTCACCTCCAGCGCCTTGGTGTAGGCGTCCCACTGTGCCTCGGTGCGCGGGCCGACGATCGCCGAGCTGACCGCGGCATTGTTCAGCACCCAGGCGATGGCGAACTCGACCATGCCGACCCCGCGGCCCTGGGTGTACTGCTGGATCTGCTGGGCGATGCGCAGCGACTCGACGCGCCATTCGGTTTCCAGGATGCGTTTGTCCTGGCGCCCGGCGCGGCTGTTGCTGTCGGGGGCGACATCCGGCGCGTACTTGCCGCTGAGCACGCCGCGGGCCAGCGGGCTGTAGGGCACCACGCCGAGCCCGTAGGCCTGGGCCGCGGTGATCTGCTCGGTCTCGGCCTGGCGGTTGACGATGTTGTACAGCGGCTGGCTGATCACCGGCCGGTCGACGCCGAGCCGGTCGGCGATGCGGATCACCTCGGCGATGCGCCAGCCGCGGTAGTTGGACAGGCCCCAGTAGCGGATCTTGCCCTGGCGCAGCAGGTCGCCGATGGCCGACACCGTGACTTCCAGCGGCGTGTTGTGGTCTTCGCGGTGCAGGTAGTAGATGTCGATGTAATCGGTGCCCAGGCGGGTCAGGCTGGCGTCGATGCCGTTGAAGATGTGCTTGCGGCTCAGGCCGCTGCGGTTGGGCACGCCATCGGCGGGACCGAAGCCGACCTTGGTCGCCAGCACCCAGTGGTCACGCTGGCTGGCGATGGCTTCGCCGACGATCTCTTCGGAACGGCCGCCGGTGTAGACGTCGGCGGTGTCGATGAAGTTGATGCCCTGGTCCCAGGCCTTGTCGATGATGCGCAGGGAGTCCTCGGTGCTGGTCTGTTCGCCGAACATCATGGTGCCGAGGGTCAGGGGGGACACGTGCAGCCCGGAATGGCCGAGGATGCGATAGCTCATGTACGAAATCCTTGTGCGTGAGGTAAGGCCGGCGCGACAGCGGCCAGCGACCGGTCATGGGACGCCCATCAAATACCAGAACGGGCGTAGGGAGCAATCTGAATTATCCGGCCAGCAGCTGGCAGCGGGCCTGCAAAAAGCCTTGCAGCACCTTCACCCGTTCCGAGACCTGCAAACGGTGCGGGCACAACAGGTTGAGCGGCACGCTTTCGCCTTGCCA
Organism: Pseudomonas sp. RW409; assembly: GCF_003184125.1. Classification (NCBI taxonomy): domain Bacteria; kingdom Pseudomonadati; phylum Pseudomonadota; class Gammaproteobacteria; order Pseudomonadales; family Pseudomonadaceae; genus Pseudomonas; species Pseudomonas sp. RW409. Next base: position 545,378 of record NZ_QHHP01000041.1, on the reverse strand, counting down.
GTCGCCGAGCAGGGGCACCAGGCGCCCGGCGCGAATGTCGCTGGCCACGTCGAGCCAGGCCTTGTAGGCAATGCCGTGGCCGGCCAGGGCCCAGCGTCGCGCCACTTCGCCGTCGTCGCTGAGGTAGTCGCCGCGCACCTGGACTTCCTGCACCTCGCCATCCCGGCTGAAGTGCCAGCTGTTGTAGGGGCGGCCGTTGCGCAGATAGATCAGGGCGCTGTGCTCGCTCAGCTCGGCGGGGGTCTGTGGCGTGCCGTGGCGCGCCAGGTAGTCGGGGCTGGCGCAGGCCAGCCGGTGATGCCGGGGCAGGATCGGTAGGGCCACCAGGCTGGAGTCGCTGGGCACGCCGAAGCGCAGGGCGACGTCGACGGTCTCGCGGAACAGGTCGCTGTGCCGGTCGTTGAGCAACAATTGCAGGCGGATATGCGGGTGTTCGCGCTTGAAGTCGTCCAGCCAGGGCAGCAGCAGGTTGCGCCCGAAATCCGACGGCGCCGCCAGTTGCAGCACACCGCTGAGGCCCTGGCTCTGCTGCTTCAGGGCCTGCTCGCCTTCCGCCAGGGCCGCCAGTGCCACGCGCACGCTGTCCAGGTAGCGCCGGCCTTCTTCGGTGAGGCGCATGCTGCGGGTCGAGCGCGCCAGCAGGCGCATGCCCAGGCGGGTTTCCAGGCGCTTGAGGGCGATGCTGGCGGCGGCGGGGGTCAACTCCAGGCTGCGGGCGGCGGCGGAAATGCTGCCGGAGTCGGCGGTACGGACGAAGACTTCAAGGTCGAGAATCGAGCTCATTGCTAAAAATCCTTTAAAGATCCTTGCGTTTTACCGGGATTTTTCCTCGCTTATCAAGCTGTGAATATGCAGTCACTTCCATCGCACAGGGTGAACTCATGAAACCGCTCAGTACGTTCTTGCCGGATCGCACCGTTGTTATCGGCGGTGGAGGTGCGTCATGACCTGGCATTTCGATCATCTGGCCTTCAACACCGCCGAGGGCGACGCCTTGCAGCAGGCCTTCCAGGCCTTGCTCGGGCTGCAGGCCGGACGGCGCCCGCCGTTTCCCTTTCCCGGGCGCTGGCTGTACCAGGACGGGCAGGCGCTGGTGCATGTGATCGAGCAGCCGACCTTCGCCGAGACGGCGCTTAGCCATATCGCCTTCAGGACCGAGGAGGATGCCGCAGTGGTGTTGCAGCGGGTTCAGGCCAGCGGCCTGCCGCATCAGGTGGCGCAGGTGCCGCAGGACGGCACCTGGCAGATTTTCGTGCAGATGCCGGGTGGCCTGGTGCTGGAACTGGATGCGCCGGCGGGCGCCGACCTGCATCCGGGGTATCGCTATGAAGCGGATGGCGGCGCGCCTGAATGAAACATGGCCGTACCAATATGGGGGGCGCAAGCATCTGGTCCGTCAGCGCAGAAGCCGAAACTGTAGCCGCTGCCGCAGGCTGCGATCGAGGCCGCAGGACTCGCCATCAGCCATGACGCGGTCTGTCAGTAAAACGGCTTCTCTCCGGTCACGGCCGCTTCGCACGGAGTGCCGCCCAAACCGATCGCAGCCCGCGGCAGCGGCTACAGGTGAATGCCTTGCAGCGCGGCGACCCCGATGGCCGGGGCCACCGGCGACTCAGGCCGAATGCAACTGGTAGCGCACCGCGTAACCGCTCAGGCGCTGGTCCAGGGCGGCGCGGCGGGTCGCATCCAGGTCGGGCACATGGATATCCACCCGCTGCCCGTGGCGCTCGTCGCTGACGGCCTCGACGCGGATACCGTCGGCAACCTGGCGCACCTCGTCTTCGAATACCCGGCGAATGGCGTCCAGGCGCAGGGCCGGCTTGAAGGTCTTGCCCACGGCCGTCAGGGGGATCTGCTCGAGCAGCCAGACGTCCTTGGGCAGCGCGGCCCGTTCATGGATATGCCGCGCGGCGTGCTCCAGCAGCTCGGCCGGATCGGCGCTGGCGCCGGCCTTGAGCTGGACGTACACCACCGGCAGCTCGCCAACCTTGATGTCCGGCTTGCCCACCGCCGCGGCCATGGCCACGGCCGGGTGGCGGTGCAGGGCTTCTTCGATCATCTGCGGGTCGATGTTGTGGCCGCCGCGGATGATCAGGTCCTTGCTGCGCCCGGTCAGCCAGATGTAGCCGTCGCGGTCGATGCGCCCCAGGTCGCCGGTGTTGAACCAGCCGCCGTCGAGCCACAGGCCCTGGTTCTTGTCGGCCTGCAGATAACCCTTGAACACCGTCGGCCCGCGCAGGCAGACATTGCCGGGCTCGTCGGTGGCGGCGTCGCGCAGGTAATGGCCGTCGCTGTCGAGCACGGCGATCTTGACCTCGCAATACGGCAGGCGCAGGCCGATGGAGCCGATCCGGCGCTCGCCGTCCCGAGGGTTGCAACTGGTGGCGCAGGTGCTTTCGGTGAGGCCGTAACCTTCGATGATCTTCAGCCCCGAGCGCGCCTCGAACTGACGGATCAGTTCCACCGGCATGGGCGCGGCGCCGCACACCGCAAAGCGCAGGCTGGAGACATCGATGCCGTCGTTGGGTACCTGCAGCAAGGCGGCAAAGATGGTCGGCACACCGCTGAAACAACTGATCCGGTAACGCTCCACCAGGTGCCAGAAATCCTTGATCAGCGTCGGGTTGCGGTAGCCCTGGGGCCCGGCCAGCAGTACCCGGGCGCCGCGGTGGAAGGCGGCGAGGCCAGTGAGTATCACCCCGTTGACGTGGAACAGCGGCAGCCCGCAGAGCAGCACGTCGTGGCTGCTGTAATCGCCATGCAGGCCAATGATCTCGGCCATCGCCACTTCATTGAGGTGGCTGTGGGGTGCCAGTTTCGGCGTGCCGGTGGTGCCGCCGGTGTGGAAGTACGAGGCGATGTCGTCCGGCTGGATCACCCGGCCGCTTTCCAGGTGGCCGGCGGGGCAGGCGGCGAGCAGGGTGTCGAAGTCCAGCACGCCCTCCGGCATCGCCGGGCGCTGGCTCTTGATCGCACTGCGTTGCGGCTCGGGCAGCAGGTTGGCCAGGTCAATGGTGACGATGGCTTCCAGCTCCGGCAGGCGCTCGCGCAGGTTGGCGACCTTTTGCCAGAGGTCGGTGCCGGGGAAGGGCGCCAGGGTCACCAGCACCGTGGTGCCGGATGCGCGGACCAGTTCGGCGATGTGTTCCGGCTCCAGCAGCGGGTTGATGGCGTTGACGATCCCGGCGGCCTCGCCGCCCCAGATCACGTAATGGGTCTGCGGCAGGTTGGGCAGCAGGAACGACACCGCCTTGCCCGGGCGGATGCCCAGCCGGTGCAGGGCGTTGGCGGTGCGGGTGACCTGGGCGAACAACTCGGCGTAGCTGATGTTCCAGGGCTGGTCCTGGAGGCTGCCCTGGGGCAGGAAGGTCAGGGCGGTGCGCTCGCCGAAACGGCTGGCCGAGCGTTGCAACAGTTCATAGGTGCTGGCGGGAAGATTGCGCTGGGCCAGGGGCTGCTGTTGTTCGAGGGCTTGGATGTCGCTCAGGCGGGCGAGGGAGATGGGCGCGGTCATGATCGTGTGGGTCTTCCTTCGGTAAGGTCTGCGAGGGAGTCATCAATCGATCCAGCCAATGGAAAACTGCCGCGGCCGGACGTCTGTCCGATATACCACGGGTGTGCTCGGGCGGGCTGTTGCTTTTTGTAGCGAGGCGGTAACAAACCCGTGGTTTGTCCCGGGAAGCCGGGCCCACCAGAAGGTGAGCCCGGTAAAGCCGGTCAGCGTTTCAACGTGCGGGTCATGCGCAGGGCCAGCAGGCTACCCGCGACGATCACCCCGGCCAGCAGGTACAGCGCGGCATCGGTGGAGCCGGTGCTGTCCTTGACCCAGCCGACGATGTAGGGGCTGAGGAAACCGGCCATCTGGCCCATGGAGTTGATCAGCGCCAGGCCACCCGCGGCGGCACCGGCGCTCAGCAGCGCCGTCGGTACCGGCCAGAACATCGGCAGGCCGGTGAGGGCGCCCATGGTGGCGAGGGTCAGGCCGAGGATGGCGATGGTCGGGTTGGCAGCGAAGTTGACCGCGATCACCAGGCCGATGGCGCCCATCAGCATCGGTACCACCAGGTGCCAGCGGCGCTCCTGGCGCAGGTCGGCCGAGCGCCCGACCATCAGCATGAACAGCGCCGCCAGCAGATAGGGAATGGCGCTGAGCCAGCCGATCACCAGGTTGTCGCTGAACCCCAGGTTCTTGATGATCGACGGCAGCCAGAAGTTGATGGCGTACACGCCGCTCTGGATGCAGAAGTAGATCAGGCCGAAGGCCCAGATGGCCGGGTTCTTGAACACCGCCGCCAGGGAGTCGCCGGTGGTCCGCGGCTTGCGCGCGGCGTCTTCGGCCTGGTCGGCTTCCAGCAGCGCGCGTTCCTGCGGGCTCAGCCACTTGGCGTGGGCGAAATTGTCATTGAGCAGGAAGTACGCCAGGGCGCCGAGGATCACCGTGGGGATGCCCTGCAACAGGAACATCCACTGCCAGCCGGCCATGCCGCCCTGGCCCGCGGCGAAGTGGTTGAGGATCCAGCCGGAGAACGGGCTGCCGAGCAGGCCGGAGACCGGGATCGCCGACATGAACAGGGCCATGATGCGGCCGCGACGAAAGCTCGGGAACCACTGCGAGAGGTACAGCACCACGCCGGGGAAGAAGCCGGCCTCGGCGGCGCCGGTGAACAGGCGCAGGGTGTAGAACTGGGTCGGGGTGGTGACGAACAGCAGGCAGGTCGACAGGGTGCCCCAGGTGATCATCATCAGCGCGATCCAGCGCCGCGGGCCGAACTTGTTCAGCGCCAGGTTGCTCGGCACGCCGCACAGCACGTAGCCGATGAAGAAGATCCCGGCACCGAGGCCGTAGACGGTTTCGCTGAATTTCAGGGCATCGAGCATCTGCAGCTTGGCAAAGCCGACGTTCACCCGGTCGAGGTAGTTGAACAGGTAGCAGATGAAGATGAAGGGGATCAGGCGCAGGGTGATGCGCTTGTAGACGGCGTTTTTATCGTCATCGGTGGCCAGGGTGGCAGCGGCGCTCTGTGACATGGCGTGTCTCTCTTTATTATGATTTTTTGCGATGCGAGGTTAACGTTGATCGCCCCGAGAGTCTCGGTCACCCCATGGGCCGCTGTCTTTGTGCCGGCGCACAGGGTTTGCCGGCATCCCCTGTGCCGGTGAACAAGCCTTTGTCATCGCCCCGAGCCCGCTTTCCTAGGATCACGCCGCTATGTTCGAACTGGATCACGACCTGGCGCAGGATATCGTCGACCGGACGATGGCCATCCTGCCCTACAACGTCAACGTCATGGACAGCCAGGGCCTGATCCTTGGCAGCGGCGAGCCCGAACGCATCAACACCCGTCACGAAGGCGCGCAGCTGGTGCTGGCCAACGGCCGGGTGGTGGAGATCGACGCGCAGACCGCCAAGCACCTCAAGGGCGTGCAGCCGGGGATCAACCTGCCGCTGCTGCACGACCAGCGGCTGATCGGCGTGCTGGGCATCACCGGCGAGCCGGAACTGCTGCGCACCTATGCCGAGCTGGTACGCATGACCGCCGAGATGCTGGTGGGCCAGCGCCACCAGCAAGCGGAACAGCAATGGCGCCGCCAGCGTTGCGACGACCTGCTGGCGCTGCTGCTCAGCGACAGCGGGGATTCGCCGCGGCTGGTGGACGAGGCGCAGCAGATGGGGCTCAAGCCGCAGCTGCCGCGCACGCCTTATCTGTTCGAGCTGGGCCTGGACCGGGAAGGAGCGGCGCAGGGCGCGGGGCAGACCGTCGAAGCCCTGAGCGCCTGGCTGATGTCGCGTTATCCGGACAGCTGGTGCGTCAGCTCGGCCAAGTCCTCGTTGCTGTGGTGCCGGCCGGCGACCCTGAGCGTCGACAACCCGCGGCTGCTGGAAAAGCTCGACAGCCTGGGCTGGAACATCCTGCGCATCGCCGTGGGCGGCCAGGCCGATGGGCTGGCAGGGCTGCGCCGCTGCTACCGGCGGGTCGGCGACTTGCTCGCCTATGGCCGCGACGTGCTGCCCCAGTCGCGCTTGCTGACCCTCAATCGTTTCCGTTTGCCGGTGATGCTCTGGCGCCATCGCAATGACGATGCCCTGGACGAGTTGCTCAGCCCCTTGCGCAAGGTCATCGCCAAGGACAGCAATGGCCAGCTGCTGGCGACCCTGCGCAGCTGGTGCGACCACGACGGCCAGAGCCAGGCCTGCGCCGACGCCCTGGGCATCCACCGCAACAGCCTGCGCTACCGCATGGAGCGCATCGCCGAACTCAGCGGCGTCGACCCGCTCAAGCTCGACGGCATGCTGGCGCTGTACCTGGGGGTGCAGCTGTTGCCGCAGACCGATGCGCCCGCCACCACGCCTTAAAACCTTGCGCCCACCCCTGTAGGAGCGAGGCTTGCCCGCGATGGCCACGCCGCGGTGAGTCTGATGCACCGCGGTGTCTTGATCGCGGGCAAGCCTCGCTCCTACAGAAGATTGTGTTGGGCGCCGGTTTTCGCGGCTTCGCTCCTATGATTGTGACAATGAACAATAAAGCCGCCCCACACTTGTGCAGCCGACCGGGGTCAAGGTCGCGGCCAACTGGCAGCATGGGCGCCATAAGAACCGGAGATAGCCCATGAAAATCATCATCGCCCCCGACTCCTTCAAGGACAGCCTGAGTGCCTCTGGCGTGGCCAGCGCCATCGCCGACGGGCTGGCGCGGGTGTGGCCGGACGCGCAGCTGATCCAGCGTCCGATGGCGGACGGCGGCGAGGGCACCGTGGAGTCGATCCTCGATGCCTGCGAGGGCCAGTTGCGCACCACCCGGGTCCAGGGGCCGCTGGGGGCACCGGTGGACGCGCGCTGGGGCTGGCTGCCGCAGAGCCAGACCGCGATCATCGAAATGGCCGAGGCCAGCGGCTTGCAACTGGTGCCGCCGGGCCAGCGCGATGCCTGCACCAGCAGCACCATCGGCACCGGCGAGTTGATCCGCGCGGCCCTGGATGCCGGCGCGCGGCGGGTGATCCTGGCCATCGGCGGCAGCGCCACCAACGACGCCGGCAGCGGTGCCTTGCAGGCGCTGGGCGTGCGCCTGCTGGATGGCGATGGCCAGGCCTTGCCGCTGGGAGGCCTGGCCCTGGCGCGGGTGGCGCGGGTCGATCTGAGTAACCTCGACCCACGGCTGGCCGAGGTGCGTTTCGAGATCGCCGCCGACGTCAACAATCCTCTCTGTGGCCCTCACGGCGCCTCGGCGATTTTCGGTCCGCAAAAGGGCGCGTCGCCGCAGCAGGTCGAACAGCTGGACCGCGCCCTCGGCCAGTTCGCCGACCAGGCCGCGCGGGTGCTGGGCAAGGACGTGCGCGACGAGCCGGGCAGCGGTGCCGCCGGTGGCCTGGGGTTCGCCGCCAAGGCCTTCCTCGGCGCGCGGTTTCGTCCGGGGGTGGAAGTGGTGGCGGAGCTGGTGGGGCTGGCCGAGGCCGTGCAGGGCGCGGACCTGGTGATTACCGGCGAAGGTCGCTTCGACGCCCAGACCCTGCGCGGCAAGACCCCCTTTGGCGTGGCGCGCATCGCCAAGCAGCACAATGTGCCGGTGATCGTGATCGCCGGGACCCTGGGCGAAGGCTACGAGCAGATGTATGAGCACGGCGTGGATGCGGCCTTTGCCCTGGCCGCCGGCCCCATGACCCTGGAGCAGGCCTGCGCGGAGGCACCGCGCTTGCTGCGGGACAGGGCGGCGGACATCGCCCGGGTCTGGCGCCTGGCGGCGCGCCAGGGCTGACGCCATCGCGGGCAATCGAGCGTCGACCGGCCGCTCCTACAGGATTGTGTCCTCCCCATTTCGCGGATCGACACAGGCTTCTGTAGGAGCGAGGCTTGCCCGCGATCAGCTCTACCTGACACCCCGCGCCGTCAGGGATCGCCCACAGAACTTCAGTAAACCCCACCACCCGAGGTAGGCGCCGCCACTTCCTTGTACTGCCCCAGCAATCCCTGCAGCCCCTTCATCAGCACTGTGGTGTCCACCCCCACCGCGACGAAGTTCGCCCCCAGTTCGATATAGCGCTGCGCCAATGTGCGGTCGGCACTGAGGATTCCGGCCGCCTTGCCGGCCTTGCGGATCCGTGCGATGGCGTCCTCGATCGCCGCGACCACCTCGGGATGCCCCGGGTTGCCGCGATGGCCCATGGCCGCCGAGAGGTCGGCCGGGCCGATAAACACACCATCGACCCCGTCCAGGGCGGCGATGGCATCCAGGTTGGCCAGGCCTTCGAGGTTCTCGATCTGCAGCAGCAGGCACATCTGCTCATCGGCCTGGTCCAGGTAGCTGGGGATGCTGTTCCAGCGCGAGGCCCGGGCCAGGGCGCTGCCGACGCCACGGATACCCGCCGGCGGATAACGCATGGCGCGCACCAGCTGCCGGGCCTGCTCGACGCTTTCGACCATGGGGATCAGCAGGGTCTGGGCGCCGATATCCAGCAGTTGCTTGATCAGCGCGGTGTCGCCCACCGGCGGGCGGATGATGCCTTGCACCGGGTAGGGCGCGATGGCCTGCAACTGGCCGAGCAGGCTGTTGAGGTCGTTGGGCGCGTGTTCGCCGTCCAGCAGCAGCCAGTCGAAACCGGCGTTGGCCGCCAGCTCCGCGCAATAGGCATTGGCCAGGCCCAGCCACAGGCCGATCTGCGGCGCGTCTTGCCGCAGGCGTTGCTTGAAATGGTTGATCGGCAGTTGCATGAGCGTGCTCCTCAGACAAAACGGCAGGCGATGCTGCCGAGCTGGTCGTAGTCGACGTGGAAGGTATCGCCGGGGCGGGCGGCCACCGGGCGGGTGAAGGAGCCGCCGAGGATGATCTGCCCGGCTTCCAGGCCGACGTCGTAGGCCGCCAGCTTGTTGGCCAGCCAGGCCACGCCTTTGGCCGGGTGGTTGAGCACCGCGGCGGATACCCCGGATTCCTCGATCACCCCATTGCGGTACAGCACCGCCGGCACCTTGCGCAGGTCGATATCGCCAGGGCGCACCGCGCGGCCGCCCATGACCACCCCGGCGTTGGCGGCGTTATCGGAGATGGTGTCGAACACCTTGCGCGTGGCCTGGGTCCGCGGGTCGACCTGCTGGATGCGCGCGTCGATGATCTCCAGGGCCGGGATTACCCACTCGGTGGCGTCGAGCACATCGAACAGCGTGCAGTTCGGGCCCTTGAGCGGCTTGCCGAGGATGAACGCCAGCTCCACCTCGACCCGCGGCACGATAAAGCGCTGGAAGGGAATGTCGCTGCCTTCCTCGAACAGCATGTCGTCCAGCAGGGCGCCGAAGTCCGGCTCGCTGATGTTCGACGACACCTGCATGGCCCGCGAGGTCAGGCCGATCTTGTGCCCGACCAGCTTGCGCCCGGCGCGGATCTTGTGTTCCACCCAACTGCGCTGGATGGCGTAGGCGTCCTCGATGGTTATCTCGGGAAACTCCAGCGACAGCTGGGGGATCTGTTCCCGGTTGCGTTCGGCGGCGTCGAGGCGGGCGGCGGCCTGCTGGATATCCGAAGTGCTGAGCATGGTTACTTCTCCTGGGGATTGACGATAAGGGCCGGCACCCGCAGCACCAGCCAGGCGCCGCCGGCGATCAGCAGGGCCAGGGCATAGAGGGCGAGGCTGGCGCTCTGGGTGGCGTCGCGGACCACGCCGATCAGGTAGGGCGCGAGGAAGGCGGCGATGCTGCCGAAGGAGCTGATCAGGGCGATCCCCGCGGCCTGGGTGTTGCTGGCGAGAAAGGCCGGCGGCAGTTGCCAGAACATTGGCAGCGCGGCGCTGGCGCCCATGCCGGCCACCAGCAGCCCGGCCATCACCAGCCAGGCATTGTCCGGGGCCAGGCCGGCGACGATCAGGCCGACGCTGGACATCAGCAGCGGCACGCTCAGGTGCCAGCGCCGTTCGCGCAGGCGGTCGGAAGAACGGCCGACGCCGATCATGAACAGGCAGCCGGCCAGGTACGGCAGGGCGCTGAGCAGGCCGACGCGGCTGTCGCGGGCGATGCCGGCGTGATGGATCAGGGTCGGCATCCAGAAGGCAATGGTGTTGACCGCCAGCATCACCGCGAAATAGATGCACACCAGCAACCAGATGTGTTTGTCCTGGAGGATGCCGGCGAAGCGGGTGATCGGCTTGTGCTGTTCTTCCTGGCTCAGGGCCGCGTGCAGTTGCTGCTTTTGTTGGTCGCTCAGCCAGCCGACGCTGTCGATGCTTTCCGGCAGCGCCTTGAGCACCACCAGGCCAAGCAGGACCACCGGCAGGCCTTCGATCAGGAACATCCATTGCCAGCCGCGCATCCCGCCCAGGTCGTGGAAACTCTCGAGAATCCAGCCCGACAGCGGCCCGCCGATCACCCCGGCCATGGGCACGGCGATGGCGAACAGCGCGGTCACCTGACCCCGGCGGCTGGCCGGGAACCAGCGATTGAGCAGCACCAGGATGCCGGGGAAAAAACCGGCCTCGGCCACCCCCAGCAGAAAGCGCAACAGGTAGAAGCCGGCGGCGCTGTCCACCAGCAGCATGGCGCTGGACAGCAGGCCCCAGACCACCATCAGGCTGGCGATCCAGCGGCGCGGCCCGACCCGGTCCAGGGCCAGGTTGCTGGGCACGCCGAACAGCGCGTAGGCGATGAAGAACAGGCCGGCGCCAAAACCGTAGACGCTGTCGCTGAAGCCCAGGTCCTGGGTCATCTGCAGCTTGGCGAAGCCGATATTGATGCGGTCCAGGTGGGCGAAGATGTAGCAGGTGAACAGCAGGGGCATCAGCCGCCAGGTGATCCGCCGATAGGTGTCGGACGTCTCCGCGGCGCTGGGCAGGGCAAGGGTCGAGCTGGACATGGGCGGGTCTCTTTTATTGTTCTTGTCGATAGGGCTCGGACCTGTAGCCGCTGCCGCAGGCTGCGATAAGCCCCGAAGGGGCTTCCAGCAATCTCAAGAGCACGACTGCTTCGTCGGAAGTGCCGCCCAAGCCGATCGCAGCCTGCGGCAGCGGCTACAGGTCACAGGTCACGCTTGGCGCTTGAGAAACTCATGCACGTTGTTGTGCTTGAAGTTCAGCTCGGCATCCAATTCGCTCATCTCGAACGACAGCGCCAGCAGGCGCTGGGCCTGGAGCTCGGCGAAGTGCGCCTTGATGATCTCGAACAAACCCTCGGCGACCTTGCGTCTGGTCGCCAGGTCGCGCCCGGCGCCGACTTGCAGGCGCATATGGACGAAGGCGTAGTCGTGCTTGCCGTCGGCCATGCGCCAGGTGTCCAGGCGCACGCCGCGGCTGCGGATGCCGCCGAGCGGGAACACGCCGCTGGCTCCGAGGTAGTCGTGGACCTTCTCGAACAGGCACGGCAGGTCGGCGGCCTGCTCGATGTTGTCGGTGTATTCGGCGATGAAGTGCGGCATGGGGCCTCCTTTGGAGGCAGCTGCAAGCCGCAAGCTGCAAGCGGCAAGAGGGTTCTCTTGTGGCTTGTAGCTTGCCGCTTGCCGCTGCTTCATATCTCAAAAATGGCGTTGATCTGGCCGGTGCCGGAGCTGCCGAAAGGCGCGGTGACAATCTCCGCCGGCCGGTTGTATTCGGGGCCGCCGAGCAGGCCCAGGAGCATGGCGGTGTCGTGCATCCGGCCTTCGCCGAAGCAGTGTTCGGCGTAGTCCGGGAGCATCGAGCAGAACTCGCGGAAGCGCCCCTGTTGCCACAGTTCGACCACTCGCAGGTCCACCTGCTTGTCGAATTCGCGGGTCCAGTTATGGATGTTGGCTTCGGCCTCGCGGTCGTCGGAGAAGCGGTGCGACAGCGAGCCGGAGGCCAGCACCAGGACCTTGCGGTCGCTCTTTTCGATGGCCCGGCGCACCGCGGCGCCGAAGGTGAAGCTGTCTTCGAGCTTGTGCCAGGCACACCAGGCGGCGATGGAAATCACTTGGAAATGCTGCTCCGGCGGTACGTCCATGTGCATGTAGCGCATCGGCACCAGGGTGCCGTATTCCAGCTCCAGGCTGGGGATGTTGTGGGCGAGGGTGCGCACATCGGCGGCATTGGCTTCGGCGGCAATCAGCTCGCCCAGCACCGGGCAGCCGCTGTAGTCGTAGTCCATGTTCTTGATGAAGTGCGGCAGTTCGTTGCTGGTGTAGGTGCCCTTGAAGTGCTCGCCGCAGTTGATGTGGTAACCGCTGTTGACCAGCCAGTGCACGTCGAACACCACCGCGGTGTCGGCCCCCCGTTCGCGGGCGCGGCGGGCGATTTCCTTGTGCCCGGCGATCGCTGCTTCGCGACAGCCGTGGTGCTTGCCCGGCAGTTCGGACAGGTACATCGATGGAACGTGGCAGACCTTGGCGGCCATGACGACTTCGCCCATGGTGCTTCTCCTGAAACATCTTATTGTTCGACCTTGTAGCCGCTGCCGAAGGCTGCGATCGACTGCGTAGCAGTCGTAACCGGGACACCTCGATCGACTGTGAACAAGGCGCCGGATCGCGGCGCGCGGCCACGGCTACAGCGGATTTTTCAACCTTACACGCCCCAGCGCGGGATGTGGTGGCTGCCCATGGAGATACAGATGTTCTTGATCTCGGCAAACACCTCGAAGCTGTACTCGCCGCCTTCGCGGCCGGTGCCGGAGCCCTTGACCCCGCCGAACGGCTGGCGCAGGTCGCGCACGTTCTGGCTGTTGATGAACACCATGCCGGCCTCGATGCCACGGGCCAGGCGATGGGCCTTGCCGATGTCCTGGGTCCAGATGTAAGAGGCCAGCCCGTACTCGGTGTCGTTGGCCAGTTGCAGGGCCTCGGCCTCGTCCTTGAACGGGATCAGGCAGACCACCGGGCCGAAGATCTCTTCCTGGGCGATGCGCATCTTGTTGTTCACATCGGCGAACACGGTCGGCTGGATGAACTGGCCACGGGCGAGGTGTGCCGGCAGGTTGGCCGGACGCTCCAGGCCACCGGCGAGCAGGGTGGCGCCTTCCTCGATGCCGATGCGGATATAGCCGGTGACCTTGTCGTAGTGGGCCTGGGTGATCATTGAGCCGACCTGGGTCTTGGGATCGGTCGGATCACCGACGATCAGCCGCTTGGCGCGGGCGGCGAACTCGGCGACGAACTGCGGGTAGACGCTTTCCTGGATGAAGATCCGGCTGCCGGCGGTGCAGCGTTCGCCGTTGAGCGAGAAGATGGTGAACAGCGCGGCGTCCAGGGCGCGCTGCAGGTCGGCGTCTTCGAAGATCAGCACCGGCGACTTGCCGCCCAGCTCCATGGAGTACTTTTTCAACCCGGCGGTCTGCATGATCTTCTTGCCGGTGGCGGTGCCGCCGGTGAAGGAAATCGCCCGCACGTCCGGGTGGCGTACCAGGGCATCGCCGGCGGTGGCGCCGTAGCCCTGGACGATGTTCAGCACACCATTGGGAATGCCGGCTTCGACCGCCAGGCGCCCCAGTTCGTTGGCGGTCAGCGGCGACAGCTCGGACATCTTCAGCACCGCCGTGTTGCCCAGCGCCAGGCACGGCGCGGTCTTCCAGGTGGCGGTCATGAACGGCACGTTCCACGGCGACACGAGGGCGCAGACGCCGACCGGCTGGTACAGGGTGTAGTTGAGCATCTGGTCGTCCACCGGATAGCTGTGGCCATCCATGCGGGTGCAGACCTCGGCGAAGAAGTCGAAGTTGTGCGAGGCGCGGGGGATCAGGACGTTTTTGGTCTGGTGGATCGGCAGGCCGGTGTCGAGGGTTTCCAGCTCCGCCAGGTGCGGCACGTTCTGGTCGATCAGCTCGCCCAGCTTGCGCATCAGCCGTGCCCGTTCTTTCGCCGGAGTATTGGCCCATTTCGGAAAGGCATCCTTGGCGGCCGCGACCGCCTGGGCGATTTCCCCGGCACCGCCGCTGGCGACTTCACCGATGGCTTCGCCAGTGGCCGGGTTGTAGTTGACGAAAGTGTCTTGGCTTTCGACCTCGCGGCCGTTGATCCAGTGTTTGATCATTTATGCGTGCTCCTTGGCCGCCAGTTGCGTGTCGTGTTGTGCCTTGATCCTGAAGAACTCCGCCTCGCTGACGATGCGGTTGACCAGCCGGCCGACGCCTTCGACTTCCACCACCACCTCATCGCCGGGCACCACGTCGGACAGGCCTTCGGGGGTGCCGGTGGCGATCATGTCGCCGGGTTGCAGGGTCATGAAGCTGGACAGGTATTCGATCAGGTAGGGGATGTCGAAGATCATGTCGGCGGTAGTGCCTTCCTGGCGCAGCTCGCCGTTGACCCAGGTGCGCAGCTTCAGCCGGTTCGGCTCGGGCACGTCGGCGACGTCGACTATCCATGGCCCGACCGGGGTGGTGGCGTCGCGGTTTTTCACCCGCAGGTTGGGCCGGTAGTAGTTTTCCAGGTAGTCGCGGATCGCGTAGTCGTTGCAAACCGTGTAGCCGGCCAGGTAGTCCAGGGCATCCTCGCGCTTGACGTTGCGCGCGGTCTTGCCGATCACCGCCACCAGTTCGCACTCGTAGTGCATGTAGGCGACGTTGTCCGGGCGCCAGGTGACCTGGTTGTGGCCGGTGTAGGTGCCGGGGGACTTGATGAACACCAGCGGCTCGGTCGGCGGCTTGAAGGCCAGTTCGGCGGCGTGGTCGGCGTAGTTCAGGCCCAGGGCGAACATGCTGCCGGTGGCCGGGGGCAGCCACTCGACCTGATCCTCGGCGAGCACACGGCCATCGGCCAGTTTCACGCTGTTGGGCGCGTTGACCAGCACGTCGTGGACCTGGCCTTGATAACGGATGCGGGCGTGTTTCATGGCGGCTCCTTATTCGGCGGCTGCTTCGGCGGTTTTTTCGGCAACAACGTGATTGGCGAGACGGCCCAGGCCGCTGATCTCCACTTCGATGCGGTCGCCCGGCTTGACGTCGACCCGACCTTCGGGGGTGCCGGTGATCAGCACGTCGCCCTCGTGCAGGGTCATGAACTCGCTGATTTCGGCGATCAGCTGGGGAATGCCGCGCACCAGGTTGGCGGTGCTGTTGCGTTGCAGCAGTTCGCCGTTGACCCACAGCTTCAGTTCCAGCTCATGGGGATCGCGCACCTGGGCCGCCGGCACCAGTTCCGGGCCGAAGGAACAGAAGCCGTCGCGGCACTTGGCCTTGACGGCGGGGCGGTAGTAGCTGTCTTCCGGCAGGCTGAATTCATTGACGATGGTGTAGCCGGCCACATGCTGCAGGGCGTTTTCCACGCTGACCCGGCTTGTGCGCTTGCCGATCACCACGCCCAGCGCCGGGCCCGGTTGCAGGCGCTCGACACCCTGCGGATAGATCACGGCGCCGCCGTGGACGTTGCGGGTGTTGGGGGTCTTGATGAACAGCACCGGCTTGACCGGTGGCTTCTGGTAGGGCGGCTGGGTGAAGGATTCCAGGTGGCTGCGCAACAGGCCCTGATAGTTCAGCGCGACGCCGAACAGGGTGCCGGTGGCGACTTCATGCAGTGCACGGCTCATTGTGGTTTTCTCCTGAGCATCGCGGAAGACGAGGTGATTTCGTTAATGTGTTAACGTTATATTTAATATGTTAACGATCGTCAAGCGCCGACCCTGACCCGTTTGCCGAGTACTGGTGAACAGGCCGCGAATCACGCAGGATGTGGGCGCTTGCCGCGGGTAAAAATAAAAAAGCGCTGCGGCGAAATAAAAAGCGCCGCGAGCGAAAAAAAGAGACACGCCACCATGAGCGATCGCCAGCCGATCCCCAACATCAACATCGGCCAGGTCTACGACCAGCGTTACGCCGATTCGCAGGTGCATTACGACAAGCTGAGCAACCTGGCCGGGTTCTTCGGCCGCAACATGCCGGTGCACCGCCACGACCGGTTTTTCCAGGTGCACTATGTGAAAAGCGGCGCGGTGCGGGTTTACCTCGACGACCAGCAGTACCTGGAATCGGGGCCGATGTTTTTCCTCACGCCACCAACCATTGCCCATTCCTTCGTCACCGAGGCCGACAGCGAAGGCCACGTGCTGACCGTGCGCCAGCAACTGGTGTGGGAGCTGATCGAAGCCGACAGCCGTCTGGCCAGCGGCCCCCAGGTGGCACCGGCCTGCGTGGCCCTGGCGCGCCTGGACCCGGGATTCGCCGGCGAGGCGCGGCGCCTGGCGTTGCTGTTCGATGAGTTGCAGGAGGAAGTCACCGGGCAGGGCGCCGGGCATGCGCCGGCGCTGGAAGCCCTGACCCGCTTGATCCTGATCAGCCTGCTCAGGCTCTCGGCCAATTCCCTCAAGGCGCGCCCGGCCCGTCACGAAGACCTGCAGATCTTCCATCGCTTCAACGAACTGATCGAAGCCCAGTACCTGGAGCATTGGCCGCTGTCGCGCTATGCCGGGCAGATCGGCGTCACCGAGGCGCGCCTCAACGATGTCTGCCGGCGCATCGCCGACCTGCCGTCGAAACGCCTGGTGTACGAGCGGCTGATGCAGGAGTCCAAGCGCCTGCTGCTGTTCACCGCCAGCTCGGTGAACGAAATCTGCTACCAGCTGGGGTTCAAGGACCCGGCGTATTTCAGCCGGTTTTTCCAGCGCTACGCGAAGATGACGCCGGGGGAATACCGGACGCGCCAGGGCGCGGCGAAGCCCTGGTCCTGAAGGCAAAAAAACTGGGAGGGCAGGGGCGCTGCATGGGACAATCGGCGCTTTTGCCCGACAAGGAAAGTCCTATGTTGCAGCGCACCCTGATGGTCCTTTTGCTGACGGCCAGCGCCGCCCAGGCGCTGGCGCAGAACGCCGCGGAAAAGGTGCCCTTGCTACGCCAGACCAAGGAATGGATCACCGGCTGCGATAACCTGCGCAGCTGCCACGCCCTGAGCGCGCCCAACGGCGAACACGGCGTGCAGTACAGCAGCCTGACCCTGCACATCCAGCGTCGCGCCGGCGCCGACGGCCCGCTGGAGATACGCCTGGACCAGCGCGGGGAGCCTGCTGAGCTGTCGGCCTTGCGCCTCGACGGCCAGGCGCTGGAGCCGCAACTGCTGGACGCCCTGGTGCTGTTGCCGGAGAAGAAGGGCGCGCAGACCCAGGTCACCCGTTATGAAATCGTCGACCCGACCCGGGCCCGCCAGTGGCTGGAACGCCTGCGCAATGCCGAGGAACTGAAGCTGGCGGGAGACGACGAGGCCCGGATGCCGTTGTCCGGTCTGTCGGCGGCGCTGCTGCTGATGGACTCGGTGCAGGGCCGGGTCGATGGCGTGACGGCGCTGTGGCGGCCAGGCCGGCGTCCGGCCAGCGAGGTGCCGGCGCGGCCGCTGCCGGCCCAGCTGCGGGCTTATCCGGGGGCGCCCGAACTGACGGAGGCGGAACGCACGCGGATCTCGGCGGCCGCCGTGACGCTCGCCACGCCGGGTACGCCCAACGACGATGAAGACTATGTGGCCGAGCCCCAGGTCGAGGTCTATCCGCTGACCGCGCAACGGGCGTTGACGGTGGTGCTGAGCGACTGCGCGGCCTACAACTGCGACTACCTGATCAGCAGCTGGTCGCGCAGCAATCCGCCGAAGCTCGAGGCGCTGCGCCGGCAAGCCTTGCCCATGAACAACATGGACGGCTCGGGTGGCGCCCACTACGAGCCCAAGACCGGAGTGCTGACCACCTTCTATCTGGCCCGCGGCATCGGCGACTGCGGTGAAAGCGGGCGCTGGCTGTTCGACGGCGAAAGCTTCCAGCTCAGCGATTACCGGCAGATGCCGACTTGCAACGGCCTGCCTTCCGAAGACTGGCCGCGGCTGTGGAACATCGCACCGCCGGCCAACCGCTGAGGCGTTTCAGGCCAGGCCTGGATGGCGGCGCTCGAACTTCTGTTCCAGCACGGTCTTGCCCCATTGCGCCGCCGGCTGTTCCTCCACCAGCTGGAAGCCGAAGGCTTCATACAGATGCCGGGCGGCGTCCAGGCCGCTGAAGGTCCACAGGTAGCAGGAGGTTGCCCCCACCCGGTCGCAATGCTCCAGCGCCGTCTTGAGCAGCAGGCGACCGGTGCCGGTGCCACGGGCCGCCTCGTCGAGGATAAACCAGCGCAGATGGGCACTCTTGTCGGCCTGCTTGTGGTCCGGGGCGCCGCCGAGATCGATGGCGATCGAACCGACGATCTGCTCGTCCAGCACCGCCAGCCAGATGCCGTTATCCGGGTGGTCCAGGCGCTCGCTGAACTCCGCCAGACCGGCCGCGACGCGCTGTTCAAAGAACTGCCCGAAACCCACCAGGCGTGAGTAGTAGTGTGCATGCAGCTCGGTGATGCGGCCGATCATGCCCGGCCGATAGCCACGCTGCACGCTAGGGATTGCCGCGGTGATCTGCGCCTGGCCCAGGCGGCAAGCCTGCAGCGCCTGGCCATAACTGCGCAGTCCGGCGACCACCTGGCTTTGCTCGCGCGGCGCAAGCAAGCGCAGCGCCTGTTGCACCTGGGCGCTGCCAAAGGCATGGATGGCGGCGACCTGTTCGCGTCCGCTGGCGGTCAGGCCCAGCAGCTTTTCCCGGGCATCGGTGGGGCTGGGGCTTTCCTGGATATCGCCGCGTTCGATGAGCTTGGCCAGCAGGCGGCTGACCGAGGACTTCTCCAGGTTCAGGCTCTTGCCCAGCTGGGCGGCGGTGAGCGGGGCGTACAGATCGAGTTCGATCAGCGCATGCACCGCCGAAGGCGCAAGGTCGGAGCCGGCCAGGGTAGCGCCCATGAAGCCCAGCTCGCGCACCAGTTTGCGCGATTCGTTACGGACCTGATCCACCAGCGGCGACGGGGAGGACATGGCGAGGCTCCATATATGGTTGCTCGATACAACTATATGTTCAGGCTGCGGCAAAATCCATAGGGACGCGGGCTTCTGGGTCAACACCGATCAGTCGAGTGCAGGTGATCCCCTGTAGGAGCAGCCGGTCGACGCTCGATTGCTCGCGATGATCGTTAACGATAACGCGTACCGACTGGCTAAACGCGGCGCTCTCAAGTCCATCGCGAGCAAGCTTCGCTCCTACAAGTGGCCGTCTTTCAGCCAATGGCCAGCGTGGATGCCTGTTCCTCCAGGCGAGCGGGAACCTGAATGCTCAGCGGCGCCTTACCCAGCACCAGGTCGGCGGCCTTTTCGCCGATCATGATCGCCGCCGCGTTGGTATTGCCGGTGGTCAGGCTCGGCATGATCGATGCGTCGGCCACCCGCAGGCCCTGTACGCCGTGGACCCGCAGTTGGTCGTCGACCACCGCCTGTTCGTCGTGGCCCATCTTGCAGGTGCCGACCGGGTGGAACACGGTGCCCAGGCTGTCGCGAATCCATTGCTCGATCTGCGCCTGGCTCTCGATGTGCGGGCCGGGCACCAGCTCGCCCTTGAGCCGCCGGGCGAAGGCCTGGCTCGCCGCCAGCTGGCGCACCAGGCGCACGCCCGCCACCAGCTTGCGCAGGTCCTCCGGGTGGCTGAGGAAGTTGCTGTCGATGATGGGCTTGTCATGGGGATCGGCGGAATTGAGCCGGACCTGGCCACGGCTTTGCGGGTGCATCACGGCGATGTGCAGGCTGACGCCATGGCCCAGCGGCACCAGGCGCTGGGGCTGGTTCTTCAGCGCCGGGGCGACGATCAGGCCCAGTTCCGGCGCGGCGTCCTCGGCCTGCAGGCGCAGGAAAGCGCCGGACTCCACGGTATTGGAAGTCAGCGGACCGCTGCGCCGGCTCAGGTACTGCCAGGGCGAGCGCGCCAGGGGCAGCAGGCCCTTGGCCGACACGCCGTAGGTCAGCTCGCTGTCGCAGCGGTACATCAGCACCACGTCCTGATGGTCCTGCAGGTTGTGGCCAACCCCCGGCAGTTCATGGCGCTGGGCGATGCCATGGCGCTCCAGCTCGGCGGCCGGGCCGATGCCGGAGAGCAGCAGCACCTGCGGCGAGTTGATCGCCCCGGCGCTGAGGATCACTTCGCGCCGGGCCTGGAGCTGGAACACCGCGCCGTCCTGGCTGACCTCGACGCCGCAGGCGCGGTTGCCGTCCAGCAGCACGCGGTGGGTCAGGGTCGAGCTCAGGACGCTGAGGTTGGGCCGCGGCAGCGCCGGGTGCAGGAAGGCCCGCGCGGCGCTGCAACGTTCGCCGTTGATCTGGGTGACATGGAAGGGGCCGTAGCCTTCCTGCTCCTCGCCGTTGAAGTCCGGGTTGTAGCGCCAGCCCAGTTCCTGGGCGGCCTGGTAGAACACCTCATTGATCGGGCTCGGGCTGCGTTGCGCGGCGACGTTGAGTTCGCCGCCTTGCCCATGCCAGGGCGAGGCGCCGGGCTCGAAGTGCTCCGAGCGCAGGAAGTACGGCAGCAGTTCGTCGTAGCTCCAGCCCTGGTTGCCGGCCGCGGCCCAGCGGTCGTAGTCGCTGCGGTGGCCGCGGATGTAGATCATGCCGTTGATCGCGCTGGAGCCGCCCCAGAGCCGGCCGCGGGGGCAGGGGATCGGACGGTCGCCGCTGGCGGCCTGGGCGCTGAACTGGTGCATCCAGTTCCACCTCGGGTTGGCGATCAGCCGGATGATGCCCGCCGGGGTGCGCACATAGGCGCCGGGGAACAGGCTGCGGTCGCTGGGGCCGGCTTCGATCAGGCAGACGCTGAGCTGCGGATCGGCGGACAGCCGGTTGGCCAGCACGCAACCGGCCGAGCCGGCCCCGACCACGATGTAGTCGAACGAACGCGGGGCAGAGTCAGTCATGGGAGATACCTCGTTGGCAGTGAGAAGCAGGTTCACAACCCCAGCGCCGCGCCGACGTCGTACATGACTTGCAGGCCGACGACAAAACCGTTGCCGCTGAGCTCGCGGGCCTCGGGGTTGTAGAAATTGTCCGGGTTGATCAGGTACTGCACGCTGGGCTCGAGGGCCAGGTGCCGGGTCAGGGCGAAGTGGCCGTTGGCCTCGATGGCGTAGACATTGCGTTCGCCCAGGCTGGGGTCGCCGCCGTTGGCGATCCGCGCCTGTTGCTGGAAGCGCAGTTGGTGGTCGTTGAGGCGCAGGTAGCTGGCCTTGAGGTTGAGCTTGTCCTGGGGCCGGTCGAAGGGCGCCAGGTAAGTCAGGCCGATTTCGGCGAAGTGGCTGAAGGGCTGCTTGTCGTCGGCGGCCAGGGACAGCGAACCGAACGCCAGCAGGGCCTGGGGCGCGGTGCCCTGGCCGCCGTCGGCCCGCCAGAAACCTTGCTGGAACTTGAAGAAGGCGCCGCCGGTGCCGTGCTCGCTGGCGCCGGTCAGCGGGTCGTACTGCCTGGAGGTGTTGTAGTAGCCGTTGAGTTCGTAGTGGGCGCTATAGGCGCCGTCGTGCTTGCTGCCGATGCCCAGCAGCAGGCTGGTGCCGCTGGCGTCGTCGGTGCTGAAGTCCAGGCCCTTGCGTTTTTTCAGGTAGTCCACCGGGTTCGATTCGAAGGCGCCGGCATGCACATACAAGCCCGGCGTCGGCTGGTACTTCAGGTAGCCGCCCCAGCTGCCGTAGGGCGGCGGCAGGATGCCGGTGGACGAATCGATGATCGGGTCGTTGCAGGTGACCACGGTTTCGCAGTTGTAGATATAGAAGTAGCGCCGGGCGTTGGTGCGCCCCAGGCTCATGTCGACTTGGCCGTCGAGCCAGGTCTGCTGGTAGGTCAGCAGGCTCAGCTGGTTGCTGGTGATGTCGTTGTGGATCGGCGCGCCGGCGAAATAGCTGCCGGCGGCGCCTTGCCAGTTGCGCGAGGTCGGCTGGCCGGTGGCGGTGTCGAGGATGAAGAAGGTTTCCTCGAAATGAACGGCCGCGCCTTCGAGGCCGGCAAGGGTATCGAGGTCGAAGTCGGCGCCGACGAACAGGTCGCCACTGTTGCCGAAGCTGTGTTCGCGCGGACCGGTGTCGAGGTTGTTCATCGACAGGCTCCAGAACTGCACATGGGGGCGGATACCGTAGCCGGCCAGTTGCTCGCCGAGCCCGGCCAGCGGGCCTTCGCGGCTGGGTGCCGGAGTCCCGGCCTGGCACAAAGGGGTGAACAGGACAGCCGCCAGCAGCGGGCACAGCAGGGGAGTGCTTTTCATGGTCGGTACTCGTTTCTTGTTGTTTTTGTAATGAGTTGTTCAGGTCTGTAGCCGCTGCCGCAGGCTGCGATCGGACGCGCAGCGTTCGCCAACGGGTTACCAGGAGGCTGCCGATGGTGCTGGCGAGGACTGCGTCCTCGATCGCAGCCTGCGGCAGCGGCTACAGGGTCACGCCTTGGCCAGTTCGGGGTTGGGGTTGACCAGCACCTTGATCTGGCTCTTGTCCCGCAGCAGGGCTTCGAAGCCATGCTCCACGGCCTGGTCCAGGGTCACGCAGCGGGTCACGGCGCGGGTCAGGTCCAGGCGGCCGCTGGCCAGCAGTTCGATCAGCGGCGGGTAGGCGTTGCGATAACCCACGCTGCCGAGCAGGCGCAGTTCGTTATTGACCAGGTGGAAGGCATCGACGCTGACCTCGCCCATCAGCCCCACCAGCACCACCTCGCCGCCCTTGCGCAGGGCATGCAGGGCCAGGCTCAGGGTCTGCTGGCTGCCGGCGGCCTCGAAGGCGGTGTCGACGCCACCGCCGCTCAGTTCGTGCAGGCGTTGCGACAGGTCGGCGGCGTGGCCATCGAGCACTTCCTGGGCGCCGAAGTCGCGGGCCAGTCGCCGGCGTTCCGGGCTGATGTCCACGGCGAAGATCCGCTCCACGCCGCGCAGCCGCGCCAACAGGATCAGCAGCAGGCCGATGGGGCCGAGGCCGAACACCACGCAGCTGTCGCCGGCCAGCAGGCTGCTCTGGTTCAGCGCGTGAAAGGCCACCGCCGCCGGCTCCAGCACCGCGGCCTGCTTGAAGCTCACCGAGTCCGGCAGCGGGTGCAGCATGTAGGCCGGCACCAGCACCTGTTCGGCGAAACCGCCGTCGCCCATCAGGCCAATGAAACCCATGGACTGGCAGAGGTTGTACTGGCCGGCGCGGCAGTACTGGCAATCGCCGCAGCGATACTCCGGTTCCACCGCCACCCGGCTGCCGATCCGCACCCGGTCGACGCCCGCGCCCACCGCCAGCACCTGGCCGCAGAATTCGTGGCCGAGGGTCAGCGGCGCGCGGCAACCGGACAGCGGGTGGGGCTCTTGCTGGGGAATCGAGTGCGGGCCGTCGGCGTATTCGTGCAGGTCGCTGCCGCAGATACCGCAGTAGGCCACCTGGACCAGCACCTCGCCCGGGCCGGGCTGTGGCAGTTGCAGATCGCTCAGGCGCAAGTCGCGGGCGGCATGCCAACGCAATGCTTTCATGGCTGGTTTCCTTGCAGGGCGGAAGACAGGGAAGGTTCGGCGCGGCGCCCGCGCGCGAGGACCGCCGGCGCGGTTTCCTTGAGGAACAGCGCCAGCAGCGCGGCCAGCAGGGCGCCACCACAGGAGATCCACATGACGATGGACAGGCCGAAACGGTCGGCGGCGAAGCCGGCGATGGTCGGCGAGACGAAGCCGCCCACCAGCTCGCCGATGCCCATGATCATGCCCAGGGCGGTGGCCATGACTTCCCGGGGCACGGTTTCCGCCGGGATGGTCGCCATGAACAGGGTGAAGCAGCCAAGGCCGGTGTAGGTCAGCAGCATCAGCACGCCCATCAGCAGCGGGCTGTTGGCGTAGAGCAGGGCGATCGGGCAGCAGGCGGCGATCAGCGAGAACAGCACCAGGGTCGGGCGCCGGCCGAAGCGGTCGGAAATCGCCGCCACGCCGAAGCCCCACAGCACCCAGGCGCCGCCCAGGCAACTCATCACCGTGCCCATGCTCGCCGGGCTGTAGCCGCGGACCTTGACCAGGAAGGTCGGGGTGAAGGAGATGAGGATCACGAACCAGGTGAGGAACACGCAACTGATCAAGGTGCAGAGCACGATGTTGCGGCTTTTCAGCAGGGCCAGGCGATTGACCGGTGCTTTGTCGTTGTCGCTGGTGGTTGCTGGTGCTGGCGCGTCGTTGCGCACGTAGCGCCAGATCAGCAGGGCGATCAGCAATCCGGGGATCAGCGAGACGATAAAGGCATGGCGCCAGCCGTAGGCCTCGGCCAGGCCGATCAGCACCGGCGGGCCGATCACCGCGCCCAGCAGCCCGGCCGCCGAGCCTTGCAGCAGGCCCATGTTCAGGCCCCGGCGATGGGGCGAGGAGGCCTCCACCATCAGCGATTGCGAGAGCGGCAGGATCGGCCCTTCGGCCAGGCCCATGATGCCGCGGAACAGCAGCAGGCTGAGAAAGCCGGTGACCAGCCCCGACAGCGCCGAGCACAGGGAAAACAGGATTACCGCGACGATCAGCAGCGGCTTGCGCTTGCCACGCCGGTCCGACCAGGCCCCGACCAGCGCGCCGGACACCGCCCAGGCCAGGGCCAGGACCGACGACAGCATGCCCAGGTGGCTGTTGCTCAGTTGCAGCTCGTCGGCCATGAACGGAAACAGGAAGGCCAGGGCCAGGCGATCGAAAAAGACGAAACCGAACGTCAGGAACAGCACGCCCAGCAGGATGTTCTCGTAACCGGCTTTATTGTTGTTGTAAGCCATGGTCGTTCTCCGCGGGAGGGACAGGTGAAAGTCGCGAGCTCAGCGAAACAGCGTGTCGATATAGGCCGCGCCGAGGCCGATCTTTTCGTAGTGCGCGCGGCACATGGCGATATAGGAGTGCACGTCGAAATAACCCTCCGGCTCGCCCTGTTCGTCGAGCCAGATCAGCGGGCCCTTGACGATGAAAAACGCGCGCATCGGTTGCTCGTGCTCGTAGGCCACCAGGGTGTGGCCTTCGCCCGGGGTCTCGTAGACGAAGTCGCCGGCGGTGGCGGTCCAGTCGTGCTCCAGGTAGCCCCACTTGCCGGACAGGGTGTAGGCGAACACTTCGTGGGGGTGGTAATGCCGGTTCACCAGCCCGGCGCTGCTGGCCATGAGGATGTCGCACCAGCGGTTCTCGCTCGGCGAGATCCACAGCGGCCGCGAGGACACGGTTTCGGTGAAGGGCACATAAAGTTTCAGGTCGTCGCTGGCGGCATTGGCCAGGTAGACCTCGGGCTTGGCGTCCGGCTTGAAGCAATTGGCGATCGGTTGCAGGTCTTTCCAGAATTCACGGCTGGCGGCTTCGGGCATGGTCGGCCTCTATTCGTTGTGGGAGTCGAGGCGACTTTAGGCGCGGCGCGCAGGCGGGGTTTTATCGAATCGGACAGGATTGTTGACTGGATCGGACGAGCGTTTTCCTACAGGTTTCAGGGACGCCGTTTACCCTGGCAATCGACTTGTGCCCACTGCGTTTCACGTTGACAGGGCATAAGCTTCATATATTAATGAACGGCCGCGACCGGTGTGTTCCACGGCCTCGGGATCCGGTCACTGCCTTGCCGACCGGCGAATTTTCTGCCCATGAGAAGAATAAAAATGTCTCCATGCGCCTTGCTCGAAACCCGGCATGCCTGCACCCAGGACATCGCCCTGGATCAGCGGCTGGCCTTCTGGGAGGACTACAACGCCTCCACCCTGGTCGGCCTCAAATGCAGCTCCTTTTGTGAAAGCGGTTTTGCCGCCAGCCAGGACAACCTGCAGCTGGAGGGCATGCGCCTGGCGCAGATCGAGGGCAACGAGCACGTGGTCGAGCGTGACAACTCGATGATCCGCTCGGTGCCCAAGGAATCGGTGTTCGTGTCCTTCGTCACCGGCAGCGGCTCGTTTTTCTATCAGGACGGTGCCTGTCAGTTGCTCGAACCGGGCGAGCTGATCGTCTACCGCACCGACAAACCCTATCTGTTCGGGTTCTCCGGGCCGATGCGCCAGTTCATTTTCGACATTCCCCAGGAGCTGTTCGCCGAGCGCTGCCTCAAGCGTTTCGACCGTCCGCTGAAGATTGGTGGGCAAAGCGGCGTGCAGCGCCTGTTGCTGCGCACCCTGGGCGAACGCACCCGCGGCTTTTTCCAGCAGCCCCTGAGCCAGGACGCCGGCGGTTATCAGGACCAGGCGCTGGAGTTGCTGGGCAGCCTGATCGCCGGGCAGGTGGGCGAGCGGCGGATCAATGCGCTGAGCGCCTCCTACCTGCTGGCGGCCAAGCAGTGCATCAACGAACAGTTGGCCGACCCGGAGCTGAGCTGCGAGCGGGTGGCCGCGCAAACCGGCATTTCGCCGCGACACCTGAGCCGGCTGTTCGCCCTGGAAGGCACCCAGCCCAGCCGCTTTATCCTGGAAAAACGCCTGCAGCAGGCCCATGACCTGCTGGGCAGCCCGCGGGGAACAGGCCTGGATATCGGCGAAATCGCCTACCGCCACGGCTTCACCAGCCAGGCCCACTTCGCCCGGGCGTTCAAGGCCCATTACGGCCAGACCCCAAGCGAAGTGCGCGCCTCCCTGTAGCCGCTGCCGCAGGCTGCGATCGGCCTGGGCGGCACACCGACGAAGCGGGCGCATGGTCTCAAGATCGCTGAAGGCCTTCGGCCTTATCGCAGCCTGCGGCAGCGGCTACAGGGTCAGTGGTCGTTGAGGAAGGTTTGCGCCAGATCGTCGATCAGTTGGCGCTGAAAGGCCTGGAACCCAGGATTGGGCTGCTGCATCTGCACGAATTCCAGCATCGGATCGGTCACCGCGGTCCTGACGCCGGCCAGTTCCTCGACCGTCGCCAGCCCGCAGAAGGGCACATAGGCCTCGGAATAACCACCTTCATGGACCAGTACCAGGCGCCCCTGGCACAGACGCTCGGCGGCTTCGCGCACCTGGCGGGTCATGGCGCGGAACGAGTCGCTGTGCAGCAGCATCCGCGCCAGCGGGTCGACCGCGTTGGCGTCATAGCCGCAGGCAACGATGATCAGCTCCGGCTCGAAGCGCTCCAGGGCTGGAATCACGATGCGTTGCAAGGCATGCAGGTAGGCATCGTGGCCGCTGCCGGGCAGCAGCGGGATATTGAGATTGGCCCCCAGCCCGGCACCGCGACCGCGGTCCTGCTCGCCGCTGTAGCCGGGCGGGAAGCAGCCGTCCTGGTGCAGGGAAATGGTCAGCACGTCGCCGCGCTCCTCGAAGATCGACTGGGTGCCATTGCCGTGGTGCACGTCCCAGTCGATCACCGCGACCTTGCCCAGGCCGCGCCTGGCCTTGGCCGCCTCGATGGCGATGGCGATATTGGCCAGGAAGCAGAAGCCCATGGCGCCGTCGGCCAGGCAATGGTGTCCCGGCGGGCGGGACAGGGAATAGGCGTTGTCGGCTTCGCCGCCGAGCACCGCATCCACCGCGGCCATGGCCAGGCCGGCGGAGAGTCGGGCGATCTCGTAGCTGCCCGGGCCGATCGGCGCTTGTGGGCCGAGTTCGCCGCCACCGGCCTCGCTCAGGGCCTTGAAGCGTTGCAGGTACTCGGTGCTGTGCACCCGCAGCAGGTCCTCTTCGCTGGCGGGCATGGCGCTGCGCACCTGCAACTGGCGGGTCAGGCCGGAGACGTCCAGCAGGCTTTTCAGGCGGCGCTTGGTTTCCGGCGATTCGGCGTGCCCGGCCGCAGCAGGCGGTTGCACCCAGCCGCCCACCGGCAGCGTCAGCGCATGTGGCCCTGCGCTGTGCCAGAGGCTGAGTTCATCGAAGAAAAACGCGGTTTTACGGGTCATGGGCATCTCCATCTATGGGGGAATCTGTAGCCGCTGCCGAAGGCTGCGATCTCCCGGGCGCCAGAGGTCTTTCGGACCTATCGCAGCCTTCGGCAGCGGCTACAGGGGTTCAGGGGTTCAGGGATTGCGCCGGCAGCCGAGGATCAGCGCCAGCGACAGCAGGGTCAGGCAGGCGCCGCCGATCAGCAGGGGCTGGAAGCCGCCGCTGCCTTCGATCAGCCGGCCGGCCAGCGCGGGGCCGATGGCCAGGCCGCCGCCGATTACCAGGTTGGAGGCGTTCATCAGCTTGCCGGACCGGTCGAGGTCGGCCAGGCAGGCGAGGATCAGCGGCAGGATGAAGGTCCAGGTGAACTTGAAGACCAGGGCGGCGAGGGCGAAGCGCGCCAGGGTCGGCGCCCCCAGCAGCAACAGCACCGAGCCGGCCATCAGGCCGTAGCCGAGCAGCAGCAACGGCAGGCGCGGCAGGCGATTGCCGATCAGCGAGGCGCAGCCGGCGCCGACGATGCCCATGACCGTGGCGACGGCCAGCAGCTCGCCGCTGGCTTGCGCGGAGATGCCGGCCTTGGCGCTGATCGAACCGATAAAGGTCCAGACCCCGCTGAGGCTGATATAGAAACCGAGGATGCCGAGAATGCCGCACAGCACCTTCCACTGCGCCACGGCGGCGGCCTGCTGCGCGGTTTTTTTGACCGGCGCGCCCTGGGGAAAGTAGCGCGCCAAGGGCAGGCACAGGCTCATCAGCAGCGCCAGCAGCAGGTAGCAGGCTGCCAGGCCGTAGTGCTCGAACAACCGCGGCAGAATGCCCAGGCCCAGCACCCCGACCACCAGCTGGCCCATGACCCACAGGCCATAGGTCCGGCTGGGGTTGGCGGTGGAGGCGGCGCTGGACAGGCAGATGATCATCAGCGAACCGCCGGCCAGAGCACTGCAGAAACGCAGGGCCAGCAGCGCGCCATAGCCCTGGGCCCAGATCGACAGCAGGTTGGCGACGATGAACAACGCCCCGGCCAGCAGCGCCGCGCGGCGCCAGTCGACGCGCTTGAGCCACCAGAAGGCGGGCAGGGTGGCCAGGCTCATGGCCCCCAGCTCGGTGGAGAACAGGTCGCCGATCTGCGACGGGCTCAGTTGCCATTGGCTGGCCAGTTGCGCGGCCACCGCCGGGGCGGTCATGAGGATGGTCGGGGTGATGGCGGCGAACAGCACGATGGCCGCCAGCAAGGCCAGGGGGGACGCGGTGTTCGGCTGGTCGCCGGTGAGCGCCTGGCTCTTGTCGATCATGGGAGTGGTCATGGTGGGGTAGCTCCGGGAAAAGCGCTTCAGAACACGTGGACCAGACGCAGCAAGGCGTCGGTGCCGTGGTAGCCATTGCGGGTGGCGACGTTTTGCGAGAGGCCGAACATCAGCTGGTTCTGCTTATCCAGCCAATGACCGACCTCGAAGCCGACCTGGGTGTAGCGCTTGTGGGTGTCGTCGATGCGCTGGTCGTTGATCCGCAGCTCGCCGCCGTCGGCGTGGATCAGGCGCAGGGCGCCGTAGGTGCTGGTGGTGAAGTCGTAGGAGGCGAAGGCTTGCAGGCGGTACAGCGGGTCCTGTTTCAGGTCGCTGCCGAAATAGTCGTCGTTCTTGGCATAGAGCTGGGCTTCGAGGTTGGCTTCCAGCACCCACTTCTCGCCGACGCCCTGGGTGTAGTTGTAAACGAAGGTCGCGCCCCAGCGGTTGGCGCCCGGCGAGACATCCGGATTGTCGCTGTGGTATTCGCCCACCGGCAGGGTGATCAGGGTCAGCAGGCCGCTGTAGGTACGGCTGGCCGGGTCGTTGATAAAGAACAGGGTGCCGCCGACCTGCGGGTCGCCGAAGCCGCTTTCGCCGGTGCGACGGGCGGCGCCGGGCAGGCGCGCGTCGATATCGGCGAAGGGCACGATGAATTGCGGGGTGCACAGGGTGCCGCAGATATCGCTGAAGAACACCTGGCGATAGGCCAGGGCGTTGACCTTCAGCTCGGCCTTGCCGGTGCTGTCGGCGGGGCCGTGGAAATCGTCGGCGCGAGTCGCCGGCAGGTACAGCACGCCGAGGCTGGTGCCCGGGGGGGCGCCGAAGAAGTCGCGGGCGTTGAGGTCGGCGGCGCTGGCGTTCAGGCTCAGCAGGGCGCCGGTGAAGGCCAGGGCGGTGCGGCGCGCAAGCGTTGTGGTCATGGGCGTAACCTCTCTTTTTTGAGTTGTTGTGCGGCGAAGCGCTCGCCGGTACGCGGCAGTGGCTGAAAAAAGGGCAAAAGCGTCCCGTGGCCGTCAAAACGACAGCGCGAAAGTCAGTGGTGGAAGCGAGGGTCTGTACGAAAAGTCGGCGAGCGAAGGTCAGGCAAGGCAAAAACAGGCGAGGAACGGCCGGGGTCGCGTTCGACTTTAGGGACCTAAATGAGCATTCCGAGCCTGTTTTTAACGCAGCATGACCTGCGTAGCGCCGAAGGCGCCCAGCGTGCAGCCACTTTTCGTACAGAGCCTGGTAAGCGTCAGTCGGGTGGGGCGTGCAGCAGATGGGCGATGCGGGTCTTGTCCTTGACGCCGAGCTTGTTGTAGATGGCGCGGATGTGATGGCGCACGGTGTTCGGCGACAGGCCCAGCTCGCGGGCGATTTCCTTGTAGGTCTTGCCTTCGCCGAAGCCCAGGGCCACGTCGTTCTCCCGTGGGCTCAGTTGGGTCAGCAGCGTGCGGCCGCGGGCGGCGAGCAGGAACAGGTCGCCCACCGGCGAGGCCTCGACTTGCAGGTGCCGGCCTTCATACCCGCCGTCGACCACGGGCCCGGGCAGGCAGGGGCCGCTCCAGTCCGGCCACTCGCCGAGCAGCAGGTCGACGAAGCCGCGTTCGGCGCAATGCAGGGTGCCACGCTGGTCGCACACCGCCAGCGCCAGGTTGCGCGGGCTGGTGAGGGTTTCGCGCATGGCCACCAGGGTGCGGATCTGGTTGGCCGACACCGCCGCCACCAGGTGCAGCATCAGGTTGTTCAGCAGCAGGCAGTCGTCGGCGTCGAAGCGCTTGGCGCCGGGGGCGCGGTACAGCGCCAGGTGGTCGCTGAGGTGAGTCTGCGGATCGATGTACACCACGCACAGCAGCTCGCCGATGCCGTAGGTTTTGCCCAGCCAGTTCAGGCCGGGACCGTTGGCCGGGTCGCCCATGTCGACGATCACCGCCTGGCCAGGGTGGGCATGGACCCGGCCGACAGTGACGTCGACGTGCTTGATCGACTGCCAGTCCGGCAGGTAGCTCGGGGGCAGGCGGTGGAGGTAGGAGCTGTGTTCTTCCGGCAGGCCGTCGATCAACGCGGCGCGGCCCCACCAGGCGCTGTCGAAGGGCAGCAACTGACCGATGCGGTTCAGCGCATGGCCATGGAAATGTTCGATGTCCTTGTGCTGCGCCAGGCGCTGCAACTCCAGGGTCAGCGAGCTGAAGGCTTGCAGCAGGTTGGCGTGACCATGTTCATGACGGCTCATGGGG
>NZ_QHHP01000041.1:412801-514351 GCF_003184125.1 Pseudomonas sp. RW409 | reverse complement strand
AAGGGACCGACCTGGCGGAGCACTCGCAAGCCACGCTCAATGAAGTGGCAAGGCAGTTGAACAGTCGTCCTCGGAAAACACTAAACTACGAAACGCCCGCTGAACGATTTAGCCAATCTGTTGCATCGACCGGTTGAATCCACAGCCGTTTTCTGACCTTCGTTTAGAGGTTGAACTGCCAGGATTTTCCTAAGCGATGAGTGAGTAATTGCATGGTCAGCAAATAGTAATAGCGCGTCGATTGAGTGTGCTGGTTTAGGTGGTGATTCAAAAACCACGCAAGGTGTTTTCTCTGCCAAGTCCATGGATTGTCGCGTTGCCAGCGCTCAGCGATCGCTGTTTGGATGGCCTTCGCCTGACGCAAGTGGCGTTGGCGCGTGGTATGCGACCCGGTCAGGACGCCCGCCAGGAACAGATCCATATCGAATACCGTGCTCATGCGCGACCACCAATGTAAGCGGCCACCACGACGATACGGTTGTGCCCCAGCTCATAGCTGATTTGTACTCGGGCTTCCTGATCGAGACGTCGGTCGAGTTGATAGCAATGGCCACCGTTGATGGGGGCGGGATGGTGGGTGATTTGCTCATAGCGTTCGCACGCATAGGCTGCCCGCAATTCGTGGAAGCCTTTGAGGTTGTACTGATGGAGGATGTCCCGTGCAGGACGGACGATTCCCCGTTGGAAATCGAGGTAGGTTTCGTTCGGTGCAAGTAGGTTGCGGCTACCGTCGGGGGAGACCTGTTCGGCGAATCTCAGCGCCTCGCGAATATGATCATCCGCCCTGATCCAGCGAGGTGCCGAGGCACCTGAGCGGCCCCCCTTGGTGCCATCCTGGATGTTGATCTTGCCGTATTGTTCGGCCTCACGTTTTAAGCGCGGAAGGTCGGCCAAAATGGCCTCACGTAAGCGCATGCCGGTGGCTCGCGCTAATTGAGCGATGGCCGCGGCACGCGGCTGCTGGTGTGCGCAAAGCACCTCTACGACCCTCTTCACATGTTCGCGGTCTTGGCCTTGCGGCACCGAACGACGAACACTGGTGCGCCGCATTCCTAGCGCCTTGCTCGGACTCGGTACTTTCACATACTGATCACCGCGAAGCGCTACCAGGGTCCGATTGACGCTGGACAATCGGTTTTGCGCAGTGGCGATGGCGAGATCGCTGCGCTCAACCAGGTGACGCAGATGCTCCGCGTAATCCAGCAAGGTCTGCCGATCAATCTGCCGTGCGTCATTAATTCCCGGGCCATCCTCCGACCGACACCAGCGCACGAACGTCTGCCAACGATCACTGTGTGCTTTGACCGTCCCGTAATGCCCACCGCCAAACAGGTCTTTCAGTGCCTGCGGCCCGGCATAGCTCAATTGCCGGCCATAGCCAAAATTACGCCCCTCCCGTCTACCAACCAATCCCATGACCAAACTCCTCTGTAAGCCACACTTGTAAAACCTTCCCCACGTCATCCCGCCAAGAATGTTGAGTGTTATCAGGGATCAAGGCCCCTGCGACCTGTGAGGGTTGTCCACTAACGCGGGACTGGCGGCTCTTTACGACCGGGAGGCTGGGCATCTCATGATCTGGCCTCCTGAACACTTCCAAGGAAGTGGGCGGGTGGAGGCTGCACTGGCTGACGAGACCAGCGTCGCGAGATCCTGAGTCAGGTGACGGCAGTGATGCGATGACTGGGGCATGCCTGACTGTCAGTCAGGTGCAGTCCATTCCGTGGGCTGCGGCACCATCACCTGCATCGCTGTTGCTGGTGACTTCGGCGTTTGTCACGCCGATTGTCACGAGGGGGAATGCCGCAAAGCCTTGTACGAGGTGGGCTGCAGCAGTGGTAGGAGCGCCCGTCTCTTTCCGGGAGAAAGAGACGGGCGCATGTTGGCGCAAGGAAATGACCAAGCGGATAGGTTGCTTCAGGGCAGCTATGAAGGGGATGAGTTGCCGCAGTGGGCACTCTGGTAAAAGTAGGCATCCATCACATCGCTGTGACCGTGCGAGCTACCGGACGCTAATCGCACTTTGGGAGAACCACCACGGTGTGGCGTAGCCTTAAAGGTTCTGGCTACCTGGGTTGCTGTCAACGACAGCGCTTTGCCCGATCTTTTCTACGCCTGTGGATAATTTGGGTCAAGGCTCGAGTTTTCGGGAATTCTGCGGCTGTGGATGAAATTATCCACCGGTGGAAATCAGTGGTTTTCCACAGACAGTTGCGTGGGCTTTTGACTTTTTTAAATGAGGTCCATCCAAGCAGGGCGGCTTTGCAGCCCCGCTTGGATGGACCCGCGTGGAAGGGCGGACTGCGGTGATCTCATTGGCTTACCCACGTTTGGATGCGCCACGGTTATTTTGTAAGGCGGTAATGTTGTCGCCGACGGGGTGAGCGAATTCGTGAGGCGTTACATGCCCGCTGCGGTTGGCATCAATGTAGTTGCTCCACCACGCCATGATCAGCCGGCGCTGCTCCAGAAATTCAGCTTTGTGGATATACGCGGCGCGCACGCGGTTGCGTTCCTTATGGCTCATTTGTCTTTCGATGGCTGCGTCGGTCCATAACCCGGACTCCAGTAGGGCGCTACAGGCCATGGTCCTGAAGCCGTGGCCGCACACGTCCTTGCTGGTGTCATAGCCGACGTTGCGGAGCATGGTGTTCACCGTGTTCTCGGACATGGGCTTCCAGTACTTGTGGTCGCCCGGTAGCACTAACTCTGAAAAGCGACTGAGGCTGCGCAGGCGCTCCAGTATTTCGATGACCTGCGGCGATAGCGGAACCATTTGAATGTCGCCGTTCATCTTGGTCCCTCGTGTGGAGTTGCGTACCCCTTCAATCGGTGCGCGTGTATCGGGGATTTCCCACATGGCGCGTTGGAGGTCGAACTCACTCCATCGAGCGAAGCGCAGCTCGCTGGAACGGACGAATACATGCAACGTCAACAGGACGGCGAGACGCGTCAGTTCGCGGCCGTTGTAGTTATCGATACGGTGCAGCAGTTCGGGTAGGCGGTTGAGAGAGAGGGCCGGACGATGGACTGTGCGCGGCGCGTGAATCGAGCCTGCCAGATCCAGTGCAGGATTCATGGTGATCTGCCGAGCCCTTTTGGCCCCGCGCATGATGGTGGATAAGTAGTTCTGTACCCTTAACGCCACATCCATGGTGCCGCGTTCCTTGATGCGCTGGGTGATCTCTAGCAGGTCATGGGTATCGAGTTCAGCGATGGGGCGTTGGCCGATCAGCGGGAAGACGTGGGTACGCAGTCGGCTCATCACGGTTTTTGCGTGTCCTTCGGTCCAGCGACGGGACATGTCGGCGTGCCACTCCAGAGCAACGGTTTCGAAAAGCAGTGCCGCCCGCTGGGCTACGATCTTGGCCTTCTTCTTTTCTTCCATTGGGTCGAGGTTGTCGAGCAGCAACGCTTTGGCTTCGTCTCGCTTACGTCGTGCGACGGAAAGGGTAACGATGGGGTAATTGCCGATGATGAGCGTACCTTCCTTGCCGCTGGGCTTGGTGTACTTCAAGCGCCAGGTCTTTACGCCATTGGGTTTGACGAAAAGGTACATGCCGCCGCCGTCGAACAGTTTGTAAGCGCGCTCGCGGGTTTTGGCCGTGCGGCATTGCAGGTCGCTGAGAGGGATCGCTAGACGTGGCATAGGGGTACGCGCTCCTGACCGGAAAATCGCAGTACCCCTAACATACCCTCGGGGAAGGGGGATTTTGTTGGATCCCGACAGAGGGTCCTGGAACGAAAAAACCCGCCAAAGGGCGGGTTTTCGGGGCTTCCAGAGCATTCAGTAGAATGCAATGGAGCCTAATGTGGTGCCGGCACCAGGAGTCGAACCCGGGACCTACTGATTACAAGTCAGTTGCTCTACCAACTGAGCTATACCGGCGTGTCAGGGCGACGATTATAGCGATTGGCAAGGTTCTGTAAACCCCTGAAATCTGACTATTTTTGCAGATGTTCCAGCTACCTCAGGATCGACGTTCGCATGGGTGCCCTTGGAGCAGCTCAAGCGGAAAGTGGTGTAGCACTCATTGGAGTCGCGTCATACCGCCGAACTGGCCGGTCAGGGGGCGTTGCCGGGGCCGCTGCTTGTATAACCTTGAGCGCGCAGTCGGTCCTTGAGCGTGTACTGGCTGCTGAGTGCGGGCTGTTCGCTGAGTTTGTGCTGATAGGCGCTCAGCTCGGACAGCGGCACATCAAAGCGTTTCAACCATTGATCCGCCGACCACCCGGTAAGACGAACTTCGCCATCATGAGAACCACCATGAAGGTCGCCGACTGTTTCGTAACGCAACTCCTTGAGCTCATGGTTCAGCAGCACGTAGGCGGGAGGCCGTGGGAAGTCGGCATCGCCTATCACGGATGGTTCGTTTCCGGCCTGGATGATCACGCCGGCACCGTAGTCATAAAAAGCGAAATGGCTGTCAGGCAACCTGGCCTGTAGTGCCTTTAAACCTCCTGCGCTTTCCAGGCGTGGTTTGTTGAGTACGGTCAGCCAGCTCACGGTTTTGATTTTGTTCTTCTGGAACTCGGGCCGGTTGGCCAATAGGGGGGCCAGGCCTGCATCCAGCCCGGGCATGCTCTCGCTCATGTAGGCTTCTGTTGCTTCGTTGCCGTCTCTTTTGGTCACGGACAGGTTTAGCGCATAACCGGCATAGCCCTGTTCCGCTTTCAGACGGGCTGCACAATCGAGGAACAAGCGCAGGAAGTCGAGACGGTGCTCTTCGAAGAAGAGGATCGGGACTGAAAACTCCAGCACGCTGAGGTCATCCCCCATTTTTGCTTCCCAGCCACGCTGGCCGAACAACTCGAAAAACCAGGGACTGGCGTCTACCGCTTCACGGCCACCGGTGTAGTAAAAACTCAGGTGATCGTTTTCTTTCATGGTGGCCAGCATCTCGATCAGGGATCTGGCCTTGTTGTAAGGGGTCAATGCTGAACCTTCAGGCGGTTCTTCTCGCCATAGCCACCTCAACTCAGGCCCTGCCAGGCGCTGGTAGTCGTTGAAGCATCGACCAAGTTCTTCGCGTACCGGAACGGTATGGGCATCCTTGAAATACAAGGTGCCTCGGATGCAGAGCGCTGCTCCAATGTAGTCTTGCCGCCCACCCTTCATCAGTAAATGGCCCGGGATCTCTAGGGCGAAAGGCATTTTTTCCAGCTCGGCGGCTAAGTCGAAAGGTTCACTCATGGTCGGTTCCTTTAAATCACATGGCGCCGGCGGGTACCGGGAATCTCGGGACAGGCGTCTTGCCGCGGCTCAGTAGCCACGCGGCGGCGGCTGCAATCGCTGCGGCCCACCCCAGCTCTTCAGACGGGACTCTAGAAGTTTGCTCTTCCTGGGTGCAGTCGCATTCTCTGGCATCGAGGGTGACCACCTTATTGCTGCCCCCTGCAATTTTCGCGTATTCAGCCGTCTGTTTCGTGTTTGGAGAATCGGGTGGAAACTTCATTTCCACAACCTGTTTGATGTTGTCTTGGGTCGGAGGTTTTCTCGGGTCATTCACGATGACGACGTCTGGTCGGCGAATCATGCCCGTGCCTGCTTCGAATGGTGGGTGATCTGGGTCCTGATCCCAGTATTTCTTGATCCAGCCGGGGATCCAGCTATGAGGGTTGTCGCCACTCTGGCTGTCCATGATCGGAACGGGCGGCTTTTTGGTCATGTCGTAGCTGACTTCCGGCTTCAGCGGGCTTCGCCCCATAAGGATTTTGTCCAGCCCGTTCAGGCGCGCGGCAACGCACTGCTGTTTAAGGTTTTTGCCGTCCACCGCTACGTTAGGTGTCGCCTGGCAGTAACAGGCCGCCGAGCAGAGAACTTTTTTGTCTCCAGGGGCGAGTCTGGGTTTTGTCAGGCCTACATCCGTTGTCTGCCCTGGTGCTGACATGCCGCCGGTCGACAAGGGGTTATCACCACTCATTGATCATCTCCATAGATCAGGTCGAACTTCAGTGTTTCCGGCTGCTCGTTGTTCACCCAGGATGTGTAGCCTTCTGCATCGGTAGTTTGTATCGACTCTCCGCTGCTGGAGCTGATACGCACTTGCTGGCCGGCGATGGCCTTGCCGGTTTCTCTGTCGAACACCCGGAAGCGGCCTTTGAATGGACTTGTGCCCATGCCCTGGATCGGTGCCATGGGGCTGGGGACGAAGGTATCGCCAATGATGATTGTCCCGGAGCCACCGATCACTACGTTGCCATGGGTGCCGAGGCTATCGACCGTTGCTGCGTTTTTCCCGTTTATGAACACTGTCGCCGAGAGGTTTCCGGACAGCTTTCCTCCGCATGCTGAAGGGTCATCCAGGCGAGCGGCCGGTAGTCCGTCGAACAGTACGTCGGGGGAGCCCGAGGCGATTGGATTGGTACCGTGGCCGGGTAGTGGGCAGGCGGTAGGGTCGGTAACGCGAGCTGCAGGTTTCCCGCTCATATCGGGCTCCGTGTCAGGTCGGGCAGAAGGGATTGAGTACGTGGCGAGTTTGGTTTACGCGAAGCAGGGAGCGTAGCGAGGAGAGGTGGGGCCTTGGGATGACTCACGCTGTCCAGATGCTGCGATAGACACCCAGCCTGAGAGCCGTGCCGCGTTTGCTGGCAAAAAGAAGTCATGGTCGTCTCGTCCTTGTGACCGTGTGTGCCTGATAACGCCTCGCTGAAACATATCCCTGTTCGAGCTGAGGTAGGCGGAAATACTCGGCCGCCGAGACTGTTTTTGCAAGCCCGCGGGGAACGTGTGAGTCAAGCAGTCACAGCGCAGCATGAGGCTATTGCTTGATTGACGCTCTCAGTGACGTCCGCCGCGGACCAGCACTTTCTTGAGTTTTTCGATGGCGCGCCATGAGCGGCTGTTGCGCAGGGCGTGGAGTTCGGCTTCGGCGCGGTCGGCGCGTTGGCGTTCGGCGATCAGGGCCTGTTCCAGGTCGGTGGCGGGGGCGACGAAGCGGTGGCCGGGGTTGAACTGGAATTCGTCGAGGTTGCACGGCGGGATGTCGAAGGCGCCCCTGAGGTTCAGGTGTTCTTCGGCCAGGTAGAAGGTGTTGATGCCATCGAACACCACCGGGTGGTAGCCGGCGCCGGTGACCAGGGTTTCCCAGGTCTGGTCGCGGTTCCACGGGGTTTCGATCAGCAGGATCCACGGCCGCCAGCGGCTGAAGTCCATGCTGCGCAGCACGGTTTCTTCGTGGCCTTCGACGTCGATCTTGAGGAAATGGATCGGGCCGTCGACATGGGCCTCGCAGATATCGCTCAGGGTGCGCGAGCTGACGATCTGAGTCTGCACCGGCATGCCGACGTCCTTGTGCTGCTGGGCGATGGCGGGGTCGAGGGTGGACAGGCCGGTGTCGGCGATACCGTAGAAGGTCAGGGCCTCGGCGTTGTCGCCGGCTGCGCATTGCAGGTTGGTGTCCCGGGGGCGCTCCTGGCACAGGGCGTCGTAATAGCTGGGTACCGGTTCGACGTTGATCCCGCTCCAGCCACGGTCGTAGAAGGCGCGGGTCACGGAGTCGGCGGTGGGGTGGTTGGCGCCGACGTCGATGTAGAAGCCTTTTTCGACATGTTTGAGCGCGCGCCACAGGCGGATGTCTTCGAAATTCTGTGCATAAGAAATGAACGTCACTGTCTTTTCCCGTCAGTCACAAAGGTTCTGGCTCGGACGCGCCCGCGAGCGCCTGCGTCTGTATAACAAGCGCCGCCAACCGGCGCAATTTGCTGCCTGCCAGGTGCCGGTTTTCGGCGGTTATGTCCTTTGGTATTAACGCTTATGCACAATCGATGGCGGTTGCACGGCGATTACGGCCGATTTTGTGGATCCGTTCTCAGTTCGCCGCAACTGGCTGTTTTTTCGTTGATTTATTTTTATGAACAAAAAATGACCAGCTATGGATTAGGCCTGTAGCAGGCACTTTCAGTGGCTTTGGCAGGAATTCATCAACAGAGTTATCCACAGGCTGGGTGGGGTGCTGGATCCAAGTTATCCACGTTCCGCCAGCAGCATCAGGTTGCGTGGGGTGAGCGGTGCCGGGCAGAACAGGCCCAGTTGCACGCGGTAACCCTGTTCCTGCAAAAACAGCGCGCGATCGAGCACCAGCCACAGCTCCAATGGCCGACGGAACAGGCCGCGCAGCAGCTCCAGGTTGCGCACCTGGGCCAGGCGCTGCCAGCCGGCGGCCTCCAGCGCCGGCCAGTCCTGCGAGCCGACTGTGGATAAGTGCTTGAGGGCGGCCAGGTCGCGGCAGTAGTCGGCGAAGGGTTTGTCCAGCCAGCTGGCGGGCAGCGACGGGGTGGGCAGGTATTCATCGCCCCCGCGCAGCCGGCGTTGCAGCAGGTCGAAGGCCAGGCGCCGGGCCATGGAGCTGTCGCGCTGGCGGCGTACCCGGGCGCCGGCGGTGACGGTCTCGCTCAGGGGCAGGCCGAGGTCGTCGAGGGACAGTTGCAGCGTCGAGCCCTTGGCAGGACCGGAAAGCGGCTGGTACTCGGCGTGGCTGATGCGGTTGTAGCAGCAGGGCGCGATGGCCAGTTGGCGACAGCCGCGCTCGCTGGCCAGTTGCATCAGGCGCACATGCAGGTCGCCACAGGCGTGCAGGGCCACCGGGGTGTGTTCGGTGCTCAGGCGGGCAGCGGCGTCGGCGGCGAGCACGTCCTGCTGCAGGTGGCTGGCCGGCAGCCGATGGTGTTCGCTCAGTTGCCGGCCGCTGGCGACCAGGGCCGGGTCGTATTCCAGGCAGGTCAGCTGTTGCCCGGGTTGCAGCAGGCGGCGGCCGAGGTGGCCCTTGCCCGAACACCAGTCCAGCCAGTGGCCGGGTGCCTGGGTGAACTCCAGGCAGGCGGCGAAGGCTTCGATCTGTTGCCATTTACGCCCGGGTACGTCGACGTTGAGGCGTTGGCGGGCAGCTGGTACCTGGTGCGTTGGCAGCTCGGCTACGGCGCCCAGGGTGGCGGCAGTCCGCGCCAGATCGGGGAAGGGCGCGGGAGCATCGAGCAGCTCGGGGTGGTTATGGCTGGCCTCGGCATCGTCCAGGCTGCGCTGGCGCAGCCACTGGGCGAGTTCGTGGTGCCGGGCTTCCCAGGGCAGTTGCAGCTCGGTGAAGGGGCGTGGACGCCAGAGCTGTTGATGGTCGAGCAGGAAGCGGTCCAGGGCCTGGAAGCGGGTGAGGAGTTCGGGGCCTTGGAGGATGGAGGGCATGGCGGGCTCGGCGGTGTCTGGGGGATGGCAATCGCGAGCAAGCTCGCTCCTACAGGTTAGCGGGGCGCCGGTAGGAGCGAAGGGTTCAGCGGCCTTGGCATTGCTCGACGCGCAGCCAGCGTTCCAGCAGCTTGAAGCCTTGCACCAGCACGTAGGACATCAGCAGGTAGAACACCCCGGCGGCGAAGAAGATCTCCACCGGCAGGTAGGTGCGGGCGATGATGGTGCGGGCCATGCCGGTCAGTTCCAGCAGGGTCACGGTACTGGCCAGGGCGCTGGCCTTGAGCATCAGGATCACTTCGTTGCTGTAGGCGGGCAGGCCGATGCGCGCGGCCCGGGGCAGGATGATGTAGAACAGCGCCTTGGGCTTGGACATGCCCAGCGCCCGCGCCGCTTCGATCTCGCCCGGCGGGATGGCCTGGATCGCCCCGCGCAGGATCTCGGCGATATAGGCTGCGGTGTGCAGGGTCATGGTGGCGGTGGCGCACCAGAACGGATCGCGCAGGTATGGCCACATCGCGCTGTTACGCACCGCGTCGAACTGCGCCAGGCCGTAGTAGACCAGGAACAGCTGCACCAGCAGTGGCGTGCCGCGGAAGAAGAAAATGTAGGCATAGGGCAGGGCGCGCACGTACCACAGGCGCGACGAGCGGGCGATGCCCAGCGGAATGGCCAGCAGCAGGCCGGCGATGACCGCGATGGCCACCAGCTCCAGGGTCAGCGTGGCGCCCTGGGCCAGCTTGGGCAGCCACTTGATGATCACTTCCCAGTTCATGAAGCGCTCCTCGCGAAGCCGCGAGCGGCGCGTTTTTCCAGGAAGTGCATGCCGGTCATGGCCAGCACGGTCAGGCCCAGGTACATGAAGGCCGCCACCATATAGAAGGTGAAGGGTTGCTTGGACACGGTCACAGCGATCTGCGAGTGACGCATGATTTCTTCCAGGCCGATCACCGACACCAGCGCGGTGTCCTTCATCAGGATCATGAACAGGTTGCCCAGGCCCGGCAGGGCGATGCGCCACATCTGCGGCATGATCAGCTTGGTGAAGATCCGCCATTTCGACAGGCCCAGGGCCACGCCGGCCTCACGATGGCCCTTGGGGATGGCGAGGATCGCGCCACGGAACACTTCGGTGGCGTAGGCGCCGAAGCACAGGCCGAGGGCGATGACCCCGGCGGCGAAGGCGTTGAGTTCCAGCTCCGGGTTGCCGAAGAACTCACCCAGGGCGCGCATCAGGTTGACGGTGCCGAAGTAGATCAGCAGCACCCAGAGCAGCTCGGGAACGCCGCGCACCAGGGTCGAATAGGTGCCGCCAAGCCATTGCAGCGGCTTGTACGGGGAAGTCTTGGCCAAGGCGCCGAGCAGGCCGAGCACCAGCCCCAGGCACAGCGCCGAAAGAGCCAGCTTGACGGTCATCAGCGCGCCAGCGGCGAGCGCCGGGCCGAATCCGTAGAGATCGATATTCATGGATGGTTATTCAAGTCGCGGCAGGCTTTGCTAAGGACCGGCGCCCTCGGGGGAGGGCGCCGGGCAGGCCAGTCAGTATCAGTAGATGCTGAACGGGAAGTACTTGTCGTTGATCTTCTTGTAGGTGCCGTCGGCCACGATTTCTTTCAGCGCGGCGTTGAGCTTCTCGCGGATCGGATCGTTCTTGCGCACGGCGATGCCGATCTTGTCGCTTTCTTCAACCGGGTCGCCCTTGAACTCGTAAGGCTTGCCCGCTTCGCTTTTCAGCCACTCGTAGTTGACGTACTTGTCGGCCAGGATCGCGTCCAGGCGGCCGGAAGTCAGGTCGAGGAAGGCGTTTTCCTGGGTGTCGTAGAGCTTGATGGTGATGTCGTCGCCCAGGTTGTCTTCCAGCCAGGTGCCGGCCAGGGTGGCACGCTGCGCACCGATGATCTTGCCCTTGAGGGAAGCCTTGTCGGTCTTGAAGTCGGCCTTGTCTTTAGGGGCGATGAACTGCAGCTTGTTGGAGTAGTACGGGTCGGTGAAGTCCACCGCCTGCTTGCGCTCGTCGGTGATCGACATCGAGGAGATCAGGAAGTCGAACTTCTTGGCGTTCAGGGCCGGGATGATGCCGTCCCAGTCGGAGGTGACCACTTCGCACTCGACTTTCATCTTGGCGCACAGGGCATCGCCGATATCTTTGTCGAAGCCGACGACCTGGCCGCTGGCATCCTTGTTGTTGAACGGCGGGTAGGCCGCTTCGATGCCCATCTTCAGTTTGTCGGCGGCCATCGCATTGGCCGAGAACACCAGAGTGGCGGCAGCGGCCAGGAGGAATTTCTTATAGCTCTGCATGCGTGTTGCTCCGTTAGCGGTTGCTGGACATGAATTGTTTGCAGCGCGCCGAAAGCGGGTTCTCGAACACCTGCTGTGGCGATCCTTGCTCTTCCACCAGGCCCTGGTGCAGGAACACCACTTCACTGGAGACCTGACGGGCAAAGCTCATTTCGTGGGTGACCAGCAGCATGGTCCGGCCTTCTTCGGCCAGGGCGCGGATCACGTTGAGCACTTCCTGGACCATTTCCGGGTCCAGTGCCGAGGTCGGCTCGTCGAACAGGATGACTTTGGGCTGCATCGCCAGGGTGCGGGCAATGGCGGCGCGTTGCTGCTGGCCGCCGGAGAGCTGGGCCGGGTAGGCGTGGCGCTTGTCGGCGATGCCGACCTTGGCCAGCAGCGCCTCGGCCACTTCGATGGCTTCGGCCTTGCTCTGGCCGAGCACCCGGCGCGGGGCCTCGATGATGTTGTCGAGCACGCTCATGTGCGGCCAGAGGTTGAAGTTCTGGAACACGAAGCCGATTTCGCTGCGCAGGCGGTTGATCTGCTTGCCGTCGGCGGCGACCAGTTCGCCGTTCTTGGCGGCCTTGAGCTTGAGTTCTTCACCGGCCACCAGGATCTGGCCCTGGTGCGGGTTTTCCAGGAGGTTGATGCAACGCAGGAAGGTGGACTTGCCGGAACCGGAGGAACCCAGGATCGAGATCACATCGCCGTCGCGTGCGGTCAGCGAGACACCCTTGAGTACCTCCAGCGAGCCGTAGCGTTTGTGCAAGTTGCGGATTTCAAGCGCGGGCGTGGCCTCAGCCATGTGCGGTCCTCATGAGTTCATTGCGCTCCTGCTGGTAGCGGCTTTCCTGGCGAGGCGCCAACCTAGCATAGCGTTCGAATGACAGCCAACAGCGCTTCAGGGTGTAAGCAGACGGCGTGTGACAGGTTGTCGCATCGGCACAGCAGACTGTCGCCCCATCAACAACCGAACGCCCGTTTGAACCCTGTTCCCAGCGGGTGTCGCGTAAAAAAAGGCGCGATGGTGCCAGCTTTGGCCGGGTGTTGGAAGGGTAAAACGGCCAAAGGTTGCGTATCCGCCCTCTATTTGTGCGTCGCACACTTTTTGTGTGTGTTTCTGGTGCACTGGTTCGTTCTACAAATGGGTGGTGCGGTAACGTTCTGGCGCAAGGCCATTAATCTCAAGGACTTACGCTCACCCGCCGGTCGCCTTCGCAGGCCGCGCCGGCTGGGAGCCTGTAACATTTTGGCGCAAATCTTGCGTAAGAAATAAAGAACGCCCTGTTGGATTCTTTTTACGAGAAAGAACATCCAGACCGGGTGGACGCT
The DNA here is from genome assembly GCF_003184125.1 of Pseudomonas sp. RW409. Lineage (NCBI taxonomy): Bacteria > Pseudomonadati > Pseudomonadota > Gammaproteobacteria > Pseudomonadales > Pseudomonadaceae > Pseudomonas > Pseudomonas sp. RW409. The sequence continues at coordinate 501,558 of NZ_QHHP01000041.1, read as the reverse complement.
TTCGCTTTCTTCGCAAAGGTAGTTTCAATGAGCAGTACGCAGACCTCCAATGACCTCGAACAGGGGCTCAAACCGCGGCATGTGACCATGCTGTCGATCGCCGGGGTAATCGGCGCCGGGCTGTTCGTCGGGTCCGGCCACGCCATCGCCGAAGCCGGCCCTGCCGTGCTGCTGGCCTATGCGGCCGCGGGCACCCTGGTGGTGCTGGTGATGCGCATGCTGGCCGAAATGGCCGTCGCCTCGCCGGACACGGGTTCCTTCTCGACTTATGCCGACCGTGCCATCGGCCACTGGGCCGGCTTCACCATCGGCTGGCTGTACTGGTGGTTCTGGGTGTTGGTGATTCCGCTGGAGGCCAACGCCGCCGCGACCATCCTGCATGCCTGGTTCCCCGACATCGCGATCTGGGCGTTCACCCTGGTGATCACCTTGCTGCTGACCGCGACCAACCTGTTCAGCGTGAAGAACTACGGTGAGTTCGAGTTCTGGTTCGCCCTGATCAAGGTCGTGGCGATCATCGGTTTCGTGGTGCTCGGCCTGCTGGCGATCTTCGGCCTGCTGCCGACCAGCAATGTCAGCGGCGTCTCGCACCTGTTCGATACCCAGGGCTTTTTGCCCAACGGCATGGGCGCGGTACTCGCCGCCATGCTGACCACCATGTTCTCGTTCATGGGCACCGAGATCGTCACCATCGCCGCCGCCGAATCGAAGAACCCGGGCCAGCAGATCAGCAAAGCCACCAATTCGGTGATCTGGCGGATCGGCCTGTTCTACCTGGTGTCGATCTTTATCGTCGTGTCGCTGGTGCCATGGAATGACCCGAGCCTGGCCCAGGTCGGTTCCTACCAGACCGTGCTCGATCGCATGGGCATCCCCAACGCCAAGCTGATCGTCGACCTGGTGGTGCTGGTGGCGGTGACCAGTTGCCTGAACTCGGCGCTCTACACCGCCTCGCGCATGCTGTTCTCCCTGGGCAAGCGTGGCGACGCCCCGGCCGCTTCCAAGCGTACCAACAGCAGTGGCACGCCTTACTGGGCGGTGATCCTGTCTACCGCCGCGGCTTTCCTCGCGGTATTCGCTAACTATGTAGCACCAGCCGCGGTGTTCAATTTCCTGCTGGCCAGCTCCGGCGCCATCGCCTTGCTGGTGTACCTGGTGATTGCGGTATCGCAACTGCGCATGCGCCAGAAACGCACCGCGGCCGGCGAGAAGATCGCCTACCGCATGTGGCTGTTCCCGGGCCTGACCTACGCGGTGATTGTGTTCATCGTCGGGGTGCTGACCATCATGTTGTTCCAGGAAGGGCACCGCATGGAAATCATCGCCACCGGCCTGCTGAGCATCATCGTGATCGCGGCGGGCCTGCTGGTGGCCCGTCGACGCAAGCTGGAGAAGCAGGCAGCCGGTGTATTGAGCCGCGCCTGAGTCTTTCCCGCTAAGCAAAAAGGCCGCTGTCAGTGCTGACAGCGGCCTTTTTTGTGGTCTGTACTGACGCTTTCGCGGGCAAGCCTCGCTCCTACGGATCACCTCCATCTGTAGGAGCGAGGCTTGCCCGCGATGACGATTGAACATTCGACGCAGCAGTGAGGGTCATGCAGCGGCTACAGATGGTGTTGAGCCTTATTTCTGCATCAGCGCTTCCGAAGCGGCCAGGTAAGCGGCCTGGAATTCCGGGCTTTCGATCCAGGCCAGGGCGCCAGCTTCGTCGGTTTCGGTGGACCACTGGCGGTACTCGATCAGGGCGGCAAGGATGAAGTCCATGGCGCCTTCCTCGCCTTCCTGCTCGTAGACGATCTCCAGCAGCGGGTCTTCCAGGAACGCCGCGCACATCGCCTGCTGGCTGGTCTTCTCGGCGTCGATCATCTTCTTGAACAGTTCGGTCAGGTCCACCGATTCAAAGTCGATGCGGTCGTCATTCGGGTCCAGCTCCACCGGGGTGGCGTTGCGCTGGGTGCGGTTCTGCTTGGCCTTGGTTTTCGCCCGCTGGGCTCTTTTGTGTTGCTTGTTCGCAGATGCCATGGGCGTCGTACCTTTTGCGCAAATAGGAGGGCCGGGCATCGATACTGCGTCCGGCCTGGCTTTGAGGCGGCAGAGGATGCCAGTAAATGCGCCGCCTGGCACGCTCAACGGCTACCGCTGATCAGGCGTCCTGGCGCATCCGTGGGCAGCGTCGCGTGTTGCAGCCAGGCCAGGGCGATCGGCCACAGGCGGTCCTGGTAGTGGCTGCGGAAAAACGCGAAGTGCCCGACTTCCTGCTCGCCGATGTCCCGGGGCTCGATGCGCCAATGGCGGCGTTGGCTGGCCGTGAAATAGTCCAGCAGGCGCTCGATGGCCGGCACGGTGCCGTAAGGGTCGTCGCTGATGCTGATGGCCAGCAGCTGCGCCTTGACCCGGGCGAAGGGCAGCGCCGGGTCCCGGCGCGCCAGATGGCGCCCGCTGGGCCGGCGTTGATAGTGCGCGGTGGGCGTGGCCCAGTCGCGCACCACGCCGGCGGGGGTGTCCTCCAGCCAGCCCAGGCGCTTGCCGGGAAAGTAGCCATAAATCGCCGTCAGCAGCGGCATCACGACATGCCATTTGCCCAGCATGCGCCAGCGGCTTTCCGGGGCGTAATCGCGCCAGTAGGCGAACTGCGCGCCCACGGTCACCACGCGGCGGATCAACTGCCCGGACGCCCCCAGCCCCGCCGCGCAACCGCCGAAGCTGTGTCCGACCACATCGATGGGCTGGCCGGGGAATTCCCGCTGTGCGCGTTGCAGCATGGCTTCGAAGTCCAGGCTGCCCCAGTCCGACCAGGATGCCTTCAACTTGCGCATCGAGGCCGGCCGCGACTCGCCGATGCCACGGTAGTCGTAGGTGATGACGTCGAAGCCATGGCTGAACAGGTAATCGGCGAACCGCGAGTAGTGCCGGCAGCGCACGGAAGTGGCCGCATTGATGATCACCACCGGGCGTGCCGGGTCCGGTTCGGCATGGCGCCAGGTGAAGCCGCCCAGCATGAAACCGTCGGCGGCGGGTTCGCGGAAGGCCGTGCCGGGGCTGCTGGCGGTGCTGGCCGGGTGCAGGGGCGAAGGCGGGGATTGCACGGTCATCGGCGCGTATTCCTTTGCGGGCGAAAAGGCGTGTCGGCTCTTTTTGGGTGCAAGCATTAATAACCGCCTTGTCCGCGCCCTGGCAACCGGCGGAATCGGCATCGCTGCTAGGTACTTTTGGTTAAAAGCCTCACACCGAATCGATCTAAACAGCCCTAAATCGGGGCGTACACTGACTATCAAGGCCTGCGGGCAAGCCGCCTGACGGGCTTTTCATTCGAGCATCGCTTGCTGAAACGAGGCTGAGCCATTCGAGAGGAAAGGGGAGACCCGGACGCTACCGCGCTGGGGCCGGACTCTTGGCGGTGGCATCCCATTCAGTGGTTCGAGACGAACCGGGAGTGCTCATCATGAAATCCTTTTTTTCGTGTGTCGTAACAGGCGTTCTCGCGGCGTTCCTGTCCCTCGCGCCGTTCAGCGTACAGTCCGCCACCCCCAGCAACGAACCCATCGACCCGGCGGGCGTGCAGCTGGAGCCTCAACAGCAGAACGGCATTACCTATCTGTCCGGCGGTATCGGCCTGGATGAGTCGCGGGCGCTCTTGCAGACCAAGGGGTACAACCTGCACATGACCTTTTCCGTCGGCCCGGAAAACAAATACACCTCGGATGTCGACCTGGCGATCCAGAATCCGCAAGGGCAATCGGTCCTGACCCTGAATCAGGTGGGTCCGATCGTCTTTGTGCAACTGCCGGCCGGCAAGTACCAGGTTGTCGCCACCCGTGGCGGGCGTACCGAGCGCAACACGGTGGATATGAAGGCAGCGGGCATTCGCGACCTCAACCTGCATTGGAATGAAGGTTATTGAGCGAGGAGGAGGGGCGCAGACAAGTGCCAGTTAATCGCAGGCAATAAAAAACCCCTGAATCTTGCGATTCAGGGGTTTCGGTATTAGTGGTGCCCAGAGACGGAATCGAACCGCCGACACGGGGATTTTCAATCCCCTGCTCTACCGACTGAGCTATCTGGGCAACGGGGCGCATTAAACGGGTTTTTCGGGGGGGCGTCAAGCAAGTTTTGAAAAAAAGTTTAATTATTACCGCCGCTTACGTTCCCACCCCGATTTGCGGGCAATTACTCGGACGGCGGCACGTAGCCGTCGGCCTTGGCGTATTCCTCGCCGGAGAAGAACTTGTCCATCTCGCCCTGCAGGTATTTGCGGTCTTCGGCGTTCATCATGTTCAGGCGTTTTTCGTTGATCAGCAGGGTCTGGTGTTTCTGCCAGTCGGCCCAGGCCTTGGCGGACACATGCTCGAAAATTTCCTGGCCCTTGGCGCCCGGGTACGGAGGACGCTCCAGGCCCGGCAATTGTTCTTTGTACTTGCGGCACATCACGGTGCGGGTCATTGCAACTCTCCTGCGTTCAATACGTCGGCCGCGCGTTTGAGCAGTTTTTTCACCGGGGCGGCAAGGCCCAGGCGCGGCGGGGTGGCGAGGTTATACCAGAGCCAGTCGGCCTCGGCCACGTGATGGGCGGCTGCCTGGACCTGCACCAGCCAGGGCTCGATGGCCAACTGGAAGTGACTGAAGGTGTGCACCAGCCCGGGCATTTCCTGTTGTTTGCCCAGCTCCAGCGAGTGCTGCGAAGCCAGGTGTTCCAGGTCCGCCAGGTCGTCCAACTCTGGCAGGCTCCACAAACCGCCCCACAGGCCGCTGGAGGGCCGGCGGTACAGCAGGATGGCGCCTTCATGGTTGGCCAGCATCGGCATCAGCGTGCGTTTCTGTGGCACTTCCTTGCGTGGCTTGGGGATCGGGTAGCGGGTTTCCAGGCCCAGCATGTGCGCTTCGCAGCCTCTTTCCAGGGGGCACAGCAGGCAACTGGGTTTACTTCGGGTGCAGAGGGTGGCGCCCAGGTCCATCATCGCCTGGGTGTAGTGGTTCACCCGGGTCTGCGGGGTGAAGCGCTCGGCCGCGGCCCACAGCTGCTTGGCCACCTTGGGTTCGCCGGGATAGCCTTCCTGCGCAGTAAAGCGCGCCAGCACCCGCTTGACGTTGCCGTCGAGGATCGGCGCGCGCAGGCCCATGCTGATGCTGGCGATGGCGCCAGCGGTGGACAGGCCGATGCCCGGCAGCTCGGTGAGTTTTTCCACGTCGCGGGGAAACTCGCCGCCGTACTCGGCGACGACGATCTTCGCGGTCTTTTGCAGGTTGCGCGCGCGGGTGTAGTAGCCCAGGCCGGTCCACAGGTGCAGCACTTCGTCTTCCGGCGCGGCGGCCAGGGCTTGAACGGTTGGCAGCGAGGCCATGAACCGGTCGAAGTAATTGAGCACGGTGCTGACCTGGGTCTGCTGCAACATGATTTCCGAGACCCAGACCCGATACGGGTTGATCTCCTGCTGCCAGGGCAGGTCATGGCGACCATGGCGGTCGTACCAGTCCAGTACCGCCGGTGCGAACTGCTCGGCCCTCATCGTTTGAACAGCCCTTTGAGTGCGTTTTTCAGTTCCGGGCTGACCTTGTCGCCGAGTTTTTCATCGAGTTTTTCGCTGAGGCGATCGCCGGCCAGCTTGGCCGCGACCTGGCCCAGGCCGTCGCGGTCCAGGCGGCAGGCCTTGGCGCCCAGTTCCAGCGGGCCGCGGCAGCGCAGCGGCAGTTCGATGCCGACAAAACGTTCGCCGACCTGGCAGGCCGGGTCCGGCATGTCGCTCTTGTCGCCTTCGACGACTATGCCGACGCGGTAATCCATGCCCAGCACGCGCAGATCGATGTCGCCATTGCCTTTGACGCTCATGCCGGGGATGCGCACTTTCAGGTCCGGGTTACTGGCCACGCCGTTGCGCAGGGTCAGGTTGCCCTTGAGTTCCTGGAACGGTGTGTCCTTGCCCCGTGGCTCGCTGCTCAGGGCCTTGCGGTTCAGTGTGGCGATGCCCTGGCACACTTGCTGTTCGAGGTTGGCATTGAGCAGCACGCCGTTGTTGACGACGAAGCTGGCGTTGCCGTTGAGGCTGTCGACCAGCGCTTTCTGGCTGTTGCCGCTGCTGGTCAGGTTGCTGTCGAGGGTCACCAGGCCCTTGACTGGCGGGTTCTGCCCCTGGCTTTCCAGGATGCGCTCCACCGGTACCCGGTTGATCCTGGTCTGCAGGCTCAACTGTGGCGTCGGTTGACGTACGTCGAGGTTGCCGCTGGCTTCGAAGCTGCCGTTGTACAGCTCGCCGCGCAGGCCTTCGAGTTTCAGCAGGCCGCCCTGGCCGTTGGCCTTGAGCGTGGCGTTCTGGATCGGCAGCTTGTCCAGGGTCAGCTGGCCGAAGCTCAGGTCGGCGTCCACATCCAGCTTGCTCAGGCGTTCCACCGGCAGCAGGCGCTCGGTACTCCAGGCGCCCTTGGTTGGCGCGTCCGGCAGCGGCGAGTTGCCGGCCCCGGCGACGGCGCTGGCTTCGCTGCTCTGCACTTCGGCCTTGCGCGCCACCGCGGCGCTGTTGGCTTCGGCGGACTTCGGCGGCAGGTAGCGGTCGACGTTGAAGGTGTCGGCCTTGAGCTGGGCGCGCAGCGATTGCTTGGCCAGGTCTTCGACCGCCAGGCGGCCGCTGAAGCTGCTGTCGTCGAGTTTCAGGTTGATGTTTTCCAGGGCGATGCTGTTCGGCGTGGCGGACAGGCGGCTGACCAGCTCGACCTTGCTCAGGCTGCCTTCGGCCATGGCCGGCAGGGTCTGGCCGATGCTGTCGACGAACTTGGCCAGGTCGAACTGGGCGATGGAGATACCGCCGTTGAGCTGCGGGGTCTTGTCCAGGTCGTGGACTTTGAGCTCGCCGATGGCGCGCAGCTGGTTGAGCGAGAGCTTCAGGCTGTTCCATTCGGCAACGTTGGCGGCCTGGTCCAGCAGCAGCTGGCCCTGGGCGGCGAAGGTCAGGGTCTTGCCTTGCAGCGGATCGCCGGCGGCTTCGCCGGACAGCTTCATGTCTTCGAACTGATAGCGCTTGAGCACGCGGTCGAAGCGCAGCTCGCCCTTCAACTCGGTGCGTACGCGCACGGCCGGCTGGGTGCTGGCGAGGAAGGCGGTGAGCTTGACCGGGGTATTGGTCGCTTCGTGGATCGGGCCGGTGCTCAGTTGGATGCTTTCGGCGGTGAACTGCTTGCCGCTCTGTTCGTCGTTGTATTCCACCCGGGCGTTGTTCACGGTCAGGCTGTCGATATCCAGGCGGATCGGCTGCGCCGGTTTTTCCGGGCTGGCCGGGGTCGCGGCGGTGGTGTCGCCGGTGCTGGTGGCCGGGGTTGCGGCCTGCTTGTCGGCGGGGGCGACCTTGCCGATGTCTTCCCAGTTGCCGTGCCCGTCCTTGTCGCGGGTCAGGCGCAGGTTCAGGCCTTCGACACGCACATCGCTCATCTGCACTTCGCGGCGCAGCAGCGGCAGCACGCGGACCGACAGACCGAGCATCTGCAGGTCGGCGAACGGCTGGGTCGGGTTGGCCAGGGTGGCGACGCCGGCTTCATGCAGTTCGAGGCCGAGCCAGGGGAACAGGCTCCAGCCGATATCGCCATTGAGCGTCAGCTCGATGTGGGCCTTGTCGCGGGCTATCTGGCGAATTTCTTCTTTGTAGTCGTTGGGATCAAACAGGTGAGTCAGGGCGAAGCCGAGAGCCACGATGATCAGCAACAGCCCGAGAAGTACCAGACCCAGGATTTTGCCGAACGCTTTCATGGGCGAGTCCTTGTAGTGTCGAATTCGAATTTAGCCAGGGAGTATAACGCCCCGGGCCTGGCCACTGGTCACTGATCGCTTTGCAGCACATCCAGCGGTATCTGCAGCTTGGCCGCCAGCGCCTGGGCTTCGAGGTGCCCGGCGGGGGCCAGCAGGTGCAAGGTGGCGTCATGCAGGGCGGCCATTTTCTGTGCTTCGCTCACCAGTCGCTCGGCCACGCCACGACGCCGGGTGATCTTGCGCACGCACAACTGGGACAGGTGCCAGACGCCTGGGTGCCGTTGCAGGCGGGCGGCGCCCAGCAGGCGGTCGTTGAAGCGCCCGGCGATCAGGCTGCCGTCGCCCAGGGCGGTTTCGATCAGCTCCTGGTCATCGCGCTGCGGCGCGAACAGCCAGGGCGGGGCATCGCGGTAGATCTTCTGCAGATCCTGCTGATCCTGATAGCTGGCTTGTTTCAGCGACTCGACAACGATGGGCATTGGGGGATCCTGTGCAGAGCGAAGGAATGGCTGGCCATTATCGACAGCAGCGCGCGGGCTGGCGAGGGGTAGGCATCGTCGACGGGGCCGCGCAGGCTTCTGTAGGAGCGAGGCTGCCCGCGAAGCGTTCTGCCTGACACACCGCATAACGCCCATCGCCGGCAAGCCTGGCTCCTACAGAGGCGTTCTTGCCGTCTTGCGGAGCAGATGATGCGGAAAAGGTGATGGCAGTTTGCTTTTTCTGTCACGAGCAAATGGTAATCTCTCGCAGTTCATCTGCCCTTCTGCGACCAAAAGTCGCACTCTATGGAGCTTCACTCGATAAAACGGCCACGTCTGCGTGCAAAGGTCGTGGGTGGAGAGTGGCCGGCGAATAATTCCAATAATTGGGGGAAACACTCATGAGCACTAGCACCGAGGCGGGCGTCATTGCCGCCCAGCCGGCGTTCTTGTCCAAAGAACGCATCATCGCCAAGCCCGGTTTCAACCGTTGGCTGGTTCCACCGGCCGCTCTGGCCATCCACCTGTGCATCGGCATGGCCTACGGCTTCTCGGTGTTCTGGTTGCCGCTGTCCAAGGCCCTGGGCGTTACCGCTCCGGTGGCCTGTGCCCCGGACATGAGCTTTATCGCTCAGGTCTTTTCGTCCCAGTGTGACTGGCCGATCTCGATGCTCGGCTGGATCTACACCCTGTTCTTCATCTTCCTCGGCTGCTCCGCGGCGGTCTGGGGCGGCTGGCTGGAACACGCCGGCCCGCGCAAGGCCGGTGTGGTGTCGGCGCTGTGCTGGTGCGGCGGCCTGCTGATTTCGGCGCTGGGTATCTATACCCACCAGATCTGGCTGATGTGGCTCGGCTCCGGCGTGATCGGCGGTATCGGCCTGGGTCTGGGCTACATCTCGCCGGTGTCGACCCTGATCAAGTGGTTTCCGGACAAGCGCGGCATGGCCACCGGCATGGCGATCATGGGCTTCGGCGGTGGCGCGATGGTCGGTGCGCCGCTGGCGGCGGCACTGATGAGTCACTTCGCTTCGCCAACCGGTGTTGGCGTCTGGCAGAGCTTCCTGGTGATGGCGGCGATCTACTTCGTGTTCATGATCGGTGGCGCGCTGTCGTACCGCGTGCCGCCGACCGGCTGGAAGCCCGAGGGCTGGACTCCGCCGGCGAAAAAAGCCGCGAACGCGATGATCACCCACCGTCACGTGCATGTGAACGTGGCCTGGAAAACCCCGCAGTTCCGCCTGGTATGGCTGGTGCTGTGCCTGAACGTTTCCGCCGGTATCGGCATCCTCGGCATGGCTTCGCCGCTATTGCAGGAAGTCTTCGCCGGCAAGCTGCTGGGCAACGAGCTGGCCTTCGGTCAGCTGGATGCTTCGCAGCTGGCGTCGATCGCGGCGATCGCCGCCGGCTTCACCGGCCTGCTGAGCCTGTTCAATATCGGTGGTCGTTTCTTCTGGGCCTCGTTCTCCGACTACCTGGGCCGCAAGAACACTTACTTCGTGTTCTTCGCCTTGGGCTTTGCCCTGTATGCGCTGATCCCGAACCTGGGGCATCTGGGCAACGTCGCGCTGTTCGTGGCGGCGTTCTGCATCATCCTGTCGATGTACGGCGGCGGTTTCGCCACGGTTCCGGCCTACCTGGCGGACCTGTTCGGCACCCAGATGGTGGGCGCGATCCACGGTCGTCTGCTCACCGCCTGGGCGGCGGCAGGCGTGCTTGGCCCGGTGCTGGTGAACTACCTGCGTGAGTATCAGTTGAGCATCGGCGTCGAGCGCGCCGCGGCCTACGACATCACCCTGTACATCCTCGCCGGCCTGCTGGTGCTGGGGTTCCTGTGCAACCTGCTGGTGCGTCCGGTGGCCGACAAGTACTTCATGACCGACGCCGAGCTGGCCGCCGAACAGGCGCTGGGCCATGACAAGGGCGCGGACAGCAGCACCGTGCTGGAGTGGAAAGCCTCGTCCGGCAGCGTGCCGCTGGCGGTCGCCGCCTGGCTGGTGGTGGGCATTCCGCTGGCGTGGGGCGTGTGGGTCACCCTGCAGAAGACCGCGGTGTTGTTCCACTAAGGCTTCGCTGGCAAGGATGTAGCCGCTGCCGAAGGCTGCGATAAGGTCCGCAGGACCTTCAGCGATTTCAGGATCGCCACGGCCATTCCGGCCGATCGCAGCCTGCGGCAGCGGCTACAGGTTGCATATTGCTTGTCATGACAGGTACAACCCCGGCTTTATTGGGTTGCGCCCGTCAGGATCTTGTCCTGCGTGTTCCTGTTTAGCCGCCGTCCGGCCTATAATGATCGCCTTTTTCGCCCAATGATTTTGCGGAGCTGGTGATGGCCGAACGTAAGGCGTCCGTCGAGCGCGACACTCTGGAAACCCAGATCAAAGCCTCGATCAACCTGGATGGCACCGGAAAGGCCCGATTCGATATCGGGGTTCCCTTCCTTGAGCACATGCTGGACCAGATCGCCCGTCACGGGCTGATCGACCTGGATATCGAAAGCAAAGGCGACCTGCATATCGACGACCACCACACCGTGGAAGACGTCGGTATCACCCTGGGTCAGGCCTTCACCAAAGCCATCGGCGACAAGAAGGGCATCCGTCGCTACGGCCACGCCTACGTGCCGCTCGATGAAGCGCTGTCGCGCGTGGTGATCGACTTCTCCGGCCGTCCTGGCCTGCAGATGCATGTGCCTTATACCCGCGCCACCGTGGGCGGCTTCGATGTCGACCTGTTCCAGGAATTCTTCCAGGGCTTCGTCAACCACGCCAACGTCACCCTGCACATCGACAACCTACGTGGGCACAACACCCACCACCAGATCGAAACCGTGTTCAAGGCTTTCGGCCGCGCGCTGCGCATGGCCGTGGAGCTGGATGACCGCATGGCCGGGCAGATGCCTTCGACCAAGGGCGTGCTGTAATGCAGACGGTCGCGGTTATCGATTACGGCATGGGCAACCTGCACTCGGTGGCCAAGGCCCTCGAGCACGTCGGCGCCGGCAAGGTGCTGATCACCAGCGATGCCAATGTGATTCGCGAAGCCGACCGGGTGGTATTCCCCGGCGTCGGCGCGATTCGCGACTGCATGGCGGAGATCCGTCGCCTGGGCTTCGACGCGCTGGTACGTGAAGTCAGCCAGGACCGTCCGTTCCTCGGCATCTGCGTGGGCATGCAAGCCTTGCTCGACCACAGCGAAGAGAACGACGGCGTCGACTGCATCGGGCTGTTCCCCGGCCAGGTGAAGTTCTTCGGCAAGGACCTGCATGAAGACGGCGAACACCTGAAAGTCCCGCACATGGGCTGGAACGAAGTGAAACAGGCGGTGAGCCATCCGCTGTGGCACAACATCCCGGACCTGGCGCGCTTCTACTTTGTGCACAGCTACTACATCGCCGCCGGCAACGCGCGGCAGGTGGTCGGCAGCGGTCACTACGGCGTCGATTTCGCCGCGGCGCTGGCCGAAGGTTCGCGTTTCGCCGTGCAGTTCCACCCGGAGAAAAGCCATACCCATGGCCTGCAATTGCTGCAGAACTTCGCAGCGTGGGACGGTCGCTGGTAAATGGCGGTCAAGAAGGCTAAAGCGCCGATCCTGAGCCTCACCCCCGAGCAGGAGAGTGAGGCCAATCGCAAGATCCAGCGCTTCATGGAAGATCGCTTCGAGCTCGACCTGGGCTCGTTCGAGGCAGCCGAGATTCTTGAACTGTTTACCCGCGAAATTGCTCCGCACTATTACAACAGGGCGATTTTCGATGTGCAGACCCAGCTCAAAGAGCGGTTCGAAAGCATCGAAAGCGACCTGTGGGCGCTCGAGAAAAGCAGCTGAAAGCTTCGAGCTTCAAGCTGTAAGAGAGAAACATACACACGCATGCTGGCAGCTTGTGGCTTGCAGCTTGCAGCTCTTTTTACGAAGGAAAAAGCATGCTGATTATCCCCGCTATCGATCTCAAAGACGGTGCCTGTGTACGTCTGCGCCAGGGCCGCATGGAAGATTCCACGGTGTTCTCCGATGACCCGGTGAGCATGGCTGCCAAGTGGGTGGAGGGCGGCTGCCGCCGTCTGCATCTGGTCGACCTGAACGGCGCCTTCGAAGGCCAGCCGGTCAACGGTGAAGTGGTCACCGCCATCGCCAAGCGCTACCCGAACCTGCCGATCCAGATCGGTGGCGGCATCCGCTCGCTGGAAACCATCGAGCACTACGTCAAGGCCGGCGTGAGCTACGTGATCATCGGCACCAAGGCGGTGAAGGAGCCGGAATTCGTCGCCGAAGCTTGCCGCGCCTTCCCGGGCAAGGTGATCGTCGGCCTGGACGCCAAGGACGGCTTCGTCGCCACCGACGGCTGGGCCGAGGTCAGCAGCGTGCAGGTCATCGACCTGGCCAAGCGCTTCGAAGCCGACGGCGTATCCGCCATCGTTTATACCGACATCGCCAAAGACGGCATGATGCAGGGCTGCAACGTACCCTTCACCGCTGCCCTGGCCGCTGCCACCAAAATCCCGGTGATCGCTTCCGGCGGTATCCACAACCTGGGCGACATCAAGGCCCTGCTGGACGCCAAGGCGCCGGGGATCATCGGCGCCATCACTGGCCGCGCGATTTATGAGGGCACTCTGGATGTGGCTGAGGCTCAGGCCTTTTGTGATGGCTACGCGGCCAGCTCCAAGTCGTAAGCTGCAAGCTGCAAGTTAAGAGCGTGAACGCGATCCGCTCTTTCTTGCAGCTTGAAGCTTGAAGCTTGCAACTCGAGGATTAACCATGGCTTTAGCCAAACGCATAATTCCCTGCCTCGATGTCGACAACGGCCGGGTGGTCAAGGGCGTCAAGTTCGAGAACATCCGTGACGCCGGCGACCCGGTGGAAATCGCCCGTCGCTACGATGAGCAGGGCGCGGACGAGATTACCTTTCTCGACATCACTGCCAGCGTCGATGGCCGTGACACCACGCTGCATACCGTCGAACGCATGGCCAGCCAGGTGTTCATCCCGCTGACCGTCGGCGGTGGCGTGCGTACCGTGCAGGACATCCGCAACCTGCTCAACGCCGGTGCGGACAAGGTCTCGATCAACACCGCAGCGGTGTTCAACCCCGAGTTCGTCGGCGAAGCAGCGCAGCATTTCGGCTCGCAGTGCATCGTCGTCGCCATCGATGCGAAGAAGGTGTCCGGGCCGGGCGAAACCCCGCGCTGGGAGATCTTCACCCACGGCGGGCGCAAGCCTACCGGGCTGGACGCGGTGGAGTGGGCGAAGAAGATGGAAGGCCTGGGCGCCGGCGAAATCCTGCTGACGAGCATGGACCAGGACGGCATGAAGAACGGCTTCGACCTGGGGGTGACCCGCGCCATCAGCGACGCCCTGGGCATTCCGGTGATCGCCTCGGGTGGTGTCGGCAACCTGCAGCACCTGGCCGACGGCATCCTCGAAGGCCACGCCAGCGCGGTGCTGGCGGCGAGCATCTTCCACTTCGGCGAGTACACCGTGCCCGAGGCCAAGGCCTACATGGCGCACCGCGGTATCGTCGTCAGATAGCCACTGGACAGCATGGCGGGCTCGCGGCACTCTTGAGCACGCCATGGATTCCGGTAGCCCGTCATGTTCAAACGTCTTCTTCTTGTTCTTGCCAGCGCTTCGGTTCTCTTCGCCGCAGGCGCTCGTGCAGCGCAAACGCCGGACACCTCCCTGGTGTTGCTGACGGAAAACTTCCCCCCCTACAACATGGCCAGGAACGGCAAGAACTTCGCCCAGGGCGAGAATATCAACGGCATCGCCGTGGATATCGTCCGCGAAATGTTCAAGCGCGCCGGGATCAATTACAGCCTGACCCTGCGTTTTCCCTGGGAGCGCATCTACAAGCTCGCCCTGGAGCAGCCGGGGTATGGCGTGTTTGTCACGGCGCGGCTGCCGGACCGGGAGCCGCTGTTCAAATGGGTCGGCCCCATCGGTCCGGACGACTGGATCCTGCTGGCCCGGGACGACAGCAAGATCGCCCTGCAATCCCTGGAGCAGGCGCGCAAATACCGGATCGGCGCCTACAAGGGCGACGCCATCGCCGAGACCCTGGCCAAGCAAGGGCTCAAGCCGCAGGTGGTGCTGAAGGACCAGGACAACGCCAGGAAGCTGGTCGGCGGCCAGATCGATCTATGGGCCACCGGCGACCCCGCCGGGCGTTACCTGGCCAGGCAGGAAGGCGTGACCGGGCTCAAGACCGTGCTGCGCTTCCACAGCACCCAGCTGTACCTGGCGCTGAACAAAGAAGTGCCGGACGAGACCGTCGCCCGGCTGCAGGCCGCGCTGGACCAACTGCGCGAAGAAGGCGTGGTGGAAGAGATCATGGGGCGCTACCTGTAGAAGGGCAGCCGCAAGCTGCAAGCTTGGAGCTGCAAGTCGCTTGAGGCTTGCAGCTTGCCACTTGCAGCTGTTTCAGCGGTAAACCCCATCCTTGCCGTGCCCAACCATCGCCCTGTTGCTGCGCACGCTGATCATCAACTCGATATCGATCCAGTCGATGCCCTGGGCCTTGAGCCTGGGCAGTTCGCGTTCGAGCACGGCCAGGGTCTGCGGGTAGGGATGGCCGATCATCACCGCCGAACCCTGCTTGCGCGCCAGGTTGATCGCGGTCTGCAACTGGTGGCTGATGGCGTCTTCGGTGCGTTCGTCGTCGAGGAACACATCGCGGGACACACTGGCCAGGCCGATCTTCTGCGCTTCGGCGGCGGCCACGGTCTTGGCGCTGGTGCGGCTGTCGACAAAGAACTTGTGGCGCCGCTGCAACTCGGCCATCAGCCAGGCCATGGCCTGGGGCTGGGAGGTCATGCGGCTGCCCATGTGGTTGTTGATGCCACTGGTGTAGGGCACGGCCTTGAAGGCGGCGTTGAGGCGTCTTTCCAGCTCTTCGATGGGCAGCTCGGGGTGCCA
Organism: Pseudomonas sp. RW409; assembly: GCF_003184125.1. NCBI lineage: Bacteria > Pseudomonadati > Pseudomonadota > Gammaproteobacteria > Pseudomonadales > Pseudomonadaceae > Pseudomonas > Pseudomonas sp. RW409. The sequence continues at coordinate 486,444 of NZ_QHHP01000041.1, read as the reverse complement.
GGCGAAGGGGCCGGTGGCCGGGTCCATGGGCATGTGCAGGATGACGATCTTGCCGGCGCGATGGGCTTCGCGGGCGAACTCGGCGGCGTGGGGCGTGTCGGGCATGATCGCCGTAGTCACCGGGCCGGGCAGGGCGAGTACGCGGCGATCGCGGGGCAGGTTCTGCCCGAGATCGTCGATGATCAGGCTCAGGTAGGCCTTGCGCGCAGCGGGCTCGGCGGCCTGGGTCGAGGTGAAGGCGAGAAGGCACAGAAGCCCGATCATGAGCCTCCACGACAACCGTGGGTGGGGTTGGCGTTGGTTGGTCAGGATTTGAAGCATAAGGTTCGGGTAAGGCCTTGGCGGGGTGTGGCGATCATGATGACGCCATCGCGAGCAAGCTTCGCTCCTACAGAGGAGGCGGCGGGCTTGCTCGCGATGGGTTCCATCACTTGCTGCGGGTGATGCTCAAGCCCTTGAGCAGGCTGAGGGCCTGGGCCAGCTGGTAGTCGTCGTCCTGCGGCATCGGCTTGGGCTTGCTGCCGGAAGCGGTCGGCTTGTCGGCGCCGCCGTTGCCATTGCCCAGGTGACCTTGCAGGTCGGCTTCCTTGAAGTACTCGTTGTCCTGCGCCTCGTTGGTGATCTTGGCGCGGCGCACCTCGATGTCCGGCACGATGCCCTGGGCCTGGATCGAGCGGCCGTTCGGGGTGAAGTACAGCGCGGTGGTGATCTTCAGCGCACGGTCGTTGTTCAGCGGCAGCACGGTTTGCACCGAGCCCTTGCCGAAGCTGGTGGTGCCCATCAGCACCGCGCGTTTCTGGTCCTGCAGGGCGCCGGCGACGATCTCCGAAGCCGAGGCGCTGCCACCGTTGATCAGCACCACCATCGGTACCGCTTCGCTCTCGTCTTTGCCGGTGGCGGAGAAGCGCAGCTCGGAGTTGGCGATGCGGCCCTTGGTGTAGACGATCAGGCCCTTGGTGATGAAGTGGTCGACCACTTCCACCGCCGACTGCAGCACGCCGCCCGGGTTGTTGCGCAGGTCGAGGATGATGCCGTTGAGCTTCTTGCCGTTGTCCTTGCGCAGCTTGGCCAGGGCCTTGGAGACTTCCTCGCCGGTCTTGACCTGGAACTGGGTGATGCGGATGTAGCCGTAGCCCGACTCCAGCAGCTGGCTCTTCACGCTCTTCACCTGGATGGTGGCGCGGGCCAGGGTCACGTCGAACGGCGCACCGCCGTCGCGGACCAGGGTCAGGGTGATTTTCTGGCCGATCTTGCCGCGCATCTTGTCCACGGCTTCGGTCATGCTCTGGCCACGGGTCGGCTGGCCGTTGATCTTGACGATCAGGTCGCCGGCCTGGATGCCGGCCTTGGACGCCGGGGTGTCGTCGATCGGCGACACCACCTTGATGATGCCGTCCTCGGCGCCGACTTCGATGCCCAGGCCGCCGAATTCGCCGCTGGTGCTTTCCTGCAGCTCGGCGAAGTCTTCAGGGCCCAGGTAGGCCGAATGCGGGTCGAGGTTGCTGAGCATGCCCTTGATGGCGTTTTCCAGCAGGGTCTTGTCGTCGACGGGTTCGACATAGGCGGCCTTGATCCGGTCCATGACCTCGGCGAAGGTGCGCAGCTCTTCGAGCGGCAATGGCGCCTTGGTGGTCGTGGCGGCTGTCGATTGAGCGGTTTCGGCGGCAAACGCCAGGGGCGCACCGATCACCAGAGCGATCGTCAGGGCCAGCGAGGTGAGGCGGGACAAATGCAGCATGTCGAACGAACTCCTGAATGAGATGGCGCGCTTATCCTTGCGCGCGGCACCATTGTGCCGGGTCGCTTGGGCGACCCTGCTGGCGAATAGCGAAGTACAGTGCAGGCGCGCCCTGGCCGCCACTGCTACCCACAGTGGAGATGGACTCGCCGGCCTTGACCACATCGCCTGCTTCTTTAAGCAGCGTCTGGTTGTGTCCGTAGAGGCTCAAGTAGCCGTTGCCATGGTCGAGGATCACCAGCAGGCCGGCGCCGCGCAACCAGTCGGCGAACACGACGCGGCCGCCGTGGACGGCATGCACCTGGCTGCCGGCCGAGGCGCTGATCATCACCCCGTCCCACTTGGTCCGGGCATCGTCGCCGCGGCTTTCGCCGAAGCGCGCCAGCAGTCGACCATCAACCGGCCATGGAAGTTTTCCCCGGGATGAAGCAAAAGGGCCTCCATAGGAGGCGCCTGCGCTGGAAACCAAGGGGCCGGGCGCCGCCCGGGGCGGCTTGCGCGGGCTGTCGTCGGCACTGGCCTGGGCCTCACGCAAACGCTTTTTTTCGGCTTCCTGCTGGGCGATCAGCGCTTTCTGTCGCGCTTGCTCTGCCTCGCGGGCCTGGCGGGCCAGGGTTTCCTCGATGGTTTTCAGCACCTTGCCCAGGTCGGCCTGGTCCTGTTCGCGGGCCTTGAGCTTGTCGCCACGGGCCTTCACGTCGTCATTGAGCTTGGCCAGGGCCACCTGGCGTTCCTTGCGGACCTTGTCGAGCTCTTCGCGCTGGGTGTCGAGGCTGCTTTTCTGCACCAGCAGCTGGGCTTGCTGCAGGGAGATTTCCTTTTCGACATTGGCCAGCTGGCGCAGGGTCTCGTTGAAATTCTTCAGCTGCTCCAGGCGGGCCTGGCTCAGGTAGTCGTAATAGGTCAGGGTGCGGGCGAATTTTTCCGGGTTCTGCTGGTTGAGCAGCAGCTTGAGGTACTCCTGACGGCCGTTCTGGTAGGCCGCGCGGGCCTGGATGGCGATCAGTCGTTGCTGTTCAATGCGCGCGCTCTGGAGTTTTTTTTTCTCCTCATCGAGACGCTGCAGCTCGGATTCGCTTTTCTTCAGCTCTTTCTGCAGGGCATCGACCTGCTTTTCCAGCTTGCCCATCTCGGTTTCGGTGCCGCGCAGGTCTTTCTGCACGCCGGATTTTTCTTCCTGCAGCTTGCCCAGCAGCTTTTTCAGCTCGGCAATGTCCTGACGCGTGGCGTCCAACTGCTGTTGGGTTTGCGCGCGCTCGTCGGCGAAGGCCGGTTGGAGCAGGCAGATCAGAGCTAGGGTAATCAGGGCGCGAAGCATAGAGGCGGGCGACACCAGGGAAAGGGACGGCCTAGTATGCCCGCCCCTCGCTGCAAAAAAAACGCCTCAAAGCCAACTGCTTTGAGGCGTTCGTCATAAAAAGCCGTTTCCGGCCCATTATTCGGACTGTTTGATATCAGACCAGTATCGAAGTGCCAGTCATTTCCGCAGGCTGCGGCAGGCCCAGCAACTTGAGCATGGTCGGCGCCACGTCAGCCAGGACTCCGCCTTCGCGGACTTTCAGGTTGCGCTTGCCAACATAGATGAACGGCACCGGCTCGCTGGTGTGGGCGGTGTGGGCCTGGCCGGTGGCGGCGTCGGACATCTGCTCGACGTTGCCGTGGTCGGCGGTGATCAGGGCTTCGCCGCCGACCTTTTCCAGGGCCTCGACGATCCGGCCGACGCACAGGTCCAGGCATTCAACGGCCTTGACCGCAGCGTCGAACACGCCGCTGTGGCCGACCATGTCGCCGTTGGCGTAGTTGACCACGATCACGTCGTAGCGCTGGTTTTCGATGGCGTCGACGATCCGGTCGGTGACTTCCGGCGCACTCATTTCCGGCTGCAGGTCGTAGGTGGTGACTTTCGGCGACGGGATCAGGATGCGTTCTTCGCCCGGGAACGGCTCTTCGCGGCCACCGGAGAAGAAAAAGGTCACGTGGGCGTATTTCTCGGTTTCGGCGATGCGCAGCTGGGTCTTGCCGTTTTTCGCCAGGTAATCGCCCAGCACGTTTTCCAGGCTGCCCGGGGCAAAGGCCGAAGGGGCCGGAATGCTCGCCGCGTATTGGGTCAGCATGACGAAACCGGCCAGTTTCGGCTGGCGGGCGCGCTCGAACTCCTTGAAGCCGTCCTCGACGAACACCCGGCTCAGCTCGCGGGCGCGGTCGGCGCGGAAGTTCATGAACACCACGGCGTCGCCGTCTTCGACCTTCACCGGCTCGCCGAGGGTGGTGGCCTTGACGAATTCGTCGCTCTCGCCACGCTCGTAGGCGGCCTGCAGGCCTTCCTGGGCGGTGGCGGCGTTGAATTCGCCGTTGCCGTCGACGATCAGGTTGTAGGCCTGGGCCACGCGGTCCCAGCGGTTGTCGCGGTCCATGGCGAAGTAGCGGCCGATCAGGCTGACGATACGGCCCTTGCCCAAGGTCTTGAAGGTTTCATCCAGCAGTTCGATCGACGAGGTGGCGCTTTTCGGCGGGGTGTCGCGGCCGTCGAGGAAGGCGTGCAGGTAGATCTTCTCGGCGCCACGCTTGAAGGCCAGTTCGGCCATGGCCACCAGGTGGTCCTGGTGGCTGTGCACGCCACCGTCGGACAGCAGGCCGAGGATGTGCACGGCCTTGTCGGCGGCCACGGCTTTATCCACGGCGGCGCAGATGGTCGGGTTTTCGAAGAACTCGCCATCGCGGATGGCTTTGGTGACACGGGTGAAATCCTGGTACACCACGCGGCCGGCGCCGAGGTTCATGTGGCCGACTTCGGAGTTGCCCATCTGGCCGTCCGGCAGGCCGACATCCATGCCCGAACCCGAGATCAGGCCATTCGGCACGCTGGCGTACAGGCGGTCGAGGACCGGCTTCTTGGCCGCATAGATAGCGTTGGATTCGTGGCTCTCGCTGTGACCGAAGCCATCCAGAATCATCAGGACCAAAGGTTTAGGCGTGGTAGTCATAGATTCCACTCGTGGCTGGATTGGGAGAATGTTGGAAAAAGGGAGTGGCAGTTTAAAGCGAAGTTCCGGTGGCGTCACCGCCGGGCGGGGTTTGGCCGACCCGGAGGGCTGTGTATACTGGCCGACATTTTAACGCCCTGGAACCTCCTTGATGGTTGCTCACCTGATTCAATTCGCCACTGAACACTACTTGCTCGTCGGCGCCTTCGTCATCTTGCTGGCTCTGTTGATCGCTCACGAGTTGAGCCGCGGTGGCCGCAGCCTCAGCACCCGTGAACTGACCGCGCTGGTCAACAGCGAGCAGGGCGTGGTGATCGATATCCGTCCGTCCAAGGACTTCGCCGCGGGCCATATCGTCGGCGCGTTGAACATCCCTCAAGACAAACTGGCCGCCCGCGTGGGCGAGCTGGAAAAGCACAAGGCCAAGACCATCATTCTGGTCGACGCCCTGGGTCAGCACGCCGGCACCCACGCTCGCGAGCTGATGAAGTCCGGCTTCACCGCCGCCAAGCTGTCCGGTGGCGTTGGCAGCTGGAAAGCCGACAACCTGCCGCTGGTGAAGTGATATGGCCGCCGTCGTCGTCTATTCCAGCGATTACTGCCCCTACTGCTCGCGGGCCAAGTACCTGCTCGAGAACAAAGGCGTAGCCTTCGAAGAGATCAAGGTCGACGGCAAGCCGCAGGTTCGCGCCGAAATGGCCCAGAAGGCCGGGCGCACGTCCGTGCCGCAGATCTGGATCGGCAGCACCCATGTGGGCGGTTGTGACGATTTGTTCGCCCTGGAGCGCGCCGGCAAGCTCGACGCACTGCTCGCGGCCTGACTGCCCCCCCCAAGATCAGCAAACCCTACATGACCCCGAGATCAAGAAGGATCTGAGATGACTGACCAACAGAACACCGCTGCGACCGAAGACGAATCCGCACCGCAATTCTCGCTGCAGCGTATCTATGTGCGTGACCTGTCTTTCGAAGCTCCGAAAAGCCCGGCGATCTTCCGCCAGCAGTGGGAGCCGAGCGTCGGCCTGGACCTGAACACCCGTCAGAAGGCGCTGGAAGAAGGTTTCCACGAAGTCGTGCTGACCCTGTCGGTCACCGTGAAGAATGGTGAAGAAGTAGCGTTCATCGCCGAAGTGCAACAGGCCGGTATCTTCCTGATCAAGAACCTGGACGACGCTTCGATGAGCCACACCCTGGGCGCGTTCTGCCCGAACATCCTGTTCCCGTACGCTCGCGAAGCGCTGGACAGCCTGGTGACCCGCGGTTCGTTCCCGGCCCTGATGCTGGCTCCGGTGAACTTCGACGCGCTGTACGCGCAAGAGCTGCAACGCCTGCAGGCAGCTGGTGAAGGCACCGTTCAATAAGCTGCTGGGTTCCATGAAAAAAGCGCCGTTTCAGGCGCTTTTTTCATGTTCGGGCCCAAGGTTTCGAGACTGATGTCGATACCGGCGCTGAACCTGTAGCCGCTGCCGAAGGCTGCGATCGCGACCGAAGGGCGCGCAGGATCTCAAGATCGCTGAAGGCCTTCGGCCTTATCGCAGCCTGCGGCAGCGGCTACAGGGAGTGGCGCAGAAGTGGGTGGCTTATTTGAACCCCAGCTGGCGCCAGGCTTCGTAGACGGCGACCGCCACGGTGTTGGACAGGTTCAGGCTGCGGCAGCCTTCGCGCATGGGCAGGCGTAGGCGTTGTTCGGCGGGCAGGGCGTCCAGCACTTCGGCGGGCAGGCCGCGGCTTTCCGGGCCGAACAGGAAGGCGTCGCCCTCGGTGAAGCTGGCGTCGTGGAACGGTCGCGAGCCCTTGGTGGTGAAGGCGAACAGGCGCGGATGGCCTAGGCTTTCAAGACAGCTGGCGAGGTCGGCATGGCGCTGCAAGGTGGCATATTCGTGGTAGTCGAGGCCGGCCCGGCGCAGGCGCTTGTCGTCCATTTCGAAACCCAGTGGCTCGATCAAATGCAGGTGGCAGCCGCTATTGGCGCACAGCCTGATTACGTTGCCGGTATTCGGCGGAATTTCTGGTTGAAAAAGGATGACGTGAAACATGCACGGCTCCGAAGAAAAAGACAGGCCGCATTCTACGCCTGAAGCGGACGTCAGGCCGAAGCTAATGCTGCGGGTGTTCGGCTCGCTGGCGATCTTTGGCGTGATGGTGGGGCTGATGATCGGTCGCCTGACGACCCCGGATCCCACCGAGCTGCAGGAAGTGCAGGTCCAGCCCAATGCCCTGGTGGTGTGGTTCAACAACGAGCCCAAGGTCCATGGCGAGCACATCGACGGGGCAGTGGCGCTGCTGTTCGAAGCCGAGGGGCGAGCGCAGAAGGGCCAGTTGAAGATCAACGACAAGGATGCCAACTGGCGGGTGAGGGCGGCTGAGGAAGGCTTGCTGCTGAACGTGGTCGCCGCGCGGGCGCTGCACGGCGAGTGGTCGGGCAGCGAGGTCGACGGGCGCTGGCGCCTGGAGCTCCAGCTGCGCGAGGAATAAAAGAGGGGATTCCCGGCCTGCCTGTACCAAGGTCCCCAAAAGCGTGAGGGCGGGGCGCTGATTGCGCCGGGCCCGGTGTAAAGAGGGGAAGCCCCGGCCTGCCTGTACCAAGGTTCCCAAAAGCGTGAGGGCCGCGCTGATCGCGCTGGGCCCGGTGTAAAGAGGGAATCCCCGGCCTGCCTGTACCAAGGTTCCCGAAACGGGTGGGGCTCGTCGCTGTGAGCGTGATGAGCCCGGGTATTAAAGAGGGAATCCCTGGCCTGCCTGTACCAAGGTTCCCGAAACGGGTGGGGCTCGTCGCTGTGAGCGTGATGAGCCCGGGTGTTAAAGAGGGAATCCCTGGCCTGCCTGTACCAGGGTTCCCCAAACCGGCTGGAACCCGTCGCTGCGAGCGGTAGGGGTTCCGGGTGTAAAGAAGGGGATTCTCGGCCTGCCTGTACCAAGGTCCCCAAAACGGGTGAGTGACTGCACTCGTGATCTTGTCATTGCAGGGGGCGTGCCAATTCTGGCTTAAACGGTTAAGCGAATTTTCAAGAAATGCTGAAAGCCCCGGTTTATGGGGCTTTCGTCGTTCTGTGGATTTGTTCTGGCGAGAAATACCGAAGTCGCCCGCGCTGAAGCCCCAGGTCTGTTCGCGCATTTCGGCAGTGCAGGCTCACCATTGCGGTGCACAAAAAGCATCGCGGGCAAGCCTCGCTCCTACAGAAGCCGTGTCGGGCGCAATTGCCGCAAACGACCTGAATCTGTAGGAGCGAGGCTTGCCCGCGATTGGCCCTGCCATTCGACACAGCACGAATGCCTTGCACTGTAGCCGCTGCCGAAGGCTGCGATCGCGACCGAAGGACGCGCAGGACCTCAAGATCGCTGAAGGCCTTCGGCCTTATCGCAGCCTGCGGCAGCGGCTACAGGCTCACAGCGGCTCAGCCCTCGTCGCTGTCGTCGTCATCCCCGCCGTCGACCTTCATCCCCAACTCCTTGATCTTGCGCGTCAGGGTGTTGCGGCCCCAGCCCAGCAGCACGGCGGCGTCGCGACGGCGGCCGGCGGTGTGCTTGAGGGCGGTCTCGATCATGATCCGCTCGAAGCTCGGCACCGCGCTGTCCAGCAGGCTCGACTGGCCGCGAGCCAGGGCCTGGTCGGCCCACTGGCGCAGGGCCTGCTCCCAGTTGGTCACCGGCGCCGAATCCTGCGGCAGGCTCAGCAGCTCCGGCGGCAGGTCGCTGATATGCACCTCGCGACCCGAAGCCATCACGGTGATCCAGCGGCAGGTGTTCTCCAGCTGGCGCACGTTGCCGGGCCACGGCAGGTTCTTCAGGTATTCCTCGGTCTCGCTTTTCAGCAGCTTGGGCTCGACGGCCAGCTCCTGGGCGGCGCGGCTGAGGAAGTGCTTGGCCAGGGTCGGGATGTCTTCGCGACGGTCCGACAGGCGCGGAATATGGATGCGGATCACGTTCAGGCGGTGGAACAGGTCTTCGCGGAACTTGCCGGCGTGCACCAGGGTTTCCAGGTTCTGGTGGGTCGCGGCGATGATGCGCACGTCGACCTTGACCGGCGTATGCCCGCCGACCCGGTAGAACTCGCCGTCGGCCAGCACCCGCAGCAGGCGGGTCTGGGTGTCGGCCGGCATGTCGCCGATCTCGTCGAGGAACAGCGTGCCGCCGTCGGCCTGCTCGAAGCGCCCACGCCGCAGGTTAGCGGCGCCGGTAAACGCGCCTTTTTCATGGCCGAACAGCTCGGATTCCATCAGGTCCTTGGGGATCGCCGCCATGTTCAGCGCGATGAACGGCGAAGCCGCCCGCGGGCTGTGGCGGTGCAGGGCGTGGGCCACCAGCTCTTTACCGGTACCGGACTCACCGTTGATCAGCACGGTGATGTTGGAGTGGCTGAGGCGACCGATGGCGCGAAACACCTCCTGCATCGCCGGCGCTTCACCGATGATTTCCGGGGTGCGGGCCAGCGCGGGGATCACCTCCAGTCCTTGCTGTTCCTGGGCATGCTGGTTGGCGCGCTTGACCAGCGACACCGCTTCGTCGACATCGAACGGCTTGGGCAGGTACTCGAAGGCGCCGCCCTGATAGGAAGCGACAGCGCTGTCCAGGTCGGAGTGCGCGGTCATGATGATCACCGGCAGGCGCGGATGTTGCTCGCGGATCCGCGCCAGCAGGTCCAGGCCACTGGCGCCGGGCATGCGGATGTCGGAGATGATCACGTCCGGCTGCTGGCGGGCCAGGCGACTCATCACACCATCGGCGCTATCGAAGCTCTGGGTGGTCATGCCTTCCTGTTGCAAGGCTTTCTCCAGAACCCAACGGATAGAACGGTCGTCATCGACGATCCACACGGTTTCACTACGGCTCATGTCGATGGGGCTCCTTGTTCCAGTGGCAGAAAGATCGAGAACGTGGTGTGGCCGGGATGGCTGTCACACTCGATCAGGCCCTGGTGCTGGCTGATGATGTTCTGGGTAATGGCCAGGCCCAGCCCGGTACCGTCCGGACGGCCGCTGACCATGGGGAAGAAGATGGTTTCCTGGAGTTCCGCGGGGATCCCCGGGCCGTTGTCGATGATCTCGATCTTGGTCACCAGGCGGTGGCGCACGTGGCCGATGGTGAACTGGCGCATGGTGCGGGTACGCAGGCAGATGCGGCCCAGGCGCAGCTCGTTCTGGCTGCTGATGGCCTGCATCGCGTTGCGCACGATGTTGAGCACCGCCTGGATCATCTGTTCGCGGTCGATCAATACATCGGGAATGCTCGGGTCGTAGTCGCGCACCAGGGTGATGCAGCCCTGGCTTTCGGCTTCCACCAGGCTGCTCACGCGCTCCAGCACTTCGTGCACGTTGCACATGGCCAGCGACGGCAGCTTGTTGGAGCCGAGCATGCGGTCCACCAGGTTACGCAGGCGGTCGGCCTCTTCGATGATGACGTTGGTGTAGTCCTTGAGGTTCTCGTCCGGCAGTTCGCGGGCCAGCAACTGGGCGGCGCCGCGAATCCCGCCGAGGGGGTTCTTGATCTCGTGGGCCAGGCCGCGCACCAGCATCTTGCTGGTTTCCTGCTTGGACAGCTGGGCCTCTTCCTTGGTGATCCGCAGCAGGCGGTCACGGGGGTGGACTTCGAGCAACAGCAGGGTGTCGCCATTGCTCAGGATCGGCGTCACGGCGTAGTCCACGGTCAGGGTCTGGCCGGTCAGCGCGGTGAGCATGGCTTCGCGCTTGGTGAACGGATGCGCCTGTTCCACCGCCTGGCGCAGGGAGCTCAGGGCTTCGGCCGATTCGGTGAACAGTTCGCTGATGAATTGCCCATGGCTGCGCTGGCCACTGATGGCCAACAACATCTCCGCCGCCGGGTTCATGTACTCAAGGCGCAGGTCGGCGTTGAGCAGGATGGTCGCGGTGGTCAGGTTGTCGAGTAGCAAGCGGTGCAGTTGATCGCTGATGGTCATGGGTAAATGTTGACCTCTTTGAAACAAGGCAATCCCGGGCCGGCCCAGGATTGCGCGCGCGAATAAGGCGCTGGTATCGAGAAAATGCAAAAACCAAACCAAGGCTCCGAAAAGAAGCGCTCGAGCCCTGAAACAGACGTTTAAAGTTCTCTTTCGCAGCGTTTTGCCGGCTGCGCTGGGTACTTTCGAACCAAAATGGGCTGCGGATGGATGAAGGTGCAGTTTGATGCACCAATATAGTGCGATTTATCCGAGGCTGCGCTAAAGAATGGCCAGCGGCACGCCGGGCCGAAAATTTTCGGCGCACGCAAAAAGGCCCGCTTGCTGCGGGCCTGGAAGAATGCGGCGGATGGCGTCTCAGTGGGCGGGCTGGGCGTCCTTGTCGATACTCGGTGGCAGCATCGTGGGACCCTCGATCAGCGGCGTGGCAAGGGGTTCCCGGGCCGGTTCGTCGGCGTCCGCCTGCTCGGCGGTGGACAGGTCGGCGGCGTTGTGGCCGATGCGCTTGAGCAGCAGGAGCATGCACACCAGGGAGACCAGGGCATAGCAGGCCGAGGCGATGGCCACGCCGACAATGCTTAACGATGGCGCGGCGGTGTGGTTGCTCAGCAGCCGCGAGATCGGCATGGAGCATGGGGTCGTGCCCATGGCGCGAATCCTCTCATCGGCCTCGGTCAGCCTGTGCGTGGGCGTGGCCATGGTGATCGAGCGCGCCTGAGGCGGAGCTACCGCTCGGCGTTGTTTCACGCCGGGCGCAAAGTGGGGGCACCGTTGGCGAATCAACGCCTGATTTGCGGCGGCATCCGCTGCGGCGCTGCTCTACAGTGCACAGACATTCCCTCTGGTGCTGGAGACGGCCATGGACAACGCCCCCTTGCTGTTCCAACTGCCCGATGACGACACCCTGTACCGCGCCTTGCTCGAACGCGACCCGGCCTATGACGGGTTCGCTTTCGTCGGGGTCAAGAGCACGGGGGTGTTCTGTCGGCTGACCTGCGCGGCGCGCAAGCCCAAGCGCGAAAACACGGTGTTCTTCAGCTCGATCAAGGCCTGTGTCGAGGCCGGTTTTCGCGCCTGCCTGCGCTGCCGTCCGCTGGAGCAGACAGGTGCCCAGGAGCCCCTGGTCAAACAGCTGCTGGCCTTGCTGGAAAACAATGCCGACAAGCGCTGGTATGAAGGCGACCTGATCGAGCTCGGCTTCGACCCTTCCACGGTGCGCCGGGCCTTCAAGCGACACTTTGGCGTGACCTTCCTGGAAATGGCCCGGCTGCGGCGGATTGGCGAGGGCATGCAGCAACTGGCGGGCGGCGCCAGCGTGATCGATGCGCAGATCAGCGCCAGTTTCGATTCCGACAGCGGCTTTCGCAGTGCCTTCACCCGGCTGCTCGGCCAGCCACCGTCGAACCTGCGCGGCCGTGAACTGCTCAAGGCCGACTGGCTGCAAACCCCGATCGGCGTGATGCTGGCGGTGGCCGATGCGCAGGCCCTGCATCTGCTGGAGTTCTTCGACCGCCCGGCATTGGCCACTGAGCTGAAGCGCCTGCAAGAGCACACCGGCTCGACCATCGGCTTCGGGCGTTTTGCCCCCATCGACCAGATCGAGAGCGAATTGCGGCGATTTTTCGCCGGGGAGTCGGCGAGCTTTGCCACGCCGCTGGCGCTGAATGCTTCGGCCTTCACTCGCACGGTGTGGCAGGCACTCAGGGCCATTCCTCCAGGCGTTACCCGCAGTTACGCCGAGGTGGCGAGCAGCATCGGTTCGGCCTCCGCCGTGCGGGCCGTGGCCCGGGCCAATGGCGCCAACCAGATCGCCGTCGTGATTGCCTGTCACCGGGTGATAGGTTCCGACGGTTCGCTCACCGGTTATGGCGGTGGGCTGTGGCGCAAACGCTGGCTGCTCGAACATGAGCGGCGCCTGTACTCGCAGATTCAGGCGCGACAACACCTCAGGGCCGATGAACCCGTTGCAGGGTGAAGGTCAGCGGCGGGCTTTGCTGGATCACCCGCTCGCCATCGAGCACTTGCACCGCCAGGCGGTGCTCGCCGCGATCGATGTTCACCAATTGCAGGCTAGGCAGGTTGCCGGGCTGACCGTAAGGCTGGTCGTCCAGCAGCAGGCGCAGGCGATGCTCGTTGAGCAGGGGCGGTTGCAGGCGCACCTCGACCTCGAAGGTGCCGTTATTGGCACGCACCACGCCACCATCCGCCACGCCGCTCAGCTCCAGGGTGGTGTAGGCCGGTGCGCGGGTGGGTGGCGCCTGTGTTGGTTCGACGCCGGGCGGTGTGAGCGCCCTGGGCGCCTCGATGCGATTCAGCGGCGCCAGCTCGACGGCCTGGCCGGGCACGCCGGCCGGCGGCTGGTCGCTGTAGGCAGTGTTGCCGTGGGCGTCGGTGTAGCGGTAGATCTGCGCGGCGGCCGGCAGGGCGGCCAGCAACAGCAGGTAGAGACAGGGCACACGCATGGCAGCTTTCCTGGGCGCTGGGGGCGGCGGCTTCAAGGATGGAAGTGCCTCCAGCATAGAGCCGCAGACCGTGCCCGGGTTCGCCGCTTCAACCTTTGAACACACAAAGCTCGGCGGTGGCACGGATCAGCGCCAGTTGACGCAGTGGTGCCCGATCACCTTCGTGGGTGGCCTGGGCCAGCCATTGTGGGCACTGCGGGTCGTTGCGGTGGGGGCTGAAATCGGCCAGTTGCTGCAGCAGGCGTTTTTGTAACCGATCAAGTTGCGGGCGGATCTGCCCCACCAGGTCCGGGCGCGGGGCGTCCGGTGCCTGGCCTTGCAAGGTCCACTCGGACAGATGGGCGTACTGCACCAGCTTGTTGGCCTCGATCTGCGCGGCGAAGAACTGTTCCACCGCCGCGCCGTCGAGCTTGTAGGCCGGCGCCTGGGCCACCGCGCCGGCAATCACCTCACGCTCGCGCGGGCGGTCTTCCACCGGCTTGTGGCTGTCCCATTTGCTCAGGGCCACCTGGTCGGCGATGGCCAGGCGTTCTTCGATGCTGGCCAACAGAGGGCTGAGGGTGGCAGGGGCGGCACAGGCATTGCCGGCCAGCAACAGGGTCAACAGGGCAAGGCAGAATCGCGAAGTCATGGGCAGTCTCGGCTTCTTGGGGACAAGTCGGCGGCCATGATGCACGCAAAACCGCAGTGCCTGGCAAGCGTCGGGCACAAGATGGATCATTGGCCGGCCGCGGCGGTCGCGGGCGCCCCGCAATCGGTCGGGCTGGAAGACAGTCGCTTGCCGCTTTCGTCATAGACGATCCGGCAGGCGCTCAAGCCGTTGTCGATCAGCTCGCGGCTCTTGACCACGCCGTTGCGGTGATAGCACAGCTGTTCGCCGGTCAGTTGGCCGTCGGACTCATGACTTTTCACCTGTTGCTGGTTGATGGTCATCCAGGTGAAACCCACCGAGTTTTTCTGGCACTCGACCTGCCCATTGTCGTAGTAGGTGCGCTGAGTGATCTGGTCATTGTCGCCGATGATCTTCTCGCGGATCTTTTGGCCTGTTTCATAGTTGTACTCGATGGAGCCTTGGGGGCTGCCAAAGAGAAAGTCCGTTTCCCAGGACAGCTTTCCGTGGGTGAACCGCCGTTGTTTTCCACAGCGTTCGACGGTTGAACCGCGCTTGTCGAAGCGGCACCAGTTGGCTTCTTCATAAAGCACTTCGTCCTGATCGTATTGTTTCATCAGGCCGACAAAGCGCCCTCCCTCGAAGCGTCCGACCGTGGCCGGCGTACCGTCGCGCAGGAAGGTCAGGTGAGGGCCTTCGTAGCGATCGTTGTGCCAGGAAATATCGCTGATCAGCTTGCCGTCTTCGCTGTAACCCAGTGATCGGCCTTCCCGTTTGCCATTCTCATATTGCTGCGAGTACTGCAGGTTGCCGCTGGGGCTATAGCCTTCGCGGGTACCGGACAGCACATCTGCCTTGTAATGCTCGATCAGGACCAGCACGCCGTTGGCGTCGGTTTCGCGCAACTCACCGTCTTTTTTATCGGCGACGAAGTTCACGCTCTGGTTATGGCCCTTGTCTGTCTTGAGTATCCACGGGCCGCTTTTCAGGCCGTTCTCGAAGTTGCCGCGACCTGCTTGGGTCACCCATGGCCCTTCGCGTTTGTCGTTGCGGTAGCTGCCGCTCTCCGTGGAGCCGTCCACCCGCTCTTCGCTCGGACCGTCGAGCACACCCTGGACATAGGTCTGGAAGCCGGTGACAGCGGATTCGCCTCCTTCGTCGTAGGACAGCACCCAGCGTCCCTCACGCAGATCGTCCCGATACTCGCCGGTAGCGGTTTGCCAGCCGTAGGACTCAGTCCACTGGCCTTGGCGTTTGCCATCGACAAAACGGCCGTGGGTCCAGCCATCGTCTGGGTTGGAAAAACTCCATTCGCCGGTGCGTTGGCCGTGGGCATAGGCACCCTGGGCGATGACGGCACCGCCGAAACTGGAGTACTCCACGTAGGCCCCGTCCTCACTGCCAATGAAGCGCTGCGGCTCGGTCTCCCAGGCGATGTGGCTGGCCCGGTAGTTGTACAGCAGGGGCTCGCCCTCCGGCGCAGGTGCTTCGCCACGCCAGTAGGTGGCGGTGAGAAAACGTCCGTCCTTTTCGGCAAAGGTCTTTTTGTAGCTGTACTGCTCAGCTCCGGGCGGATTGGTGGTGATGGGCTGCCCATTCTGGTCGAAGTAACCCACCAGGGTGCCGGCCGAATGGTCGAGCTGGTTGAACTCGTCGAAACCCGAGTCTTCATAGAAGACGCTGTAGTTCAGTGGCGTCAGCTGGCGCAGGGCCTGTTTCACCGTCGGGGCATCGAGCTTCTTGCGGTCTTTGGCGATGCGCTCCAGGGCGGGCTGCAGTTTCTCCAGGCGCCGGTAGAGGCGGTCGTTTTCGTCATAGCGATAGGCATGCAGGCGGTATTGGCCACGCTGTTTGAACAGCACCAGGCGGGTCAGGGACTCATCATCCAGGGCGATGTTGAACACCGACTCGATGGTGGCATCGCCGAAGTCGTCCAGCAGCTGCGGTTGGCCCTCGTCCGGGTCGACCGAGTAATAACCTTTGACGCTGCCGGCCTGCTTGATAAAGGCCAGGGTCGCCGAGCTTTCCGCCAGGCCGGTGATCAGCGGGTGGGCCAGGGATTTGTCAGCATAGAAAGGAGCGGCCTGGGTACTGCCGAACGCCAGGCAGGCGATCAGGCCGAGAGAACGAGTCCACTGCATACGAATCCCTTCGTCGAGGCGCCGGACAGCGGGCGCGAGAGGCGCGGATTATCCATGGATGGCTGGTCCGGGGGAATGCTCCGGGGCGATGGGCGGGCAATAAAAAAGGCCTCCCGAGGGAGGCCTTTTCTTGTCACGCCGCGTGGGGCGGCGCTACCGGATCAGCAGCTGTAGTACAGCTCGTATTCCAGTGGGTGTACGAAGGTACGGACCTTGATTTCTTCTTCGCTTTTCAGGGCGATGTAAGCGTCGATGAAGTCGTCGCTGAAAACGCCGCCTTTGGTCAGGAACGCACGACCTTTGTCCAGCTCTTCCAGGGCTTCTTTCAGGCTGCCGCAAACTTGTGGGATCTCTTTCGCCTCTTCAGGCGGCAGGTCGTACAGGTTTTTGTCGGCCGCGTCGCCAGGGTGGATCTTGTTCTGGATACCGTCCAGGCCAGCCATCAGCAGGGCAGCGAAGGCCAGGTATGGGTTGGCAGCCGGATCCGGGAAGCGTGCTTCGATACGGCGGGCTTTAGGGCTCGACACGTAAGGGATACGGATCGAAGCGGAACGGTTGCGAGCCGAGTAGGCCAGCATTACCGGAGCTTCGAAGCCTGGTACCAGACGCTTGTAGGAGTTGGTCGAAGGGTTGGTGAAACCGTTCAGCGCCTTACCGTGCTTGATGATGCCGCCGATGAAGTACAGGGCGGTGTCGGACAGGCCGGCATAACCTTCGCCAGCGAAGGTGTTCTTGCCATCCTTGGAGATGGACATGTGCACGTGCATACCCGAGCCGTTGTCGCCGTACAGAGGCTTAGGCATGAAGGTAGCGGTGCGGCCGTAGGCATCGGCCACGTTGTGTACGCAGTACTTCAGGGTCTGAACTTCGTCGCCCTTGTTGACCAGGGTGTTGAACTTCACGCCGATTTCGTTCTGGCCGGCAGTCGCCACTTCGTGGTGGTGAACTTCGATGACCAGGCCCATTTCTTCCATGGCATTACACATGGAGGTACGGATCTCGTGGTCGTGGTCGAACGGAGGAACCGGGAAGTAGCCGCCTTTGACGCCTGGCCGGTGGCCTTTGTTGCCGCCTTCCACGTCCTGGTCGGACATCCACGAGCCTTGCTCGGAGAAGATCTTGAACATGGAGCCGGAGATGTCGGACTTGAACTTCACTTCGTCGAAGATGAAGAACTCAGGCTCTGGGCCTACGAATACGGTGTCGCCGATACCGGTGGACTTCAGGTATTCCTCGGCACGCTTGGCGATGGCGCGTGGGTCGCGATCGTAGCCCTGCATGGTCGAAGGTTCGATGATGTCGCAGACCAGGATCAGGGTCGGCTCTTCGGTGAACGGGTCCAGGACGGCGGTTTCGTCAACCGGCATCAGGATCATGTCGGAGGCTTCGATGCCTTTCCAGCCAGCGATGGAGGAGCCGTCGAACATTTTGCCGATTTCGAAGAAATCGTCATCCAGCGCATCACGGGCCGGCATGGTCACGTGGTGCTGAGTGCCTTTGGTGTCAGTGAAGCGCAGATCAATCCATTTGACGTCATGATCTTTGATGAGTTGAACCGACTTCGACATAGTGTCCTCCGGGTGGCTTCGGGCGAGTGTTGGTGTGCCCTTAGAATGTGGGTGATGCCGGCGCAGATACTCTGCCATGGCAACCTGCCTCACAAGGGAGCAAATTGCATGCCAGTGCCCTGAGTTGGGTTTTATGCCCCAAACTCACGCATTCCGGGCGCTATTTGGGCCCGATTGGCAAACTGACGCACCGCAATGTCGCGTTTTTATCTGGCGACGACCCGTTTTGGTGCACGAAAAACCGAGTGCACATTAATTGGTTAAACCTTGAGCAATTTCCGCTATAATCCGCGCCCCCCTTTTTCGGCTGGCCCAGCGCGCGCTGTTTTCATGAAACTAATCGTTAAAGTTTTCCCGGAAATCACCATCAAGAGCCGCCCGGTACGGACGCGTTTCATCCGTCAGTTGGCCAAGAACATCCGTGCCGTGCTCCGCGATCTGGACCCGGCCGTGGTGGTCAATGGTGTGTGGGACAACCTCGAGCTGGAAACCGCCGTCAGCGAGCCGAAAGCCTTGAAGGAGATGACCGAGCGCCTGAGCTGCATGCCGGGCATCGCGCATTTCCTGCAGGTCGATGAATACCCGCTGGGCGACTTCGACGACATAGTCGCCAAGTGCAAGCAGCACTTTGGCGAGGCCCTGGCGGGGAAAGTTTTCGCCGTGCGCTGCAAGCGCGCCGGCAAGCATGAATTCAGCTCCATGGATGTGGAGAAATACGTCGGCAGCCAACTGCGTCGGCAGTGCGGCGCCGCCGGAATTTCCCTCAAAGAGCCTGCAATCGAAGTGCGGATGGAAATTCGCGACCAACGGTTGTTCGTGATCCACAGCCAGCACAACAGCATCGGCGGTTATCCGCTGGGCGCCCTGGAACAGACCCTGGTTTTGATGTCCGGCGGTTTCGATTCCACGGTGGCGGCCTACCAGATCATGCGTCGCGGCCTGATGAGCCACTTCTGCTTCTTCAACCTGGGCGGGCGTGCCCACGAATTGGGCGTGATGGAAGTCGCGCACTATATCTGGAAGAAGTACGGCAGCTCCCAGCGCGTGCTGTTCGTCAGCGTGCCGTTCGAGGAAGTGCTCGGCGAAATCCTCGGCAAAGTCGACAACAGTCATATGGGCGTCATTTTGAAGCGTATGATGTTGCGTGCCGCGTCGAGCATCGCCGACCGCCTGCACATCGACGCGCTGGTCACCGGCGAGGCGATTTCCCAGGTGTCGAGCCAGACCCTGCCGAACCTCTCGGTCATCGACTGCGTAACCGACAAGCTGGTGCTGCGTCCGCTGATCGCCAGCCACAAGCAGGACATCATCGACCTGGCCAACGAAATCGGCACCGCCGACTTCGCCAAGCACATGCCGGAGTACTGCGGGGTCATCTCGGTGAACCCCAAGACCCACGCCAAGCGCCATCGCGTGGAGCACGAAGAGAAAGAATTCGACATGGCGGTGCTCGAGCGTGCGATCGAGCGGGCCAAACTGGTGCCGATCGATCGGGTAATCGACGAACTGGGCCAGGATTTGCAGATCGAAGAAGTCAGCGAGGCGCTGGCGGGCCAGATCGTGATCGACATCCGTCATCCGGATGCTCAGGAAGACGACCCGCTGGAGTTGGCTGGCATCGAGATAAAAGCGCTGCCGTTCTATGCATTGAATGCACGCTTCAAGGAACTGGACCCTACTCGCCAGTACCTGCTGTATTGCGACAAAGGCGTCATGAGTCGCCTGCATGCTCACCATCTGCTCAGTGAGGGACATGCCAATGTGCGCGTTTATAGACCGAGCTAAGTGCCCGGGGCTGTTTGCCTGTGGCTTGCGTCACCGGCCCCCCGACGCCACCGTCAAGCTGTAACGGCCTTGCCGGACTCTATTGTTAATCGCTGCCAGCAGTTGTCAGCACACCGAATCCTCTGATCGAGATACACAAGTGATCGAAAATCTACGCAACATCGCCATCATTGCTCACGTTGACCACGGTAAAACCACCCTGGTAGACAAACTCCTGCGTCAATCCGGCACCCTGGAGCGCAACGAGCTCAACGACGAGCGCGTGATGGACTCCAACGACCAGGAAAAAGAGCGCGGTATTACCATCCTGGCCAAAAACACCGCCATCAACTGGAACGGCTACCACATCAACATCGTGGATACCCCGGGCCACGCCGACTTCGGCGGCGAAGTTGAGCGCGTAATGTCGATGGTCGACTCCGTTCTGCTGCTGGTCGACGCCCAAGACGGCCCTATGCCGCAAACCCGTTTCGTGACCAAGAAGGCTTTCGAAGCCGGCCTGCGTCCGATCGTGGTAATTAACAAGGTCGACCGTCCAGGCGCGCGTCCTGACTGGGTTCTGGACCAGATCTTCGACCTGTTCGACAACCTGGGTGCCACCGAAGAACAGCTGGACTTCAAAGTCGTCTACGCCTCGGCCCTGAACGGCATTGCCGGTCTGGACCACACCGACATGGCCGAAGACATGACCCCGCTGTACCAGTCGATCGTCGACAACGTTCCGGCTCCAGCCGTTGACCGTGACGGTCCGTTCCAGATGCAGATCTCCGCTCTGGACTACAACAGCTTCCTGGGTGTGATCGGCGTTGGTCGTATCGCTCGCGGTCGCGTCAAGCCGAACACTCCGGTCGTCGCTATCGACACCGAAGGCAAGAAGCGCAACGGCCGTATCCTGAAGCTGATGGGTCACCACGGTCTGCACCGTGTGGACGTTGAAGAAGCCGCTGCCGGCGACATCGTCTGCATCAGCGGTTTCGACGAGCTGTTCATCTCCGACACCCTGTGCGATCCGACCGCTGTCGAAGCGATGAAGCCGCTGACCGTCGACGAGCCGACCGTTTCCATGACCTTCCAGGTCAACGACTCGCCATTCTGCGGTAAAGAAGGCAAGTTCGTGACCAGCCGTAACATCAAGGAACGTCTGGACAAAGAGCTGCTGTACAACGTTGCACTGCGCGTTGAAGAAGGCGACTCGGCCGACAAGTTCAAGGTTTCCGGCCGTGGTGAGCTGCACCTGTCGGTACTGATCGAAACCATGCGTCGCGAAGGTTTCGAAATGGGCGTTGGCCGTCCTGAAGTGATCATCCGTGAAGTCGACGGCGTGAAGCAGGAACCGTTCGAAAACGTCACCATCGACATCCCTGAAGAATCCCAGGGCAAGGTCATGGAAGAAATGGGTCTGCGTAAAGGCGACCTGAGCAACATGGTTCCGGATGGCAAGGGCCGTGTACGCCTGGAATACAACATTCCAGCCCGTGGTCTGATCGGTTTCCGTAACCAGTTCCTGACCCTGACCAACGGTGCAGGCATCCTGACCTCGATCTTCGATCGCTACGCTCCGATGAAGTCCGGCCACATGTCCGGCCGTCAGAACGGCGTACTGGTTTCGGTCGAGACCGGCAAGGCACTGACCTACTCCCTGGAAACCCTGCAGGCGCGCGGCAAGCTGTTCGTCGAGCACGGCCAGGAAATCTACAACGGTCAGATCGTTGGTCTGAACAGCCGTGACAACGACCTGGGCGTGAACCCAACCAAAGGCAAGAAGCTCGACAACATGCGTGCTTCGGGCAAGGACGAAACCATCGCCCTGGTTCCGCCGGTTCGTTTCACCCTGGAACAGGCTCTGGAATTCATCCAGGACGACGAGCTGTGTGAAGTGACTCCTAAGTCCATCCGTCTTCGCAAGAAGATCCTGGACGAAGGCGAGCGTACCCGCGCTGCCAAGAAAGCCAAGAACTGATCTTTTAGTTCAGGCTGAATAAAAACGCCCCCGGTCGAAAGGCCGGGGGCGTTTTTTTTGATCTGCGAAAATGAGCTGATTCCTGTAGCCGCTGCCGAGCGCCAGCGAGGCTGCGATCGGCCGCGTAGCGGTCGTCAAGCGGTGTATCTGAAACTCTGCGGTGGCCCGTACTGCGGCTGCTTTGCAGCCGTTCGCAGCTTCGCCAAGGCTCGGCAGCGGCTACAGGGTGGCAGGGTTACGCGGGGAACAGGGTTGCAGGCGCAGGTCGAGGCTCAGAAGCGTTCCAGGGTCCGGCTGCCGGTGTTGGTCGGGCGCTCGACCGGCTTGGGCTTGTACGCGCAATAGCCTGGGCGCGGGCCGATCTTCGGGTGGTTGCGGCAGGTGTCCGGGCGCTTGTCATAAATGGTGCACAGGCGGCTCTTACGATCCAGATACAGGCAGTCGTTGTTGCTCATGCGCTGCAGGGTGAAGATCTCGGACTTCTGGTTGTAGCGCTCGACGATGCCTTCCTTCTGCAGGCGCTTGGCGATGTTCTTCGCCGGCTCGCCGCGCTCGAATTCGTCGACGATGCCGATGCGGATCAGATCCTTGATCTTGACCTCCACCGGCAGGGTGCAGCAGCTGGACATGCAGGAGCCGCACATGGGCGCGGAATACTTGGCCCAGGTATCGAGTCGGTCGATTTCCGCGGCGGCGATCAGGTTGGACTTCATCAGGCTTGCTTCCAGCGTGTGTATCAGGGCGCGCGATCATACCGGTACTGGTGGATTTTTGAACAACCATTTAACGGAATTTAACCGTGCCCGGGGGGATTGCGAGGGTCGGCACGGCATCTGCATCATTTTTACCCGCTGCCGCGGGAGACGCTGCCTCTGTTCGGTCAATTGCACGACGCGCCGAACCAGAGACTTTGGCTCCTGTCAGACCGACTAGGCTCAGACAATTCCATGCTCACTGTCTATCTCGCTCGAGGTCGTATTCATGACTCAGGAACTGCAAGTTCGTGACGCTGAGGTGGCCGCTTTTCGCGATGCCGTCCTGACCAAACTCACCTACGCGGTGGGCAAAGACCCGGACCACGCTTTCGACCATGACTGGTTCGAAGCCATCGCCCTGGCGGCGCGCGATCACATGGTCGAGCACTGGATGGACCACACGCGGCAGATCTACCGCAAAGGCCAGAAGCGCGTTTATTACCTGTCCCTGGAATTCCTCATCGGCCGCCTGCTCTACGACAGCCTGAGCAACCTCGGGCTGCTGGACGTGGCGCGCGATGCCCTGAGCGATCTGGGCGTCGACCTGGAGCGCATCCGCCTGCTGGAGCCGGACGCGGCGCTGGGCAATGGTGGCCTCGGCCGGCTGGCGGCGTGCTTCATGGAAAGCATGTCGACCCTGGGCATTGCCGGCCACGGCTACGGCATCCGTTATGAGCACGGCTTGTTCCGCCAGGCCATAGTCGATGGCTGGCAGCAGGAGCAGACCGAGCACTGGCTGGATTTCGGCAACCCCTGGGAGTTCGAGCGTCCGGAAGTGATCTATTCGATCGGCTTCGGTGGCAGCGTCGAGACCGTCACCGACGAGGCTGGCCATGCGCGGCAAGTCTGGTGGCCGGCGGAAACCGTGCGCGCGGTGGCCTACGACACGCCGGTGGTCGGCTGGCGCGGCGCCAGCGTCAACACCCTGCGCCTGTGGCGGGCGCGAGCCATGGAAGACCTGCACCTGGAACGCTTCAATGCCGGCGATCACCTCGGCGCGGTGGCCGAGGTGGCCCGCGCCGAGAGCATCTCGCGGGTGCTCTACCCGGCGGACAGCACCGAAGCCGGCCAGGAGCTGCGCCTGCGCCAGGAATACTTCTTCGTTTCCGCATCCTTGCAGGACCTGCTGCGCCGGCACAAGAACATGCACGACTCGGTGCTCAGCCTCGGCGAGCATGCGGCGATCCAGCTCAACGACACGCACCCATCGATCGCCGTGGCCGAGCTGATGCGCCAGTTGGTGGACCTGCACGGCATCGCCTGGGAGGCGGCCTGGCAGATCACTGTCGAAACCCTGGCCTACACCAACCACACGCTGCTGCCCGAAGCCCTGGAAACCTGGCCGGTGGGCCTGATGGAACGCATGCTGCCGCGGCACATGCAGATCATTTACCTGATCAACGCCCAGCACATCGATTCGCTGCGGGCCAAGGGCATCCACGACTTCGACGTGCTGCGCGCGGTGTCGCTGATCGAAGAAGACAACGGGCGCCGCGTGCGCATGGGCAACCTGGCGTTTCTCGGTTCCCACAGCGTCAACGGCGTGTCCGGCCTGCACACCCAGCTGATGCGCAGCACGGTGTTCTCCGAGCTGCACAAGCTGTATCCGGAACGCATCAACAACAAGACCAACGGCATCACCTTCCGCCGCTGGCTGTACCAGGCCAACCCCAAGCTGACGGCGATGCTGGTCGAGGCCGTCGGCCCGGAGCTGCTGGACAACCCCGAGGAGCTGTTGCTCAAGCTCGAGCCCTTCGCCGAGAAGTCGTCCTTTCGCAAGCAGTTCGCCGAGCAGCGCCTGCATAGCAAGCGTGCACTGGCGGCGATCATCCATGAGCGCCTGGGGATCGCGGTCAATCCGGCGGCGCTGTTCGACGTGCAGGTCAAACGGATCCACGAGTACAAGCGCCAGTTGCTCAACCTGTTGCACACCGTGGCGCTGTACCAGGCGATCCGTGCCGAGCCGGAAATCGACTGGGTGCCGCGGGTGAAGATCTTCGCCGGCAAGGCCGCGGCCAGTTATCACCAGGCCAAGCTGATCATCAAGCTGAGCAACGATATCGCCCGCACGGTGAATAACGATCCGACCGTGCGTGGCCTGCTCAAGGTGGTGTTCCTGCCCAACTACAACGTCAGCCTGGCCGAAAGCATCATCCCGGCGGCGGACCTGTCGGAGCAGATCTCCACTGCCGGCTTCGAGGCCTCGGGCACCAGCAACATGAAGTTCGGCCTCAACGGCGCCCTGACCATCGGCACCCTGGATGGCGCCAATGTCGAGATGTGCGAGCGGGTCGGCGCCGAGCACATGTTCATCTTCGGCCTCAGCGCCCAGCAGGTGGAGGCGCGCAAACGCAACGGCGAGTTCAGCGCGGTGCCGGACATCGCCGCCTCCCATCGCCTCAACGATGTGCTGCAGGCAATTCGTGGCGGGGTGTTCTCGCCGGACGATCCGGCCCGCTACACCGGCCTTATCGATTCGCTGATCGACTATGACCGCTTCCATGTATGCGCCGATTTCGATTCCTACTGGAATGCCCAATTGCATGTCGAGGAGCGCTGGCGCGACAGCAATCATTGGTGGCGTTCGGCGGTGCTCAACAGTGCGCGCATGGGCTGGTTCTCTTCGGACCGGACCATTCGTGAGTACGCCACGGAGATCTGGAAGGCTCTGGAATAGGCTGCTCGTCGGCCCCCTAGTGTCGAAAGGGCGCAGGCTAGCGCAGCCTGCGCCAGCGGCTACGGGTCGGATTTCGGGCTACGCTCAACCCCACGCATGAACTCTCTATGAAGGATCTCGTCTCATAGGAGGAAATGCACCCCGACTCGCGCTAAACTGCGCGGGTTTTTTAGCCCCCCCATTCCTCCGGAGCCTTCCATGTCCCGCGTTACCCTGAGTCGCTATTTGATTGAGCAGACCCGCAGCAACAACACTCCTGCCGATCTGCGCTTCCTGATCGAAGTGGTGGCGCGTGCCTGCAAGGAGATCAGCCACGCCGTGTCCAAAGGCGCCCTGGGCGGTGTCCTGGGCAGCATGGGCACTGAGAACGTCCAAGGCGAAGTGCAGAAGAAGCTCGACGTGCTCTCCAACGAGATCCTGCTCGAAGCCAACGAATGGGGCGGCCACCTGGCCGGCATGGCGTCCGAGGAAATGGACAACGCCTACCAGATCCCGGGCAAATACCCGAAAGGCGCCTACCTGCTGGTGTTCGACCCGCTGGACGGTTCGTCGAACATCGACATCAACGCGCCGGTCGGCACCATCTTCTCCGTGCTGCGTTGCCCGAACGAGCACCTGAGCCAGAACGAAGCCCTGAACGAAAAGGCCTTCCTGCAACCCGGCACCCAGCAGGTAGCCGCCGGTTATGCCATCTACGGTCCGCAGACCATGCTGGTGCTGACCCTGGGCGATGGCGTCAAGGGCTTTACCCTGGACCGTGAAATGGGCAGCTTCGTGCTGACCCACGAAGACCTGACCATTCCTGAGAGCACCCAGGAGTTCGCCATCAACATGTCCAACCAGCGTCACTGGGAAGCGCCGGTCGCGCGCTACGTGAGCGAGCTGATGGCTGGCGAGGAAGGTCCGCTGAAGAAGAACTTCAACATGCGCTGGGTTGCCGCGATGGTGGCCGACGTGCACCGCATCCTGACCCGTGGTGGCGTGTTCATGTACCCACGTGACAGCCGCGAGCCATCGAAGCCGGGCAAACTGCGCCTGATGTACGAAGCCAACCCGATGTCGTTCCTGGTTGAACAGGCCGGCGGCGCCGCCACCGACGGCCACCAGCGCATTCTCGACATCCAGCCTGAAGGCCTGCACCAGCGCGTAGCGGTGTTCCTCGGCTCGAAGGAAGAAGTCGCCCGCGTCACCGCCTACCACAAGGAATAAACCATGGCCGCGCCCTGGCAGCCCCTGCTCGACTGGTGGTTCGGCTCTGCTGAGAAACCTGCGGACATCGTCGCTGAAAAGGGCAAGCTGTGGTTTGGCAAGCGTGACAGCCAGGACCTCGAGGCGCGCGAGCGTTTCGGGGATCTGGTGGAACAGGCCTTGGCCGGTGGATTGACCGAGTGGGCGCAACGCCCGCAAGGCTGGCTGGCCCTGGTGCTGCTGCTCGACCAGCTGCCACGCATGCTGTATCGCGAAATCCCCAAGAGCTTTGCCGGCGACCTGCGTGCCCAGGCACTGGTGGCCCAGGGCATCGCCGCGGATTTCGACCGGCAACTGCCCGCGATGCAGCGTAGCTTCATCTACCTGGTGTTCGAGCATTGCGAGAACCTGGCGGTGCAGAACGAAGCGATCTCCAGGTTCGCCGCCTTGCACGACGAACAGCCGCCGGAAGATCGACCGGTGTTCGCCGACCAGCTGGACTACGCCGAACGGCATCAGAAAATCATCGCCCGCTTCGGGCGCTTCCCCCATCGCAATCGGATTCTCGGGCGTGAATCGACGCCGGAGGAACTGGCATTCCTACGCGAGCCGGGTTCCAGCTTCTAAATCTTCTGAGCAGCATCAAACGCTATCGCGGGCAAGTCGGATCGCCGCCCGCTCGCTCCTACAGATGCCTAGGTTCTTCTGTAGGAGCGGCCGGTCGACGCTCGATTGCCCGCGATAGGGCCTCAAGCCCCATGAATACTTAGCGCTTGGCGCGCAGCAACCGTGCCATCAGCAAGCTTTGCAGGTCTCGGCGGGTGTCGGCGATGACATGGATGTAGACGGTGGCGTCCCGTACTTCATAGATGATTCGATTCATTCCCGAGAGTATCTGTCGGTAGTGACCGATATGCAGTTGTTCGAGTTCTTCGGGAATCACCCCGGCATAGGGCAGGGTGGCCAGTTGGCGAATGGCCTGTTTCAGGTTGCCGTAGCTGCTTTGCCAGGTGGCGGTGGAGAACCGCTGGGTGAGGTAGGTACGCAACTCGATGAGGTCGGTTTCCGCTGAATGCAGAAGCACTACCTTGAACGTCACGGCTGGTCGGCCTGGTCCAGTTCGGCGAACACATCCTCCGCGTCGCGGAATTGGCCTTCATCGATCTCGCGATTACCGAGGGCGAGGATCTTCAGCAGCGCCATGGTTTCTTCCTGCTGCTCGAAGCTTTTCACATCCATGACCACCAGTTTCGCCTCGCCATTCTGGGTAATGACCATGGGCTCACGGCTTTCGGTGATGGTCTTGACGATCTCGGCGGCGTGGCTTTTCAGGTAGCTGATCGGTTTGATCTGAGAGGAAAGCTTCATGGGAGCATCTCGTCTGGGGAAGCAGGACTGAGTTTAGTCTTTATTCAGTCCTGTGTGCGCCGCGCCAGACGAGTTGAGTGTTGCCGATCGTTAAATACGGAAACTGCCCACCAGATGCGTCAACCGCGCCGCTTGCTGCTCCAGGTCGGCGCAGGCGCGCAGGGTTGCCTGCAGGTTTTCCACGCCTTCCTGGTGGAGGGTGTTGATCTCGGTGATGTCGACGTTGATCGACTCCACCACGGCGGTCTGTTCCTCGGTGGCGGTGGCCACGGACTGGTTCATGCCGTCGATCTCACCGATGCGCTGGGTCACGCTGCCCAGGCGCTGGCCGGCCTGGTTGGCGATGCCGACGCTGCTTTCGCTCTCGCGCTGGCTTTCGGTCATGGTGTTCACCGCCTGGCGGGCGCCGACCTGCAGGTCCTCGATCATCTTCTGCACCTGCTGCGCCGAGTCCTGGGTGCGGTGGGCGAGGTTGCGCACCTCATCGGCGACCACTGCGAAACCACGCCCGGCCTCACCGGCGCGGGCGGCCTCGATGGCGGCGTTGAGGGCCAACAGGTTGGTCTGCTGGGAGATGCTGGTGATGACTTCGAGGATTTGCCCGATGTTCACCGTGTTGCTGTTCAGCGTCTCGATATTGCCGCAGGAGTCGCTGATCTTCGCCGACAGCTGCTGCATGGCGGCGATGGTCTGGTCCACTACGGCCTGGCCTTCGCTGGCCAGGTTGCGCGCATCGCTGGAGTGCTGCGACGCCAGGGCGGCGTTCTGGGCGATTTCCTGGGCGGCGGCGCCGAGCTGGTTGATCGCCGCGGCGACGCTGCTGGTGCGCGAGGCCTGCTGGTCGGAGTTGAACATCGACGAGTTCGAGGCACTGACCACCCGCAGGGCGACTTCGTTGACCTGGCCGGTGGCCGAGGCGACCTCGCGGATCGAGCCGTGAACCCGTTCGACGAAGCGGTTGAACGACACGCCCAGGGTGCCGAATTCGTCGTGGCCATGGATGGTCAGGCGCTTGGTCAGGTCGCCTTCGCCCTCGGCGATGTCATGCATAGCGCGGCCCATCAGGTGCAGCGGCTGCATCAGTACACGGATCAGCATGCCCAGCAGGCTGATGATGATCACCACGGCGATCAGCATGGCAATGATCGCCGAGGTGCGGAATTCGCTGAGCATCGAGAACGCGGTGTCCTTGTCCAGCACCAGCGCCACGTACCAGTCCGCCGACGGCACACCGTTGACCCGGGTGAAGGAGATGAACTGGGTCTTGCCGTCCAGCTCGACTTCCTTCAGGCCCGGGCTGACCTGCGGAGCGCCATTGGGGTAGGCGTCGCTGAGGTTCTTGAGCACCAGCTTGCTGTCCGGGTGGATCAGGATCTTGCCGCCGGCGCTGACGATGAACGCCTGGCCATGGCCGCCGAAGTTCAGCGAGTTGATGATGGCGCTGACGTTGGACAGGTCGATATCGGCCCCGGCGACGCCGATGAAGCTGCCCTGGTGCTGGACCGGGGTGGCGACGGTGATCACCAGCTTGCCGGAAGAGGCGGCGATGTAGGGTTCGGTGACGATGGTCTGCTGGGCCGCGTTGGCCGCCTTGTACCAGCCGCGGGCGCGCGGATCGTAATCGGGCGCGCGGTTGCCCGCCGGGACCGAGAACATCGCACCGTCCTGGCCGCCGAAATAGCTGAGCTGGAAGTTGCTGGCGTAGGCGGGGAGGCCGACGCTGCGTTTCAGGCCGTCGGCACCGCTGCCGTCCACGGCGATCTGCTGGGCCAGGGTGTGCAGCAACTGGATGCGGCTTTCCAGCCAGGTCTGGATGTTGCTGCTGGTCAGGCTGCCGAGTTCCTGCATGGAGGATTCGTTGCTGCTGCGCAGGGCTTCGCGCTGTCGATAGTCGTTGAACAGGATAAAACAGACGAACGCAACGGCGACCACAAGAGCGGCGGCAAGCAGGATCTTATGGCTGAATTTCATGTTTCTGGTCATTAAGTGAACTACCGCGAGAGGGTGGTCAGCGAGGGGGCGTCAATTTGCCATAACGGCGGCTTTTGCGCTGCTTTTATGTCGACTGGCCATCACTAAAGATGAGGGGCGTCGAAGCCTGTCCGACGAAATGTCTTTGGCCGTCGCAAAGTGGTTGATTCGGGAGGAAATGCTGGGCGCTGCGTCACAATAAATAGCCGTCTGGCTGGGGAACCAGATGGGGCTTTTCTCTTCTAAGCTTCTGGTTGGCAGCATGCCATCCCCCCGTCCGCCCAGGAGTTTCACCATGTCCCTGCGTTCTCTCGCTCTGTTGTCGTTCTGCGTGCTGTTGGCTGCGTGCGGCAAGATCAATCAGGAAAACTATTCCAAGCTGTCGGCCGGCATGCCCAAGGCCGAAGTTGAAAAACTGCTGGGCAAACCGACCGACTGTTCCGGCGCGCTGGGCATGTCCAGCTGCACCTGGGGCGACAAGAACAGCTTTATCAGCGTGCAGTACGCCGGTGACAAAGTGTTGATGTTTTCCGGGCAAGGCCTGAAGTAAAAAAACCGGGGCCACGTGCCCACGGGAGAAAAATAATGATGCGTTTGCTAGTCACTCTTCTGGCCGGCCTGTTGTTGGCCGGCTGCGCCACTTCCCGGGACGATTCACTGGCGCCCAAGACCGCGAATCACGTCGATCTCAAGCGTTACCAAGGGACCTGGTACGAGTTGGCGCGTTTGCCGATGTATTTCCAGCGTAACTGCGCGCAATCCGAAGCCCGCTACACCCTGTTGCCCGAAGGCAATATGACGGTGCTCAACCGCTGCCTGACCGCCAACTGGCAATGGGAAGAGGTGCGGGGCACGGCAACGCCGCAGGCGCCGGATAAAACCGACAAGCTGTGGGTCGAGTTCGATACCTGGTTTTCCCGTTTGATACCGGGCCTGGCCAAGGGCGACTACTGGGTGCTGTACGTGAGCGACGACTACAAGACCGCCATTGTCGGCAACCCGGATCGTCGATACCTGTGGCTGTTGTCGCGCCGGCCGAATGTCAGCGAGGCGGTTCGCGAGGATCTGCTGAGCAGGGCGCGTCAGCAAGGGTATGACACCACCCGCCTGATCTGGCGTGTGTCGGACTCGGCGATGGCCAAGACCTCGAAGTGAATCCATGCGGGAACCAGCACGCTGGCTCCCGCGGTGACGGCTTCAGCCGAGCAGGTCGCGCAGCACCCGGGTAAAGGCCCGATTGCTTTCTTCCTCGCCTGCGTGACGTCCGTCGCGCACCACCCACTGACCGTTGACCAGCACATCGCGTACCTGACGATCACCGCCGGCGAACAGCCAGCGGTTGAGGATGCCGTCGCCCTCGGCGGTGGCCAGGTAAGGATCGTTGCCGTCGAGCACCAGCCAGTCGGCGCGCTTGCCCACTTCCAGGGCGCCGATCGGCTGCCCCAGGGCCTGGGCGCCACCATCCAGCGCGGCGTCGTACAGAGTCCGGCCAACCATCGGCTGGTCGTTTCGATACAGGCGGTTGCGGCGTTGATCACGCAGGCGCTGGCCATATTCCGCCCAACGCAATTCTTCCACCACGCTCAGCGATACATGGCTGTCGGAACCGATGCCCATGCGCCCGCCCTGGGCAAGGAAATCCACCGCCGGGAAAATCCCGTCGCCGAGATTGGCCTCGGTGGTCAGGCACAGGCCGGCGATGGCCCGGCTTTGCGCCATGAGGCTGACTTCTTCGGCATTCGCGTGGGTGGCGTGGACCAGGCACCAGCGCTGATCGACCTCGGTGTTTTCATACAGCCATTGCAGCGGTCGGCGTCCGCTCCAGGTCAGGCAGTCGTCGACTTCCTTCTGCTGTTCGGCGATATGGATATGCACCGGGCACTGCTTGTCGCTGGTGGCCAGCACCTCGCTGATCTGCTGCGGGGTGACTGCGCGCAACGAGTGGAAGCACAGCCCCAGCTGCTGGGCCGGTTGCCGGGCCAGCAGCGGTTGCAGGCGGCTTTGCAGCTTGAGGTAGTTTTCCGTGCTGTTGATGAAGCGGCGCTGGCCTTCGTTGGGCGCCTGGCCGCCGAAACCGGAGTGGCTGTACAGCACCGGCAGCAGGGTCAGGCCGATGCCGGCGGCGCTGGCGGCCTGGCTGATACGCAGCGACAGCTCGGCCGGGTCGGCGTAGGGCTGGCCGCTGGTGTCGTGATGCACGTAATGGAATTCGGCGACCGAGGTGTAACCGGCCTTGAGCATTTCGATGTACAGCTGGCGGGCGATGATGCCCAGCTGGTCCGGGCTGATCTTGCCCACCAGGCGATACATCAGGTCGCGCCAGGTCCAGAAGCTGTCGTTGGGGTTGCCGGCCACTTCCGCCAGCCCGGCCATCGCCCGCTGGAAGGCGTGGGAGTGCAGGTTGGGCATGCCCGGCAGCAGCGGGCCCTGGAGCCGTTCGGCGCCTTCTGCGCTGGCATCGGCCTGGATGTGGGTCAACAGGCCATCGGCGCTGACCTCGAGACGTACGTTGTTGGCCCATCCGTTAGGCAGCAGTGCGCGTTCGGCAAAGAAGGCGGACATGGTTCAAGCACCCCGTCGTGTGTTATTTGTATATACATATACAGACGTTTGCCTGCTCGGTAAACTCCGGCAAGCTAGTGGCCTTCTTCGACAAACAAGGATTTCCCGTGCCGACTCCGCCCGCCAACTCCCCGCTGGCCGCCCATCTGGGCGATAGTCCGGCGCCCCTGTACGCCCGCGTCAAGCAGATGATCACTCAGCAGATCGAGAGTGGAAACTGGCCGCCGCACTACCGTGTGCCCTCGGAAAGCGAGCTGGTCAGCCAGCTGGGTTTCAGCCGCATGACCATCAACCGCGCCCTGCGCGAGATGACCGCCGAAGGCATGCTGGTGCGCATGCAGGGCGTGGGGACTTTCGTCGCCGAACCCAAGAGCCAGTCAGCCTTGTTCGAGGTGCACAACATCGCCGACGAGATCGCCTCGCGCGGCCATCGCCACACCTGCAAGGTCATCACCCTGGGTGAAGAGACGGCCGGTTCCGAGCGCGCCGTGGCCCTGGAAATGCGCGAAGGGCAGAGGGTCTTCCACTCGCTGATCGTGCATTTCGAGAACGATATCCCGGTGCAGATCGAGGACCGCTTCGTCAACGCGCTGGTGGCGCCGGACTACCTCAAGCAGGACTTCACCCTGCAGACCCCATACGCCTACCTGAACCAGGTCGCGCCGCTGACCGAGGGCGAGCATGTGGTCGAGGCGATTCTGGCCGAGCCGGAAGAATGCAAGTTGCTGCAGATCGAGCGCGGCGAGCCGTGCCTGCTGATTCGCCGCCGGACCTGGTCCGGCCGCCAGCCGGTGACCGCCGCGCGCCTGATCCACCCGGGTTCTCGTCACAGCCTGGAAGGGCGGTTTCATAAGTAAGGGGCATCAATGACTCAGTTGAACGTTTTGCGCGCGGCCAACTACCCGCGCATGCCGTGGAAGAACGGTGGCGGCAGCACCGAAGAGATCACCCGGGACGCCGGCGTCGGCCTGGAAGGTTTCGGCTGGCGGCTGTCGATCGCCGATATCGGCGAGTCCGGCGGCTTTTCCAGCTTCACCGGCTACCAGCGCATCATCACCGTGCTGCAAGGCGCGGGCATGACCCTGACGGTGGACGGCCAGGACAGCCGCGCACTGTTACCGCTGGACCCCTTTGCCTTCAGTGGCGCCAGCCAGGTCGCCTGCACCCTGATCGACGGGCCGATTCGCGACTTCAACCTGATTTACGCGCCGGATCGCTACAGCGCTCGCTTGCAATGGCTGCAGGGTGGCCAGCGTTTCTTCACCCAGGCCAGCACGGTGCTGGTATTCAGCGTGGCCGACGAAATGCGCGCCGACCTGGGTGGTGGTGTCGCCGCCTTGCTGGAGCGCCATGACTGCCTGCAACTGCTCGATAACCCCGGCCTGCGGGAAGTCAGCGTCAGCGGCGCTTGCTGCGTGATCGAACTGACGGCCATCTGACCTGTAGCCGCTGCCGCAGGCTGCGATAAGGCTCGAAGAGCCTTCCGGCCTGCAAAGAGCGCGTCTCCTTCGGAGTCGATCGCAGCCTTCGGCAGCGGCTACAAAACCCTCCTGTTTCTCTCCCTCCCTGATGTTGTTTCCCTCGCGCACCAATTTGTTACCGAACGCCCCAGCGTGGCGCAAGGCTCAGCCGAAGTAACAGCGCTCACATCTCTCGCCACATTCCCCGCGAAAAAATAATCGACGCTGAAACCCTTGATCCAAGGGCCTCTCCAGCATTTCCAGAGATTTTCTTGAAGGTGCATTCAACGAGTTGGCCGCTCGATTGCATATGCTTGTATGTACAAGTAAAGACGTATGCGTATGAGTCGCTGAAGACTCTTCGCAGCGTCCCCTGATTCGCTTGCTGCGCAGCGCCCTGCGCGCAGGCACGCTCGCCCACTGCCTGGGTTGGTTTGGATTGATCGCTGAGGAGTTTTTTCGTGACTGAGAATAAACCTACGAAATACCGGAACGTCGAAATTCGCGCTGCCCGCGGCAACAAGCTGACCGCCAAGAGCTGGCTGACAGAAGCGCCGCTGCGCATGCTGATGAATAACCTCGATCCGGAAGTCGCCGAGAACCCGAAAGAACTGGTGGTTTACGGTGGCATCGGCCGCGCCGCGCGCAACTGGGAGTGCTACGACAAGATCGTCGAGAGCCTGACCAACCTGAATGACGACGAGACCCTGCTGGTGCAATCCGGCAAGCCGGTCGGCGTGTTCAAGACCCACAGCAACGCACCGCGTGTGCTGATCGCCAACTCCAACCTGGTACCGCACTGGGCCACCTGGGAACACTTCAACGAACTGGATGCCAAGGGCCTGGCCATGTACGGCCAGATGACCGCCGGCAGTTGGATCTACATCGGCAGCCAGGGCATCGTCCAGGGCACCTACGAAACCTTCGTCGAAGCCGGTCGCCAGCATTACAACGATAACCTCAAGGGCCGCTGGGTCCTGACCGCCGGCCTCGGCGGCATGGGTGGCGCCCAGCCTCTGGCCGCGACCCTGGCCGGCGCCTGCTCGCTGAACATCGAATGCCAGCAGAGCAGCATCGATTTCCGCCTCAAGACCCGCTATGTCGACGAGCAGGCCAAGGACCTGGATGATGCCCTGGCGCGTATCGCCAAGTACACCGCCGAAGGCAAGGCGATCTCCATCGCCCTGTGCGGCAACGCGGCTGAAATCCTCCCGGAAATGGTCCGTCGCGGCGTGCGTCCGGACATGGTCACCGACCAGACCAGCGCCCACGACCCGCTCAACGGCTACCTGCCGGCCGGCTGGACCTGGGAGCAGTACCGCGAGCGCGCCAAGACCGAGCCGGCGGCGGTGGTCAAGGCGGCCAAGCAATCGATGGCCGTGCACGTCAAGGCCATGCTCGACTTCCAGAAGCAGGGCATCCCGACCTTCGACTACGGCAACAACATCCGTCAGATGGCCCAGGAAGAGGGCGTCGAGAACGCCTTCGACTTCCCTGGCTTCGTACCGGCCTATATCCGTCCGCTGTTCTGTCGCGGCATCGGTCCGTTCCGCTGGGCCGCGCTGTCGGGCGATCCGCAGGACATCTACAAGACCGACGCCAAGGTCAAGGAACTGATCCCGGACGACGCTCACCTGCACAACTGGCTGGACATGGCGCGCGAGCGCATCAGCTTCCAGGGCCTGCCGGCGCGTATCTGCTGGGTTGGCCTGGGCCTGCGCGCCAAGCTCGGCCTGGCGTTCAACGAAATGGTGCGCAGCGGCGAGCTGTCGGCGCCGATCGTGATCGGCCGCGACCACCTGGACTCCGGTTCGGTATCCAGCCCGAACCGCGAAACCGAATCGATGCAGGACGGTTCCGACGCCGTGTCCGACTGGCCGCTGCTCAACGCCCTGCTGAACACCGCCAGCGGTGCGACCTGGGTTTCCCTGCACCACGGCGGCGGCGTCGGCATGGGCTTCTCCCAGCACTCCGGGATGGTGATCGTCTGCGACGGTACCGACGAAGCGGCCGAGCGTATCGCCCGTGTGCTGCATAACGACCCGGGTACCGGTGTCATGCGTCACGCCGATGCCGGTTACCAGATCGCCATCGACTGCGCCAAGGAACAGGGCCTGAACCTGCCGATGATCACTGGCAAGTAAGCTCCCGGCGGATTGCCGCCAGGATCAGGGAAGGAGCCGTCGCACGCTGTAGTGCGGCGGCTCGGTCCATGTAGCAGAGCTTTGACATGACAAGAATCTCCCGGGAGAACAATAACGATGTCCACGGCCAGCGATAGCTCCAAACCCCTGATCGAACGGCGCTCGATCAACTACATCCCCGAAGCCGAACGCCACGGCAAGCTCTACAGCCAGTTCACCCTGTGGCTGGGGGCTAACCTGCAGATCACGGCCATCGTCACTGGCGCTCTGGCGGTGGTGCTGGGCGGTGATGTGTTCTGGTCGTTGATCGGCCTGCTCATCGGTCAACTGCTGGGCGGCGGTGTGATGGCGTTGCACGCGGCGCAGGGGCCCAAGCTCGGCCTGCCGCAGATGATCTCCAGCCGGGTCCAGTTCGGCGTCTATGGCGCGGCCATCCCGATTGTCCTGGTGTGCCTGATGTACCTGGGCTTCACGGCTACCGGCACCGTGCTTTCCGGCCAGGCGCTGGGCCAGCTGTTCGGGGTCAGCGACAGCGTCGGGATCCTGATCTTCGCCAGCGTCATCGTGCTGGTCACGGTGCTTGGCTACCGGGTGATCCATTTCATCGGTCGCGCCGCCAGCGTCATTGGCGTGATCGCCTTCGTTTACCTGTTCAGCCGCCTGATGAGTCAGACCGACGTTGGCGCGCTGTTGGAAATCCGCCACTTCAGCTGGAGCAGTTTCCTGCTCGCGGTGTCGCTCGCCGCGTCCTGGCAGATCGCCTTCGGCCCCTACGTGGCGGACTATTCGCGCTACCTGCCGAGCAAGACCTCCTCGGTGAAAACCTTCCTCGCCGCTGGCGCAGGCTCAGTGATCGGCGCGCAGGTGGCGATGATGCTCGGCGTGTTCGCCGCAGCCATGGCCGACGGGCAGTTCGCCGGTCACGAAGTGGCCTACATCGTCGGCCTGGGCGGTAGCGGTGCCACTGCGGCGCTGCTGTACTTCAGCATCGCCTTCGGCAAGATCACCATCTCGACGCTGAACTCCTACGGCAGCTTCATGTGCATCGCCACCATCATCAGTGGCTTCCGTGGCCACCTGGAAGTGACGCGCCTGCAACGGCTGGTGTTCGTGCTGGTCATCGTCGGCACCGCGACCCTGATCGCCTTGCTCGGCCAGCACTCGTTCCTCGGTGCGTTCAAGTCTTTCATCCTCTTCCTGCTGGCCTTCTTCACCCCGTGGAGCGCGGTCAACCTGGTGGACTACTACTGCATCACCCGCGAGCACTATGACGTGCCGGCGCTGGCCGATCCGAACGGTCGCTACGGCCGCTGGAACATCCTCGGGATCAGCGTCTACGTGATCGGTGTGCTGGTGCAGCTGCCGTTCATCGGCACCAAGTTCTACACCGGCCCGCTGGTGGAAGCCCTGGGTGGCGTGGATATCTCCTGGATCGTCGGCCTGGTGGTTCCCGCGGCGCTGTATTACGTCTGCGCGAAAAAATGGCATGGCGCTGTACCCGATCGCCTGATCCTGCCGGTAGAGCAGGACTCGATCACAGAACAAAAGCTGAGTGGGGCAGGCCGCGCTACTGCGGTCTAGACCTGATTGGACGTGGACGGGCTGGATGCCTCTTAACTGCCGTAATCCATTTCAATGATTGGGAGCGTCACACAATGAAAATGAATAAGACCCTGCTGACCACTTTGCTTTCCATGGGCCTGCTGGCCAGCGCCGGCGCTACCCAGGCGGCCGGCTGGTGCGAGTCCGGCAAGCCGGTGAAATTCGCCGGCCTGAACTGGGAAAGCGGCATGTTGCTGACCGACGTGCTGCAAGTGGTCCTGGAAAAAGGCTACGGCTGCAAGACCGACAGCCTGCCAGGCAACTCCATCACCATGGAGAACGCCCTGAGCAGCAATGACATCCAGGTTTTCGCCGAGGAGTGGGTCGGCCGCAGCGAGGTCTGGAACAAGGCCGAGAAGGCCGGCAAGGTGGTCGGCGTCGGCGCCCCGGTGGTGGGCGCCATCGAAGGCTGGTACGTGCCGCGCTACGTGATCGAGGGCGATGCCAAGCGCAAGCTGGAAGCCAAGGCCCCGGACCTGAAGAACATCGCCGACCTGGCCAAGTATTCCGCCGTGTTCAAGGACCCGGAAGAGCCGAGCAAAGGCCGTTTCTATAACTGCCCGGCCGGCTGGACCTGCGAGCTGGACAACAGCGAGATGCTGAAAAGCTACGGCCTGGAAAGCAGCTACACCAACTTCCGCCCAGGCACCGGCCCGGCGCTGGATGCCGCGGTGCTGTCGAGCTACAAGCGTGGCGAACCGATCCTGTTCTACTACTGGTCGCCAACCCCGCTGATGGGCCAGGTCGACCTGGTGAAGCTGGAAGAGAAGCCAGGCGTGGACAAGAGCGTGACCATCAAGGTCGGCCTGTCCAAGACCTTCCACGAACAAGCGCCTGAGCTGGTGGCCGTGCTGGAAAAGGTCAACCTGCCGATCGACCTGCTGAACCAGAACCTGGGCCGCATGGCGAAGGAACGTATCGAGTCGCCGAAACTGGCGAAAATCTTTCTCAAGGAACATCCTGAAGTCTGGCACGCATGGGTGAGCGACGACGCAGCCAAGAAAATCGACGCGGCCTTGTAGGTAGAGCCTTTCCGGCTGCCTGAAGCGCAGCCGGGAGCCTCGCCACAACCCACTTGATCGAGAGTCTCTCTATGTTTCCTGAAAGCTTCACCTTTTCCATCGCCGACTGGGTCAACGGTTGGGTCGATTCGCTGGTGACCAACTACGGCGATGTGTTCCGCCACATCTCCGACACCCTGCTGTGGGCCATCGTCAACCTCGAAGGCCTGCTGCGCCTGGCGCCCTGGTGGCTGATGCTGGCGATCGTCGGCGGCATCGCCTGGCATTCGACCCGCAAGCTGGTGACCACCGCGGTGATCGTCGGCCTGCTGTTCCTGGTGGGCGCGGTCGGCCTGTGGGACAAGCTGATGCAGACCCTGGCGCTGATGTTGGTGGCGACCTTCATTTCGGTGCTGATCGGCATTCCCCTGGGCATCCTCTCGGCGCGCAGCAATCGCCTGCGTTCGGTGCTGATGCCGCTCTTGGACATCATGCAGACCATGCCGAGCTTCGTGTACCTGATCCCGGTGCTGATGCTGTTCGGCCTGGGCAAGGTGCCAGCGATCTTCGCCACCGTGATCTACGCCGCGCCGCCGCTGATCCGCCTGACCGACCTGGGCATCCGCCAGGTCGACGGCGAGGTCATGGAAGCGATCAACGCCTTTGGCGCCAACCGCTGGCAGCAACTGTTCGGCGTGCAACTGCCGCTGGCCCTGCCGAGCATCATGGCCGGGATCAACCAGACCACCATGATGGCCCTGTCGATGGTGGTGATCGCCTCGATGATCGGTGCCCGTGGCCTGGGCGAAGACGTGCTGGTCGGCATCCAGACCCTCAACGTCGGCCGTGGCCTGGAAGCCGGCCTGGCGATCGTGATTCTGGCCGTGGTCATCGACCGTATTACCCAAGCCTATGGTCGTCCACGCCATGAGGTGAGCAAATGAACAACGCAACCGTGAGCAAGATCGAAGTCAAGAACGTCTTCAAGATTTTCGGCAACCGTTCGGCCGACGCGCTGAACATGATTCGCCAGAACAAGACCAAGGACCAGGTGCTGGCCGAGACCGGCTGCGTGGTCGGGGTCAACGACCTGTCGCTGAGCATCGGCACTGGCGAGATATTCGTGATCATGGGCCTGTCCGGCTCCGGCAAGTCGACCCTGGTGCGCCACTTCAACCGCCTGATCGACCCGACCAGCGGCGCGATCCTGGTGGACGGCGTGGACATCCTGCAATACGACATGGAAGCCCTGCGCGAATTTCGCCGGCACAAGATCAGCATGGTGTTCCAGAGCTTCGGCCTGCTGCCGCACAAGACCGTGCAGGAAAACGTTGCCTACGGCCTCAAGGTGCGTGGCGAGAGCAAGGACGTCTGCGCCGAGCGCGCGCTGCACTGGATCAACACCGTGGGCCTCAAGGGCTACGAGGCGAAGTACCCGCACCAGCTGTCCGGCGGCATGCGCCAGCGCGTCGGCCTGGCCCGCGCCCTGGCGGCGGACACCGACATCATCCTGATGGACGAAGCCTTCAGTGCCCTCGACCCGCTGATCCGCGCCGAGATGCAGGACCAGTTGCTGGAGCTGCAAAAGACCCTGCACAAGACCATCGTCTTCATTACCCACGACCTCGACGAGGCCGTGCGCATCGGCAACCGCATCGCGATCCTCAAGGATGGCCGGCTGATCCAGGTCGGCACGCCGAAAGAGATCCTGCATTCGCCGGCGGACGAGTACGTCGACCGTTTCGTGCAGCGGCGCGCGGCGGTGGTTTGAAGGCGTGCGGCGGGCCTCTTCCTATGTAGGAGCGAGGCTTGCCCGCGAATGCGGCGGTAAAGCTGCATCAATGTTCAGGTGGTACCCGTGAGGTCGAAGATGTCGCAGGCTGAAAAAATCGTTATCGCCGACGCCCCGCTGCGTTGGCAGGATGTGGTCGCCGTAGCCCGGCATGGCGCGCAGCTCGAGCTGTCGGCCCAGGCCTGGGCGCGCATCGAGAATGCCCAGGCCATCGTCCAGCGCATCGTCGTCAGCGGCGAACGCGCCTATGGCATCAACACTGGCCTGGGCGCGCTGTGCAACGTTTCGCTGCAGGACGAACAACTGAGCCAGCTGTCGCGCAACACCTTGCTCAGCCATGCCTGTGGCGTGGGCGCGCCGCTGGCCGACGAGCAGACCCGGGCGATCATCTGCGCGGCTGTCGTCAACTACAGCCACGGCAAGTCCGGCCTGCATCGCCGGGTGGTCGAGGCGCTGCTGGCCCTGCTCAATCGCGGCATCACCCCGCAGGTGCCGTCCCAGGGCTCGGTGGGTTACCTGACCCACATGGCGCATATCAGCATCGCCTTGCTTGGTGTCGGCCAGGTCAGCTATCGCGGGCAGGTCGTATCGGCCGAGCAGGCGCTGGCGGCGGAAGGCCTGCAGCCGGTGCAACTGGGGGCCAAGGACGGTCTGTGCCTGGTCAACGGCACGCCGTGCATGACCGGCCTGAGCTGCCTGGCCCTGGCCGATGCCACGCGCCTGCTGCAATGGGCCGACGTGATCGGCGCCATGAGCTTCGAGGCCCAGCGCGGGCAGATCGCCGCGTTCGATGCCGAGATCATCGCGCTCAAGCCGCACCCGGGCATGCAGCAGGTCGGCATCAACCTGCGCGCCTTGCTCGACGGCAGCGAAGTGATTGCCGCCAGCAAAGGTATCCGCACCCAGGATGCCCTGAGCATCCGTTCCATCCCGCAGGTTCACGGCGCCGCCCGCGATCAGTTGGCGCACGCGACGCAGCAGGTCGAAACCGAGCTCAACTCCGTCACCGATAATCCGATGGTGCTGGGCACTCCGGACAACTACCGGGTGATGTCCCAGGCCAACCCCCACGGCCAGTCGGTGGCATTGGCGGCGGACCTGCTGGCGATCGCCATGGCCGAGATCGGCTCGATCGCCGAACGGCGCCTGGATCGCTTGATCAACCCCCACGTCAGCGGTTTGCCGGCATTCCTGGTGAGCAACCCCGGGGTCAACTCCGGAATGATGATCGTCCAGTACGTCGCTGCCTCGCTGTGTGCGGAAAACCGCCAGCTGGCGCAACCGGCGGTGCTCGACAACTACGTCACCTCCGGCCTGCAGGAAGACCACCTGAGCCTGGGCACCAACGCCGCGCTGAAGCTTTCCCGTGTGCTGGAAAACTGCACCCAGATCCTCGCCATCGAATACCTGCTGGCGGCCCAGGCCTTTGAATTTCTCAAGGAACAGCGTTTCGGTGCCGGCACCGATGCGGCCTGGAAGCTGTTGCGCCAGCGGGTTGCGGCCTATGACCAGGACCGCTGGCTGGCCCCGGACATCGCCAGCGCGGCGGCGCTGCTCAAGGCTCCGGCCTTGCTGCAGGAGGTTTTACCGGGCGTGCGCTGAGCAACGCCCTGCAAGAACGGAATTTTCCACGACAACGGTTTCCACGAAAAACCAGCGTGCCAAGGCGCCACTCGCTCACAAACGGCGGGCTGCGACGGACAACGGAAGCTTCCGGAGCGACTGGTAGTTAATAACAAACTCTCAAAAGGAGCATAAATGTGACTGCGCTAAATCTGATTCCCGGCCAACTGACCCTGGCCCAACTGCGTGCCGTCTACCAACAGCCGGTAACCCTCAGCCTCGATGACAGTGCATCGAAGCAGATCGACGCCAGCGTCGCCTGTGTCGAGCAGATCCTCGCCGAGAACCGCACCGCCTACGGCATCAACACCGGTTTCGGCCTGCTGGCCTCGACCCGTATCGCCAGCGCAGACCTGGAAAACCTCCAGCGCTCCCTGGTGCTGTCCCATGCCGCCGGTGTCGGCGAGCCGATCAGCGACGCCTTGGTGCGCCTGATCATGGTGCTCAAGGTCAACAGCCTGAGCCGTGGCTTCTCCGGTATCCGCCGCCAGGTGATCGACGCGCTGATCGCCCTGGTCAACGCCGAGGTTTACCCGCATATCCCGCTCAAGGGCTCGGTGGGCGCTTCCGGCGACCTCGCGCCGCTGGCGCACATGTCCCTGGTGCTGCTGGGTGAAGGCAAGGCCCGTTATAAAGGTCAATGGCTGAACGCTACCGAAGCGCTGAGTGTGGCCGGCCTCAAGCCGCTGACCCTGGCGGCCAAGGAAGGCCTGGCGCTGCTCAACGGCACCCAGGTGTCCACCGCTTTCGCCCTGCGTGGCCTGTTAGAAGGCGAAGACCTGTTCGCCGGCGCCCTGGCCTGTGGCGGCCTGACCGTCGAGGCGGTGCTGGGCTCGCGTTCGCCGTTCGATGCGCGGATTCATGCCGCCCGTGGCCAGAAAGGCCAGATCGACGCTGCCGCGGCTTACCGCGACCTGCTGGGCGACAGCAGCGAAGTCTCCAAGTCGCACCAGAACTGCGACAAGGTGCAGGACCCGTACTCCCTGCGTTGCCAGCCACAGGTCATGGGCGCCTGCCTGACCCAGTTCCGCCAGGCCGCCGAGGTGCTGGTGGTCGAAGCCAACGCCGTGTCGGATAACCCGCTGGTGTTCGCCGCCGAGGGCGACGTGATCTCCGGTGGCAACTTCCACGCCGAGCCGGTGGCCATGGCCGCCGACAACATGGCCCTGGCCATCGCCGAAATCGGTTCCCTGAGCGAGCGCCGCATCTCGCTGATGATGGACAAGCACATGTCCCAGCTGCCGCCGTTCCTGGTGGCCAATGGCGGGGTCAACTCCGGCTTCATGATCGCCCAGGTGACCGCCGCGGCCCTGGCCAGCGAAAACAAGGCGCTGTCCCATCCGCACTCGGTGGACAGCCTGCCGACTTCCGCCAACCAGGAAGACCATGTGTCCATGGCGCCCGCCGCTGGCAAGCGCCTGTGGGAAATGGCCGAAAACACCCGTGGCATCCTCGCCGTGGAATGGCTGGCGGCCTGCCAGGGCCTGGACCTGCGTGACGGCCTGAAGACCTCGACCAAGCTGGAAAAGGCCCGCGCTACCCTGCGTAGCAAAGTGCCGTTCTACGAGAAGGACCGCTTCTTCGCCCCGGACATCAACGCCGCGAGCGAACTGTTGGCATCCCGTTGCCTGAATGAGCTGCTGCCGGCCAAGTTGCTGCCGAGCCTGTAACCCCATGCCTGTAGCCGCTGACGAGGCACGAGGCTGCGATGGGCTGCACAGCAGCCCCCGAGGGTGGTCCTGCGGACCGCTTCGCAGCCTCGTACCTCGGCAGCGGCTACAGGTGGTTCCGGTTTTCTCCGATAAAAATAATTAGGAACGAGAAATGCAACAGCAAGCTCAAGGATTGAAACGCGGGCTGTCCGCCCGACATATTCGCTTCATGGCGCTGGGGTCGGCGATCGGCACCGGGCTGTTCTATGGTTCTGCCTCGGCCATCCAGATGGCCGGTCCCGCGGTCCTCCTGGCCTACCTGATCGGTGGTGCCGCGGTGTTCATGGTGATGCGCGCGCTGGGCGAGATGGCCGTGCACAACCCGGTGTCCGGCTCGTTCGGCCACTACGCCAGCAATTACCTGGGGCCGTTGCCGGGATTTATCCTCGGCTGGACCTATGCCTTTGAAATGATCATCGTCTGCCTGGCCGACGTCACGGCCTTCGGCATCTATATGGGCTTCTGGTTTCCGGAAGTGGCGCGCTGGGTCTGGGTGCTCGGCATCGTGTTCCTGATCGGCGGCCTCAACCTGTGCAACGTCAAGGTCT
The DNA here is from genome assembly GCF_003184125.1 of Pseudomonas sp. RW409. NCBI lineage: Bacteria > Pseudomonadati > Pseudomonadota > Gammaproteobacteria > Pseudomonadales > Pseudomonadaceae > Pseudomonas > Pseudomonas sp. RW409. Next base: position 442,879 of record NZ_QHHP01000041.1, on the reverse strand, counting down.
TCGGCGAGATGGAGTTCTGGCTGTCGCTGCTGAAAGTCGGTGCGATTGTCGCGATGATCCTCGCCGGCTTCGGCATCATGCTGTTCGGCATCGGTTCGGCCAGCAGCGAGCAGGCCACCGGGGTGGCCAACCTCTGGGCCCACGGCGGTTTCATGCCCAACGGCATCGGCGGCCTGATCGCCTCGTTCGCGGTGGTGATGTTCGCCTTTGGCGGCATCGAGATCATCGGTATCACCGCCGGTGAAGCCAAGGACCCGCAGCGGGTCATCCCCAAGGCGATCAACGCGGTGCCGATGCGCATCCTGCTGTTCTATGTGCTGACCCTGTTCGTGCTGATGGCCATCTATCCATGGCCGCAGATCGGCAGCCAGGGCAGCCCGTTCGTGCAGATCTTCGACAACCTGGGCATCGGCTCGGCGGCGACCATCCTCAATATCGTGGTGATCTCGGCGGCGGTGTCGGCAATCAACAGCGACATCTTCGGCGCCGGACGCATGATGTACGGCCTGGCCCAGCAAGGGCAGGCGCCCAAGGGCTTTGCCCAGCTGTCGAAACACGGCGTGCCGTGGATGACCGTGGTGGTCATGGGCGCCGCGCTGCTGGGCGGTGTGCTGCTGAACTACCTGATTCCGGAAAACGTGTTCCTGCTGATTGCCTCGATCGCCACCTTTGCCACGGTCTGGGTCTGGCTGATGATCCTGGTCACCCAGGTGGCCATGCGTCGCTCGATGAGCGCCGAGCAGGTCGCCCAACTGAAATTCCCGGTGCCGTTCTGGCCCTGGGCGCCGGCAGCCGCCATCGTGTTCATGCTGTTCGTCTTCGGCGTGCTGGGTTACTTCCCGGAGACCCAGGCGGCGCTGGCGGTGGGCGCGGTGTGGATCGTGCTGCTGGTGATCGCTTATCTGTTGTGGGTCAAGCCGGCCGCCGGTCAGGCGGTCCAGGTACACCGCGACCCTTCTTTGTCCCATCGATAACTAACGGAGGCCTCGGATGAAAACTCTCTGGCAACACTGCCACGTCGCAAGCATGGCGCAAGGCGCTTACTCGATCATCGAGGATGCCGCCATCGTGACGTCAGGAGCGCTCATAGAGTGGATCGGCCCGCGCGACCAGGTTCCGGCCGGCGACTATGCCGAGCGGCATGACCTGGCGGGGGCCTGGGTCACCCCGGGCCTGATCGACTGCCACACCCACACGGTGTTTGGCGGCAACCGCAGCGGCGAATTCGAGCAACGCCTGCAAGGGGTGAGCTACGCGGAAATCGCCGCCGCCGGTGGCGGTATCGCTAGCACCGTGCGGGCCACTCGCGCGGCGAGCGAGGACGAACTGTTCGACAGTGCCCGCAAGCGCTTGAAAAGCCTGCTGCGCGACGGCGTGACCAGCGTCGAGATCAAGTCCGGCTACGGCCTGGACCTGGCCAGCGAACGCAAGATCCTGCGGGTGATCCGGCGCCTGGGCGCCGAGCTGCCGGTCAGTGTGCGCAGCACCTGCCTGGCGGCCCACGCCTTGCCGCCGGAATACGCCGAGCGCTCGGACGACTACATTGAGCACATCTGCAGCGAAATGCTCCCGGCCCTGGCCGCCGAGGGCCTGGTGGACGCGGTGGATGCGTTCTGCGAATACCTGGCGTTCTCGCCGGAGCAGGTGGAACGGGTGTTCGTTGCCGCACAGAAGCTCGGCCTGCCGGTGAAGCTGCACGCCGAGCAGCTGTCGTCGCTGCATGGCTCCAGCCTGGCGGCGCGTTATCACGCGCTGTCGGCCGACCACCTGGAGTTCATGACCGAGGAAGACGCCATCGCCATGGCCAAGACCGGCACCGTCGCCGTGCTATTGCCGGGCGCCTTCTATTTCCTGCGCGAAACCCAGCTGCCGCCGATGGACGCGCTGCGCAAGCACGGGGTGAAGATCGCCGTGGCCAGCGACCTCAACCCCGGCACTTCGCCGGCGCTCTCCCTGCGCTTGATGCTGAACATGGCCTGCACCTGTTTCCGCATGACCCCGGAAGAGGCCCTGGCCGGCGTGACCCTGCACGCGGCCACCGCGCTGGGCATGGAGCGGACCCACGGTTCGCTGGAGGCCGGCAAGGTGGCGGACTTCGTCGCCTGGCAGATCGATCGTCCCGCCGACCTGGCCTACTGGCTGGGCGGCGACCTGGAAAAACGCGTCGTGCGCCACGGCGTTGAAGTGGATTTATAGGAGAAGGGTTGTGGATAAGGTTCTGAACTTCAAACAAGGCCGGGTGCCGCTGCTGATCAGCATGCCCCACGCCGGCCTGCGCCTGACGCCAGCGGTCGAGGCCGGGCTGATCCCCGAGGCGCAAAGCCTGCCGGATACCGACTGGCACATCCCGCGGCTCTACGCGTTCGCCGAGGAACTGGGCGCCAGCACCCTGGCGGCCGAGTATTCGCGTTTCGTCATCGACCTCAATCGCCCGTCCGACGACAAGCCTTTATATGTCGGCGCCACCACCGGGTTGTACCCGGCCACGCTGTTCGATGGCGTACCGCTGTTCCGTGAGGGGCGGGAGCCGTCGAAACAGGAGCGGGCGACTTATCTGGAGCAGGTCTGGACGCCTTATCACAGCACCCTGCAGCAGGAGCTGGCGCGGCTGAAGGCCGAGTTCGGCTATGCCTTGCTGTTCGACGCGCACTCGATCCGCTCGCTGATCCCGCACCTGTTCGAAGGCAAGCTGCCGGACTTCAACCTGGGTACCTTCAATGGCGCCAGCTGCGATGCCGAGCTGGCCAGCCAGCTGGAAGCGATCTGCGCCCGTCATGCCGACTACAGCCATGTGCTCAATGGCCGTTTCAAGGGCGGCCATATCACCCGGCATTACGGCAACCCGGCGGAGAACATCCATGCCGTGCAGCTGGAGCTGGCGCAGAGCACCTACATGGAAGAGTTCGAGCCGTTCCGCTACCGCGACGATCTGGCGGCGCCGACCCAGGTGGTGCTCAAGCAGCTGCTGCAAGGGCTGCTGGCCTGGGGGCAGAAGCGCTACGGGCGCTGAAGCCGACAGGAAGCCCTGTAGCCGCTGCCGCAGGCTGCGATAAGGCCGAAGGCCTTCAGCGATCTCAAGATCCTGCGCCTGCTGCGCAGTCGAGCGCAGCCTTCGGCAGCGGCTACAGGTGCGCCTGGCTTTCCGGGGGGAACAACCGCATTTTTTCCAAGGACATGCTCATTCCGTAATTCGGGTTTATGATGCCGGACGGCAGAATAATTGAAGTCCCCCCAGGGATGACCTCGACCCCTTACGGAGCGCGCAATGCAGACTTTGTACCCGCAGATCAAACCCTATGCCCGGCACGATCTGGCTGTCGACGAACCCCATGTGCTGTATGTCGATGAGAGCGGTTCCCCGGAAGGCTTGCCGGTGGTGTTCATCCACGGTGGCCCGGGAGCCGGGTGCGATGCCCAGAGTCGCCGTTACTTCGACCCGAACCTGTACCGCATCATCACCTTCGACCAGCGCGGCTGCGGGCGCTCCACCCCGCACGCCAGCCTGGAAAACAACACCACCTGGGACCTGGTCGCCGACCTCGAGCGGATCCGCCTGCACCTGGGCATCGAGAAATGGGTGGTGTTCGGCGGCTCCTGGGGTTCGACCCTGGCCCTGGCCTATGCGCAAACCCATCCTGAGCGTGTCCATGGTCTGATTCTGCGGGGGATCTTTCTGTGCCGTCCGCAGGAAATCAAATGGTTCTACCAGGAAGGCGCCAGCCGTCTGTTCCCCGACTACTGGCAGGACTACGTGGCGCCTATCCCGCTGGACGAGCGCGACGACCTGCTCAGCGCCTTCCACAAGCGTCTCGTCGGCAACGACCAGATCGCCCAGATGCATGCGGCCAAAGCCTGGTCGATCTGGGAAGGGCGTACCGCCACACTGCGGCCGAACCCGCTGGTGGTCGATCGTTTCTCCGAGCCGCAGCGCGCGCTGTCGATCGCCCGGATCGAATGCCACTACTTCACCAACCATGCGTTCCTCGAGCCGAACCAACTGATTCGCGACATGGGCAAGATTGCCCACCTGCCGGGCGTGATCGTGCATGGCCGCTACGACGTGATCTGCCCGCTGGACAATGCCTGGGAGCTGCACCAGGCCTGGCCGAACAGCGAACTGCAGGTGATCCGCGATGCCGGTCACGCCGCGTCCGAACCGGGCATCACCGATGCCCTGGTGCGCGCCGCTAATCAGATGGCCCGGCGCCTGCTCGACCTGCCGCCCGAAGAAGCATGAAGGGGCTGTTGCAGCGCGTGCGCGGCGCGCGGGTCGAAGTGGCGGGGGAAATCGTCGGTGCGGTGGACCAGGGTTTGCTGGTGCTGGTAGCGGTGGAGCCCGAGGACACTCGGGCCAGTGCCGACAAACTGCTGCACAAGCTGCTTAACTATCGGGTATTCAGTGATGCCGAGGGCAAGATGAACCAGTCCCTGGCTGATGTGGACGGCGGTTTGCTGCTGGTCTCGCAGTTCACCCTGGCCGCGGATACCAAGAACGGCCTGCGCCCGAGCTTTTCCACCGCGGCGCCGCCGGCCCTCGGCGAAGAACTTTTTGACTATCTGCTATGCAAGGCGCAACAGTTGCATGGCAAAGTAGCATCAGGGCGCTTCGGGGCGGATATGCAGGTCCATCTGGTCAATGATGGCCCGGTAACCTTCCTGTTACAGACCTGAAAGTGCTTGAAACATCTTTTTCGGCCGGAAGCGGCCGAAAATAGGCGTTTTTCGCGATAAATACTTGGTCGCCCCTGATGCGTTGTAACGCGGGCTACTAGATAATCGCGCGCTACGGGGATCAGCGTTCGTTGGTCCGTTTTTGACTTAGGTAGAGACTTGTTCGGGACCGTTTGGGGAATCATTTAGCCCCATCGGAGTCGGAACAATGCTCGCCAACCTGGCATATAGATAGCTGGCCGTTGGTTTTTTGATCTGTTTTCGGCGAGGGTTGCTCGTGATTGTTAGTCCCTGTAATGCACCAAAATTGTCTGCCAAACGGTTACGAAACGCACTGGTGACGGGCTCTGCACTGCTCTGCCTGCTTAGCGCCGGCCAACTCTGGGCATTCAATCTGGATGATGTATCGGCCAAGGCTAAGGATCTGGCCGGGCAGAAGTACGAGGCTCCGCGCAGTAACCTGCCGAACGAATTTCGTGAGATGAAGTTCGCGGACTATCAGAAAATCCGCTTCCTGCCTGAAAAGGCCGAGTGGGCCAAGCAGAAAACCCCATTCAAGCTGTCCTTCTATCACCAGGGCATGCACTTCGATACGCCGGTGAAAATCAACGAAATCACGGCGAACACCGTCGAAGAGATCAAATACGACTCGACTCGCTTCGATTTTGGCGACCTCAAGTTCGATCCCAAGGCCACCGAACAGCTCGGTTACGCGGGCTTCCGTGTCCTGTACCCGATCAACAAGGCGGACAAGCAGGACGAAATCATGACCATGCTCGGCGCGAGCTACTTCCGCGTCATTGGCAAGGGTCACGTCTATGGTCTGTCGGCCCGTGGCCTGGCCATCGACACCGCGCTGCCGTCCGGTGAGGAATTCCCGCGCTTTACCGAATTCTGGATCCAGCAACCCAAGCCGACCGACAAGCACCTGGTGATCTTCGCCCTGCTGGACTCGCCGCGGGCCACTGGCGCCTATCGCCTGACCCTGCGTCCGGGCAGCGACACCATCGTCGACGTCAAGGCCAAGATGTTCCTGCGTGACAAGGTTGGCAAGCTGGGCATCGCCCCGCTGACCAGCATGTTCCTGTTCGGCGCCAACCAGCCGTCGAAAGTCCTCAACTACCGCCGCGAGCTGCACGACTCCAGCGGCCTGTCGATCCATGCCGGCAACGGCGAGTGGATCTGGCGTCCGCTGAACAACCCGAAACACCTGGCCGTGAGCAACTTCTCGGTAGAGAACCCGCGTGGTTTCGGCCTGCTGCAGCGTGGCCGCGACTTCAGCCACTACGAAGACCTCGACGACCGCTACGACAAGCGCCCAAGCGCCTGGATCGAGCCGAAGGGCGACTGGGGCAAAGGCACCGTCGATCTGGTAGAGATCCCGACCGCGGACGAAACCAACGACAACATCGTGGCGTTCTGGAGCCCGGAAAAGCAGCCTGAGCCAGGCCAGGCGTTCGATTTCGCCTATCGCCTGCACTGGACCATGGACGAGGCTTCCCTGCATTCGCCAGACAGCGCCTGGGTCGAGCAGACCCTGCGTTCCACCGGTGACGTCAAGCAATCCAACCTGATCCGCCAGCCGGACGGCAGCGTGGCCTACCTGGTGGACTTCGAAGGTCCATCCCTGGCGGCATTGCCGGAAGACACCGAGGTGCGCAGCCAGGTCAGCGTCGGCGACAACGCCGAGCTGGTGGAAAACAGCGTGCGCTACAACCCTGAAACCAAGGGCTGGCGCCTGACCCTGCGGATGAAGATCAAGGATCCGAGCAAATCCACCGAGATGCGTGCGGCCCTGGTCAAGAACGCCACCCCTGTCGAGCCGGCCAAGGCCGTGTCGCCAGCCTCCAGCGCCTCCATCGCCAAGGCCGACAAAGTCGCCGCCAAGCAGCAGGAGAAAAAAGAGGCGGATGCCAAGCAAGCCGAAGCCAAGCCGGCCAAGGACGCCAAGAACCACAAAGACGCCAAGCAGCCTGCTGCTGCCGAGGCGGCCCCAGCCACACCGGAATCTGTCCCGACCGAGCAAGTCCTGACCGAGACCTGGAGCTACCAGTTGCCTGCCGATGAGTAACCCTCAAGTACAGCCAGAGACTCTTGCCGAGTATCTGGCGCACCTGCCAATGACCGATGAGCAGCGCGCGGAACTCGCGGGCTGCAAGTCCTTCAGTGAACTGCACGAACGCCTGTCGTCCTCGACGTTCGACGCGCCTGCCGATGCCGCCCAGGCCTCGGTGGGCCGCCGGCTGACCCTGAGTTCCGCCGAGGAGCTGATCGATGCCGAGATGCTGGCGCTCGACGCCAGCGGTCGCGTGTGCCTCAAGGCCACGCCGCCGATCCGGCGGACCAAGGTGGTTCCCGAGCCCTGGCGCACCAATATCCTGGTGCGTGGCTGGCGGCGCCTGACCGGGCGCACCAACCCGCCGGCACCGCCGAAGGATGAGCGGGTGCTCCCGGCGGCGCGCTGGCGCACCGTGGGTTCGATCCGCCGTTACATCCTGCTGGTGCTGATGCTCGGCCAGACCATAGTGGCCGGCTGGTACATGAAAGGCATCATGCCGTACCAGGGCTGGTCGTTCGTCGACCTGGAAGAAGTCATGCATCAGCCATTGATGCAGACCGCCACCCAGGTACTGCCGTACGCCCTGCAGACCAGCATCCTGATCATGTTCGGCATCCTGTTCTGCTGGGTTTCGGCCGGTTTCTGGACCGCGCTGATGGGCTTCCTCGAGCTGCTCACCGGGCATGACAAATACCGCATTTCCGGTAAAAGCGCCGGCAACGAGCCGATTCCGCAAGATGCACGCACCGCGCTGGTGATGCCGATCTGCAACGAAGACGTGCCGCGGGTATTCGCCGGCCTGCGGGCGACCTTCGAGTCGGTCGCGGCCACCGGTGACCTGGACCGCTTCGACTTCTTCGTGCTCAGCGACAGTAACGACACCGATATCTGCGTGGCCGAGCAGCAGGCCTGGCTGGACGTCTGCCGCGAAACCAAGGGTTTCGGCAAGATCTTCTATCGCCGCCGTCGCCGTCGGGTGAAACGCAAGAGCGGTAACCTCGACGACTTCTGCCGTCGTTGGGGCGGCGACTACAAGTACATGGTGGTGCTCGACGCCGACAGCGTGATGAGCGGCGAATGCCTGACCAGCCTGGTGCGCCTGATGGAAGCCACGCCGGACGCGGGGATTATCCAGACCGCGCCGAAAGCCTCGGGCATGGACACCCTGTATGCGCGCATGCAGCAGTTCGCCACCCGCGTCTACGGCCCGCTGTTCACTGCCGGCCTGCACTTCTGGCAGCTGGGCGAGTCCCACTACTGGGGCCACAACGCGATCATCCGCATGAAGCCGTTCATCGAGCACTGCGCCCTGGCGCCGTTGCCCGGTAAAGGCGCCTTCGCCGGTGCGATCCTGTCCCACGACTTCGTCGAAGCGGCGCTGATGCGTCGCGCCGGCTGGGGCGTGTGGATTGCCTACGACCTGCCGGGCAGCTACGAAGAGCTGCCGCCGAACCTGCTGGACGAGCTCAAGCGTGACCGTCGCTGGTGCCACGGTAACCTGATGAACTTCCGCCTGTTCCTGGTCAAGGGCATGCACCCGGTGCACCGTGCGGTGTTCCTCACCGGGGTGATGTCCTACCTGTCGGCGCCGCTGTGGTTCTTCTTCCTGGTGCTGTCGACGGCCCTGCTGGCGGTCAACACCCTGATGGAGCCGCAGTACTTCCTGGAGCCGCGCCAGCTGTATCCGCTGTGGCCACAATGGCATCCGGACAAGGCGATCGCGCTGTTCTCGACCACTATCGTGCTGCTGTTCCTGCCGAAACTGTTGAGCATCATCCTGATCTGGGCCAAGGGCGCGAAAGAGTTTGGCGGCAAGTTCAAGGTGACCCTGTCGATGCTGCTGGAGATGCTGTTCTCCATGCTGCTGGCGCCGGTACGGATGATCTTCCACACCCGTTTCGTGCTGGCCGCGTTCCTTGGCTGGGCCGCGACCTGGAACTCGCCACAACGTGACGACGATTCCACGCCGTGGAGCGAAGCGGTGCGCCGCCATGGTCCGCAGACCTTGCTGGGCTTCTTCTGGGCGCTGCTGGTGATCTGGCTGAACCCGAGCTTCCTCTGGTGGCTGGTGCCGATCGTCGGTTCGCTGATGCTGTCGATCCCGGTGTCGGTGATTTCCAGCCGCGTCGGCCTGGGCCTGAAGTCCCGTGACGAAAGCCTGTTCCTGATCCCCGAGGAATACGCGCCGCCACAGGAGCTGGTGTCCACCGACCAGTACACCCATGAAAACCGTTGGCATGCGCTGAACGACGGCTTCATCCGGGCGGTGGTCGATCCGCAGCAGAACGCCCTGGCCTGTGCCCTGGCGACGTCCCGGCACGGCCTGGCCGAGCCGATCGAGTGGCTGCGTAGCGAACGTGTCCGCCATGCCCTGAAAGTGGGGCCGGCGGCGCTGAATAATGGCGAGCGCCTGGCGCTGCTGAGCGACCCGGTGGCCCTGGCCCGCCTGCATGAGCAGGTCTGGAGCGAAGGCCATGCCGACTGGCTGAGCGCCTGGCGGCAATCGGTGGATGAAGACCCTCATGCACCGTTGTTGCCGTTGCGACCGCAAACGGCAATCGCCCAACCGGCCTGATGACAACGCCCTTGAGAGCACTCTCAAGGGCGTTGTTGTTTGTGGCATCTGCTTTTTGTCGTCCCCTCTGTAACAACAAATCCTGGTCAAACCCTTGTGCAAACGGCCGGGTGAGTTAGCATCGCACCCCGAATTGCTGCGAGCGGGCATTCCTGGTGCCCGTATCCGTCGGTTTTCCAGGGAAAACCTGTCGCGGGTTCGCCTCACAATAAAATGGGTTCAGGGGACTTGAAGATGAAGAAGTATCTCTCGATGCTGCTGCTCGGCGTCACGGCAATGGTGGCGGTCAATGCAGCCCAGGCTGGCGCCATCGATGATGCGGTCAAGCGCGGCACGCTGAAAGTCGGCATGGACCCGACCTACATGCCGTTCGAGATGACCAACAAGCGCGGTGAGATCATCGGTTTCGAGGTCGATATCCTCAAGGCCATGACCAAGGCCATGGGCGTCAAGCTGGAGCTGGTTTCCACCGGCTACGACGGCATCATCCCGGCCCTGCTGACCGACAAGTTCGACATGATCGGCAGCGGCATGACCCTGACCCAGGAACGCAACCTGCGCCTGAACTTCAGCGAACCCTTCATCGTGGTCGGCCAGACCCTGCTGATCCGCAAGGAACTGGAAGGCACCATCAAGTCCTATAAAGACCTGAACACCGCCGACTACCGCATCACCTCCAAGCTGGGCACCACCGGCGAGATGGTCGCCAAGAAGCTGATCGCCAAGGCCAAGTACCACGGCTACGACAACGAGCAGGAAGCCGTGCTCGACGTGGTCAACGGCAAGGCCGACGCCTTTATCTACGACGCCCCGTACAACGTGGTGGCACTGAGCAAGGTCGGCAACGGCAAGCTTACGTTCCTCGACAAGCCGTTCACCTATGAGCCCCTGGCGTTCGGCCTGAAGAAGGGTGACTACGACAGCCTCAACTTCATCAACAACTTCCTGCACCAGATCCACGAAGACGGCACCTACGATCGTATCCATGACAAGTGGTTCAAGAGCACCGAGTGGCTCAAGGACATGGAATAACACTCGGTCAGACAGACCGAGTCGCCCCATTCGCGGGCAAGCCTCGCTCCTACGGATTCACGCAATCCCTGTAGGAGCGAGCCGGCTCGCGATGGCGTCCTGATCGGCGATACCGAACTTCCCCGCTGCAAACGGCTGGAACCTGCAAAGTGATCAAACATAAAAAAGCCCAATGGCCCTGGCACGTACTGACCGTGCTGGTGCTGATCGGCCTGGCCGGCGCGCTGTATTACGCCACCTCGCTGATGTCCTACGAATGGCGCTGGAACCGCGTACCGCAGTACTTCGCCTACCAGGCTGAGGAGTCGCAGCGGGCGGCGGACATCTCCACCGTCAGCGAGCTGGTGCGCAAAGGCGGCAAGGCCGAGGTCACGCTGCGCAACGACGCGGGTGACGAGCAACGACTGACGGTCGACGAAAACAGCCTGCAAGTCGCCCGTGGCGACGATGTGGCCGAAGGCGATGTGATCGGCGTGACCCGTCACTGGGCGGCCGGGCCGCTGCTGCTGGGCCTGTGGACCACCTTGTGGCTGTCGCTGGTGTCCGGGGTGCTGGGGCTGTTCATCGGCTTGGCGACCGGGCTTTGCCGGCTGTCGAACAACCCGACCCTGCGGGACCTGTCGACCATTTACGTCGAACTGGTGCGCGGCACGCCGCTGCTGGTGCAGATATTCATTTTCTATTTCTTCATCGGTACGGTGCTGAACCTGTCCCGTGAGTTCGCCGGGATCGCCGCGCTGTCGCTGTTCACCGGTGCCTATGTGGCGGAAATCGTCCGCGCCGGCGTGCAGTCGATCGCCCGTGGCCAGAATGAAGCGGCCCGCTCCCTGGGCCTGAACGCCAGCCAGTCGATGCGCCATGTGGTACTGCCGCAGGCCTTCAAGCGGGTGCTGCCGCCGCTGGCCGGGCAGTTCATCAGCCTGGTGAAAGACACCTCGCTGGTGTCGGTGATCGCCATCACCGAGCTGCTCAAGAGCGGACGTGAAGTCATCACCACCTCGTTTTCGCCGTTCGAGATCCTGTTCTGCGTGGCGGCCCTGTACCTGTTGATCAACCTGCCGCTGTCGAAGATGGCCAGCCGGCTTGAGCGGAGGCTCGCGCAAAGTGATTGAAGTCCGCGATCTGGTAAAAGTCTTCGACACCCGGGGCCAGGTGGTCCGCGCGGTAGATAACGTCACCACTAACGTGGCCAAGGGCGAAGTGCTGGTGGTGATCGGCCCGTCCGGCTCCGGCAAGTCGACCTTCCTGCGTTGTCTCAACGGCCTGGAACAGTTCGATTCCGGCTCGGTGAGCATCGACGGCCTGCAACTGGCCGATCCGAAGACCGATGTGAATGCCTATCGCCGCGAAGTCGGCATGGTGTTCCAGCATTTCAACCTGTTCCCGCACATGACCGTGCTGGAAAACCTCTGCCTGGCGCAGAAGGTGGTACGCAAGCGCGGCAAGCAGGAGCGCGAGGCCAAGGCCCTGGCGTTGCTGGAGAAGGTCGGTATCGCGCAGAAGGCCAACGAGTTCCCGTCGCGGCTCTCCGGCGGCCAGCAACAGCGCGTCGCCATCGCCCGGGCGCTGGCCATGGAACCCAAGGTCATGCTGTTCGACGAGCCGACTTCGGCGCTGGACCCGGAAATGGTCGGCGAAGTGCTGGACGTGATGAAAACCCTGGCCCTGGAAGGCATGACCATGGTCTGCGTGACCCACGAAATGGGCTTTGCCCGGGAAGTGGCGGATCGGGTGCTGTTCTTCGATCACGGCAAACTGCTGGAAGACGCCTCGCCAGCGGCGTTCTTCGATGCGCCCCAAGACCCGCGGGCCCAGGCGTTCCTGCGTCAGGTCCTGTAGGTTTTCCACCGGCTGAAACCCATCGCGGGCAAGCCTCGCTCCTACAGATGACCTTTATCTGTAGGAGCGAGGCTTGCCCGCGATTGTTTCACCCCGATATCAAGCGAAACCGGCTCGGCTCAAACCCGGAAGCGCCCGACCAGGGTCTGCAGATGGGTCCCCAGGCGCGCCAGCTCGACGCTGGAGGCCGCTGTTTCCTCACTGGCTGCCGAGGTCTGCTCGGACACGTCGCGCACGTTCAGCACGCTTCTGTTGATTTCCTCGGCCACCGCGCTCTGCTGCTCGGCCGCGGCGGCGATCTGCTGGTTCATCGCCTGGATCGCCGAGACGGTGCGGGTGATGTTTTCCAGCGAGCCACCGGCCCGGCGGGTCAGCTCTACGCTGCTGTCGGTCAGGTTGCGGCTGTTGTCCATGATGTTGGCCACTTCCTGGGTGCCGTTCTGCAGGCCGACGATCAGCTCCTCGATCTCTTCGGTGGACTTCTGGGTGCGCTGCGCCAGGCTGCGCACCTCGTCGGCGACCACCGCGAAACCGCGACCGGCTTCGCCCGCGCGGGCGGCTTCGATGGCGGCGTTGAGGGCCAGCAGGTTGGTCTGCTGGGCGACCGACTTGATCACGTCGAGCACGCTGCCGATCTTGTCGCTTTCCTGCTTCAGGTGGCCCATGGCGGCGGTTGAGTTGCCGACCTCGGCGGCCAGGCGTTCGATCTGTGCGATCGCCTCGCCAACTACCTTGTCGCCCTCGCGGGCCTGCTGATCGGCGGCGACCGCGGCTTCCGAGGCTTCCTCGGCGTTGCGCGCGACTTCCTGGACCGTGGCGGCCATTTCATTCATGGCGGTGGCGACCTGGTCGGTCTCGACTTTCTGGCTGTTGACTCCGGCGCTGGTCTGCTCGGTCACCGCCGACAGTTGCTCGGCGGCGCTGGCAATCTGGGTGACACCATCGCTGATGCCGCCGATCAGCTCGCGCAGGCTCAGGGTCATGCGTTGCATGGCCCGTTGCAGCTGGCCGAGCTCGTCGCGACGCTCGACCTGCAGGTTTTCGCTGAGATCGCCCGAGGCGACACGCTCGACCACCTTGAGGGTCTGGCGCAGCGGGATGACGATCTGCCGGGTGATGCTCCAGGCAGCAACCAGGCCGAACAGCAGGGCCAGGGCGGTGACGATGGCCAGGGTGCTTCTGGCCCGGGCGGCGTCGCTGTCGCGTTTGTGGGTTTGCGCGGCGGTCAGTTGCTTGCTGACTTCCATCAGGCGGTCGCCCTGGGCCGCCATGCGTTTGAGCGCGGCGGCGCTGGCCACCTGGGAGTCGCGAAACTCGCTGACGGCGGAGCGATAGCCCTTGAGGGCGTCGGTGGCCTGTTGCAGGTTGGCCAGGTGCTGTTCCGGCAGCTTGGCCGGCAGGCTGGCGAGGTTGTTCAGGGCGTTGTCGATGGCGTCCAGCGCCGGCTGTTCGGCCTCGGCCTTGCCGCTGTAGGTGTAGCCGCGGACCTGGAAGCGCGCCTGCTGGATCAGTTTGCTCAGGTCGATGACGCTATTGAACTGCGCCACGCTGTCGCCCTGCAGCATGGATTTCTCCACTTCGGCCACCCGGGCCACGGCGTTATCGGCGGTGGCGCCCAGTTTGGCGCGGGCGGCTTCGCGGCTGGCGGTGGCGCGGGTCATGTCGGCGAAGGCCAGCTTGTACTCGCTGACGGCGGCGATCTGCTGGTCGATCATGGCGATGCTTTCAGGCATTTCCAGCATCTTGCGTGCGCGTTGCAGGCCTTCGTCGAGCTGGTTCAGCAGCTCGCTGACGGCCCCCGGTCCCTGCTCGCCACGGCGCATTTCATAGTCCAGGCGCGCGATGCGCAGGTCCTTGGTCAGCTCGTTGAGGCTGGAGATATAGCCCAGCTTGTCGCCGCGCTCGATCACATTGCCCAGGCCCAGCCAGCCGGTCGCGGTGATCAGCAGGGTCAGTAGCAGCACCAGACCGAAGCCAACGCCGAGTTTGAGGTTGACGCTCACATTTCCCAGACTCTGGGCTAACCAACGGTACATGCCGCGAACTCCCTTGGGCTATTAAATAGGTTTTGTAGAGAGCCTATCGGCTGCGTCAGATAAATCTGAAGCAGCCGTGTAACAGCAGCGAGGCTTGCCGGCGATGGCGCCGTGTCAGGCACCGCGCTATTGCGGGCAAGCCTCGCTCCTACGGGAGTGGGGGTTAGTTAGAAGAGGCGGGCGAGAAGGGCGGTGACGGCGGTTTCGACCCGCAGGATGCGTTCGCCGAGTTGCACCGGTTGCAGGCCGGACTTGCCCAGCAGGTCGATTTCGTAGGGGATCCAGCCGCCTTCCGGGCCGATGGCCAGGGTCACCGGCTCATCCAGGCCGCGGGGGCAGGCCGGGTACTGGCCAGGATGGCCGACCAGGCCGAGGGTGCCCTCGACCAGCGCTGGCAGACGGTCTTCGACGAAGGGTTTGAAGCGCTTTTCGATGACCACTTCCGGCAGCACGCTGTCGCGGGCCTGTTCCAGGCCGAGGATCAGTTGCTCGCGAATCGCCTCGGGTTCGAGGAAAGGCGTTTGCCAGAAGCTTTTCTCGACCCGGTAGCTGTTCACCAGCACCAGCCGGGGCACGCCCATGGCCGCGACGGTTTGCAGCACCCGGCGGAGCATTTTCGGGCGCGGCAGGGCCAGCACCAGGGTCAGGGGCAGCTTGGTCGGCGGTGGCTGGTCGAGGCTGACTTGCAGTTCGGCTTCCCCAGGCTCCAGGCGCAGCAGTTCGGCCGAGCCCATCAACCCGCCGATACGGCCGACCCGCAGGCTGTCGCCCACCGCGGCCCGATGGACTTCCTGCATGTGGGTCAGGCGGCGATCGCGCAGGATCACCCGGTCGGCCGCGATGAAGTCGGCCTCCTCGAGCAGCAGCAGGTTCACGCTTGGGTCGCTGGCGGCTGGTCGTTGTGGTCTTCCGCCGGCTGGTCGTCCGGATGGTCGCCGCGCTTGCTGATCAGGCTGCCGAACAGGATGCCGATCTCGAACAGCAGCCACATCGGTACCGCCAGCAGGGTTTGGGAGAAGATGTCCGGCGGGGTCAGGATCATGCCGACCACGAAGCAGCCGATGATCACGTACGGGCGGATCTTCTTCAGGTAGGCGACGTCGACCACGCCGATCCACACCAGCAGCACCACCGCCACCGGGATCTCGAACGCCACGCCGAAGGCGAAGAACAGGGTCATGACGAAATCGAGGTAGCTGGTGATGTCGGTCATCATTTCCACGCCGGCTGGGGTGGCTGCGGCGAAGAACTTGAAGATCAGCGGGAACACCAGGAAATAGGCGAAGGCCATGCCGATGTAGAACAGCAGGATGCTGGAGACCAGCAGTGGTACGGCGATGCGCTTTTCATGCTTGTACAGGCCGGGGGCGATGAAGCCCCAGATCTGGTGCAGGATCACCGGGATCGCCAGGAACAGCGAGACCATCATCGTCAGCTTGAGCGGGGTCAGGAACGGCGACGCCACGTCGGTGGCAATCATCGTTGCGCCCGCCGGCAGGTACTGGCGCAACGGCGTGGAGACGATGGTGTAGATCTGCTGGGTGAAGGCGAACAGCCCGCCGAAGATCAGGAAGATCGCCGCCACGCAGCGCAGCAACCGGGTGCGCAACTCGGTGAGGTGCGACACCAGCGGCATATGTTGGTCGTTTTCCGGAATATCGCTCATGGGGCTCGCGGCGGCAAAGTAGGGTCGTGGGGGGCTGGCGTGACAGGCGTTGTCACGGGCGCAGCCGGTTCGGCCGGTGCAGTTGCGGCAGTAGGGCTCGCCGTGGTCGCGCTGGCGGGCGCTTCAGGCGCCGCGGCGGGCGCATGAATGCTCTGTTCGGCCACGGGCTCGACCGGTGTCGGCTGTTGCTGGATCGGATTGAGGATTTTCCGCGCTTCCTGTTCCAGCGACAGAATGTGTTCGTTGTGCAGTTGCCGACGAATTTCATCGGCACCGATTTCCCGTTCAACTTCCTGCTTGATCGCATTGAAGCTGCGCTTCAGGCGGCCGATCCACAGGCCAGCCGTGCGCGCGGCGCCCGGCAGACGCTCGGGGCCGAGCACCAGCAGGGCCACCAGGCCGACGAGCAGCAGTTCAGAGAAGCTGATACCAAACATTAGTCAGTGCTCACGAGTCTTTGCGGGTCGGCTCTTCGACTTTTTGCGCCTGCACGTCGATGGTGTGCGGCTGGTTCAGCGGAGCGCTTTGCGGCTGGACCGGCGGAGCAGGCTGGGCGGTCGGAGGCACGCCAGGCTCGGCGGGTTTTTCGTCGTCGTTCATGGCCTTGCGAAAGCCCTTGATCGATTCGCCGACATCGGTGCCGAGGTTTTTCAGTTTCTTGGTGCCGAACACCAGCACCACGACAACCAGGATGACGATCCAGTGTTTCCAGTCAAAAATGCCCATGCTGCGTTTCCTCTCTAAATGATGTTCAGGCGGACGGACGCGAGGCTTTCTCGGCGTGTCCAGACAAACCGAAGCGCCGGTCCAGTTCATCGAGAACGGCCTGCGGATGCTGCCCCAGCTGGGCGAGCATGACCATGGTGTGGAACCACAGGTCGGCGGTTTCGTAGATCACATCGCTGCAGTCGCCGCTGTGGGCGGCGTCCTTGGCGGCAATGATGGTTTCCACCGATTCCTCGCCGACTTTTTCCAGAATCTTGTTCAGGCCCTTGTGGTACAGGCTGGCGACATAGGAAGTGTCGGCGGCGGCGCCTTTGCGCTCTTCCAGCACCTGGGCCAGACGGGTCAGGGTATCGCTCATGTTCAGTGTCCTGCTTGATAGATCGCGTGCGGGTCTTTGAGTACCGGATCGACCGTTTTCCAGTCGCCGTTTTCATAAACGCGGTAGAAGCAGCTCTGGCGGCCTGTGTGGCAGGCAATGTCGCCGATTTGTTCGACCATCAGGATGATGACGTCGGCATCGCAGTCCAGGCGCATTTCATGAAGCTTTTGCACATGCCCGGACTCTTCTCCCTTGCGCCATAGCTTGCCACGCGAACGTGACCAGTAGATGGCACGGTTTTCGGCAGCGGTCAGGCTCAGCGCCTCGCGATTCATCCAGGCCATCATCAGCACGCGCCCGGTCTTGTGATCCTGGGCGATGGCCGGCACCAGGCCGTCAGCGTCCCATTTGATCTCGTCCAGCCAATCTTTCATCTTCGACTCCGACAACAGGGCCCGACGCGCTCGTCGAGCCTCGGCGATGAGAAACAGTGTGCCAGCCGCTAGCCCGGCTGGCTATCGGCGCACGACCAGATACAAGCCCACGGCCATCATGATGCCGGCCGGCCAGTGACCCAGCTCGTTCAGCGGTCCGCCGGCCGCGAGGATCGCGCCACCGGCCAGGTGCGCCGCGCCGAGAAGGCGCAGGAACCAGTCGTCCTTGCGCCGTTTCCAGGGCGGCGAAGGGTCCTGGGCATGGGGCTGGGACATGCGTTCGAGCAGGTCGCGGGTCATGTTGGCCAGGTGCGGCAGTTGTTCGACCTGGCTGTGCAGGTTGCCCAGCAAGGCTTTGGGGCTGACGCGCTCGCGCATCCAGCGTTCGAGGAACGGCTGGGCGGTGTTCCACAGGTCCAGCTCCGGGTACAGCTGGCGGCCCAGGCCTTCGATGTTCAGCAGGGTCTTTTGCAGCAGCACCAGTTGCGGCTGCACTTCCATGTTGAAGCGGCGAGCGGTCTGGAACAGGCGCATCAGCACCTGGCCGAAGGAAATATCTTTTAACGGTTTTTCGAAGATCGGCTCGCACACGGTACGGATCGCCGCTTCGAATTCGTTGAGTTTGGTCTCTGCCGGCACCCAGCCCGAATCGATGTGCAACTGCGCCACGCGCCGGTAATCACGCTTGAAGAACGCGAACAGGTTGCGCGCCAGGTAGTCCTGGTCTTCCGGGGTCAGGCTGCCGACGATGCCGCAGTCGATGGCGATGTACTGCGGGCTCCACGGCTGCACGGTGCTGACGAAGATATTGCCCGGGTGCATGTCGGCGTGGAAGAAGCTGTCGCGGAACACCTGGGTGAAGAAGATCTCCACGCCGCGCTCGGCGAGCATTTTCATGTCGGTGCGCTGGTCGGCCAGGGTGGCCAGGTCGGTCACCTGGATCCCGTAGATGCGCTCCATGACCAGCACTTTCGGCCGGCACCAGTCCCAGTAGACCTGCGGCACGTAGAGTAGCGGCGAGCCTTCGAAGTTGCGCTTGAGCTGGCTGGCGTTGGCCGCTTCGCGCAACAGGTCGAGTTCGTCGTAGATGGTTTTTTCGTAATCGCTGACCACATCCACCGGGTGCAGCAGGCGGGCGTCGGCCGAAACCTTTTCGGCGGCGCGGGCAAGGATGAACAGCCAGGCCAGGTCCTGGGCGATGACCGGCTTGAGGCCCGGGCGGATGACCTTGACCACCACTTCTTCGCCGCTCTTGAGCTGGGCGGCGTGGACTTGCGCCACCGAAGCGGAGGCCAGGGGCTCGATATCGAAGCGGCTGAACACATCGCTGATCTTCTTGCCCAGTTGCTCCTCGATCAGCGCCACCGACTTCTTCGAATCGAAGGGCGGCACGCGGTCCTGCAGCAGCATCAGCTCGTCGGCGATGTCTTCGGGCAGCAGATCGCGGCGGGTCGAGAGAATCTGTCCGAACTTGATGAAGATCGGCCCCAGGTCCTGCAAGGCCAGGCGCAGGCGCGCACCGCGGCTCAGCTCCAGTTGCTTGCGCGGGAACCAGCGCCAGGGCAAGGCGTAGCGCAGCGCCAGGAGGAACCAGGGCAGGGGCAGGGCGAACAGCAGGTCATCGAGGCGGTAGCGGATCACGACGCGCTGGATGCGCAACAAACGGCGGACGGCAAGCAGCTTCATGCGTTATCGCTTGGGTCAAGGGATCGGGAAAGGCGCTCGAAGCGCGCCTCGAGGCGTTCCAGGTCGAGCTTGACCCGGTCCAGTTCGCTGAAACGGGCTTCGGCTTCGCGCTGGCCCACCAGGGTGCGCGACTCTTCGGCCAGGTATTCGGCGAGATTCTGGTTCAGGCTGGCGAAACCCTGGCGATACCAGCGCGCGCGGCTGCGTAAATGGCCGCTGAACAGCTGGGTGGCCACCGGGCCGAGCCAGCGCGAGAGTTCGTACTCCCAGTCCAGTTCGAGGTCCTGGAGGATGGCCGCCAGTTCCAGCAGCACGCCGCTGTCGCCTTCCAGCTCGACTTCGGGGCTGTGCAGCACCGAGGTCTTGTCCTGGCTCAGGGCCAGGCGCACCAGGCTCGAGGCCGGCGCCCGCAGGGTGCAGTCGGCGTCGGCCGTCCAATGCGCGGCGAGGGTCAGGCCCTCATCGCCAGGAATGACGAACAGCTGCACGCTCGGGCTGCGGCAATCGACGGCGATGACCTTGCCGTTCAAATGCTGCAAGCGTGGCAAAGCCGTGCTGTCGAGACGCAGTACACGGTTGAGGCCGTGTTCGACGCTGGCAAGCAGGCCGCTGAACAACATCAGGGTTTGATGCCGCGGTGCAGGGCGACGATGCCCGCGGTCATGTTGTGGTAGGTCACGCGATCGAAGCCGGCCTCGACCATCATCGACTTCAGGGTTTCCTGGTTCGGGTGCATGCGGATCGATTCGGCCAGGTAGCGATAGCTTTCCGAGTCGTTGGTGATCAGCTTGCCGGCCAGCGGCATGAAGGCGAACGAGTAGGCATCGTAGACCTTGGACATCAGCGCGTTGGTCGGCTTGGAGAACTCCAGTACCAGCAGGCGGCCACCGGGCTTGAGCACCCGCAGCATCGAGCGCAGGGCGTCTTCCTTGTGGGTCACGTTGCGCAGGCCGAAGGCGATGGTCACGACGTCGAAATGGTTGTCCGGGAACGGCAGCTTTTCCGCGTCGGCCTGAACGAACTCGATGTTGCCGGCCACGCCCTTGTCGAGCAGGCGGTCGCGACCGACCTTGAGCATGGAGGCGTTGATGTCCGCCAGCACCACCTGGCCAGTAGGGCCCACCAGATGGGAGAACTTGCGGGTCAGGTCGCCGGTGCCGCCGGCGATGTCCAGCACGCGATTGCCAGGGCGAACGCCGGACAATTCGATCGTGAAGCGTTTCCACAGGCGATGCATGCCACCGGACAGTACGTCGTTCATCAGGTCGTACTTGGCGGCCACGGAGTGGAACACCTCAGCGACTTTTTCCGCCTTCTGGCTTTCCGGAACGTTTTTGAAGCCGAAGTGAGTGGTGGGTTCGGCATCGCTGCCTTTGCGCTGATCAGTCATATCGCTGTCACCAAAAGAGAATGCGGGACATTCTAATCCCGGTGGCGGTCTTTGTCTTGGCAAGGCTGAATGTAAGATAGTGAAGCGCCGGGGCGTTTTGACGCAGCGCAGCTCAAGACGCTCATAGGCAAGTCCCGATAAAGCAGGAGTCATTCAATGGCCCGTATAAGTGTTGAGCGTGCCCACGGCCTGGGTAAGGAAGCAGCCCGCGAAAAGGCTGACCAGTTGGCGCAGAAACTGGCCGATCAGTATGGCCTGGAGCCGCAGTGGTCGGGCGATACCCTGAACCTCAAGCGTTCGGGGGTCAAAGGTGCGGTGCAGGTGGGCGACGATTCGATCAGGGTCGATGTCGAGCTGGGCCTGTTGATGTCCGCCATGAGCGGCATGATCAAGTCGGAAATCGAAAAGGCGCTGGATAAAGCCCTGGTCTGAGCCGCTTTCACCGAAGTCGGCTTGCCGGTGATTTGGGTGTTGTCATGACGCCTGGAAAAACATCGCTGGCGAGCCGGTCATCTCCAATAACCCGCCACCTTTTTTATGACATTGGTTAGGGTGCCGATTCTAATTTTTCTCACTACTTTGTGCCTGAGCCCACTTTCCTGCGGGCAGTTCCTCAAACCTTCTGCGCGTGAGGTGCACCATGGCCAAAGCAATTCTGAAGAAAAAAGTTGATGTCGCATCAACCACTCTGAGCGAAGTCAAATCCTATGCCCGCAAGATCTGGCTGGCAGGCCTGGGTGCCTACACCAAGGTCGGTCAGGAAGGCAGCGAGTACTTTCAAGAGCTCGTTAAAGCCGGTCAATCTGTTGAAAAGAAAGGCAAAAAAGTTGTGACTGAACAACTTGAGGCCGCCAACAGTCAGATTGATAACGTGAAGAGCGATGTCACCAGTCTCAGGGGCAAAGTCGAAGTGCAACTGGATAAAGTCGAGAGGGCTTTTGACACGCGCGTCGCAAGTGCCTTGAATCGCATCGGCATTCCGTCTAAACATGACGTTGAGACACTCTCTGCTAAGCTCGATGAGCTGACGGCATTGCTCGAACGTGTCGCGCGTAAACATTAAGGAGAACGGGATGGCTGGTAAAAAGAATACTGAAAAAGAAGGCAGCTCGTGGATCGGGAAGGTCGAAGACTACTCCCGTAAAATCTGGCTTGCTGGTTTAGGCGTGTACTCGAAAATCGACACTGACGGCAGCAAGCTTTTCGAGTCGCTGGTCAAGGATGGCGAGAAAGCCGAGAAGCTCACCAGAAGCGCTGTCGGCAAGAAAGTCGATGCCGCCAAGGACTCCGCGAGCTCGGCAAAATCGCGCATCAGTGGCGTCAAGGACCGCGCGCTGGGCAAGTGGGACGAGCTGGAAGGTGCATTCGACAAGCGCTTGAACAGTGCCATTTCGCGTCTGGGCGTGCCCAGCCGCAATGAAGTCAAGGCGCTGCACAGCAAGGTCGACACCCTGACCAAACAGATCGAGAAACTCACAGGCGCCAAGGTAGCTCCGATCGCGGCCAAGACTGCAGCGGCCAAACCGGCGGCCAAGCCTCTGGCTAAAGCAGCAGCCAAACCGGCAGCCAAGGCTCCGGCCAAAGCAGCAGCCAAGCCTGCCGCGAAACCGGCAGCCAAAACTGCGGCGGCCAAGCCGGCTGCAAAACCTGCCGCCAAGCCAGTAGCCGCCAAGCCCGCGGCAAAACCAGCGGCCAAGCCCGCTGCGAAACCGGCGGCGAAACCGGCGGCGAAAAAACCAGCAGTGAAAAAACCGGCAGCACCCAAGGCCGCAGCACCGAAGCCAGCGGTTGTCGCCAAGCCGGCAGCACCGGTCAGCCCTGCGAACTCCGCAGTGGCGCCAAGCCCTGTCGTTACCCCGGCTGCGGCGCCAGCACCCGCGACGCCAACCAGCCAGTCCTGAGTTTTTCGGGACATACAAAAACGCCCGGCCTGCAAAGGCCGGGCGTTTTTGTTTGTGGGGTTCTTGCGGCACCGATCAATCGTGTTCGTCGAGGTAACGCAGGGCCATCTGCTCGGTGGCCAGTTTCGCCGGTGGCAACAGGTGTGGAGCCACCAGCATCATGATCTGGTAGACCACCACCCGTACCTCGCCCTCGCGATCGAGGATGCGCTGATAGTCCAGCGAGAACAGCAGGGTCATGG
The DNA here is from genome assembly GCF_003184125.1 of Pseudomonas sp. RW409. NCBI lineage: Bacteria > Pseudomonadati > Pseudomonadota > Gammaproteobacteria > Pseudomonadales > Pseudomonadaceae > Pseudomonas > Pseudomonas sp. RW409. The sequence continues at coordinate 420,303 of NZ_QHHP01000041.1, read as the reverse complement.
TGATCTGTTCCACCAGTTGCCCCAGCGCCTGGGTATCGCTGACCAGTTGCCCCGAAGCCTTGAGCCTGGCCAGCAGCGAGGCCAGGGTGCGCTTCAGGGCGTTGAGCAGGTTGCGAATCCCCTTGGCCAGCTTCGGCAGGCGCCCGGCCAGGTTGGACAGGTCCTGGAACAGGAAGCGGTAGTGCGCCAGGCGTTCGACGATCAGGTGCAGGAACAGCCAGTAGTCTTCGGGCGCCAGGTGCACATCGGCGGGCGGATCTAGCAGGGGCGTCAGTTCATTCTGGAAACGCTCGAACAGCCCGAGGACCAGCGGCTCCTTGCCGTGAAAGTGGTAGTAGAGGTTGCCGGGGCTGATCCCCATTTCGTTGGCAACTTCCATGGTCGAGACATTGGGTTCGCCCTTGTGGTTGAACAGCTGCAGGGCACATTCGAGTATCCGGTCGCGGGTTTTCATCCAGTCTTCTTGGTTGTTCAGTCAGGCCGCGACCCTCGGGCCGCGGCTCGGGGAAATTCAGCGGACGCGCACGTAGGTGCCAGGCGCCGCCTCCATCGGTGGGTAATTCTGGTTGCCCAGGGTCATCAGGGTTTCGCGCTGGGCGCCGGAACGCTGCTGGATCCATTCCAGCCATTGCGTCCACCAACTGCCGTCGACGTGCTTGGCGTCGTAGTACCAGGCCCGCGGGTCGCTGCTGAGCTTGCCGTTTTCGACGTAGTTGGCCTTGGGGTTGCTCGGCGGGTTGAGGATGCTCTGCACGTGCCCGCTGTTGGACAGCACGAAGCGCTTTTCGCCGCCCAGCAGCAGGGTCGAGCGATACACCGCATCCCAGGGGGTGATGTGGTCGTTGATTCCGGCAACGCTGAAACTGTCGACCGTGACTTTTTGCAGGTCGATTGGCGTGCCGCAGACTTCCAGGCCACCGGGATGACTCATCGGGTTGTGCTTGAAGAAATCCAGCAGATCGCCATGAAAGGCAGCCGGCAGCCGGGTGTTGTCGTTGTTCCAGTAGAGGATGTCGAACGCCGGCGGCTCCTTGCCCAGCAGGTAATTGTTGACCCAGTAATTCCAGATCAGGTCGTTGGGCCGCATCCAGGCGAACACCTTGGCCATGTCGCGACCGTCGAGCACGCCGCGTTGATAGGAGCGGCGCTTGGCTGCCTCGAGGGTCTGCTCGTCGGCGAACAGGGTCGCCGGGCTGTCCAACTGACTATCCAGCAGGCTGACCAGGTAGGTGGAGCTGGAGACCCGGCGCAGTTGTCGCTTGGCTTGCAGGTGGCCTTGCAGGGCGGCAATGGTCAGGCCGCCGGCACAGGCCCCCATCAGGTTCACGTCACGACTGCCGGTGATCGCTCGGCAGACGTTCATGGCTTCCTCCACGGCCTCGACATAGCTCGACAGGCCCCATTCGCGATGCCGGACATCGGGGTTGCGCCAGCTGATGATGAAGGTCTGCAGGCCGTTTTTCAGGGCGAACTGCACGAAGCTGTTGGTGGGGCTGAGGTCGAAGATATAGAACTTGTTGATCTGTGGCGGCACGACCAGCAGGGGCCGGGCGTACTGTTTTTCGCTCATCGGCTTGTACTGGATCAGTTCCAGCAGTTCGTTGCGAAACACCACCGAACCGGGGGTAGTGGCCAGGTTCCTGCCGACTTCGAAGGACTGTTTGGTGACCTGGCTGGGCAGGCCATCGTTATGCAGCAGGTCATCGACCAGATGACCGATGCCACGGATCACGCTGCTGCCGCCGGAGTTGAAGATTTCCTTGATCGCCAGCGGATTGAGCAGGGTGTTGGACGGTGCCACCGCATCGTTGAGCAGGTTGAAGGCAAAGTGCGCGCGGGCCCGGTCGTCCTCGCTCATGCCGCTGTCGTCGATCCAGCTCCTGATCTGTTTCTGCCAGCTGAGATAGGCCTGCAGGCCGCGTCGGTAAAACGGGTTCAGGCTCCAGGTCGGATCGGAGAACCGGCTGTCCTGGGGGTTGGGTTTGTGCAGCGTTTCCCCCAGCAGGACACGGCCCAATTGGCCTCCCAGTGCCAAGGCGTGGCGGGCGCTGTGCGCCGGGTGGCGCAGGCCGTAGGTGGCCACGCTGCGCAGGGTCGACAGCAAGTCACGGCCACGCAGGCCGGTGATGGCACTCTGGGCTGTGATGTAGGTGGCGGGCGTGGGCAACGAGCCCGCCGTTGGTTTGTCTCGCATGCTTCAACACTCCTTCGTCAAGCCATCAACAAGCACACCAAGACAAACACCATAGTCGGTCCTGAACCATCCTGCGCGCGACGATCCTGTCGGCAGACGCTTTTTGCTACGTACCGCTGAACGGTGTCGGATGCGGGTGCATCACTGCCCGCTGCCGTTCCTCCTCGAGGAATTTCATGATGATCGGCGCGACAGCTTCGGCCCGGGTAATCAGGAACAGATGCCCGTCGTCGATGATGTGCAACTGGGCGTTGGGAATTCGCCACGCCAGCATGCGCATGTTGATCAGCGGGATCAGCGGGTCGTCGTCGCCGGCCAGCACCAGGGTCGGCTGGTGGATCTTGTGTAGCCAGTGGATGCTGGTCCAGCCGAGGCCAGCGAACAGCTGCCAGTAGTAGCCCAGCTTGCCCGCCGAGCGGACCTTGCTGGCATGTTCGGCGGCGAGGTTGGGATCGCGGCGGAACGAGCCGCCATAAATCAGGGGGGCGATGCGGATCACATGGGAGGGCTGGATATAGCGCCGCGGGCTGGCCATCATCCACAGCACCTTGGGTTTGCCCGGCACCATGAAGGCACCTGCGGCGGTGGCGGCCAGCACCAGTTTCTTGCAGCGTTCGGGGTAGTCATAGGCGAACTGCTGGGCCAGCGCCCCGCCCCAGGACACACCCACCACATTGACCTGCCCATAGTCGAGGTAATCGAGCATGCGCGTGGTCAGTTTGGCCAGTCCGGGAAAACGGTAGGGTCGGCTCGGCGTCGAGGAGCCACCAACGCCCGGTACGTCGAAGGCGATGACTTCCAGGTCCGGGTCCAGAGCCTGCACGAATGGAAACACCAGCTCCAGGTTGGCGCCGATACCATTGAAAATCAGCAAGGGTGTCAAGTGAGGCTTGCCTGGGCGTACCGCGGTGCGGATGGTCTGGCCATCCAGGTCGACGGTGCGAAAGATGAACGGTTGAGGCATGCCTTGGCCCTGTTGGTGGAATCGTTGCCTGCAAGAGAGAGTCGCTTGCGCAGCAGCATCAGCGCAAGCGGCTCGATCCTGCAGGCTTGCTATCGGTTAACGTTCATGGACATAAGTACCCGGCGCCGCCTCGGCCGCTGGATACGCCTTGTTGCCGAGAATGCTCGGCGTCTTTTTCAGTTTGCCCGAGCGCTCCGCCTGCCAGGCCTGCCAGTGCAGCCACCAGGAGTCAGTGTGCTTGGTGGAGTTTTCCTGCCAGTCGTCGGCGCTGGGCGGCATCTCTTCGCTGGTCATGTAGCGCGACTTGGGGTTGCCCGGCGGGTTGAGGATGCTCTGGATATGCCCGCTGCTGGAGAGGACGAATTCGACCTTGCCGCCGAACAGTTGGGCCGACTTGTAGCAGGACTTCCATGGGGTGATGTGATCGTTGGTGCCGGCCAGAGAGAAGATGTCGGCGGTGACCTGTTTCAGGTCGATCGGCGTACCGCACACTTCCAGTGCGTTGGGGCGGATCAGTGGATTGTTTTTGAACATTTCGATCAGGTCGCCGTGGAAGGCCGCGGGCAACCGGGTGGTGTCGTTGTTCCAGAACAGGATGTCGAACACCGGCGGCTCGTTGCCCAGCAGGTAGTTGTTCACCCAGTAGTTCCAGATCAGGTCGTTGGGCCGCATCCAGGCGAAGACCTTGGCCATGTCGCGGCCTTCCAGCACGCCAGCCTGATAGGAATGACGCTTGGCGGCTTCCAGGGTCTGCTCGTCGACGAACAGCGCCACCTGGGTGTCGAGGGTGGTATCGAGCACGCTGACCAGCAGGGTCAGGGCGTTGACCTTCTTCTCGCCCAGGGCCGCGTAGTGCCCCAGCAGCGCTGTGCAGGTGATGCCACCGGAGCAGGCGCCGAGCATGTTCACGTCTTTGCTGCCGGTGATGGCGGTGACCACGTCGACCGCTTCTTTCAGCGCTTCGATGTAGGTCGACAGGCCCCACTCGCGCTGCGCCTTGGTCGGGTTGCGCCAACTGACGATAAAGGTCTGCACGCCGTTGCGCAGGCAGAAACGCGCCAGGCTCTTGTCCGGGCTGAGGTCGAAGACGTAGAACTTGTTGATCTGTGGCGGGACCACCAGCAGCGGGCGTTCGTGCACCTGCTCGGTCACCGGGCGGTACTGGATCAGTTCCAGCACGTCGTTGCGAAATACCACCGCGCCTTCACTGGTGCCCAGGTTCTTGCCGATCTCGAAGGCGTCCATGTTGACCTGGCTCGGCATGCCGCCGTTGTGCACCAGGTCCTTGGCCAGATGGGAGAGGCCATCGAGCAGGCTTTTGCCGCCGGTCTCGAAGAAGCGTTTGACCGCCGCGGGGTTGGCGGCGGTGTTGGTCGGCGCCATGGCTTCGGTCATCAGGTTGATGACGAAGTGGGCGCGACTGATGTCCTGTTCGGAGAGGTTGCTGTGGCCGATCCAGTCGTGAAGCTCCTTGCGCCACGCCAGGTAGGTTTGCAGGTAACGCTTGTACAGCGGGTTCTGGCTCCAGGCCGGATCGTTGAAGCGACGGTCATCGCTCTCCGGTTGCAGCGTCGATTTGCCGAACATCACGTTCTTCAGTTCGACGCCGAAATGGGCCACATGTTTGGCGCTGTGCAGCGGTTGTTTGATGGCCTGGGTCAGCACCATACGAGCAGAGGTAAGCAGATCTTTCCGACGTAAACCGATGACAGGATTCAGGCCCAGAGTGTTTTCCGAGGCTTGGCGTTTCAGGTCATCGTTATTCTTGTTACTCATCTACGACGCTCCATTGTCCTGAGACGAGTACCGGACCTGCTGTGTAGTCACACAGCAAAGATGCCAGGTACTACTGCTCGGGTGACCGTTGATTCTGCATTACTGCTTTTTTGTTCAGAGAACACTGCAGGGAACTTGCCAGCTCCATTGGTTACCCGAGTTTAATTTTTTTCGCAAGCAGGCCAATCGTTGGCCATGCAGCCCAGCATTCAAACAGATGAATCTAGAAAATGCCCTCTAAAGCGTCAGAGGTCTGATCTAGAGCATCAGCTTGACGATAGACTCATTCGGGTCGCGGGACTTTCCGGCGGCTTGAAGTTCGGCAAGATAATCCTTCCACAGATCGTCCTGGCGCACCGCCAACTGGTACAGGTAGTCCCAGGTGAACAGGCCGCTGTCATGCCCGTCGTCGAAGGTCAATTTCAGTGCGTACTGGCCCGCCGGTTCGACCTTGGTCAGGCCGACTCCGATCTTGCCAAATTGCAGGATGGGTTTGCCGTGGCCCTGGACCTCGGCGGAGGGGGAGTGCACCCGCAGGAATTCGGCGGGCAGGTGATAGACCTCGTCTGGCGCATAGGTCAGCGTCAGGGTCTTCGAGGCTTTGTGCAGGTTGATGGCGGTGGGAAGTCTGGTCATGGGGGCAGCTTAAAGCTGCAAGCCCCAAGCTACAAGATGACTACGGTCAACTTGCAGCTTGAAGCTTATGGCTTGTCGCTTAGAGGATATAACGGGACAGGTCTTCGTTCTGCGCCAATTCGCCCAGGTGACTGTTGACGTAGGCGGCGTCGATGCGGATCGGCTCTTCGTTGTGGGCGCTGGCCAGGTCGCCGGCGCTGAACGACACCTCTTCGAGCAAGCGCTCGAGCAGGGTGTGCAGGCGACGGGCACCGATGTTCTCGGTCTTCTCGTTGACCTGCCAGGCGATCTCCGCCAGGCGCTTGATACCGTCCGCCTGGAACTCGATGACCAGGCCTTCGGTTTTCAGCAGCTCGCGGTATTGCTCGGTCAGGGAGGCGTGAGGCTCGCTGAGAATGCGCTCGAAGTCTTCCGGCGACAGCGCCTTGAGTTCGACACGGATCGGCAAGCGGCCTTGCAGCTCGGGCACCAGGTCGCTCGGCTTGCTCAGGTGGAACGCGCCGGAAGCGATGAACAGGATGTGGTCGGTCTTGACCATGCCCAGCTTGGTGTTGACGGTGCAGCCTTCGATCAGCGGCAGCAGGTCGCGCTGCACGCCTTCGCGAGAGACGTCGACGCCGCCGGAGTTGCCACGCTTGGCAACCTTGTCGATTTCGTCGATGAACACGATGCCGTGCTGTTCGACCGCTTCCAGGGCCTTGGCCTTGAGTTCTTCATCGTTGACCAGGCGGCTGGCTTCTTCGTCGCGGATCAGCTTGAGCGCGTCCTTGACCTTGAGCTTGCGGTTCTTGCGCTGGCCCTTGCCCATATTGGCGAAGAGGCTCTGCAACTGGTTGGTCATCTCTTCCATGCCCGGTGGCGCGGAAATGTCGACGCCGCTGACTTCAGCCACTTCGATCTCGATTTCCTTGTCGTCCAGCTGGCCTTCGCGCAGGCGCTTGCGGAACAGCTGGCGGGTGTTGGAGTCCTGGGCCGGGGCGGCGTCCTCGTTGCTGAAACCCATGCGCGCCGGTGGCAGCAGGGCATCGAGGATGCGCTCTTCGGCAGCGTCTTCGGCGCGGTGGCGCACGCGGGTCATTTCCTGTTCGCGGAACAGTTTGATCGCGGCATCGGCCAGGTCGCGGATGATGGACTCAACGTCACGGCCGACATAACCGACTTCGGTGAACTTGGTCGCTTCGACCTTGATGAACGGAGCGTTGGCCAGCTTGGCCAGGCGCCGGGCGATCTCGGTCTTGCCGACGCCGGTCGGGCCGATCATCAGGATGTTCTTCGGGGTCACTTCGACACGCAGCTCTTCAGGCAGCTGCATGCGGCGCCAGCGGTTACGCAGTGCAATGGCGACGGCGCGCTTGGCATCGTCCTGGCCGATGATATGGCGGTTGAGTTCGTGGACGATTTCGCGGGGAGTCATGGGCATAGTAATTGGCGGTCCTCAAGCAAGAATGAATGCCGTGGCGCGATGGCCGAAACAGGCTTATTCCGCGAGATCCTGCTCCTCAATGGTCTGGGTGTGGTTGGTGAATACGCAGATGTCGCCGGCGATGCCCAAGGCGGTTTCGACGATTTCGCGGGCCGACAGGTCGGTTTTCTTCAGCAGGGCGCTGGCTGCGGCCTGGGCATAGGCGCCGCCGGAGCCCATGGCGATCAGGCCGTCTTCCGGCTCGACCACGTCACCGTTGCCGGTGATGATCAGGGAAGCGTCCTTGTTGGCGACTGCGAGCATGGCTTCGAGACGGCTGAGGGAGCGGTCGGTGCGCCATTCCTTGGCCAGTTCGACGGCGGCGCGTACCAGGTGCCCCTGATGTTTCTCAAGCTGGCCTTCGAAACGTTCGAACAGGGTGAAGGCGTCAGCCGTGGCCCCGGCAAAGCCGGCGATAACCTGGCCGTGATACAGGCGACGAACCTTTTTCGCGTTGCCTTTCATCACGG
>NZ_QHHP01000041.1:388624-412791 GCF_003184125.1 Pseudomonas sp. RW409 | reverse complement strand
GCAAGTCGCCAAAAGCCAACGAGGCCCCAAGGTACCCAAGCCCAGGACATGGGTTCAAGGGACGGCGGTACATGCCCACGTTTCAACAGACAGGGTCATCAAGGCTGCCAAAACGAAAAGACCTTGAAAGGGATGGCCCTTACGGCGGGTCACTTTTGGCAAACGCCCGGAATGCCGGCCCAGCCAAAAGTAACCAAAAGGGTTTGCCCCACCACTCGGTGCCTCGCCTAGGCTCGGCATCCCTGCCGGGTTACCCACGGCTCAATGCCTGCGTTCGGCCATCGTGGTTAACGGGGCCTTCAGATCAAAAGCCAAAGCAAGACGGCGGCCTGCCGGCCGGCCTGGGGGGTGAGTACGCTCCCTGTAGCCGCTGCCGTAGGCTGCGATCGGGTGCGAAGCGCCCGTAAAACCAGGCGCTGCGGTATATCAGGCAAACCGTGGATACAGGCTTGGCGTCCCTTCGGGCCGATCGCAGCCTGCGGCAGCGGCTACAGGGATCACCGTTGAATCCAGGCCGGCCGGCAGGCCGCCTCGCGTTGCTTTTGATTGTTTGCCCCATCGGGAGGCCGAGTGGAGGTTCTGCGCAGTGGGCAACTCGGCAGGGATGCCGAGTTAGCCGCCCCAGGCCATGGATGGCCTGTGGCGGCGGCCCACGGAGCAGGACCGGAGCGAGGGAATCCGAGCCTTAGCGAGGACCGGACGCCAGGGGCAGGGCCCTTTGGTTACTTTGGGGCCTTTCCAAAGTGACCCGCCGTAAGGGCGGAACCTTAGGTAGCCGTGACCGCAGGAACGGATATGTACACAGGAGGGCCGAGCTTTTTAGAGCCCTGCCTCTGGCATCAAGCTCCAGCTTTCCACCCCCCACCCAACGCCACCACCAACCCCACACTCGCCTGCAACCGCCGGGTCTGCAGCGCCTGCAACCCCCGCTGCGCCTGCAACGCCACGGTCTGCGCCGTCACCACCTCCAGATAACTCACCGCCCCCGCCTGATAACTGTTCATGGCCAAAGTCTGCGTATGCTCGGCGGCATTCACCGCCGCCTGCTGGTCCAGCGCCTCCTGCTGCAAATCCCGCAACTGCCCCAGGTTGTCCTCCACCTCACGCACCGCCCGCAGCACCTGGCTGCGGTAGTGGGCGGCGGCTTCCTCGAATTCGGCGTGGGCCTGGCGTTCGTTGGCGCTCAGGCGGCCGCCGTCGAAGATCGGCAGGTTGACCAAGGGCCCCAGCGCCCAATAGCGATTGCCCGCCGCCAGCAGGTTGCCGCTGCCCTGGGTCTGCCCGCCGAGCAGGCCGGTGAGGCTGAAGTCCGGGTACCAGGCGGCCCGGGCGACGCCTATGTTGGCGTTGGCGGCGAACACCCGGCGTTCGGCGGCGGCGATGTCCGGGCGGCGTTGCAGCAGGGCGCTGGGCAGTTGTTGCGGTACGCCAGGCAGGGTCAGTGCCTGAGTGGCCGCGGGCAGCTGGAACTGGCTGGCCGGTTCGCCCACCAGCTCGCCGATCGCGTGTTCGGTGAGGTTGCGTTGCCCGCGCACTTCGTCCAGCTCGGCCTCGGCACTGGCCAGCTGGCTTTGCGCGCGGGTCAGGTCCAGCTCCGAGGCGATCTGCCCCTGATAGCGGCTGCGGGTCAGTTGCAGGGCCTGGGCGTAGTCGTCCAGGGACTGGCTGAGAATCGCACGCTGCGCATCCAGGCCATTGAGCTGCACATACAGGCTCGCCAACTGCTGTTGCAGGCTCAGGCGCGCCACCGCCAGGTCGTCGGCCGAGGCTTCGGCCTGGGCATCGCCGGCGGCCACCTGGTTGCGAATCCGCCCCCACAGGTCCGGGTCGAAGCTCAGGGCAAAACCGGCGGTGTTGCTGTTGTACACCGAAGGCTGGTTGCTGCCGCGCAACGGTCGGTGGTCCGACTGCCGTTGGCGCAGCGACTGGCCGCTGGCGCTGATCTGCGGGAACAGCCCGGCATGCAGCTGGCTGGCGTAGGCCTGGGCCGCGTCGAAGTGCGCCAGCGCCGCCGCCAGGTCCGGGTTGGCCTTGAGCAGGCGTTGTTGCAGGTCATCCAGGCGCGGGTCCTGGTACAGCAGCCACCACTGGCTGGCCAACTGATCCGCCGGTTGCGCCGGATGCCAGGGCCCGTCGCTGGTCTGTTCGCGGTAGTGGGCCGGCAGCTCCACCGTTGGCACCTGGTAGCCGGGCGCCAGGGAGCAGCCTTGCAAGGCCAGCAACAGCAACACAGCAAGCGGCTCAAGCCTTGGGCGCATGCTCACCTCCGGCGTCGGCCAGTTGCACCAGGTCGCCTTCGCGCAGGGCATCGGGCGGGTTGTCGATCACCCGGTCGGCGGCTTGCAGGCCCTGGTCGATCACCAGTCGCGCGCCGAGGTCGAGGCCGATATGGATGTCGCGCAGGTGCACGTGATTGTGCTCGTCGAGCAGCGCCACCTGGGTGCCCTGGGCGCGGAAGATCAAGGCGCTGGCCGGGATGCTCACGCCCCGGGTGTCGGCGGGCAGGGCCAGGGCGGCCTCGGCATAGTCGCCGGGCAGCAGCGCGCCGTCGGGGTTGTCGGCGACGAACTGGGCGAGCAGGGTGCCGGAGCGCTGGTCGATGGCGGTGGAGTCGCCGATCAGCCGCGCGCTGAAGTGCTGGCCGGGGTGTTCCGGTACCGTCAGCTCAGCAGTGAGGCCGGGGCGGATCACGCTGGCGTAGTTCTGCGGCACCGGCACGTAGAGCCGCAGCTTGTGGGTGTCAGCCAGGTCGAACAGCTGCGGATCGCTGTCGTTGTCGGCCTTGATCAACTGGCCGATATCGGTGTGGCGCGCGGTGATGGTGCCGGCGAAGGGCGCGCGGATGGTCTTGTAGTCCTCCAGGGCCGAGAGCCGCGCGTAATCGGCGGCGGCCGCTTCGGCATTGGCCTTGGCGGCCGCGGCATTGGAGGTTTTTTCATCGGCTTCCTGGCGCGACACCGAGTGGCTGGCCACGAGGTTCTGCCAGCGCACGGCGGTGGTCTGCGCCAGCCGCGCATTGGCCTGTTCCTGCACCAGCCGGGCATGGGCCTGCGCCAGCTGCTGGTCGAGGTCGGGGCTGTCGATTTCGGCGAGGACTTGCCCGGCCTGAACCTTGGCGCCGATGTCGCTGTTCCAGCTTTTCAGGTAGCCGCTGACCCGGGCGTGGATCGGCGCCTTGCTCCAGGCTTCCAGGTGCGCCGGCAGGCGCAGGGTGTCGCCCTGGCGGTTCTGCTGCGGCTGCAACACCAGCACCTGGGGCACGGCGGCGGTTTCGGTCCAGGCGGCCACCGCGCGTTCATGGCGGGTGCGCGCGGCCAGACCGTTGGCCACCAGCAGGGCGGCCAGGGTCAGGCCGCCGATGCCCAGCCACAGCAGGCGTTTGCGCGAAGGGGTGTGTTCAGGCGACATGGGTACTTTCTCCAGCGACAGCGCGAGTGGGGTGACGCCCGTGGACCAGGCTGAATACCACGGGAACAAAGAGCAGGGTGGCGGTGGTGGCGAGGATCAGGCCGCCGATCACGGCGCGGCCCAGGGGCGCGTTCTGCTCCTCCGACAGGGCCAGCGGCAGCATGCCGATGATCATCGCCAGGGCGGTCATGCACACCGGGCGAAAGCGCGTATAGCCGGCCTCCAGCGCGGCCTTCAGGGCATCGCCGTGTTCGGCCAGGCGTTCGCGGCAGAAGCTCACCACCAGGATCGAGTTGGCCGTGGCCACGCCCATGCAGAGGATGGCCCCGGTCAGCGCCGGTACCGACAGCGAGGTGCCGCTGAGGAACAGCATCCACACGATCCCGGCCAGGGCCGCGGGCAGCGCGGTGATGATCACGAACGGGTCGAGCCAGGACTGGAAGTTGACCACGATCAGCAGGTAGATCAGCACCACCGCGCCCAGCAGGCCCAGGCTCAGGCCGCTGAAGGCTTCATGCAGGGCGTCGATCTGCCCGTGCAGGCTGATGGTTGCGCCCTTGGGCCGCAGCGTTTGGCTGTCGTCGAGGACTTTCTGGATATCCCGGGCCACGCCGCCCAGGTCGCGGCCCTGGACGTTGGCGTAGAGGTCCAGTGTGGGCTGGATGTTGTAGTGGGTGACCACCGCCGGGCTGTCCACCCGCGAGATGCTGGCCAGGCCGCCGAGGATCTGCGACTGGCCATTGCTGCCGGTCACCGGCAGGGCCTCGAGGGACGGCAGGCTGTCCAGGCGGTATTGCGGGGTGGCGGCGACGATCGAGTAGGACACGCCATTCTGCGGGTTGAGCCAGAAGGTCGGCGCCACCTGGGAACTGCCGGCCAAGGAGGCCACCATGCTGTTGGTCACGTCGCGCTCGGTAATCCCCAGGCCATTGGCCCGCAGCCGGTCGACCTTGACCGCAAGCGAGGGGTAGCCGGTGGACTGCTGGATGCGCAGGTCGGCGATGCCCGGCACATGTTGCAGGCGCCGTTGCAGCTCCAGGGCATAGGCGCGGTTGGCGGCGCCGTCGGGCCCGGAGATTTTCACGTCCAGCGGCGCCGGCGCGCCGAAGTTGAGGATCTGGCTGCTGATGTCCGCCGGCAGGAAGGCGAACTGGCTGCCGGGGAAACTTTCCGGCAGGGCTTCGCGCAACTGCTTCACGTAGTCGGCGGTCGGCGCGTGGCCGGGCTTGAGGGTGACCTGGATATCGCCATCCTGCGGGCCGATGGTGCCGCTGCTGCTGTAGGCCATGTCGATGCCGCTCAGGGGGATGCCAATGTTGTCGATCACGCTGTCCAGCTGCTCCGGCGGAATCACCTCGCGAATCCGCGCCTCGATGCGGTCGAAGGCCGCCGCGCTTTCCTCGATCCGCGTGCCCAGGGGCAGGCGCACATGCAGGGCCAGGGCGCCGGCGTCGGTGGCCGGGAAGAAGTCCTGGCCGAGGCTCGGCAGCAAGGCGAAGGAGGCCAGCACGCAGGCCAGGAAACCCAGCAGGAAGCGCTTGCGGTGGGCCAGGGCCAGGGTCAGCAGGCCATGGTAGGTGTCACGGACATTGGAGAAGCGCCGCTCGAACCCCTGCTGGAACCCCAGCAGCCCGCGCACCAGGGCATGCCGTGGTGGGGTGTGCTGTTCGCCCTCATGGTGGTTGATGAACGCGTCTTCCGGGTGATGCCCAGGACCTGCTTCCGGCACATGGGGCTTGAGCAGGTACATGGCCAGGGTCGGCACCAGGGTCCGCGAGAGGATGAACGAACTGGCCATGGCGAAGATCACCGCCAGCGCCATGGGCCGGAACAGGTAACCGGCGATGCCCTGCAACAGGAACATCGGCACGAAGACGATGCAGATGCACAACAGCGAGACGAAGGCCGGGCCGACGATCTGCTTGGCGCCGTCGAGGATCGCGGTCTTCACCGCCTTGCCCTGTTCCAGGTGCCAGTTGATGTTCTCGATGGTCACCGTGGCATCGTCCACCAGGATCCCCACCGCCAGCGCCAGCCCGCCCAGGGTCATGACATTCAGGGTCTGGCCGCTGGCGGCGAGCAGGGCGATGGCCGCGAGCACCGCCAGGGGGATCGAGGCGGCGATGATCAGGGTCGAGCGCCAGCTGCCGAGGAACAACAGGATCATCGCGCTGGTCAGCAGCGCGGCGATGATGCCTTCGCGGGCCACGCTGCCCACCGATTGCTTGACGAACACCGAGGCGTCGTCCAGCAGCGAAGTCTTCAGCGCCGGCGGCAGGGTTTCGTCGATGCGCGGCAGCATCTGGCGGATGCCGTCGACGATCGACAGGGTGGAGATATTGCCGTTCTTCAGCGCCGGCATCAGCACCGCGCGATGGCCGTCGACCCGCACGATATTGCTCTGCGGCGGCGAGCCGTCGCGCACATGGGCCACCTGGCCGATGGTGATCAGCGCGCCGTCGACGGTCTTGATCGGCAGGTCGTTGAGCTCGTCGATGGCACTCGGGCTGTTGTTCAGCAGCACCGTGTACTCGCTGGCGCCGAGCTTGGCGGTTCCCACTGGGATGATCTGGTTCTGCGCCGCCAGGGCGTTACCCACGTCCTGCGCCGACAGGCCCTTGGCGGCCAGCGCCTGCGGGTCCAGGTCGAGGGTGATCTGCCGCTGCTTGCCGCCCATGGGCGTCGGCATCGCCAGCCCCGGCACCGAGCTCAGGGGCAGGCGGATATTGTTCTGCACCAGGTCGCGGATCTTCGCTTCCGACAGGGTCGGGCTGGAGAAGGCCATCTGCAGGATCGGCACCGTCGAGGCGCTGTAGTTGAGGATCAGCGGCGGGGTGATGCCCGGTGGCATCTGCTTGAGCACGGTTTGCGACACCGCCGTGACCTGGGCGTTGGCGGTGCGGATATCCACCCCCGGCTGGAAGAAGATCTTGACGATGCCCATGCCCGGCAAGGACTGCGACTCGATGTGCTCGATGTCGTTGACCGTGGTGCTCAGGGAGCGCTCGTAGGTGTAGATCACCCGCCCGGCCATGGCGTCCGGCGACAGGCCGGTGTACTGCCAGACCACCGCCACCACCGGAATGCCGATATCGGGAAACACATCGGTGGGCGTACGCAGGGCCGCCAGCGGCCCGATGATGCAGATAAAAATCGCCAGCACGATAAACGTGTAGGGCTTGAGCAGAGCGGTCTTGACCAGCCCGAGCATGGGGTGGACCTCCGAGGCGGAAACAAAGCTCGGCAGTCTCCAGAGACCCACCTAACACGCGGCTTTCAGCCAGGTGAAGGAAGTTTTAGGTTGGGCCTGAATTTCCTTTCACGGGGATTCATTTGTCCTCTGCCCGGGGCCTCGACAAGCTGGATGGCAATCCGGCGCGACTGCTTTTTTCGCTTCGCCCTGTGTCGATTTTTTTACTGCCGAGGTACCTGCCATGAATACCAAACCCCTGTTGCTGATTCCCGCCCTGAGCCTGGTGCTGCTGTTGTCCGCCTGCGCCGGCCCGATGCCCCAGCCCGACCCCAAGGAAGCCTGGATCAGCCTGGAAGAAGAGGGCCCCAGCGACCTGCTGGCCGAGCGGGTCGACGGCAAGAACGTCGACGACGGCCGCTACTTCGAAGTCCAACCCGGCGCCCACCGCCTGGACGTGACCCTGTTCGAAGAAGTCGGCGGCGACTCCAACCAGGTCGACTGCCACGGGCATGTGAGCTACCCGAACTTCCAGGCGGGGGAGCATTACAAGCTGGTGGAGTCGACCCTGGGCACCGAGGTGCGGGCGCGGTTGTTTGATGCCCAGGGCAAGCAGGTGGCGAGTGCGCATGGGTTTGAGTGTATGCCGGGGTGACAGAGCTGCCGGCGTTGCTCAATCCAGGAAATTTCGCTCAATAGAAAGAGAAGCGGCTGACTGCACGTTGATTGAGGGCCGCCTGATGATGGTGGACTACATCCTTCAGGCAGGACCCATTTTATGAATCAAGCACTGCCATCCACCGATGCGGCCTTCAACGAAGTGGCGCAAATGATCGCCGCCGCGCGCCAACGGGCGATGCGGGCGGTGAACACTGAACTGGTGGAGCTGTATTGGCAGGTCGGTGCCTATATCAGTCGTAAGATCCAGGCGGCGGAGTGGGGCGATGGAGTGGTTCAGCAACTGGCGGATTATCTTGCGCGGAAGCAGCCGGGGTTGCGGGGTTTTACCCGGCGTAACCTGTTCCGCATGCGGCAGTTCTATGAGGTTTATCGAGGCGAGGAGAAAGTGTCAGCACTGCTGACACAATTACCCTGGACCCAGAACCTGATCATTCTTGCGCAAGGCAAGCGGCCAGAAGAGCGCGAGTTCTACCTGCGCATGACGATCCAGGAACAATGGTCAACCCGGGAACTGGAGCGCCAGATCAAATCGGCCCTCTTCGAGCGCTCGCTGACCCGACCGGCAAAAGTCTCGACAGCGTTGAGACAAATTCACCCAGAAGCTCTAAAGGTGTTCAAGGACGCCTATGTAGTGGAGTTTCTCGACCTGGCCCACGGGCATAGCGAAGCCGACCTGCACAGTGGGTTAGTGCAGCAACTGAAAGACTTTCTGATCGAAATGGGGCGGGACTTCTGTTTTGTCGCTTCACGCTACCCACTGCAGGTCGGCGGGCGCGATTTTGTGCTGGATCTACTGCTGTTCCATCGTGGGTTGAATTGCCTGGTGGCCATTGAACTCAAGGTCGGGCGCTTCGAGCCGGAACACCTGGGCAAGCTGGATTTCTACCTGGAGGCGCTGGACCGCCAGGTGCGCAAACCCCATGAGAACCCGGCCCTGGGCGTATTGCTCTGTGCCAGCAAGGACGACGAGGTGGTCGAGTACGCCCTCAACCGCTCACTCTCACCCGCATTGATCGCCGAGTACCAGACACAACTGCCGGACAAGAAGCTGCTGCAGGCCAAGCTGCATGAGTTTTATGCGCTGAATCCTCAGGCGGTTTGAGCCGCCTTATCGAAGTCCGAATTATTTTTCCACCACCCCGTCACAAACCGCCAGGCTGGCCCGTCATGTCGGTGTATCCCTCAAATAACGGAGCCACCCCATGTCATCCAGCCACCCGACCCAAGCCGTCAACCTGCTGCAAACCATCCCCGAAATCTTCGAAAGCCTGGGCCAGGTCCACGGCCTGATCGACGCCCATGGCCTTGCGCGCAAGCTGCACCACCTGGTGGTGTTGCGCGCCTCGCAGATCAACCAGTGCGGCTTCTGCGTGAAGATGCACACCCGCGAAGCCCGTGAAGACGGCGAAAGCAACGAGCGCCTGGACCGCCTGGTGGTCTGGCGCCATGTCAGCGACTTCAGCGCCGCCGAACGCGCTGCCCTGGCCTGGACCGAAGCCCTTACCGTGCTGCGCGAAGACACCGACTTCGGCCCGTTGCGCGCCGCCCTGCGCGAACATTTCAGCGAAGCGCAGATCGCCGCCTTGACGGCCGATATCGGCATGATCAACCTGTGGAATCGCTTGCAGGTGTCGAGGCACTGAGGATGGATCGAATCGATGCAACGACGGTGTTCGAAAGCCGTCGCAGCTTCCTGCTGGGCCTGGCCTACCGCCTCCTAGGCTCCCGCGCCGAGGCCGAGGACGTGGTGCAGGACCTGTTCATCAAATGGCTGGAGGCCGACAAGGCCTCCATCGCCACCCCGGCCGCCTGGCTGACCACCGCCTGCACCCGGCACTGCATCGACCTGCTGCGCTCGGCCCAGCGCTCGCGCCTGGACTACGTCGGCACCTGGCTGCCGGAACCGATCCATACCCTGCATCACGACTCCCCCGAACAGAGCCACGAACTGGCCTCGTCGCTGTCCACCGCCTTCCTGCTCCTGCTCGAACGCCTGACCCCCAAGGAACGCGCCGCCTACCTGCTGTACGACATCTTCGACCTGGGCTACCCCCAAGTCGCACAAACCCTCGGCGTCCAGGAAGCCACCTGCCGCAAACTGGTCTCCCGCGCCAAAGCCAGCCTGGGCAACACCCAGGCCCGTTACCAGCCAGACCCTTCACGCCAGGAACAACTGCTGAGCGCCTTCCACAGCGCCATCACCAGCGGTTCGACCCAAAGCCTGGCCGCGATGCTGTCCGAAGACGTCGAGCTGTGCGCCGATGGCGGCGGCAAAGCCAGCGCCATTCGCGAGACCTTGTATGGGCTGGAGGCGGTGCTGGCGTTTGTGGGCGAGTCGTTGAGCCGGTACTGGCGGGAGTATCAGTGGCAAGAGGTGGAGATCAATGGTGGGCGTGGGGCGCTGTTGCGCGGGGAGGGGGAGATGGTTGCGGTGGTGAGTTTTGGGTATGACGCAGAGGGGCGGGTGAACCGCGTCTTTATCATGCGCAATCCGGATAAGTTGGTGGGGTTGAGGAGTGGGGTGTTGGTGTGATGTTTGTATCGCGCCGCCCTGAGTGCTGCGGATCAGTAATGAGATCACCAATGCCGATCAGTTAGGCGAAGGTAATCCTTTGTAGGAGCGAAGCTTGCTCGCGATGAACGTTAACGATAACCGTGCATTGATTGGATAAACGCAGCATTTCAAGCCCGTCGCGGGCAATCGAGCCTCGGCCGATCTCAGCCAAAGCGACCAAGTAGGCGATCAAGTAAACGACCAAGTAGCCCGAATGCAGCCAATTCTGGACGGTGAGTGAGCCTCAGCACTTGCGCTCGATTCAATCGTCCGGTATCTGCTTTACCCACTAAAAGGGCATCGCAGTTCGATATCGGCTCTGAATCAGCAAACAGGGAGAAATACCAATGGCCGTATGGCTGGTCCGGGCGGGGTCCGCAGGGGAGTTCGAAGATAAGTTCATCAGTGAGCGCCGCGTCTATGTGACGTGGGATGGACTGGATGTGGATTTGAGTGCGTTCAAGCAACGCGACCAGATACAGACCGAACTGGCAGCACGCTACCCAGATGCCAAACCCCGAACACTGCAAAACTGGAGCAGCCAGATTTGGCCTTTCGCTCAGCGCATGCAGGCGGGGGATTTGGTCGTACTGCCACTTAAAACCCAACCCGTGGTGTATATCGGCAAGTTGGTCGGCGATTATCAATTTGCCATCGATGGCCTCGATCCATTTTTCCACTGGCGAGCGGTTGAATGGATTGGCGAAGCAATTCCCCGCTCCAATTTCTCTCAGGACCTGCTCTATAGCTTCGGCGCATTTATGACCATTTGCCGAATCCAGCGTAATAACGCCGAAGAGCGCATTCGCTCTATGCATAGAAATGGCTGGCAGCCCGAGACGTTGCAGCAGTTGGTTTGTGATACGGCTACTGCCTCTGATGAGGTGGCTGTCGAGGAAGCCGAAACCGATCTGGAGCGTACCGGTAAAGACCATATCGTCCGGCTGATCGAACGACGCTTTAAAGGCCATCGCCTGACCACTCTGGTAGCCGCGATTTTGCGGGCGCAGGGCTTTAGCGTTTGGCAGAGCCCGGAAGGTGCTGATGGGGGTGTTGATGTGCTGGCCAGTAACGGCGTGATGGGTTTTGGCGGGCAGGCGATTTGCGTTGAGGTGAAGTCAGGAACAGGGCTGGTTGATCGACCTACCGTCGACAAACTGCTGGGGGCGATGAGTAAGTTCAACGCCAGCCAGGGACTTTTCGTGGCATGGGGTGGTTATCGTGGGAATGTGCAGAAGGAGCTGGCGTCCAGCTTCTTCCGCTTGCGGTTGTGGAATCAGGACGATCTGCTGGATCAGCTATTTATGTACTACGACCGGTTGGATGAGGGCATCAAGTCGGAGCTGCCGCTTAAGAGGATTTGGACGGCTGTGTTGACGGAAGATATTTAAGGCCAGTGCAAAGAGGGAAATGTTTACAGCCTGTCCGGTTTATTTCACGGCACGTCTCCTATCAAACTTAGGGAGCCGTCCTAGTCGCAGCTAATTGATTAGGGGGGATGCAGTATCTCATCCCCCAAAGGAACGCGCGGCTTAGCTGTTGTATGGCATCTTCGACTTGAACTACCCCAAGTTCGGCGAAACCCTCGGTGTTCACGGAGCCACCTGCTGCAAACTGGTATCTCATACCAACCCCAACCTGGGTGATGCCTAGATATGTTATTCAGATTGCGGGAGTGGTCTGTTCGTTTGAAGAAGCCATGGAGGCCTGAAGTCTTTGCTTGAATGTGAAATCAAGCTCGTCTCTTGTGATATGTCGTTGTGCTTCGAGTCTACAGGTCCCTTGTAGGACACGATTGTTGGTTCCTCAATTTTCCCCTATTCTCTCGGCCTCAGAATAGAGGCTCGTGAAAAATGCCTGAAGACATAATGACTCTCAAGGAAGTAGCGGAGTATCTCAAGCTTGCTGAGAAGACGGCATACCGTCTCGCTGCTGACGGGAAGATCCCTGGTTTCAAGGTCGGGGGTAGTTGGCGGTTTCGAAAAAACGCAATAGAAGACTGGATCGACCAGCAAACGACCAAAAATCGCACTTGAGTTGGGGTGAACAAGCTTTGTTACTGGACAACAGAAATAACGGCCATGTAGGGAACACGCTGCGCGATCACCTTGCCGCTGGCTCGAAGCTATCCGTGCTCTCAGGCCTGTTCAGCATCTATGGCTTCTCCGCCTTAAAGAAGGAACTCTCGCGCATCGACGGCGCAAGGTTGCTACTCTCCGGCTGGGAAGGCTTGCCGCTTCAAGCGCTGATCGGTGCGGATTGCGATTTGCGCCTGGTTAACCAGTTGGACCAGAAACGTATCGCCAGGGAATGCGCCAAATGGCTTGCCAGCAAGGCTGAGGTTCGCTGTGCGAACGCCCTGCAGAACATGTTTCTTGTCGAGGACGGCAGCCAGGGCAGCTTCGCCATCCATGGCAGCTCAGCTCTTACCCCTGCCGGTTTGGGCGAAGTCCAGGCCGATACCCCGCTGATGAATACCGGCATCACCGAACCAGAAACCACCAAGCAACTGCTGGCTTGGTTCGACTCCGTCTGGACGGATGCCCCGAGAGCCCGCGACATCAAGGACGAGCTCCTGCAAAAGCTGGAGTTCATCGCCGCCGACCAGCCGGGCGATTTCATCTATTTCCTGACGCTCTATAACCTCTTCAAAGACTTCCTCGAAGACATCGACGAAGACAGCATCATCAAGACCAAGACCGGCTTCAAAGACACCCTTGTCTGGAACAAGCTCTACAAGTTCCAGAAGGATGGCGTGCTGGGGGCTATCGACAAGCTCGAAAAGCACAACGGCTGCATCATTGCCGACAGCGTCGGCCTCGGTAAGACCTTCGAGGCGCTGGCCGTCATCAAATACTACGAGCTGCGCAATGACCGTGTGCTTGTGCTGTGCCCGAAGAAGCTCCGGGACAACTGGACGATCTTCACCGTCAACGACAAGCGCAACCTGCTGGCCCAGGACCGCTTCAACTATGACGTCCTGAACCATACCGATCTCTCGCGCCTGAAAGGCAGCTCTGGCGAGATCAATCTCGAAACCCTGAACTGGGGAAATTACGACCTCATCGTCATCGATGAGTCGCACAACTTCCGCAACAACAACCCCACCAAAGGCACCAAGAACCGCTATCGCCGCCTGATGGAAGACATCATCCAATCGGGCGTGAAAACCAAGGTGCTGATGCTTTCCGCGACCCCGGTGAACAACCGCATGAACGACCTGAAGAACCAGGTCGCCTTCATCACCGAGGGGCGTGACGACGCCTTCAGCGACATTGGCATCAAGAACGTAGACAGCACGCTGCGCCTGGCGCAGAAGCAGTTCAACCAGTGGGTCAAGCAGCCGTCTGAAAGCCGAACCGTCGCTTCCTTGCTTGATACGATGAGCTTCGACTATTTCAAGCTACTCGATATCGTCACCATCGCGCGCTCCCGCAAGCACATCCAGAAGTACTACGGCACAGCGGATATCGGGCGGTTCCCGATACGTCTGAAGCCCCAGAACATCTATGCGGATATTGATGCGACCCACGAATTTCCGCCGCTGAAGGAAGTGAACAAGACGATCCGACGGCTCACGCTGGCGGGCTACTCGCCGATGAAATTCGTCCGGAACGACAAAAAGGATGAGTATGCCCGTCGCTATGACAACGCTGTCGGCGACGGCAAGAGCGTGTTCAAGCAGGTCGACCGGGAAGAGAGCCTGATCCACCTGATGCGCGTGAACCTGCTCAAGCGTATGGAAAGCTCAATCAACTCATTCACGCTCACCTCGCAAAAACTTCTGGCCCAGGTCGAAGCACTGCTGCAGAAGATTGACGCCCATGAAAGCGGCGACATCGAAGCCCTGAATATCGAGGACATTCACGACTTCGAAATGGACTCTCCCGAACTTGAGCCCTTCATGATCGGCAACAAAGCGCGTGTCCTCCTCCAGGACATGGACCTCATCCGTTTCCGGCAGGAGCTGGAGGCGGACCAAGTGTTCCTTACCTCCATCGTCGAGTCCGCGCAAACCGTTGACGAGCGCCGTGACGCCAAGCTCGAAAAGCTGAAAGAGGTCATCGCCAGGAAGGTTCAGGAGCCGCTCAATCCCGGCAACAAGAAAGTCATCGTCTTCACGGCCTTCGCCGATACCGCGAAGTACCTCTATGCCCATCTGGCCGAATGGGCGCGGGACGGACTGGGAATCCACAGCGCCCTTATCACGGGCGCTGGCACCAACAAGACGACCCTGGTCGGAGCTGGATCGGATCTGAACAACCTGCTGACAGCCTTCTCTCCCGTGTCGAAGGAGCGGTCCAAGATCGATCCCGATGCCAAGACGGAAATCGATCTGCTGATTGCCACCGACTGCATCAGTGAGGGCCAGAACCTTCAGGACTGCGACACCCTCATCAACTACGACATTCACTGGAACCCGGTAAGGATCATCCAGCGCTTTGGCCGGGTTGACCGCTTGGGCTCGAAGAACACCCAAATCCAGCTCATCAATTTCTGGCCGAACATGGAGCTGGACGAATACATCAACCTCGAAGCTAGAGTCGCAGGCCGCATGATGCTCTTGGACATCTCGGCCACGGGCGAGGAAAACGTCATCGACGCCAACGCCCAAGAAATGAACGACCTGGAGTATCGCCGTCGCCAGCTTCAGCAACTCAAAGATGCTGTGGTCGATCTGGAAGACATGGCAGGTGGTGTGTCCATCACCGATCTCACCCTGAACGATTTCCGCATGGATCTCTCAGGCTACATGAAGCAGAACCTCCACCTGTTGGAGCAGGCTCCGGACGGTCTCCATGCCGCTATTACCATCGACGCCGACCTCAAGGCTGATGGTCTCGAACCTGGCGTGATCTTCTGCCTGAAGAGCATCAGGGACGGCCAGCGCGCCGTGCAGGTCGATGAGAACTACCCGTTGGCACCTTACTTCCTCCTCTACGTCACGGACGAAGCCGTGGTCGAGCTCAACTTTACGCAGAGCAAGAAGGTCCTCGACCTCCTGAAGAAGCATGGCCTCTCGGCAGTCTCCATTGATAGAACGGCAGCCGTGCGGGTGAACGACCGCACCAAGAACGGTGCCGACATGGAGCATTACCAACACCTCCTAGCTGTAGCGGTTGACAGCATCGCAGGCAAGAGCGAAGAGAAAGGCGTGCAGAGCCTCTTCACCAAAGGCGGTACGGTGCTGACCGCCACCAGCAGTCAGGGGATCGAGGACTTTGCCGTTGTAACCTACCTCATCATCACGGACGCACCTTAAGGGCAGGGACACGCTATGGCACCAGGTACGCTGGAATCCTTCATCGACCATCTTTCAATTCCCAAATCCTGCGAATTGAACAAGCCCGTTTTCAAGAAGCTCTTTCTCGATAACGGTGTTTTGGACATTGCCGATAAAACGGCCTTGAAGGACGATGTTGAGAAGATCCGCTGGCTCTATACCTTGAAGCCCGCCACGATCAACATCGCTGGCTATGTTGATGGCGAGCGCGACTTCTCGGAAGTTGCTGTTCTCCAGGTCGAGATCACCTCGACCAAGCGGTTAAAGCGCATCGCAACCTTCATGCAGCGGTCGATCCCGTACCCGCTCATCTTGCTGTTCACTCAAGGCAACCAGGTCTGCCTGAGCGTCACCGACAAGCGCATCAACCAGGCAGACAAGGAAAAGTGGGTGGTCGAGGACATCCTGCACACAGACTGGATCGACCTGGCCGCGCCCTCGGCTGCGCAGGCAGCCTTTCTGGAAGACTGCAATATCAACAGCTTTTCCTTCGCCAATTTCCTTAGTTTCTATAAAAGCTTGGCTGATCGTGTCATAGCTATTAATTGCGCTAGCCATAGCGGACGCTATAAGCAGGACGCAACGGGCAATATCGAGAATAAATCCACCGAGGGCCGTCTTGAACGGCTCCGCGAGCTTGAAAAGCTCAACCTGAAAAAAGCAGAAGTCGTCAACAAGCTGAAAAAAGAAAAACAGCTTGGGCGGCAGGTTGAGCTCAACACTCAAATTAAAAAGATTAATGACGAACTTGAAAAAATTAGAGAGACAATTTGATGAGTAAGGCAGCTATGGATCGAGTGACCCTGCAGGACGGTGAGAGCGCCAATATCGTCAATGAAAATATTGAGCAGCTCAAAGCCATATTCCCCACTGCCTTTAGCGAAGGTGGTGTGAACTTTGATGCCCTGCGTCAACTGCTGGGTGACGCAGGTACCATCGACGAAGGCGAGGAGAAATACGGCTTCCACTGGCACGGTAAGAAGAAGGCCCGCCAGATTGCGCTGATGCCATCAATGGGAACTCTGCTGCCTTGTCCTGAGCAAAGCCTAGACTGGGAAACGACTCAAAATTTATTTATTGAAGGCGACAATCTTGAAGTCCTAAAGCTTTTGCAAAAAAGCTATGCAGGAAAGATTAAGATGATCTTTATTGATCCCCCGTATAATACCGGGAAGGATTTTATTTATCCGGATAATTTCCAGGATAACCTGGATACGTATCTACGATATACGGGGCAAAAAGATAGCGAGGGCTTGAAGGTCTCCAGCAATACTGAAAATTCTGGCCGCCTTCACACAAACTGGCTAAATATGATGTATCCACGGATGATGCTTGCCAGAAACTTACTCGCCAGGGATGGCGCAATATTTATTGCAATTGATGATAGCGAAGCTCCTCGCTTAAGAATAATTTGTGATGAAATTTTTGGTGAAGAAAATTTAGTTTCAAACATCATATGGCAGCACAGCGTACAGCCCAAAGGGTATTCGGGAATATTCTCTGTGCATCACAATCATATACTTATGTATAGAAGGTCCGAAGACTTTGAGCTCATGTCTCTTGAAAGAACGGACGATGACAATAAGGCCTACTCTAACCCTGACAGTGATCCTAAGGGTGATTGGCGAACAGGTGATGTAAGGAATGCCCTTTACAGGAAAAACCTTAAATACCCTATTACAACTCCTTCAGGAAAGATTATCAATCCTCCCGACAACGGATGGCGATGGAGCAAAGAAACTCTTCAAAGCAAAATCGACTCTGGAGAGATATTCTTCAGTGAAGATGAAACAAGGATAATTAGAAAAATATACTTGGCAGATCTTGATGGGCGTACACCTGAAACAATCTGGTTCGCGAAAGACTCCGGCACTACCCGCTCTGGCGTTAAAGAGCTCAAGATTGCTTTTGATGGTGAGGTGCCATTTGATACTGTCAAGCCTACAGAGTTAATTAAACGAATGATGAGAATCTCTGGAGTAAGAGAGGGAGATGTCGTTCTCGACTTCTTTGCTGGATCAGGGAGCACTGGGGTGGCTGTCTTCGATGATGAGCGGGGACGCTTCATTCTTGTTCAGCTTCCAGAGGACATTGATGAAAGTAAGCCTCACGGTATTGCTGCTAAAAAACTTGGGCTTTCAAAGATTTCTGACATTACTAGAGATCGGCTAAAGCGCTCTTCTGTGAGCAGGGCTCCATCTAACTCTGGATTCAAATTTTTTAGGCTCTCGGACTCAAGCATACGAGCTTGGAGTCCGGATCGCTTGGATCTTGAGCAAACGCTTCTATCTCATCAAGAGGTAAGCGGCTGGGGAAGTCACCTTCCGAACTCCAGCATTAAGGGCGATGGTGTCCGCGTATTTTTAAGCGGACGCGATCGCCCTTAACGTCAGGATTTCCATGCGCCAACGAAGCTCTTACCCGAAACCCTTCAAGGCCCAGGTTGTTCAGGAATGCCTGCAACCGGGCGCAACCCTATCCAGCGTCGCCATCAGCCACGGCATCAACGCCAACGTGATCCGCAAGTGGCTACCACTTTACCGAGATCAGTCACCAGCGGCGTTGCCAGCTTTCGTTCCGTTGAGAGCTACGCCCAAACGGCAGGCGGAAGCATTGGCGATCATCGAGCTGTTGCTTGGCGAGCAATCGATCACAGTGAAATGGCCAACCTCCGATCCTGACGGCTGCGCCCGCTTTGTCCGTGGACTCACGCAATGATTCGCATCGACGCCATCTGGCTTGCCACCGAGCCCATGGACATGCGTGCCGGCACTGAAACTGCGCTGGCCAGGGTGATCGCGGTGTTCGGTGCGGCGAAGCCGCACTGCGCTTATCTGTTTGCCAACCGCCGCGCCACTCGTATGAAAGTGCTGGTGCATGACGGGTTTGGAGTCTGGCTGGCTGCTCGCCGATTGAACCAAGGAAAGTTTCACTGGCCCGGCATTCGACAAGGCTGCGAGATAGAACTGGATACCGAGCAACTTCAAGCGTTGGTGCTCGGCCTACCTTGGCAGCGTGTTGGGGCTGGCGGTGTAATCACACTGCTTTAAAAAGCTGTAATTAGCTCCTTGGCCTACTGCCGCAAACGACCTGCTTTGGTAAAATCCAGGGCATGACTTCCTCACCCAATCTCGATCAGATGAGCGCCGACCAACTGCGCGCCTTCGCGGCGCAGTTGCTGTCCCAGGTTGATTCGCTCGGACAGCAAGTCGACAGGATGGGCAAGAAGAATGACCGCGACCAAACCATCATCGAGCAACTCACCCACGAAATCGCCTGGTTCAAACGTAACAAGTTTGCTAAGCGCAGTGAGCAATTAAGCCCTGCTCAAGGCAGCCTGCTCGATGACCTGCTCGACACAGACATCGCGGCCATTGAAGCCGAGCTGAAGGCGTTGAATCCGCCGGCTGCGCCGGCCGAGCCACGCAAGCAGCCCAGGCGTGTTCCATTGCCTGCGCAGTTTCCGCGTACCGTGATTTATCACGAACCAGACAACACCCAATGCCCCTGCGGATGCCAGCTCCAGCGGATCGGCGAAGACGTCAGCGAAAAGCTCGATTACACGCCGGGCGTGTTCACCGTGGAGCAGCATGTGCGCGGGAAATGGGTCTGCCGCGAGTGTGAAACGCTGACTCAGGCACCGGTTCCGGCCCAGGTAATCGACAAGGGCATACCGACCGCAGGGCTGCTGGCTCACGTGATGGTGGCCAAATTCGCCGACCATTTGCCCCTGTATCGCCAAGAGAAAATCTTTGGCCGCGCCGGCCTGGCTATCGCCCGCTCGACACTGGCGCAATGGGTCGGCCAAACCGGCGTGCAACTCCAGCCCTTGGTCGACGCGCTGCGTGAAACGGTACTTGCCCAAGGCGTGATTCACGCAGACGAAACCCCAGTGCAGATGCTCGCGCCGGGCGAAAAGAAAACCCATCGTGCTTATGTCTGGGCCTACTGCACAACGCCGTTTTCGGCACTTAAAGCAGTGGTTTACGACTTCAGCCCGAGCCGTGCGGGTGAGCATGCACGCAACTTCCTTGGGCAATGGAACGGCAAGCTGGTTTGCGATGATTTCGCCGGCTACAAAGCAAGCTTTCAGCAAGGCATCACCGAAATCGGCTGCATGGCCCATGCCCGCCGCAAGTTCTTCGATCTGCATGCGACGAACAAAAGCCAACTGGCCGAACAGGCGCTGCACTCAATTGGCGGGTTGTATGAAATCGAACGGCAAGCGCGGGAAATGACCGACGAGGATCGCTGGCGAATACGTCAGGAAAAAGCGGCGCCCCTTATCGATGCACTGCATACCTGGATGCTGGCCCAGCGCGACCTTGTGCCCGAAGGCTCGGCTATCGCCAAAGCTCTGGATTACAGCCTCAAGCGCTGGGGCGCACTGGTTCGATATCTCGAGGACGGCGCTGTGCCCATCGATAATAACGCGGTCGAAAATCAGATAAGGCCATGGGCACTCGGACGCTCGAACTGGTTGTTCGCCGGATCGCTACGCAGCGGCAAACGGGCGGCAGCAATCATGAGCTTGATCCAGTCTGCGCGCATAAATGGGCATGATCCGTATGCGTACCTGAAGGACGTTCTTACTCGGCTGCCAACGCAGCGGGCGAGTGAGATCGCTCGACTGCTGCCACATCAGTGGGGCACTGTTAATTTATCGGAGATGGCAACGTTTTAGAGTGGCTGAAAGCGAAATGACAAAAGAGACGGCACGTTACATCTTGATCACAGGCGCTGCAGGTACCGGCACCACGACCTTAGCGGATGCTTTAGCAAAGGAACTGAGCACAACTCACCTGGAAGCAGATGATTTTTTGTGGCTGCCCAGTAACCCGCCATATCAGCATCTGGCAGACAAAACGCAACGAGGAGCGCGCTTGCTACAAGAAATGCGCTCTCATGGCCGTGCAGTGGTTGCCGGATCAGTAATGGGCTGGGGTCAACCGCTTGAGAGCGAATTTGATCTTGTGGTGTTCCTTTATCTTCCTGTTGAACTCAGATTAGAGAGACTAAAACGTCGAGAGGTAAAACGCTTCGGTCAAGCAAAGCCGGAGTTTCTGGCTTGGGCAGCTCAGTATGATGAGGGGGGCGTCCCTGGACGTAGCTTGGCCAGGCATCAGGAATGGCTGTCTGCGCTTACCTGTACTGTCTTAAAGCTTGAGGGGGACATATCCGTTACAGATCGGGTACGGCAAATACTGGATGCAGTCGACGGACTGAACCACACACCGTCAGTCATGTGAACGTGTGTTGGCTATACGCTTACAACCCAACTTTCCTGTGGCTGTAAAAGAGTGCCCAAGTGGAATATGAGGATGACTTCAAGCTGATCGGTGACTTTTGCCATCTCGTCACACGGAGCCTTTCGAGTACAGGAGGATCGACAAGAAGGAAGCGTCGTTGCTATGGACATCGCAAGGCAGATTTGCCTAAAAATATGCAGGATGTATGGACATTGGGGAATTAGAGGAAAGGGTTATCTGGTCTGGTGTCCGGGAATGTCCATACACCACAATCTTTCCTTTAAGTCGACGAATGCCTCGCTGACCTGACCAGCATGCCCGGCGACCTGGTGCGCATCGGTCGCGAGATGTGGGCCCGGGTGCTGCGTTGCACCGGCATCCCGGTTGGGGTAGGGGGCGGCACGTCGAAGACCTTGGCGAAGCTGGCCAATCACGGCGCAAAGAAGTGGCAGGCCCAGACCGGTGGTGTGCTCAACGTACGTGACCCAAGCCGGCGAGACCGGCTGCTGAAACTGCGTGCGCAGGGCTTCTACTGCAAGCGCGTGCAGGTCAGCATCCGCACCGGGATGTTCAATCCTGATGAGCCGAAGTCCGCCAAGGGCGTCGGCCTGGAGCGCAGCGATACCCAACCGACGACTCGCGCCGTTGCAGCCCGAGCGGGCGAGCAAGGCGATGGCCGTGATGGATACGATCAACGCGCGGTGGGGTTGGGGACAGCCCGGCCAGGTGGCGTATCTGCAGAGCCAGACTGGGGGATGCGGCGGGATCTGATGAGCCAGCGAGTCGACATCCAGCCGATTGAGTGCAGCGTTGATGATCGGGTTGCTCACCTTGCGTACGTCAGGGCTGTCTTCGAACTCCAGTTTCACCTTGCTGGTATAAGCGAGGCCGATCTTTGTCCGTTCGCTGAGGTCGGAGAGCAACCCGATGTTCACACCCGTTCCGACGTCGGTGTCCTTGTATTCCAACTGGCCGTTCCCGAATTAGCGGTTTCGGAGATGCATTACATCCAATGTGGAAGTTATAGATTCTTAATCTTCATCTTTTTCACTGAGTGCGCACGCTGCTCATCTAGTGAATTGTAATACGTGTTTTGCGTAGTACTTAGGCTGTTATGACGTAAGTCCGCCTGCAGATCCTTCATGTCTCGATGTGGTGCGTCGAAGGTAGCGGATGTGTGGCGAAGCCAGTGCAGTGATGCCGAACGAAGTTGATCAACCTCGTCATCACTCCAGCCTTCGTCTCGCATCCTCTGAAGAGCTTGATCAAATACCTCTTGGAGCAAAAGTCTGATATGACGATCAGACAAGCCGCCTCGACCTTTTAGCGTGCTGAGTAATGGCCGTTTCTCATGTGCGGAGGGCAGGGGAGGTAACTGTAAGTGTCTACGATACCGAGCCAAATAGGACTCAATGAACTCATCGCGCACGCTAATTTTTGCGGCCTTGTTCCCTTTGCCCACAACGTGAAACCACCAGTTCCCGGCGGTGTCTCGGCGGAAATCCCCCATCACGGGGCTCCAGTTATCGCGCCCTACGAGGTCAGAGACGCGCAGGTACATGGAGAAGAGCGTGGCGACAATAAAAAGGGTGCGCTCATGAACAGGGTCAGTTGCTGCCATTAGTTCCGCAGTCTCAATGACAAAGCTCCACTGCAATTGAGTCAGTGAGCGAGACGCCACGTCCAGGGTGTTGCGCTGCTTGTAGACCGACTTCTGTTTAACTGCCCGGAAAGGATTCACCTCGGTGAATCCTTCGTCTGTTGCGTGCTGAAAAAAACTCCCGCACACGGCAAATACCTGGGCCACCGAGCCCTGTGACATTTTGTAGGCGCTCAAGGGGAGGGCGATCAGCGTTTCCGAAGCGATTTTCCTATCTCGTTTCGGAGCACTGGTAGCGAAAGGACGCCAATCCTCGTTCACGCCATACGTGTCACTGTCGGATCGCTTCCTTGCGCCAATGCGCACAAAGCGAGACTTAACGATCGGGCCAATCCATTCAGCAGGCGGATTGAGGCAAAACTCCATGAAAGCTTCGGCATCGCGGCGGCGCAGCTCAATTAGCGGCTTCTCGATGATCAGAATAGACCATAGAAGCAGGCGCTCAACGTGAGTCCGGTAGGAGTTGTAGGTTGCCTGGTTACCAGCATAGGACTTGAGAAATCCCCGTACGGCCAGGTATCCATCGATGGCCATACATTGCTTAGGCATTGATTGGAGATAGCCGAGCACGACTGGAAGCTCGCCGCTTAGACCCAAGAAATTGAGTTCGTGAAAGCGTTCGAAGGTGTCGAACAAGGGCTGGGGTATTTGAGGCATGGCGCCGCCGGGTGCTGGTGATGCCTCTAGGATGAAGGTTCTAGGGCTATCCTGCAATATCCGGGTCTAGCCATTATCGGATATTATGTTTCCATATCCATTGTCTTTAAATTGTATCGGGTTCAGAACTATGTCCCAAAACCCTCACCCCAAAGTGCTTTTCCTCGACTTCGATGGTGTCCTTCATCCTGACGCAGTGTTTCACACACGCAAAGGCTTGCAGCTTCACGGCGAGGGCCAACTGTTCATGTGGACCCCGTTATTGATGCTGGCTCTGGTGGACCAGCCGCAGGTTAGTATTGTTCTAAGCACTAGCTGGGTTCGCCAGTTTGGCTACCATCGCACACGGGGATATCTCCCAGAAGCCATTCAGAACCGAGTAATCAGTGCCACATGGCACAGCACAATGGCTCGAAACTCAGCAGATCAAAGCTGGTGGGATGGAGCTTCACGATACGAACAGATTTGCCGTCACGCAGCACGAGCGAGACTGAGCGGTTGGCTTGCTATTGATGACGACACTGCAGGCTGGCCAGTTGAGGCCAGACACCATTTATTGCCGTGTGACGGAAGGCTTGGACTCTCACAGTCAGGATGTATTGATTCACTACGGGCATGGGCAAGCGGGGAGTGACAGCCATAACTCGCGCATTTCGCATTGCGAAATGCTGCCTGAAATTTTTTAGGTGCATCGCCTTCTACGAGCGAAGCGTTGTAGCGGAGCCAGGCCACTGTCCCTGCCATGGCGTAGCCATAGCAATTTGCTCCAGATTCAGCCCAAGACGAGGATTCTGAGGAAAGGCCGTCGCAGACGATTTCGCACTGCGAAATCTTTCCGCACCCGTTTGCCTGCCGATTCTGCATTTAAAGGCTCGGCGCGCAGGTTCCTAGGTCAGTGGCGCTGATAAGGTTTCAGTCTCGTATTTTAAAAACGAGACTGAAACAGACACGGCTCTGCAGCGGCGGAATCACGCATAAGCTCCTGAAATCATTGGGTCCATTTTTCAAAAAACGAAAGTCCATTCTTTTAAAAACGGCGACATCTGCCGCCCACTGTCGTTATCACTTAAAAAAGATAAATTATAATCTATTGTTTTATATGATTTTTGTTGGGCTCGAAGAGGTTTTATTCTTTTTTTTGTAGGGGTTTTATTTTTTTTGATCGCGATTTTTTATGTTTGTTTTTTTAAAGTGATTTTAGGAAATGAAGCTCAAATCCAGAACTTTCTGCCTTAAATCATCTGTAACGATGCTCGTCAGCTCCAGATTGAAGCCAGGTACCCGGCGATAAATAACAGAGAAGTAAGGGGTTGAGGTAAACCTTTGCTAGAACGATTAGTAAGAGTCGGATCTGCTGCTCGCTTGTCAGTTGAATGACGGCTTTGGGGATGCGTTCGCGGACTTCGGCGCGGAGGTGGCCAGCCATCAACCTGCTCCCATGACTGAGACGCAAACAACATCGGTACCATAGGTCCAGATTGAAC
>NZ_QHHP01000041.1:314496-388614 GCF_003184125.1 Pseudomonas sp. RW409 | reverse complement strand
CGCTTCAGACGGCGCTCGTGAAAGGCCGCCCGCTGAAACCTCGGCAAGGCTTCGACCCCCGCCCCTTCAGTCTCAAGATCGACTTGCATACCACCCCAACGCTGGTCGTTAACCCGTTCCGGCCTGTGGATAACTCTTCGGCAGGCCGCTGTATTTGTCACAAATCGTTACGATATAACGATAGTAGTGAAATTTTCGTCGCTTACCTATGCCTTTATTTGCCATGAGCGCGTCACAAAGCCGGGGAAAACCGCTGCTGCGCTGATGCCAGCCCGCGAGATCTGTGGCCATAATCCGTGGCCCACTTTGTGACAAGGAAACGTCCAGCCATGCTCTCCATCTACCAGCTCAAACCGCGCTTCCAGAACCTGCTGCGGCCTTGGGTCCAGCGCCTGTACGACAACGGCACCACGGCCAACCAGATCACCGTGCTGGCGGGGGTGATTTCGGTGCTGGTGGGGGCCCTGATCGGCAGTTTCGCCAACCACCTCTGGCTGTTCATCCTGATCCCGCTGTGGATGATCCTGCGCATGGCGCTGAACGCCATCGACGGCATGCTGGCCCGGGAATTCGGCCAGCAATCGCGCCTGGGCGCCTATCTCAATGAATTGTGCGACGTGATTGCCGACAGCGCGCTGATCCTGCCTTTCGCGCTGATTGCCGGCGTCAGCCTGCCGCTGGTCCTGCTGGTGACGCTGCTGGCGCTGTTCAGCGAATACGCCGGCGTGCTGGGGCCGATGATCGGCGCCTCGCGTCGCTACGACGGCCCCATGGGCAAGAGCGACCGGGCGTTCGTACTCGGCGTGCTGGCCACCGGCATCGCCCTGGGCTGGCTCAGCGCCGCCTGGATCAATGGCCTGCTGGCGGTGGTCGCCGCGTTGTTGGTCTACACCTTGATCAACCGGGTTCGCCAGGGCCTGCTCGAAGCACGACAGCAAGACGTGCCGCAACAAGAAATGCAGCAAAACGCCCCCTCAGAATAAGGAAGTTGCCATGCGCGAAGCTCTCCACCAGACCTTCACCACTCACGACGGCGTCGAGCTGTTCTACCGCCACTGGCCGGCCACCGCCGCCCCCGCGGACGGCCCGCGCCAGGCCGTGCTGCTGTTCCACCGCGGCCACGAACACTCCGCGCGCATCGCCCATCTGGTGGACGAACTGGACCTGCCGGCCTTCGATTTCTTCGCCTGGGACGCCCGCGGCCATGGCCAGTCGCCCGGCGCCCGGGGCGACAGCCCGAGCTTCGCCACCAGCGTGCGCGACGTGCAGACCTTCTGCGATCACCTGCGGGCCAGCCACGGCATCGACGAAGAACACATGGCCGTGGTGGCCCAGAGCGTCGGCGCGGTGATCGCATCCACCTGGGTCCATGACTACGCACCGCGCATCCGCGCCCTGGTGCTGGCGTCGCCGGCGTTCAAGGTCAAGCTCTACGTGCCTTTCGCCCGCCCGGGCCTGGCGCTGATGCGGCGGTTTCGCGGCAACTTTTTCGTCAACAGCTACGTCAAGGCGCGCTTCCTCAGCCACGACCCGGCGCGGGTGGCCTCCTATGACAGCGACCCGCTGATCACCAAGGCGATCTCGGTGAACGTGCTGCTCGGCCTGTACGAAGCCGCCGAGCGGGTGGTGGCCGACGCCCAGGCGATCCAGGTGCCGACCCAGTTGCTGATCTCCGGCGCCGACTTCGTCGTCCATCGCCGACCCCAGGAGCAGTTCTTCGAGCGCCTGGGCAGCCTGCACAAGGAAAAACACATCCTGCCGGGCTTCTTCCACGACACCCTCGGCGAGAAAGCCCGGGCCCCGGCCGTCGCCAGCGCCCGACGGTTCATCCTGCAGAACTTCGCGCGGCCGCTGAACCGCCCTTCCCTGCTCGACGCCGACCGCCTGGGCCTGACCTGCGCCGAGTCCGAGGCACTGGCGGCACCGCTGCCGCATAACTCCCTGCGCGACCTCTACTGGCGCCTGACCCGCGCCAGCATGCGCCTGGGCAGCCAGCTCTCGGCCGGGGTCAAGCTGGGCTTCGACACCGGTTTCGACTCCGGCAGCACCCTGGACTACGTGTACCGCAACCAGGCGACCGGCACTTCGGCCCTGGGCCGGATGATCGACCGCAACTACCTGAACTCCATCGGCTGGCGCGGCATTCGCCAACGCAAGCTGCATGTGGAAGAACTGCTGCGCCTGGCCATGGAGAAATTGCGCGCCCAGCAGCGCGAAGTGCGCATCGTCGACATCGCCGCCGGCCACGGGCGCTACATTCTCGAAGCCTTGCAGGGCGTCAGCCCGCTGCCGGAATCGATCCTGCTGCGCGACTACAGCGACATCAACGTGCGCGACGGCAGCGCGCTGATCGCCGAGAAAGGCCTGGGCCAGATTGCCCGCTTCGTCAAGGCCGACGCCTTCGACCGCAACGACCTCGCAGCCCTGAAGCCCAAGCCGACGCTGGCGGTGGTGTCCGGCCTGTACGAGCTGTTCGCCGACAACCAGATGGTCAGCGACTCCCTGGCGGGCCTGGCCGCCGCCGTGGAGCCCGGCGGTTACCTGGTCTACACCGGGCAGCCGTGGCACCCGCAGCTGGAGCTGATCGCCCGCGCCCTGACCAGCCATCGCGCGGGGCAGGCCTGGGTCATGCGCCGGCGGACCCAGGCCGAGATGGACCAACTGGTGGAAGCCGCGGGGTTCCGCCGGATCACCCTGCGCGTCGACCAGTGGGGCATTTTCAGCGTGTCGCTGGCGCAGCGGGTGCAATGATGACGGTCGCCGCGACATACACCCGTGAGCCCGGCCTGCTGAAACCCGCGGTGCTCTGGCTGTTGCTGCTGGCGCCGCTGTTTTTCGGCACCTACGGCTTCGCCACCTGGGTCACCTCGCAACGGGCCGAGGTCGGCAGCCTGGTGTTCGACTGGGAGCGGCAGATGCCGTTCTGGGCCTGGAGCATCGTGCCCTACTGGTCGATCGACCTGCTGTACGGCTTTTCCCTGCTGCTGCCCACCAGCCGCGAAGAACTCAAGCGCCACGCCTTGCGCCTGTTGACCGCGCAAGTCATCGCGGTCAGTTGCTTCCTGCTCTGGCCGTTGCGCTTCACCTTCCAGCGCCCGGAGCTGGATGGCCTGTTCGGCTGGCTGTTCGACGTGCTGGCCGGCTTTGACAAGCCGTTCAACCAGGCGCCGTCGCTGCACATCGCGCTGCTGGTGGTGCTGTGGGTCTGCTATGCGCGGCATGTCCAGGGCATCTGGCGCTGGCTGGTGCACGGCTGGTTCGCGCTGATCGGCGTATCGGTGCTGACCACTTATCAACACCACTTTATCGACCTGCCCACAGGCGCCCTGGCCGGTTGGCTGTGCGTCTGGCTGTGGCCGCTGGACCGTCCCGGCATGCTGCAGAACCTGCGCCTGGCTCGCGATCGCCAGCGCTGGCGCCTGGCGTTGCGTTATGCCCTGGGGGCACTGCTGTTTGCCGTGCCGGCCCTGGCCTTCGCCGCAACCTGGCTGTGGCTGCTGTGGCCCGCCGTGGCCCTGCTGCTGGTGGCGCTGAACTACGGATTGTTCGACGCCAAGGGTTTCCAGAAAGGCGCGGACGGCCGCCTTAGCAACGCCACGCGCTGGCTGCTGGCGCCTTACCTGGCGGCGGCCTGGACCAATTCCCGGCTGTGGACCCGCAAGCATCCACAGCCCGACGAGGTTGTGGATAACGTCTGGCTGGGGCGCATCCCGACCCCGGGCGAGCTGCAGGACAGCCCGTTCAGCGCGGTGGTCGACCTGTGCGCCGAGCTGTCCATGGACGGCCGTCACCTGGCCTATCGCTGCGTGCCGGTGCTCGACCTGACCGCGCCCACCACCGCGCAATGCCGCGAGGCCGCGCAAGCCATCGAAAGCCTGCGCGAGCACGCGCCGCTGCTGGTCTGCTGCGCCCTGGGCTATTCGCGCAGTGCCACCGCCGTGGCCGCCTGGCTGTTGTACACAGGCCGCGCCGCCAGCGTCGATGCGGCCATCGTGCAGATCCGTCGCGCACGCCCGCAGATCGTCCTGCAACCCGCGCACCGCCGGGCCCTGGAGCCTTTATCCACAGCCCAGGGGAAGGTGCATGGCCACTGATATGGAACTGCATGCGGTGGCGAGCCTGTTGCGCCGCGGGCATTCGCTGGACCTGTTATCCACAGGCCTGACACTGCTCGGCGCCCTGCTTGGCCTCGGCCAGTGGTTGCTCGGCGCGTCCGCCCCCTGGGCCATTGCCCTGAGCGTCGCCCTGCTGCTCCTGGGAGTGCTGCAAAAGTACTGGGCGCTGCGGGTGGCCTTCGATGCCGAGTTGTTCCAGCGAGTGGCGGACAGCCCGCTGCCGCTGGCCGAACGCAGCGCCGCGCTGGACCAGGCGCTGAGCGCCCTCGGCCTGCAACCGGCGACCGCCGGCGGCCGCCCATGGCAACAACGCAGCCGCGGCGCCCTCAACCTGTTGCGTCGCCAGGCCTGGCTGCTGGCGGCGCAAGTACTGCTGACACTGGGCTTCATCCTGGCCAGCCCCTGGCTGGCCATCGCCGGATAAGGAATTCTCATGCTCGAACCCCTGGTCGCCACCCTCATCACCTCCGCCGCCCGCACCATCACCGGGGCGCGCAGCCTGTGGCTCGGTTGCGGGCCGCAGGCGGTGCAACGTATCTACTTCGCCAACCACAGCAGCCACGGCGACTTCGTGCTGCTCTGGGCCTCGCTGCCGCCCGCGCTGCGCAAGGTGACGCGGCCAGTGGCCGGCGCCGATTACTGGCAGACCCGCCCGCTGCGCCGCTACATCATCAACCGCGTGTTCAACGGCGTGCTGATCGACCGCGAGCGCAAGGAGCCTGTGGATAACCCCTTGCAGCCGATGCTCGACGCCCTGGCCAACGGCGATTCGCTGATCATCTTCCCCGAAGGCACGCGCAACCTGGAGGAGGAAGGCCTGCTGCCGTTCAAGAGCGGCATCTATCACCTGGCGAAAAGTTACCCACAGGCCCAGGTGATTCCGGTGTGGATCGCCAACCTCAACCGCGTGATGCCCAAGGGCCGCTTCCTGCCCCTGCCGCTTCTATGCACCACCAGCTTCGGCGCGCCGCTGTCCCTGGAGGACGGCGAAAGCAAAGAGCAATTCCTCGAACGCAGCCGCGCAGCGCTGCTGGCCATGGCCCCGGAGCATTCTTGAGATGGATAGGCAAACCCTGATGTTGTTCGGCGGGATCGGCGCGGTACTGGTGCTGGCCTCGCTGATCGGTTTTCTGCTCAAGCTGCGCACCCGTGGCGCGCCGAGCTCGGTGATCGACAACCTCAACGCGCGCATCAACGCCTGGTGGGTGATGGTGCTGGTGATCGGCGTCGCCTTCTGGCTCGGCACCAGCGCGGTGATCCTGCTGTTCTACGCCGTCTCGTTCTACGCCCTGCGCGAGTTCCTGACCCTGATGCCGACCCGGCGCAGCGACTACCCGGCGCTGGTGGCGGCGTTCTACCTGGCCCTGCCCGTGCAATACCTGCTGATCTACTTCGACTGGTACGGGCTGTTCTCGATCTTCATCCCGGTCTATGTGTTCCTGCTGCTGCCGATCCTCGCGTCCCTGGGCGGCGACAGCACGCACTTCCTGGAGCGTGCCTCGAAGGTCCAGTGGGGGCTGATGATCGCGGTGTTCTGCGTGTCGTTCGTGCCGGCGCTGCTGACCCTGGATATCGCCGGCTACGAAGGGCGCAACCTGCTGCTGATCGCCTACCTGGTGATCGTGGTGCAGATGTCGGACGTGCTGCAGTACGTCTGTGGAAAACTCTTCGGCAAACGCAAGATCGCCCCCCGGCTGTCGCCGTCCAAGACCGTGGAAGGTTTTGTCGGCGGCATCCTGCTGGCCTCGCTGATCGGCGGCGCGCTGTGGTGGATCACCCCGTTCACTATCTGGCAGTCGTTCCTGATCGCCCTGCTGATCAACCTGCTGGGCTTTGCCGGCGGCATCGTCATGTCGGCGATCAAGCGCGACCGCGGGGTAAAGGACTGGGGCCATATGATCGAAGGCCACGGCGGCATGCTCGATCGCCTGGACTCGGTGTGTTTCGCCGCGCCGATCTTCTTCCACCTCGTGCGCTACTGGTGGACCTGAACACCCCACCCCCTCTTCTTCTGTAGGAGCGAAGCTTGCTCGCGATGCGGCCAACGCGATTCAACGGCAGGACCGCGTCGATGCCATCGCGAGCAATCGAGCGTCGACCGGCTGCTCCTACAAGGAATGTGAACACCCCTGCTTGACCGCCAGCCCTTTGCACGCTCATATTACGGTCATAATTTTTTGCTCGACTACCTTTAAACCCGTCTTTGCGATCGCAGGAGAACAGCCATGAGCAGCTACGACGTCGTCATCCTCGGTGGGGGTCCCGGT
Source organism: Pseudomonas sp. RW409 (assembly GCF_003184125.1). NCBI lineage: Bacteria > Pseudomonadati > Pseudomonadota > Gammaproteobacteria > Pseudomonadales > Pseudomonadaceae > Pseudomonas > Pseudomonas sp. RW409. The sequence continues at coordinate 382,232 of NZ_QHHP01000041.1, read as the reverse complement.
GGCTACAACGCCGCCATTCGCGCCGGCCAGCTGGGGCTCAAGGCCGCCTGTGTCGAAGGCCGCGCCACCCTCGGCGGTACTTGCCTGAACGTCGGCTGCATGCCGTCCAAGGCCTTGCTGCATGCCTCGGAGTTGTACGACGCGGCCATGGGCAAGGAATTCGCCGAACTGGGCATCGAGGTCAAGCCCAGCCTCAACCTGGCCCAGATGATGAAGCAGAAGGATGACAGCGTGGCGGGCCTGACCAAGGGCATCGAGTTCCTGTTCCGCAAGAACAAGGTCGACTGGATCAAGGGCTGGGGCCATATCGACGGCCCGGGCCAGGTCACGGTGACCGACAGCGCCGGCGGCAAGACCCGGTTGCAGGCCAAGGACATCGTGATCGCCACCGGCTCCGAGCCGACACCGTTGCCCGGGGTGGAGATCGACAACCGGCGCATCCTCGACTCCACCGGCGCGCTGTCCCTCAGCGAAGTGCCCCGGCACCTGGTGGTGATTGGCGCCGGGGTGATCGGCCTGGAGCTGGGCTCGGTCTGGCGGCGCCTGGGGGCCCAGGTGACGGTGGTCGAGTACCTGGACCGCATCTGCCCCGGCGTCGATGGCGAAGCCGGCAAGACCCTGCAACGGGCCCTGGGCAAACAGGGGATCGCCTTCAAGCTCGGCACCAAGGTCACTAGCGCCAGCACCTCGGCCAACGGCGTGCAGTTGAGCATCGAGCCGGCGGCGGGCGGCACGGCGCAGCTGCTGGAAGCCGACTACGTGCTGGTGGCCATCGGACGCCGGCCTTATACCCAGGGCCTGGGGCTGGAGAACGTCGGCCTGAGCACCGACTCGCGAGGCATGCTCGCCAACCGCCAGCACCGCACCGAGGCCCCTGGCGTGTGGGTGATTGGCGACGTCACGTCCGGGCCGATGCTCGCCCACAAGGCCGAGGACGAGGCCATGGCCTGTATCGAACAGATTGTCGGCAAGGCCGGTGAAGTGAACTACAACCTGATCCCCAGTGTGATCTACACCAAACCGGAGCTGGCCAGCGTCGGCAAGACCGAAGAGCAGCTCAAGGCCGAGGGCCGGGCCTACAAGGCCGGCAAGTTCCCTTTCACGGCCAACAGCCGGGCCAAGATCAACCATGAGACCGAAGGTTTCGCCAAGGTCCTGGCGGACGCGCAGACCGATGAAATCCTCGGCGTGCATTTAGTAGGACCGAGCGTCAGCGAAATGATCGGCGAATACTGCGTGGCCATGGAGTTTTCCGCCTCGGCCGAAGATATCGCCCTGACCTGCCACCCGCACCCGACCCGCTCCGAGGCATTGCGCCAGGCGGCGATGGATGTCGAGGGGATGGCGACGCAGATGTAGAGCCTGTAGCCGCTGCCGCAGGCTGCGATAAGGCCGCAGGCCTTCAGCGATCTTCAGACCCTGCGCGCCCTTCGGTCGCGATCGCAGCCTTCGGCAGCGGCTACAGATGATCGCGTCAGGTCGGCAAATGCCCCAGCGGCAGCGCCCCCGGGGTCTTCACCGTGTGGATCGCGAAGTTGCTGCGGATATCGCTGACGCCCGGCAGTTTCAGCAGGCTGCCGGTGAGAAAGCGGTCGTAGGCGCGCAGGTCCGGCACCACCACCTGCAGCAGAAAGTCCGACTCGCCGGACACCAGGAACGCCGAAAGCACCTCCGGCAGCGCCGTCACCGCCTTGTGGAAGGCTTCGGAATGCTCGTCGGTGTGCCGCTCGACCTTGACCCCGACGAACACCGTCAGCCCCAGGCCCACTTCATCGCGATCGAGGTTGGCCTGGTAGCCGCGAATCACCCCGGCTTCTTCCAGCATCCGTACCCGGCGCAGGCAGGGTGAGGGCGACAGGCCGATCTCCTCCGCCAGTTGCACGTTGCTCAGGCGGCCGTCGCGCTGCAGGGCGGCGAGAATCTTGCGGTCGTAGGCGTCCAGTTTCATTTTTGGCATTTTCCGATAGTCACTCCATGTCCAGACGGAAGATTATGCCAATTTCCGCCCTCATGCTGGCTGACTACGCAAGCACCTGCCCTGCCCTTCGGCCCTAGACTCTGGCTACCGAATCGACAACGAAAGGGGTGGCAAGGTGGCACAACTCTGGATGTTTTTCCTGGCGCTGGCGGTGGTCTATCTGCTGCCCGGCCCCGACATGATCCTGCTGCTGCAAACCGGCGCCCGCCAGGGCAAGGGCCTGGCGCTGGCCACCGCGGCAGGCCTGGCAATCGCCCGGGGCTGCCATGTGGCGCTGGCGGCATTGGGCCTGGCCGCCCTGTTCAAGGCCGCGCCCTGGACCTTCGAAGTGGTACGCCTGGGCGGGGCCGCCTACCTGCTGTGGCTTGGCGTGCAGTGCCTGCGGGTCAACCTGCTGCCCAGCCTGCAAAACGGCGAAGCCGCGAGCGCATTGCGCTGGCGCGAAGCGATCCGCCGCGGCCTGCTGACCAACCTGCTCAACCCTAAGGCGCTGCTGTTCTGCTCGGTGCTGCTGCCACAGTTCATCAACCCGCAGGCCGGCCCCGTGGCGGCGCAGTTCGCCAGCCTCGGCCTGCTGCTGGTGCTGGTGGGGTTGCTGTTCGACAGCGCCTACGCCCTGGCCGGCGCCTGGATCGGCCGCTGGCTGGCGCACAACCGCGCCGCCCAGCGGGTCCAGCAATGGCTGTTCGGCAGCCTGCTGATCGGCTTCGCCCTGCGCCTGACTTTCGTGCAACAGGCCTGAAGCAGACCCTGTAGCCGCTACCGCAGGCTGCGATCGCGACCGCAGGGCGCGCAAGGCCGAAAGATCGCTGAAGGCCTGCGGCCTTATCGCAGCCTGCGGCAGCGGCTACAAAAGCTTGCGTCCTGCCTCATTCAAGCGGGCAAAAGCCCGCGCCGGTTCAGGCCGGCTTGCGGGCAATGATGACCTGGCTCTTGGCGACCACAGCGTCCAGCGCGTGCTTGATCTGCACGCCGCGCGGCGAGTTGAGGATGGTCTGCCAGGTGCTGGCCCACTGGTCGAGCAATGGGTGGTCGGGGTTGCTGAACTCGACCTTGGCTTCCCAGAACAGCAGCATCCACATCGACCAGTAGAAGCCGTACTGGCTATGGCTGAGCACCTCCAGCCCGGCGTCGCCGACCATCTGCTTGAACTGTTCTTCGCTGATGATGCGGATATGGTTGGGCTTCTGGAAATACTCGGGCGCGGCGATGTCCTTTTGCAGGTCCTCGGAGCTCGGGTGCGGCACGCTCAACAGGTACAGCGCGCTTGGCTGGCCGACCCGCACCAGTTCGGAGAGAAACTGCGCCGGGTCGTCCACATGCTCGATGACCTCGGTGGACACCACACGGCTGGCGGTACCGTCGGCGATCGGCAACGGATTGCAGTCGGTGACATGGCATTCGACGCCGCGGGCCGGCGTATCGCTCAGGCGCTGGCGCGTCGCCTCGACCTTGGCCGCATCGATGTCGGCAATGATGATCTTCGCCCCGCGCATCGCGCAGTAATGCACGTTACCGCCATCACCACAGCCGACATCCAGCAGGGTGTCCTCGGCCGTCACCGGAAAGCCGGTGAACAACTCGCCGTTTTCCTGGTTGAACCAGCCGCTGAGCATGGCGTCCTGCAGGCCCAGCATGTACGGATCGACCTTGGCCGGCGGCGGTGTCTCGGGCGTCACGGCCGCAGGAGCGCTCGCCGTGAGTTTTTTCAGAAGGCTCAGCATGAAGTGACTCCAGTGGAGGGAACGGGAGAACGGGATGGACCCAGGCGTTGCACCAGCTCGGCGCCCCGATTGCGCAGGGGCAACTCGATGACACGGTAGTTGAGTTCGCTCAGCAACAGCAGCAGGCCCGCGGCGCAGGCCATTGCCAGCAGCGGCTGCTCGTTCAGCCCGGTCGTGCCCAGGGGCGCCAGGCGGAACCAGGCTTCGCGGACCAGCAGAAACACCGGGACATGGATCAGGTAGATCCCGTAGGAACGGCTGCCGACCCAGGCCAACAGGCTTTTCAGCAGGCCGCGGGGCAACAGGTAGTCACGGTTGTAGGAAGCGATCCATACCAACAGCGCGCAGAGCACCGCCAGGGCGCCAACCCGGTAACGGGTGACATTAAAACCATCGGTCGCCAACCAGCCCAGGCCCAGGCACGACAGGATCAACAGCAGCGGGCCGAGCCCCGGATACCGTCCCAGCCACTTTGGCTCCCAGTGCCGGTAGCTGCCGCGGGCCGTCCACAGCGCCAGCAATACGCCGAGGGCCATGGCGTCGGTCCGGATGACCATCAGCAGCGCCGAGCGCAGGGTCAGGACCTGCACCAGTACCAGCGCCAGCAACGCCCAGGCCAGGTACTTGCGGCATAACAGCACCAGCAGCGGCAGCAACAGGTAGAACTGCTCCTCCAGCGACAGGCTCCAGTAGACGAAACTGGCGCCGTACTCATAGTGGAAAAAGCTGTCGGCGAACCGCAAATTGGCGAACTGCAACAGGCCGGCAACCGTGGCCCACAGGTTGGCGTGCAGGCTGCCGAAGGCCCCCGAACGATTGAGAAACAGGGTCGCCAGCAATATCAGCAGCAACCACAACCAGGCCGAAGGCAACAGGCGGAAGGCGCGGCGAATCCAGAAGTCGCGGGTCCGTTGCCAGAACTGCGCGGCGCTGGTGCAGGCGCGCAGTTGCGGGACCAGGCTGCGGGCGATGACAAAGCCGGAGATGGCGAAGAACAGGTCCACACCCCACCAGAACTGGCCGTAGGCCGCGACGCTGCCCAGCCAGGCGAGCCCGTCGCGAAACAGACTGCCTTGCAGATGATGGAACACCACGCCCAGCACCGCGATGCCCCGCAGCAGCTCGATGTCCATGATCCGCTTGTCGTTCAAGACGGCTCAGCCACTGCGCCAGACAGCGGCTTGCGGGCGATGATGACCTGGCTTTTCGGCATGAAGCCATCCAGCACCTGCTTGATCGCCAGCCCGTCGGGTTGCGCCAGCAGTTCTTCCCAGGTCCGTGCCCAGCCTTCCATCAGCGCCGGGTACGGCGCCTGGATCCGGTCGCGCACGGCGCCCGGCGGCTCGCGGCCGGCGGCCCGTTCGCTGGCCCAGAAGAAGATCATGCCCATGACCCAGAAAAAGCCCGTGGCCTGCCGGTGTTCGATGACCAGCCCGGCGGCCTCGATCATCTGGCCAAAGCCTTCGCGGGAAAAGATCTGCACATGGTTCGGCGCGCGGTAATAGCCGGGCGGCGCGATGCCCTTCTGCAGATGCTCGCCCACCGGGTCCGGAACGCTGATCAGGTATTGCGCGCCGGGGCGGCCCATGCGCACCAGCTCGGCGAGAAACGGCGCGGGTTGTTCGATGTGTTCCAGCACTTCCATGCACACCACTTTGCTGGCGCAGCCCTGGGCCAGCGGCAACGGCAGGCTGTTGCTGACCAGCCCCAGGGCAGGCACGTCCGACTGCTCGGCGACTTGCCGGGCCAGCTCGCGCACCTTGTCGAACTCGCTGTCGGTAAAAATCACCGAAGCGCCCTGGCGCATCGCGAACAGCGTGGCCACGCCCTCGCCACAGCCGACATCGAGCAGGGTGTCTTCAGCGGTAATCGCAAAGCCCTTGAGCAGCTCGCCGGTTTCAGAACGGAACCAGCCGTCGAGCAGGGCGTCGCGCAAGCCGCAATCGCGGGGGGAAACCGCGGGCCTGGGCGCTTCGGCCAGCAGCGGCGCAGGCAACGGCGCGCCCCTGCGCAAACGCCGCAGAAACGCCCGCATCACGCGGGAAGCCCGGGGGTGGCAGGTGCCTTGCGCCGCTCCAGCACCTGCCGGAAGAACTCACCCAGGCGCTGTTCGGCCGTGGCCTGGCTACAGAAACGCCGCAGGCTTTCGATCGCATGGGTCGACATCCGTGCATAACGCTCCGGGTCCTGCAGGGCGACGTCGTAGCTGGCGCGATAGGCCGAGCACAGCGAATCCCAGTTGGTGATGTAGCGCAGGGTCCGATAGGCGGCCCGCGGATCGTGGGGCCAGGCGGTCAGTTCGTCGGTGGAGTCGACGATGAAGGTGTTGTCGTGGTCGATGTAGTCGGCCATCGCGGTGTTGCACGGCGCCACCGCCGGCTTGCCGCAGGACATGAACTCCATCAGCGGCAGGCACTGCCCTTCGCCGAACGAGGAATTCACCACATAGCAGGTGGCCTCCACCAGCCGCTCGTAGTCCGGATCGGACAGGAAGCCGTGGATCAGCACGATGCGGCACTGGTAGGACTGGTTCTTGTAGAGGTGGTGCAGCATGTCGGCCAGCGCGTTGCCGATATCGTGGTGGGTCAGTTTCAGCACCAGGGTGGCGTCGGCACAGTCGCGAAAGGTGGTGCAGAACGCGCTGATCATGTCCTGCCAGTTCTTGCGCCCGTCGTAGGGGTTGAACACCGAGGTGTAGACCACCCCGTCGAGCAGCAGTTGGCAATCGCGGGCCTGGGTATCGAGCACCAGCGGCGTGCCTTCGCGCAGCGTGCTCGGACCGTAGGCGTTCAGGTCCAGGGTGCGGCTGTCGAGCAACAGACCATGCAGATTGAGGGTCACCCGGGACGCCCGCGCCTGCTTGCCCAGTTGCTCGCCACGGCGGGCGAAGCGATCCCAGACCGGGGCCGGGATCGCACAGATCGGATAGTCCTCGCCCATCACATCGCGCACCGCTCGCACGGTAAAGCTGGAGTGGGTGATTGCCGCGCCCGCGGTGCCCAGGACCAGCCGCCAGTCATGCCGCGGCTCGCCCTGCCAGCTTTCGGTGGGAATGGTGCTGAACTCCCAGGCGAACACCGGGATGGTCGGGCAGGCGTAATGGTTGGGCGTGCGATGGGGCGGCGAGAACGACAGGAAAATGCACGCCTCGCCGCGGCTCTGGCAGTCGAAATACAGGCGGTCCACCAACTCGTCGGGGTTGCTGACCTCCAGCACTTGGCCCAGGCGCTCCAGCACCGGCCGGAACTCCTTGAGCACGAAGTAGTAGCTGTATTCGGGGCGGCCGAGGTTCTGCTGGATGTTGCTCTTATTGGTTTCCGAATGGATGAGGATCAGCATCAGGCGTTACCCGCCACAGCCAGGGAGGACGCGCCGTCAGCCTCGGTCAGCGGGGTCAGGGCGAAGAAGTCCCGCAGGCGCCCCTGCACGCTGGCGAAGCTGCTGTATTCCTGCATGCGCCGGGCCGCGGCCAGGGACATCGACTGGTAGCCCACGGGGTTTTCCTTGGCCATGCGGTAGCTGTCCTGGTAGGCGGTTTTCAACGAGCCCCAGTCCGGGCGGTGGCGCAGGGTGCGAAACAGGATGCGCGAGTCCTGCGGCCAGATCGCCGGCTCCTGGCTGGACTTGACGACGAAGGCCACCTCTTCGTCGATGTAATCCAGCATGGCCGTATGCAGCGGCGCGATCACCGGTTTGCCACAGGCCATGAACTCCATCAGCGGCAGGCACAGGCCTTCGCAGCGCGAGGCGTTGACGTAGAAACTGGCCGCGCCGTACAACCGGGCGAATTGCTCGTCGTCCAGATAACCGTGCATGGCCACCACCCGACAGCTGAAGGGTGACAGCTGCGACAGCAGGGTCAGCATTTCGACGTAATAGGTCGACAGGTCGTTCTGGGTCATCTTCAACACCAGGGTGGCGTCTTCGGTGTCGCGCATCGCCCAGCAGAACGCGGTGATCAACTGATGCCAGTTCTTGCGGCCGTCGTCGGGGTTGAACACGCTGACATAGACCACGCCATCGACCTGGAACTCCACCTGCTGGTCGGTGGCCGGGAGGACGGCCTGGGGATGTTCTGGCTCAGGCGCAGGTGGCGCTGGCACAACGTGCTCCGGGCCTGGCTTGGCCATCAACGCCCGCAGGCGTTCGGGGACCCGGTCACGCAACCCCTCGCGGTAGCATTCACGAATGTAGTGCTTGCTGATGAACAACGGCCGGCGCCATTCGCCGCCGGCCAGCGCCCGATACCATTCGCGCAGATAGTGCTTGGCGATGAACAGCCGGCGCCTGGCGGTCAGCGGCGGGGCTGCGACGATTTCGGCCTCGACTTCGACTGGAGCAGGAGACGGTGGCACTTCTTCCAGTACCGGCGCGATCAGGCCATCGGCGGAAAGCCCCAGCGTCCGGCTGTCGATGATGCAGCCCTTGATTTGCAAGGTAGTGCCGGCGTTGACCGGGACGTTGGGGTATTGCCCGCGGACGCCGTCGAAGCGCTCCCACAACGGGGTAGGCAGCACCAGCACCGGGAAATGCTCACCCAGCACCCGCCGCACCGCCCGGGCCGTATGGCTGGACAGGGTGATCACCCGGCCATGGCGGCCAAGGGTGCGGCTCCAGTCCTGGTGCGGGTCGTTATCCCAGTATTCGTGGGGGATCGAATCGAACTCCCAGGCCACCACGCACAGGGTCGGGCAGTCCAGGTCGACCGGGGTTTTCTGGGGTGGGGTGAACGAAAGAAACAGGCTGTCTTCGCCCTTGAGCCGCAGCTCGTGATACAGCCGATCGACCTCGGCGGGCGTCTGCACCACATGAACGCGCCCAAGGCTTTCCAGCACCGGGCGATAGGCCTTGAGCACGAAGTAATAGCTGTATTCCGGACGCCCGAGGCTCTGGCTGATGGAGCCGTCGTTCACATCCGAATAAAGAATGAAATTCATGGCATCTCACGATGAAGCCGCCATCCTGGCACCTTCACACAATGACGGTAGAGCCATGGCACCACGCCAGTGTTGGTGGGCGTGCATCCATCGTTCTCATGCCCGTCTACGTTCTTGTTCTATTGGTCAGTTTTGCATGGCGCCGAGACAGCCATCCTGATCGTTTTTGGGTCGAGACGAGGGGCATTCTAAACACATCCGTTTAAGATTCGGGAACCTCAGAACAAGATTTTTCCTATGCTGGAAAACGAGAACTTACCGGTCACGGTAGGACTTATTGAAATTGCCGCGCAATTGGCACAGATTGACTGCCAAACAACTACAACAAGCTTCGTCAATAGAAAGGCCCTGGGAAATAGCAGAGTTTTCGTATTTCTCACATGAATTATGTGTCCAAATATTGCCGAAGCCTCCGTCTAAAGAGGCTGCTGCTTGAAAAAGCGTCTGTTTGTAACGGGCCTGAATGGATTCGTGGGACGTCATCTACGCTCCCGCCTGGGCGCTGCCGATTCAGGCTGGGAACTGTTGCCCGCGCCGCCCTTCGACCTGACCCAACCGCAAAGCCTGCAAGACCTGTGGCCCGAGTTGCCGGATGCGGTGATTCACCTGGCTGGCCAGACCTTCGTCCCCGAAGCCTTCCGCGATCCTGCCCGGACCTTGCAGATCAACCTGCTGGGCACCCTCAACCTGTTGCAAGCGCTGAAAGCCCGTGGCTTCAGCGGCACCTTCCTGTACGTCAGCTCCGGTGACGTCTACGGCCAGGTCAGCGAAAACGACTTGCCCATCGACGAGCGCCAGCCGCCCTCCCCGCGCAATCCTTATGCGGTGAGCAAGGCCTCGACCGAACTCCTGTGCCTGCAGTGGGGCATGAGCGAAGGCTGGCCCGTGATGGTGGCCAGACCGTTCAACCATATCGGTACCGGTCAGCTGGACAGCTTCGCCGTCGCCAGCGCCGCGCGCCAGATCGCCCGGATCAAGCACGGCCTGCAGGCACCGCGGCTGGAGGTCGGCGATATCGACGTCACCCGCGATTTCCTCGATGTCGCTGACGTGGTGAACGCTTACCTGGCCCTGTTGCGCAGTGGCGTGCCGGGCCAGGTCTACAACATCTGCTCCGGCCAGGAGCACAGCATCCGCAGCCTGATCCAGCAGTTGGCGGACATCGCTCAGGTCGAAATGGAACTGGTTCAAGACCCCGCCCGTCTGCGACGGGCAGAACAGCGTCGTGTCTGTGGCAGTCACGCCAGGCTGCAAGCCGTCACCGGATGGACGCCCGAAACCACAATAAAACAATCCCTGCGGGCGATCCTGTCCGACTGGGAGTCACGGGTACGACAAGAATGACAAAAAGTGCACTGATCACAGGGATCACCGGGCAGGACGGCGCCTATCTGGCCAAGTTGCTGCTGGACAAGGGCTATCAGGTTCACGGACTGGTGGCGCGACGCAGCAGCGACTCGCGCTGGCGCTTGCGTGAGATGGGCATCGAGGGCGAGATCCGCTACCTGGATGGCGACATGGCCGACGCCTGCTCCGTGCAACGGGCGGTGATCAAGGCGGCGCCCGACGAACTCTACAACCTGGCGGCGCAAAGCTTTGTCGCCGCTTCCTGGGACCAGCCGGTGACCACCGGCATCGTCGACGGGCTGGGCGTGACCCACCTGCTCGAGGCGATCCGCCAGTTCAGCCCGCACACCCGCTTCTACCAGGCCTCCACCAGTGAAATGTTCGGCCTGATCCAGGCCGAGCAGCAGGACGAAAATACCCCGTTCTACCCGCGCAGCCCCTACGGCGTGGCCAAGCTCTACGGACACTGGATCACCGTGAACTACCGCGAGAGCTTCGGCCTGCATGCCAGTAGCGGCATCCTGTTCAACCACGAATCGCCCCTGCGCGGCATCGAGTTCGTGACCCGCAAGGTCACCGACGCCGCCGCCCGGATCAAACAGGGCAAGCAGCAGGAGCTGCGCCTGGGCAACATCGACGCCAAGCGCGACTGGGGATTCGCCGGCGACTATGTCGAAGCCATGTGGCTGATGCTGCAACAAGGCAAGGCCGATGATTACGTGGTAGCCACCGGCGTCACCACCACCGTGCGCGAGATGTGCCAGATCGCCTTCGAACACGTCGGCCTGAACTACCGTGACTACGTGAAAATCGACCCGGCGTTCTTCCGCCCCGCGGAAGTCGACGTGCTGTTGGGCAACCCGGCCAAGGCCCAACGGGTACTCGGCTGGAAACCCAAGACCCATCTGGAAACCCTGATCCGCATGATGATGGATGCGGACATGAAACGCGTCGCCAAGGAGTAAGGCATGCTGATTCCAGTGATTCTTTCCGGCGGTGCCGGGACCCGCTTGTGGCCGGTTTCGCGCGAAGGTCATCCCAAGCCCTTCATGATCCTGCCCGACGGCCAGAGCCTGCTGGGCAAGACCTACCGCCGCGCCGCCGGGTTGCTGGCGGGCAGCGGCGACATCGTCACCGTGACCAACCGCGACCACTTCTTTCAAAGCAAGGATCATTTCCAGGCCGCCCGGCTGGAGCGGCACCTCGGGCATTTCATCCTCGAACCTTCGGGCCGCAACACCGCCCCGGCCATCGCCATCGCAGCCCTGGCCGTGCAGGCCCGGCATGGTGACCAGGCGACCCTGGTGGTGATGCCCGCCGACCATCTGATCCGCAACGAAGAAGCCTTCAAAAGCGCGGTCGCCCATGCCGCGCAACTGGCCGAAACCGGGCATCTGGTTACCTTCGGCGTCACCCCGAACACGCCGGAAACCGGCTTTGGCTATATCGAGTCAGGCGACGCTCTCGACGACCAGGGCGCCGCCAGGGTGCAGCGCTTCGTGGAAAAGCCCGACCTGAAGACCGCCCTGGGCTACCTGGAAAGCGGCCGGTTCCTGTGGAATTCGGGCCTGTTCTGTTTCACTGTCGCTACGCTGCTGGAGCAGCTGCAACAGCACGCCCCCGAGCTGCTGGAACTGGGCCGCGCCTGCCTGGCCGCGAGCACACCAGTGGAAACCGGGCGCATCCTCCAGCATGAATTGTCGGCGGAACATTTCGCCGAGATGCCGGACATTTCCATCGACTATGCATTGATGGAGGTTTCGGACCAGGTCGCGGTGGTGCCCGCCCGGTTCGACTGGAGCGACATCGGTTCCTGGGGCGCGATCAGCGCCCTGGTCGACGCCGATGCCCAGGACAACCGCGCCACCGGCGAAGCCCTGTTCATCGACAGCCACGGCAACTTCGTGCAGAGCGAAGGCCGGATGATCGCCACGGTCGGCGTCGACAACCTGATCGTGGTCGAGACCGCCGACGCCATCCTGGTGGCCCACGCCGACCGCGCCCAGGACGTGCGCCAGGTGGCCCGGCAGCTCAAGGACCGCAACCACGAGTCCTATCGCCTGCATCGCACGGTCAGTCGGCCCTGGGGCAGCTACACCGTGCTGGAGGAAGGCCCGGGCTTCAAGATCAAGAAAATCGTGGTCAAGCCGGGCGCGGCGCTATCGCTGCAGATGCACCACCATCGCAACGAACACTGGGTGGTGGTCAAGGGCACGGCCATGGTCACCAACAACGGCGACGGCTCGCACCTGGTCAACAGCAACGAATCCACCTTCATCGCCGCCGGGCACAAGCATCGACTGGCGAACCCGGGGGTGATCGACCTGGTCATCATCGAAGTGCAGAGCGGCGAGTACCTGGGCGAGGACGACATCGTCCGCTTCGAAGACCAATACGGCAGGACGGCCTGATGCTGCTCAATCTGTACCGCTCGCTGCGCAGCTACCGGGGCTTCATCCTCGGCAGCGTGCAGCGCGAGTTCCAGGCGCGTTATCGCAACTCGCTGTTCGGCGCCTTGTGGACCGTGCTCAACCCGCTGTCGATGATCGTCGTCTACACGGTGATCTTTTCCCAGGTGATGCGCGCCCGCCTGCCGGGGGTGGAGGACGGCCTGGCCTACAGCGTCTACCTGTGCGCCGGGCTGCTGACCTGGGGCCTGTTTTCCGAGCTGACCCTGCGCAGCCAGAGCATGTTCCTGGAAAACGCCAACCTGCTGAAGAAGATCAGCTTCCCGCGCATCTGCCTGCCGGTAATCGTGCTGCTCAACGCCGGCATCAACTTCGCGATTATCCTCGGCCTGTTCCTCGGCTTCCTGCTGATCACCGGGCGCCTGCCGGGCCTGGCGCTGCTGGCGTTGATCCCGCTGCTGCTGTTGCAGGTGCTGTTCTGCACCGGCCTGGGGATGATCCTCGGAGTGCTGAACGTGTTCTTTCGCGATGTAGCGCAGTTCTTCGGCATCTTCCTGCAGTTCTGGTTCTGGCTGACGCCCATCGTCTACCCCATCAGCATCCTGCCCGAGTCGATCCAGCGCCTGCTGGCGCTCAACCCGCTGACCGCGCTGATGCACAGCTACCAGAACCTGTTCCTGTACGACCAGTGGCCGCAATGGAGCTCGCTGACCCCGATGCTGGTGATCAGCCTGCTGTTCTGTGCCATGGGGCTGCGGCTTTTCCGCCAGCGCGTCGGTGAAATGGTGGATGAGCTCTGATGGGACATATACGCGTCACTGGCCTGGGCAAGGCCTATAAGCAGTACCCGAACCGCTGGAGCCGGCTGTTCGAGTGGATGATTCCGTTTTCCAGGCCGCGCCATCACCTGCACTGGGTGCTGCAGGGCGTCGACTTCGAGATCGAGCCGGGCCAGGCCGTGGGCATAGTCGGGGTCAACGGCGCCGGCAAAAGCACCTTGCTGAAAATGATCACCGGCACCACCCAGCCGACCTGCGGCGAGATCCACCTGCGCGGTCGGGTGGCGGCGTTGCTGGAGCTGGGCATGGGCTTTCACCCGGACTTCACCGGGCGCCAGAACGCGGTCATGGCCGGCCAGTTGCTGGGCATGCAGGTCGAGGAAATCGAAGCCCTGATGGCAGAAATCGAAGCCTTCGCCGAAATTGGCGAGGCCATCGATCACCCGGTACGCACCTATTCGAGCGGCATGCAGATGCGCCTGGCGTTCAGCGTGGCCACGGCCCGGCGCCCGGACATCCTGATCGTCGACGAGGCACTGTCGGTGGGCGACGCCTACTTCCAGCACAAGAGCTTCGAGCGCATCCGCAGCTTTCGCCGCGCCGGCACCACCCTGCTGATCGTTTCCCACGACCGCTCGGCAATCCAGTCGATCTGCGACACCGCGATCCTGCTCGAGCAGGGCCGTGTGGCCATGCACGGCAAGCCGGAAGAGGTGATGGACTACTACAACGCCATGCTCGCCGAACGCGAAGGCCAGACGGTGCGCCAGGAAATGCTCGCCAACGGCCAGGTGCGGACCATTTCCGGCACCGGCGAAGCCGGGATCCTCAGTGTGCACCTGCGTGACGAGCGCGAGCGCTCGATCGAAATGGCCGAAGTCGGCCAGCCGGTGGTGCTGGAAGTACAGGTCGAGGTACGCCAGGACATCGAACGGCTGGTACTGGGTTTCATGATCAAGGACCGTCTCGGCCAGCCCATGTATGGCATCAACACCCATCGCCTGGACCAGGCCCTGACCGACTTGAGCGCCGGCGAGAAGATCACCTTCCGCTTTGCCTTCACCATGGGCCTGGGCAAGGGTAACTACTCGGTGGCCCTGAGCCTGTCACGGCTGGATTCGCATCTGGATCGCAACTTCGAATGGCGCGACTACGGCCTGGTCTTCCACGTCATCAACAACCGCCAGGAAGACTTCGTCGGCTGTTCCTGGCTGCAGGCGCGGACCAGCATTGTCCGCTCACCGTCGAAGTCCACTCAGTCAATGCCTCAGCGAGCCGCTCCATGACCCGACTGTTGATTGAATGCACCTATGTGTTCGAACACCCCGAGACCAACTCGGGCATCCAGCGTGTGGTGCGCAACGTTATCCGTGAACTGCCCGCGGCCGATGCCTCGGTCGAATGCATTCCGGTGGTCATGCTCAAGGGCCAGCTCTTGCGGGTATTGAGCCTGAAGCCGTTGAAACCCGAGCGCTGGAACCTGATGGGGTTGCGGGTGCGCCTGGAACAGATGGCCAACGTCTTCTGGCTGCGTCACCGCACCCTGGAGCGACGCAAACCCTTCGATTCCTACCTTGCGCGCCGCTTGCTCTATGTGGCGTGCCGCTTGACCGCCCTGGTCTGCTTCAGCATTCCGTTGCGGCTGTGCAACCGGTTCCTCAACACCCGGGAAATCCCCCAGCGCTGCGTACCGCTGCAACATCAACCGGGCGATCAACTGGTGTTGCTGGACTCATCCTGGCATGCCGACTTCTTTCCCCTGGCCGAACAACTCAAGCGCGATGGCGTGGGTATCGTCTCGGTGATTTACGACCTGATCCCCCTGACCCACCCGCAGTTCTGCGACGCCGGGCTGGTCCGGGTGTTCAACCATTGGTTCGACTGGATAGCGCGCACCGCCGACGGCTACATCGCCATTTCCGCGACGATCCGCGACCAGGTCCGCGAAGAGATGCTCCGCCGGGTCGGGCGCCAACAGGTGGCACAGCGCTGGTTCGACTATTTCCACCTGGGTTCGGAACTGGACCAGTGCAGTGAAAACGCTCGGATCAACCCGGACCTGGCCCAGCTGTTCAAGGGCCAGGCAGCGGTCTTCCTGATGGTCAGCACCATCGAACCCCGCAAGAACCACGGGTTCCTGCTCGACGCCTTCGAGCGCGTCTGGGCCAGCGGTTCCCAGGCTCGCCTGTGCATCGCCGGGCGCATCGGCTGGAAGTGCGAGGCGCTGATCGAGCGGATTCGCCGGCACCCGGAGTTGAACCGGCGCCTGTTCATGTTCAACTCCCTGGACGACAACAGCCTGGAGTACGCCTATTCCAAGGCGACGGCGCTGGTGTTCCCCTCCTATGTCGAAGGGTTCGGCCTGCCTCTGGTGGAGGCCATGCAGCGCGGCTTGCCCGCCATGGGCAGCGACATCCCGGTATTTCGCGAGATCGGCGGCGAGTTCATGGCCTATTTCGACCTGAACGATCCGCAGAGCCTGGCCGACCTGGTCATCCAGCAGGAAACCAGCGGCGTGTTTCCCGCGGCCCGCCATGTCGATGACTGGCGCTGGCTGGGTTGGCGAGAAGCCAGTACCCAACTGGTCGAACGCATTGTGTTCCACAGGAACCACGCCCCCTCGGTCATGGAGACGCACGATGCGGATAGCCCTTAACGCGCGCATTCTCCAGTCGCCCCGCACCGGTATCGGTCATTACGTAGCGGAACTGGCCTCGGCCCTGGTCACCGAACAGGGGCTGGAGTTGTCACTGTTCCACGGCTGGGGCTGGAGCCCCGAGCTGCCGGCGGCGGCCATGCCGGGTTACTCCCAAGTGGCCCCTTGGCTGCGACAGATCCCCGGGGCCTACCAGGCCCGGCGCTGGCTGGAACAGCGACGCTTCGACCAGGGGCAGCCTGCAGCGATCGATCTCTACCATGAGCCCAGCCTGTGGCCGCTGGAGTTCGAAGGCCCGACCGTGATGACCCTGCATGACCTGACTCACCTGCATTACCCCTCGACCCAGCCGCCGGCCCGCTTGAAGGAAATCGAGCGGCGTCTTGGCGCAGGCGTGGAACAGGCGCGACTGATCCTGACGGACTCGCAGTTCATCGCCGATGAAGCCCAGGACTATTTCGGCCTGCCGCGCGATCGCTTTGTCGTGGCGCCTCTGGGCGTCGCCCCGCGCTTCCATCCACGCGGGCATGCCGAGCTGGAACACAGCCTCGCAGTCCATGGCCTGCAGCCTCAAGGCTACTTCCTGTGCGTCGGCACGCTGGAACCACGCAAGAACCTGTCCCAGGCCCTGCAGGCCCACGAACAGCTGCCGCCAGCGCTGCGCCAACGTTATCCGTTGCTGATCGTCGGCATGGCGGGTTGGGAGCAAGGACAATTCAGCGACACCCTGCAAAAGGCCCTGGCCAGCGGCCATGTACGACTGCTGGGCTACCTGCCGGACGAACAGGTGGCGCAGTTGGTGGCCGGAGCCAGGGCGCTGATCTTTCCATCGCTGTATGAAGGCTTCGGTCTTCCGGTCCTGGAAGCCATGGCCAGTGGCACGCCGGTGGTAGTGACACGGCGTTCAGCCATGCCGGAAGTCGCGGGTATGGCCGGCAATTATGTCGAGCCTGGCGATGTGCATGGCTTGAACAGCACTATGCTTCGCTTGATCGACGATGAGCCCCATTGGCAGGCATGCCGCGAAGCGGGTTTGCAACAAGCCGGGCTTTTCTCCTGGAGGCACTGCGCGCAGATCACCGCGCGCACCTACCGTCAGGCTATAGGAGGCTGAATGCGGGTCTTACATTTCTTCAAAACCTATTTGCCTGACTCGGTCGGCGGTATCGAACAGGTCATCTTCCAACTCTGCGAAAGCGGCGCCCAACAGGGTATCGAAGGCCAGGTCCTGACCCTCAGCGCCGACCCGCACCCCGCGATACTCAAGCTCGGTCAGCATGAGGTGCACCGGGCCAAGCTCGACATACAGTTCGCCTCCACCGGTTTCTCCTACAGCGTGTTCAAGCAGTTTCGCGAAATGGCTGCCGAAGCCGACGTGGTCAACTACCACTTCCCCTGGCCGTTCATGGACCTGGTGCATTTCGTGAGTGGCATGAACAAGCCCTGCGTGGCCACCTACCACTCCGACATCATCCGCCAGCGCCATTTGCTCAAGCTGTACCGGCCGTTGATGAATCGCTTCCTGGGCAGTGTCGACCGGATCGTCGCCGCGTCGCCGAACTACCTGCACACCAGCGATGTGCTGCAGCAATTCCCGGACAAGACCCGGGTCATCCCCTACGGCCTGAACAAGGCCGGTTATCCACAGCCCGATAGCGAACGCATGGCCCGGTGGCGCCAGCGCCTGGGCGAGCGTTTTTTCCTGTTCGTCGGGGTGATGCGTTACTACAAGGGCCTGCACATCCTGCTCGATGCCCTCAAGGACGTGGACTACCCGGTAGTGATCGTCGGCGCCGGCCCGCTCGAGGCCGAGCTGCATGCCCAGGCCGCGGCCCTGGGCCTGCGCAACCTGCATTTCCTCGGCCGCCTGGGGGATGAAGACAAGGTGGCCTTGCTGCAACTGAGCTACGCCATCGTCTTCCCTTCGCACCTGCGCTCCGAGGCGTTTGGCATCTCGTTGCTCGAAGGCGCGATGTACGGCAAACCGATGATCTCCAGCGAGATCGGGACCGGCACCAGCTATATCAATATCCATGGCGAAACCGGCCTGGTGGTGCCGCCCAGCGATCCCCTGGCCTTCCGCGCCGCCATGCGCCAGCTCTGGGACAACCCGGAACAGGCCGCGCAAATGGGCCTCAAGGCCGAAGCCCGTTACCGGCAGCTGTTCACCGCCGACGAGATGGGTCGCAGGTGGAGCGAGCTGTACCAGGAGCTGCTGGAGGAAAAAGCCCTGTCCTATGCCTGATGTTGGTCTGTAGGAGCGAGCGGGCGGCGATCCGACTTGCCCGCGATGGACTTGAGAGCGCCGCGTTTACCCAGTCAACACGCGTCATCGTTAACGACCATCGCGGGCAAGCCTCGCTCCTACAGGTTTGTGCTCTGGTGCCAGCGCAGGGCCAGCGCCGCAGGCCGGCGCACCAGTTGTTCGACCTCGAAGCGCCACAGGCGCTCGGCGCCCGGGAAGGTTGCGATCTGCGGGTCGTCGAGCACGACTTCAGTGCGCCCGCTGAGCTGCAGCAGGTCGCCACGGCTGAAGTCGATGAACAGCAGGCCGGCGCGGGGGTTGAGCAGCAGGTTGCCCAGGGTGTTGAAGTGCAGGTTGCCGGCGAAATCCGGAATGCTCAGGCGGTTGCCCTCGACCCGCACGAAACCGGCCGGGCCGCCGCGGTGGGAAACATCGACCCAGAGCCGTCCCTCGACCTCCACGTAACTGGCGACAAAAAACGTATCGGCGCTCCGGATCATCGCCCTCGCCTCTTCATCCAGCACGTTCAGGCGCTGTACCGGCCGGTGCGCGGCCAGCGGCACCGACTCGAACTGACGCAGCTGGATGTAGCGCGGGCAGTTGCCGAAGGACTGCTCGACCCCCAGGGCAAAACCGCTGTGGTCCAGCTCGACGATCCGCCCGTTGAGGCGGTTGCGCCGCCGGGTGTGCAGCTCGATGCCCAGCAGGCCAATGGCCGCGCCCGGCGTCAGCTGGGCGGGGTCTTCGGCGGCTGGCAGGCTGTCGAGCCTTAGCCGCCCAGGGGTTGGCGAGTGGGCGAAACCGACAGCCCCTTCGAGCACACTGGCCCAGGGGTTGCCCTGGTTATCCACAGCCCCGAGCAGCATGAACGGCAGCTGTTGATAAAACTGCCGGTGCTGGTCGGGCATCTCGCTGCGGATCACCTTGCGCCCGACGACTTCCATGCGCTCGGCCACGCCGGCCTGGGCTTGCAGGCGGGTTTCGCCTGCGTGCCAGGGGGATTCGGTATTCATCATGAGTCTCCCCTGCGTCGATGACGCAGCAGTCAGCGGGCCCGGGAGGTGCCGGGCCGCCAGGTTCAGGCGCTTTGCAGACCCACCGCGGTGCGCGGCATGCCGACGAAGCCGGGCAAGGCTTCGATGCGCGCCAGCCAGGCGCGGACCTGTGGATAATCCACCAGCGACACATTGCCCTCGGGGGCGTGGGCGATGTAGCTGTAGCCGGCGATATCGGCGATGGTCGGTTCGCTGCCCACCAGGTAAGGGCTGGCCGTCAGTTCCTGCTCGACCACCTTGAGCAACGCATGGGAGCGGTCGATGGCCTCCTCGGCGTTGCGCTGCGCGCCGAATACGGTGATCAGCCGCGCCACCGCCGGGCCGAAGGCAATCGGTCCCGCCGCCACCGACAACCAGCGCTGGACCCGTGCCGCGCCAACCGGATCGCTGGGCAACCAACGGCCCTGGCCGTACTTCTGCGCCAGATACACCAGGATCGCGTTGGAGTCGGCCAGCACCACGCCCTGGTCGTCGATCACCGGCACCTGGCCAAAAGAGTTCAGCGCCAGGAAGTCCGCCTGCTTGTGCTCGCCTTTCGCCAGATCGACGAAGACCAGCTCAACAGGCAGCCCCAGCAGCGACAACATCAGTTCGACGCGATGGGCATGACCGGAACGGGGGAAGTTGTAGAGCTTGATGGCGTGCATGGCAGACTCCGCTGGGCAGGGGTGCGGCTCACAAGAGCGGCACTGACGGACGCCATCTTCTCTCTCGGCTCAAAACAAAGGAATCACCAGAAAACACAATCCATCATTTCAGCCAGCGCAATGATCCGCGCTACGACTGCAACGCCGGATGTTCGCGCAGCGCCTGCACCGCGAAGTCGACGAAACTGCGCACCCGTGCCGGGGCCTTGCGCCCGCCCTGATACACCACATGGATCGGCAGCGGCGCCAATTCGAACTCAGCCAAAACAATCTCCAGCTCACCAGCCGCCACCTTGCCCGCGACCTGGTACGACAGCACCCGGGTCAGGCCCAGCCCCAGGCACGCGGCACTGATCGCCGCCTGGTTGGCGGTAACCACCAGCCGCGGCTCCGGACGAACGCTCAAGGGGGTTCCGCCCTCGTTGAACAGCCAGCTCCTGGACTGGCCGATGGACGACGGCGCAATCAGCGGCGCCTGGCGCAACTCCTGCGGATGGCGCGGCCGCCCATGCCGGGCCAGGAAAGCCGGGGACGCGCAGATGACCCGCCGCACCTCGCCGACGCGCATGGCGTGCTGGCCGCTGTCGGGCAACTCGCCGATGCGCACCGCGACGTCCATGCCTTCCTCGACCATGCTCACCACCCGATCGACCAGCAGGGCATTGATGCTGACCTCGGGAAAGCGTTCCAGGTAATCCACCATCAGCGGGGTCACGAACAACTCGCCGAACAGCACCGGCGCGGTGATCGTCAGTTGGCCGCGCGGGAGGGCATGGATGCCGGCGGCCGAGGCCTCGGCGTCCTGCAACTCGGCGAGGATGCGCCGGCTGTCTTCCAGGTAACGCTGGCCGGCTTCCGTCAGCAGCACATTGCGCGTGGTGCGGGTCAGCAACTGGGTGCCGATACGCTGCTCCAGCGCCGCCACCGCCCGGGTCACGCTGGGCGCGGACAGCCCCAGGCGCCGGGCCGCGGCAGCGAAGCCCTGCTCCTGGGCGACGCTGATGAACACCTGCATTTCCTGGAATCGGTCCATGGCGGTCCTCGCAGTACGGCGCCCTGCCCCGGCACCGTCCCGCATGGACCGCCCGGGCTCAGGCAGGGACCTGGAGTCGCTGCCACAAGGCCTCATCGTTGAAGTCCCGGATGATACTCCGCGCACCCGCCTCGCGAAGCTGAGTTTCCTCGAGCCCCGACAGCATGCCGAAGGTGTGGATGCCCGCCGCCGCCGCGGAGCGCACACCGGCCAGCGAGTCCTCGAAGGCCAGCGCCTGATCGGCGCTCACCTCCAGCAGTTGCAGGGCCGTCAGGTAAGGCAGCGGGTCGGGCTTGCCGCGCGCCAGCTCACCGCCGATCACCAGCGCATCGAAACGCTCGGCAATCCCCAGGCCCTGGAGCATGGCTTCGGCGTTTTCCCGGGGTGCGTTGGTCACCACCGCCATGGGGATGCCGGCCGCCTGGGCATAATCCAGGGTGCGCAATACGCCAGGCACCGGCGTGGTCTCGCGCAGTTGGGCGCGGAACATGGCCTCCTTCTGTGCCGCCAGCTCCGGGTACTGCGCCGCCGGGGCATTGGGAAACAGGCCGGAGAAAATCATGTCGTCGGGAAAGCCCATCACATGGGCCTTGTAGTAATCCAGGCTCATGGACTTGCCCCAGCGCGCCAGCAACTGGTTGTAGGCGTTGAGGTGCAGGTCATCGGTGTCGATGAGGGTGCCGTCGAGATCGAACAGCAGGGCAGAAAGCTTCAAGGGCGTGCTCCGGGAAAATGCAGACCGCGCGCGATCGGCAGCATGAGAAAGGGATAAACGATCAACAGGCTGAAAGCCGCTTCGACACCGATCCGCTCGGACAGCAGGCCGAGCAGGAACGGCGCCAGCAACAGCGCCACGCCCACCGCCTGGGAGGCCTGGGCGCTGATGGCCGAACTGGCCCGGGGCGCGACACGCATCGCCG
This sequence comes from Pseudomonas sp. RW409, assembly GCF_003184125.1. Taxonomy (NCBI): domain Bacteria; kingdom Pseudomonadati; phylum Pseudomonadota; class Gammaproteobacteria; order Pseudomonadales; family Pseudomonadaceae; genus Pseudomonas; species Pseudomonas sp. RW409. The sequence continues at coordinate 360,503 of NZ_QHHP01000041.1, read as the reverse complement.
AACCGAGGATCAACGGGAAGAAATTGCCCAGGCAGGCACCCAGGACAAAGATCAACAAGGCAGTGAGCAGTTGGGTCTGGCTGAAGTACAGCAGCACCAGGGTGGCGATGGCCCCGAGCATCACGCCGACCAGCAGCGGCAACGGGCTGATGCGGCTCAACGCATAACGGCTGGCCAGGCGCCCGCACACCGTGCCGGCAAAATACAGGCTCATCAGCGTGGCCGCGGCCGAGGCGCTGACCTGGACGTGCACGGCCAGGTATTCCGCGCCCCAGAAACCGACGCCCCATTCCGCGGAGATCCCCAGCAGCACCAAGGCCCACAGGCTCAGCTGAACCCGCCGGGTCATGAGGCTCTGCCCGCTCTCGCTGGCTTGATGGGTGGCGGCGACTGTCGCCGGGGCGTTCCAGGCACTCAGCGAGAGCACGGTCACCAGCAGCGCGATGGCGGCGATGCTGCCCGGCACCAGGCGCCAGGACAGCCCCAGGCCGGTCATGCTCCCCACCAGCAAGGCGCCGCCGAGCACGCACAGCCCGGCGACTATATGCGCCTCCACCAGCCTCGGCGCGGCCTGCTCGCGATAACGCTCGCCCAGGGCCGCCTGCCCCACCGCCAGCACAAACCCACCCGACAGGCCCATCGCCCCGGCGGCGAGCAAGGTCAGCGACCAGTGCCCGGCCAGCGCGAACAAGCTGCTGGCGATCACCACCGAGAGGCAGGCGATGGTGCTCATGCTCGTCGACCGCGCCCGTCGCTCCAGCCAGCGATAGGGCCAGCCGACCAGCGCCAGGCCGGCGGCATAGGCGGCGAAATGCAGGCCGGCCCAACCGAGGTCGAGCGCCAGGGTTTCGCGCAGGAACGGCATGATCGGCCCGAGCAACCCTTGCTGGGCGCCGAACAGCCCGAACAGCAGGTAAAGGAACCACGGGCGCGCTTCACGGACCTGCTCCTGGCGGCCGAGCGCTTGACTGGAATCCCGCGCGGCTTCAGCCATGAGCCGTCTCCCGGGAGAACAGCGCCTGCCATTGCCGGCAGCGCGCGGCCTTGTCCCGACTGGCCTGCACGGCCGGCAGCGGTTGCAGCGCACCGGTCGGATGGGCCTGGCCCGGCACCACCTTGCCATAACGCTGGCTGATCGCCGCCGCGGCAGGCGTGAGCATCCACTGCAACGCCTGCTGCGCATGGGCGGCGTTGGGCGAGCCGGCCCGACAGGCGAACACCTCGTCCTCATAACAGCGCGCATCTTCCGGCACGCACCAGCGCAGGTGCGGGTGCTGTTCGGCGGCGCGAGTGGCCGCGGTCGACACCGTTACCCCCAGCCAGGCCTGCCCCTGCACGACCGCCTCGATCGGCGCCGTGGAGGAACCGCTGATCGAAGGGGCTTGCCTGGCCACCTGGGCCAGCAGCGCCCAGGCCTGCTCGCCGTAATGTTCGAGCAGCGCGCCAAGGTGCAGGTAGCCGGCGCCGGAGCGCCCGGGGTCGGGCAAGGCCAGCCGCCCGGACCACTCGGGAGCGGTCAGGTTCTGCCAACGGGTCGGCACCGCCAGGCCCTCGCGGGCGAGGACCTTGGGGTCATAACAGAAGGCCGGGACGAAACCCGACGCGGCGAACCAGCGGCGATCCGTGGCCACCGCGGCGTCCGGCAGGCCGGCGAATTCGATGTCCGTCAGCGGCATCAATTGCCAGGCCAGGCCGGGGTCGAGCAAGGCGGTGGCCGCCGTGCCCAGCAACAGGTCCCAGGCCCCGGCGCTGCCGCTGTGCAGGCGTTCGATCAGCTCCGAGGTGGAGCAACGGGTCAGGCGCACCGGCATGCCGATGTGCTGGCTGATGCCGGCGATGAATTCGGCCAGCTCGGCATGCTCCATCGAGCTGATGGCGTTGAGCTCAGTCATCGGCGGCCTCCAGCAAACGGTGCAGCTTGGCGTACTGCAGCAGCATGATGGTCTTGCCGTCGCAGATCTCGCCGCTGTCGATCATGGCCAGGGCGCGGTCGATCGGCAGCTCCAGCACTTCGATCTCTTCGCCCTCGTGTTCCAGGCCGCCGCCCTCGCTCTGCTTGTCTTCGTCGAAATATTCGCCGACGAAAAAGTGCAGGCGCTCGGTGACCGACCCCGGGCTCATGAAGGCCTCGAACACCTTGCGCACCTCACGGATGCGGTAGCCGGTTTCCTCCTCCGTCTCCTTGTGGATGCAGGTACGGGCATCGTCCTTGTCCAGCAGCCCGGCGCAGGTTTCGATCAGCATGCCGTCGTGTTCGTTGACGAAGGCCGGGAAGCGAAACTGCCGGGTCAGCACCACCGTCTGCTTGGCCCGGCTGTACAGCAGGATGGTGGCGCCATTGCCGCGGTCGTAGGTTTCCCGGTCCAGGGTGCGCCAGACGCCGTCGCGGCCCTGGAAGTCGTAGGTGGTCTTGCGCAACACGTACCAGTTGTCCGAAAGCACTTCGACCTGATGGATCCGCACACGGTCCTTGGTGGGGATGGCCTGGTTCATCGATTCATTCCTTGTTCGCGGACAAATGAGTGGCATTGGGCGCAACGCTCAACAGGCGCTCGACCATGCGCGGGTCGCGGTGCTCGGGAGCGGTCATCACCGCGGTGTCCAGGGCGCGGTCGCAACCGCAGGGGCAGGCCCCGGCATGCCGGCCCAAACGGGTCACGGCTTCGGTCACCAGGCGCCGGGTCAGGTTGAAGGTCTCCGCCATGCGTTGCGCCACCAGCGTGGCGTTCACCGGCTCGTGGGATTCGTGCCAGCAGTCGAAATCGGTCGGAATGGCGATCATCGCGTAGCAAAGCTCGGCCTCGCGGGCCAGCTTGGCTTCGGGCATCGCGGTCATGCCGATCACCGTGCCGCCCCACTGGCGGTACAGGTGGGACTCGGCGCGGGTCGAGAACTGCGGGCCTTCCATGACCACGTAGGTGCCGCCGTTGCGTGCCTGGATATCGCTGGCCTCGGCACTCTCGGCGAGCACGCCGCGCATGCGCGCGCAGACCGGCTCGCCGAAGGGCACATGGCCGACCAGCCCGGGGCCGAAAAAGGTTTTGTCACGCTGGATGGTGCGGTCGATGTACTGGTCGATCAGCACAAAGCTGCCTGGAGGCGCGTCGTGGGTCAGGCTGCCCACCGCGCTGACCGACAGCAGTTGCGTGCAACCGACACTGCGCAGCGCGGCGATGTTGGCGCGGGCATTGATCGAGGCCGGCGGAATCACATGGCCCACGCCATGCCGTTGGACAAAGGCCACGGGCACGCCATTGAGCGTGCCCAGGGTGAGCGGCGACGACGGCGTGCCGAAGGCGGTCGTGCACTCCACCTGCTGAATGTCCTGCAGGCCCGGCAGCTGTTGCAGGCCGCTGCCGCCGATGATGCCGATACGTTGAACGTGCGGGGTTGGAGTGGAATGGGTCACAGGCTACCTCTCGACTTCAGGGGGGACGGTTCGTGTTCGGTGCACACCAGGCGTTCATAGAGTTCGGACAGGGCCGTGGGCGCATTGCCGCGGGGCAGCAGCAACCCTTCGCTGGCGTTGGTGCTGTAGCGCGGTTCGTGGATTTTCAGGTGCCGGTCGATCGCCGGCAGGTAGTTCCAGCGCACGCCGGGGTACAGGGAATGCGCCAGGTGATAGGCGTCGGACGTCGGGGCGATGAACACCCGCACCAGCCAGCCGGATACCCCGAAGTAATCGGTGGGTCGGCCCGCCAGGTATTCCAACTCGCGGCGGTTGCGCGCGCTGCCTTCGATGAACCAGCGGTGCTCGGTCAGCAGCGAGATCCAGGCAAACACCGGATAGGACGTCAGCAACGGCAGCAACCAGCCGAACAACACGCCTTTCCAGCCGCCGAAGGCGTACAGCAACGCCGCCACCGCCGCCACACTCAGGCAGCGCGCCAGGGTGGTCAGGCGGGAGTGGTTGAGCAGGCTGCTGCGCACCAGGGTGGTGAGATTCACCCAGGCCCCGCGAGGGGTCAGCGGGTACAGCAACAGGCCATAGAAACCGCTGGGCGACAGGCCGGCAACGTAGCCGCCGGCCTGCACCCGGGCGCGGTTGGGATCAAGTTCGGGATGGTTGGGGTGGCGATGGTGCTCCAGGGTATGGGTCTGGTGCCGGCTGCGCATGTCGCGCTTGAACATCGGAAACTGGTAGAACAGGTTGCTCAGCCACCACTGCCAGCCATGGTGGCGACACAGGGCGAAGTGCACCGCGTTGTGCCCGAACTCCTGCAACGCGCGCATGCGCCCGCCGCTCCACAACAGCACGGCCAGCCAGGCCAGCGGCGACGAGTAGATCGACGCCGCCTGCACCGCGGCGACGATATCCAGCCACGTCCAGACAAAGGGCAGCGGCGCGAACCAGGTATCCAGCGGACGGTAGTACTGCTCCCGCCGCCCTTCCAGGCGCGGTATCAGCTTGAGCAGGCGCAGCACCCGCTGCGCATCCCGGTAATAGAACGCCACCAGCCCGCGCAACAGCAGCGAAACAGCGATCAGGCCAAGCAGGACAATGTGCGCAGTGTCCATGATCAGGCCCCCTCGCGAACGACGGCGCGCCGCTCGTTGCTGGCGTAATGGCCCAGCAATTCGCCCAGCCCGCCGAAGACCGGGGCGTCGGCCTGCCGCAGGCGGTCGATGTCCTGATGGCCGGTGCTGACCAGCAGCGGCTTCCAGCCGACGGCCCGCGCCACGTCGTAGTCGTGCAGGGTGTCGCCGATGAACAGGGTGCACCCGGCCGGCGTGCCGAGCTTCTCCTGGAGCATCAGGGCCTCGGCGGTCTTGCTGGTGGCCTGGTTGTGGCTCAGCCCCACGACATGCTCGAAATGCCCGCGCAGGCCCTTGGCCTCCAGGGTCTGGAGCAGCACGTCGCAATGCGAGGCGGACACGATGGAGACGCCGATGCCGGCATTGCGCGCCGCCTCCAATACCTCGAACACCCCATCGTGCAGCGGGCACTGCGCGACATTCGTATCGAAGTGCTCCAGGTAGTGTTCGACGATTTGCGCGAAGGGCGTGCGCTGCAGATCGAACCCCAGGGAGGCGTAGAAATCGGCAATCGGAAAGTCGAACAGCGCCCGGTAACGAACGGCATCGATGGGCGGCACCGCATAGCGCTCGCCACAGCGATTGACCGCGCTGACCGCCAGGGCGATGTCGTCGATCAGGGTGCCGTTCCAGTCGAATACCAGGTGTTCGATCCCCGAGAAGTGCAGTCGATCATCGATCATGGTCGGGTTTTCTCCGCAAGAAGGGCGTTGAGGGCGATGCGCGAGGCGATCGCCGGTGTGTATAGCTTGCTGGGCTCCATCACCAGGTTGGTCACGCCAATCTGGGTTTCCAGGGCCCGCCGATTGTTCGCCGAGACCTGGCCCAGGCCGGCGCCGTACCAATGATGGAAACGGGTGCGCCAACTGCGCTGGCCGACGGTTTCGGGAAAGCGGAAGTCTTCGGTGGTGGCCATGCTCCAGGCGCCATCGACCACCCCGCACAGGCGGCCCTGCAACTGGCGAAAGCCCTGGCCTCCCTGCAGCAATACCTCGTCGATGTGGCGGTCGATGCAATCGGCCTCCAGCGCGCCGATGGTCATGCCCTGGCTGTACAGCGGGTTCATGCTGCTCAGGGCGTCGCCGACCACCAGCAGCCCGGCGGGCCAGTGCTCGACCCGGTCGAAGTGGGTGCGGCGACTGCCGGGCATCTTGAAGGTATGGACCGGCGACAGCGGTTCGGCGTCGCGAATCACCTCATGGATGTCCGGCACCGGAAGCGCCGCCAGCGCCTGCAGGAACTCCTGCGGGTCGTTGCCGGGAAAGTGGCCGAACCAGCCGCCGGTGGTGACCATCCAACGGTCGCCTTCGATCGGGCTGATCACCCCCATGGAACGCTGCAACGGCGCCTTGGGCAGCACCAGCAGCACTTGCCACTGCTCGGCATAGGCCGGCAGGCGCCGGTAGATGCGCGACGCATAACCCAGCTCGGTCTTGACCACGCTGGTCTCGACCTCGCCGAAGCCGGCCTCTTTCAGCCACGTCGGCAAGCGCGTGCCACGCCCGCTGGCGTCCACCAGCAGGTCGCAGCGCAGCGTCCGCTCGCCATGCCCATCGTCGACGGTCACCGCCTCGACCCGCCGGGACGGATCGGCCCCGGTGAACTCGATTCGTGTGACCCGGGTGCTGGACAGCACCTCGACGTTCAGCACGCCGAGCAAGGCCCGGCGCAGCTGGTTGTCGATCAGCCGCCGGCTGCAGTAATGGGCATAGATGCCACTGCGGTAGCGGTTCTTCCAACGCCCGCCCTGGTACCACTTCACGTCATGGCCCAGGTCGGCCACTTGCGCGCCCCCCTGCTCCAGGGCGCTCAGGGTGCCGGGGAAGATGCCTTCGATGATCTGCTTGCCGCGCAGCAACAACAGGTGGACGTGATGCTCCTGGGGCAGGCTCTGGCGCGGCCCGGTCTCGTCGAAGAAATCGCTCTTCTCGATCACCGTGACCCGCTGGAAACGCCGGGCCAGGACCGCGGCCGTCAGGCAGCCCGTCACGCTGCCGCCGATGACCACGGCATGGCGACCGCCCGCGGCGGTATCAGGCTGGGGAGTAGTCATTGAGCACCTTTGCAATGTAGGCCAGGTCGTCGTCCGCCAGGCCCGGGTGCAGCGGCACCGTAGTCAGCGAACGCAGCAACCGGGCGGCGTTGGGGCAATCGCGGCGGTACTGCGCCAGCAGCGGCAACTGGTACAGCGGCTGGTTGTCGTACTTGCCGATGTCCGAAGGGATGCCATGACGCTGCTGGTAATGCACCAGTTCACGCCCATCGTGCCCCACTGCCTGCAACAGCAAGGCATAGGAGTTGGCCTCTCCACCGGGGGTCAGCGGCAGCTCGCGCAGCGCCGGGTTGTCCAGTTGCTCCAGCAGCCGCCGGCGGTTGTCCTGGCGCTGGTGCAACCGGCTTTCCAGTTGCCGCGAACGCGCCAGCCCGAGGGCGGCCTGCAGGCCACCGAGCTTGAGGTTGATGCCCAGGGTTTCACCGGTGAGGTTGCCGAAGCGGGTGTAGGCCCGGATACGGCTGGCGCGCTCGTCGTCATCGGTCATGACAAAGCCGCCCTCACCGGTGGACATGAACTTGCAGTCATGGGTGCTGAAGCAGCTGATGTCGCCATGCTGCGCCAACCAGCTGCCGTTCAGGCGTGTCAGGTGCGCATGGGCCAGGTCCTGGATCAGCGGGATGCCGGCCTGGCGCGCGGTGGCCCAGGTGGTGTGCGAGGCAATCGGATAGCCCCACATCGGCACCTCGATCACCGCGCAGGTCCGCGGGCCGATGCAGCGTTGCAGGTCATCCGGGTCGAGCCCGAAGTTGTCCGGCGCCACATCGCAGAACACCGGGACCAGGCCCAGGGACAGGATCGGCAGGACGGTGCAGATCGGGCACGTGGGCGCGACTATCACCTCGTCCCCCGGCTGGAAGCGCACGCCGGCCAGTGCCGCGGTGACCGAAGCGGCCCCCGACGACACAGCGATCACGTGGCGCACGCCGTACAGCACGGCGAGCGCAGTCTCGTAGTCCTCGACGATCTGCGAGGTGCCGGTCAGCCCTGTCGCCAGGGCGCGTTGCAGCTCGGGCACATCGTCGGCGGTATCGTGGCCGCACTTGTCCGCGATGACCCGGGTGGGTCGGGAGATGGCCTGGTTCATGGCGCCACCTTCCTGCCGACCATGTCCCACACCTCGGCATCGGCGAATATCCGGTCCACCATGCGCCGGAAGTTGGGGAACATCTTCAGCTCGGCAGTTTCCTGCCGGCTGAAGAAGCGCGCGTTTTCCACCTCGCGCTCCGGCGGGCAAGCCCGCAGGTCGGTGGCGGTGAGGTAGATCAGGTCCAGGTGGTAATGCGGCCCGCGCTTGTCATCGATGAACTCGCAGAGGATCCGGTAAGGCTGGTGCAACACCGTGACATCGGTCTCGGCATCGGCCAGTTCCAGGTCACGCTCGCCCAGCAGGGCGGCGTGAATCCCGGTTTCCTCGTAGATCTCGCGCAGCACTGCCACATCAGGGGTTTCGCCCTGCTCTATATGGCCGCCCGGGTACAGCCAGACCCCCAGCTTGCGATGGTGCAGCAGGAGCATCTTGCGGTCCGGGTTCAACACGAACGCCGAGGCCGTGAAATGCCGGTCCAGGGTCGAACGATCGAGGACATCCGTCATCATGGCGCACCGTACTGGTTGATCCGTTCGGCCATGTAGTCCAGTTCGGCGCGGGTGATGTCCGGATGGACCGGGATGGTGGTCATGCTGGCCAGCAGCGCCTCGGCGTTCGGGCAGTCGTTGCGGTACTGGGCCAGCGCCGGGAACTCGTAGAGTGCCTTGCAGCCGTAGCGCTTGATGTCCGACGGGATGCCCGCCTCGTCCAGGTAATCGATGAAGGCCCGGTTGTCGGCGAAATGCAGCTCCAGGTTGAGGAAGTAGTAGTTGGTCCGCCCGCCCTCGATGATGACCTTTTCCCGCACCTTGCTATGGTCGAGCTGCTGCAGGAAGTAGCTGGCATTGGCGCGTCGTTGCTCGATCTGCGCGGCCAGCGAATCCAGGCGGTTGGCGCCCAGGGCGGCAGGCAGCGCGGCCAGCTTGTAGTTGAGGCCGAAGTCCTTGCCGTTGAGGTTGCCGAAACGGCTGTAGTCGCGGCAGCGCTGGGCCAGTTGGTCGTCGTCGGTGAGGATGAAACCGCCCTCGCCGGTGGCCAGCGGCTTGCGCTCGTGGGTGCTGAAGCACGACAGGTCGCCATAGGCCGACAGCGGCCGGCCGTTGAGGGTGCTGCCATGGGAATGCGCCAGGTCGAGGATCAGCTTGATCCCCAGCTCGCGGGTCAGGCCTTGCAGCTCATCGACTTCGGTGGGGTAGCCCCACATCGGAATATCGATGATCGCCCGGGTGCGCGGGGTGATGCGGGCCTTGATCGATTCCGGGTCGGCGCCGAAACCGTGACGGCGGGTGTCGACGAAGATCGGGTTGGCACCCGCGGCCATGATCGGATAGATGGTGCACAGCGGGCAGCTCGGCGTCAGCAGGACGTCGTCGCCGGGACCGACGCCGGCGGCATAGATCGCCACGCTCAGGGCCGCGCCACCCGAGGAGACTGCGATCGCATGCCGCGCCTCGAACCAGGCCGCCAGCTTGGCCTCGTACTCGCCCACCACATCGCTGGTGCCGGACAGCGGCCGTTCCAGGGTGTTCTGCAGGGTCAGCAGATCGTCGGCGTACACCGGACGGTACTTGTCGGAAACGGAAATGCGGGCAGCGCTGGAGAGATTAGAGGACATTGGTCTGGGCTCCGAGAAAGGCTGGGGACTTGGCGGCATGGGTGGAGTGGAGGGCAAGCACGGGGGCGACATCGGCGCGGGCGCTGTCGGCATGACAGATCTGCTCGATCACCCGGAAGGTCGGCAGCAGGCTTTCGAAGCTGGCCTCGTAAGGCGAACGGTTGCGCACCGCGTCGAAGAACTTCTCCAGTTCGCCGAAATAACCGCTGCGCTCATAACCCGAATCCAGCGGCCCTGGCTGCCACGCGCCGCGCCAGCGCTTGGCGGTGCCGGTTGCCCCGGTGCCATGCACCGGCTCGTGCAGGGTGATGTTCCACAGGTTGTTGAGCTCGACCATCATCGAATTGGAGCTGACAATCTTCATGTCGAATTCGAAATACGGGAACATGGTCCCGCTCAGCAGGCTGACCGTCGCGCCGGAGCTGAAGCCGAGCTCCAGGCTCACCAGCAACGAGTCCTCGTGGCGCTGCACCCGGGATTCGATATCGCGCAATTCGCCACCGCCGAAGGTCACGCCAAGGTCGATGGTGTGAATCGCCTGGGCCAGCAGGAACGAACGCAGGGTGGAATCCAGCCCCCACAGCGGCGCGGTGGGTTTGCTCGCATAGTGGTTGAGCTGGATGTGCACGACCTTGCCGAACTGCTCGGTGCGCGTCATATCGCGCAGCTGGCGCATCGGCTTGGCATATTTGAAGTTCATCCCCACACCGGTGACCACCTGGGCCTGGCGAGCCGCGCCGATCAGGTATTCGAGCTCGGCGAGGGTGAAGCACGGCGGCTTCTCGACAAAGACATGCACGCCCTTGGCCATTGCCTTGATCGCCAGGTCGCGGTGCGCCTGGGGCGGACAAGCCATGACCACCGCATCCAGCGCAGCGGTATCGAGCATCTCGTCGAAGTCGTCGGTGATTGCGACCTCGGAGATGAAACGGTGAATCTGTCCGGCGCGGTTCAAGTCGCTGTCGCACACGGCGACGATGCGAATATCCGGCATTTGCAGAAGCGTAGGCAGCAGGTTTTCTTGCATCTGCGCGCCGAGGCCGACGATGCCAACTCTGAGTACAGTCATAACCATCTCCATCCTGGAAAAGTGGGTACTGCGTCATGAAAAGGTTGGACGAACGACTACACGGGATCCGCCTCGGGTCACCTGCGGGGTGAGCCGATCCGGTCCGACATTCGCTTCAATCGAGGCAGGATTGCCTCAGAACAACGGATCACCTTTACAGAGTCCGTTCGGGCTGTTGCCCAGGGTCACCCGGGTGGAACACTCGGATGTTTCACGCCACACGCCGACACCCGGTTGAGACCGAGGAGCCATAGAGGCGCGATGGGCAGAAGGGATAGCGCCGCGAAGGCGATAGGTAGGAGGGGAATCAGGTCGAATCGAGCGCTGGTGGCAATGAGCTACCTGGCCGAAAACCTGGATCGAAGAATTGTGGCTTCGTTGAAAAACGGAACAACGACCGAAATGCCGATACGCATGCATGGCTGAATCATCCTTGAAGCGCTGTTTTATCCTTGTTATGCAGGAGCTCCGGTTCCGTGAGCCCTTGCTTGCCACACACCTCATCAATGTGTGGCTTGGAGGTATAGATCAGCCTTTTTAGGAGCGCAAATCAGTTGCTATATCGTTTCATCATATTGTTTTGAACAATCCGGACATAAGGCAACGGGCCATATAGGCCCGTTGTCAAAGCGCCGACCGGGTCGAAAAAATCAGCCCGGTTGTGGATAACTCACTCCACCGTCACCGACTTGGCCAGGTTGCGCGGCTGGTCGACGTCAGTGCCCTTGAGCACCGCGACGTAATACGACAGCAGTTGCAGCGGGATGGTGTAGAGGATCGGCGACAGGATGTCGTGGATATGCGGCATGTGGATAACATGCGTGCCCTCGCCGTTGGTCATGCCGGCCTGCTCGTCGGCAAAGACGATCAGCTCGCCGCCACGGGCGCGGACTTCCTGCAGGTTGGACTTGAGCTTTTCCAGCAGCTCGTTGTTCGGCGCCACGGTGACCACCGGCATGTCGTTATCCACAAGGGCCAACGGACCGTGCTTGAGCTCACCGGCCGGGTAGGCTTCGGCGTGGATGTAGGAGATTTCCTTGAGCTTGAGTGCCCCTTCCATCGCCACCGGGAATTGCGCGCCACGACCGAGGAACAGGGTGTGGTGCTTCTCGGCGAACAGTTCGGCGATTTTTTCCACCGTGCTGTCCATCGCCAGGGCTTCGCCCAGGCGGGTCGGCAAGCGCCGCAGTTCTTCCACCAGGGTGGCTTCGACGCCTTCGCCCAGGGTGCCGCGGACCTGGCCCAGGGACAGGGTCAGCAACAGCAGGCCCACCAGCTGGGTGGTGAAGGCTTTGGTGGAGGCCACGCCGATCTCGCGACCGGCCTGGGTCAGCAGGGTCAGGTCGGATTCACGCACCAGCGAGCTGATACCGACGTTGCAGATTGCCAGGCTGGCGAGGAAGCCCAGTTCCTTGGCGTTGCGCAGGGCGGCCAGGGTGTCGGCGGTTTCGCCGGACTGGGAGATGGTCACGAACAGGGTGTCCGGCTGCACCACCACCTTGCGGTAGCGGAATTCGCTGGCCACTTCGACCTGGCACGGAATCCCGGCCAGCTCTTCCAGCCAGTAACGGGCAACCATGCCGGCGTGGTAGCTGGTACCGCAGGCGACGATCTGCACATTGCGCACTTTGGCGAACAACTCGGCGGCCTGTGGACCGAAGGCCTGGACCAGCACCTGGTTCGGGCTCAGGCGGCCTTCGAGGGTGCGTTGCACCACGGCTGGCTGCTCGTGGATTTCCTTGAGCATGAAGTGGCGGAACTCGCCTTTCTCGGCGGCTTCGGCACCGTCGCGGTATTGCACGGCTTCGCGTTCCACCGCTTTGCCATCGACATTCCAGATCTGCACGCTGTCGCGGCGAATCTCGGCGATATCGCCCTCTTCCAGGTACATGAAGCGGTCGGTTACCTGGCGCAGGGCCAGTTGGTCGGAAGCCAGGAAGTTCTCACCCAGGCCCAGGCCGATCACCAGCGGGCTGCCACTGCGGGCGGCGACCAGGCGGTCCGGCTGGCTGGCGCTGATCACAGCCAGGCCATAGGCGCCGTGCAGCTCCTTGACGGTGGCTTTCAGGGCCACGGTCAGGTCGCCCAGGTCCTTGATCTTGTGGTCCAGCAGGTGAGCGATGACTTCGGTGTCGGTGTCCGAAGTGAACACGTAACCCAGGTCTTTGAGCTGCTCGCGCAGGGCTTCATGGTTCTCGATGATGCCGTTATGGACAACTGCCAGGTCACCGGAGAAATGCGGGTGGGCGTTGCGTTCGCACGGCGCGCCGTGAGTGGCCCAGCGGGTGTGGGCGATGCCCAGACGACCGATTAATGGTTCGCTGGCCAGGGCCTGTTCCAGTTCGCTGACCTTGCCCGGACGACGCAGGCGCTCAAGCTTGCCATCGTTGGTCAGGACCGCCACCCCGGCGCTGTCATAGCCGCGGTATTCGAGGCGCTTGAGGCCTTCGAGCAGGATGGGCGTGATATTCCGTTCAGCAACAGCACCGACAATTCCACACATGGTTTCTCTCCTAGATGACTGCCGCGCAAATCAGCGTGATGCCGCGGGCCTGAATCTGGTCGCGGGCCTCTGCAGGCAGGCGATCATCGGTAATAAGGGTATGGACGCTGCTCCAGGGCAGCTCCAGGTTGGGAATCTTGCGGCCGATCTTGTCGGCCTCGACCATCACCACGACTTCCCGCGCCACCTCGGCCATCACTCGGCTCAGGCCGAGCAACTCGTTGAAGGTGGTGGTCCCGCGCACCAGATCGATGCCATCGGCACCGATAAACAGCTGGTCGAAGTCGTAGGAACGCAATACCTGCTCGGCGACCTGCCCCTGGAACGACTCGGAATGCGGGTCCCAGGTGCCGCCGGTCATCAACAGCACCGGCTCGTGCTCCAGTTCGCTCAGGGCATTGGCCACATGCAGCGAGTTGGTCATCACCACCAGGCCCGGCTGCTGGCCGAGTTCGGGGATCATGGCCGCGGTGGTACTGCCGCTGTCGATGATGATGCGTGCGTGTTCGCGAATCCGCGCCACCGCCGCGCGGGCGATGGCTTGTTTATAGCGGGAGACCGGCTGGCCAATATCGCCAACCAGTTCCTGCGGCATGGTGATTGCGCCGCCGTAGCGCCGCAGCAACAGGCCGTTGCTCTCCAGGGCTGCCAGGTCCTTACGGATCGTAACTTCCGAAGTTTCGAAGCGTTTAGCCAGCTCGTCCACGCTCACCTCGCCCTGTTCATTGAGCAAGGCAAGAATGTTGTGACGGCGTTGGGGCGTATTGCGTTTCGACATGAGCACTTAAGTTTCGATTCGAAAGATAACGGAAGCAATCAAAACCTATTGCCGGAAATTCGTCAAGCGAGGGAAATGAAAAAATGCTGTGGATAAAAGCATCGCGGGCAAGCCTCGCTCCTACAGACAGTGATATCTGTAGGAGCGAGGCTTGCCCGCGAAAGCAATCTCGAGAGCACCGACCACTGTGTTGTGGATAACTCAGCTCTTCTTGATTTTCACCGGGCGTTTCCAGCCGTCGATGTTCTTCTGCCGGGCACGGGCCACGGCCAGCTGGGCTTTTTCCACAGTCTGGTTGATGGTGGAACCGGCCGCCGTAGTGGCGCCATCCTGGATATCCACAGGTGCCACCAAGGAGTTGTTGGAACCGATGAATACGTCTTCGCCCAGCACCGTCCGATGCTTGTTGGCGCCATCGTAGTTGCAGGTAATGGTGCCGGCGCCGATATTGCTGCGCGCACCGATCTCGGCATCGCCCAGGTAGGCCAGGTGACCGGCCTTGGCGCCCTCGCCCATGTGCGCGTTCTTCAACTCGACAAAGTTACCCACATGGGCACGGGCATCCAGGACGGTACCCGGACGCAGGCGGGCGAACGGGCCGGCATCGCTGCCCTCGCCCAGCACAGCGCCTTCAATATGGCTGTTGGCCTTGATCACCACGCCCTTGCGCAGGGTGCTGTCCTTGATCACGCAGTTCGGGCCGATCACCACGTCGTCCTCGATGACCACGCGACCTTCGAGAATCACGTTGATGTCGATCAGCACGTCGCGGCCGACGCTGATTTCGCCACGCACATCGAAACGCGCAGGATCGCGCAGGGTCACGCCCTGGGCCATCAGGCGACGGGCCGCCCGCAGCTGGTAATGACGCTCCAGCTCGGCCAACTGCTTGCGATCGTTGGCGCCCTGCACTTCCATGGCGTCGTGGGGTTGCTCGGTGGCCACCGCCAGGCCGTCGCTGACCGCCATGGCGATCACGTCGGTCAGGTAATACTCGCCCTGGGCGTTGTTGTTCGACAGTCGGCTCATCCAGTCACCGAGGCGATTGGCCGGTACCGCGAGAATGCCGGTGTTGCCTTCGGTGATCGCGCGCTGGGCTTCGTTGGTATCCTTCTGCTCGACGATGGCGGCCACCTTGCCGGCAGCGTCACGCACGATGCGGCCGTAACCGGTCGGATCGGCCAGCTCGACAGTGAGCAGGCCCAGTTGCTCAGGGCCCGCCTGCTTGAGCAGGCGTTGCAGGGTTTCCACCTCGATCAGCGGCACATCGCCGTACAGGATCAGCACGGTGTCAGCAGTAATGAAAGGCACGGCCTGGGCCACAGCGTGGCCGGTGCCGAGCTGCTTGTCCTGCAGCACGAAATTCAGGTCATCCGCCGCCAGGCGCTCGCGCACCGCATCGGCACCGTGGCCGATGACGACATGGATGCGTTGTGGATCGAGTTGCCGGGCGCTGTGGATAACATGACCAAGCATCGAGTCGCCCGCCACCGGGTGCAGAACCTTGGGCAACGACGAACGCATGCGAGTGCCTTGACCGGCAGCGAGGATAACGATTTCGAGAGACATGACTGGCTACCAATCCTGGGTGGTCGGCGGCTGCGACCAAGAGGTGAATTACAAAAAAGAAAAAAGGGTAGCCGAGGCTACCCTTTTTAATCAATCACGCGGAAATCCCGCGGCTTAGCCGCCGAACTTCTTGCGGATCTGCTGGACGGTGCGCAGCTGGGCTGCGGCCTCGGCCAGACGTGCAGCAGCGGCACCGTAGTCGAACTCCGAGCCTTTTTCATGCAAGGCCTTCTCGGCAGCCTTGACGGCTTCCTGAGCGGAGGCTTCGTCCAGGTCGGCAGCACGCTGCACGGTGTCGGCAAGAACCTTGACCATGTTCGGCTGAACCTCGAGGAAACCACCGGAGATGTAGAACACCTCGGTTTCCCCGCCCTGTTTGATCAAGCGGATCGGACCTGGTTTCAGGTTAGTGATCAGCGGAGCGTGACCCAGGGCGATACCAAGATCCCCCAGCTCACCGTGTGCGATCACCATCTCGACCAGACCGGAGAAGATTTCTCCTTCCGCGCTGACGATATCGCAATGGACTGTCATAGCCATCTGCTTGCCTCAACCTAAATTAGCGCCCGTTGCCGGGCGCCGGGATTACAGTTTCTTGGCTTTCTCGATCGCTTCTTCGATGCCACCAACCATGTAGAACGCTTGTTCTGGCAGATGGTCGTAGTCACCGTTGAGGATGCCTTTGAAGCCAGCGATGGTGTCTTTCAGGGAAACGTATTTGCCTGGAGAACCAGTGAAGACTTCAGCCACGAAGAACGGCTGCGACAGGAAGCGCTGGATCTTACGAGCGCGGGATACCAGTTGCTTGTCGGCTTCGGACAGTTCGTCCATACCCAGGATCGCAATGATGTCCTTCAGCTCTTTGTAGCGCTGCAGCACGTACTGAACGCCACGAGCGGTTTCGTAGTGCTCGGTGCCGATCACGTTCGGGTCCAGCTGACGGGAAGTCGAGTCCAGTGGGTCTACCGCTGGGTAGATACCCAGGGAAGCGATGTCACGGGACAGAACGACGGTGGCGTCCAAGTGGGCGAAGGTGGTCGCTGGCGACGGGTCGGTCAAGTCGTCCGCAGGTACGTATACCGCTTGGATCGAGGTGATCGAGCCTTGCTTGGTCGAAGTGATACGTTCTTGCAGAACGCCCATCTCTTCAGCCAGGGTCGGCTGGTAACCTACTGCCGAAGGCATACGGCCCAGCAGTGCGGATACTTCGGTACCGGCCAGGGTGTAACGATAGATGTTGTCGACGAACAGCAGAACGTCGTTACCTTCGTCACGGAACTTCTCGGCCATGGTCAGGCCGGTCAGAGCTACGCGCAGACGGTTTCCCGGCGGCTCGTTCATCTGGCCGTATACCAGTGCCACTTTGTCCAGAACGTTGGAATCCTTCATCTCGTGGTAGAAGTCGTTACCCTCACGAGTACGCTCACCCACACCGGCGAACACGGAATAACCGCTGTGCTCGATGGCGATGTTACGGATCAGTTCCATCATGTTTACGGTTTTGCCCACACCGGCACCACCGAACAGACCGACTTTACCACCCTTGGCGAACGGGCAAACCAGGTCGATAACCTTGATGCCGGTTTCCAGCAGGTCGTTGCCGCCAGCTTGTTCAGCGAAGGTCGGCGCAGGACGGTGAATGCCCCAACGCTCTTCTTCACCGATCGGGCCAGCTTCGTCGATCGGGTTGCCCAGTACGTCCATGATCCGGCCCAGGGTCGCTTTACCGACCGGTACGGAGATGGCTGCGCCAGTGTTGTTGACGTCCAGACCGCGCTTCAAGCCCTCGGTGGAGCCCATCGCAATGGTACGTACCACGCCGTCGCCCAGCTGCTGCTGAACTTCCAGAGTGGTTTCGGCGCCTTGAACCTTCAAGGCGTCGTAGATGCTCGGTACGCTGTCGCGTGGAAATTCCACGTCGATAACGGCGCCGATGATTTGAACGATACGTCCGCTACTCATAGCTGGATCCTCTGAATATTTGAACCGTTAAACCGCGGCAGCGCCGCCGACGATTTCCGAGATCTCTTGGGTGATCGCAGCCTGACGCGCCTTGTTGTAGATCAGCTGCAAATCGCTGATCAAATCACCGGCGTTGTCGGTAGCGTTCTTCATCGCGATCATCCGCGCAGCTTGTTCAGCCGCGTTGTTCTCGACCACCGCCTGGTAGACCTGCGACTCCACGTAGCGAACCATCAAGCCGTCAAGCAGCTCTTTGGCATCCGGTTCGTAGAGATAGTCCCAGTGGTGCTTGAGTTCTTGATCCGGGGTTGCCACCAGCGGAATCAACTGCTCCACCGTAGGCTGCTGCGTCATGGTGTTGATGAACTTGTTGGACACCACGGACAGGCGGTCAATCCGGCCGTCCAGGTAGGCATCCAGCATCACCTTGACGCTGCCGATCAGATCATTGATCGACGGCTCTTCACCCAGGTGGCTGATTGCAGCGACGACGTTACCGCCGAAGTTACGGAAGAAAGCCGCACCTTTGCTGCCAACCACGCACAGATCGATCTCGACGCCATTTTCGCGGTTTACCGCCATGTCCTTGACCAAAGCCTTGAACAGGTTGGTATTCAAACCACCGCACAGACCACGGTCACTGCTCACCACGATATAACCGACGCGCTTGATGGCACGGTCGATCATGAACGGGTGGCGATATTCCGGGTTGGCGTTGGCCAGATGACCAATAACCTGGCGGATGCGCTCCGCGTAAGGACGGCTAGCAGCCATGCGCATTTGTGCCTTGCGCATTTTGCTGACCGCCACTTTTTCCATGGCGCTGGTAATCTTTTGCGTGCTTTTGATGCTCGCAATCTTACTGCGAATCTCTTTTGCGCCTGCCATGTAACACCTATCAGGTTAGCAAGCGGGAGCCTCGCGGCCCCCGCTGCGGCTTACCAGGTTTGGGTGGCCTTGAACTTCTCGATACCGGCTTTCAGGCCAGCGTCGATTTCGTCATTGAAGTCACCCTTCACGTTGATCTTCGCCATCAAATCGGCGTGATCGCGGTTGAAGTAAGCAATCAGCGCTTGTTCGAAGCTGCCGATCTTGGCGATTTCGACGTCAGTCAGGAACCCACGTTCAGCGGCATACAGCGACAGCGACATGTCAGCGATGGACATAGGCGCGTATTGCTTCTGCTTCATCAGCTCGGTAACGCGCTGACCGTGTTCAAGTTGCTTACGGGTCGCTTCGTCCAGGTCAGAAGCGAACTGGGCAAATGCCGCCAGTTCACGGTACTGAGCCAGAGCGGTACGGATACCACCGGACAGCTTCTTGATGATCTTGGTCTGAGCGGCACCACCTACACGGGATACCGAAACACCGGCGTTCACTGCCGGACGGATGCCGGAGTTGAACATGGCCGATTCCAGGAAGATCTGACCGTCGGTGATGGAAATCACGTTGGTCGGAACGAACGCGGAAACGTCGCCAGCCTGGGTTTCGATGATCGGCAGTGCGGTCAGGGAACCGGTCTTGCCAGTTACCGCGCCGTTGGTGAACTTCTCTACGTACTCTTCCGAAACGCGGGATGCGCGCTCCAGCAGACGGGAGTGGAGATAGAACACGTCGCCTGGGTAAGCTTCACGGCCTGGTGGACGGCGCAGCAGCAGGGAAATCTGGCGGTAAGCCACTGCTTGCTTGGACAGATCGTCATAAACGATCAGCGCGTCTTCACCGCGGTCGCGGAAGTATTCGCCCATGGTGCAACCGGAGTACGGTGCCAGGAATTGCAGGGCAGCGGATTCGGAAGCACTGGCAGCCACGATGATGGTGTTGGCCAGAGCACCGTTTTCTTCCAGCTTGCGAACAACGTTGGCGATGGTCGATTGCTTCTGACCCACTGCTACGTATACGCAGAAGATGCCGCTGTCTTTCTGGTTGATGATCGCGTCGATCGCCAGAGCGGTCTTACCGATCTGACGGTCACCGATGATCAGCTCACGCTGGCCACGGCCGACTGGGATCATGGCATCGACAGCCTTGTAGCCAGTCTGTACAGGCTGGTCTACCGACTTACGCCAGATCACGCCTGGAGCAACTTTCTCGACCGCGTCGGTCTCGGTGTTGTTCAGCGGACCTTTGCCGTCAACTGGGTTACCCAGTGCGTCGACTACGCGACCCAGCAGTTCCTTACCAACCGGAACTTCGAGGATGCGGCCGGTGCACTTGGCGCTCATGCCTTCAGCCAGAGTCGTGTATGCGCCCAGTACAACGGCACCTACGGAGTCTTGCTCGAGGTTGAGTGCCATACCGTAGACACCGCCCGGAAACTCGATCATCTCACCGTACATGACGTCGGCCAGACCGTGAATCCGCACGATACCGTCAGAAACGCTGACGACAGTGCCTTCGTTACGGGCTTGAGAGGTCACATCGAGCTTTTCGATGCGGCCCTTGATAATTTCACTTATTTCGGAAGGATTGAGTTGCTGCATTGCTCTGCTGCCCCTTCAAACTCAAGATTTCAATGCTTCGGCAAGTTTCGCGATTTTGCCGCGAATCGAGCCATCGATAACCAGGTCGCCGGCGCGGATGACGACACCACCAATCAGGGCAGCGTCCTCCGCAACTTGCAGGCGCACTTCCCGGTCGAGTCGTGCACTGAGAACCTTGGCGAGTTTGTCTTGCTGTTCTTGGTTCAACGCAAAAGCACTGGTGACTTCCACATCTACCGACTTCTCTTGCTCGGCCTTGTACAGGTCGAACAGAGCGGCGATCTCCGGCAGAAGCAGGAGACGGTCGTTTTCGGCAACGACGTGGATGAAATTCTGTGCCTTGGCATCGAACTTGTCGCCGCACACGTCGATAAACGTGGCGGCCTTGTCTGCGCTCGTCAGTCGCGGGGCCTTGAGCACGCGCCGCATGGTGTCGTCTTGCGACACCGCTGCAGCCAGGCCGAGCATGGCTGACCAAGAGGCCAGCTGCTGGTGGGCCTGAGCGTGCTCGAAGGCCGCCTTAGCGTAAGGTCGGGCCAACGTGGTCAGTTCTGCCATGATCGCCCTCGCTTAAATTTCAGCAGCCAGTTTGTTAACCAGCTCCGCGTGCGCGTTTTGATCGATTGTGGCGCCCAGGATCTTCTCGGCGCCGCCAACGGCCAGCACACCCAGTTGGGCACGCAGCGCGTCTTTGACACTGTTCAGTTCCTGCTCGATCTCGGCCTGAGCCTGAACCTTCACACGGTCAGCGTCGACACGGGCTTTTTCAACAGCCTCTTCGACGATCTGGTTACCGCGTTTCTTGGCTTGCTCAATGATTTCGGCTGCCTGAGCTTTTGCTTCGCGCAGTTGCTGACCCGCTTTCTCTTGGGCCAGTTCCAGGTCGCGAGCTGCTCGGCTGGCAGCGTCCAGTCCATCCGCGATCTTCTTCTGACGTTCGTGCAAAGCCGCGATGACCGGAGGCCACACGAACTTCATGCAAAACAGTACAAAAATGAAGAACGCAACGGACTGGCCAATCAGGGTTGCATTAATGTTCACGCCAACACCTCGCTCGTTCGTTGTCCATCACACCAATCAACTCGAAAATTCGAGTGATTAGCCAGCGAGTTGACCAACGAAGGGGTTCGCGAAGGTGAAGAACAGAGCGATACCAACGCCGATCATGGTTACGGCGTCGAGCAGGCCGGCAACGATGAACATTTTAACTTGCAGCATTGGAACCATCTCTGGCTGACGCGCAGCGCCTTCCAGGAACTTGCCACCCAACAGGCCGAAACCAATTGCGGTACCCAGTGCGCCCAGGCCGATCAACAGTGCAACAGCGATAGCGGTTAGACCAACTACAGTTTCCATCTTTCCTCCCGACTTTTACGTCGTATGGTTTAGGTTTTTTAGATTAAAGCGGTAAAACAAATCGTTTCATCGTGCCCTAGACGGGCCCCCTCCCGTTTGACCGGGAGGGACATCAGACTGATCGAGACCGGTCTTAATGGTTCTCTTCGTGCGCCATCGACAGGTAGACGATGGTCAGCATCATGAAGATAAACGCTTGCAGGGTGATGATCAGGATGTGGAACACAGCCCACGCCCATTGCAGCACCACGCCCAGGCCGCTGAGCCAGAGCAGGCCGCTGCCGAACATCACGGCGATCAGGATGAACACCAGTTCGCCAGCGTACATGTTGCCGAACAGACGCAGTGCCAGGGAGATTGGCTTGGCGATCAGCGTCACGAATTCAAGCAGGAAGTTCACCGGAATCAGCAGCGCCTGAACGAAGATGTTCTTGCTGCCGAACGGGTGCAGGGTCAGTTCGCCGATGAAGCCGCCGATGCCCTTGATCTTGATGCTGTAGAAAATGATCAGTGCGAACACCGAGAAAGCCATGGCCAGCGTGGCGTTCGGGTCGGTAGTCGACACGGCGCGGAACGGAATGTGCGCATCGCCGGAGATCAGGATGGCCAGCTGAGGAATCCAGTCGACCGGGATCAGGTCGATGGCGTTCATCAGGAACACCCAGACGAAGATGGTCAGTGCCAGCGGTGCAATCACTGGGCTACGGCCATGGAAGCTGTCTTTCACGCTGCCATCGACGAACTGGACCAATACTTCAACGAAGTTCTGCAAAGCACCTGGCTGACCGGAAGTTGCCTTCTTGGCCGCCATGCGGAAAAGAAGAACGAAGATCAGACCCAACGCCACAGACCAGCCGAGGGTATCGACGTGGAAGGCCCAGAAGCCCATTTCTTTGGCTTCTGCTGCGGTGTGGGCAAAGCCCCAGCCGCCATTAGGTAGCTGACCGAAGGTCAGGTTCTGCAAGTGGTGCTGGATATAGCCCGAAGCGGTTGTTTCTGCCATGGTTGCCTCAAACGCCCTAAGGTCTCGAAAGTCTTGTTCTCATAAGCAGGGGAGCGAACCAGCTGACCAGTTGGGTCAGCACGAAGACGCCGAATACAGCTAGCGGCGCCAATGGCTTCACACCTGCGAACGTCAATGCAAAGAGCACTGCCGTCAAAATCAGTTTGCCCGCCTCGCCAGCATAAAAAGACCGGACGATGGCTTGAGCTGCTCGGGCGCCGGAAAATCGAAATGCCCTATGAGCGAAATACACATTGGGTAGCAAGGCTATCAGTCCCCCGCAAAGGCCTGAGTATCCGGCTACGACTCCATGCCATTGCCAGAGCGCCAAGGCGGCCAGCAGTAAAACGACCAATTGAGCCAATAAAACCGGGAAAACCGCCAAGCGATGGAACGGCAAGCGGTTTGGCGTGCGGGTTTCCATCACTCTTGCTCCTCATGGGTCGGCTGCCAGAATTCAATAACTTGGCATAATTTGTGCCGACAAAATGCGCGCAGAGTATAGGGGCGGTTCAGCCCCTATTCAACTGCCGGGTAGTGATTTCCGACTGCACGCTACATGAGGAAATGTTTCAGCGGATGTGTGCAAGGACGCCTTGAAGCTCATCGAGGGAGTTATACCCGATGACCAACTGACCTTTCCCTTTCTTTCCGTGACGAATCTGCACCGCAGAGCCTAGGCGCTCGGCCAGGCGCTGCTCCAGGCGCGCGATATCCGGGTCGGGTTTGACGGGTTCGGCAGGCTGCTGTTTGCCACTGAGCCACTGGCGAACCAGGGCTTCGGTCTGGCGTACGGTGAGGCCACGTGCGACAACGTGTCGCGCCCCTTCAACCTGTTGATTTTCCGGCAAACCCAGCAAGGCGCGGGCATGACCCATTTCCAGGTCGCCGTGGGACAGCATGGTCTTGATCACTTCAGGCAAAGCGATCAGCCGCAACAAGTTGGCTACGGTGACGCGGGACTTACCCACAGCCTCGGCAACCTGCTGCTGAGTCAGCTGGAATTCCTGCTGCAGGCGCTGCAGGGCAACCGCTTCCTCGATGGGATTGAGATCTTCGCGCTGGATATTCTCGATCAGCGCCATGGCGATGGCGGTTTCGTCCGGCACATCGCGAACCATCGCCGGGATGGTTTCCTGGCCCGCCTGCTGGCTGGCGCGCCAGCGGCGTTCGCCGGCGATGATTTCAAAACGGCCGGAACCGATCGGACGCACCACGATCGGCTGCATCACGCCCTGGCTCTTGATCGAGCTCGCCAGTTCTTCCAGTGCCTGTGGGTCCATGTCCCGGCGCGGCTGATACTTGCCGCGCTGGATCAGGTCCAGTGGCAAGTGTTGCAACTCGCGTACGTCGGCTTGAACCGCTTGTTCTTCCAGTGCGCTGACAGTAGGACCACTCAACAGTGCATCCAGTCCACGTCCGAGACCTCGTTTCTTGACGGCCATGGGGATTCCTTAAGTTGGCTGGGCAGCGGCTGCGCGTGAATTTTTCCGTTGCCGACGAACCATCTCGCCAGCGAGGGCCAGATAGGCGATGGCACCGCGGGACTGTTTGTCGTAGGCCAACGCCGGCATGCCATAACTGGGGGCTTCCGCCAGACGGATGTTGCGCGGGATCACCGTGTCGTACAGCTGATCGCCGAAGTGTTCCTTGAGCTGCGCGGAAACATCGTTCATCAGGCTTAGCCGCGGGTCGTACATGGTCCGCAGCAAGCCTTCGACCTTGAGATTCGGATTGAGCAATTCGGAGATGCGCTTGATGTTATCCACAAGGTCGCTCAGCCCTTCGAGGGCAAAGTACTCGCACTGCATGGGGATAATCACCCCATCGGCGGCGACCAAGGCGTTGAGCGTGAGCATCGACAGCGACGGTGGGCAGTCGATCAGAATGTAATCGTAGTTTTCCCGGATCGGCGCCAGGGCGCTGCGCAGACGGCTTTCCTTCATCTGCATTTCCAGCAGAACGACTTCCGCGGCGGTCAGGTCGCGGTTCGCCGGCAGCAGTTGATAACCGCCGTGCTCGGAGTAGTGCATGGCCTGGGCCAGATCGCACTCGCCGATCAGCAGGTCGTAGACCGAATTTTCCAGGCCGTGTTTATCCACACCGCTACCCATGGTGGCGTTGCCCTGTGGATCAAGATCGATCAACAGCACCCGGCGCTTGGTAGCAACCAGCGATGCTGCGAGGTTGATGCAGGTGGTGGTCTTGCCCACACCACCTTTCTGGTTCGCTATCGCGAATACCTTAGCCATTCTTGCTTGTGTTCCCAATCATGCCGTGCGGCGCAGTATCAGCAGATGGCGTTGGCCTTGGCAACCGGGTACGGCCAGGGCGTGTTCGCTATCGAGGTGGAAGTCTGCCGGCAATGCTACCAGCTCATCGGCGGGATGAACGCCCTTCATTGCCAGCCAACGTGTATCGCGGTCGCCGAGGTGGCGAGTCCAGTTGGTGAAGTTCTCCATGCTGCTGAACGCCCGGGAAATGATCCCGTTGAATGGCTGCTGCGGTTGGAAAGCTTCGACACGACTGTGGATAACATTCAGGTTATCCAGCTTCAGTTCCAGTTTGACCTGGGTCAGGAAGCGGGTTTTCTTGCCATTGCTGTCCAGACAGGTCACTTGCGAGTCCGGAAACAGGATAGCCAATGGAATGCCCGGCATCCCGCCGCCGCTGCCCACATCCAGCCAGCGACCGTTTTCGATGAACGACATCACACTCAGGCTATCGAGCAGATGACGCGAGACCATTTCATCCGGATCGCGCACGGCGGTCAGGTTGTAAGCCTTGTTCCATTTGATCAACAAGGCCAGATAACCCAGCAGCAATTCGTGCTGGGCTTCTGTCAGGTTGACACCGAGTTGGCGAGCACCTGTGGATAACTCTTCTGCATGTTGCGAGGTGACCTGCGAACTCAAGCGCTTTGCTCCAACTGACGGCCCGCGCCGCGTTTTTTCAAGTGAATCATCAACAGGGAAATCGCCGCCGGTGTAACGCCCGGGATCCGCGAAGCCTGGCCCAGGGTTTCAGGACGCGTGGCGCCGAGCTTGCTCTGGATCTCTTTCGAGAGGCCGGAAATGGTGCTGTAGTCGATATCCACAGGCAGCTTGGTGTCCTCGCTGGCCCGCAGACGAGCGATTTCGTCCTGCTGGCGATCGATGTAGCCAGCGTACTTGGTCTTGATCTCGACCTGTTCGGCAACCTGTGGATCTTCTGCGCCCTGCCCGGTCACTGCGACCAGACCAGCGTAGTCGATTTCCGGACGGCTCAGCAGATTCAGCAAGTTGTACTCATGGGTCAGCGGCGTGCCGAACTTTTCGGCGATCGCATCGCCCTGTTCGGTGCCCGGGCGAACCCAGGTGCTTTTCAAACGCTGTTCTTCCTGGGCAATGCCTTCGCGCTTCTTGCAGAACGCGGCCCAACGGACATCGTCGACCAGACCCAGTTCCCGACCTTTTTCGGTCAGGCGCAAGTCGGCGTTGTCTTCGCGCAGGATCAGGCGGTATTCGGCACGGGATGTGAACATCCGATACGGTTCCTGGGTTCCCAGGGTAATCAGGTCGTCGACCAACACACCGATGTAGGCCTCGTCGCGACGTGGGCACCAGCTGTCTTTGCCCTGCGCGCGCAGTGCGGCGTTGGCACCGGCGAGCAACCCCTGAGCGCCGGCCTCTTCGTAGCCGGTGGTGCCGTTGATCTGGCCGGCGAAGAACAGACCACCGATCACCTTGGTTTCCAGGCTGTACTTCAGGTCACGCGGATCGAAATAGTCGTACTCGATGGCGTAGCCAGGGCGCACGATGTGGGCGTTTTCCATGCCACGGATCGATTGCACGATCTGCAACTGCACATCGAACGGCAAGGATGTGGATATCCCGTTCGGGTACAGCTCGTGGGTGGTCAGGCCTTCCGGTTCGATGAAGACCTGATGGCTTTCCTTGTCGGCAAAGCGATGGATCTTGTCTTCGATCGACGGGCAGTAGCGCGGGCCGATTCCCTCGATCACCCCGGAATACATCGGCGAACGATCAAGGTTGGAAGCAATGATCTCGTGGGTACGGGCATTGGTATGGGTGATCCAGCAGCTGACCTGCCGCGGATGCTGCTCTTTCGAGCCCAGGAACGACATCACCGGAATCGGCGTATCGCCCGGTTGTTCGGTCATCACCGAGAAATCCACGGAACGACCATCGATACGCGGCGGCGTGCCGGTTTTCAGGCGGCCGACACGTAGCGGCAATTCACGCAGCCGATGGGCCAGGGCGATCGAAGGTGGATCGCCGGCGCGACCGCCGGAATAGTTCTGCATCCCGATGTGGATAAGTCCACCGAGGAAAGTACCGGTGGTCAACACCACGGATTCGGCGAAGAAACGCAGGCCCATTTGGGTCACTACGCCGCGAACCTGGTCCTGTTCGACGATCAGGTCATCCGCCGCCTGTTGAAATATCCACAGGTTCGGCTGGTTTTCCAGGATTTCGCGGACAGCGGCCTTGTACAGGATGCGGTCGGCCTGGGCACGGGTAGCCCGCACGGCTGGGCCTTTGCGGCTGTTCAACACCCGAAACTGAATACCACCTTTATCGGTAGCCATGGCCATCGCGCCGCCGAGGGCATCGATTTCTTTGACCAGATGACTTTTACCGATCCCGCCAATCGCGGGGTTGCAGCTCATCGCTCCGAGGGTTTCCACGTTGTGCGTCAGCAACAGGGTTTTTGCCCCCATGCGTGCTGATGCAAGTGCTGCCTCGGTACCGGCATGACCGCCGCCGATGACGATCACTTCAAAACGGGAAGGGAAATCCACCACGCACCTCGTGCCTGCTTATATGGGTAAAAAAGGATGGGTTCTTGGGATAACGGACAAGTATAGGGTCTTCGCCCTTCCTAAAGAACCCTTTGCACAAAATTTAACCAGCTGTGGATGACTCACGGACAATAGAAATTAAAAAGAAAGAAATTTATTAAATCTTTGTTTTTATGTTTATTCTTAGGCACCGACCTATCTGTGGATAGATTCATACAGCCCTTTGTTTTCAATGTGTACAGTGATTCAAAAGTCTGTGGTTAGGTGGCAACGAGGCCCTTGGATAACCGGTGTAAGCCTGTGGATTAAAGTGATGCTTATCCACAGAGCGGGTTTTCCTCAGTTTTGACGCTCTGTTATCAACTGAGCCTAAGGGCAGTTATTCACAGGGCTTAATCCACAGAAAAAAGGCTCAGCCGACCAAAGGGCGCCCACGAGAAATCCACCGAAGCGCTCGATGGCGCCCGGCAAACTCGGAAATGGTGGGAAGTACAAAGGATTGCAGGAGCGGGTTCGCCCGTGATGTCGGGCAGAACATCGCTACTGAGCATCACGAGCAACCAAGCCGCTGAACGGCTGCTCCTACAGGAAGATGGGGTTATTTACCGATACAGAAGCTGGAGAAAATCCGGCCCAGCAGGTCGTCCGAGCTGAAAGCGCCGGTAATTTCTCCCAGGGATTGCTGGGCTTGACGCAAGTCTTCAGCCAGCAGCTCGCCGGCGCCGGCCAGGGTCAATTGCGAACGCCCGTGTTCAAGTGCCTTACTGGCGTGGTGCAGGGCTTCCAGGTGACGCCTGCGTGCACTGAAGCTGCTTTCGGACGTCTGCTCGTAACCCATGCAAGCCTTGAGGTGCTCACGCAGCAACTCCAGGCCCTCGCCTCCTGCCTTGGCACTGAGGCTGATAGTCACGTGGCCATCGTCGCTGACTTCCAGGGCAATCGCTTCGCTGGTCAGGTCGGCCTTGTTACGGATCAGCGTAACTTTCGCCGGATCCGGCCGCTGTTCCAGGAACTCCGGCCACAGGGCAAAGGGGTCCAGCGCTTCCGGCGCCGTGGCATCGACTACCAGCAGTACGCGGTCGGCCTCGCCAATGGCCTTGAGGGCACGTTCCACACCGATCTTTTCCACCTGGTCTTCGGTATCGCGCAGTCCCGCGGTATCCACAACGTGCAGCGGCATGCCGTCGATGTGGATATGTTCGCGCAGCACGTCCCGGGTAGTGCCGGCGATCTCGGTGACGATGGCCGCTTCGCGTCCGGCCAGGGCATTGAGCAGGCTGGACTTGCCGGCATTCGGCCGACCAGCGATAACCACGGTCATACCGTCACGCAGCAAGGCGCCCTGCCCGGCTTCGCGGACCACGGTGGATAACTCGTCGCGCACGGTGTCGAGCATCTGCAGCACATGGCCATCGGCCAGGAAGTCGATTTCTTCCTCGGGAAAATCGATGGCCGCCTCGACGTAGATGCGCAGCGCGATCAATTGCTCGGTCAGGTTATGCACACGCTTGGAGAACGCTCCCTGCAAAGAGCGCAAGGCATTACGCGCGGCCTGTGCGGAACTGGCCTCGATCAGGTCGGCGATGGCTTCGGCCTGGGCCAGGTCGAGCTTGTCGTTGAGGAAGGCGCGCTCGCTGAATTCCCCCGGCCGGGCCAGGCGACATCCCAACTGCAGGCAGCGCTGCAGCAACATATCCAGGACGATCGGACCGCCGTGGCCCTGAAGTTCCAGTACGTCTTCGCCGGTAAAGGAGTTCGGCCCCGGGAAATATAGGGCGATCCCCTCGTCCAGGACCTCGTCCCGATCGCTGAAAAACGGCCCGTAATGAGCGTAACGCGGTTTCAGCTCGCGGCCGCTGATGGCCTTGGCGGCGACGCTGGCCAGTGGTCCGGAAATACGCACGATGCCCACACCACCACGCCCCTGGGCGGTGGCGACGGCTGCGATGGTTTCACGAGGGACATTCATAACCCGCTCCAGACATAAAGAGGCAGACAAAAGTGACAGATAGCAAAACGCCCCACTAGGGGGCGTTTTGAGTGGTTATCCACAGAGTAGGTCAGGCCGCTGCTTTCTTGGTAGCGGCTTCGATCTTACGTGTGATGTACCACTGTTGTGCGATCGACAGGCAGTTGTTCACAACCCAGTACAGCACCAGACCGGCCGGGAACCACAGGAAGAAGAAGGTGAAGATGATTGGCATCATTTTCATCACCTTGGCCTGCATCGGATCCGGAGGAGTCGGGTTCAGCTGCTGCTGGATGAACATGGTGGCGCCCATGATGATCGGCAGGATGAAGAACGGATCCTTGATCGACAGGTCGGTAATCCACAGCATGAATGGCGCCTGGCGCATTTCCACGCTTTCCAGGAGTACCCAGTACAAGGACAGGAACACCGGCATCTGCACGAGGATTGGCAAGCAACCACCCAGCGGATTGATCTTCTCTTTCTTGTACAGCTCCATCATGGCTTGCGACATTTTCTGCCGGTCGTCGCCATGTTGCTCTTTCAGAGCCGCCAGTTTCGGCGCCACCGCACGCATGCGCGCCATGGATTTGTAGCTGGCCGCCGACAGCGGGAAGAAGATCCCCTTGATCAGCATGGTCAGGAAGATGATCGACCAGCCCCAGTTACCCACAATGCTGTGGATATGTTGCAGCAGCCAGAAGATCGGCTGGGCAATGAACCACAGAATGCCGTAGTCAACGGTCAGTTCCAGGCCTGGGGACAACTCTTTCAGAACGGCCTGGCTCTTCGGACCGGCGTACAGAGTGGCGGTGGTTTCAGCCTTGGCACCAGGTGCAACGGTCAGCGCCGGGCCAGTGAAACCGATGATGTAGTTGCCTTGGTTGTCCTTGCGGGTCTGCACCACGTTGCTTTCGTTCTTCGCCGGGATCCAGGCGGTCACGAAGTAGTGTTGCAGCCAGGCAACCCAGCCACCTTGCACGGTTTCTTTCAGCGAGCCCTTGTCGATATCTTTCATCGACACTTTTTTGTACGGCTCGGAACTTGTCCACAGGGCAGCGCCCAGGTAAGTCGCGGTGCCGGTAGCGGTGCTGGAAGAAGGATCGGAGCTGGCATCGCGTTTGAGCTGGGCAAACAGGTTGCCAGTCCAGGCCTTGTCGCTGGTGTTGTCGATCAGATAGGTGACTTTCAGATCGTACAGACCGCGGGTAAAGGTGAAACGCTTGATGTAGTTGACGCCGGCGTCGCTGAATTTCAGGTCGACATTCAGCTGGTTCTGGCCGTCAGCCAGTTGATAAGTCTTTTTCTCGGCCGAATAAACCGGGCGTCCTGCAGGACGAGCATCCGGACCGTTGACACCGGTCAGGCCGCTTTGCGCCAGATAAGTACGTTCGCCACCGTTATCGAACAGTTGGAACGGAATTTCCGGATGGTCCTGGCGACGTGGATACAGCGGCAGCTTCAGCTGGGCGATATCACCACCTTGAGGATCGATAGCCAGATCGAGCACATCCGTTTTTACCTGGATGAGGTCTTTGCTTGCCGCTACCGGAGTTTCGGTAGGGGTGCTGGTATCGGTATTCGCGCTGGGTACATCGGCACTGGCGGAAACATTGTTACCAACAGGCGTATCCGGTAGAGCCGGGGTGGCGGTGTTGGCAGCAACATTCTGAGTCGGCAGGGCAGCCTGGCCATAATCCTGGTTCCACTTAAGAACCATGACGTAGGACACGATTGCCAGGGCGACGATCAGGATCGTGCGTTTAATATCCATGATTACTCGGCCATCGAAGAAGAACGGGAGGTAGGGATAGGTGGAACCGGGTCATAACCACCGGGATTCCACGGATGACAGCGACCTAAACGACGAAAGGTCAGCCAGCCACCGCGCAGAAGGCCATGATTTTCGATGGCTTCATACGCGTAGCAGGAACAGCTGGGGTAGAAACGACAGTGATTGGCCATCAAAGGACTAATGGCATAGCGGTAAAACTGGATCGGAACGAGTGCCAGTTTACGCATTGGTACTGTCTACCCCTACAGTTTCGGTTTTGACTGCTGGTGCCGGCTTGTTACGGGCCAGACGCTTCCAGAGCTTGTCGAAATGCTGAATCAATTCGGGGTTTTCTACATCGCCCAAACCTTTGCGCGCGACGATAACGATGTCCCAGCCGACCAGAGCATCCTGGTTCAGGCGAAACGATTCGCGCATCAGACGTTTGAGGCGATTGCGCTCAACGGAGAGCTTGACGCTCTTTTTTCCGATAACCAGCCCCAGACGGGGATGATCCAGATCGTTGTTGCGCGCAAGGAGCAGGAGATTTTTCCCCGGAACCTTGCCGGTAGGGGAGTCAAAGACTGCCTTGAAATGCCGGGGGGTAAGCAGACGCTTTTCCCGACTGAAGTCCTGACTCACCTCCAGTGCCGGAGTATCAAACTGCCAGACGCGCACGACCTTTGGCGCGACGACGCGACAGGACGGCACGACCGTTCTTGGTAGCCATGCGAGCACGGAAACCGTGGGTACGAGCGCGTTTGATAGTGCTTGGTTGGAAAGTACGTTTCATTGTCGTGTTACCTGGTTCGTCCACAACGGGCCGGAATGGCCCCCGTTTTAAGAGATCGGCGATTCTAGAGAAAGCAAGCCTCTAGGTCAATTTCCAACCAGCTTTTCCTTTATCTGGGTATGTCCGCCTCTGAGGCTGAAGAACCGGGTCAGCCAGATATAAAAATAAAGAAGGGAATTATTTAAAGCTTTTCTGTAAAGCTTATAAAGGCTAGGGACGTCCCTGTCTGTGGATAACTACATTGAGCCCTTATAGGACGTGCTGTACAGAGAATGACAACACTGTCGAGAAACGGTGCTTTGCCTGTGCTGCGCTATCGGAAAAGCTGTGTGTGGAAAGGCGAGTTATCCACAAGCGGGTTATCCACCGATTTTCGCCCCCAGTTGTGCAATGCCCTTAGGTGTGGTTATCCACAGAGCTTATGCACATACCATTGGTCGTGTTTTTTCGGGATAAAGCGTTGATTCATAGTGGCCTGCGATCAACCTACATGTGGATAAGTGTGCGTCTGGTCGTTACAATGGCGGCTTGTTTTTGCCTCACCGGCTTTCAACTTAGGGGATATCCGTGTCAGTGGAACTTTGGCAGCAGTGCGTGGAGCTTCTGCGTGATGAGCTGCCTGCCCAGCAATTCAACACTTGGATCCGTCCGCTACAGGTCGAAGCCGAAGGCGACGAGTTGCGTGTATACGCACCGAATCGTTTTGTTCTCGATTGGGTCAACGAAAAGTACCTGGGCCGCGTGCTCGAGCTGCTGGATGAGCATGGCAATGGCATGGCGCCGGCGCTTTCCTTATTAATAGGCAGCAAACGCAGTTCCGCTCCTCGTGCGGCACCCAATGCTCCGCTGGCCGCCGCGGTTGCCTCTCAGGTTCAGCAGGCAGCAGCTGCCGCCCCGGTCGCTGCCCCGGCTCCAGCCGCACCGAGCAAACCGGCGACCCAGAAAGTCGCCGAAGTCAGCGAAGAACCCTCTCGTGACAGCTTCGACCCGATGGCGGGGGCCAGCTCGCAGCAGGCTCCAGTGCGCGCCGAACAGCGCACCGTTCAGGTGGAAGGTGCGCTCAAGCACACCAGTTACCTGAACCGCACCTTCACCTTCGAAAACTTTGTGGAAGGTAAGTCCAACCAGCTGGCCCGCGCCGCGGCCTGGCAGGTAGCCGACAACCCCAAGCATGGTTACAACCCGCTCTTCCTTTATGGGGGCGTAGGTTTGGGTAAGACCCACTTGATGCACGCTGTGGGTAACCATCTATTAAAGAAGAACCCGAATGCCAAGGTTGTGTACCTGCATTCCGAGCGCTTCGTGGCTGACATGGTCAAGGCGCTGCAACTCAACGCGATCAACGAATTCAAGCGCTTCTACCGTTCGGTGGATGCGTTGCTGATCGACGATATTCAGTTCTTCGCTCGCAAGGAGCGTTCCCAGGAAGAGTTTTTCCATACCTTCAACGCCCTGCTCGAAGGCGGCCAACAGGTGATTCTCACCAGTGACCGCTATCCGAAGGAGATCGAAGGCCTGGAAGAACGCCTGAAATCGCGCTTCGGCTGGGGCCTGACGGTGGCGGTGGAGCCACCGGAACTGGAAACCCGCGTCGCGATCCTGATGAAGAAAGCCGACCAGGCCAAAGTCGAACTGCCTCACGATGCGGCGTTCTTCATTGCCCAGCGAATTCGTTCCAACGTGCGTGAGCTGGAAGGGGCGCTCAAGCGTGTCATCGCTCACTCGCACTTCATGGGGCGCGACATTACCATCGAGCTGATTCGCGAATCGCTGAAGGACCTGCTGGCCCTGCAGGACAAGCTGGTCTCTGTGGATAACATTCAGCGCACTGTCGCCGAGTACTACAAGATCAAGATCTCCGATCTGCTGTCCAAGCGGCGCTCGCGTTCTGTCGCGCGTCCACGCCAGGTGGCCATGGCCTTGTCCAAGGAACTGACCAACCACAGCCTGCCGGAAATCGGCGATGTGTTCGGCGGCCGCGACCACACCACGGTCTTGCACGCATGCCGCAAGATCAATGAACTTAAGGAATCCGACGCGGACATCCGCGAGGACTACAAGAACCTGCTGCGTACTCTGACCACTTGATGACTCCAGCGCAGCTTATTAAGGCAAGGGACTAGACCATGCATTTCACCATTCAACGCGAAGCCCTGTTGAAACCCCTGCAACTGGTCGCCGGCGTCGTCGAACGTCGTCAGACCTTGCCGGTACTTTCCAACGTGCTGTTGGTTGTCGAAGGCCAGCAACTGTCGCTGACCGGTACCGACCTGGAAGTCGAGCTGGTCGGTCGCGTGCAGTTGGAAGAGCCGGCGGAGCCAGGCGAAATCACTGTCCCGGCGCGTAAGCTGATGGACATCTGCAAGAGCCTGCCGAACGACGCCCTGATCGACATCAAGGTCGACGAGCAGAAGCTGGTGGTCAAGGCTGGCCGTAGCCGCTTTACCCTGTCCACCTTGCCGGCCAACGACTTCCCGACTGTGGAAGAAGGCCCGGGCTCGCTGACCTGCCAGCTGGAGCAGAGCAAGCTGCGTCGCCTGATCGAACGCACCAGCTTCGCCATGGCCCAGCAGGACGTGCGCTACTACCTCAACGGCATGCTGCTGGAAGTCTCCGCCGGCATCATCCGTGCCGTGGCCACCGACGGTCACCGCCTGGCCATGTGCTCGATGCAGGCCGATATCGGTCAGCCGGATCGTCACCAGGTGATCGTGCCGCGCAAAGGCATCCTGGAACTGGCCCGTCTGCTCACAGAGCCGGATGGCAACGTCAGCATCGTGCTGGGCCAGCACCACATCCGCGCTACCACCGGCGAGTTCACCTTCACTTCCAAGCTGGTCGACGGCAAGTTCCCGGACTACGAGCGTGTGCTGCCGAAGGGCGGTGACAAGCTGGTGCTGGGCGACCGTCAGGCGCTGCGCGAAGCTTTCAGCCGTACTGCGATCCTGTCCAACGAGAAGTACCGTGGTATCCGTCTGCAACTGGCCAACGGTCAGCTGAAAATCCAGGCCAACAACCCGGAGCAGGAAGAGGCGGAAGAAGAAGTAGGCGTGGAATACAACGGCGGTTCGCTGGAGATCGGCTTCAACGTGAGCTATCTGCTCGACGTGCTGGGCGTGATGACCACTGAACAGGTACGCCTGATCCTGTCCGATTCCAACAGCAGTGCGCTGGTGCAGGAATCCGACAACGACGACTCGGCCTACGTTGTCATGCCGATGCGCCTGTAATCATGCTCAGCAGAAGCTAGATGTCCCTCAGTCGCGTCTCGGTCACCGCGGTGCGCAATCTGCACCCGGTGACCTTCTCCCCCTCCCCCCGCATCAACCTCCTCTACGGCGCCAACGGCAGTGGCAAAACCAGCGTGCTGGAAGCCATCCACTTGCTGGGGCTTGCTCGCTCGTTTCGCAGTGCCCGTTTATTGCCGGTGATCCAGTACGAACAACTCGCGTGTACGGTGTTCGGCCAGGTCGAGCTGGCGGAAGGAGGACACAGCAGCCTGGGCATATCTCGCGATCGCCAGGGTGAATTCCAGATCCGCATCGACGGGCAGAACGCCCGCAGTGCCGCGCAGCTGGCGGAGATCCTGCCCCTGCAGTTGATCAACCCGGACAGTTTCCGCTTGCTGGAAGGCGCACCCAAAATCAGGCGCCAGTTCCTCGATTGGGGCGTGTTCCACGTGGAACCCCGCTTCATGTCAACCTGGCAGCGCTTGCAGAAGGCCCTGCGGCAGCGGAACTCATGGCTGCGGCATGGTACACTTGACGCCGCTTCGCAAGCAGCCTGGGATAGGGAACTGTGTCAGGCCAGCGCTGAAATTGATGAATACCGCCGCGCTTATATCAAAGCCTTGAAACCAGTCTTTGAGCGGACCTTGAGCGAGCTGGTAGAGCTCGAGGGCTTAACGCTTAGCTATTACCGTGGTTGGGATAAAGAGCGAGAGCTCAGTGCAGTGCTCGCGACATCCCTCCATCGTGATCAGCAAATGGGTCATACCCAGGCCGGCCCCCAACGTGCTGATTTGCGTCTCAGATTGGGCGCACACAACGCTGCGGACATCTTGTCCCGCGGTCAGCAGAAGTTGGTGGTCTGTGCCTTGCGGATCGCCCAGGGGCACCTGGTCAGCCAGGCCCGGCGCGGTCAGTGTATTTATCTGGTGGATGACTTGCCGTCCGAGCTGGACGAGCAGCATCGCCGCGCACTTTGTCGCTTGTTGGAAGACTTACGCTGCCAGGTGTTCATCACCTGTGTAGACCACGAATTATTGAGGGAAGGCTGGCAGACGGAAACGCCAGTTGCCCTGTTCCACGTGGAACAGGGCCGTATCACCCAGACCCACGACCATCGGGAGTGAAGGCATGAGCGAAGAAAACACGTACGACTCGAGCAGCATTAAAGTGCTGAAAGGTTTGGATGCCGTACGCAAACGTCCCGGTATGTACATTGGTGACACCGACGATGGCAGCGGTCTGCACCATATGGTGTTCGAGGTGGTCGATAACTCGATCGACGAAGCTCTGGCCGGCCATTGCGACGACATCAGCATCATCATCCACCCGGACGAATCCATTACCGTGCGTGACAACGGTCGCGGCATCCCGGTAGACGTGCATAAAGAAGAAGGCGTTTCCGCGGCCGAGGTCATCATGACCGTACTGCACGCCGGCGGTAAGTTCGACGATAACTCCTACAAAGTATCCGGCGGTCTGCACGGTGTGGGTGTGTCGGTAGTGAACGCCCTGTCCGAAGAACTGGTCCTGACCGTTCGCCGCAGCGGAAAGATCTGGGAACAGACCTACGTTCACGGTGTGCCTCAGGCGCCTATGGCGATCGTCGGTGACAGCGAAACCACCGGTACCCAGATTCACTTCAAGGCTTCCAGCGAGACCTTCAAGAACATCCATTTCAGCTGGGACATCCTGGCCAAGCGGATTCGTGAACTGTCCTTCCTCAACTCCGGTGTCGGTATCGTTCTGAAAGACGAGCGCAGCGGCAAGGAAGAGCTGTTCAAGTACGAAGGCGGCCTGCGCGCGTTCGTTGAATACCTGAACACCAACAAGACTGCGGTCAACCAGGTGTTCCACTTCAATGTGCAGCGTGAAGACGGCATCGGCGTGGAAATCGCCCTGCAGTGGAACGACAGCTTCAACGAAAACCTGCAGTGCTTCACCAACAACATTCCGCAGCGCGACGGCGGCACCCACCTGGTGGGCTTCCGTTCGGCACTGACACGTAACCTGAACAACTACATCGAACAGGAAGGTCTGGCGAAGAAGCACAAGGTCGCCACCACCGGTGACGATGCCCGCGAAGGCCTGACCGCGATCATTTCGGTCAAGGTGCCGGATCCGAAGTTCAGCTCCCAGACCAAAGACAAGCTGGTGTCTTCCGAAGTGAAGACCGCGGTCGAACAGGAAATGGGCAAGTACTTCTCCGACTTCCTGCTGGAAAACCCGAACGAAGCCAAGCTGGTGGTCGGCAAGATGCTCGACGCCGCCCGTGCCCGTGAAGCGGCGCGTAAGGCTCGTGAGATGACCCGCCGTAAAGGCGCGCTGGATATCGCCGGCCTGCCGGGCAAACTGGCGGACTGCCAGGAAAAAGACCCTGCCCTTTCCGAACTCTACCTGGTGGAAGGTGACTCTGCTGGCGGCTCCGCCAAGCAGGGACGCAACCGTAAGACCCAGGCGATTCTGCCGCTCAAGGGCAAGATCCTTAACGTCGAGAAAGCGCGCTTCGACAAGATGATTTCCTCGCAAGAGGTCGGCACCTTGATCACTGCACTCGGTTGCGGCATCGGCCGCGAAGAGTACAACATCGATAAGCTGCGTTATCACAACATCATCATCATGACCGACGCCGACGTCGACGGTTCGCACATCCGCACCCTGCTGCTGACCTTCTTCTTCCGTCAGCTGCCGGAGCTGATCGAGCGTGGCTACATCTACATCGCTCAACCGCCGCTGTACAAGGTCAAGAAAGGCAAGCAAGAGCAATACATCAAAGACGACGACGCCATGGAAGAGTACATGACGCAGTCGGCCCTGGAAGATGCGAGCCTGCACCTGAACGAAGAAGCACCGGGCATTTCCGGCGAGGCGCTGGAGCGCCTGGTGAACGACTTCCGCATGGTCATGAAAACCCTCAAGCGTCTGTCGCGCCTGTACCCTCAGGAACTGACCGAGCACTTCATCTACCTGCCGGCCGTGAGCCTGGAGCAACTCTCCGATCACGCGGCCATGCAGGATTGGCTGGCCCAATATGAAGTCCGCCTGCGCACCGTCGAGAAGTCCGGCCTGGTCTACAAGGCCAGCTTGCGTGAAGACCGTGAACGTAATGTCTGGCTGCCAGAGGTCGAACTGATCTCCCACGGCCTGTCGAACTACGTCACCTTCAACCGCGACTTCTTCGGTAGCAATGACTACAAGACCGTCGTTACCCTCGGCGCTCAACTGAGCTCCCTGCTGGACGAAGGCGCTTATATTCAGCGTGGCGAACGCAAGAAGGCGGTGACCGAGTTCAAGGAAGCCCTGGACTGGCTGATGACCGAAAGCACCAAGCGCCACACCATCCAGCGATACAAAGGTCTGGGCGAGATGAACCCGGATCAGCTGTGGGAAACCACCATGGACCCAAGCGTACGCCGTATGCTCAAGGTCACGATTGAAGATGCCATCGGCGCCGACCAGATCTTCAACACCCTGATGGGGGATGCGGTCGAGCCTCGTCGTGACTTCATCGAAAGCAACGCCCTGGCGGTATCCAACCTGGACTTTTGATCCGTGTAGGGTCACAGAATAGTTGCGCATTTTCACAAATAAATGGTTCGGCCAGCCCCTGGGAGTTGGCCGGCCCAGACACAAATAGGCCCGCATAAGCGGGCTTTTTTTTGGGTAGAAAATGGAAGGTGATCGACCGCCTAAGCGTGGTGACAGGATCTGGGTAACGGGCGTAACGTGGAAGACGGGACCTTTAGTGAATCGGTGAGCCTATGAACGCTCAAGAATCAACGACGTTTCGCAAAGAATTTATGAAGGCGGCCCGGGAAAGCTGGGGAATGTATTGGCAGCCGCTATTTTGGCTGAAGCACAAAGTAGTATTGCTTACTCGAATCGTACGAAAGAGGATTTCTTCAAAGCATTAATACTCTCTCCAAGCATATCTATATATTTAAGTATTTTTTAAATTTTACGCGTACTTGTTAAGCGTTAAGTTGATACTTAAATATTGTGCGGAAGGTTGCCGAGGTTTCTGAGCTAATATTTGGTTTGTAAGATGTGGATTTTATTAAGTTCTTGGAATACTATTTACGACCTGCAATATCTAGGAAGAAACCGTCTAATCAATAGATTCATCAGGTTACCGAGTTTACTTAAACTGCAAATCTAGAAGCAGATAGCCACGTATTATTAGGGCTTAGAGAGTTTCTGCATAAGATTGAATCCGTACCAACCCTATTAGCTATTGAGTCAACGAGCAGAATCATGAAAAAAGGAGGTGCAGAATGTAAAAACGCGATCAAAACCCGAGGATTCTGACCGCGCTTACAAAAGCGATGTTGCTGGTGTGGTAACCGCAATTTCTGCTTTTTTTCAGCGCTTGTCAATCCTCTCCCATCATTTTGACTTAAGCGAGGCCTCTCGACGGGACAGTGTTGCCTGTCGATTGAGCCTTCGAGTCCCGCAGTGTGCTTGGTTTTCCAAGTACAGCGACGGCGCTCGTCTGAGGAGATTGCTATGCCAGTCCGTGACGTTGTTACGCGCAGTTCCTGCCACTCCAGGGGGTACTTCCCCTCCCTGAAAAATGGCCATTCCGTTGAATGGGAATCCCAGCTCGAGGGCGGTTTTTTCCGTTTACTTGAGCTATCTCCATCCGTCCGAAGCTACGAGGTTCAGCCCAGCCGAGAGAGGATCTCTGTGGGTGAGTCCATCGTTGAATACATTCCTGATATCCGTGTTTTCCTTGAGGATGGCCGTGAATGGTGGTTTGAAGTAAAGCCGGAAAAGCGGCTTCTAATCCGCCAAGTGAAGCAGAAGCTGGCCGCGGCTGAATTGCATTTCGCGGTGACCAATCGGAATTTCTCCATTGTTACGGACGCTCTGATCTGGAGTGAGCCCCGCGCGAGCAACCTGCAAAAAATCCTATATCACAGGCGCGGTCCTTGGCCTTCTCCATCCCATCAGACCGAAGCGCATTCCGAGTTGAATAAACATAAGCCCCGGTTTTTTGGGGAGGCCATTTCGATTTTTGGGGAAATGGACGCATGGCGTTTATTGGGCCTGGGCATT
Source organism: Pseudomonas sp. RW409 (assembly GCF_003184125.1). Lineage (NCBI taxonomy): Bacteria > Pseudomonadati > Pseudomonadota > Gammaproteobacteria > Pseudomonadales > Pseudomonadaceae > Pseudomonas > Pseudomonas sp. RW409. The sequence continues at coordinate 320,861 of NZ_QHHP01000041.1, read as the reverse complement.
GTTGGTGTCGATCTTGAGCAGCCATTAACCCACTACTCAGAGGTTTTCCTCTCGGGGGGACATCGCCATGCAAACCTTTTCACTTAAGGTAAAACTAGCGGTTGTCATCAATGGCGTAACAATGTCACTCCAGCGGCGACTGGTTGACCGGCGTTTACTTTTCTTTGATGAGTTAGGCGAGCCCACTAAGTTAACTGAGGCCGAGTTTTACGCCGGTTATGAGAGGCGTGAAATCGAAATTTGTGCCGATCAACCTTACCTTGGGGAGGTTCCTTATATAAAGAACGTTGCCCCCGATCTAACTTGCTTTCCTTCCGAACATAGTAGAGAAGCCCTGCGCCGCCGTAAGTATTTGGAAGGCGTAATGGATGAGGATCAGACAATGCTTCCTAAAAAACATATTTTGCTGCAAAAGCTAAAGAGCGTTGCACAGCAACTAGGTGATGTATGCGCTCCTTCTATTTCGACTGTGAGAAGGTGGTATAAAAAATATGTAGGGAAAAATGTTGTACGGCTGGTTCCTAAACATACACAGAAGGGACGAACAAGCGTTATATCGGGTGAATTAGAGGAGCTACTACAAGATGTCATAAACACTTTTTATTTGAAGCTAGAACGCCCGCGCGTTAAGGCCGTTATTGGTCAATACCACGACATGATTAAATCGATCAACGCTGGGCGCCTCCCCTCTCAGCGGCTACCCCTACCCTGCGGGATGACCATTCGTAGGTACATTGCCAAGCTTGATTCTTACGAGGTGGATGTATGCCGTCTCGGCAAGAACGCAGCCCAAAAAAAGCATCGCGCTGCCATAGAGGTGTTCTGGGTCGCTAGTATCTTGGACCGTTGGGAGATCGACCATACCCTTCTGGATGTGCAATTAGTGGACGAAGAGACCGGGTTGGTGATCGGGCGCCCTTTCTTGACCGTCGTGCTGGATAAGTTTTCGCGCATGATCATGGGGTATCTGGTCCATCTCGCTGCGCCTAACACTGAAACGGTTCTTCGTGTCATTGAGCGCTCCATCAGGCCGAAAGCTGATTTATTGAAGCGCTTCCCGAAAGTGCGGAAAGAATGGCGAGCACATGGGTTGCCTGCACGGATCGTTCCCGACAATGCCGCTGAGTTTCATGCGGACGACCTGATCGAGGGGTTCGACGAGCTCGGTATCGAGATCATGTACCCGCGTTCCAGAGGTCCGGAAATGAAAGGTTCAGTGGAGAGGTTCTTTAGCACCCAGAACCTTGGTCTTATTCATAACCTACCGGGGACGACGTTTTCCAATATCCAGCAGCGGGGAGATTACAAGTCAGAGGAGCACGCGTGTCTCACTCTGTCTCGGCTTGAGGCCAACATCGTGAAATGGATTGTCGATGTCTACCACCAGACTCCTCACCGTGGCCTCAACGGAAGGACTCCCGCACAGGTCTGGGCTGCTGAAGAGTCCCGTCGGCTGATTCGATTGCCAGTTGATCCTGATGCCTTGGAGTGCATTCTCGCTCGCCGAAAATCGACGAAGGTGCATCATTACGGCATTGAAGTTGATGGCCATGGTTATAACTCGGCTGAACTCGCTGAATTACGAATGCGCATGAAGCCTGAGGAAAAAATCAGCGTTCGCTATCGCGATGAGGTTGGGTATGTCTGGGTGCATGACCGTTTCAGGAACGTTTTTCTGCAGGTACCTGTGAAGGATAAGCGGCTGGTCGGGATGAGTCGTGAGATCTTGAAGGCCGTAGGACAAGCACTGCGAGAAAGTGGAAACGCTAAACCCAGCTTCGAGCAGATCCATCAAGCCTATCGTGATCTCGTGGAGGATGTGGAAGAAGCGCGTCGTTCTCAAAAGCTGCGTAAACGTCGTGCTGCAGCCCGCGCCAAACTGGACAGGGAAGGTCGTACCGCGGCTACCCCTAAGGCTCCAATCGTAGCCGCTGAGCTGGAGTGGTTGGACCCGACTGTTGTGGGGGCCGCATTACCGACCTTCAAGGTTACCAGCCGTCTTCCATCCGCAGGAGCATAATTCATGAAGGCCAACGAAAAGCTCCAGGCTCCATTTTCTCTGCGCCATCACTTCATACTCAGCCCGCAGGCAGACCGAGCACTGACTCGACTGGCTGAAGTCCATGGTGATACCCGGCGCTCAGGGACTAGCAAGGGACTGGTCATCCAAGGGCCGAGCGGTGTGGGGAAAAGTACCTTGATCAAGGAGTACGTCAGGGAACTGGAATTAGCCCAAGGGAATGAGACGGAAAAGCGCCCAGTACTTGTTGTGGAAATCCCTTCCTCGCCCACCAAAAAGAATCTGGCGACTGCAATGCTGGCCGCGTTGAATGATCCCTACGCAGATGCCCGCAGCCATTCGGCAGAAACCAAATTCGCCCGAATCATCCTGCTCTTGACCAATCTGAAGGTTGAAGTCGTCGTTCTAGACGAGGCGCAGCATCTGGTTGATTACAAGCGCAACGATGCCTATGAGGCGGCAGACTGGATCAAGGGCATGATGAACAATACCAGCATCACCTTTGTTCTCGTCGGGTTGAAGAGGACTGAAGGTTTGCTCTGGGCAAATGAGCAGTTGCGGCGAAGGTTCTCGGCAACCGTTGATTACAACCGATTTGTTCTCACTGAAGCCACTTGGACCCAGTTCGCGATGCTACTCCAAGTCATTCGTGACTTGCTGCCAGTCAGGTCGATCGAGTTATCGGAAAAGCAAATGATTCGGCGGTTCCATCTTGCGTCATTTGGCTTGATTGATTACCTGATCAAGATCCTGGACCGCGCCGTTTGGTTGGTTCAGCACCGGAAATCGGAGGGCATCAGTCTCGAGGTACTTGCCGAGGCATTTCGGGATGAAGTCTGGAATGGGGCTCCTGAAGAGCGTAACCCGTTCAGTCCTGTATTCGATTTCAAGCCGTTGATTGGGGGGCATGAGCCCTTCGAAAACTTCGACGTCATTGCTGCTTGATGCTAGTTGGTACCTGGGGGAAACCCCGGGTACCAGCCGTACGCGGTGATCCTGCTGGTGTCTATTTGGAAGGAATCAGATTGATGTTTGGTCTGTTGATAAACCCCAAGCCCATGTGCGATGAGAGCCTGGTGGGTTACTTGTATCGCTTAGGTCGAAGTAATGGTCTCTTGAATGGCGAGCTAATCAAGCTGTTCAAAAAATCCAGTGATGGGCGAGTGTCTGAATGGCTGGGTGAGTTTTCCAGACCTGCCAGTTGGCCCTCGATGGCCAAAGAGATTCGCCACCCTAAAAACGACAATATGAAGGTATGGTCGGTAGCACATCCCAAATACTGTCCTGTGTGTTTGGCAGAAGCCGTTTACTGGCGTGAATTGTGGGATCTTGCGCTTGTTACTACGTGTTCAATACACAAAGTTGCGCTTCAGTATCAATGCCCGAACTGCCTGCTGAGGATCAGCTCAAGTGCCCTGCTCACCCAAAGCTGCGGCTGCTGTGGGTACTCACTCATTGAAACAAACTCTTCAGCCCCGGTTGCCGATGAGCAGCGTTTATGGATTACAAAATTACTGGAAGATCGTTTGTTGATGAATGGACGCTCATATAGGAAGGAGTTTGAACTCCTATCCTATGAACAGCTGCACATTTTAGCCATGCGTATTGGCGTGAGGAGCGTTCATCGGGAATCTCGTAAGCCTATGAAGCTAGCGGCAACTGCTTCGCTTGAAATAGCCCCTGCTTTGGCTCAAGCAGCTGGCCAGGTATTGATGAACTGGCCTCAAGGGTTTCAAGATTTATTGAGTGATCTCAGGGCTGTACTAGAAAGGGGATCAAGCTGGAAGTTGCCTACTGCGTTCGGGCCAATATATAGAGATATTTACAACGACCTGAGTGAGCCGTGCTTTGATTTTCTTCGTGCTGAATTTGAACGTTACGTTATCCAGGAGTGGGATGCTCCGTTAGCAAGAAGAAATCGCAATTTTAGCGCTATTGCCTTGCGTCAGTATCGATGGGTTTCTTTAAAGGAGGCCTCTAAAATCACAAAGTTGCCGGCGTCTTTTTTGCGTAGGATGCAAATATCTGGGGAGCTTGATATTCGAACTTTTACTTACGGCAGTGGAAAAGTCACAACGATCGTAAATATAGATCACGTCCGTCAACTGTCGCCTCGCATGCGCGACCCGCTTAATTTAAAAGAGACCGCCCATTTGCTTTGTGTGAGCGAGGGCAGGGTTCGTCAGCTCTTAAATGCGGGAATACTCAAGACTATTGGCCAGGTTCCTCACCGCGGCGAAAAGTGGTTTATCGATTTTGATTCGATTAGCTCACTCATTCCAAGGAGTTTCGGAAGCGAGTCCGGTTTAGGTTTCGTTAGCGTTTCCTATTTCGCCAGGCATTACCTGCCTACAGCTGAAGGGTTTCCCGCGTTGATGAGGGCGATACAGTCTGGTGAGGTACCGGCTGTTTGTGTGGGAAATGATAAGAGATTTTGCGTTGGAAAATGGTTGATAAACCCACTCGAAGTCAAGCATCTCAATGAAGAGATACCTCAGATGGCGGGGCATGCAGCGCAAATATCGGTCGTCGATGCTGCAAAGCTACTTGGGGTTAAACAGGAAGTGGGTTACGCCTTGGTACGCTTAGGTTTGCTACGTAGCGTGACGGTTGAATGTGGCAGGCGGGTAGCTAGGATGGTCCGTTCCAGTGCCATAAACCGCTTCAATCAAAACTATATCCTCGCCCCTGAAATGCTGACGGCGATACGGACGACTTCTTGTAAATACGTACGAGAGTACCTGAGGAGGAATGGCTTAAGACCCGTAGCAGGACCAACACTTGTGAATGCTCAGTGTCGACAGTATGTATGGAAAAGAAGTAAAAAACTTCTCACCTGCTTGGCTTTGGCGGCGGAGTACTAGGTAATTGTTAGTCGCCGCTTAGGTATACTCATGTGATAACTTTCCCCACCCATTCATCTCAAGGAGATCTCAATGTCCCGTTTGGCAGAATATCGTAAGCTCGAACAGCAACTGGCCAGTCAGCTGGCTGAGCTCGAATCAATGAAAAGTGATTCTGGCCTGAAAAAGGAAATGGAGTTTGAAAGCAAGCTTCGTGCATTACTTGGCGAATACGGTTTCAGTCTGAAGAATGTGATCAGCATCCTTGATCCTGAAGCAGGTCGCCGTATTCCTGTTGCTGCTGTGCCAAAGGTAGCCCGCAAAGCTCGTGATGTGAAAATCTACAAGAATCCGAATTCGGGTGAACTGATCGAAACCAAAGGCGGCAACCATCGTCAGTTGAAAGAATGGAAAAACGAGTTCGGTGCAGACGTTGTCGAGTCGTGGCGCACTCAGTGAGGTCCACTTGATTACAACGGTGCTGTGTGGCTAGTACTTCCCAGTTAAGCCGCCCCGATTGAACTGATGCTGCATAAAATCAAAATCCGATGCCCGAATGGGCATCGGATTTTTTATGCGACCGTTCGCTGGAACTGACTCACAAGGTCGTCCCATGTTTACTGCTCCGCTTGGGCGCTCCGACAGAGTTGATGTCTTATCGCCATGATGCGCAAGAAGTTGCGCAGTTGTTTTTCAAAAAAGCTCTCTAAAAGCGCTACAGGCCTTGTAACCAAAGGCCTCCAGCCAAGTGCGCAAGAAGTTGCGCAGTACTGCGCAACTTCTTGCGCACTTTCACTCTATTCCTTCCCCTCCCGCAGGGTACGAGAGCTCAAGAGCAACGCTACAAGCCACGGCTTATATAGCCAAATGAGATTGTGGCACGCTCCTTGATATCTATCTGGGCACCCAACCGGGCGATCCGTCCCACCGGGCACCTCTATTTTTTAGCAAGGAGAGCATCCATGGCTACACCAGCGTATATGTCCATCACCGGCACCAAACAAGGCCTGATCACCGCCGGTGCCTTCACCGCTGACTCCGTTGGCAACACCTACCAGGAAGGCCACGAAGACCAGGTCATGGTTCAGGGTTTCCAGCACGAAGTGATCATCCCGCGTGACCCGCAGTCCGGCCAGCCAACCGGCCAGCGCGTGCACAAACCCGTGGTCATCACCAAAGTATTCGACAAGGCTTCGCCACTGCTGCTGGCGGCCCTGACCTCCGGTGAGCGTCTGACCAAGATCGAAATCCAGTGGTACCGCACCTCCGCTGCCGGCACCCAGGAGCACTACTACACCACCACCCTGGAAGACGCGATCATCGTCGACATCAAGGACTACATGCACAACTGCCAGGACCCGGCGAACTCGCACTTCACCCACCTGGAAGACGTGCACTTCACCTACCGCAAAATCACCTGGACCCACGAAGTCTCCGGTACTTCCGGTTCCGACGACTGGCGTTCCCCGGTCGCGGGCTAAGTCCGGCCGACCGTTACACCC
>NZ_QHHP01000041.1:286856-314486 GCF_003184125.1 Pseudomonas sp. RW409 | reverse complement strand
TCTCAAGACCGATGAAGGCCCTGCGGGCCTTGTCGCAGCCTCGCGGGCTCGGCAGCGGCTACAGGGTCGGGGTCTGGCTTCGTGTAGCCGCTGCCGCAGGCTGCGTACGTCCCGAAGGGGCGCGGCGATCTCAAGACCGATGAAGGCCCTGCGGGCCTTGTCGCAGCCTTGCGGGCTCGGCAGCGGCTACAGGGATCGGGGCCTGGCTTCGTGTAGCCGCTGCCGCAGGTTGCGTACGTCCCGAAGGGGCGCGGCGATCTCGAGACCGATGAAGGCCCTGCGGGCCTTGTCGCAGCCTCGCGGGCTCGGCAGCGGCTACAGGGTCGGGGACTGGCTCCGGGTAGCCGCTGCCGCAGGTTGCGATAAGCCCCGCAGGGGCTTCAGGGCCAGCAAGAACGACCCCATCGTGGATCGTTCGCCGCGGACCTCAGAGGATGCGGTAGAGCAACCGCTCGATCCGCACCCGGCTGACCCGGCGCAGGAACTTGCCGACCGCCGCCGGGTAGTCCACCAGGGTTTCCAGGCGCTGGAAGTGCTCGATGCGCTGGGTGTGGCGGAAGATCGTTTCCAGCTCCTGGCGCCGCGGCTCCAGCAACTCGCCCTTGGGGTCGTCGAGCAGCAAGGCGTTTTCCAGGTCGAGGCGGAAGGCCCGCGGGTTGAGGTTGTTGCCGGTGAGCAAGGTGTAGCGCTGGTCCACCCACATGCCCTTGAGGTGGTAAGTGTTGTCGCCGTCGCGCCACAGGTGCAGGTTCAGGCGGCCGCTGTCGATGGCCTTCTGATGCCGCTTGGCGAAGCGCCGCAGGCTGATCTCGTACAGATAAGGCAGCGCGGCGATGACCTTGAACGGCTCGCTCGGCGGAATGTAGAAGTCGTTGGCGGTCTTGTCGCCGACGATGATGTCGATCTTCACCCCGCGCGCCAGGGCGCGGTTGATTTCCCGGGTCACCGCCAGCGGCAGGTTGAAGTACGGCGTGCAGATGGTCAGTTGCTGCTGGGCGCTGGCGATCAGTTCGCAGATGACCCGGCTCAGCGGGTTGTTCTTGCCCACCCCGAGCAGCGGGCTGACCGACAGTGTGTCCTTGAGCACCCCGCCGGCACTGGTGTCGTAGGCCGCGTGCTTGAGGCGGCTGCGCAGGTCGCCGATGTCGTTGCGCAGGCTGCGGGTGGTCGGCAGGTTCGGCAGGTCCAGGCGATGCACCGCCCGCGACGCCACCAGGCCATGCTGGACCAGGTGCTGCATGGAGTCGGCCAGCTCGCGGTTGTGCAGCAGGTGGTAGCGGTCGAAGCGGTACTTGTCGAACTTGTGCAGGTACACGTTGTTCAGGCTGGCGCCGCTGTAGATCACGCAATCGTCGATCACGAAACCCTTCAGGTGCAGCACGCCGAACAGCTCGCGGGTCTGCACCGGCACGCCGTACACCGGCACCTCACTGGCGTGGGTACGGGTCATTTCCTGGTACCAGGCCGAGTTGCCCGGCTGCTTGCCGGCGCCGATCAGCCCGCGCTGGGCGCGCAGCCAGTCGACCACGACCACCACGTCCAGCTCCGGGCGCGCGGCCTTGGCGGCGTGCAAGGCATCGAGAATTTCCTGGCCGGCCTCGTCCTGTTGCAGGTACAGCGCGACGATATAGATGCGCCGGGTGGCCTGGGCGATTTTCTCCAGCAGGCAACGGCGGAATTCGGCGGCGCCATTGAGGATGGTCAGGTCATCGGCAGCCAGCGGGAAGCTGCGCAATTTGGGCAGCAGGGAACGTTTGAAAAGCGACGGCATAGGGCTCGCAGAAGGTCGAATCCAAAAGAGCGCAAGAGCTTACACCAAGGTGCCGGTTCGGGTCTTGCGGGTCGCTGTGAAGATTTGTCGCCTGTCCTTCGTCCCCGCCGCACAACCGCTCGCAACGGGATAAACGACGACAATAATTTCGCGAGTGGAAAAATAACTTATTGACCAAGGAGAACGATCGTTCTACTGTACGCCACATGAACGAAATCACTAGCAACGACACACGCGACATCATTCTGGATGTCACCGAAAAGTTGATCTACAAAAGTGGCATCGCCGCCACTGGCATGGATCTTCTGGTGAAGACCGCCGGCGTCTCCAGAAAGAGCATCTACCGCTACTTCACCACCAAGGACGAGCTGGTGGTGGCCGCCCTGCAGCGCCGCGACCTGCGCTGGATGCACTGGTTCACCCGCGAGGTGGGCAAGGCCCCGACGCCGGCCGCGCGCCTGCTCAACCTGTTCACGGTGCTGGGCGACTGGTTCGCCTCGGAGGACTTTCGCGGCTGCGCCTTCATCAATACCAGCGGCGAGACCGGCGACCCGCAGGACCCGGTACGGGTGGTGGCCAGGGAACACAAACAGAAACTGCTCGACTATGTGCTCGAGCTCTGCAAGGCACACATTGCTGAAAAACACGGCACCGAGGATCCGGAGGAGCAAGCCAGACAGCTGCTGATCCTGATCGACGGCGCCATTACCGTTGCACTTGTGATGGGCGATCGCAGTGCCGCCGATAATGCGCAATGCATGGCGCGAAAGTTATTGGACCTGTAATCGTTTAAAACAAGTTCGACACCCTGCTGAACCTCAACTTTCATTGGAGACTTTACATGTCATCTAACGCTGAAGTTCGTCCGCCACTTCCCCCTTTCACCCGCGAATCGGCCATTGAAAAGATCCGCCTGGCCGAAGACGGTTGGAACTCCCGCGACCCGCAGCGGGTGTCCCTGGCCTACACCCTGGACACCCAATGGCGTAACCGCGCCGAGTTCGCCCACAACCGCGAAGAAGCCAAGGGCTTTTTGACCCGCAAATGGGCCAAGGAGCTGGACTACCGCCTGATCAAGGAACTCTGGGCCTTTACCGACAACCGCATCGCCGTGCGTTATGCCTACGAATGGCACGACGACTCGGGCAACTGGTTCCGTTCCTACGGCAACGAGAACTGGGAGTTCGACGAGCACGGTCTGATGTCCAACCGCTACGCCTGCATCAACGACATGCCGATCAAGGAAAGCGAGCGCAAGTTCCACTGGCCGCTGGGCCGGCGCCCGGATGACCATCCGGGGCTGTCCGAACTGGGCCTGTAACCCGCTTCTGTAGGAGCGGCCGGTCGACGCTCGATTGCGCGCGATACTGGCGACGCGGTGTGTCCGCTAAACCGCTATCGCGAGCAAGCTTCGCTCCTACAGTCCACCTCAAGCCGCGGCATCCTCGCGCTTCAGCGCCGCCTTGGCTTCCAGCTCGCGCACCAGTGGCAATACGCGCTTGCCGAAGTACTCCACCTCTTCCTGGAAATGCAGGAACCCCGCCAGCACCAGGTCCACGCCCACCGCCTTCAAGGCGACGATGCGCTCGGCGATTTGCTGTGGCGTGCCGATCAGGTTGGTCTTGAACCCATCGTTGTACTGCACCAGGTCCTCGAAGGTGGACTTGGCCCAGTTGCCCTCGCCTTCCGGCGACGCCTTGCCCGCCTGTTTCGCCGCGTCGCCAAAGGCGTTTACCGCTTCCGGGTCGGCCTGGTCGATGATCTCGGCCAGCACCGCGCGCGCTTCTTCCTCGGTGTCGCGGGCAATCACGAAGGCATTGACCCCGACCTTCACCGAATGATGGTTCGCCGCGGCCTTGGCGCGAATGTCGTCGACCTGGGCCTTGATACCTTCCGGCGTGTTGCCGTTGGTGAAATACCAGTCGGACACCCGCGCGGCCATGTCCCGCGCGGCGCGGGAACTGCCGCCCTGGAACACTTCCGGCTGGCCCAGCGGCTTGGGCTTGAGGCTGTAGTTGTCGAAGCGATAGAAGTCGCCGCGGAAGCTGAAATTGTCCTGGCTCCAGATGCCCTTGAGGGAACGGATGAATTCTTCGGAACGCCGATAACGCTCGTCGTGCTCCAGCCAGTGTTCGCCGATGGCCTGGAACTCGCCCTTGAACCAGCCGCTGACGATGTTCACCGCGATCCGGCCATGGGTCAGTTGGTCGATGGTCGCCAACTGCTTGGCCGCCAACGCCGGCTGCCAGGGGCCGGGCAGGATCGCCGCGATCACCTTGAGCTTCTCGGTGGCGGCCAGCAGCGCATGGCTGAACGCCACGGACTCATGCTGGAACTCGGCGCCATAGCCGGCGGTGAAGCGGATCTGGGTCAGGGCGTACTCGAACCCGGCGGCCTCGGCCAGCTGCGCCAGCTTGCGGTTGTAGTCGATGCCCCAGTGGGTGCGCTGCTCGATCTTGCTGACCACCAGCCCACCGCTGACGTTCGGCACCCAGTAGGCAAATTTCACGGCTTGCTGACTCATTGGCTTGTCCTCGCGACTGAAGTGTCCGGGGAATAGAGCAGCAACCGTGCCAGCCACAAAACGCCAGAAGACACTCGCCCCTGTAGCCGCTGCCGCAGGCTGCGCAAAGGCCCGAAGGGCCTTCCTGCGTCGGCAAAAGCGGCGTCTGCTGCGCAGCCGATCGCAGCCTGCGGCAGCGGCTACAGGTAGACCGTCGTCTCCTCCATCAACAGGTCGATTTGTTGATGCGCTGTTGGCTGGGCAACAGTTGCCGGCGAGCCGTCCCGCGCCCGGCCCGCTGATTACGGCCACCCGCCTCCCGGCACGGACCGTGCAATCCGCTCCGCAGAAACCACGCTTTTCACCGCCGAGCCAATTTATTGCTGAGAAGGAGCTGTGCCCATGACCGAACACCAGGTAATCAACCCATTGTCCGTAGGCGTCGACTACGAAACCCTGGCCGGGCGCTTCCGGCCGATCTTCAGCCGGATCGCCGCCGGCGCGGTGGCCCGCGAGCAATCGCGCAGCCTGCCGTACGAAGCGATCCTGTGGCTCAAGGAAGCCGGCTTTGGCGCAGTGCGGGTGCCCGTGGAATACGGTGGCGGCGGCGCCTCCCTACCGCAGTTGTTCCAACTGCTGATCGAGTTGGCCGAGGCCGACTCCAACGTGCCGCAAGCCTTGCGCGGGCACTTCGCCTTTGCCGAGGACCGGCTCAACGCCGCCCCGGGGCCGGCGCGGGACCTGTGGTTCAAGCGTTTCGTCGACGGCGACATCGTCGGCTGCGCCTGGACCGAGATCGGCAACGTGGCCATCGGCGACGTGATCACCCGGGTCTCGCCGGATGGCGACAAATGGCGGCTCAACGGCGAGAAGTTCTACAGCACCGGGAGCATTTTCTCCGACTGGATCGATGTCTACGCCCGGCGCAGCGACACCGGCGGCGACGTGATCGCCGCGGTGCGCACCCGCCAGCCGGGCATCGTGCAGAGCGACGACTGGGACGGCTTCGGCCAGCGCACCACCGGCAGCGGCACCGCGCATTTTGTCGATGCCGAAGTGGAGGCCGAGAACCTCATCGACTTCGCCACCCGCTTCAAATACCAGACCGCCTTCTACCAGTTGGTGCTGCTGGCGACGCTGGCGGGCATCGGCCGCGCCGCCCTGCGCGATGTGGCCCACGAGGTGCGCACCCGCAAGCGCATCTACAGCCACGGCAATGCGCCACGGGTCAGCGAGGATGCCCAGGTGCAGCAGGTGGTCGGCGAGATCTCGGCCCTGGTGTACGCCGCCGAGGCCAGCGCGGTGCGCGCGGCGCAACCGGCGCAGCAGGCCTACCTGGCGCGTTTTGCCGGTAATGACGAGGCGGAACGGGCGGCCAATGTCGCGGCGGAAATCCAGTCGGCCACGGCCCAGGTGGTGGTCACCGAGCTGATCCAGCGCGCCACCAGCGAACTGTTCAATGCCCTCGGCGCTTCGGACATCCGCCAAGGCAAGGCCCTCGACCGCCACTGGCGCAACGCCCGCACCGTGTCGTCGCACAACCCGGTGATCTACAAGGCGCGCATCGTCGGCGACTGGGCGATCAATGGCAGCGAACCGCCGTTCGTGTGGCAGATCGGCAACGGGCCCGAACGCCAATAGCAGCCTCACAGGCTCTCCTGTAGGAGCGGCCGGTCGACGCTCGATTGCCCGCGATGGCGTCAGTGGCCGCGCCGCTATCCTTAAAGAATTGTGGCGTTTATAAGGGCCTCATCGCGGGCAAGCCTCGCTCCTACAAGTATGGGGCGGTCGCAGGCATCCGAGGTTATGGGTAAGATACCGACCCTTCGCGCAGCTTTTCTGCGCCCCGCCGAAATAAGTCGATCCCATGCCTTTCGAACTCAGCGTAGATTTGACCACCCTCGCCATTCTTGCTCTCGTTGCCTTCATTGCCGGCTTTATCGATGCCATCGCCGGCGGTGGCGGCCTGCTCACCACACCTGCGCTGCTTACCGCCGGCCTGCCGCCGCACCTGGTGCTGGGCACCAACAAACTGAGTTCGACCTTTGGCTCGGCCACCGCCAGCTTCACCTTCTACCGGCGCAAGCTGTTCCACCCGCGGCAATGGACCCACGCCATCGTCGGCACCCTGGTGGGCGCGCTGACCGGCGCGGTGGTGGCCCATTACCTGCCGGCCGAATGGCTGAACAAGATGCTGCCGGTAATTGTCTTCGCCTGTGGCGTGTACCTGCTGTTCGGCGGCACGCCGAAAGCGCCGCTGGACAGCGAGGCGCCGATCAAGAAAAAGTGGCAATCGACCCAGGGCTTCAGTCTCGGTTTCTACGACGGCGTGGCCGGCCCCGGCACGGGCGCCTTCTGGACCGTCAGCAGCCTGCTGCTCTACCCCATCGACCTGGTCAAGGCCAGCGGCGTGGCGCGCAGCATGAACTTCGTCAGCAACGCCGCGGCGCTGTCGATCTTCATTTTCTCGGGCCAGGTGGATTGGGCCATCGGCCTGAGCATGGGCCTGTCGTTGATGGTCGGCGCCTTCTTCGGCGCCCGCACCGCCATCAGCGGCGGCGCGAAATTCATTCGCCCGGTGTTCATCACCGTGGTCCTGGGCCTGACCGTGCGCCTGGCCTGGCAGCACTGGTTCAGCGCCGTCTGACCTCCTGAAACGACAGCGGGCGAACCCAATGGATTCGCCCGCCCCGTTTTCTTCCAGCTTCCTTCCAGCCGGCGCTCAACCCGGCAGTACAGGCTCCGCCAACCCCAGGCGCCGGGCCACATACAGATCGATCAGGTAGCGGGCAATCGAGCGCGACGCCGGCAGCGGCGGCAACGCATGCACGTTGAACCACTGCGCATCCTCGATCTCGTCTTCCTGCGGCACGATCTCGCCACCGGCGTACTCGGCATGAAACCCCAGCATCATCGAATGCGGGAACGGCCAGCACTGGCTGCCGATGTACTGGATATTCTTGACCTCGATCTGCACCTCCTCGCGCACCTCGCGCACCAGGCAGTCCTCGGCCGACTCGCCCGGCTCGGCGAACCCGGCCAGGGTGCTGTAGACCCCGGGGACAAAGCGCGGCGAACGGGCCAGCAGCACCTCGTCGCCACGGGTGATCAGCACGATCATGCTCGGCGAGATCCGTGGGTAGCTGCGCAGGTCGCAGGGCTCGCAGTACATCGCCCGCTCGCGCATCACCTGGGTCATGGGCTGGCCGCAGTTGCCGCAGAAGCGGTGCTCGCGGGCCCAGGTGCCGATCTGCGCGGCATAGCCCAGGACTTTGTACAGGGTGTGGTCGCCGTCGAGCATGAACGCCCGCAGGCCTTTCCAGTTGCATCCCGGCACCTCGGAAACGCTCTTGAGTTCCAGCAGGTAGACCGGCTCGCCATCCAGGTGGCCGATGCCGTGCTCGGCGAGGATCGGCAGGTCCTGGCGCTTGAGCCATTCGCGGGGGAACAGCGCGCCGTTGTCGTCGAACAGAAAGCCCTGCGGGCCGCGGGCCACGGCCCAGCCGCCGGGAAGGTCGATATCCAGTACTGCGGTGGTCCAGCGTGAAGTCATGTTCAATCAATCCAGAAATTCAGGTTTCTGTTTGCTCATATGGGCGGCCATGGCCACGCGCAGGTCGGTGGATTGCAGCATGGCGGCGTTCCAGGTAGCGATGTATTCCAGGCCGTCGTCGATGCGATGGTCGCGCATGTAGCTGATCATTTCCTTGGTACCGCTGACGGCGATCGGCGACTTGCTGGCGATTTCCCAGGCGATGCCCATCACGCCGTCGAGCAGGCTTTCGCTGTCGGCGTAGGTGCGATTGACCAGGCCGATGCTGCGCGCTTCCTCGGCGCCGAAGGTGCGTCCAGTGTAAGCCAGTTCGCGCAGCATGCCGTCACCGATGATACGCGGCAAACGTTGCAAAGTGCCGACATCGGCGGCCATGCCGATATCGATTTCCTTGATCGAGAATTGCGCGTCCGCGGCGGCGTAGCGCATGTCGCAAGCGGCGATCAGGTCGATGGCGCCGCCCAGGCAGTAACCCTGGATCGCCGCCAGCACCGGCTTGCGGCAGTTGTCGACGGCATTGAAGGACGCCTGCAGCTGCAGGATCTTGCGCCGCAGCAGGCGCGCGTTGCGCCCGACGTCCTTGCCCAGTTCGTTGGCCACCCCGGCCAGCATCATCAGGTCGATGCCGGAGGAAAAGTGCTTGCCGGCGCCGCTCAACACCACCACGCGGACCGCGTCGGTGTCGTCGATCCAGCGGAAGATCTCGACGATCTCGCTCCAGAACGCGGCGTTCATCGAGTTGATCTTTTCCGGACGGTTGATCTGCACATGGGCGATGTTGTCAGCAAGTTCGACGCGAAAGGCTTGATATTCGGACATGGGCAGCATTCCTTAGCGGGCAAAAAAAATGAGGCCCGAACTATAGCAAGGGCCCATGCCGCGCAGTAAGGCAGCGCATCGGCCAAAACCGGGACTGGCAACACTGCGGCCCCTGTAGGAGCGAGCTTGCTCGCGATAGAGCGCGTAGCGCTCAATTCCTGACCCGCGCGTACTCACAGGTTAAACGGGTGATCTTCAAGGCGAGCGCTTTGCGCTCATCGCGAGCAAGCTCGCTCCTACAGGAAGGTTGCGGGCAATGGGATTGCGCGATCACGGGATTTTGTTGGCCCAGAACGCCGCGGTTTCGTAAGGCACGCTGACCACGCACTTGTCTCGCAGCTCCGGCTCCTCGGCGATCAGAGCGGCGATCTGCCGGTCGACCTGCGCCCGCTCCGCATCCGGCAAGGCGGCGATGAAACTGGTGGAGCGCACCCGGTCGAAAATCACATTCTCCGGCGCGCCGCTGTGGCTGTTGCTGAAATGCTGCTCCTGCAAGGGCGTGAACAGCGGATGGGGAAAGGCCTGGCGCCAGGCTCCGGTGTAATAGCGCGGCGTGTCGCCTTGCAGGGCGTTGACGATCCGGTCCAGGCGTTGCACCCACGGCACCCGCGCATCGCGCAGGTTCCACACCAGGCCCAGGCGGCCGCCCGGCTTGAGCACCCGGGCGATTTCGTTCAACGCCTCATGGCTGGCGAACCAGTGAAAGGCCTGGGCGCAGACCACCGCGTCCACCGACTCGTCGGCCAGCGGAATAGAAGTGGCGGCGCCGCTCAGGGCTTCGGCCCGGGGATGGCTGGCGGCGAGTTTGGTGAGCATTTGCGCCACTGGCTCCACGGCAATCACCCGCGCCCCGGTGGCTAATAGACGCCCGGTGAACTTGCCGGTGCCGGCGCCGAGATCGACCACCACCTGGCCGGCCTGCAAGCCCAGGCGGGCGCGCAGCCACTGGTCCAGCGCCGGCGGGTAATCCGGGCGGCCACGCACATAGGTGTCGGCCGCGCCCTTGTAGCCGTCGGCGGCAGCGTGATGGATCGAAGGTTGCGGGTCTTTCATCGGTCGCCTCCAGGTCATTGGCCAATGCTGCCCAGCATAGCCCCGCCCAGGCGACTGACGGCATGAAAAATCTGTCAGTTTGGGCGGCGCGGCCAGGACGATGGACCTTTAATGGGGGGACCGCTATCCGAATGGAGACTGCGCGATGAACCTCCCTCCCCTCGCCTTCGGCGCCCCGCTGCTGCTCGCCGGCAGCCTGCTGGCGAGCGTGCTGGCGGCCGCCCCCAATTGCCCGGACGGCCAGGTCTGGGACAGCAGGAACCAGCGCTGCGTCAGCCAGCGCACCACCCGATTGCCGGACGCCGAGCGCGGCGACTACGCCAATGGCCTGGCCCAGCAGGGCCGCGACGAAGCGGCCATTGTGGCTGGCAACCAGGCCTGACGTCAGGCAGCGCCCATGCCCTGACCGGCGGAGCGGTGCCATGGACCGGGCGCGCTATGCTCTCGGAGAATGGACTGATCGTTCAACCCCAGGGAGCTTGCACATGCCTACGACCAAAACCTCCAGCAGCCGTCGCTCACGCAAGGCGCTGCTGGTCATCGACGTACAGAACGACTTCATCCCCGGCGGCGCGCTGGCGGTGCCGGGGGGCGACCAGATCGTGCCCTTGATCAATCGCCTGGGCGGCCACTTCAAGCAGGTGGTGATCGCCCAGGACTGGCACCCGGCCGGGCATATCTCGTTCGCCTCCAGCCACGAAGGCCACGCGCCGAATGACATCATCCAGCTGCCCTATGGCCCGCAGGTGCTCTGGCCGGACCATTGCGTGCAGGCCAGCCGTGGCGCCGAACTGCACCCGAAACTCAACCTGCCCCATGCCCAGCTGATCCTGCGCAAGGGTTGCAATCCGGATATCGACAGTTACTCGGCCTTCGTCGAGGCGGACCGCAGCACCACGACCGGCCTGGCCGGCTACCTGAGCCAGCGCGGCATCGACACGGTGTATCTGGTGGGGCTGGCCCTGGACTACTGCGTGGCCTGGTCGGCGCTGGATGCGCGGGCGGCGGGCTTCAATACCTTCGTGATCGTCGATGCCTGCCGGGCCATCGACATGGACGGCTCGCTGGACAAGGCCACCCGGCAGATGCGCGCGGCAGGCGTGAACCTGATCAAGGCCAGCGAGCTACAGCCGACCGCGCTGTGCTGATGCAGCCTCTTCCATAACGCCGACTGCCGGGCCTTCCCGTCGCTGGGGATGCCCGGCATGGCTCAGGCCGGCGTTGGCAGCCACAGGCGGAAACGCGCGCCGCCCAGCGGCGAGGCCTCGACGGTCAGGGTCCCGCCCTGGGCTTCCAGGGCCCGGCGGCTGATCGCCAGGCCGAGGCCGAAGCCGCCGGTGGCGCGATCGCGGCTGCGGTCCAGGCGGTAGAAAGGCTCGAACACCCGCTCGCGCTCATCGTCGGGAATGCCGATGCCATCGTCGTCGACCCAGATTTCACAGCCGCTGTCGCTGACCTGCACCCCGACCTTGATGCGCTTTTCGCAATAACGCATGGCGTTGCGCAGCAGGTTCTGGATCGCCCGGGCGGTCAGCCGCGGATCGAGGGTGAAACGCTCCAGGCTGCCGAGCAGCAACACATCGATGACGATGTCCGGGGATTCCAGCTCGTCGTCGACGCTGCCGAGGATGCTGTCGATGAACTCGTCCAGCGACACCTCGACCTGCTCCGGCAACTGCGCCGGGATCTGCAACCGGCTGTAGGACAGCAGCTCGAGCACCAGTTCGTCGAGCTCGCGAATGTGCGCCACCAGCCCTTGCAGGCGTTCGCGGCTGGTCGCCGGCAGGTCGTCGGAGAGCGCCAGGGCCAGGCCGAAGTCGAGCCGGGTCAAGGGCGTGCGCAGCTCGTGGGACACCGCGTTGAGCAGGTCGCGTTGCTGGTTGAGCAGGTTTTCGATGTCGCCGGCCATGGTGTCGAAGACATTGGCCAGGCTGCCGATGTTGGAGCTCGAGGGGATCTGCGTGCGCTCGCTCAGATGGCCCTTGCCGAAGCGCTCGGCGGCGTGTTTCAGGCGTTCCAGGTCGCGCCAGTGCGGCCGCAGCCAGAGCAACAGGCAGGCAAGCATGGTCGCGCCGATCAGCACGTTGATGCTCCAGTACAGCAGGCTGACGTCGATCGGGTCCGGCGGCACCACCATCTGCACCGCCATCTGCTCGTCCAGCGGCGCCACCGCAAGGGTACGCCAGCCCCAGTCGCCGACCCGCACCACGTTCTCGCCGCGTTGCAGGCGTTCGCGCTCGTACAGGGTGAAATCGGCATCGTCGTTGCGGGTCAGGACGATGTGCAGCGGCTGGAACTCCTGGTCCATTTCCGCGGCCAGGGCCGGCCACTGCTCTGCGGGTACGCCGCGAAACTGTTTGACGATCAGGCTTTGCAGGCCCCGGGAATAGTCCAGGTTGTAGGTGATGAAACGCTCGTGGAAGACCTTCACCACCAGCTCCGGGACCAGGTAGATCGCCGCGCTGAACGAGACGATGGTCACCAGGTACAGGCGAATCAGGATTCTCAGCATCGACTCAGCATTCCCATTCGGAACGGCTGAACAGGTAGCCCTTGCCCCACACGGTCTTGATCTTGCGCGCCTCGCCGGCGTGGTCGTCGAACTTGCGCCGCAGCTTGGAGATCGCCACGTCCACCGAGCGGTCGGTGCCGTTGAACTCGATGCCCCGCAGGCGTTGCAGGATCTGGTCGCGGCTCAGCACCTCGCCGGCATGCCGGGCCAGCACCACCAGCAGGTTGTACTCGCCGCTGGACAGTTCCACCAATTGATCGCGCCAGCTCACGGTGCGCTCCGACAGGTCGATGCACAGGTTACCCATGAGGATCCGGTCGCTGGCGGTCTGCGGCTCGCCGAGGCTGCTGCGGCGCAACAGGGTACGCACCCGCGCCAGCAGCACGCGCGGCTCGCACGGTTTTGTCACATAATCGTCGGCGCCCATTTCCAGACCCAGCACCTGATCGTGGCTATCATCACGGGCGGTCAGCATCAGGATCGGCAGCGACGCCGAGTCGGCCCGCAGCAGGCGGCAGACCTGCAGGCCGTCCAGGCCCGGCAGCATCAGGTCGAGAATCACCAGGTCCGGCGGATTGACCCGCGCCCGTTCACGCACCTGGTCGCCGCGGCTGATGACATTGACCTGATAGCCGTTGCGCTCCAGGTAACTGGCGATCAGTTCAGAGAGCGCGGGGTCGTCTTCGACCAGAAGAATGTTGGGCATGGGAATGAGCGTCTTTGAGTGAAGAAAAACACAGCGACAACGTTCCTTAGAGTGTTCCCTGGGAAGCCGCCGCCCGATCAGCGAGGCACAAAGGATATACAACCTCGCGCGCGCCCGAGCATTCGCTTCACACTTTTTCACACAGCACCTACACAGCTTCACAGCGGTTCTTGCGGCATGCCCTTAGCATGCCGCAGTCATCATTGGGGTATCAGCATGTCGAAAAACCTGTTTGCGCCGTTCTGCCTGTTGTTGCTGGCAGCCGCGCTGAGCGCTTGTGACAAGGCCTCCACCGCCGAGGAACAGGCGCCGTTGGCCAAGGTCCGGATCGAAACCATCGAGACTCGCCCGCTGTCGATCAGCAGCGAACTGAGCGGGCGCATCGCCGCGCCGCGCATCGCCGAGGTCCGTGCGCGGGTGGCCGGCGTGGTGCTGCAACGGACCTTCCGCGAAGGCACCGACGTCAAGCAGGGCGACGTACTGTTTCGCATCGACCCGGCACCGTTCAAGGCCGACCTCGACAGCGCCCTGGCCAGCCTGCGCAAGGCCGAGGCCAACGCCTTCCAGGCGCGGCTGCAGGAACAGCGCTACGCCCAGTTGATCGAAGACAAGGCCATCAGCGCCCAGGAATACGACAACGCCCGGGCCAACGCGCGCCAGACCGCCGCCGAGGTAGCCGCCAACCAGGCCGCCGTGCAGCGTGCCCGGCTGAACCTGGGCTACGCCACCGTCACCGCGCCGATTTCCGGGCGCGTCGGCCGCGCCCTGGTCACCGAGGGCGCGCTGGTGGGCCAGAACGAAACCACGCCGCTGGCGCTGATCCAGCAACTGGACCCGATCCACGCCGACCTCACCCAGTCGACCCGCGAGCTCAACGACCTGCGCCGGGCCTTCCGCGCCGGCCAGTTGCAGCAGGTCGGCCAGGACCAGGCCAAGGCCACGCTGATCCAGGACGACGGCAGCCTCTACCCGCTGCCGGGCAAGCTGCTGTTCGCCGACATCAGCGTCGACCCGAGCACCGGCCAGATCATCCTGCGCAGCGAGTTTCCCAACCCGGACCTCGACCTGCTGCCCGGCAGCTTCATTCGCGTGCGCCTGGAGCAGGCGGTGAACCGCCAGGGCATCAGCGTGCCGCAGCGCGCCATCCAGCGCGACAGCGCCGGCATCGCCCAGGTGCTGCTGGTGGATGCCGAGCAGCGGGTGGTGCAGCGCCCGGTGCAACTGGGCGCCGCGCAAAAGGACCGCTGGATCGTCAGCGACGGCCTCCAGGCCGGCGACCGTATCGTCGTCGAGGGCCTGCAGCACGCCCGTCCGGGCGAAAAGGTGCAGATCGACGACAGCCCTCTTCCCCTTGCCCAGACCACTGGACAGTAGGTAGGAACCCTCATGCCGCAATTCTTTATCGACCGTCCGGTGTTCGCCTGGGTGGTCGCCCTGTTTATCCTGCTGGCCGGCGCCCTCTCCATCCCGCAGTTGCCGGTGGCGCAGTACCCCGACGTCGCCCCGCCGAGCATCGAGATCTACGCCGTGTACCCGGGCGCCTCGGCGCAGACCGTGGACGAAAGCGTGGTCAGCCTGATCGAGGAAGAGCTCAACGGCGCCGATCACCTGCTGTACTTCTCGTCCCAGAGCAGCCTGGGCAGCGCCACCATCACCGCCACCTTCCAGCCGGGCACCAACCCGGAAATGGCCCAGGTCGACGTGCAGAACCGCCTCAAGGTGGTGGAGCCGCGCCTGCCGCAAGCGGTGACCCAGCAAGGCTTGCAGGTGGAAAAGGTCTCGGCCGGCTTCCTGCTGCTGATCACCCTCACCTCCAACGATGGCAAGCTCGACGACACCGCGCTCAGCGACTACCTGGCGCGTAACGTGATGAACGAGATCCGCCGCCTGGACGGGGTCGGCAAGGCCCAGCTGTACGGCGCCGAGCGCGCCATGCGGGTGTGGATCGACCCGCAGAAGCTGATCGGCTTCAACCTGACCCCGGCCGACGTCAACGCGGCGATCGTCGCGCAGAACGCCCAGGTCTCGGCCGGCAGCATCGGCGACCTGCCGGGCAGCTCGAGCCAGGAAATCACCGCCACGGTGCTGGTCAAGGGCCAGCTGTCGACCCCGGAAGAGTTCGCCGACATCGTCTTGCGGGCCAATCCGGACGGCTCCACCGTGCGCGTCGGCGATGTCGCCCGGGTGGAAGTCGGCAGCCAGGAATACCAGTTCTCCACCCGCCTCAACGGCAAGCCTTCCACTGCGGTCGGCGTGCAGCTGTCGCCGGGGGCCAATGCCCTGAACACCGCGACCCTGATCCGGGCGAAGATGGACGAGCTGTCGCGCTACTTCCCGGCCGGCGTGGAATACAAGATCCCCTACGACACCTCACCCTTCGTCAAGGTCTCGATCACCAAGGTGATCTACACCCTGGGCGAAGCCATGCTGCTGGTGTTCGCGGTGATGTTCCTGTTCCTGCAGAACATCCGCTACACCCTGATCCCGACCCTGGTGGTGCCGGTGGCGCTGATGGGCACCTTCGCCACCATGCTGGCGCTGGGTTTCTCGATCAACGTACTGACCATGTTCGGCATGGTCCTGGCCATCGGCATCCTGGTGGACGACGCCATTGTGGTGGTGGAGAACGTCGAGCGGATCATGGTCAGCGAGGGCCTGTCGCCCCGGGAGGCGACGCGCAAGGCGATGCAGCAGATCACCGGCGCCATCATCGGCATCACCCTGGTGCTGGTGGCGGTGTTCCTGCCGATGGCCTTCATGCCGGGTTCGGTGGGCGTCATCTACCAGCAATTCTCGCTGTCGATGGCCACCTCGATCCTGTTCTCGGCCTTCCTCGCCCTGACCCTGACCCCGGCCCTGTGCGCCACCCTGCTCAAGCCGATCGCCAAGGGCGAGCACCATGAAAAAGGCGGCTTCTTCGGCTGGTTCAACCGGCGCTTCGAACACCTCAGCGACGGCTACCAGCGCTGGGTCGCCTATGCGCTGAAACGCTGCGGCCGCTACCTGCTGGTGTATGGGGTGCTGCTGGTAGGCCTGGGGCTGCTGTTCAGCCGCCTGCCCTCTTCGTTCCTGCCGGTGGAAGACCAGGGCTACACCATCACCGACATCCAATTGCCACCGGGCGCGAGCAAGAACCGCACGATCCAGGTGGTGGAGCAGATCGAGGCGCACAACGCCAGCGAACCGGGGGTCGGCGACAGTACGGTGATTCTCGGCTTCAGCTTCTCCGGCAGCGGGCAGAACGCCGCATTGACCTTCACCACCCTCAAGGACTGGTCACAGCGCGGCAGCGACGATTCGGCGCAATCCATCGCCGACCGGGCCAACGCCGCCTTCAGTGAAATCAAGGACGCGGTTTCCTACGCCGTGCTGCCACCGCCGGTGGACGGCCTGGGCACCTCCAGCGGCTTCGAGTTCCGCCTGCAGGACCGCGGCGGCATCGGCCATGCCGCGTTGATGCAGGCCCGCACCGAATTGCTGGCCGCCGCGGAAAAGAGCCCGATCCTGGTCAACGTGCGCGAAAGCGCCCTGGCCGAGGCGCCGCAGGTGCACCTGGAAGTCGACCGCAAGCAGGCCAATGCCCTGGGCGTGTCCTTTGCCGACATCGGCAATGTGCTGTCCACCGCGGTCGGTTCCAGCTACATCAACGACTTCCCCAACCAGGGGCGGATGCAGCGGGTGGTGGTCCAGGCCGAGGGCGATCGACGCAGCCAGGTGGAAGACCTGCTGAAGATCCATGTGCGCAACAACCTCGGCAAGATGGTGCCGCTGTCGGCCTTTGCCCAGGCGCGCTGGACCCAGGGCCCGACCCAGCTGACCCGCTACAACGGCTACCCGGCCATCAGCATTTCCGGCGAGCCGAGCGCGGGCCACAGCACCGGCGAGGCCATGGCGGAAATCGAGCGCCTGGTCAGCCAGCTGCCGGCCGGCCTGGGCCAGGAATGGACCGGCCTGTCGCTGCAGGAACGCTTGTCCGGCAGCCAGGCGCCGCTGCTCCTGGGGCTGTCGCTGCTGATCGTATTCCTGTGCCTGGCGGCGCTGTACGAGAGCTGGTCGATTCCGACCTCGGTGCTGCTGGTGGTGCCCCTGGGCGTGCTTGGCGCAGTCCTGGCGGTGACCCTGCGTGGCATGCCCAACGACGTGTTCTTCAAGGTCGGGCTGATCACCATCATCGGCCTGTCGGCGAAAAACGCGATCCTGATCATCGAATTCGCCAAGAGCCTGTACGACGAAGGCCACGACCTGGTGGACGCCACGGTGCAGGCCGCGCGCCTGCGCCTGCGGCCGATCGTCATGACCTCGCTGGCGTTCATCCTCGGCGTGGTGCCCCTGGCCATCGCCAGCGGCGCCAGCTCGGCCAGCCAGCAGGCCATCGGTACCGGGGTGATCGGCGGCATGATCACCGCGACCCTGGCGGTGGTGTTCGTGCCGGTGTTCTTCGTGGTGGTGATGAAGCTGGTCAGGCGCCGCAGTGACAAACAAGCGGGCGTCGCGGCGCCAGGAGCAGCCGAATAGTCATGCGGCGGGTCTTCAACGCACCGCGTTATTGTTGAGGACTTATCGCGAGCAAGCTTCGCTCCTACAGAAGAAGACCTATGTGACCGCAGGGTGCCGCCGGCCCTGCGGCTACAGGGCCGGCATGCTAAGGTTTGCGGCAAATCCGCCACAGCGAGCCGTCATGTCCCTTCTTGTACGTACCCACCCTCGCCTGACTATCGGCGCCTTTATCGGCCTGGCCGCGGGCATCCTGGTGCCGGCCGACACCTTGATCAGCAAGATTCTCATCGGCTGGAACGCCGGGGTCTGGAGCTACCTGGCGCTGATGTGCTGGCTCACCGCACGGTCCAGGGCCGACGACGTGAAACGCATCGCCGAGGTCGAGGACGAAAATGCCGGATTGGTGCTGTTCATGGTGTGCATCGCGGCCATCGCCAGCCTCGCCGCCATCACCTTCTCCCTGGCCGGCAGCAAGGACCTGGAAACCGGCCGACGCCTGCTGCACTACGCCTTTACCGGCCTGACGGTGCTGGGTTCCTGGTTGCTGATCGGGGTGATCTTCAGCGTGCACTACGCCCGCCTCTACTACACCTGGGGCGGCAAGGGCCCGGCCCTGCGTTTCGCCGAAGGCCTGACCACCCCCAACTACTGGGACTTCCTGTACTTCTCCTTCACCATCGGCGTGGCGGTGCAGACCTCCGACGTCGGCGTCGCCACCCGCGAGTTGCGCAAGATCGTCCTGGCCCAGTCGCTGATCGGTTTTCTGTTCAACACCGCGATCCTCGGGTTTTCCATCAACATCGCCGCCGGGCTGTTCGGCTGATGCCGCACAAATGTTCTAGATCTGCCCCGGCCGGCGGGCGCTAACTGGCGTTCCCGCCCTCGTCACGGATATTCCATGAACGCGCACAACTGGATCGATCTGGCCCAGGACGCCGACACCGGCATCGAGACCCTGCGCGCCCATTTCACCGGCCATGCCTACGACCCCCACTGGCATGACAGCTACCTGGTGGGTGTGACCGAGGAAGGCGTGCAGCAATTCCACTGTCGGCGCGAGCGTTTTCACAGCACCCCGGGCAAGGTGTTTTTGCTCGAACCCGGGGAAATCCACGACGGCGACGCGCCCACCGAAGGCGGCTTCACCTACCGCATGCTGTACCTCGACCCGCAGTGGCTGGAGCGTGAGCTGAGCGCGTTGTTCGAAGAGGCGCCGGCCGACAGCCAGCTGAGTTTCGCCAGCACCCTGGCCAGCGACCAGCGCCTGGCCCAGGCCACCAGCACGGCCTTCCACAGCCTGCACCACGGCGAGCTGCGCATCGTCCGCCAGAGTGCCATGGACCAACTGCTCGACCAGCTCACCGGGCACCTGCACTGGCGCAAGCGCTACCACCAGGACCCGCGCCTGCCGCTGGTGGCGCACAAGGCCCGCGACTACCTGCATGCCCATGCCCAGCAGGACATCAGCCTGGACGAATTGGGCGCGGTCTGTGGCGTCGACCGCTTCCGCCTGACCCGCGCCTTCAAGGCCGCCTATGGCCTGCCGCCCCACGCCTACCTGGTGCAATTGCGCCTGGCCAAGGCCCGGCGCCTGCTGGCCCGAGGCGCACAACCGGCCGAGGTGGCCATGGCCCTGGGGTTCGCCGACCAGAGCCATATGGGTCGCTGGTTCGTCCGCGCCTACGGCCTGACCCCGGCGGCCTACCGCAAGCGCTGCTCAAACCTTCCAGACGCCTGAACCCGCGCCGGCGAAGATCGCCTTCATCGATCTTCACTGGAGCCTGCCTGCGATGTTGTCTTCCCTATCCACCCTGCTGCCCTTCCTGCTGTTCACCTTCGTCGCCTCGATCACCCCGGGGCCGACCAATATCCTGGTGCTGAGCAACAGCGCCCGCTACGGCTTCAAGGCCGCGCTGCCGATCGTGCTCGGCGCCTGCGTGGCCGCCGCCGGCATCGTCATGCTGGTGGGCAGCGGCCTCGGCCGCACGCTGATGGAAGTGCCCGGGCTGCCGAGTGCCATGCGCTGGGCCGGGGTGATCTGGCTGAGCTACCTGGCCTGGCAGATCTTCCGCGCCCCGGCCCCGTCCCTCGACCCACAGGCCGATACCCCACACCGACGCCTGGGCCTGCTCGGCGCCGCCAGCCTGCAACTGGTCAACCCGAAAACCTGGATGATGGCCCTGGTCGTGGCCAGCGTGTTCGCCGGCAACGGCAGCGAACACCAGGGCCGGGTGCTGTACCTGTCGCTGGTGTTTTTCCTGGTGTCCCTGCCCTGCCTCGGCACCTGGGCGCTGCTCGGCGCCGGCTCCGCCCAGCTGCTGCGCTCGCCGCGGGCCATGCAGCGTTTCAACCAGGGCATGGCGCTATTGCTGCTGGCCTCGGCCTGGGCCAGCCTGTGGGCCTGAACTGAGTCGCCCCAGTGCAAGAGCCGGTCGCCTCAGGGCGCTTTCATAACGGTCTGCGTTACCTAAAGTGGTGGGCACGGCGCAACAAGACGCCGCCTTTGACAATAACGACCTGCCGGACGAGACCCTGTGATGAAAACCCTGTTCAAGCCTTGTCTCCCGCTTCTCTGCGGCGCCCTGCTGCTCGGCGCCAATGCCTGGGCCAGCGAGCCCGCTTCCTGCAAGACCGTGCGCATGGGCGTGGTCAACTGGACCGACGTCATCGCCACCAGCGGCATGGCCGACGTGCTGCTGACCGGCCTGGGCTACGACAGCAAACAGACCAGCGCGGTGCAGCAGATCATCTTCGCCGGCATCCGCGACAAGCGCCTGGACACCTTCCTCGGCTACTGGAAACCGGCGATGGACAAGAACATCGCGCCGTTCCTCGAGGCCGGGCAAGTCAAGGTCCTGGATAAGCCGAGCCTGGCCGACGCCCAGGCCACCCTCGCCGTGCCGGACTATGTCGCCGCCGCGGGCCTGAAGACCTTTGCCGACATCGCCCGCTTCAAGGAGCAACTGGGCGGCAAGATCTATGGCATCGAGCCCGGCAGCGGCGCCAACACCACCCTCAAGACGATGATCGACAGCGACCGCTTCGGCCTCAAGGGCTTCAAGCTGGTGGAGTCCGGAGAGGCCGGTATGCTCGCGGCAGTGCAACGGGCGATCAACCGCAAGGAGTTCGTGGTCTTCGTCGGCTGGACCCCGCACCCGATGAACATCAATATGCGGATCGAATACCTGACCGGCAGCGAAGACGTCTACGGCCCCAACGAAGGCGCGGCCAGCGTGTCCACCGTCACCGCGCCGGACTTCGCCGAGCGCTGCCCCAACGTCCAGCGCCTGCTGGAAAACCTGACCTTCAGCGCGGCCCAGGAAAGCCAATTGATGGTGCCGATCATGGAACGCAAGACGCCCCAGGACGTGGCGCGGCAATGGCTGCGCGAACACCCCGAGGACCTGCAACGCTGGCTGGCCGGGGTCAGCAGCTTCGACGGCAAGGATGGCGTGGCGGCTGTGCAGGCCAGCTTGAAATAGTGACGTCCTGCCGGCCTTATCGCGAGCAAGCTCGCTCCTACAGATATTTGCGCCATTCCCTGTAGGAGCAGCCGGTCGGTGCTCGACTTCGTGATGCCCCTCTTCCAGACAACGGACCTCCCCTGCCCATGCGCCACTACCCGCTCTCCCCCCAACTCGCCGCCTTCGTCGCCAGGACGCAGAGTTTCACCAGCCCCGACAGCAGCTTCAAGGGCTGGCGCGACAGCTACAGCCGCATGTGCCAGGCGTTCACTCCGCCCCGCCCCGACAACCTGCGGATCAGCGAATTGCAATTGGCCGGGGTGCCGGCGCGCGCCTATTGCCCCACCAGCCCGACACCCGCGGATGGCTGGCCCTGCCTGCTGTACCTGCACGGCGGCGGCTGGGTGGTGGGCGACCTGGATTCCCACGATTTCATCACCGCCTACCTGGCGGCGCAGCTGCAGGTGCTGGTGATTGCCGTGGATTACCGCCTGGCGCCCGAGCATCCGTTTCCCGCCGCCTTCGACGATTGCCTGGCGGCCTGGCGCGCCTTGCAGGCCGGCGCCAGCCCCTTTGCCCTGGAAGCCCGGCGACAGCTGGTGATCGGCGACAGCGCCGGCGGCAACCTCGCCGCGGCCTTGTGCCTGGCCCTGCGCGATGCCGGCGAACCCTTGCCCGCCGCCCAGGTGCTGCTGTACCCCGGCCTCGGTGGCGCCGCCGACCTGCCCTCGCGCAGCCAG
This sequence comes from Pseudomonas sp. RW409, assembly GCF_003184125.1. Taxonomy (NCBI): domain Bacteria; kingdom Pseudomonadati; phylum Pseudomonadota; class Gammaproteobacteria; order Pseudomonadales; family Pseudomonadaceae; genus Pseudomonas; species Pseudomonas sp. RW409. The sequence continues at coordinate 292,868 of NZ_QHHP01000041.1, read as the reverse complement.
TGCGCCGACGCGCCCCTGCTCGGCAGCAACGACCTGGACGCCTACCAGGCCCTGTATTTGCCCGGCCCGAGCCAGCGTTCGCCCTATGCCCGGCCCTTGCTGGCCACGGATTTCAGTGGCCTGCCCGCCGCCTTTATCGCCCTGGCGCAGTTCGACCCGCTGCGCGACGACGGCGCGCTGTATCACCAACGGTTGCTGGCCGCCGGCGGCCACAGCCAGCTGTACCCGGGCCTCGGCCTGGTGCATGGCTGCCTGCGGGCCCGGGGCCTGGCGCCGGAGGTGGATGCGCTGTATGGCGTCCTGCTCGACTACCTGCGGGGCTGCCTCGAATAGCTTTTTTTCAACGACACCGCGTAGTCCTTATCGCGAGCAAGTCGGATCGCCGCCCGCTCGCTCCTACAGACTTGTGAGTTCTCTGTAGGAGCGAGGCTTGCCCGCGATCACCTGCAACGCAGGTGCCAGACGCCTCCCTCTGCCAAAGAAGACCACCCGCGCTCGGCCGCATGACATTTTTTTCATCCCGCTGGCGCTGATCGCGCTTGACGGCGAAAGCGCTTTGCTGTTTCCTGAAACCGGTTTCAGCGATGCGGCAGAACGTCGCACCTGGAACGGATACGCCCATAACAAGAACGCCAAAGACAGGTCGCCGCCCGTGAACAGTTTTTCCGCCGCCCAGCGCAGCCGCGTCACCATGCTCGATGTCGCCGAACGCGCCGGGGTCTCCAAGGCCAGCGTGTCGCGCTTTATCGGCGAAGACCGCGCCCTGCTCTCCGATGCCATCGCCCTGCGCATCGAACAGGCGATAGCCGAACTGGGCTACCGCCCGAACCAGATGGCCCGCGGCCTGAAACGCGGGCGCACGCGCCTGATCGGCATGCTGGTGGCCGATATCCGCAACCCCTATTCGATTGCCGTGATGCATGGCGTGGAAACCGCCTGCCGCCAGCACGGCTACAGCCTGGTGGTGTGCAACACCGACCGCGACGACGAGCAGGAGCGCCAACACCTGGCCAACCTGCGCTCGTACAACATCGAAGGGCTGATCGTGAATACCCTCGGCCATCATCTGGACGAACTGCGCGAACTGCATCGGGAAATGCCCATGGTCCTGGTGGACCGCAAGGTCGAGCAGCTGCACAGCGACCTGGTCGGCCTGGACAACCCGCAAGCCGTGCGCAGCGCCATCGAACACCTGCAAGAGCGCGGCTATCGCGACCTGCTGCTGGTCAGCGAACCCCATGACGGCACCAGTTCGCGGATCGAGCGCAGCAACAGCTTCAAGGCGCAGATCCAGCAGCATCCAGCGTTGCAAGGCGCGGCGGTGGAAACCGGTGCCGCGCTGAACCAGCAACTGCAAGCGTTCCTCGCCGCCCCCGGCCCCGGGCCGAAAGCCCTGTTCTGCGCCAACGGCGTCGCCGCCCTGGCCGCGACCCGGGCCTTGCGCGAGCTGGGCTGCGCGCTGTTCGACGAGATCGGCCTGATCGCCCTCGACGACCTCGACTGGTATCCGCTGGTGGGCACCGGCATCACCGCCCTCGCCCAGCCCACCGAACGCATCGGCGCCAGCGCCTTCGAGTGCCTGCTCAAGCGCTTGCGCGGCGATGTCGAGCCGCTGCGGGTGCTGGACTTCCCGGCCGAGCTGATCGTCCGCGGCTCCACCCGACAGCGAGGAACCCTATAACACTCGGGGCAAGGTTGTTGCCCTTCGGCAGCGCAGGGATCGCGGTGCCGGTGTAGCCGCTGCCGAGCCTGCGAGGCTGCGATCGGCAACGCAGTTGCCGCAAAACCTGACACCTCGCAGGAACAGGGGAAACACGGTGCCTGCCTGGCGAGTCCTTCGGCCTCGATCGCAGCCTCGCTGCGCTCGGCAGCGGCTACAAGGGATCGCGCAGGCATGAAGATAGGGAAATGAGCTTCTTTTGTGGGGCTTTTTTTTGAGAACAAATGAAACCGGTTTCAGAGGCTATGACCATGAATAAATCGCCTGTCTCCATCAGCCTTTCCAGCTACGGCGCCGACCGCGTCCGTGAGCAGGGCCAGGGCAGTTTCATCGAGGTGCTGGCCGCCGCCGGCGCGTCGCGCATCGAATGGCGCGAAGAGCTGCTGACCGTCGAAGACCCGTCCCAACTGGCCCAGGCCACCCGCGAGCAGCAACTGGAAAGCGTGTTTTCTTCGCCGCTGGAACTCTGGGTGGCCGGGCGTTCCCGGGCCAACCCGCTGCTGGAACAGGCGCTGCAACGGGCCGAGGCCTTCGGTGCGAAAAGCCTCAAGGTATCCCTGGGGTATTTCACCGAGCACAACGACCTGCCCCAGCTGGCCCTGCTGCTGGCGCAGTCCCCGGTGCAACTGCTGGTGGAAAACGACCAGACCCTGCACGGCGGGCGCATCGAACCCTTCCAGCGCTTCTTCGCCGAGGTCGAGCGCCACCGCCTGCCGGTGCAGATGACCTTCGACATCGGCAACTGGCAGTGGCAGGACCAGTCCGCCTCCGCCGCCGCGCGCCTGCTGGGCCGCTATGTCGGCTACGTGCACTGCAAGGCCGTGGCCCGGCGTGCCGACGGCAAGCTGGTGGCGATACCGCCGGGCATGGCCGACCTGCATCTGTGGGAACAATTGCTGCGGCACATGACTCAAGGGGTGACCCGGGCCGTGGAATACCCGCTGCAAGGCGAAGACCTGGTGCAGCTGACCCGCGAACACGTCGCCACCCTCGCCCGCCTTGGCCAGTCCCGCCTGGAGCATGCCCATGTCTGAGCTCGATATCCTGTCGTTCGGTGAAACCATGGCGATGTTCGTCGCCGAACAGAGCGGCGACCTGGCCCGGGTCGGCCACTTCCACAAACGCATCGCCGGCGCCGACAGCAACGTCGCCATCGGCCTGTCGCGCCTGGGTTTCAAGGTTGGCTGGCTGAGCCGGGTCGGCGCCGACTCCCTGGGGCGTTTCGTCATCGACAGCCTGCAGGCCGAAGGCGTGGACTGCCGTTTCGTCGCCACCGACCGGCAACACCCCACCGGTTTCCAGCTCAAGTCCCTGGAAGAGCACGGCGACGATCCGCGGGTGGAATACTTCCGCCGCGGTTCGGCGGCCAGCCACCTGAGCATCGCCGACATCGCCCCCGAACTGCTGCGCGCCCGTCACCTGCACGCCACCGGCATTCCCCCGGCACTGTCGGCCTCGGCCCGCGACCTGTCCCACAGCCTGATGAGCAGAATGCGCTCGGCCGGCCGCAGTGTGTCCTTCGACCCGAACCTGCGGCCCAGCCTGTGGGGCAGCGAAAAACTGATGATCCACGAAATCAACCGCCTGGCCGTGCTCGCCCATTGGGTGCTGCCGGGCCTGAGCGAAGGCCGCCTGCTGACCGGCTATGAAGACCCGGCCGACATCGCCGCGTTTTACCTGGACCAGGGCGTCGAGGCGGTGGCGATCAAGCTCGGTGCCCATGGCGCCTATTACCGCACCCCGTTGCACGAAGGTTTCGTCGAGGCCGTGCCGGTGACCCAGGTGGTCGACACCGTGGGCGCCGGCGACGGTTTCGCCGTCGGCCTGATCAGCGCCCTGCTGGAGAACCACAGCGTCGCCGAGGCCGTGCAGCGCGCCAACTGGATCGGCAGCCGCGCGGTGCAGAGCCGGGGCGACATGGAAGGCCTGCCGACTCGCGATCGGCCCTTGAACACCCCATACAACCACTGAACCAACGCGTTACCTGTTGCGACAAAAACAACAAGCTCAGGAGCACCCTTATGCAAACGCTGAAACTCGCCACCCGCCGCTGGTGGTACATCATGCCCATCGTGTTCATCACCTACAGCCTGGCGTACCTGGACCGCGCCAACTACGGGTTCGCCGCCGCCTCCGGGATGGCCGCCGACCTGATGATCACCCCGGGGCTGTCGTCCCTGCTGGGCGCCTTGTTCTTCCTCGGTTACTTTTTCTTCCAGGTACCGGGGGCGATCTACGCGCAGAAACACAGCGTGAAGAAGCTGATCTTCGTCAGCCTGATCCTCTGGGGCGGCCTGGCCACCCTCACCGGCGTGGTGTCCAACGCCTACATGCTGATCGCCATCCGCTTCATGCTCGGGGTGGTCGAGGCCGCGGTAATGCCGGCGATGCTGGTCTACCTGTGCCACTGGTTCACCCGGGCCGAACGCTCGCGGGCCAACACCTTCCTGATCCTCGGCAACCCGGTGACCATGCTCTGGATGTCGGTGGTCTCGGGCTACCTGGTGGAGCATTTCAGCTGGCGCTGGATGTTCATCATCGAAGGCCTGCCGGCGGTGCTCTGGGCCTTTATCTGGTGGCGCCTGGCCGATGACCGCCCGAGCGCGGCGAAATGGCTCAGCGACCAGGAAAAACACGACCTGGAAAGCGCCCTGGCCGCCGAACAGGTGGGCATCAAGGCGGTGAAGAACTACGCCGAGGCCTTCCGCTCGCCCAAGGTGATCATCCTCGCCCTGCAGTTCTTCTGCTGGAGCATCGGCGTCTACGGCTTCGTGCTGTGGCTGCCGTCGATCCTCAAGCACGGCGCGCAGATGGACATGGTCGAGGCCGGCTGGCTGTCGGCGCTGCCTTACCTGGCCGCGGTGATCGCCATGCTCGGGGTGTCCTGGGGCTCGGACCGGATCCAGAAGCGCAAGCGTTTCGTCTGGCCGCCGCTGCTGATCGCCTCCTTCGCCTTCTACGGCTCCTACCTGCTGGGCGCCGAGCACTTCTGGTGGTCCTACACCCTGCTGGTGATCGCCGGTGCCTGCATGTACGCGCCTTACGGGCCGTTCTTCGCCATCGTCCCGGAGATCCTCCCGGCCAATGTCGCCGGCGGCGCCATGGCGCTGATCAACAGCATGGGCGCCCTGGGCTCGTTCGGCGGCTCCTACCTGGTGGGTTACCTGAACAGCGCCACGGGCTCGCCGGGTGCCTCCTACCTGCTGATGAGCGGCGCGCTGCTGCTGTCGGTGCTGCTGACCATCTTCCTCAACCCGGGCGCCAGCGACCGTAAGCGCACCGCGCTGCCGGTACGTCGCCGCCTGGCGCATTCCTGAATCGAACAAGGTGAACCCCATGAAAAAACAGGTCGTGCTGTACAAGAAACTCTCGCCGCCGCTGATGGCCCGCCTGCATGAGCAGGCCCAGGTGACCCTGATCGAAGACCTCGGCGCCCAGGGCCTGGCCAAGCTGCGCAGCGCCCTGCCCTCGGCCCAGGGCCTGCTCGGCGCCAGCCTGCGCCTGGATGCCGAACTGCTGGACCTGGCGCCGTACCTGGAAGCCGTGGCCAGCGTGTCGGTGGGTGTCGACAACTACGACATCGACTACCTGACCCAACGCCACATCCTGCTCAGCAACACCCCGGACGTGCTCACCGAAACCACCGCCGACACCGGTTTCGCCCTGATCCTGGCCAGCGCCCGGCGCGTGGTGGAGCTGGCCAACCTGGTGCGCGCCGGCCAGTGGAACCGCAATATCGGCCCGCTGCATTTCGGCAGCGACGTGCACGGCAAGACCCTGGGCATCATCGGCATGGGGCGGATCGGCGAAGCCCTGGCCCAGCGCGGCCATTTCGGCTTCGGCATGCCGGTGATCTACCACAGCAACAGCCCGAAGCCGGCGGTGGAGCAGCGTTTCGGCGCCCGCTACTGCAGCCTGCCGGAGCTGCTGCAACAGGCCGACTTCATCTGCCTGACCCTGCCGCTGACGGACCAGACCCAGGGCCTGATCGGCCGCGAAGAGTTCGCCCTGATGCGCCCGGACAGCATCTTCATCAATATTTCCCGGGGCAAGGTGGTGGACGAACAGGCGCTGATCGAGGCCTTGCAACAACGGCGGATTCGCGCGGCCGGGCTGGATGTGTTCGAGCGTGAACCCCTGGGCCACGACTCGCCGCTGTTGCAGCTGAACAATGTGGTGGCCACCCCGCATATCGGCTCGGCGACCTTCGAGACCCGCGAGGCCATGGCCCGCTGCGCCGTCGACAACCTGCTGGCGGCCCTGGCCGGACAGCGCCCGGCCAACCTGGTCAA
>NZ_QHHP01000041.1:252471-286846 GCF_003184125.1 Pseudomonas sp. RW409 | reverse complement strand
TGCCTTCGCCCCGTCCCCTGCCCTCTGCCTTGCTGGGCCTGGCCCTTGTCTGTCCGGCCCTGGCCGAAGCCCAGGGCCTGGAGCTGGGACAAGTGCTGATCGGCGCCGAGGAGCGCAGCGGCGAAGACGCATCGATCGAGGAAGCCAAGGCGCGGCTGGCCCAGGTGCCCGGCGGCAGCAATGTGGTGGGCCTGCGCCGCCCGCTGCAGGGCCGCGTGGCCAGCAACCAGGATGTGCTGGCGTACCAGCCGGGGGTCTATGCCCAGTCCGCGGGCAACGAGGGGGTGAAGATCTCGATCCGCGGCTCGGGCATCAATCGCGCGCCGGGCGCCCATGCCTCGGGGCTGTACACCATGCTCGACGGCCTGCCGCTGACCGGCCCCGGCGGCACGCCCTATGAGTTGCTGGAGCCGCTGTGGCTCGACCGCGTGGAAGTGCTGCGCGGCGCCAACGGTTTCGACCGCGGCGCCCTGGCCCTGGGCGGCGCCATCGACTACATCAGCCACACCGGCTACGACGCCCCGAAGTTGCAGGTGCGCTACGCCACGGGCAGCCACGGCTATCAGCAGCGCCAGGTCAGCTCCGGGCAGGTGCTGGGCGACTTCGACTACTACCTGTCCATGACCGACGCGCACTCCGATGGCTACCAGGACCACAGCGCCAGCAAGAGCCAGGGGGTGATCGCCAACTTCGGCTATCGCTTCAACCCGAACCTGGAAACCCGCTTCTACATCCGCCATCGCCAGACCGACAACGACCTCGCCGGGCGGGTCACCCAGCGCTCCATCGAGCACGACCCACGGGCGGCCAACCCGGCCTACGTGACGCGCAACGACAGCCGCGACCAGCCGGGCAGCACCTTTATCGGCAACAAGACCACCTGGTACATCGATGACGATTCGAGCCTCCAGACCGGCCTGGTCTACCACGACTACCCCATGGACCTGCGCGAAGGCCCCAACCGCCTCAAGGTGGCCTACACCGATGTCAGCGGCACCTTCGACTACAAGCGTCGCGACACCCTCTGGGGCCTGGAAAGCCACAGCACCCTGGGCCTGCGGGTGACCAAGCACCTGCCCAACTCAGGGGCCAGCGAGCGGGTGCGTATTCCCAGCGGCAACACCGCGGGTTTCGCGCCGGGCACCCACATGCGCAACTTCACCTATCAGGGTTCGGACAGCGTCCTGCATGTCGGCAATGACCTGGAGATCGCCGACGACCTGTGGCTGACCACCGGCCTGGCCGCCATCTACACTCGCCGCGAAAGCGCCGTGACCTATCCCGAAGGCGGCGGCAAGACCAGCCTCGGCGACTGGGACTATGCGCCGCGCCTGGGCCTGCGCTACCAGCTGACCCCCGACCTGCAACTGTTCGGCAACCTCAGCCGCTCGGTCGAGGCGCCGCATCCCTGGTCGCTGATCTACAGCTCCAACCTGCGCTTCCCGGCCGGCAGCGGCGCGGCCACCGGCACCCAGCGCGACCCGATCAAGTTGCAAAACCAGACCGCCACCACCCTGGAACTCGGCGGCCGTGGCGACAGCGCCATCGGCCAATGGAGCCTGGCCTGGTACTACGCCCAGGTGCGCCACGAACTGCTCTCGGTATTGCCGGACGCCAACGCCACCACGCCCTACGAACTCAACGCCAGCCCCACCGTGCACCAGGGCGTGGAAGCCAGCCTGCAGAGCACCCTGTGGTCGCGGGACGACGGCGGCCAGTTGAGCCTGCGCCAGAGCTACACCTTCAGCGACTTCCATTACCGCGACGATGAGCGCTTCGGCGACAACCGCCTGCCGGGCCTGCCGATGCACTACTACCAGGGCGAGTTGCGCTACGACTGGCCCCAGGGTTTCTTCGCCGCGCTCAACACGCAACTGGTGTCCAAGGTGGCGGTGGACTACGCCAACAGTTACTACGCCGATCCCTATGCGCTGTTTGGCGCCACCCTGGGCTACAACGCACCCAAGGGCGACTGGCAGACCTGGCTCGACCTGCGCAATCTGACCGACCAGCACTACGCCGCCACCGTTACCCCGGGCTACGACGACAAAGGGCTGGACGCGGCGCGATCCACACCGGGGGAAGGCATGGCGATGTATGTCGGGGTGTCGTGGAGCCTGCGTTAAGGCCAGGGACGGCCAGATGTGAGCAGGCGATCCCGTTTGGCGGGCAGCATGAAGCCACCCGGGAAAGCAGCGGTATCAGCTCTCGGAGGAAACCACGGACTCGGGAGTGGATTCGGCATCCAGCTTCAAGCGGTCGGCCTTGCTGATGTATTTGGGCTTTCGCGGTGCCAGCTTGGCACTGGCCTTTTTCGCGTGAGCCTTTAATAGCTGGTTGATTTTCTTGCGACGGTTCATGTTTTTTCTGCTCGGCCGGTAAGTGTTCGAATGATATCAGCTACTGAGTGCATGACCTTGGAGCCCCTGGGCTCCCATCAGCAATAACTTTTTGTAAGTGCTATTCGACATCACCTTGCGCCGGCCGACCAAACCGCCGGTGATAGCGCCGCAACCATAAGCTCGCCTGGGTTGCCATTGAAGTGCCCGATCAGGCCAGATGCGTGACTACTTCAGGATAAACAGGTCCCCTTCCACACTCAGATCGCCCTGTTTACGACGTGGCGCGACAGCGTCGTAAACGATTAGCAGACCTTCCCCGGCCTCCTCAGCCACGTCAAACAGACACATACCCTCGGCATGGTCGTCACCTTGCCCGAAAGGCACATCCAGAACCCTCTCCAATTGCTCCGCAAAGACCACAAGCTCCTCATCAGATGCGAAGCCGCCACGCCAACGGAACACCGTTACCGGTCCGTCCAGGTCCATGGTCGGCCCCGCCAGAATCAACAGATCGTCGCCGCTGACGCACAGGTCTCGCACCCCCAGGCCATTGAGCGCGAAGAAGTGCTTGCGGTAGCGGCGCCCCTGCGGCCCGATCTTCTTGAGCACCAAGGTTTCGCTGGGGTCGTCATTGAGTTCAGGCTCGATCTCCAGCAGCACGGCCCATCCGCGCAGGACCGGCCCACGCAACCCCAACAACAGCCGCGAGCCAATGACCGCCATCCCTTCGATATCGAAACCGTTGTCTTTACCCGGGATGGGCAGAAAGTCCCGTAACTGATCGTCTTTGGCAATTTCCCAGGTCAAGTCGTTGCCAAGCGCGTTGCCACGCAGCTGCGCCGCCGTACGCCCATCGGTATCCACCTTCCTGGCGAGTCCATAGCTGTCGTTCTGCCGTACTACCGGAATGCGGGCCAACAAAAAGCGATTGCCGTCTGCCTCTACCGTCGATAGCCGCTTGATGTTCTTTTGCGCAGGCTTGTCGGGCTCGGCCTTCCTGCGCTTGAGGCTATGGGAGCCCACCACCCAGAGGTAACCATCGTCATAGGCCACCCCCTCGATATCGATCTCGGCGTCTGGCTCCGGTATGGGCAGGTCCAGGTATTCCATGAGCGAGAACGATTGGTGCTCAGCGCAGATCACCGCGCCGCCTGGTGCAGCGCCCTGGATTTTCAGACGCTCCAGGCTTGTGGCTTCATCGTTGGCCACCCACAGTGTGTCGCCAATCCGCTGAGCGACCGAAAGGCCATCGCGCAACGCTGCAAACGCCGGGGCAAAGCTCAGTATCACCACATTGATTCGTTCGCTCATGAGCACTCTCCTGTCAGACGGGGTGAAGCGAACAGGCTGTTGTCGAGGCTAGTGGCTAGCCAACGACAAGCAAGATTATTGTCTAGCACGTTTTTTCACAGGCGCTAGAGCGCTGTTGTTCACCTTGAGAAGCTGGCCGCACGTGAAAAGGCGCGCTTTGGCGATCGCATCGCACCCGGTGGCGATATGCATGACATACACGTGGTCTTTCGCGAATGGGCTTCGCAATATGACAACCCGGATTTCTCCGGACGCACAGGGCGCGACACGAGGCGTGGATAGCGGAGCAAACAGCGCAGGTTTTGCGCGTTGACGGGGCGAGTATTGTTGAAGATATGGCCGCGCAGCCCCTTCACTCCGTGATGCGATCATGTTGCTTCGGGTCGTTTACAGACCTTCGCATCAAGCTGCAATCGGCCCAAGAACTGCCACTCGCCTTCAAGACGAGGACAGAAAGTTCAACTCCAACCTGCTGATCGAAGATCTGACAAAACAGGTGAACAATCCAATCGACACTGTGACCGGGCATCTCGGTAATCAATGACTATGCTTTGACCTAATGTGCAAACCGCTCCGACCGGTAATCCATAGCGCTGTTCTACCAGCCAACACCAGAAAAACAGGCCCATGAAACCGATGCCCTCCCTTGCCGTTGTTGCCCTTGCCTCAATCATGGCCGCTATCGGCTTTACGGCCCATGCAGCCGAGGTGCCGTTGGGTAGCCGTTCCCTGGAAGGTCACATCATTACGCGGGTGCTGGCCGTTGATCCGGTGAATCGTCAGGTCACCATAGAAGACACCAACAAAAGCCCGGTATCCATCCAGCTCACGGAAAAAGCCAAGGCCCTGGGCAACCTGAAGGTCGACGACAAGGTCGATATCCACGTTGTTCGCTCAGTCGCCTATGTGCTCGACACGAATGTCGAAGCTGCACCAGGGGTTAGCGACGAATCAATGACTATCCGTGCCACACAGGACAATCCTGACCCAGGTGGCGAGGCGGTTCGCAAGGTCAAGGTCACGTCAAAGATCACTCGCATTGACTTGGAAAAGCATGAAGTGACCTTGCTACCTCCGGAGGGCGAACTGACCGTCCTGAAGGTCGAGGACCCACAGCTTCAGGCTCGAATGAAGAAGCTCCAGGTGGGTCAGACGATCAACGCCATTTACACCGAGGTAATGAAAGTCAAAACCTCGCGCTGATATGGCTGACAAGCAGAGACCTTGATGAAGGCTACTCCGGACGCTTGGATATGACAGAACTATTGAATGCTATAGCGCTGGGATTACTGGCCTTACTACCCCTGATCAATCCGCCTACAACAGTGGCTTTATTTATTGCCCTGAGCAAAGGCCTTAGCCAAAAAGAAAAAAACAAACAGGCGCTTTCGACTTCGCTTTATGTCTTTCTCATCATGGCACTTACCTATTACGTAGGTGAGTTTGTTATGGACGCCTTTAACATTTCCATTCCGGGCTTGCGCATGGCAGGCGGTGGCATTCTCATAATAATGGGCTTGAAGATGCTCTTCCCGCAGCCTGTCCATGTTTCTCCTGTCGTCAACAGCGCAAAGGAACAGGCCAGTTTTGCCTTTATTCCGCTGGCCATGCCCAGTACTGCCGGGCCAGGAACGATCGCGATGATTATCAGCTCCTCCGCGACCATTAAACACAGCACGTTATTTCCAGCCTGGGTTCTATTAACCGCGCCTCCATTAATCTTCTTGTTTACTTCCATTATTCTCTGGATCTGCTTACGCAGTTCAGGCCCCATAATGAAACTAACAGGGGAGTCAGGCATTGATGCAATATCACGTTTGATGGGTTTTCTACTCGTATGTATGGGGGCTCAGTTCGCCATAAATGGGTCGATAGAAATAGTACAAACCATCATTGACAATAATTTTCATTTACCCCGCCCTCAATAATTCAATCTCCACGCTGCGGGAGGCTAAAGCATGGGTGTCTGCTACCCTTTAGCGGAGTCATCGAGGTCGGCCGTTCTCACTCCCTGACATTGATCCAGTCCTCTCAAGCCTGCCTGACCACATGAGGTGGGGCGATGCGCATTTCATTACTTTACGCGGTGTCGGCTGTACTGGTTCTAAGTGGGTTTTCTTGCCTGGCGCAAACCCAGAATGCGCCTGCAAACACTGCGGCTACAGCGCCCCTGACGGCACCGGCCAAAGATGTCGTGTTCGCCCAAGAGCAGCTGGATCAGATGCTGGCTCCCATTGCGCTATACCCGGATCCACTGTTGGCACAGGTATTGATGGCCAGTACCTACCCCGGGGAAATCGCCGAGGCGGTCACCTGGTCCAAAGCGCATCCGGGCGCCAAGGGCGATGATGCGGTCAAACAAGTGTCAAGCCAGACCTGGGACCCGAGCGTACAGGCGCTGGTTGCCTTCCCACAGGTCCTGGCAACGCTGGGACAAGACCCGGTCTGGGTACAGCGTCTGGGCGATGCCTTTCTGGCGCAACCCGACGATGTCATGGACGGCGTGCAACGCCTGCGGCATCAGGCGCAAGCAGCAGGCAACCTGCAGAGCAACCAATATCAGAACGTGACGGTTCAGGCTGCACCGGCAGCCCCTGCCCAAGCCCCTGCCAACAGCTCCACTACCATCGTCATCGAGCCTGCCGACCCGCAAGTGGTCTACGTCCCCACGTACAATCCGACCACTACCTATGGCACCTGGGCCTACCCTGCTTCGCCGCCCGTCTACTATCCACCGCCCCCCGCCTATTACCCCGGATCGGCCTTGATGGCCGGGCTGGCGTTCGGGACCGGCGTGGCGATCGTCGCCTCGCTGTGGGGCGACTGTGACTGGGACAACAACGACATCGACATCGACGTCGACCGCTACAACAACATCAATCGCAACACCCAGATCAACAGGAACCAGAACAAGTGGCAGCACAACTCCCTTCATCGCGATGGCGTTCCCTATCGAGACAGCAGGAGCCGTGAACAGTACGGTCGACAACTGGACGGTGCCAATCAGCGTGAGGCCTTTCGAGGGGATAATGCCCAACGCGCCCAGGCGCGTGAAAAAGCCCGCAGTTCAATGGACAGGCACGGTATCGAACGACCGGCCACCACTAACCTCCAGGCCCGTGATCAAGCGCGCAGAGCGCAGGTCGATAATCGCATGCAAGCCGGGGCAGACAGACCGAGAGCCTCTGACAGGAACCAAGGTACTGACAGAAACATCCGGGAAAATCAGCAGCCCAGACAACAGAACGCTCAGACGAATCAGCGCCGCCAGGAATTCTCCCAAGCGCGCCAGGGAACGCCAAAACGCCCGACCGCCAGCCCCGGCAGTGCACGCAATAATGCTTTTGCCGGCGCGCGCTCGCCGTCCCAGTCCAACGCCCAGGCCCTCCGTGGCCGAACCAGCCAGGCATCCGCCACGCGCCCCAGTGCTGCGCGATCCGCCGGCCATCAGATCAGCAGGCCGTCCGGTGCCTCCATGCGACAAAGAGGGGGGGGCCGGCGTTGAACACACTTCCTCGAGTGAAAGCATTCATGGGCTCGCTCCCTCGTCTCCTGATGATCAGCGCCAGCCTGGCATGGTCATGCACGGCTATGGCACAGCAGGCATTTCCAACCCCGGAACAGGCCGCTCAGGCGTTCGTCGAAGCCCTGGGCACACAACAGGCCGATCAGGCACGCCTGATGCAGCTGCTGGGTGAAGACTGGCGCAGTTTCATCCCGCGAGGTGGCGTCCAGCGCAGTGACGTGGATGCGTTTTTGAAGCTCTACCGCGAGCGACATTCCATCGAAAAAACCAGTGACCGCAACGCTGTCCTGTCGGTCGGCAGTGACCACTGGACACTGCCGATACCCCTGGTAAAAGCCGAAAAGGGTTGGCGCTTCGACATCAAGGCCGGTAGCGCCGAAATCCGTATGCGGCGAATCGGCAGCAACGAACTGGCCGCGGTGCAATCGGTGCTGACCTATCACGACGCCCAGATGGACTATGCATCAGTGGATCATGACGGTGACGGCGCCCTCGAATATGCGCAGAAAATCTTCAGCACTCCCGGCAAGCACGACGGACTCTATTGGGCGGATGACGATAGCGGTCAACTCAGCCCCTTGGGTCCGCTGTTCGGCAATGCCATCGCCGATGAAGATTGGCATGGCTACCACTTCCGCATCCTCGAGGGACAAGGTCCCTCGGCACCGGGTGGCGCCTACAGCTACCTCATCGGTGACAAGATGAGCCGTGGCTTTGCCCTCATCGCCTGGCCGGCGAAATACGAGGACACCGGGGTGATGAGTTTCATGATCAGCCATGAGGGCCAAGTGTTCGAGAAAGACCTGGGACCCGAGGGTTATAAATTGGCGCAGTCGATGAAGCGCTTCGATCCCGATGACAGCTGGCAGGAGGTCACCCTGGATCAGAAGCCGTAACATTTGCCTTGCTTCAATCGCCCGTCAGCGGGTCGTAGAGGGCATGCTTCGCCTCTCATTTCAACAGGCGGTAATCGGCTGTGGATTCAACCGGTCGAAGAGACGGATGCTTTGCTGCCCAAGCGGATGAGTTCATTGGAGAAACACAGGCCGACGATGATCAGTGCCGCGCCCGCGTACAGGCTTTCGCGCGGTACTTCATTGAGCGCCACAAACGCCAGCAGCGCGGCGAACAGTGGCTCGGTCAGCTCCAGCGCTTGCACTTGGGATGGTTTGAGATACTCGATGGCCTTGGTGGTGCAGAAGAAACCCAGGATTGTCGGCAGCGTGGCCAGCGCCAGCAGCGCGGCGATCGCCAGTGGCGACAGCTCGCCCATCGCGAAACCATCGGCCGCCGCCGGCATCAGCAGGTACAGGCTGCCAAAGAACAACAATTGTCGAGTGAAGTGCAGCCCTCCCGACACCCCCATACGCTTCATGGCAACCGAAAAGGCCCCATAGCCGCAGCCGGCCATGGAGGCGAGCGCAGCACCTTGCAGGGTAAAGCCCTGCTGCAGGTCGCCGCCGAAGATCACCGAGATCCCAGCGATAGCCAGTGCGGCGCCAACGGTAGCGTTCGCGGTGATGGCATCCTTGAGGAAAATGCGCCCCAGAATGATCGAGGAAATTGAGGCACTGGCCATCAGCACCACCACCACACCTGCCGCAGCGTAGTGTTGATAGGCGGACGTTTCGAAATAGAACAGCACAAAGATGCCAAGGAATGCGCAGATAGCCGCCTGAGTCCATTGGGTCGACGCCGCCGGGCGCTTGAGGAAAAACAGTAGGATCGAGAGAAGCACGCAACCCAGTAGGGTCTTGATGACAGCGACACTGCTGGCGGTGAAACCATTACTCATTAGTACTTTGCTGAGTACACCGATCGTTGCGTTCAGTGCCGCAGCGGAGAGTGCAAATATGACGCCTTTGCTGAAAGTAGATTGCATTGATGACGATCCCTGTCGCTGAATGGTCGTTCGATAGAATGCCGCCCTACATCGACGGCGCAAAGTTTGAGGATACGAAGATCCCACCAACACTTACCTTAGGAAAGTCCATTTAATCGGGACTAACGACTTTGTCGCCCCCAAGGAAGAAGTCAGAGGGCCTGGCCCTTGGCTAGGCAATATGAGTTGACGAACGTCGCAGTGTGCTGCAAAGACTGGCGTATATCCGGTTTGGCTATTCCATGCCTGTTGGCAAATTGCTCGACCGCCGCTGTATCAAAACGAGTGGTCTGGATAAAGTCCAAGGCCTCGGGTTTTGTATTCAAAAGCCGCGCGACGGGGGGAATACTCAGTAGCCACTTCAGCAATCGGAGTGGAATGTAATGCTTGGGAGACTTTAAGCCCAAAGGTTGTGCCGCCTGTACCAGGAGTTCTCGCAAGTTGGGAGTCTGGTCATCAAGCGCCAGCAGTTCCTGGCCCGCCATGGCAGGATCAAAAGCACAGACCGCCACCAGCTCAACCAGGTAATCCACGGTGACCAGTGGCAGCCAGTGCTCGGCGGTACCGGGCACTGCGGCCAGCTTTCCCTGCACAAGGTTGCGGATCAGCTCCACCAGCGGCTGACCGTCAAGGATATGCCCCGTGCGGCTGTGGCCACAGACCGTCGCAGGGTGGACAACGGTAATCTCCCCGCCCTTGGCGGACATGACCTCCAGGGTCGCAAAATGCGCCTCCAGCTTGCTCCCCTCGTAACCACCGACCTGTCGGTAGACGGCAGGCCAATTCGTCAGCTCCGGATAACGCGGATCAATTCCGATGCGTTGCAGATGTTCATGATTTTTCAGCATGTAGCCGCCGATCATCACTAATCGGCTTTTTTGCTCAGCCGCCAACCGCGCCACGCGCTTTGCCCCTTCCACATTCACCGCACGAGAATGCTCCACTGAAAGCCCCCATGCGAAGTGGGCGCCCAGGTGGAATATGACTCTGGCATGCCTTAGTACTTCCCGGTCAGCAAGACTCAGCCCGAGGTTGTCCCGTTCCAGATCGCCAGCTACGGCAAATACCCGGGTTGCGCACCCTCCCAAATTGTCGACTTGCTCCCGCAGTGCAGCTAGTCGCTCTGGGCGACGCATCAACACCCGAATGGTGTGACCTTTTGCACTCAGGTACGCCACCAGATGTTGACCGATGAAGCCGGTACCCCCCGTGACAAAGCACTCCACGCTCATTTCCCTGTTCCTTGTTTAAGGTGAGAAATCAAGCGTAAACTATCGACCCAACTCTACAGTCAAGCGGTGTTTTCATGAAAATCGGCGAACTCGAGGCCCGCAGCGGCGCCAGCCGCCATACGCTGCGTTACTACGAGCAAATCGGCCTGATCTCACCGCTGCGGCAAACTAACAACTATCGCGTTTACACAGAGCAGACTCTGCAGGATCTGGACTTTATCCAGCGTGCGCAGAGCATGGGGTTTTCCCTGGGGGAAATAGGCGAGATTCTGGATGCGCAGCGGAACAAGCTGATCGATTGTGCTGACGGCGCCAAGCTGATTGAAAAGAAGATGGCAGAAATCAAACAGAAAATTACTAACCTCCAAGGCATTTATCGGTATCTGGATCAAGAGCGTGCAAACCTCGAAGCCAGTGCTGCCAGGCAACTTGAGCTTCAGCAGCTGAACAACTCTTCCAACTGAACTTCCAGTTTCAAGCATCCGCTGTCTCTACGAATTCCAGGTTGACTCAGAGCCCTCTCGCCTCACGCAAATCCTGGACCACGCCTCAAGCCAGCAACTCGCTGATCCACCGGGTCTGCCGGGCGATGTCCTGGACCTTCTCCTCGGGTACGGCCTGCCGTGCCCGGGCGAAGTGGGCCAGGGTCTTCTGTTTCAGGCGCAGCATGCGTTGCCACTTGGCCAGGAAGGCCGGGCTGCGGGCCTGTAGCTGCAGCGGGCCGAAGTACAGTTCCTCGGCGGTGTAGCTCACCGGCCCGGCGCGCTCGGCGACGATGATTTCGTAGAAAAAGCGGTTTTCCCGCAGCACTTCCTCGCAGAGGATGCGGTAGCCATGCTCCATCAGCCATTGGCGCAGGGGTTGCTCGCCGCCGTTGGGTTGCAGGATCAGGCGTTCCTCGCCATTCAGGCGCGCCTTGCTGCTGTCGAGGATGTCGCGAATGGTCTCGCCGCCCATGCCGCAGATACTGATCGCCGTGATCCCATCTTCCGGTTCGATCGCCATCAGGCCGTTGGCCAGGCGCACGCTAATGCCCGAGTCCAGGGCGTTTTCGCGCACGCTGCGCTGGGCCGCGTGGAACGGCGTCAATGCCACCTCGCCGGCCACCGCCGCGGCGATAAGGCCACGGCGCAGCAATGCCACCGGCAGGTAACCGTGATCCGAGCCGATATCGGCCAGGCGCGCACCCGCTGGCACATGCGCCGCCACGCGCTCCAGGCGCATGGACAATGTCTGTTGGTTCAACTGCCGCCCCTTTTCACCACGAACGTCCGGCGCCTGTGGCCGGATCGGGGCGCGATTCTGTCGGGCAATGCCGCGCATTTCAAATTTATGCGACCAGGGCCAGGGTTCGCGCCGTCCTGCCGGGCACCGCCCGCTAGCCGCCTCAGTCGTCGAAGCCGTAAAGGACCGCCGGGTTATCCGCCAGGATGCGCCGGCGCCAGGTGCCGTCCGTGGCCCAGTGGGACAGCAGGTCGAGCATGGCGCTGTCGCTCGGCCTCGGGTCGCGCCCCGGGTGCGGCCAGTTGCTTGCCCACAGGCAACGTTCCGGGTGGCTGTTGATCAGCGTCTGGGCCAGTACGCCGACATCCTCGTACAGCGGCGCGCCGACCCGGGAGGTTTCGTAAGGCGCGGAAAGCTTGACCCAGGTATTGCCGCCGTCCAGCAAGCGCAACAGGGTCTTGAAGGCAGCATGGCCAACGGGGACCGGCTCGAGGAACTTGCCCACATGGTCGATGCTCAGCCGGCTCGGCAACGCCAGCAGACGCTCCTGATAATCAGGCAGGTCGCGGCCGTCGAGTTGCAGATTGATCACCCAGCCGAGTTCGGCAATACGCCAGGAAATCCTTTCCAGCGCGTCCCAGGGCAGCACCCCGCCCGCCCCCGGCACCATCATGAAACGCACGCCGCGCACGCCTTGCTGATGCAGGCGGGACAGTTCGCTCCAGCGCGTTTCAGCCTTGATCACGGCGATGCCCCGCGCTGCCTGGCCGGCCTGGACCAGCGCATCCAGCAGGCAGGCATTGTCAAAGCCGTACCCCACTGGCTGGACCAGCACCGCGCGCTGCAGGCCCAGTTGCCGTTGCACCCGCGCGTATTCGCTCCAGGTCGCGGTCGGGACCGGCGATGGCGCCGCAAAGCGCCCGGGGTCGTACACGTGCACGTGGCAGTCAGTGGCGTGGCTGGGCAAGGTCATAGTCGCGGGTACTCCTGGTTAGTGGGATTGCAGCCGGAATACATCCCGGGCGCGGTCTGCGCGCGCCAGGTTCACCGCCCCCTGCGGAACTCGTCCTGCGAGCAGGGCCTGGACCTGGCGCACGGTGTCCATGGCCTGATGCTCGCTGGCTTCGGGTGTCAGCCCACCGATGTGCGGGCTGGCAATGACCTTGGGATGGGCGGCCAGCAGCGGCCCGGGCATCTGGTCTGGCGCGCGCCCGACATCCAGCGCACAGCCGCCGATCAGCCCCTGCTCCAGCGCCTCGAGCAGGGCCGCGTCGTCCACCAGTTCCCCGCGCGAGGCATTGATGAAGAACGCGCCGGGGCGCATCGCGCGAAAGGCCTCGCGCCCGAACAGGTTGTAGGTCCGCTCGACCGCCGGCGCGAGGCAGACCACGTAGTCGGCGCCGCCGACGGCCTGCTCGAACGACACCTGTTCGATGCCGGGCTCATCGACCCGGGCATTCGGGTCATTGACCCAGACGCGCATCTGCAGCAGCCGAGCAATGTCGGCCAGGCATTTGCCAATGAAGCCGTAACCGATGATCCCCAGCGTCGCCCCGCGCAACTCCCGCCCCATGAGCACCTGCGGCGCCCTGCCCTGCCAGTAGTCGGCGGCCGCGCGGCTGATGCCCCGCGCCAGGTCGATCATCACGCCGATCACCCATTCGCTCACCGAGCGGTCGAACCCCGGCGTCGCATGGGTGACCAGCACGCCGTGACGGCTGGCGGCTTCAACATCGATGTTGCGGATGTCCACCGCCACCCGGCAGATCGCCGCAAGCTGTGGCAGGCGTTCGAACAGTTCGGCGGGCGCGGCCGCCTCGCGGCTGGCGACAATGATCGAGCAGCCCTGTGCCTGATCGACCAGTTGCTCCAGCGACAGCGGATCGGGCGAATCGTTGAGCCGGACATTGCCCAGGGCCTGAAGCTGCCTGAGCGGCTGCTCGGCGTAGTAATTGGCGCGCACGCCGGGGGCATGGGTCAGGAAGATTTCAGTCATGGTCACGCTCGCTTGTCGGCGCCGGGCCGGGCCACCGAATGTCGGGAAATCAGCATTGGCTGGAACACCAGATTGACGGCGGGCAGCTGTGGGTCGCGGGAACGTTCGACCGCGCGCTGGACCATGATGTCGGCCATCTCGGTCAGCGGCATGGCCACCGACGTCAGGCTGGGGTTGCTGAACGCGGCAATGGACAGGCCGTCCATGCCGACCACCGAGATGTCCTCGGGCACCCGCAGCCCCGCCTGGATGAGCCCGGACATCAGGCCCATGGCGAGCATGTCGTTGACGGTGACTACACCGGTCGGCCTGGGCGTCATCGCCGCCAGATCGGCCGCCATGGCGAATCCCAGGTCGGCAAGCTCCGAATCGCCGAACGTCTCGAGCACCGGGCCTTCGATGACGGTGGCGCTGACCTGCGCGCCCTCCTGCGCGGCGCGCTCGCGAAAGCCCTCGATCTTCGCCGTACGGCTGATGGTCTTGCCGCTGGGCACCAGAAACGCCAGGCGCCGATGACCGTGTTCGATCAAGTGCGCGGCGGCGATATAGCCCGCCTGGAAGTTATCCGGCGACACATGGTCCACCCGCGAGTCGCCGTCCTCGGTGGTTTGCCGGTCGTAACTGACGACCGTCAGCCCACGCTGTACCGCGGCCTCCAGGTGACGCTCGTCGTCCTGGGACGAGACCACGATCACCGAACGCACGCCGAACGACAGCAGGTCATCGAACATCCCGGCCTCCTGCTGCTTGTCGCGATGGGTGTTGCCCAGCAGCAGCCGGTAGGAAAACTGCGCCCGGGCGGCGGCCTCGATCTTCAGGGCGATCTGCCCGTACATCGGGTTGGCGGTGGACGGAACCAGCAGGCCGAGCATCGGCGTATGGCCAGTCTTGAGCTGCCGTGCCACCCGGTTGGGCTGGTAGCCGAGCTTGAGAATCGCCGCTTCGACGCGAGCGAAGGTATCGGCGCTGAGCTTGTCGGTGCGCTGGTTGAGCACATTGGACACAGAGCTGACCGAAACCCCCGCCAGAGCGGCCACATCGTGAATCGTCGTCATGTTTTGCATTAACCCATATTGAAAGTGCGCGGCAGCCACAGGGAAATCGATGGCACCAGGACAATCAGAATCAGCATCGCCGCCAGCAGGCAGAGGTATTTGACCATCCGCCGGGAAACCTCCTCGACCCGCGTGCCGGTCATCGCGCAGGTGGCGAACAACCCCAGGCCGAACGGCGGCGAGAACAACCCCAGGCCCATGGCGATCACCGCGACGGTGCCGAAGTGAAAAGGACTGACGCCCACCTGCACCGCGATCGGCACCAGCAGCGGGCCGAAGATGATCAGCGCCGGCGCGCCTTCGAGCACCGCGCCGAACACCACCATGATGATCACCGAGGTGATCATAAACGCCACGGGGCCATAGTCATGCGCCAAGGCCAGCATGAAGTCGGAAATGATCGACGGAATCTGCAGGATCGTCAGGGCGAACGCCAGGCTGGAGGCGGCGGCGATGATGAACAGGATACCCGCGGCCATCGAGGCCGAGCGCACGAACAGCCTGGCGATGCCTTTGAACGTCAGCTCGCGGAAAGTCAGCCCGCCCACCAGTAGCGCGTAGACCACCGCGAACGCCGACACCTCGGTGGAGGTGGCCACGCCGGAGGTCACGCCCTTGCCGATCATCGTCACCATGATCAGCGCCACCAGCGCACCCCCCAGCAGACGCACGACCGGCCGGCGCGAGGGGAAGGCCAGGGCGGGGTCGACCTTGCGTCCGAAGATCACCGCCAGGGTCGCCAGGCCCAGGGCGAGCATCGCCGCCGGCACGATGCCGGCGAGGAACAGGCCGCCGATCGAAATGTTCGCGACGAAGCCCATGATGATCATGTTGATGCACGGCGGGATGGTTTCCGCCATCACCCCGGAGGCCGCCAGGACCGCCGCGGTCTCCGCCGGGTCCTGTCGGGTGCGGCGCACGGCGGGCACGACGATCCCGCCTACCGCGGCGATATCCGCCAGCTTCGAACCCGACACGCCGGAGAAAAATGCCGTGGCCAGGATAGCGATCAGGTTCATCGAGCCCCGTACCCGGCCGAAGAGCCGCACCAGCAGTTCGATCAGGCGCGAGGACATGCCGTTGGCTTCCATCAGCAGCCCCGCCAGCACGAAAAACGGAATCGCCAGCAACACGAAGTGATCCATCCCGGCCATGACCTGCTGCGAGTAGATCACCATCGGCAGCGACGGATCGCCGATGAAGTACAGCAAGGCGCACAGGGCCAGGACGAAGGCAATCGGTACCCCCGCCAGCAGGCCGCCGAAGAAGCCGCCGACCAGCAGCCCCCAGGGTTGCAGGGCGTAAGCCTCGACCAGGGTGTTCCAGGCATACACCGAGCCGCCGACCAGCAGGCAGCCGAGCAAGGTCAGCCAGGTGACGGCAGTGGCGCCGTTGACGGCATTGGCAATGCCCACCGCCGTCATCAGCAGCGCGCCGACGAAGACCGGCAGCACATTCAGCCACTGCGGCAAGCCCATCGGAGTCACGACGTTGACCGAGTCTTCCAGCAACAGCCAGGACGAGAACGCCAGCCCCGCCGCCGTGCCCGCGACCAACCAGCCCCCGGTCTGCTGCGCGGCCTGCTGCCAGCCGGCGGGCAACAGCGCGCGGAAGAAGTCCACCTGTACATGTTGCTTGCGGGCCAGCACCGTAGCGCCGCCGAGAAACACCAGCATGACCATCAGGCCACGGGCAACTTCCTCGGCCCAGTCCACCGGGTGATGCACGAAGTAGCGCAGGATCACCGAGACGAACACCACCGCCACGTCCAATGCCAGCACCACCGCGCACAGGCGTTCGACCCACCGACACAGCAGCGCCAGCAGGCTGCCACTGCCCGGTGTTGTGGCAAAGCCCCAGTCGTCGGCCATGGCGGCCGCTGCGTGGGTGTGCCCGGGATGTTCCTCTACCACTTGATCCGCGACAGCGAGAGCGTCGGATGAACTCATGGTGTCTGTCTCCTCTTGTTATGGGGGCTGGCCTGGATCACGCCCTGGCCGCGTCGATAAGCCCCAGCACCGAAGCCATGGATGGCGTGGTCCGGGTGAATGGCAGCCAGAGCTTGTCGCGCATGAGGGTACGGACGCTGGCACGCTCGGCGTCAGCCATGGGGAAGAAGGTCATGCCGCCCTTGCCCAGCGCGGCGATGGCTTCGGCGCCTTTGATCGCGGCCGCCCGGCGCTGGGACACGCTGGCCTCCCGGGCAGCCGCCATGAACACCGGTTGCAGGTCGGCGGGAATCTTCGCCAGCCCGCGCTTGCCGATCACGGCAATGCAAGGGCTGAACAAATGGTCGGTCTGCCAGCAGTGGCTCACCACTTCGGCGAGCTTGTTGGCCAGTACGCTGGCGGCATCGTGTTCGAAGCCTTCCACCACCCCCGTCTGGATGGCGGTGTAGACCTCGTTGAAGGCAATGGGGGTCGGGATCGCGCCCAGCAGCTTGAAGGTTTCGATGAACGCCTGGGTCGGCAGGACCCGCAGCTTGGTATTCCTGATGCTCTCGAGATCCTTGATCGGCGGCTTGGTATAGACGCTGCGCGCGCTGAAATGCGCGCCCCAGCCCACGACCGAGCAACCGGTGCGCTCGCGCAGCAGCCCGTTGTAGATCTCGCCGACGCCGCCATCCACGGAGCGGGCGACATGCTCGTAGCTGTCGAACAGGAACCCCAGGTCCAGCAGAGCCAGTTCCGGCAGGGCCGTGGCCCAGATCGAACTCCCGGAGACCATCAGGTCGATCGACCCCAGGCGCACCTGTTGCACCACATCGGCCTCTTTGCCGAGTTGGCCGTTGGGGAAAAAATCGATACGGATGCGGTCGCCCACGGACTGTTTCAGGTTCTCGGCCAGGCGTTGGTAGAACAGGTAGTGCGCCGAGTTCTCGTCCGCCGTCATGGTCGAGGACAAGCGCAATACCGAAGGGGCGGCACGGGCGATGGAAGGCAGGGCCAGTGCGCCGGCACTGAGGGCGGCACACTGCACGAAGCGACGTCGGGTCAGAGGCATGAGGCTGTTCTCTTTTGTTGTTGTTTTGCGACATTTTCACGAGTTTAGTAAAACGTTTTACTAAATCGTTTTACAAACTACCTCCAATGACCCGGATCTGGCAATGGAAATTTGCCCACGCAGCAGACATTGCCTCCGAGCAAAGCGTCCGACGGGGCCACGGCGCGGCCGAAAACCGTCGCCGGACCGGACACACGAACGGCTTCGTGCCCTGCCACGGCTATCCGCGAGGACTCGCGGGCTACGTCATGTATCGCACTGTATCTACCGCCCTCCCCGGTACACGCGCTTGCATCCGCCCCGGGATCCGGACACAGGCCAGATACGTCGCGGCCGTCAAATGCAACCCAGGTTGAAGGGGATCAGCCAGGTCCCCCGCCCCACGGCTTGCAATCCAATGGAGAGATCAGCATGAAGATGACACTGCGCAACCCCACAATCGGCGCGTCGATCCTGGCCCTCAGCCTGTTCGGCCTCCTCGGCACGGCCCAGGCGCAGACGCCCGCAGCGGCGCAACCCGACGCGGGCAGCGGCACCACTTATGCCGCCCCTTCGCCGTTCGGCCCGCTGAAGCATGTCAACGCCGGGCTGCTGGACGTGGCCTACGCCGAAACCGGCCCCGCCGACGGCCCGGTGGTGATTCTGCTGCACGGCTGGCCGTACGACATTCACAGCTATGACGAGGTCGCGCCCTTGCTGGCCGCCAAGGGTTATCGGGTACTGATGCCCTATGCCCGCGGCTACGGCGATACCCGTTTCCTGTCGGCGAAAACCCTGCGCAATGGCCAGCCGGCCGCATTGGCCAGCGACGTCATCGATTTCATGGATGCACTGAAGATCAAGCAAGCGGTGCTCGGCGGTTATGACTGGGGCGCACGTTCGGCGGACATCGTCTCGGCGCTGTGGCCGGAGCGGGTCAAGGCGCTGGTGTCGGTCAGCGGCTACCTGATCGGCAACCAGGCGGCCGGGCAGAACCCGCTGCCGCCCAAGGCCGAGTTGCAGTGGTGGTACCAGTTCTATTTCGCCACCGAGCGCGGTCGCGCCGGCTACGAGAAAAACACCCACGACTTCGCCAAGCTGATCTGGCAACTGGCCTCGCCGCAATGGAAGTTCGACGACGCCACCTTCGAGCGCAGCGCCAAGGCCCTGGACAACCCCGACCATGTCGACATCACGGTGTTCAACTACCGCTGGCGCCTGGGGCTGGTTCAAGGCGAAAGCCGCTACGCCGCGCTGGAGCAGAAACTGGCCACGGCCCCGGCCATCGGCGTACCGACCATCACCCTGGAAGGCGATGCCAACGGCGCACCGCACCCGAACCCCGCGGACTACGCCAAGCGTTTCACCGGCAAATACCAGTTCCGCCTGATCAGCGGCGGCATCGGCCACAACCTGCCGCAGGAAGACCCGCGTGCGTTCGCCCAGGCGGTGATCGATGCGGATCGTCTTTGAGGCTGGCCTGACCGTCCTCAGCGTCAGGGCATGCCCTGGAAAAACCAACCCGGCGACAGGAGGGCCGTGGGTCCTCCTGTCGCCGGCGAGGGGTCAAACCGTGACGATCATGCAGCCGATCGCGCCGGACTCATGGTAGATGGCATGGCCGTTGTTCTGCACAGTGAACCCGCGCAACGAGTGTTTGGCCACGTCGCTGTAGGCCAGGGAAACCACCCAGCGGGCATCGACCGGCTCGGTGTATTTGGCAATCTTCTCGATGTCCTTGCGGGTTTCCGCCAACAGCTTGTTGCCGGCATTGGTAGCGCTTTCGACTTTCACTTCGATGGCATAACTCTCGACGTTGTGCCGGGCCAGCACGTCGAGGTGCAAGGCCTGGTTCGGCGGTGGGTAAGGCACTTCGCGAGCGACCCCCAGGTGCGCTGCGCGCAGCAGCATCAGAAACTCGACCTGGAACCAGACTTCCCAGGCCGCGCCGGTACTGATGGCGGCCTCGATACGCGAGTGGTCGCTGAGGATGAGGTGGCTGAGTTCGGTGTTGTTCATCGGGCGTTCCCTCTGTTGGATGGTAGAGAGAGGAACGAATCGACGGCGCTGCTGTGAATAATGAGCGCGAGGCCGGCATGCCTGCACATGCCGGCCTCGCGGTTTTACTTCCTGATGGAAACGATAGTGGCCGCGCCGCCTTCCAGGTGGAATACGAAGGTCACCCGGTCGCCGATCGCCAGCCCTTGCAGCTGCTGCGCGGTCGCGGCAAAGGCCATGGTCATCGGCGGCCATTGCACGGCGGGGACGGCGCCGTGGGCGATGGTCACCCGCTGCTTCGCGGTATCGATGGCCTTGATCGTGCCCTCGGCAGTGGCCTGTCGAGCCTGCCGGGCTTCCTGCTTCATCGGCATGCCGTCCATTTTCATGCCGGGCATGTCCTGCGCGTAGGCAGCGAGGGACAGCGTGGCCAGGGTGCCAGCGAATGCGATCTGGATCAGTTTCATAGGTTTTTTCCTTGAGTGTGGGAGACAACAGGAAGGTGCCGGCGGCGCATCAGGCGATAGGCCGCCGGGATGACGAACAGCGACAGCAAGGGCGCGGTGAGCATGCCGCCGACCATGGGCGCGGCGATGCGGCTCATCACTTCGCTGCCGGTGCCGCTGTCCAGCAGGATCGGCAACAGGCCGGCGATGATCACCGCCACGGTCATGGCCTTGGGGCGCACACGCTGCACCGCGCCTTCGCGAATCGCCGCGAGCAGCCCGCGCTCGCTGCCCTCGCCGGACTCCTGGCGTTCGGCCCAGGCGTTCTTCAGGTACAGCAGCATGATCACGCCGAACTCGGCGGACACCCCGGCCAGGGCGATAAAACCGACGCCGGTGGCCACCGACAGGTTGAACCCCAGCCAGTAGAGAAACCACGCCCCGCCCGTCAGGGCGAACGGCAGCGTGGCCATGATCAGCAAGGCCTCGTCGAAGCGGGCGAAGGTCAGGTACAGCAGCACGAAGATGATCAGCAAGGTGGCCGGCACCAGCCACGCGAGCCGGGCATTGGCCCGTTCGAGAAACTCGAACTGCCCGGAATAGCCCAGGCTCATGCCCGGCTGCAAGCGCACCTGCTCGCTGACCGCCCGGCGCAGGTCGGCGACCACCGAGGCAATATCCCGCCCGCGCACATCGACATACACCCAGCCCGAAGGCCGGGCGTTTTCGCTCTTGAGCATCGGTGGACCATCGCTGACCTTGACCCTGGCCACAGTGCCGAGGGTGATCTGGCTGCCCAGCGGGGTGTAGATCGGCAGCTGCTCCAGACCCCCCAGCGAGTCCCGCCAATCCCGGGGGTAACGCAGGCTGATCGGGAAGCGGGCCAGGCCTTCGATGGTCTCGCCGATGTTTTCCCCGCCGATGGCGCCACTGACGATCGACTGCACGTCGGCGATATTCAGGCCGTAGCGCGCAGCCGCCTGGCGATCGATGTCCACGTCGATATAGCGGCCCCCCGTCAGGCGCTCCGCCAGCGCCGAACTGACCCCGGGCACCTCCCTGGCCACCCGCTCGACGGCCTGGGTCACCGCATCGATCTGCCGCAGGTCGCTGCCGGCCACCTTGACCCCGATCGGGCTCTTGATGCCGGTGGCGAGCATGTCCACACGGTTGCGAATCGGCGGAATCCAGATATTGGTCAGCCCCGGCACCCGCACCACCCGGTCCAGCTCGGCCACCAGTTTTTCCGCGGTCATGCCGGGGCGCCACTGCTCATGGGGCTTGAACCGGATGATGGTTTCGAACATCTCCAGGGGCGCCGGGTCAGTGGCGGTTTCCGCGCGGCCGGCCTTGCCGAACACATGCTCGACCTCAGGCACGCTCTTGATCAGCCGGTCGGTCTGTTGCAACAGCTGCGCCGCCTTCTGCGCCGACAGCCCCGGCAGCGCCGAAGGCATGTACAGCAGGTCGCCCTCGTCCAGCGGCGGCAGGAACTCGCCCCCCAGGCGCGAGAGCGGCCATAGCGCGCTGAGGAACACCAGCAAGGCCAGCAGCAAGGTCGCCCGGGGCCTGCGCAATACCGCGTCCAGCGCCGGTTGATAGAGGCGGATCAACCCACGGTTCAGCGGGTTCTGCTGCTCGTTGGGAATCCGCCCGCGAATCCAGTAGCCCATCAACACCGGCACCAGGGTCACCGACAGCCCCGCCGCCGCGGCCATGGCATAGGTCTTGGTGAACGCCAGCGGACCAAACAACCGTCCTTCCTGGGCCTCCAGGGTGAACACCGGAATGAACGACAGGGTGATGATCAACAGGCAGAAGAACAGCGCCGGCCCGACCTCGGTCGCCGCCGCGGTGATCACCTGCCAGCGCTGTTCGCCCTGCAGGGTGTGCCCGGGGTGAGCCTGGTGCCAGGCCTCGAGTTTCTTGTGGGCGTTCTCGATCATCACCACCGCCGCGTCGACCATGGCCCCGACCGCGATGGCGATGCCGCCCAGGGACATGATGTTGGCGTTGAGCCCCTGCTGGCGCATCACCACAAAGGCGATCAACACGCCGATCGGCAAGGAGATGATCGCCACCAGGGAGGAACGCAGGTGCCAGAGGAAGATCCCGCACACCAGGGCGACGACGATGAACTCCTCCAGCAACTTGTGGCCGAGGTTGCTCACCGCGCGGTCGATCAGTTGGCTGCGGTCGTAGGTGGTGACGATTTCCACCCCCGCCGGCAGGCTGTGTTTCAGCTCTTCGAGCCGGGTCTTCACCGCCGCGATGGTTTCCCGGGCGTTCTTGCCGCTGCGCAGAATCACCACCCCGCCCACCGCCTCGCCCTCGCCATCGAGCTCGCCGATACCGCGGCGCATTTCCGGGCCGAGCTGGACAGTCGCAACCTCGCCCAGGGTCACCGGCACCCCACCCGCCCCGAGCTTGAGCGGGATCGCGCGAAAGTCATCGAGACTCTTCAGGTAGCCGGAAGCCCGCACCATGAACTCCGTCTCCGCCATCTCCAGCACCGCGCCACCGGTTTCCTGGTTGGCCTTGCCGATCGCCGCGCCGACCTCGGCCTGAGTGATACCGAGGCTGGCCAGCTTCAGCGGATCGAGCAGCACCTGGTACTGCTTGACCATGCCGCCCACGGTGGCGACTTCCGCGACGTTCGGCAGGGTCTTGAGCTCGAACTTGAGGAACCAGTCTTGCAGGGCGCGCAGTTGCGCCAGGTCATGCCCGCCGCTGCGGTCCACCAGGGCGTACTGGAAAATCCAACCAACCCCGGTGGCATCTGGCCCCAACGCCGGTTTGGCGCTGGCCGGCAGGCGGCTCTGGACCTGGCTCAGGTACTCCAGCACCCGCGAGCGGGCCCAATACAGGTCGGTGCCGTCCTCGAACAGCACGTAGACAAAGCTGTCGCCGAAGAACGAATAGCCGCGCACGGTCTTGGCCCCGGGCACCGAGAGCATGGTGGTGGCCAGCGGATAGGTCACCTGGTTCTCGACGATCTGCGGTGCTTGCCCCGCATACGGCGTGCGGATGATCACCTGTACATCCGACAGGTCCGGCAGCGCGTCAACCGGCGTGCTCTGCACCGACCAGACACCCCAGGCGCTGACGAACAGGGTCGCCAGCAACACCAGAAAACGGTTGGCCACCGACCAACGAATCACGGCCGCGATCATGGCTGGCTCCCCGTTTTATCCAGGCGTTGGACCCGCAGCTCATTGCCGCTCTGGCTCAGCGCCACCCGCACCTTGTCGCCCACCTTGAGGCCCTGCATCAGGCCGGGATTGGCCAGAGGAAAGGTCATGGTCATGGCCGGCATGCCCAGGCTCTTGAAGGGACCATGGGCGAGCGTGACTTCCTGACTGTCGATGGCCAGGATCTGCCCTTCGGCTTCATGCAGGACCGCTGCGGGCTCTGCCAACGAAGCGGCGACAATGCCCTTGAGGCTGGCTTCCGAGTCCAGCAAAAACTGCCCGGAAGCCACCACCTGCTGCCCCTCCTCCAGGCCTTGCAAGATCGCTGTCTGGCCCGCGTTGTCCGGCCCTGGCTGCACCTCCACCGGGCGGTAGCGCCCCCCGTCTTCGGCGAGCATCACCAGGGCCCGGCGGCCGGTGCGAATCACCGCCTCGCTGGGCACCCACAGCAGAGGTTGCCGGGTCGAACGCTTGAGGCTGACCTGGGCGCTCATGCCCGGCCGCAGCCGACCTTGCGGGTTAGGCAACTCGACCCGCACCCGCAGCGTGCGGCTATCGGCATTGGCCTCCGGAAGGATCGCGTCGACCTTGCCCGCGAACACCTCCCCGGGAAAAGCCGGCAAACGAGCCTCGGCCACCTGCCCGCTGACCAGCGAGCCGGCCTGCGACTCCGGAACCGCCACCGCCAGCCAGACGCTGTTCAAGCCGTTGACCCGGGCCAGGGTCTCGCCGGCGGCCAGGGTCATGCCCTGGCGGACATTCAACTCTTGCAGCACACCGCCGATGGGGCTGCTCAGGGTCAGGTTCGGCTGGACCTTGCCACTGCGCTCGACCTGGGCGATCAAGGCCGTCGGCATGCCGCTGAGGCGCAATCGCTGGCGGGCGGCCGCCAGCAGAGCGGCATCGCCACTGGCCTTGAGGGCGAGGAATTCTTCCTGGGCCGCCGCCCACTCCGGCACCAGGATATCCGCCAGGGCCGCGTTGGCCTTGAGTAAATCCCCCGGGGCCCGGGCATACACCCGTTCGACAAAACCCGCGGTACGCAGCTGAACGACCGCCACCTCGCGCTCGTTGAACGCCAGCACCCCGACCGCATCGACGCTGCTGGCCAACACCCCGCGCGTGACGCTGGCCAGGCGCAGGCCGAGGTTCTGGGTCAGGCCCGGGTCGATGCGCACTGCCGCGCCATCCCCTTGGGTTCCCTGGCCCTCGGCGTAGCGTGGGACCAGTTGCATGTCCATAAAAGGCGACTTGCCCGGCTTGTCGAACTTCTGCTGCGGGTACATCGGGTCGTACCAATACAGCGCCTTGGGCTCGGCCGATGCCTGCTGCCCGACCGCCACCGCCGGCGCTTCGCCGCTGCGCGGCTGGGCCAGCCAGTAACCACCCGCGACTCCCAGGGCCAGCGAGACGCCGACCACCGAAGCGACTTTCCAGATCGGCGAATTCATTGCGCACTCTCCCCATAGGCGAAATACAGGCGCGCGTTGGTCAGGGCGCGCTGCTCCTCGACGTCGATCTGCTTGAGGCGGGCTTCGATCAGTTCGCGGCGGGCGGCGACCACCGCCGCCAGGTCGCCCTTGCCGGCGCGATAGCTGGCCAGGCTCAGGTCGACCTTCTCCCGGGCCAGCGGCACCAGGCTTTGCTGGTTGCGGCGCACCGCGCGATCCAGGCGCTCATAGTCGGCCAACTGCGCTTCCAACTGCTGGGCATGCTCCCGGGACAGGGCTTCGCGTTCGGCCTCCAGCTGGCTCAGCTCGGCCTGCCGGGCGGCGATCCTGGGGTTCTGGCGCGAGCCGGGAAACAACGGCAGGTCCCAGGAAAACTGCACGCTGACCATATCGCCGAACTCCCGGCCACGGCGCTGGTAGTCCAGCTCCCAGCTCCAGTCCGACTGCTTGTCGGCCTCGGCCTCATGCACCCTGGCTTGCGCCTCGCGGGTCATGGGCGCGAACGCCGCCAGTTCGGGGTGGTGTTGCAGCTTGTGCACGTAGCCTGCGCTGTCCACCGGCCACTCGGGCAGACGTCCCACGGGCCGGTCGTTGACGGCGGCGCCGATCCAGCGCTTGAGCGCGGCCCGGGCCTGGGCCCGCTGGCTGATCAGTTCGTCCTCGCGCTCGGCCAGTTGCGCGGCTTCCTGGCGGGGCGTCACCGCATCCGCCGGTAACCCGCGGCCACCGGCGATCTGTGCGCGCACGGTGGCGCCCAGCAGGCGGTTTTCCTCGTAGAAGTCCTGGAGCAGCGCCGCCTTGCGCTCCACCGAATAGCTGCCGATCCAGGCCAGGGCCGTGGCCTGGCGCACGTTCAGCAGCTCCACCCGACGCTCGGCGGCGGCCCGTTCGACCGCCCCGGCGGCGACCTCGACGCGGGCCTTGCGCTTGTCGCTGTTGGGCATTTCCTGGCGGATCCCGACCATCTGCATGGTCATGAAGTCCTGGTCGAGGCGCCAGCGATCCGAGCCGCCAATGGGGTAGTTCTGCACCCCCAGCAACAGCTTGGGGTCGGGCAGCTCGCCGGCGGGGATGGCCGCGCTGCTGGCGGCCTGGATTTTCGCGTCCTGGGCGCTCAGCGACGGCGCGTTGTTCTCGGCCAGGCGCAACGCCTCGTCGAGGGTCAAGGCGCCAGCAAGGCTCGGCCATACCAGCACGCCTGCCGCCAGGCCGGCCACGAGGGACCAGCCGGTGCAATAGCACTTGGGGTTCATGTTGACGATTCCTGTGATGAATCCCTGCGCGACTCTTCAGACATGCGCGCAGATATGCCATCGCCTCAATAGGCGATGGGACTCAGTGTGGTACAGGAATCAGGCCCGGGGCGGTCGCCACACCCCGGAAGGGCTTTGCGCGGGCAAAAAATAGCTGGAGAAAAACAGGACAACCGGGTGGCTCAGGGTCACGGCAGGCTTGACGATCGAGACTTGCAGCATGCCGCCGGTCTTGCATTCCTGGCCCGGCTTGCAGGGTTTGCCGTGCTCGGCCGGGCTTTTCATGTCGTTGCAGCAGTCCATGCCCATGTCGTCCATCATCGCCATGCCCTGGGTCTTCATCGGGCAAGGTTCGGTCGGCGCCTGGACGCCCGCCATCCCGCTGAGGGGAAGCGCCAGGCTGATCAGGAAGACAAGACAAAACCGCAGGTAGCGTTTCATGGGCTGGAGTCTAGAGGTGGAAAGCCGCTCTTACAATTGCGCCAATCGCATAAACAGGTCGCCGAAAAAACCGGCTGCGCGCGATCTCAATGGCGCGGGATTAAGCCAGGATTAGCGCGTGGAAAAATCGCTACAAGGACGGCTCGAACACCCCCGCCTCTTCCAGCATCTCCACCAGTGACTCCGGCCAGACGATGGCCTCGGTGGATCGCAGATCGTGGGCCGACCACCAGCGATGATCGGCCATCACCTGGGCCTCGGACGAGGTCCAGCCCGCACGGGAGAGCGGCTGGTCCGGCGCGTGCACGACAAAATACTGCTCGACGGAGGTCACCCACTCGCCGCTGGGCAGCTGCATGGGAAACCGGCGATCGGCCACCGGTTCTCCAACCGTGCCGACCCGGATACCGGTCTCCTCGTGCAGTTCACGGACCGCCGCAAGCTGGAAGGTTTCTGCCCCTTCAAGCCCGCCACCGGGCGTGGCCCAATAGTCATCCCCCGCCAGCGCCCCTTCCTTGTGCAGGAAGCGGAACAGCAGGACCTTTCGCGAAGGGTTGATGACCAGCAACCTCGCCGATTTACGCTCACGCATCGGTATCTCCCTGAAATGTTGTTCTGATGTATTCGCCGGCGCGCCTCACAGCGCCAGCGAACGGTCCTGAATCACCCGTTTCATCACCAGCGTCAGGCGTTGGGCGTTGGGCGTTGGGCGTTGGGCGTTGGGCAGTCTGGACAGGCGGCCATCATAAATGCTGGAAGGCCGGCAGGTCGCGGATGATCACGTGCAGCATGACCAACGAAGACGGCATCACCGTGCTGGAAGGCCAGACCCGCGGCCTGGTGCCTGGGGTGAAGGAACGGGAAGTCCTGGTCCGCATGCTGGCCGAGGGCGATCCGACCAATGGGGCGGCCAATGGGGCGGCGGGCGCGGGGAATGACCAGCCTTGAGTGAACCGCTCCTCGGGCCCGCCCCTATCGATGTTCGGCCCGGACTTACTCTTGCCAGACAATATCGACCGAGATCTCCCGCGCCGGAACCGTTCCTCGGTTCTCGAGCCAGTGCGTGGTGTCCCTGTCCTCGGGCCAGCCCAGCCCCGGGCCATAGTCCGTGTCGAGGCCATTGCGATGGTCTGTGATGGTTCCCTCCAGTATGTAGACGACGCCTGGCCGGTCTTTATGGTTGTGAATCGGCCCGAATACACCTCCAGGCTCGATGGTCACCAGACGCATTCTGAGTTGGCGCCCGGCCATCCCCTCGATCTCGGGACCCAGGTCAATGGTTGCCAGTACCTGCACTGCAACACCTTTGGTTTCCGGTGCCACCTGTTCATTGCTCATGGCGCTCTCCTCTCTGTACCTACAGAGCCTCACTAGCAGTAGACACCCCTGAAAGGCGAGAGCTGCCGACAGGCGACAAAGGGTCGGAGTCGGTTTTTCATGGCCGGCAGGAATCGGCCGGAACGAACAGCCAATGCGGACAAGGAGGGATCGATATCCTGCGCTCGGCTTCAGGAACCACACATTTCATTCCTGGTGCGGTCGCCCCCGCCATCCGCCTTTAACTGGCGCCGCAAAACCTGCACAATCGCCGGCTTTTTTGCGACAGGAAGTTCCCATGCAACGGATTGTAATTCTGGGTAATGCCGGGAGCGGCAAGTCCACCCTCGCCCGCGCCCTCGGCAAGCGCCGGAACCTGCCCGTGGTCCACCTGGACACACTGTTCTGGGAGCCCGGCTGGGTCGAACCCGACGCCGAGCAGTTCCGCGAACGGGTCCGCGCAGCGGTCGCACCGGCTGCCTGGGTGTGTGAAGGCAACTATGCCCGGCGCACCTTCGACCTTCGCCTGCCCCGTGCCGACCTGATCATCTGGCTCGATACCCCGCGGCTCACCTGTTTCACCCGGGTGATCATCCGCAGCCTGATGAACCGCCCCCGGCCTGACCTTGCCGCAGGCTGCACGGAAAAGCTCGACCGGGCATTCCTGACCTTCCTGAACTTCGTGTGGAATTTCGACCGTGGCTACCGCCCGGGTATCGAGGCGATGCGCCTGGCCATAGGCCCGCTGGTTCCTACCCTGCACTTGCGCGGTGCCCGGCAGATTGCCGCGTTTCTCGATAGCTTGCCGGCGACGCCCGAAGCCTGCCTTGAATGAATGGCGGGTCGCCATCCCGGCACAACCTCCGCCTTGGGCTGTGGATTCAACCGATCCGCCAGATTGCACGGGTGTTGAAACTGCTCCAGTTTTTTTGTTGAACTGCGGCAGCTCCCGCACCACGAGTCTACAAACTGTCTTCTTTGTCGATGGATGACTGAAGAAACTCGGCTATCAGCGCTGCAACCTGCTGTTGAATCACCTCACGCGGGCGAGCGCTGTCACCATCCCGGCAAATGATGCCATCGCCTGGTACGTCTTCTTCGAGCATGACCTCCGCGCCAGGTTTGCATACCGACAAGAAGCTGAAATGGCTTGCGTCGCTGATTTCGACGTAGCGGCTTGACGCCGAAGGCAGGCGTTTGGCCAGGTTGGCAGACTCCAACTCAGCGGGAAGGTCGTGCGACGGCGCGCCGGCAGCGATCACCAGCGCTGGTACCGGCAGCGCGGCCAGGCTTTCATCAGTCAGGCCACGCGAAAAGCCCAAGTCCAATGCAACCACGGCAGTGACGCGTTTATCGCGCAAATCGGCGGCCAACGCGGCCTTTGATTCCGAGGTGCTTACGGGTTTTATCTTTCCATAGTTGGTGCAACTTGATAACTGCGGGTGGGCTTTGCACTCCTGGGCGAAGCGGTCTGGATCGAAACGAGCACCGGCGATCTCCAGGGCGGTCCAACCGCCGAGTGAATGGCCCACTACTGCAATTCGGCCATTGGCGACCGAGCCGAACTTTTCAGGTTGAGTCGTGACCCTGTCAATGACTCGGCGCAAATCGACGGGCCGCTGCCATAACTGCGCCGCGGCTTGAGGGCTAAGGTCATGAGTGGTGGTGCCAGGGTGATTGAGTGCGGCGACGATGTAACCCCTGTGAGCCAGGGCACTGGCAAGCCAGATCTGGTTGCTCCAGTTACCTCTGTACCCG
This sequence comes from Pseudomonas sp. RW409, assembly GCF_003184125.1. Classification (NCBI taxonomy): domain Bacteria; kingdom Pseudomonadati; phylum Pseudomonadota; class Gammaproteobacteria; order Pseudomonadales; family Pseudomonadaceae; genus Pseudomonas; species Pseudomonas sp. RW409. The sequence continues at coordinate 257,441 of NZ_QHHP01000041.1, read as the reverse complement.
TGGGAGAGCACCAACAATGGATGCTTGCCAGCAGCGGGCGGCGCGTCACGGACGGCAGGAGCCCCGACGAACACCACATCATCGCCAATCATCTGCGTGGCTGCGGTAGTTGCGCTGGGGTACCAGACGACCATCTCCAGTGCGCGCCCATTGTGCGAGTCCGCCAGTATGGAAGTTTGGAAGCCGACAGGGTTCTCGTCAGCGAGTGCGGTAGTAGCCAGCCAGGTCAACAACAGGGCGCCGAAAGCTATTTTCAATGTCATTTCTTCCTTGAATGAGACAAGTGCACAGCAGCCTGAACCCGCCATCAGGCGCATCCACCTTCGTATGGAGTCGAAGCTCATGGGGCTGCATATAAGCCCGGGCATTAAAGCCCACATTCGAACCGCCGTGCGCAGTTTTCATCGTTAACGCTGTTCGCGGTCTGTTAGTGAGAAGGTTGAACGTCCGCTTTTGGTTGTGGGTTCACCGTTCGACATCCCCAGCACCGACTGCTTAAATGGGCGCCCTTTCGTTTCAAGGGGCGCCCTTAAATGACTGACACCTTCCAGGGCAGTTGCCTGTGCGGCGCCGTCAAATACCAGCTTTCGTCCCGCCCCAAGGCGCTTTCCCATTGCCATTGCAGCCAGTGCCGGAAAAGCCATGGGGCGGCGTTCGCCAGTTATGGCAGTGTGTTGCGCAGCGATCTGCGTATCGTTCAGGGTGCCGAGAGCCTCCAGTCCTATCGATCCTCCGAGTCGGTACTGCGCCAGTTTTGCGGCCAATGCGGTTCGTCGCTGTTCTGGTCCAGGGACCAGGGCGAACACGCCGACTGGATCTCGATCGCCCTGGGCACCCTGGATACGCCCTTCACCGCCGATAAACAGAAACACATTCAGGTGGCGTTCAAGGCTTCGTGGTACGAAATCCAGGATCATTGGCCGCAACACCCATGAGGGCAATCAGGCAAAAACGGATGGCAACCGACGTAAGGCAGGGCCAAACGCACCCACTCCGCCAGACGGCTCCAAGGCCAGGCGCGATACCCTCTAAGCTGAATACAGCAGCACTGCAAACACGTTTCTACCGTCTTGATACAGGGGAACTGGAATGACCAGAACAGCAGTACGCAACTACTCGTCATGGATCCTGTTTTCCCTGCTCGCCATCAACCTGGCGCTGATAGCGGGATGTTCAAGCAAAGCCGCCCAGTATCGTTATTCGACCGCCAGCATCGGCTCAAACTGTTACGCCAAAGCGCTCCCCACTTCCGGCGAAGGCGGCCTGGCCTGGGGTTCCACCCTGGGTGTGGCGCGCCAGAAATCCCTGAATAACTGCATCCGTTATGCCGGCCGCTCCGGCGGTACGCCCAGCACCTGCAAAGTGGTGTTGGCGGAGTGCAAGAAATAGCAGCGCGCAAGAAATAGCAGGAAGCTAGCGACGCGGGCCGTTCGGTTCCCAGGGCATCAGTTCATCCGGATGCCCTACCCTCAGCAGCTCGACAACACGGAGGTTGATATGGGCAACGCGGCAAACAAACGAGTCGTGGTCATTGGCGCGGGCATAGTGGGCGCGTCCCTGGCGTATCACCTGGCGAGCAAAGGCGCGCAGGTCATTCTGGTGGAGGCTGAAGACATAGCGTCTGGAGTGACGGGACGCTCATTCGCCTGGATCAACACCACCCACAACGGGCCCGATCCCATCGCGTCATTGCGCGGTGCGGCGATCCAGGAGTACCGCCGGCTCGAAACCGAGCTGCCTGGCCTGAAGGTGCGCTGGACTGGCGCCCTGTCCTACGGCGCAAACCCAAGTGAAGAGCCGCAAGCCTCAGGTAACCCGCCTTCGGCCGCCCGGGTGTCGCGCTCGCAGATCCTCGACCTCGAGCCCAACCTCAAGCATCCCCCGCAGCAGGCCTGGTATGCCGCCGAAGAAGGCGCGCTGGACGCGGTGCAAGCTACTCATGCGTTGATCGCCGGTGCCCAGGCTCATGGCGCCCAGCTGCTCACCCAGACTCGGGTGCTCGGCTTTACCACCCAGGGTACACAGGTGACGGGCGTCGAAACCACAAGGGGCAGCCTCGAGGCCGAGATTGTCGTGCTGGCCGCCGGGACGGGCATCACCCAGCTGACCGAGCGGCTGAACCTGCCCCTTCCAATAGCGGCCTCTCCAGCCATATTTATCCGCTACGCCTCACAACCCGATCTCGTGCACACCCTTATCTCCAACCCGGAAATGGAAGTGCGGCAAGGCACGGACGGCAGGCTACTGGCGGCGGAAGATTACCTGGACGACGCGCTGGAAAACCAGCCAGCCGCGATAGCGCTACGAACCGCCCAGGCCATCCGGAACCAAGTCCACGGCGTTACTTCCATCGAGCTGGAGTCGGCCTGTGTCGGCCTCAGGCCCATGCCGGTCGATGGCACGCCCATCATCGGTTATCTACCCGATATCGGCGGCGTGTATGTGTGTGCGATGCACCCTGGCGTCACGCTGGCGGCGATAGTCGGCCGCCTGGCCAGCGAGGAGATTATCGACGGCACGGCATCCCCTGCCCTTGCCCCCTGCCGTCCCGGGCGCTTCTTCCAGGCGTAGGGAATACGTGTCTGGGGCCAGCATGGTGACAACCTCTCCAACAAAACCTGTTCGCCCCGCTCACTGGACTCGCTAAAGCTACGCTTGATCACTGACCGGTTATTGCCCCAGGCCGCTCCACAGGACGCATTGCTGATAAGGAAATCGAGAAAACCATGACTGACCGCGAGCAACTCCATCGACAGGGTTACGTGCTGCTGCGCCGAGCGATCCCGGCCGAATGGCTGGATGACCTGCGCGCCACGTTCGAGGCGGGCGTGCTGCCGTCGAACCAATGGCCCGTGCCCCGAGGCATGGACTGGCGCCATTCGCTGCTGGACGCCGATTCGAAGGTCCAGGCGGTGTGTCGCCTGCCGCAGGTGCTGGCGGTGGTGGGTGAGTTGATTGGGGAACGCTTCTTTCTCTCCCAGGTGGAAGGGCGCGAGCCCCTGGCCGGTGGCGGCCATCAGCAGCTGCACCGCGACCTGTCAGCCCAACGGCCAGGCGACATAGCCAACGCCCTGGCTTTTTTCGACGACTACGGCCCCGAGAACGGCGCCACCCGCATCGTCCCCGGCAGCCATCGTCCCGATCCGGCAGCGCCGCCATTCGACTTCAGCGACGAGTCGCGGTCCGTGCAGCTTTCAGGCGCCGCCGGCGACATCCTGGTGTTCGATGTCGATCTGCTGCACGCGGGCAGCCTGAACGCGAGCGGCGCACGCCGGCGCTCGCTCCTGATCAGCTATTTCTCCGAGTCTCTGTACCCATCGCACCTGGAAACCCTGGGCCTGCGAAATATCCGCATGGACACGAGCGAGCGCTTCGATCCGTTGGATAGGGCTGATACCAGAAACGCATAGGCAGGCTAATTGCCCCGCCCACCGCCAAACGACCAGTCCTCTGCCTCGGTGGTGGTAATCACCACCATCACATCCTCGGCATCGATGCCCGGCGCCCGGCCCAGCCGCTCGACCAGGTCGCGATAGAAACGCCGTTTGGTCTCGACCGATCGAGGCCGGCCGGCGGTGATCGCGATCAGCACAAAGTCATGGCTGCGCGGGCCGCCCAGATAATCGCGGTCGAATATCAGCTCGCCCGCTTCATGTTGGTGAATGATCTGGAAGCGGTCCGCCAGCGGCACTTCGAAACGCTCGACCAGCGCCTCGTGCAGCCCCTGCGACAAGGCCTGCAGGTACTCGGCGGACTTTCCGCGGTGCAAGGAAATACGGGCAAAGGGCATAAAGGCTTACTCCTGCAAACCGAGGCTGGAACCCTGTAGATCGCTGAGCACCTTCAGCGCCGAGGCGGCCGTCGGCCAGCCGGAATAGAACGCCAGATGGGTGATCACCTCAGCCAACTCGTCGCGCCCCAGGCCGTTGTCCAGCGCCCGCTGCAGATGAAACGGCAACTGCTCCAGGCGGTACAACGCCACCAGCGCCGCCACCGTCACCAGGCTGCGCTCCCGAGCCGACAGCTGGGTGCGCTGCCAGATATCGCCGAACAGCACATCCCTGGTCAGGTCGGCGAATTTTTGCGTGTACTCAGGCTCTCGCCCCTGCCCCATCGCTGTATCCATGATGCTTCCTCGTTGAATAACCCAATGACGGGAGAAAAATATCAACTCGAAACCATCCCGAATATTGGATTTAATGGAAGCCACAATCCCGAATCAGTGAACTATTCGAATGCGCCGTCCGACCTTCGACCTCGATGTACTGCGTACCTTTGTCACCGGCGTGGAGTTCAACAGCTTTGCCAAGGCAGCAGATCGACTCGGCCGCTCGACCTCCGCGGTGAGCGCCCAGCTCAAGAAACTCGAGGAGCAGATCGGCACGCCGGTACTGGCCAGGTCCGGTCGAGGGCTGGCCCTGACGCCCACCGGCGAGTCGCTGCTCAGCCATGCCCGCCGGCTCCTGGAACTGAACGACAGCATTTTCCAGACCCTGCATGAACAGCAGACCGCCGGGACGGTACGCCTGGGGTTGCAGGAGGACTTTGGCGAGCACTTTCTCAGCGATATCCTCCGCCGCTTCGTCAAGACCTACCCACGGGTGAATCTCGAAGTCAGGATCGCGCGCAATGCCGAACTGCTTGCCCTGATCGACAGCGACGGCCTGGACCTGGCGCTGGCCTGGGACACGGGGCAGCCATCGCCCCATGCCACGCGCCTGGGCGAAACCCAGATGCACTGGATCGGCGCGCGCGACATGCCGCCGCTGCCGGCGGACTCGCCACTGCCGCTGATCCTGTTCGATGCCCCGTGCGTGCTGCGCAGTGCCGCCACCCAGGCCCTGGACGAGGCGCATATTCCCTGGCGGATCGCCCTGACCAGCCCCAGCGTCGCCGGCATCTGGGCGGCCGTGGCGGCCGGGCTGGGGCTGACCTTGCGCACCCGCATCGGGCTGCCGAGCCATCTCGCC
>NZ_QHHP01000041.1:189467-252461 GCF_003184125.1 Pseudomonas sp. RW409 | reverse complement strand
TTGACGGCTGAAGGGCTGGAGCGAGGTCGGCAGATAGCCGACCGGTTGTTTGGGGTAAGAACTCAAGTGGAGCATGTATCCGACTCGGATACCTGACTTCATACCACGGCCATACGGTAGGTGGGGTTTATGGATCGCATACGATTGAACAGGAAACTGTGCTGGAAGAATCAACACTCGCAATCAGCACTGACCCAGCAGTAGCAGTAGCAGTAGCAGTACCCGATCCTGATGTGCAGTCTTCCAGGCGTAAAGTCAGCCCGGCAGCTGAGGCCGCAGCACTGAAGACCTGGGAGTCACCGCCCCGCACTTCACCACGTTCGTTCGACCGCGTAAAAAGAAGAAATCGGTTTTGAATCAAATGACCCGCATTCGTGAGGCCATTACCAACAAGGTGGTACCGGTGTGTGGGAGTAGGGATGGGTTCGATTATTTGTTGGAAGCGGACATTGTTGCGTATGACGCTGATCTGGACCTCAAAGCCCTGATCAAGGCCGAGAAGCTGCCCACTGTAACCCCAAAACCAAGTGACACAATGGTTGGTTTTCCAGTCGTAGAAGGGAAGGGTTAATCAGCAGCGGGAGTGTGCGATGAAAGCGGAGAGAGGAAATACTCTGACCATAATTCCCTGGCCTCGCCTAGCGGACCAGGGAATCATGATCAGTTGCTGGCCTGTGCGCTTTCGCCCATAGCATCGTTCCGTAACTTGAAGAAAATCACTCTGGTCGTGGAGTTAAGGTGGTGGGTGATCTGCTTCTCCATCTGAAGCTTCGCGTCCGCCGGCGTCAGATTGGAGGTAAATGGCAAAACCGAGATACCAAACGACGCGTTGGCCTTCTTTTCAGCTTCGTCGAGCACCCGCTTCACATCCGAGTAGCGGTTATCCCTGTTTGCATTCAGAAGGGGCCCATCAAATACCAGGTATTCAGGCGCTTCGCTCACAACTCCCAACTCCGCCAGAACAGAGAGCTGCGGAAAGTTCGTAGCAGTGCCATCAGCCAGCGAACCACCGACCGCAGGTGACCAGAAAAAGACCACCTGTTGCAGCCTGGGGTCCTGAAGGGTTTGGATCAAGGCATCGGCAATTTGGTCGTGGGATTTGAGTTCGGAATTGTAGCGAGTGACTTTCATGGATCATTCCTCGTTGGGTTAAGGGGTACAGCAACACCCAACGTAACACTGTATAAATAACCAGATCAAGGCGCGGATTCCGATTTTTTCTACCCGGATTGGCAGCCCCCTTCTTTTACGGAAAGCCGCCGTCAGCTCGATGCTTCATCCTGATCAGAGGCATGCACCTGTACTTTGACCCTTTCAAGCAAGGCTGTTTGCAGCTTTTCATTCTGCTCGCTTAGCTGGGCGTGTCGCTGTTCCAGCTTCTCCAGACTGCGATCCGTGGCCTCAAGTCGACCGCGGAGTTCAGCGGCCTCATCGCTTGCTTTCGAACGCAATAGCCGGAGTTGATCTTTTTCACTCCGTTCGTGCTCAAGCTCTTTGCTCAGCTTGTCGGTTTTGGCCTTGTGTTCGTCACGGACCCGAACCGTCTCCCGCATCAGGAAGTCTTGCGTCTTGACCAGTTCCACCTGGTGGCTTTCAGCCAGGGCGGTGAGTTCACGCTGCGAGCTTGCTCGCAGATCCGTCAACTGTTGTTGCAGGCTATCGACGAGCCCTTGCAGTCGCGGCTGCTCCTGCATATGCGCAGCTGTTTGGTCCGTCTTTTCCTTAAGTCTAGAGGTCAGATCTTTACGTTCGGCATCATTTACCTGTAATTGTTCCATAAGGGAGGCCTTGTCGGACCTGAGCCCTTCAATTTCTCGGGTCTGTGCGGAAAATCTGTTAATGGCCGCCTGTTCATTGGCCCGGGCTGTAGCCGCCGATGCCAATGCCAAATCCGCCCGTTCCTGGAATTGTAACCGTTCGGCCTCATGCCCGGCGACAGCGGCATTCAGGGCGACGCCCCAGATGTTATCGAGGCTCTCACATACCTCCTCGGGTATGCCTGGGCGACGTAGTCGTGCACTTAATGCCGGCCCGGCCTTAGCCCAGAATTTTTTGATCTCATCGTTAACCAAATTGGGTGAAGCCGTGATGCCGTGTTCGGCGGCTATCAACTCGCGAATGGCTGATTGACGGACTTCCTCTCCATGCTCAAGCAGACGCGCGGCATAATCATGTACCCATTGGCGAGTACTTTTGAGTTGCGCGCTAGGGGATTGCTTTGACATGGTTTTCAGCCCTCTTTCATAGTCGTACGAAGTAAAAGCGTTGAATTTGCTGGACGGGCAAGCTCTCGCGAAGTAATCCAGCTTACGATATGCACTCTAAGCATAGCACTAAGCTATTGATTTATAACTTGTAATGCTGATGGTCTCACCGAGGTGAAGACTCCTAGCTCGTAGGTCTATGTGACTGGCAAGTGGCGGGTCACACAGATTGTCGATGGTTTTTTTGAAATTTTTCTTTTGGGCGACGGTTATTCCTGAAGTCAGCGGTTGGTGGCATCTAAAGCAATTGTTCCAACAGGAAGTAAGGTGATCGCTTGCCGCAGGATAAACAACAGGGCCAACCGACGAATGATAAATGGAGGTCGTGTGCTATTCATACGGAAAGTTCAGTACTAACGCACAGGTGAGCACGTGCCCCACCTGCTTAGCCCGTGATTGCGAATGTTATGAGAGGGATCAGAAAGCTCGTCTATATTGATAGTCATCGTATCTGGCGCTCGCCGAGGTGTGGCGATGGAAAAAATAATCAGTCGCGAGAAAGTCTTATACCAAGGTCGAATATGTGAGTACGCTCGATCTGTTTCAACCGATAAAGTCCAGATCTACGACATAGCGAACAGGACCTATGTGGTCGTAGAGATCGCCGACCTGCAATCCATTTCACGGGCTTCGATCATCCCCGAAATCAATAAAAAAGAAATCGACAGGGATGAAGCAGAACTGTCTGCCGAAATGGATGAAGCAAAGCGTAGGTTTGACGTGATCAGGCAGTGCATTGCAGAAGAAGGCAGCTTAAAGGAGATAGTAACAAGGGTGAGTCGGCGCTTGGGTTTGAGTAAGCCCCATTGCTACCGATTAGTGGGTGATTACGACGTCAATGCGGGGCCCGGGTCTTTGATGCGTTACAGGCGAGGGCAGAAGAAGGGGGCGTGTAGGCTAAGTCCAGTCATCGAATCTATCATCCACGACTGCATAAAAACCGAATGGAAAGGGCCTGGGGCTGATAGGAAAAAAGTACATGAGAAAGTAGAGGGGATGTGCCAAGCCGCTAATCTTCCGGTACCTTGCATTAACACAGTCGGGAAGAGAATAAACAGTGGAAAAACGGCAAAAGAGTTAACGCGTTTAAAGTCAGGAAAAAAGGCTGCAGCCGATAAGTACGACGCCAGGCCAAAACAACTCAAACTCAAAGAACCGCTCGAATATTGGCAGATGGACCATACGGTAATCGATTGTATTATCGTTGATGAGCAAAGCAGGAAGGCCTTGTGCCGTCCCTGGGTGACACTGATTATCGATGTCTATACAAGAGTGGTCATGGGCTATTATTTATCCATTCATGCACCTAGCTCGCTGAGTGTTGCCATGGCCATCATGCATGCCGTGATGCCCAAGCGTGACTGGCTCAAAAGTCTTGGAGCAGACGATATTGCGTATCCTTATTATGGAAAAGCCAAAGCCATAGGATTGGATAATGCCAAGGAGTTCAAGGCTAGGTGCTTTCGTTATGCGTCGGACAAACACGATATACGGTTGCGCTGGAGACGGGTTAGAACCCCACATTGGGGAGGGCATATAGAACGGCTAAATGGAACATTTCAGATGGGGTATGTGAAATATTTGCCCGGTGCAACTCTGTCTAACGTGGTTTTGCGTGGAGACTACGACAGCGAAAAAGAAGCGGCCATGACTTTTTCGGAGTTTAATGTTTGGTTCGCGCGCTCGATAAATATTTATCACTTACAAGAACACCGAATGCTGGGCATGAGCCCGCATGAAAAGTGGCTTGAGTCTTATACAGACTCTGCAGGGGTGTTGTGTCATCCGCCGCTACTGACAGACGCCTTCGAGTTTTTTGTTGATTTTCTTCCGGAGCAAACTCGCACTATTTCCCCTTCCGGACTGGTGCTGAACAAAATCTGGTACTGGTCCGACGATTTCAAGCCGCTAGTTGGAAGTAAAAAAAAGTTTGTCGTCAAGTACAACCCTCTGTCGCTACGGCAAGTGTGGGTCCGTGATGGCGAGGGTCGATACATGCAGGCTCCTTATTCAGATGTGGGCTTGCCGGATATTACGCTACAAGAACTTAAGCTTATACGGGAGAAAGGAAAGCCGGCACCTAAGAACGAAGCGGAAATATTCGAAAAAATTCTGGCTAACCGTGAGCTAGTCAATAGTGCGGTGAATGCGACCAAAAGACTCAGAAAGGTCGTTGAGACATCAAAGCTGTCAACTGGGATAGACATTGCACAGATGTTGGATGAGGAAAAACAAACCCAGCGCCCCAAGGGGGGGCTCGACTATACCCAACCGATTATACCTTATGAACCGGAAGAGTAATTTGTTCCTTTTGGAGATGAGCGATGGATGATCATATTGCCGAGTACCGCAGAGGGTTGATGTCACTGTCGGACGCAGATCGCACGATTGCGTTGTACCAAGATGTGTGGGTGCCCTATGCAAAGTGGAACAACATTCGCAACGCGGTGGAAACTATTTTAAGAATGCCGCCCAAAAATCAAGCATTGTGTTTATTGATTTCGGGTGATTCCGGAATGGGCAAGAGCGCCATGATCGACCGATTGAAGCGTCATTATGGCCTGAAAGTTGGCGTTAGTAACCCCTGCATGGTCTCGATGGAACTTAAGGCGGATGTTGATTTTAAAAAATTCAAAAAGCAGTTGTTTTCGACGCTGACCGCGGGTATGAGGTTGTCCGATGACAACATGACCGATGAGTTAATGCTGGGGGCGGTAAGAGCCCTTAATATTCGCGCCATCGGAATTGATGAAATAAATAACCTAACCCTGGCCACACGCTCAGATGTCAGTAGAAGCTTAGTGCATCTAAAAACGCTGGGGGGAAGTCCTTTTCATCTCTCGGTCATAGCCTTAGGGAACGACCGAGCGGAAAATGCCTTAGCCTCGGAAAAGTCACTGCGGCGCCGATTTGAAAGTTTTACATTGGATCGCTGGGTTGAAAATGCAGAGTTTCGATCATGGCTAGCAGGATATGAGGCAACACTCCCACTCCGAAATCAATCTAACTTGACCGCGGAAAAGGAAATTAAGTTTATTTTGGAGTGCACCAAAGGAAATACCGATGGAATCGTTAAACTCATTCAACGGGCGGCTGCGTGGTCAATCGTTGAGGGGGTAGAAGTTGTTAACCTTGAAATGCTAAAACTCGGAAGGGCGGAGATGCCTCCCGTCTTAAAGTTATGAATAATCTTTACTGCAACGAATCGGTGCTGTCATGGGTATTTCGGCAACTAAACAGAAAATGCCTATCCGAGGAGAAGGTTCGCGTCATAAAAAAAATTGTCGAAGCCGAAATGGAAAGGTGCGCCAATGGGGCTTCTAAACTCTATGAAATTGATCCGGCCAAATTACGGGGGCTTTTACTGATGCCCAGCGAGTTGTATCGTGCGCAGTACGAGTCGTTCTGGCCAATCGTTCCATTCTACAATCGAACCAGTTACTGTCCACATTGCTTGATGGAGGACATGCAGACCATCCATGAATGTTACTGGCGGTGTGACTGGGAGCATTATTGGTATGTTATTTGTCTGCGCCACGGTGGGCGTATGGTGGACATTCCGAATGCTAATTATACTTTTGAGACTCTGGGTAATAAATTTGGCGACGCTTTTGCTGATGCTTTAAAATGTTCTTCAATTGACCAGCAGCGGTTTATTCATGCTTGGCATGGCGACCTACGGCCCTGGCCCTGGTATCGCGCATCGCAGGAGTCTGACGCGACGAAACCAATAACGGTGTTTAAGTTGGCCATTAACAGCCTGGCATTCATACTGCAGCGATTTGTGGCGAAGCATTTAAATGGTACAGAAGTTAAGTTTGGCTGTTTGCCTGTTATCCAGGATCTTATGAAATTAGCGATGCGACCTACTACCGAATTTTGCGACTCGTTTCCCATCGCGCACCTAATTTCTCAGCGTCTCGGGCTGAAAAAATACGGAAAAACCAAATGGATCGACATTGGTGTAGATGAATTTTTAAAGCAAGCGGACCGGTATTCGTCTGTATGGATACGGCTCATTGCGATGGGTGTTACTTGCTATGTTTTACAACTTGAGCGTTCGAACTACTGGTGGGTTCAACTGGTACAGAGTTGCCGCGAGCTTGGTCATACCCTCCCTGGCAGTCCGGAACAGGTGTATCGGAGTTTGCTGGGTGGCAGTTATTGGGGGCTTCGAGAATGGTTTGAACTGCGACACGGCGCGGGACCTGGATTTCGTGCCTTGTTCGGGGATCGGATGTACGGCATCTAGAGACAGTTTAAAGCGACTGAGGTAACTCGCTGGGATGCGTGAAATAGCCCCCTGAGTGCCATGAGATCACGTGTTATTCCAATTAGGGGGCTGAATAGATGCATCGCGGCAATACTTCCGTTTGCTTGATGGTTTTGCCACGAAGCAGGTCGTAAGTTTTCCCATGCTCCACGATCAGGCGAACGTGGGGCTGTCCTGAGGGTTCATCTGGCACGGTGTTGATGGCCAATACGTGCTCCATGCGCCAATGTGCCGAAGCATTCATGCGAGGCGGGGTCATAACCATCACCGAACACACCGAGCCGAACGGCGAGACTTCATTGAGTACTCGCTCCAGGTACTCCACGTCGGAGACCAGCAGGGTGCGACCGAACTCGATTTCTTCTTCCGTCATCCTGATGCACACATGAAACCAGGGATTGTCTAGGTCCTGTTCGACCACTGCCCATCGTTTAATTTTGAGATCAAATGGTAGAGGTGGATGGAGCTCTGCACCTGACTGAGTAAAAAACATCGTGGCGCCCTCAGAAAACGAACCCTATAGATTGTAGCCCTAAAGTATTCAAAAAGGCTTCATCGTTCCTTTTGTGAGCGATGCAAATGGAACTGAAGCAGGCCTTTGGGACGGCGTTAAAAGCGCGGCGGCTGGAGCGTAAGCTGACGCAAGAAGATTTTTCCGACGTGAGCAGCCGAACTTACCTCAGCACCCTGGAGCGGGGAAAGAAATGTCCCACGCTCGAGAAGGTGATGGAGCTGGCCTCTGTACTGCAGATTCACCCGCTGACGTTGATCGCTGAAAGCTTCCTGGCCCTTGAGCCAGACCAGACGCTGGAGGCATTGCTGGATGTCGTCCAGCGTGAAGCGCAGCAGGCCTGAGCTTTTCGGCGCGCCGATCGTTTACAGATGTCCCTCGAGGGTGAGGCCGCTCCAAGTCGCCGTGACCATGGGTGGCTTAAGGGTGTTGGGTCAAGCCGCTCAAACGGGAAATGGCTGAGGGATGCGCGGTTTTCGTTGCACGCACGCGATTAAGGGCTCGCGCGGCCCAGCGCGGCCTTGCCATCGGCAGCGTTAGTGCCCGCTGATGGCAAGGCCTCCCCGGCAGCGTGCTCGGAACAAAGCATCTGTCCGGTATCACCACCGAACGCAGGAAGCATCATTGCTCGCCTGGATCGGTTTCGCTGGCTTCAGCCTTCGGCGAGTCGCCTTGAGTGAATGGCTCGCCATCCCCCAGCAGCGACGTGGCGCGACTGCTGAGCAATGACCCCGCCTGAAAGTAGCCCATCACCGTGCTCACGCTGCGGTGCTCGGTCATGGCCATCACTTCACCGAGCGGCACGCCCTGGCGCCCGGCCTCGGTGACGAAGCCGGAACGCAGGCTGTGTGCGGCCCAGTCGCCCTCCAGTCCGGCCAGTTGCGCGCGACGCTGGACGATACGCGCCACTTGGTCCGCCGACAATCCTGTGGCTCCGACCTTATCGCCTTTATACAGCCGGCGAAACAACGGGCCGCTGTCAGCGGGGGCGACGTCCAGCCAGGCGGCGAGCGCTGCTGCGGCCGGGCCGCGCAGCGGCTTCTCCCGGCGCACGCCGCCGGTGTCGGTCTTGGTGGCGCCGAGGACATACAACCAGGTGTCGGCATCCAGTTGGCGTACATCGACGACTTGCAAGCCCACCACTTCCGAACGCCGCCGCCCGCCGCCGCTCCAGGCTAACAGCAGCAGGGCGCGGTCGCGAATCCCGCGCACGCCGTCGTCGCAGGTGGCGAGCAGCGCCTGCAACGGCTTGAGCACGATCGCGGTTTTCTTGCGCACCGCCACGCCCTGACGTGACTGCGCCTTGCGCGCCTCGCGCAGCAGGGTCTTCAGCGCCGACACCTCGGTTGGGCTGTCCCACTCCTTGATCCGGTGCCATTTACCGAGTACCGAAAGACGGTGACTGACCGTGTTAAACGCCAGCGGCCCCACCTTGGCCTTGACCCGGGCGGCGACCAGCGCGGCGTCAATCGACGGGGGCAACAGGTGGGTCCAACTGCCGTCGGCCAGCGGCCGCGCCAGGTGGTCGAGGACGAACTGTACGGCCACGGCAGCGGGCAGTGGCGCATCGCCCAGCGCCCGGCCATAACGCAGTTGCAGCCAGGCCGACCAGTAGGCGAGGGCACTGCGGTAGCTGCGCACGGTATTGGCTGCGGTGCCGGCGGCGAGGAATGCCGCGGCGGCGGCCTGGGCGTTGCTTGCGAGAAAATGTAAGTCCAGCGGGGTTTCGTCGACCAAGGGCAGTTGGTCTGTAATATTTAATACGTTCAACGTATGATAATTCCATTGCTCAGAAAATAACGTCGGATAATCTTTTATTATCAGATCTAATATAGCCGGGGGTGAGTCATGGCGGTAGGGGTACCGGAAAACGACGTGTTTGCTGCCGCGGACGCGGTCCTGGCGCGCGGTGAACGGCCGACGGTGGAGCGGGTGCGTCTGGAGCTGGGGCGCGGCAGTCCGGCACGGGTCGGTGGTTTGCTCGATCAATGGTGGGCTCGGCTAGCCGAGCGTCTGAATGGCGAGACCCGCCTGCCGGCATTGCCGGGCGAGGTGTCGCAGGCCTTTGTCGCGGTGTGGCAACAGGCGATCCATCTGGCGCAGGGTGTTGCCGAACAAGCATTGTCCGAACAACGTAAAGTTTTGGCTGCCGAACGCGAGCAAGTTGTCGCCGTAGAGAACCAGGCCCGTCAGGACGCCGTACTCGCTCGGCAACATGCTGTTGCCGCAAAGGCGGCACAGCAAGTAAGCGAGACTCGTTTGACGGACCTGGAATTGTTGTTGAAACAGCGCGCGGCGCAGATCGACGATCTACAGGATCAACGTAGTGCCCTGCAGCAATCCTACGGGTTAGTACGAGATCAGTTGCAAGCTTCGCAACTGAAGCTTGAAATGCTGCAGCAGCAGACCGACCAAGAGCGGGCAGCGCAAGAGTCGTATGTACGTGGTATTGAGGAGCGAGCGTATCGTGAAGTTGATCGATCGAGGGAAGAAGGCAAGTCACGCCAAGTAGAAGTGCGCGAACTCCAGTGCCTGTTGACGGATAGTCGGCAAACGCTGGAAGTCTGCCGCGCGGCACTGGTCGATTGCCAACGCGAGGCCGCAGCCCATAAGGCGCGCGCTGAACTTGCGGAGGAACAAGGAGAGCAGGAGGGAGCAGCCTTGCGAGCACGCGCCGAGGCAGCGCAGCAGATGCTAGTAGAGGCTCAGCGTAACGCCATTGCACATCAGGCGCGAGCTGACACCCTCGAAGCGCAGTTAGCTCAGTTACGAGAGACATTGCAGAGCAAGCGTCAGCGCACTCGGCCTTGATCGGCGGTACCACTCTGTGTCATCGCGCTAAGCTCGCGGTATTCAATGACATGAAACCAAGGTTTGCCTAGTAGTTGCGGATGACCAATGACGACCTGTAGTTTGCCCATGACCGGCTTGTATCCGTTTTTGGAGCGCATTTTGAGAACAAGCTTATTTCAACTGCCTGAGTTAACTCAGACACTGCCGGGTCATTAAAACGCCGATATCCCTTGTGTTTCGGTGTAGAAATCCCCGGGAGCAATAGCTCCTTTTTTCTAGTGAGGAGTATTGTTTGAGCAATCAATCTGTTTCCCTGACCGTGATCAACGGTAAGGGCGTTCTTGAAACCCTGTCACTTGGATCTACCAATCCGCAGCGCATTCATGCCGTGAGTAACGCTCGCTACCTCATCGCGAACACCGACGGTGGCGCGGCCGTTCAGAATGTAAATTTCAAGCGCGTCGGCAGGGAACTTCACATAACGCTGGAGGGCAGTGATCCCGACCAGCCACAGGTAATCATTGAGGGATTTTACGATCACCCCGGCGAAGTAGTGGGTATGGCGTCTGATGGAGAAGTTTATCCATATACGGCGGTCAGCGGAGACCCGGACGAAATCGCCGTTCTGCTACAGGATGGGGTCAGTTCACCGCAAACTCTGGGTCGAGAACCGCTCAGTGGATTTATGGCTGATTTGCAGGGTACCGATGGTTTTTTCTGGAAGGAAATACTGTCTGGACTGGGGGCTGCTGCTGCATTGGCTTGGTTGTTACACGATAAGGGCGGGAGCAAAACTGCACCACCGCCACAAACGCCGAGTCTAGAGTCCGTTCATTCAGATTCAGATAGCGATCCCCACGTCGTCGAGCGTGGAGGCTTAACGGCTGATAACACGCCCGTCTTGAGCGGGGGCGGTGTGCCTGGTGGGCAGGTGGAGATTTTCAAAGGAAGTGAGAGTCTTGGTGTGGTACCAGTGAATGCCGAGGGGCAGTGGCGGTTTACGCCGCCGTTGGCTTTGGCGGATGGTCAGCACGTGTTCAGCGTGGTAGCCATTGATACTAACGGCCAGCGCAGTGCAGCGTCAGCCACTTATGAGATAGAAATTGATGCCACACCGCCGGAGCAGCCACGGATCGCTGCAGCAGTGGACAGCAAGGGTACAGCCGTGGGCGAAGTCGCTGATGGCTTGCAGACCAATGACATCACTCCAACACTATCCGGTTCGGCGGAACCGGGAAGCCTGCTCACGATTTACAACGGTGGCGAGATCCTCGGCAGCGTGCGTGTGGATGCAAATGGGCATTGGTTGTTCACCGTGCCAGAGCAGGCGGAAGGTGAGCAGCGTTTCACTGTGACCGCCAGCGATGCGGCAGGTAACACCAGTATCGCTAGCGACGCCTATGTCGTCAGCATCGACATAACGCCTCCTTCGGTGTTAATTCAGCAGGTCGCAGACAACGCCGGCGCGATGAACGATCCGCTTTCAAATCCGGGCCGTACCGACGACTCAACGCCGACTATAAGTGGTATTGCCGAAGCGAAAGCACTGGTTACGGTATATGACAACGGTACAGCAATCGGCAGCGTAGCTGCCGACACGCAGGGTAACTGGAGCTTTACGGTGCCGGAGCGTGCTGATGGACGGCATGAGTTTACGGTCACCGCCACGGATGACGCAGGCAATACCAGTCCGATTAGCGCTCCTTGGGCAGTCGAGATCGACACTTCGTTGCCAGTCGCCAGCATCACACAAGTCACCGACGACGCCGGTACGATGACCGACCCGATCACTAACGGTGGACGCACCGACGACAACACGCCGACCCTCCATGGCACCGCCACCAGCAACGCGCTGGTCACCGTGCATGATGGTAAAAGTGTGATCGGCAGTGTGTTTGCTGACGCCAAAGGTCTGTGGAGTTTCCCGGTCCCGACCAGCGCGCACGGCACACACACTTTCAGCGTAACCGCCACCAACGACGTTGGCACGACGGGCCAGGTCAGTGAAGCTTGGGTGGTTGAGATCGACACCTCCTTGCCAGTCGCCAACATCACGTCAGTCACTGACGACGCCGGCACGATGACCGATCCGATCACCAACGGCGGCCGTACCGACGACGCTACGCCGACCCTAATTGGCTCCGCCACCAGCAACGCACTGGTAACCATTCATGACGGTAAAAGTGTGATTGGCAATGTGTACGCTGACGCCAAAGGCGTCTGGAGTTTTCCGGTACCAAGCAGCGTGGACGGTACGCACAGCTTCAGCGTGACTGCCACCAATGACGTTGGCACGACGGGCCCGGCTAGTGAGGCTTGGGTGGTTGAAATCGACACAGCCTTGCCAGTCGCCAGCATCACGTCAGTCTCTGACGACGCCGGTACGGTTGCTGAGTCGATCGCCAACGGCGGCCGAACTGACGACGCTACGCCGACCTTGCGTGGCACCGCCACCAGCAACGCACTGGTAACCATCCATGATGGTAAAAGTGTGATGGACAGTGTGTACGCTGACGCTAAAGGCGTCTGGAGTTTTCCGGTACCCAGCAGCGCGGATGGCACGCACAGCTTCAGCGTCACTGCCACCAACGACGTCGGCACCACGGGCAGGGCTAGTGCAGCTTGGGTGGTCGAAATCGACACGTCTTTGCCTGTCGCCAGCATCACACAAGTCACCGATGAAGCCGGTACGATTACCGGACCGATCACCAGCGGCGGGCGCACCGACGACACCATGCCGACGCTGAGTGGCACCGCCACCAGCAACGCACTGGTAACCGTGCATGACGGTAAAAGTGTGATCGGCAGTGTGTACGCCGACGCCAATGGCGTCTGGAGTTTCCCGGTCCCGACCAGCGCGGACGGTACGCACAGCTTCAGCGTAACCGCCACCAACGACGTTGGTACCACGGGTCCAGTCAGTGAAGTTTGGCAGATTGTGATCGATACTTCTGTGCCATTCGCCAGCATCACACAAGTCACCGACAACGCCGGTACGATTACCGACCCGATCACTAACGGCGGTCGCACCGACGACAACACGCCGACCCTCTATGGCATCGCCACCAGCAACGCGCTGGTCACCGTGCATGATGGTAAAAGTGTGATCGGCAGTGTGTACGCTGACGCCAAAGGCGTCTGGAGTTTCCCCGTACCGACCAGCGCGGACGGTACGCACAGCTTCAGCGTGACTGCTACCAATGTCGTTGGCACGAGGGGCCCGGCAAGTGCGGCTTGGGTGATCGAGATCGACACTTCCTTGCCAGTCGCCAGCATCACACAAGTCAACGATGACGCCGGTACAATGACCGGCCCGATCACCAACGGTGGACGCAGCGACGACAACACGCCGACCCTGCGCGGCACCGCCACCAGTAACGCACTGGTAACCATCTATGATGGTAAAAGTGTGATCGGCAGTGTGTACGCTGACGCCAAGGGCGTCTGGAGTTTCCCAGTACCGACCAGCGCGGACGGCACACATACCTTCAGCGTAACCGCCACCAATGACGTTGGTACGACAGGCCCGGCCAGTGCGGTTTGGGTGGTTGAAATCGATACGTCTTTGCCAGTTGCAAGCATCACGTCAGTTACTGACGACGCCGGTACGATGACCGGCCCGATCGCCAACGGCGGACGTACCGACGACACCACTCCGACCCTGCGTGGCACCGCCACCAGCAACGCACTGGTAACCATCCATGATGGTAAAAGTGTGATCGACAGTGTGTACGCTGACGCCAAAGGTGCCTGGAGTTTTCCAGTCCCGACCAGCGCGGACGGTACGCACAGCTTCAGCGTAACCGCCACCAACGACGTTGGCACGACGGGCCCGGCCAGTGAGGCTTGGGTAGTTGAAATCGACACAGGCGTACCAGGTGTGCCGAAGATTCTGTCGGTATACGACGATGCGGGCGGGTTGACCGGTAACGTGCCGCGCTCCGGGATTACTGATGACAGCACGCCCACTGTCAAAGGGACTGCAGACCCAGGCAGTGTGATCAAGGTCTACGACGGTAGTGTCGTACTGGGCACAGCCATGACAGACGCATCCGGTGCATGGACCCTCGTTCTACCTGAGCTATTACCAGGCAGCCATGATTTGACCGCGGTGACGCGTAACGATGTAGGCATCAGCGGCGGTGCCAGCAGCGGACTCGATTTCAAGGTAGGCACCACTTGGGATTTCAACGATAAAACCTTGCAAGGCTGGAAACTGGCAGGAAGGTACGGAACTGACACAACCTCGACCTCTATCACCGACGACGGTCATGGAGGCCATTTGATCGCCGCGCTCACGCAAAACGGAGGCGACTGGGGCGGAACGGTGATGTCCATCAAGGTTCAAGTGGAGGCTGGCGTTTCATATCAATTCATGTTCAAAACGGGTCAGCAATTAATTTCCAATGAGGTTACCGCCAGTCTTGGGTTAATGGTTGATGGGGTTGCGACAGGTGCTGAGGTTAAAGCAACAGCAGGATCTCATCAGTTTGTAGGCAGCTATACCGCAACGTCTACTGGCACGGTAACGCTGTCGATCCACAACACCGAGCACTCCGGAACTGGTAATGACTTCTGGCTCGACGATTTGGCGATGGCGCGGGTCGATGCGACCGGGCCTGCAACCCCTGGTGTCACTGTGTTCAATGTTCTGCAAGAACAGTCGTCACTGTTGGAGGCGTCCGAACTGATCCTGAATTCGTCAGACATAGGCAAAAATGACCTGTCACTTGCCCGTACCGATGTGTTGGCGCCTGGTGAAAATGAGTTGTTTGTAGATGTCGAATTCGGCGCACAGCAAATGCTTGTCAAGGGCCAAGCCGCAGACCTGCTTGACCTAGGGGCGTTTGTAGGTTCGGGCGACGACGGTGAATGGGTGGACCTCGGCGCGGTAAACGTTGCAGGCATTGCTTATAGTAGTTATCAGCAATCGACTCTGCACAGTGATTCGCTATTGCAGGAGGTTGGTATGACCCACGTGGTGTAGCGCTCCTCGAGACAAAATAAAAACGCTCCTTGTTAATGCTAAGGAAATCCTGAAGAAGACTTCCCGAATCTGGTGAAATACGCTGATCCCGTTGCCCGAGTTTCCCGATGAAGCAGATGACCTTCGCCGACGCCGAATACGCCGGCAAGCGCAAGCAGACCCGCAAGGAATTGTTCCTGATCGAAATGGATCAGGTGGTGCCATGGAAGGGTCTGATTGCCCTGATTGAGCCGTATTACCCAAAGGGTGAAGGCGGTCGTCCGGCGTATCCGTTGATGGCGATGCTGCGCGTGCATCTGATGCAGAACTGGTTCGGCTACAGCGATCCGGCGATGGAGGAAGCGCTGTACGAGACGACCATCCTGCGCCAGTTCGCCGGGCTGAGCCTGGAGCGCATTCCCGACGAGACCACCATTCTCAACTTCCGACGCCTGCTGGAGAAGTATGAGTTGGCGGCTGGGATTCTGGCGGTGATCAATGGCTATCTGGAGGATCGAGGCCTGTCGCTGCGCCAGGGCACCATCGTCGATGCCACGCTGATCCATGCACCGAGTTCGACCAAGAACCGGGACGGCAAGCGTGACCCGGAGATGCATCAAACCAAGAAGGGGAACCAGTACTACTTCGGCGCGAAAGCGCACATTGGTGCCGACGAAGAATCGGGCCTGGTGCACAGCGTGGTGGCCACGGCGGCGAATGTCGCGGACGTCACCCAGGTCGACAAGCTACTGCATGGCGAAGAGAACGTGGTATGCGCCGATGCTGGCTATACCGGGGTCGAGAAGCGCCCCGAGCATGAAGGTCGTCAGGTCATCTGGCAGATTGCGGCCCGACGCAGCACCTACCAGAAACATGGCAAGCGCAGTGCCTTGTACAAAGCGCTCCGCAAGATCGAGAAAGCCAAAGCGCAGATGCGAGCCAAGGTTGAACATCCATTTCGATGTGATCAAGCGACAGTTCGGTTACACCAAAGTGCGCTTCCGTGGCTTGGCCAAGAATACGGCCCAGATGGTCACCTTGTTCGCCCTGTCGAACCTGTGGATGGCTCGCCGACATTTACTGACGAATGCAGGAGAGGTGCGTCTGTAATGTGGGGAATGGCTGCTGCAAGGTGCTCGCAGCAGCCGAAAAGCATGAAGTAAGCGACGGATTTGATCGTATTTGGCCTGCCGTCGTTTTTGAAATCGCTGATTGCGAAGTGGACGAAAAATGTCGGTCTATTTCAGACCATCCCTAAGAGAGTTTTTTTGCTTTTCAAACATCAGTTGGTTGCGCGAAGCGGGAGTTAATTGATACGCCTGAAATAAGTATTAGGCGTTATAACAGGGTAGGGGAGGCAAGGGCGTCGATAGGCACACTCGAAGGTTCACGTCGACCGGCAAACCGCGTCAATACGCTCATATGCCAGGTCTTTGTTCACTGGCGGCAACTCGTAATTCACCTTGCAGCTACCCTCAGCCCAGCGAACTTCCAGTGCGCCTTTGTCCTTGACGCCGAACGCCAACAGGCGCGACAGATTATCGACGATACCCACAGGCTTGCCTTGTTCGTCAAACCCTTGGGCGCCGAAAGGAATAGCGCCATCTTTTTCAGGTCGTAAGACAAATTGTGAGCGGCGACCGGTCTGCGCGGCATACGAAGCCTTGACGATGGCCCCACGGGTTGGCACCAGCACTTTGGAAATGTCGTTGATCTCGACGTCTGTACCCAACGTCTGTGTGTCCAGGCTCAACCAGTTGTAGCGATAGGGTTGCATATGAGGCACAACTGCATAACCTTTGCTGTTGGTTTTGATTGCAGTCCAACCAGCCACTCCCACCGCGTGAGTATCCGGAACCTCCACCAACCCAAATGTCTCGCCGAGCGGCTGACCCAAGGTGATGCCACCGCTGTGTGCTACCAATGAGCCGGAAGCGCTCATGTCAATATGATCGTCATCTCGGCCCTGGCTGTAGCCGCCTCGCAGTTTGGCGACAGGAGTGTCCCAATCCAGGCTGGCGCCGGTAGTATTGCCGTTGATTTTACTGTGGCCTGCTTGCGCCGAATAACTGAGTGCTGCCTGGTCGTCCAGGTAACCGGATACGCTGGACTGCAATGAGGAATCGCCTTTGTTCGAGCTAATTGCGTAGCTGGTCAAACGGTGAGACCGACGTTGGCTGCCCAGCGGCATGCTGATGCTGGCGGTAAGTTGTGTGTCTGCACCCCCGCCCAGGGGATCGCTCTGAATACGCGATACAGCGACGTTGTAACTGACACTGCCCACGCTGCTGCCATAACCAAACTGCCAATTGCGCGTACGACTTTGCTGCTTCCAGTAACTGGTTTCGTCCATGCTCAAATAGATCGAGCTACGTTGAGACACGGTCTGGTTGACGCGCAGATTGATTCGACTCTTTTGCGCACTGAACCCTGCGTGCTCCCACTGCGTAAGGTCGTCCACATGCTGGCTGAAGCTTCGATAGCCTTCGGTGGAGTAGCGGTAACCGGCCATGGTAAATGTGGTGTTTGTGGCGTTCAGTGTTTTGGAATATAAAAAACGGACACTGTGGCCCTTGTCGGCCTTGCCATTTGCTCTTTCCGACGTGCTGGTTGTGACATCGAAGGAGATGCCGCCAATGCCAGAGTTGACGCCCGCGCCAAGGTTGGCAGCGCGATAATTTTGCGCTAGCAACACACCACCGTAGCTTGTGATGTTGTCCGTGACACCGTAGACCGCTGTGCTTTCTGTGAAGGTAGGCGAAGGTTGGTCTGTGGAGCGATACTCACCGGCGGTCATGCTGTAACGAAGATTGCCTCGTCGTGTCATGATTGGCTGGTAAGCATAAGACTGTTGATATTCGCGTACGCGGCCGTCCGATTCGGTAATCCTGATCCGCATATCGCCGTTGGAGCCACTTGGGTAGATATCCGTGAATTCGAAAGCCCCAGGTGGGACTTGCGCGGAGTAGATCACGTAACCGTTTTGACGGACCTCGACAGTGGCATTGGTCTCGGCGATGCCACGAATCACAGGTGCATAACCGATCTCATTGTCAGGCAGCATACCCAGATCCGAAGCGATCTGCGCGCCGCGAAACCTTACGCTGTCGAAGATCTCACCCGGTGTGTAAAGTTCGCCCAAGGATAGCTTGCCTTTCATCGGTACAACGTCACTCTCCACATACGTGCGATTACTTAAGAATTGATCTTTCATGCCTGTCCCGCCGGTCAGCGCGGACTCGTTGCGAAAACGCCAACCGGCGATGTTGAACCCATTACGCAAGTTCAGGTTGTGATAGTCGGATTGCGTGCCTTCATTGGTGTTTCGATTGAAACTTGCCTGATAGTCACTGTAAAAGGCGGTGATACCTTGATCCCACACCGACGGGTCAACGTACCCTCGCGAATAACTGCGCACATACGTTTGAGGCAGGCTTACCTGCAGCGCAAGGTTGGTGACATCGAAGTCCAGAGCGGCACCGGCGATTTGGCCCGCGACGTCAAGATACGTGTCATCTTTGGCGTCGGCTGGGATGAGTCCATCCTGCTGCGCCTTTCCTGCGTTAAACCCAAGCTCCTTGAGCAAGCCCAGCGATACATCGGGCTTTACTTGCCCCGAAGCGTCAGCAATAAAACTGATTTCCTGGCGCTTGATTAGCACCCCGTTCAGATAGAGGTCGACGCTGTAAACACCGGGTAGTACCGAGCTGCCCTGCTCAAAGAATTTCAGATCAACAGGCGCACCGTCCATTTTCAGAAACGCCTCGCTGAACTCGACCCCCGCAGCGCTAGCCTCAGAGGTCAATCCCAGCGTCAAAAACGCGGCCGTGCAAACACAGCCGACGATTCGTGAGTTGAGTTCTTTCTGAAAAAAAGACATGGGGAATCCTTGCAGTCAAGCACCGGGGGCCAAAGCGGTGGCCATGTTAGGGAGTCGTGCGGGAAGGGGCAGGCTGCGCACTGAGTCGCACGCCATCAAAGCAAGTCTTTACCGGATTAGTTCGAGACGTTACTGGTGATGTGGTCCAAGCCGCCGTAGTCATTAATGCTGTCGTATGCGACTGTCACGGAGCCGGATTTGAAATGCGATACGCCCGGAATAATGGTTGTACGGGTCTCGCCAGGTGCCAGCATTTCGGCGGGGGCAGAGTAGCCGTCCTTACTTAGCGCGTTTCTTATCGTTACGCTGCTGCCGGAAAATGACACATGAAATGCAGATGGATTAGTGACGCGCAGCGCTGTCTCGCCGCCTTGCTCCACGAGTTGCCACTGCAAGTTCTTAGCCGCCTCGATGGCGGACCCTGGTAGGTTCGCCGGGCGATAAAACAACTTTACCCTCTGACGAATAGCGATCTGCAGTGCATTTTCATCTTTAGCCCTTTGCGGGATTTCCTGCACGGCGAGCCAGAAAACAGACTCTTTATCTGTGGGTAAACCTTGACCCTGATAAAGAATACGTAGGACTTGCTGTTTCTGACCGCCCAGGCGCACAAGTGGCGGAGTAATAGCAAAGGGCACATCAGCCGTTTGTAAACGGGTATTCGATTCCACCCACGATTGCACCATGATGTCATCCGTGCCCTGGTTTTTGACGACCATGGATGTTTCTTTAGAGGGAGCAGAAAATATGACACGCGTACCGTCCAATGTAATACCTGCACTGGTTATAGATGCATACAGTGAAATAGCTCCAGCCAGTGCAACGCGTTTGAACAGAGAAAACTTCATGGCAACTCCTGGTGAGAGGGAGAAACCTAAGCTTCTCCCTTTGCTGCGGATTATTCGTAGGTCAAGGTAAAGGGCAGGGTGCCGTTAGCAACACCAGCTTTGACTGTGTCGCCGTTGGCTACATAGCCTGCGCGCAGATTAAGATTGGCCGTGTACTGTTCTTTGCCGGCTTCACCGGTCTCAACCAGCGAACCACTGATCGTTTCGTTTGCCGCAAGATTGATAAGTTTATTGTCGGTGTCATAAATCCCGATACCAACACCTTGTGCACTACCAGTTGTTTTCAGGAGTGTGCTTTGCTTGGCATCTAAACCCGAGCCGCTGAGTGGGTCAAACTGCAACTTTACGGACTTCAAACCTGCAGCGGTTCCGCCACAGTTTAGGCTCAAATTAATACCTTTTCCGCCAACAATAGTACCGCTGGAAGTGCCGCGGAGAGAGTCGCTACTCACCTTGCCAAGGCTCACGTCGATGGTCTGTGCTCCGGTCGCTCCGCCCACGCTCGTACCAGAAGCGCCGCTGATAGCGCAAGAAGCTGCGATAATTTCGCCGGTAAAGTTAATAGTGCCATCAGCGGCTATCGCTGAAGAACTAACAATGCCTACGATAGCTAGGGGAATGAGTTTCTTGAAAAGATTTGACATCTTCGTTACCTGTTTAAGTTGGAGGTTATAGTTTGAGTTTTCGCGCAGCTTTCGAAAATGAGAAATGTCTCAAGACGTCAGAGATACTTCGGTTATGGGGTAGGCGTGGCAGTAAAAAACAACCGCGGGGAAGACTGGAAGAGTCTCTGCTGAGAGTCGCTATTGATAACTGATCGTAAAGGTCGCCCTACCATTTGCCTTTCCTGAGACAATTTTGGGAGCGATCTGTACGTATCTGGCGCTCAACGGAATTTGGAAAGTGGACACGCCCTGTGCAATAACTCCTGCACTCCATTGATTTGCGCCCGATGATGCTGAGTCAGGGCCGAATACTAGTGCAGCGCCGTCCTTCAATATGTTGATACCTAACCCAGAGGCTGTGGAATCTGAGCTAAGCGTCAAGTGATTTGAGGCGTTTTCAGGTTTCGAGGCGTCCGTTAATTGCACGCGTGCATTTACTGAGCTGCCCGGCCTTCCGCCCGAACAAGAAAGAGTAATATTGAAAGTTTGAGCGTCCGAAGTGCTGCCTACACCACTGAAGTGCTCTATTGATACTCTCCTAAGCGATACAGGAATCGTGGGCGATGAAGCGGTACACACTGGGCCAGCCACTAATTCCGTTTCACCGGACGTGCTAATATTCCAAGCTTTGCAACCTGGGCAATTGAATTGAACTATTACTGAGCTTTTCAATGATACGCGCGAACTTTGTATGGGGCCAATTTTATAGAGTTCAAGCCAAATCTCCTGCACATACTGATCATTATTAACCCATCCCGTCTGTCCAGGGCTGTGCTCACTTTCATGACTGACAACCATCTTGCGCCCTCCAGGAAAATTACGGGCTTTCCATATGGCCATCCATTTCACTCCAAGACCAGGAATGTTGGTTTTGTAAACATCCGTAAACCCTGGAGCGAGCACCCGATCATTCAATCTGCCCGCGATCTGTGCAGTGAATGAGGCTGCTCCATCTATCAATGTGGATGTAACCGAGGCTGACTTCCATAGCCGGGTGCCGATTGCTGCATTGTTAGGAACTTCTATCTTGACGGGGATAGCAACTGTAGAAACTTCTGGAATAAACCAACCCCCGGCATCAGCGTTTTTAACGGGCATTGCCAGCACAAAAAATATTGAAAAAAAGACCGCGGATACAATTCTAAATTTCATGATGTCCCATGCTCATAACGCAAGGTTGATGTGCGCACCTGATAATTTTTTACCAATTCACACAGATTTTATTGGAGCCCTGTAGTGGCGTGATCGATATTCCTCTATAGCTGCCAATCGCTTTCGGAAGTATTGAGTGAAGGGTGGAGGTGTTCGAGGTGGACACAGTAACGTCAGTAGCGTGTGATTGCGTTAGGAATTGTCTCAAACGGCGGCCGTACACACCGTTGCCTGGTCCTGAAACACTAAAAATAGATTTATCGCTGCTGACCTGATATTCATTTTGAGACAAGTCTTGCGGCGTGGATCGAGCAGGGTCGGTATGTTGGATCTTGCCGCCTATATGTAGATAGGCATTCAGGCGCATAAGAAGGGAGCTAAAGCCAGCTTGAGTGCGGTGTGAATCGGCTCAATCAGTTTTCCCGGTGGCTAGAGCTGTCCTGCGCAAAAAAGTCCAAGCAGTCGGCTAAAGTTGGAGTCTTTATGTTGAGCCCAATCCGAGTAGGTGTATTCGACAAACTCGCCCTGATACGTTATGGCTTGTGCATATATTTGCTCAAGGAACCGGGAGTTGAAGTGATCGGTGCCTATGCGTGCTCGATTAAGGCGCTGCGCGCGGCACGCAGGAAGAAATTGAAGGTGTTGGTGATAGGATGCATGCCAGGAAATATCGAATGCCTGGAGTTTGTCGATAAGCTTGCCCCTGAGAAGTCTGCGCCAAAATTGTTAATACTGCTGGAGGGGCCTCACTCGCCTACCGAGGCGCGACTAAGGTTGTCTGGTGCTCATGGCATTTTGTATAAAACTCAGCCGCTTGCTGATTATGTCGATGCCATTCGCAGGCTGGCTGCGGGTAAGTTCTATTTCCGCTCTGGATGGGCGGCAAATTGCAGTCTTGAGTTGATTGATTGTGCTGTTAGGGAAGGGGGCGTCCCATCCACCATCACCGTCAGCGCCGTACTATCCAGTCGCGAGCGTGACGTTCTTCGCTTGTTTGCGAAGGGGTTAACGGTAACGCAAATTGCGAGCGGTTCTGTAAAGAGTGTCAAAACCATCAGCGCTCAGAAGCGAAATGCGTATCGAAAGCTTGGCTTGAAAAACGATCTCGATTTCTTCAAGCAGCTAGCTTCTTTGAATCTATAAATATCCTTGTCCCAAGGGCTGCTTGAGGCCCTCTGATTTCCTCCTCATCTTTTGCGACCTGGTGTCCTGTCGGCGGCAATTACGTGGTCGTTTTTATGTGCGCGCCAGCTAAATGAGACAGGTCTCATATCCCATGGCTTTTCTTTAAACAAAACTCTCGCTCCCAAGAGCTCCGTTGGCGAACGGCATGCTCTGGTTAATTTATATGTATGTCGCCATGGCGACATAAAAAAGCAACCTGACCAAAATGAAGGTAGAGCACGTGACTCCTAATGTAGTGAGCATTGCAGTGGTGGATCGCAAAACGATCATTCAGGCGCAGGAGCTTCGAGCCTCGAAGCACGGCCAGCCACTTCGAATCAAAGCAATTGAAGGTGGCAAATACATTCTCGCCGAAGGCGAGAAAGGCTTCGCGCCCGAGAACATTACGGTTAAGCGCGTTGGCAAAGACCTCTTCATCAGCTTGGAAGGCACAGAGCTGGATGAGCCACAGCTCATTATCGAGGGCTTCTACGACACTACCGGCCAAGTAGTCGGCATGGCGGAAGACGGCACGTATTACCCCTATGTCGCTTCGGATGCCGAACACGACCACGAAGTCACCTTCTTGTTGGAAGATGTTGCGTCGCCTCAAGTATTGGGTATTGAAGCACTGAGTGGCTTCGGTCAAGGCTTGGTGGCATTGGCCGGTTCGGGTTTTCTGGTGCCAAGTTTGATGGGCTTGGGGGCGTTGGCGTTGGCCGGTGCAGGCATCGCTGCTTCGCGCGATGACGGTGGTTCCAACAACACTGGGCCTGGACCTCAGGTCGTGCCTGCTCCATCCACGCAGCCAGAGATTGGCACTGTCACCGACAACGTCGGCGACAAGCAGGGCCCCTTGCAGCCCGGCGATATCACCGACGACACCACCCCGACGTTCAATGGTACCGGCGACCCCGGTTCTGAATTGAAAATCACAGACAACGGTAAGGAAATTGGCTCAGTCGTTGTAGACGAGAAGGGCAATTGGGAGTTCACACCTGAAACGCCGCTCGGTGACGGCCAGCATGTGATTGTCGTGGTTCCCCCAAAAGGTGGCGAACCGTCCAAGGGCTTCGAGTTGGAAGTCGACACCAAGGCGCCCGCGCAAGCAGTGATTGATAGCATCACTGACGATGTGGGTGTGCAAGTTGGCGTGATTGCCAGTCAGGGTGTAACCGACGACACGACCCCGACACTCAATGGCCACGCCGAAGCGGGTAGCTTGGTATTCGTGTTCAATCACGGGCAACTGCTGGGAACCGCAAAAGCCGACGCCAACGGTGCTTGGCAGTTCACGCCGGATGCCTTGGCTGACGGCGAATACGTATTTACGGTTCGTGCCACTGATGCTGCGGGCAACATCGGACTGTCGTCCCCACCTTATGTCATCACCATCGATACCGTTAGCCCGCAAAAGCCAGAGCTTGGCGGAGACGGGCCTGGTATTGGCGACGTGCTGGATGATCAGGGTTCGATTCAAGGTTCGATTGCCAATGGTGGCGTTACGGATGACACAACACCGACGTTCATAGGTAAAGGCGAGCCTGGCGACACAGTCACGATCATCGACAACGGCGACGAGATCGGCAAGGTTGTCGTCGACGAAAAGGGCGAGTGGACCTTTACGCCCGGCACTGAGTTGACTGAAGGCGATCACGACATGAGCGTGATCATTACCGATCCGGCGGGCAATAGCTCAGAGCCATCTGATCCGTGGGTCATTCACGTTGATACCACCCCGCCAATCAATCCAGGTGTTGAAAGCGCTATCGACGATATCGGGCCCATTGTAGGGCCTATCAAAAACGGCGAAATCACCGACGACAATCAACCCACGTTGGGTGGCAGCAGTGAGCCAGGCGCAACAGTGACCATCAGTGATAACGGCAAGGTTATCGGTGAAGTGGTTGTTGACGACAATGGTCAGTGGACATTTACCCCGGAACAACCTCTGGAAGATGGCGAGCATGGTTTCACCGTAGGTATCACCGATCCTGCCGGCAACACCTCGGCGGAGTCTGATCCCTATATCGTGAAAGTCGATACGACTGCCCCGGTTAAGCCAAGTATCGAATCGGTGTATGACGATCAGGGCGATATGCAAGGCAATCTCAAAAGCGGTGATATCACTGACGACAGCAAGCCAACCCTGAGCGGTAAAGCTGAAGCCAGCAGCACCGTAATTATCTACGACAAAAACGTCGAGATCGGCCGTGCGCCTTCGGATGAAAATGGTCAGTGGACCTTCACGCCAAAAACGCCGCTGAGCAGCGGTGCGCATAACATTAGCGTTGCCGCGTCTGACAAAGCCGGTAACGTCAGCGCGGTCTCTGATGGTTTTGAATTCACCGTGATAGCTGACGGCGCTCCTTCCGTGCCGGCTATCAACGCGGTCAAGGACGATGTCGGCTCGATCACTGGCGAATTGCAAAAGAACGCTGTTACCGACGATGCGCGTCCAACCGTTGAAGGTACCGCCGAGGAAGGTGCCACGGTTTCGGTGTACAGCAACGGCAAGTTGCTCGGTACTGCCCAGGCGGACGACAAAGGCCACTGGAGCTTCACTCCGGACGCGGATCTCAAGGACGGCCTGCACAATCTGAGCGCTACCGCGACTAATGCGGCAGGCAACATCAGCCCGCAAACCGGCCTGTATCCAATCACCGTGGACACCGTCGCGCCTGATACAGCAGCTGCGACGTTGACCGATGATGTCGGCGCGGTTAAAGGCCCCATTGTCAGCGGTGACACCACCGATGACAGCACCCCGACTTTTACCGGCAAAGCAGAAGCCAACAGCACAGTGATCATCTACGATCAAGGGATCGAAATTGGTCGTGCCCCGGTTAACGACAAAGGTGAATGGAGCTTTACGCCCACTCAAGCTTTGCCAGACGGTAGTCATAGCTTGAGCACCGCGGTAGCGGACAGCGCCGGTAACTTGAGTGACAAGAGCGCAGCCATCGACTTCACCGTGGATACCCGCGCCGTGGAAGTTTCGATTACCAGCATCGTTGATGACGCAGGCAGCAAACAAGGCAACCTTGCCAAAGGCGATGTGACTGACGACACCACTCCGACCTTGAATGGCAAGGCCACCGCCAATGCAACCGTAAACATTTACGACGGCAATGTATTGTTGGGTTCCACTCAAGCCAACGGCAGAGGTGAGTGGAGCTTTACACCAACTACCGCGTTGGCCGAAGGCGATCACACGCTGACCGCAACCGTTGTCACTCCTGCAGGCGGCGAAAGCCAGCCTACCTCCGTATTCGACCTGACGGTGGACACTTCCGCTCCGGACAATGCCTCCATCGGCAAAGTCATGGATGACGTGGGCGATATCCAGGGCCCGGTTGCCAACGGTGGTTTCACCGACGACACCACTCCGACCCTATCGGGTACTGGCGAGGCCGGCAGCACTGTACATATCTACGACAAAGACAGCCTGTTGGGCAGCGTCGAAGTCGACGACAAAGGTAATTGGAGCTTCACCCCAAGCCCACTGAACACCGGCGACCACAGTTTCACCGTGACCAACGAAGACAAAGCCGGCAACGTCAGCGCGCCGTCCGATGCTTTCGTGGTAACGGTGGATACCGCCTCGCCCGATAAGCCAACCATCGAGGCGGTCTACGACGACCAGGGCGATGTGCAAGGTAACTTGAAAGCCGGTGATATTACCGACGACAGCAAGCCAACCCTGAGTGGTAAAGCAGAACCCAACAGCACCGTGATCATCTACGACAAAACCGTAGAAATCGGTCGTGTGCCTGCAGATGAAAAGGGTCAGTGGACCTTCACGCCTAAAACGCCGCTGAGCAGCGGTGCCCATAACGTTAATGTTGCTGCGGTTGACAAGGCCGGTAACGTCAGCGCGGTATCTGACGGTTTTGAATTCGTCGTGACCGCTGACGGCGCTCCTGCTGTGCCGGCTATCAACGCGGTCAAGGACGATGTCGGCTCGATCACTGGCGAATTGCAAAAGAACGCCGTTACCGACGATGCGCGTCCAACCGTTAAAGGTACTGCCGAGGCAGGTGCCACGGTATCTGTCTACAGCAACGGCAAATTGCTCGGCACTGCCCAGGCGGACGACAAAGGTAACTGGAGTTTCACTCCAGATGCTGACCTCAAAGATGGCCTGCATAACCTGACGGCCACTGCGACCAACGCGGCAGGCAACATCAGCCCACAAACCGGCTTGTACCCAATCACTGTGGACACTCTCGCACCAGGTATGGCTGAGGCTGAGCTGAGCGATGACGTCGGTGCGGTGAAAGGCCCAATCGTCAACGGTGACACTACCGATGACAGCACCCCGACCTTTACCGGCAAAGCAGAATCCAACAGCACCGTGATCATTTACGATCAAGGGACTGAAATTGGGCGTGCACAGGCTGACGGCCAGGGTAACTGGGCCTTCAGCCCAAGCACACCATTGGCCGATGGCGGCCATAGTCTCAGCACGGCTGTAGTGGATAAAGCCGGTAACCTGAGCGACAAGAGCGCGGCAATCGACTTCAGTGTTGATACCCGTACTGTCGAAGTCTCGATCATCAACGTTGTAGATGACGCTGGCAGCAAGCAGGGCAATCTGGCCAAGGGCGACGTGACCGACGACACCACGCCGACCTTGAACGGTAAGGCCACTGCCAATGCAACCGTCAACATCTATGACGGCAAGGTACTGCTGGGCTCGGTTCAGTCCAACAGCACAGGCGAGTGGAGCTTCACGCCCACTAATGCCTTGGCCGAAGGCGCTCATCACCTGACCGCTACCGTCGTCACTGCAGCCGGCGGCGAAAGCCAGCCTACCTCGGTATTCGACTTGACGGTCGACACCACGGCACCGGGCAAAGCCGCTATCGGTGATATCACCGATGACGTGGGCGATATTCAAGGCTCGATTACCAACGGCGGTTTCACTGACGACACCACGCCAACACTATCAGGCACTGGCGAGCCGGGTAGCACCGTGCATGTCTACGACAAAGACAGCCTGTTGGGCAGCGTCGAAGTCGACGACAAAGGTAACTGGAGCTTCACCCCAAGCCCGCTGAACACCGGCGAGCATAGTTTCACCGTGACCAACGAAGACAAGGCCGGGAACGTCAGCGCGCCTTCCGAAGCCTTTGTGGTGACTGTGGACACCACCGCGCCGGGCAAGCCAACCATCGAGTCGGTCTACGACGACCAGGGCGATGTGCAAGGCAATCTGAAAGCCGATGATATCACTGACGACAGCAAACCGACAGTGAGTGGTAAAGCTGAAGCCAATAGCACTGTGATCATCTATGACAAAGGCCAGGAAATCGGCCGGGCATTGGTTGACGACAAGGGGCAGTGGGCCTTCACGCCTAACACGCCGCTGAGCAGTGGCAGCCATAAATTGACCGTCGCCTCTGCGGATAAAGCCGGTAACGTCAGCGAGCAATCCAGCGCATTTGAATTTGTCGTAACGGCTGATGGCGCGCCTGCTGTACCAGCTATCACTGCGGTCAAGGACGACGTCGGCTCGGTCACCGGCGAGCTGCAAAAGAACGCAGTCACCGACGATGCGCGTCCAACCGTTGAAGGCACCGCCGAGGTGGGTTCTACGGTTTCGGTCTACAGCAACGGCAAGTTGCTCGGCACTGCCAAAGCGGACGATAAAGGCAATTGGAGTTTCACTCCAGACACAGACCTGAAAGACGGCCTGCACAACTTGTCAGCCACCGCGACCAACGCGGCAGGCAATATCAGCCCGCAAACTGGCCTGTACCCAATTACCGTGGACACCGTTGCGCCTGACAAAGCCGTGGCCGAGTTGAGCGATGACGTGGGCGCAGTGAAAGGTCCAATCGTCAGCGGTGACACCACCGATGACAGCACCCCGACTTTTACCGGCAAAGCAGAAGCCAACAGCACCGTGATCATCTACGATCAAGGGACTGAAATCGGTCGTGCGCCGGTCAACGATAAAGGCGAATGGAGCTTTACACCGGCCAAAGGTTTGGCTGATGGCGGCCATAGCTTGAGCACTGCAGTGGTGGATAAGGCTGGCAACCTCGGCGACAAGAGCGCTGCGATTGACTTCACCGTTGATACCCGCGCAGTTGAAATCACCATCAGCAACGTCGTTGATGATGCGGGCAGCAAAAAAGGCAATCTGGCCAACGGCGACGTGACCGACGACACCACGCCGACCTTGAACGGTAAAGCCACTGCCAATGCAACCGTCAACATCTATGACGGCAAGGTGTTGCTGGGCTCTGTTCAGTCCAACAGCAAAGGTGAATGGAGCTTTACGCCAACCAATGCTTTGGCCGAAGGCGCTCATCACTTGACCGCTACCGTGGTCACTGCAGCGGGCGGCGAGAGCCAGCCAACCTCGATTTTTGACCTGACGGTAGACACCACGGCGCCGGGCAAAGCCGAAATCGGCAGCGTGAACGATGACGTGGGCGAGATCCAGGGCCCTGTCGCCAACGGCGGTTTCACTGACGACACCACGCCGACGCTCTCGGGTAAAGGTGAGCCAGGCAGCACCGTACACATTTACGACAAAGACAGCCTGTTGGGCAGCGTCGAAGTCGACGACAAAGGTAACTGGAGCTTCACCCCAAGCCCGCTGAATACCGGCGAGCACAGTTTCACGGTGACCAACGAAGACAAGGCCGGCAACGTCGGTGTGCCATCCGATGCTTTTGTGGTCACTGTCGATACTACCGCTCCAGGCAAGCCAACTATTGAGTCGGTCTACGACGACCAGGGCGATGTGCAGGGCAACCTGAAAGCTGGTGATATCACCGACGACAGCAAGCCAACCCTGAGTGGTAAAGCTGAAGCCAACAGCTCCGTGATTATCTACGACGTAAACGTCGAGATCGGCCGTGCGCCGGTTGATGGTACGGGCCAATGGACGTTTACGCCTAAAACACCGCTGAGCAGCGGGGCGCATAGCGTTAGCGTTGCTGCAATGGACAAAGCGGGTAACGTCAGTCAGTCATCCACTGCATTTGAGTTTGTAGTAACGGCTGACGGAGCGCCTGCTGTACCGGCTATCACTGCCGTCAAAGACGACGTCGGCTCGATAACTGGCGAGTTGCAAAAAAACGCAGTGACTGACGATGCGCGCCCAACCGTAGAAGGCACCGCTGAGGCAGGCACGACCGTGTCTGTTTACAGCGATGGCAAATTGCTGGGCAGCACCGAAGCCGATGCCAAAGGTAACTGGAGCTTCACGCCAAGTGCAGACTTGAAAGACGGCCTGCACAACTTGTCGGCCACCGCGACCAACGCGGCCGGCAACGTCAGCCCGCAAACCGGACTGTACCCGATCACCGTCGACACCGTTGCACCTGGGAAGGCCGAAGCAACGTTGAGCGATGACGTGGGCGCCGTTAAAGGCCCGATCGCCAGCGGTGATACGACTGACGACAACACTCCAACCTTTATCGGCAAGGCCGAAGCCAACAGTACCGTGATCATCTATGACCAAGGCGCTGAAATTGGCCGTGCACCTGTCAACGACAAAGGTGAGTGGAGCTTTACACCGACGAAAGGTCTTGCTGATGGCGGCCATAGCCTAAGCACTGCGGTGGTGGATAAGGCCGGTAACATAGGCGACAAGAGCGCTGTGATTGACTTCACCGTTGATACCCGTGCAGTTGAAATCACCATCAGTAACGTCGTTGATGATGTCGGCAGCAAAAAAGGCAATCTGGCCAACGGCGACGTGACCGACGACACCACGCCGACCTTGAACGGTAAAGCCACGGCCAATGCCACCGTCAACATCTATGACGGCAACGTATTGCTGGGCTCGGTTCAGTCCAACAGCAACGGTGAGTGGAGTTTTACGCCAACTAAAGCTTTGGCTGAAGGCGCTCACCACCTGACCGCCACCGTGGTAACTGCAGCCGGCGGCGAAAGTCAGCCAACCTCGGTTTTTGACCTGACAGTAGACACCACGGCGCCGGGCAAAGCCGCTATCGGCGATGTCACCGATGACGTGGGTGCTATCCAGGGCTCAATTGCCAGCGGCGGTTTCACCGACGACACCACGCCAACCCTGTCGGGCACTGGCGAGCCGGGCAGCACTGTGCACGTCTACGATAATGGCAGCCTGTTGGGCAGCGTCGAAGTGGATGGCAAAGGCAACTGGAGTTTCACCCCGAGCCCGCTGAACACCGGCGAGCACAGCTTCACCGTGACCAATGAAGACAAGGCTGGCAATGTCGGTCCCGCTTCAGACGCCTACGTAGTCACAGTGGATACCACCGCACCAGGCAAGCCGACCATCGAGACGGTCTACGACGACCAGGGCGATGTGCAGGGCAACCTGAAAGCCGGTGATACTACCGACGACAGTAAGCCGACCCTGAGTGGTAAAGCCGAAGCCAACAGTACCGTGATCATCTACGATAAAAAAGTCGAGATCGGTCGTACATCGGTGGATGACAAAGGCCAATGGACCTTCACGCCCAACACTCCGCTGAGCGGCGGTGCGCACAGCCTCAGCGTTGCTGCAGCCGATAAAGCTGGCAACGTCAGCGAAATGTCTGAAGGTTTTGCGTTTAACGTGATGGCGGACGGTGCGCCTGCTGCCCCGGCGATTACGGCGGTGAAAGACGATGTGGGCGCTATCACTGGCGTACTGCAAAAGAACGACGTGAGTGACGATGCGCGTCCAACCGTGGAAGGTACTGCCGAGGCAGGCACGACCGTGTCTGTTTACAGCGACGGCAAATTGCTGGGCACCACCAATGCCGATGCCAACGGCAACTGGAGCTTCACGCCAAGTGCAGACTTGAAGGACGGCCTGCATAACTTGTCGGCCACCGCGACCAACGCGGCAGGTAACATCAGCCCGCAAACCGGCCTGTTCCCGATCACCGTCGACACCGTCGCGCCGGGTAAGGCTGAAGCTGCGCTGAGCGATGATGTTGGCGCCGTCAAAGGCCCAATCGTCAGTGGCGATACCACCGATGACAACACTCCAACCTTCACTGGTAAAGCCGAAGCCAACAGCACCGTGATCATCTATGACCAAGGCGCTGAAATTGGCCGTGCACCTGTCAACGACAAAGGTGAGTGGAGCTTTACACCGACGAAAGGTCTTGCTGATGGCGGCCATAGCCTAAGCACTGCGGTGGTGGATAAGGCCGGTAACATAGGCGACAAGAGCGCTGCGATTGACTTCACCGTTGATACCCGTGCAGTTGAAATCACCATCAGTAACGTCGTTGATGATGTCGGCAGCAAAAAAGGCAATCTGGCCAACGGCGACGTGACCGACGACACCACGCCAACCCTGAACGGCAAAGCCACCGCCAACTCAACGGTCAACATTTACGATGGCAAGGTTTTGCTGGGCTCGGTGAAATCCGATACCAAAGGCGAGTGGAGCTTCACGCCAACCAACGCCTTGGCTGAGGGTGTACATCATCTGACCGCTACAGTAGTCACTGCAGCCGGCGGCGAAAGCCAGTCTACCTCGGTATTCGACTTGACGGTCGACACCACCGCACCGGGTAAAGCCGCTATCGGTGATATCACCGATGACGTGGGTGATATTCAAGGCTCTATTGCCAACGGCGGTTTCACCGACGACACCACGCCAACTCTGTCGGGCACTGGCGAGCCGGGCAGCACTGTGCACGTCTACGACAAAGACAGCCTGTTGGGCAGTGTCGAAGTTGACGACAAAGGTAACTGGAGCTTCACCCCAAGCCCGCTGAACACCGGCGAGCACAGTTTCACCGTGACCAACGAAGACAAGGCCGGCAATGTGGGGCCCGCTTCAGACG
Organism: Pseudomonas sp. RW409; assembly: GCF_003184125.1. Lineage (NCBI taxonomy): Bacteria > Pseudomonadati > Pseudomonadota > Gammaproteobacteria > Pseudomonadales > Pseudomonadaceae > Pseudomonas > Pseudomonas sp. RW409. The sequence continues at coordinate 220,151 of NZ_QHHP01000041.1, read as the reverse complement.
CCTACGTGGTAACGGTGGATACCACCGCGCCGGGCAAGCCAACCATCGATACGGTGTATGACGATCAGGGAACAATCACCGGCAACCTGAAGCCCGGTGCTGTGACCGATGACAATAAGCCTACAATCAGCGGTAAAGCTGAAGCCAACAGCACGGTAGTCATCCTCGACAAAGACGTAGAGATTGGCCGCGTCAAAGTCAACAGTTCGGGTAGCTGGACGTTTACCCCGAGCACGGCATTGGCGGATGGCGCGCATACCTTGTCAGCCAAAGCCATCGACGCAGCCGGTAACAGCACCACATCAGACAGCTTTGCGTTGACGGTGAATACCGTTGCACCGAGCAAGCCGACAATCGACACCGTCTACGACGATCAGGGCTCGATCACCGGCAACCTGAAAGCAGGCGCTGTGACCGATGACACCAAGCCTACCATCAGCGGCAAAGCGCAAGCTGGCAGCACCGTGGTTATCTCTGACAAAGGCGCAGAAATTGGCCGTGTGACTGCCGACAGTGGGGGTAAGTGGACATTTACCCCAACCACGGCTTTGGCCGACGGCGCCCACACGCTTCAAGTCAAATCGATAGACACCGCAGGCAACAGTGCAACGTCGGACAGTTTTGGCTTCACGATTGACACCGTGGCACCGAGCAAGCCGACGATTGACACTGTCTACGACGATCAGGGCACGATTACAGGTAATCTGAAAGCAGGCGCAGTGACTGATGACAACAAGCCTACTGTCAGCGGTAAAGCAGAAGCTAACAGTACGGTGGTGATCTCGGACAAAGGTGCAGAGATCGGTCGCGTGATAGCGGACAGTTCGGGTAAGTGGACCTTTACCCCGGATAAGGCATTAGGTGATGGCGTTCATACTCTGACAGCCCAAGCTATTGATGCTGCAGGTAATAGTGCGAAGTCGGATAACTTTTTTCTTACTATTGATACTTTAGCGCCAAGTAAGCCAACGATTGAGGCGGCCTACGATGACCAGGGCGCAAGTAAGGGGGATTTGAAGTCGGGTGATTCGACTGATGATGATAAACCTGCGATTAGTGGTACAGCTGAAGCGAACAGTACGGTCGTCATTTACGATAATGGCGCGCAGATTGGTAGCGTTTTTGCAGATGACGAAGGTAGATGGACATTTACGCCAACTGTTGGGCTTGTTGATGGCTCACATAGTTTTAAAATAACGAGCAGTGATGAGGCGGGCAATATTAGCCAGAGTTCAAATGTTTTTGATTTGAAGGTGCAGCAGAGCGCTATCGGCAGGGAGGAATTCTCCACTTCTGATTACCCAGGCACCTTCAAAGATAGGACCTTCAGCTCAGGCTTAAATGTTCGCGTGGTATCATCAGGGGGAGGGGCAAAAGACAGAGATTATATAGCCTTGAGCCATGCTGGATATCCGGGTTTTGATGGGTTGCTGGTCTTTATAAATACGGTAACGGAATACAAACTCCCTGGATTGACTGATTCAATTGTCATGGGCTATTTTAATCTGGATGGCAAAGCGCAGAAAATCAAAATATTGGGTGAGAACGGCACCGTCATTCATGAAGAGTTCTTGCGTGCCTCTAAAGCTGACTATGAACCACCAGCAACTGAGTTTAGTTACAAAGATCCATCTGGCAGAAAAATTAGCGGATTTCAGTTGGATATAGGTCCAGAGGCTACAAAATTTGATGTAGGCTTTAAAATCGACTACGTAGATTGGGGGGAATCAACTTCTTCATCTCGTGGTGTATTCGAAACCGAACACTCTTTGAGCAACACTTTGTACAATGAAAATACAACGCATGATGGCTCTGAGCAGGTCAATTCTGAAGGAGGTCTGGAAGAGTACTGCCCACCAATTGATAATTCAGATCCATTATTAAATAATAACATTGTGTCCGAGCCTCAACGCTTGCCTGATTATGATTCCAAGCTAGATTTAAATAGCTTGTTGTCGAGAGGCGAAAAAAATCTATTTATTGATGATGATAATTTGCAGGTCGTACTGAAAGGGTGCTCTGAGGAGGCTAATAGGTTGCACGATTTATTAGTAGATGGAATTAAAGCAGAAAGCTGGGCGTCTGTGGGAGAAGTCACAGTTGCTGGCATCGCTTACGACGTTTATCAAAATTCCTCGCTTGGTGCAGAGTTTCTTGTTCAGCATGAAGTGGCACAAAATTTAGTTTAAGTTTTAAGGGGGGGCGGTATTTACTCTGTCCACCCCTATCACTAATTTCCTATTTTCTAGCCGCGGGCGTTACCTCTGGTCAGCGCACAAGGCTGAGCGTCGTATATGCACAAGCAAAAAAAACATCTAATGGTCAGACTCTGTGCCACATCTTTAATCAGCATGGCACCAATAGCAGCATGGGCGGTGCCTTCGTCCCATGCATTCAGTACTCAATACACATCCGGCAATGTTGCGCCTGCCGAACAGGTCCAGGTCATTTACTACCGCAATGCAGAGACGACTCCAGTTCACGGGGCGGCAAACGTGTACGTTGATCGCGAGTTCCACAATGGATTGTTGCCGGGTAGTTATACCCAATTCTGCTTGGCGCCAGGTAAGCATGTACTGAGCAGTTACCTCGATGACGCGCCCCGGTATTTGGGTAAAACGGGCAAAGCCGCTGATACAAATCTGGATGCCGGGAAAATCTACTTTTACCGTGTAGATACCAACAATCCATCGCTGCTGGTGAGCCAAGACACTGCTGAGCGCGAGTTGCGAGGCAGCCGCGCGCAGGTGCATGCACTGTCGCGCGCATCCCGTGTGGAGGCGTGCAACTACAAGACGTCCGTCAAACCTGCCACGGTTAAGGACTACACGCTTTCGGGCGACGTCTTGTTCGATTTCGGCAAGTCCGGCGTTCGTGACATCACCCGTGAGGGGCGTGACGCTATTCGCACCTTGGCCCAACAGCTGGCATACGATGCCGTCGTACCGCGTCGAATCGATGTGATCGGCCACACGGACCCCGTCGGCTCGGCGGCCGCGAACAGAGCGCTCGGCCTAAACCGCGCGCAAACAGTTCGCAGCCTGCTGATCGAAGGCGGCCTGCCTGCCAATAAAATTGGTGCCGTCAGTGCGGGCAGCAATGAATTGTTGGTTGCTGATTGCGCGGGCTCCCGTGCAGAGCAAGTGGCGTGCAACGCGCAGAACCGACGTGTAGTGATTCGAGTCGACATAGGCGCTACTACGCCCTGATACCTGCGTCTTGTGTCGGCCGGTTGAGAAATCTACCTGCCGGCGCAAGCCCCATACCCATTCCTAAATCGCCAGCCTGTTGGCTGGCCATGGCGTAGCTATGATCAAATATTCCGCAAGCCACTGGCGGCGATACCTGGCGCTCAGCGTCGTTATTTCGAGTGTGCCGTTCGCCCAAGAACTCTATGCAACTCCCTTGGCAACTCAAAGCGCTAAGCCTTACCAGCCAGTGCCGCCAGTGGCTGCTGATCAGGCCCAAGTGGTGTATTACCGTTCTGCGCAGGGCACACAGCGCCAGGGCGGTGCGCATGTGTACATCGACCGGGAGTTCCACACCAGCCTGTTGTCGGGAGGCTACAGCGCATTTTGTGTAGTACCCGGCACACACGTATTGGGCGCTTATCTGGGGGACGAGCCATTGTACCCGGGCAAGAGCCGCGATCTGTTTCAGGCGACGCTGCAAGGCGGCGAAACCTATTTTCTGCAAGTGCGCGAAGATGGCACGACGTTGCCGCTGGCGGTAGAGCGCGACCAAGCTGAAGCCTATCTGAAAGCAGCACACGCCCAACGCCACGTACTGTCGAGGGCCTCGACAGTCGAAGCCTGCCGCCATTACGGCTTTCTGGAAACGCAGAAGGTTGCGGATCGAGACTACAGCTTCACGACGGAACGTCTGTTCGTCGGCGGCAAACTGGTCATGTCTGCGTCGGGCAAACAGGCGTTGAAGCAGTTCATCGAGGATTTGCAAAAAGACGGTGTGCCGCTGCGTGAGGTTCATATCGAGGGACATACCGATCCACTGGGTGATGAAGCAGAGAACCAGTTGCTGGGTTTGCGGCGCGCGAACGCGGTGCGCGAAGCGCTGATTGCCCAGGGGGTTCCTCAAGCGTTGATCAGTGCGTCCAGCAGCGGTCATCGCGATCCGGTGGTGGATGTCTGTTACGGCAGCCGTGCCGAGCAGCGCGCGTGCTACGCGCCAAACAACCGCGTGGTGTTGAAAGTCCGGACTCAGAAGGACTCACGCTTGCCTTAGAGACTGCGATGCAGGCGCTGTGGTTTTGCTGCAGGTACGGCGCGGCGATCCCTTCGCAGCCTCGCTGGGGCTCGACAGCTCCCACATCTGATTGCTGTCGCGGCTGAACATGGCGTTCGCAGGTACAACCAAGCTCCAACCAAAAAAGCAGCTTCCCTGTAGGAGCTGTCGAGCTTTAGCGAGGCTGCGAAAACGGAGTATCAGGCGACGAAAATGCTGGCAGTGCCGCCGCTTTAGCAGCTTGCTGGAGCTCAACAGCACCCTCATTTAATCGTAGGTATTACTTACGACTTGTGAGCTTACTGCCCTCGCAGCCACCCCACCTTTTGAGACAAGTCCTGTTCTGGCGCCACCACCGACGCGTCAGAATTCTCTTATCGGTTTCAAGCGCCCCATCGGCACAGCCGCTGCGTCAGCCGCATGAATAACTTGTAAACCTCACCTACAGCGGCCCGCATCTGGCGCGCAGCTGCTCACACCAGGACCTAATTTGATGGCGAATGACATGCCTGTCACCTCAAGCATGGAGGCCCGGGTTTTACCTGCGCCCCAGCCCAGTATCCAGGATTCATTGTTGGAGAGCGTGTCCTGGGTCTGTGATTACTACGACCTTGGTAAAACCCCCGAAGCCTTGACCGCAGGCTTGCCCAAAGGTGGCTTGTTGTCACCGTCACTGGCGCTGGCAGCATTGGCCAACGCTGGCTTGTCAGCGGGGCTGGTCGAGCGTCGTGCGCAGGCGTTGCCCCTGCAACTGACGCCGATGGTGGTGCTGCGTAAGGAACATGGCGGCGCAGTGTTGGTGGGGCGACGCGAAGCGCTTGATGAGAACGGCAAGCGCTGCTTTTTTTATCAGTTGATCTTGCCGGAAGTCAGCTTGGAGGCGGTGGAAGTCGGGCAGGAAGAGATGGATCAGCTGTACGCCGGCCACGCGATCCTGCTTAAGCCTCGCGCGAAGATTGATGAGCGCGCGGGTGAAGAAACCCCTCACTCGGACGGTCATTGGCTGCTCAGCACGTTGTGGCGCTACCGCCAGTACTACCGCAGCGCCGCCATCGGTGCGCTGCTGATCAACGTACTGGCCTTGGCGAGCATTTTTTTCACAATGAACGTGTATGACCGCGTGGTACCCAACCAGGCATTTGTCACCTTGTGGTCGCTGGGTATCGGCGTGACCATCGCTATGGTCTTCGAGGCTGTTGCGCGGTATGTCCGTGCCCACCTGTTGGACATGGCCGGCAAGAAAGCGGACCTGGTGCTCGGGGCCATGTTGTTTCGCCAAGCGCTCTCGGTGCGTATGGAGCACAAACCCGCATCCTCTGGCTCCTTTGCCAACCAACTGCGCGAGTTTGAATCTGTCCGCGATTTTGCAACCTCGGCAACGTTGGCGGCCGTCTCCGATTTGCCTTTTGTACTGATGTTCGTCGGGGTGATTTTTATCATCGGCGGTCCTTTAGGTTTTGTCCCGCTGTTGCTGATTCCCTTGATCGTGATCATTAGCGTCATCATCCAATGGCCGCTTGCCCGCACCATGCAGGAAAATCTTCGTGAGTCGTCGCTCAAACAGGGCGTGCTCATCGAGACTGTCGAAGGTCTTGAGTCGCTGAAGGCAGTAAGCGGTGAGGCCTATATGCAGCGCCGCTGGGAAACCTTCAGCGCGCTGGCTTCAGCAACTGCGATGAAGTCACGCAAACTGTCCAGCCTGGCGACGGGGATTGTGACTTTTTTCCAACAAGTGCAAACCGTCGTGCTGGTGATCTGCGGCGTTTACCTGATCGACGCCGGCGAGCTGACGATGGGCGCGATGATTGCCACCGTCATGTTGGCCAGTCGTGCGACGGCGCCACTCGGGCAAGTCGTGGGGCTGGCCGTGCGCTTCCAGCAGGCCAAGGCAGCGCTTAACTCGCTCAACAAACTAATGGCCTTACCGGTTGACCGAGATGTCAGCCGCGAATACCTCGCGAAACCGACCTTGACCGGGCAACTGAGCCTCAAGGACGTCGGCTTCGACTACCCGGCGCCGCCTATGCAGTCCAATCCTCCGATCCTGCAAGATATCAATTTGACCATTCAGGCTGGCGAACGAGTGGCCGTCATCGGGCGTATCGGCAGTGGCAAGTCGACCCTGTTGCGAGTGATGGCCCGACTCTATGCGCCGGTCAGCGGGCAGCTGTTCAGCGATGGCCTGGACGTTGATCAAATCGACCCGGCCGACTGGCGCAAGATGGTCGGATATGTCGGGCAAGAGGCGCGGCTGTTCTACGGTTCGTTGCGCGAGAACGTGATGATTGGCCGACCGCAAGCCACCGCCGATGAGTTCCTGCGGGTTCTGCGTTTGACCGGGCTGGACCATATCGCCGCCAGGCACCCACGGGGTATCAACCTGCCGATTGGTGAGATGGGAGAAGGCTTGTCCGGTGGCCAGCGCCAGTTGGTATCGCTGGCGCGCAGCTTGCTCGCCCGTCCGGAGTTGCTACTACTCGACGAGCCCACCAGCGCAATGGATAGCCAGACCGAGGCGCTGTTTTTACACCATCTCAAGCGTGCCACTGAAGGCCATACGCTGGTGGTGGTAACCCACCGTCCGTCCCTGTTGGAGCTGGTCGACCGAATTATTGTGATCGATGAAGGCAAGGTCGTCGCCGACGGGCCCAAAGCCCAGGTCTTGGCGGCGTTGTCCAGCAATAAGCACAACAAGCCTGATGCCCCCGACCAAGCAGGGGCGGGTAGTGGCGCTGCCACTGGCGACGCCGTGCAAGTCAAGGAAACCGCTTAATGATCCATAAAATTTTTCGCCGCCGAGCATCCGCCACGCCGCCTTTGGCGCCGGGCGATGCGGCCTACATGAACGATGTGCGCGAGTCTTTGCTGACGCAAACCACGCCAGGTTCCAAGCTGATGTTGTATCTCATCGCCACTGTATTGGTCGGCGGATTGATCTGGGCGCACTTTGCGCGCGTCGAAGAAATCACCCGAGGCGAGGCCAAGATCGTCTCATTGAGCCGTGAGCAAATCATCCAGAGTCTTGAAGGTGGCATTCTGGCGGAAATGGAAGTGCGCGAAGGCGATGTGGTGGAAAAGGGGCAGGTGTTGCTGCGCATTGACCCAACACGCGCTAAGTCGAGTTATCGCGAGGCGCTGTCGAAGGTGATCGGCCTCAAGGCAACCATCACCCGCTTACGTTCTGAGGCATATAAACAGCCGTTGGTGTTCGACGACATCGTCCAGCAGGACCCTGCTGTGATCGCCCAGGAAACCCGTGCTTACGTGGCTCGTAAACGTGCGCTGGAAGAGAGCGTCAATGCGCTCGAGCGCAGCTACGGTCTCTCTAAGCGTGAAATTCGTTTGGCGGAGCCGTTGGCCGCCAAGGGCTTGATGTCTGAGGTTGAGTTGTTGCGTATTCAACGTCAGGCGAACGAGATCAAATCGCAGATTGTCGAGCGCATCAATCGCTTTCAGGCCGATGCCAACTCTGAGCTGACCAAGGCCGAACTTGAGCTCTCGCAGATCAGTGAAAACCTGGTAGGTCGCGCAGATATTGTAGACCGCACGACTATTACTGCGCCTGTACGCGGCACCGTGAAGAACGTACGCGTAAATACCATTGGTGGGGTTATCCAGCCGGGTGAGCACATTCTGGAGATTGTGCCGCTTGAAGAACAGTTGCTTGTCGAGGGCAAGATCAAGCCTTCTGATGTGGCCTTTTTGCACCCCGGTTTGCCCGCAACGGTAAAAATAACCGCCTACGATTACGCCATTTACGGCGGGCTCAAAGGACGAGTGGAGCACATCAGTCCGGACACGCTCAAAGACGACGAGAAAGCGGGCCCAGCTCGCAAGGACGATACCTACTATCGGGTCATGGTCCTGACCGAAACCAGTGAGCTGAGCGCCGGCGGCAAAAAACTGCCGATCATCCCGGGCATGATCGCCTCGGTGGAAATCCGCACCGGTGAAAAAACCATTCTTGATTATTTGCTCAAACCCGTGCTCAAGGCACGTGAAGCCTTCCGGGAACGCTAGTCATGAAAACACCCCACCCATCACGCTCATGGTTCAATCGTGACGGAAAGTCTGCGCTCGCCCGTTTTAACGCCTTACCTAATGTTTTGTCGGCGACGGCGTTGCTGTCTATCCAATTGTGGTCAACCACTATTCAGGCACAGCTGCTTGAGTTCTCCCGCGTACCGGACGCTGCGCCGCCGGCCCGGTTCGAGAGCGCGCCCGTTGAACCATTGAGCACACCGCAGAAAGCCAAGCCGGCGACGCCATCGGTCGCAGGTAAAACGGCTATGTCACCAGGTCTGATCGCGCCACAATCGGTCGCGAAGTCGAGTAACGTACCGGCGCCGGCGCCGGCGCAAAAGCTGGCTGCCGAAGCGGAGATCCAGGGCGTTTCTGCGCTGGCTACTCAGTCGTCATGGCAACGGCCGGGGCGAGCGGGGAGGGTGGCTGGGCCTTCGGAAGTGGAGTTGCGCGCGATGTTTTATCGGGCAATTCAGGCGGCTGCCGAGCGCAGCCCTCAGGTTCAGCGCGCACAGGCTGATTACGAGGCGTCGCTGGCAGACATCGATGAAGCCAAGGGCCAGCGTCTGCCTCAGATTGACCTTGGCAGCCAGGCAAAAACAGCACGCTTCGGCTCTGGTTCGGATTACGACTCCGCGGCAACTGGCGGGGTAAGCCTTAACGTGACCACGCCCGTCTATGATTGGGGCCGAATTCGCAACACCATCAAAAGTCGCAAATATTTGTCCAATGCGGCCAGTTCCAGCATCGAAGCCGAACTTGAAAGCACCGCCTATGACGTCACCTCCAATATGGTTGAGCTGGGCAAACAGCGCTTGATCGTCGATATCAGCCAGCAATTTGTGCAGCGTATGGATGAGTTGGTCAAAATGCTGGCAGGTATTGTTGCCGTGGATAAAGGCCGAGTCAGCGAACTGACCCAGGCCAAAGCTCGGCTTTTGCAGGCGCAAGCGGCATTGGACTCAGCAGAGAGCCAGGCACGTGACGCTGAGATCAAGTTGCGTAAACGTATAGGCGAGCGGCCTGTGATGATTCCCAGCAGCGCTGAATGGAATATCCAACCAGCGAATCTAGAAACGTTATTGGCCAAAGTCGACGATAACCCGACCATTCATATGGGCAAGGCGCAAACTCAGTCTGCAGAGATGGACGCAAAGGTCGTGCGATCTTCAGCATTACCGCAATTGAACTGGGTTATCAGTAAAAACACGGCTCGAGACGTGCTCGGTCGACCGCAGCCTTGGGAAACTACGGTGTCGGTAACCTGGGCTGCGTTTCGTGGCGGTTCCACGCGTGCATCCGAACGGGCGGCGCTGCAACGTGCCGAGTCCAGCCGACAGCGGACCGAAGAGCAGCGCTTGGACCTGGAATACCAGATCCGCACGGCTGATCACGACGCCCACACGCTGCTTGGGCGGGCTGACCTCTATCGCGATCTGACAGTGGAGTCTGACCGTATTCGCCAGGCATTCTTCGATCAGTGGTATCACTTGGGCAAACGCAGCCTATTGGATGTGTTAATCGCGGAAAACGACCATTACAACAACCGAGTCGGCGAAGTGGCCCAGCGATTCGAGGGCTACAAGGCGATTCTGCGTCAGTATGCCGGGGCTGGCTCATTGACGGGCTGGCTGGCTACGTCCGAATAACCAAGCGTACTGCGAGCATTTTTTACAAGTTCAACTGAAAACATGAGGGTTAGAGGTAAGTAATCGATACGGTGCAATGCCGTGTCGTGCAGAAGCCGTTCAGCATGTAACACCACCGAGCCAGACCGAATATTTAGTTTCTCGCCCGGTGGTGAACTCCCATTCCTGCTTCTAGTCTGGAGTTGTGCAGTGTCTCGTCTGGAGATTACTGCTCACGGTGCCAGCGAGTGGCGCACGCCGTGACTTTCCAGGGCAGTTGTGGGGGTGGTTATGGGGCGTTTTTGGGTGACCTGTTTTTCGTCGTTGGTGCTGGCCGGTTGTAACGGAGTGCCGCACCTTGTTCCCGCAGACAAAAATTATCAAGGGCACTTTGTTGTGAGCTCCGGCTTCCCCTTGCCTTACATGTTCCAGGGTAATGCCGTGCAGTGGAATCCCGAGTATGCGGTGTCGGTCAAACACATACCGCTGATATCGAACGTTGGGTATAGCTGCAGCTCCGGCTGTGATTTGGCGTTTATCAAGCACAAGGCTGAAGGGGCAATCCCGGTCTGGCGAAATTATGTCAAAGGCGAGGCGATTACCGTTGTGGGGTTCAGCCCATTATTAATGACGGTGCAGGGGCAGGGGGTCGCCAAAGGCATGCGCATGAAGCTGCCCGGCGCATCAGACACCACGTCATATGCAGTGAACGACGCGCCTCTCGTTGTGGGGATGTCTGGAGGGCCGGTGTACGGCGCGGATGGAGCTGTGCTGGGTATTACGGTGGGAATGTGGATGGGTAAAAACCCCGCATTTGGTGAGCTTAAAACAAGCGATCGGCTCAGTGTTTACCTACCGTATGACATTGTTTTGCGGGAATGGCAGGCGTACAGCAAACAGGCAGGTGAAGTCGCCATGCTCAAGTGAGCAGGGCGATTGTGTTACTGGCGAAAGCTTTACCTCATAGCAGCGTTTTTACAGGTCAGGCCCTAGGCTTTTTAACTTCGCGATCAGTTGCGTCTGAACCTGTACCAACCATTGCGCCGCTTGGTGAACCTGCGGCTGGTTGATAATGGGTGCCTGGCAGGCAGCCTCCAAATCATCGCAGGCTTGAATCACTTGCCCGTCATTGACCACCCGCGCCGCACCTTTTATGCGGTGTGCCAAGTCGCCGAGCAACGCGGGTTCGCCGTCCACCATCAAGCTTTGGAGTTCTCGCAGGTCTTTTTCACAGCTCAACAGTGCTTCACGTAATAGCTCGCGAAGCATGTCCGGATCGTCGCCAGTGAGCTCTTGCATGTGTTCGAGAATCGAACCGGAAGGAGCGACTGGAGTGCCCGTATCCACGTTAGGCGGGGTTTGATCGGAGGCCTGCTGCCAGCTTGCCAGTAAGCTGGATAACGTGTTCAGGCTGATAGGCTTGAACAGGCAATCGTCCATCCCCGCGTTGATGCACTTCGTTTTTTCCTCCGGCTGTGCATTGGCAGTGAAACCAAAAATTTCGCAGGGTTTACGCTTAAATTGACGTTCATCCTCACGAATTCTAGTAGCGAGGTCGTAGCCATTCATGACCGGCATGTTGCAGTCGGTGATGACAATATCAAAAGGCTCACTGCGCCAAAATGCAAGGGCGACGGCGCCATCCGCCGCGTCACGTACAGACTGCCCGAGGAAACTCAATTGCTGTACCAACAGCGACCGGTTCGCACTTTGATCATCTACTACCAAAATCCGTAAGGCGGTAGCGCCTTGAACGGGTCCGGCAACTGTTTGAGCGGGTTTATGGTCAACGGGCGTCAGTATGTTGAAATACAGCGACACATCCAGACAAGTGCCCTTGCCTAGCGTGCTGGAGATTTCCAGATCTCCACCCATCAGCTCACACAGTGAGCGGGAAATTGCCAAGCCCAGGCCGGTGCCGCCTCGCGATGAGGGACCATGGTTTGCTTGGGAGAAGGGTTGGAACAATTTCTGCAAATCCGAGTTCGAAATGCCAATGCCTGTATCTTCCACTCGCAAGTCAACCTGCAGGCGCTCATCGGCCAGGCGCTGGCCTCGGATCGACACACGTACTTCACCTGTGTCGGTGAATTTGATGGCGTTACCCACCAGGTTCGACAGCACTTGTTGAAGGCGCATCGGGTCTACCAACACATCGCAACTGACATTCGCATCAATGTCCAAACGCAAGGCCAGACCTTTTTGCCTGGCTAAACCGTCGAATACCCGTGCGACCGACTCCACCAGTTCCCGGAGGTTTGCGCGCTTGGGCGAAAGGCTGACATGGCCTGATTCGATACGCACCACGTCGAGAATGTCGCCGATCAGCTCAAGCAGGCCTTTTGCGGAGTCGTATGCGACCTCGATTGCCGGCCGATCAAAATGTCCCTGTTCGGCGCGCTTGAGCGTGAGTTCCAGCATCCCGATCACGGCACTCATTGGCGTGCGGATTTCATGGCTCATGGTTGCCAGAAATGTGGTTTTGGCGCGGCTGGACTCGTCGGCCAGTTCTTTGGCGGCGCGTAGTTCTTCGATCAACTCACGACGTTCGCTGATATCGATCCAGCCACAGATGACCCCTCGAACTTCTCCAGAGGAATCATGATAGGGCTGAATCCAGTGGTAAATAATCAGCTTTGTCTGGCCAACATGCAGGGTTCGATCGACTTCGTAAGGCTCGTCCAGGGCGATAACGCGCAGATAGTCCTCATGAAATTGCACCGCTTCCTCATGGTTGCGTTTACCGCTTTCCAAGACGGTCTTGCCAACAACATCCTCACTGGTCAAACCGAAAGTTTCCAGATAGTTATTGTTGCAGGTCAGCAGGTTACCTTCTCTGTCACGAACATAAATCGGGTGCGGAGTGCCGTTAATCAATGCACCCATGAATTTGAGCTGATCGTTTAGCAGGCGTTCAGTCTGGCGACGCTCGCGGATCTGTCGGCGAATATAAAAATTCCACGCCAATGAACCAAAAATAATCAGAAAGGCGAAGCCGCCAATCTGGTAGATCAAAGATTTGTAATCGCGCCAAGTCAACCCGGAAAACGCTGCGATCGGACGCCATCGATTGAGTATGACGTCAAGATCATCGGGCGGAATACTGAGCAGTGCTTTATTAAGTATCGAGACCAATTCGGTGTCGGCGCGCCGCGTAGCAAAGGATAAAAAACCTTTGTTGTTGCCAATAATGTTGGTGATTTGCAGGCGGTCTTCATAGAGGTGAGCAATGTAATACCGCGCACTGTGCAATGTAGTGAGCATTGCATCCGCCTGGCCGCCGGCTACCATCGCCATCGCCTCGAGTACTGTTGCGCCGGTAACCACTTCAATATCAGGATAACTGCGCAGCACTTCGCGCTCAGCTGAGTCAGCAGGCACAGCGACACGCTTGCCGCGAAGCTCCTGCAAGCTTGCGGGCGCGTGTAACCCCTTGTTTGTGATGATCGCAAATGGGCTGGAAATAAAGGGGTGGGTAAATCGCATCTCGGATTCGTGCGCGACCGTCGGAGAAAGCAGTGACAGGTCGGAAGTGCCTTTCATTAACTCGCTGCTCAAATCGGCGAATTTGTCGGTGCGCTGTACCTTTATCATTAAACCGGTCCGGCGCTGGATCACTTCCAGCAAGTCGGCAGCAATCCCACTGAAATTGCCGTGCGAATCAAAAAAAGCGAAGGGCGCCTGGTCATCATTGACCACGAAGCGAGTGACCGGGTGTTGGAGCAACCAACGCTCTTCGGCGGGTGAAAGATCAATTCGCTTGGACGTCAGTGCACCGCCGCCCCCTGACCAACGTTTGGTGATTTCAGCGTTACGTGTGTCTCCCATCTCTCCCAATGCAACATTAAGCAATCGGCGTAGCTGCTGATTGTCGCGGCGCAAAGCAAAGCTGAAACCGCCGGTATCGATGTCTACAAAGGAGTGCAGACGGACGTAATTAAAATAATTCAGATTAATCAAGTAGCTGCTGGAGAGGGTGTCGCCCAGATACAAGTCAACCTTTCCAAAGGCGAGCGCCGCCAATGCCTGCTCGTCCGAGTAGTAGGGGACAAACTCCGCCGCAGGGTACTTATCGTGAAGTTGATTGAGCGGCAAATAGTCATCGGCGACCGCAACGCGCAAGCCTGCCAAATCGCGCGGCTGTGGACGTCGGTCATCGGCGCGAATGAACAAGACAGGATCTGTTTTGAGATATGGCTTGCTCAATAGTGTTGAGCCGTCCGTTGTTTCAAAGTTGTTGGAGCTTCCCAACAGATCAATTTCGCCGCGTTCAAGTGCTGCAAGTGCGCTGCGCCGATCGGAGAACGCCTTTGCGGTGATTTCCAGGTGCAACGCTTGGCCGATTATGCATGCCACATCGGCGTTGACGCCCTCATAACGTGACCCACTTGCGGTCATCTCGTAGGGGGGGAAATCTGGCTGAGCAACTCCCAATACCAGTCGGCGTTTTTCTCGCAGCCAAGCCCAATCATTTTCAGGCAGTGTGATTTGCAGGCTTTTGCAGTCAGAGCGACCGTACAACGTTAGTGCAGGTGGATCTGCAGCCAACGCGTAATCAGGGGCGACGATAGTTAAAACGGCGACAAAGATAAAACTGCGCAGCATAGAGAGTCTGGCCTTTGGTATGTTAAGCGCGCACGCAGGCTTGCGTAAAAGCCTGGCGTGATGCAGTTGGTAAGCACGGCCAGGCTAAAGCGTGCTCTGAGGGCTGTGCTGCAGCATGAACAATTCAGCATCGCCACGGATCCCGAGTTTTTTAAACGCAGACTGTTTTTGGCCGCTGATCGTTTTGCGACTGCGCGAGAATTTCAGAGCAATCTGCGTCACCCCCAAGCCGTCCAGGCAGCAGCGCAACACTTCCTTTTCCTTGGGTGAAAGCAACGGATTGTTAAGGAAGGTATCGGTCTGCGATTGGGATTTACCTTCCATCTGCTCGGGTTCATTGCCCGGCACAGGGAGAGAGCGCAGTTCGAACGCAGCCTGTGCGGAAAGATAAGCGCGGCCCGATGCCGTGGTCCTAATGGCTGTGATCAGATCATCAACTGGTTGGGACTTGCCAAGAAACCCGCCCGCGCCGGCACCTATTGCCATATTGATTACAGCAGGTCTCTCTTCGGAAGATGAGATCAGAATCTTGAGATCAGGGTATTGCTTGTGCAGTTGCCTGATGAGGTTAAGTCCATCCAGCTCACCGTCTTGAAGTTTGTAATCCAGAATCAGCAGATCGATCTGAATCTCGCGCATCGCCGAGAGCAACTCTGAACTGCCTGCGTACACGCCCACAACCTTGAATTCCGCTTCGCGAGCCAATCGTGATTTCAGAGCGAGACGAATCAGCGAATGATCATCCAACACTGCCAAGCGTAACGGGTTAACGATGGACCAGTTCATACTGTCCTCCAAGACATGATGGGCGCGGTGGGACCTTGACCTTGTTAACGCTGAGCTTTTGGCTAAGGACAAAACAAGATTAGTCCTACATTGATATCAGACAATTCTGAATTGTTTCCAACTCCTAAGGAATAGGGAATTGTCTCAAAGCGCGCTGCATGCCTCAGATGCAGTCGGTATTGTGGGGCAAGCTTGTGCTAACGCTCGGGTGCAGCGAAGGCACGCCTCCAGGCTGATTGGTCACCTTCAAAGCGCCATCCGACCATGTGCACCCAACTCATGGGGCGTGCATAAAAATATCCTTGGCCCCATTGGCAGCCTAACTGCGCTAGGCCCCGCACTTGTTCGGCAGTTTCGATGCCTTCTGCCACAACACGTATGTTGAGGGCTTTCGCCAATGACAACGATCCTTGGATCACCTTGATGTAGCGGTGCTGATCCATGCGTTGGATAAAGCCGGCATCCAGTTTTAACTCGGTAAACGGCATCTGGCACAGGCGCTCTAATGAGGAGTAACCCACGCCGAAGTCATCGATAGCTAGCCCAACCCCCAACATGCGCAGGCGCACCATGCTCTCCATTCCGACATGCGGAATTTGTAAGAGGCCTGTTTCAGTCAGTTCAAAAATGAGTCCTTGAGGCGACGCACCGTGCGTGCGTAACAGGATTTTTATCCGCTCCACCAGATCAAGATTATTCAACTGACAAACGTCCAGATTGAATGCGAGCTTGAAAGGTTTGCCATGGGACTGCATAAGCTTTTGCAGACTTAGTCCCTGAGCGAACAAATTGTAAAACAGCTCATTGACCAAGCCGTAGCGTTTTATGGCCGGGAGAAACAACGCGGGAGAGACTAAACCTTGATCGGGCGTTTGCCAGCGTGCGAGTACTTCCGCCCCGTCAATCTCGCCAGTACGCAGACTGAATTTAGGCTGAAAATAGGCCCTGAATTCCTGGTTGGCGATGGCTCTTCGTATAGTGCTTTCACTTGGCAACTCTGAGCGCACGCTCGATTTGTCGGGCTCTAAACGCTTTGACTTGTGTTTTAACAGCAATGCTTTGAGCATCGGAGCGCAAAGCGGCTTTGTGATGATTCCAAGAAGATTCAGACCCTGCAGATTAACGATATGATTGATAGTCGATAACAAATCTTCGGCCAGCGAGCTGCAGATAATGATGCTGTGCACCAGGTCCAATTTGCGTGCCTGGCGCAGGAACGTCAGGCCATCCATGCCAGCCATATCGAGGTCGCAGAGCGCTATGTCCACCCCACCGGTTGCTTGGATCTTCTCTATTGCATCATGCCCATCCGCTGCTTCGATGATACTCATGTAGCCGAGACGGCTCAAAACGCTGACCGCGGCTTTGCGTTGAAGCGAATGGTCTTCAAGCACCAAGATACTGGGGGTGTCCATTTGAACTAAGTCTCTTGTAATAAGTTGGGCGCACGCATTCAGTATTTTGCGGGCAGAAAAAAGGGGTTTATTGCAGCCTTTCACATCTATATTAGCTGTGAAACCGTTAGCGTTAATTGAGAATTGTCTCGAAAACCTTTGGTTATTTGTACGAGAAATTAACTGCCCCCCCTCGCGCATGCGAAGCGAAGCTTTTAAGACGAATCTTAAAGATGTGAAACCTTGATATCGGTTAGCGTGAGTGCATGTCCATCTCGAACAAAGCGATTCAGATGGTAAGATTCTGCTTATATCCCAATATAAGAAGGGAGGGTGATGAATACCTTGTACCGTTTGCAGGCATTGCAGTTGAGATTGGTGGAAATTGCTTTCGTTAATGAGGCGTGTGCAGCCGACCTTAACACCATTCTGGAAAAAATCACGGGTGAAGACGCTACGAGCTTACGCAGCATCATCGCAGCCCTACAGAGTCAGAAGGAGCACTTGCAACGCTTATCCAAAGACGTCATGACGACACATTAATTACCTCGTCGTACGATCAAGCTAAAATTTAATCAAGTTTAATGTTGAACTACTGGGTCAGTTTTCCGTCAGCGGCAACACATCTCATAGCGTTCGACTGTCCTCGTCGGCCACAGCGCTGCAGTGCGCATCCGCTTCATTCACTTTCTCAAGTTTGCACTCTGTGCAATTCCTCTATCCCCAGTAGGCCCAACGGTCTGCTTGCGCTGCGCGTCCGTTTGCACTACTTTTGGATTTGCATATAAACGTTTACAAGGCCCGTCGGAGGGAGGGGCATAAGTGAGCTCTTGTGCCGATTTTGGGGCACAGATTTCTGTCGACCATCGGACAGTCGCCCGCTGCAAATGTTGGCGAAACGGGTGACTGCATAAACTGGATCGTGCATCCACGCCTTTGTTCTCCATCTAGAGCCTGTTAGGGTGCCTTTGGCGATTGGTGGTGCATAGACTATCCTCAAGAGCATAAATCACTCGTCAGACTTGACGCTTAATGACGCTCTGATCAGCTCCTACCTAATCTAGGTTTTGTACGAAAAGTCGGTGCGGTTAGAATTGCCGCCATGATTGGCTGGAGGCCCGCATGGCAAAGCGTTACGAACTCTCCGACGCATCGTGGGAATTGATCAGGGATCTGGTTTCTCCAGAGCAGAAAATGGGTCGACCACGCAGTGATGATCGTCTGGTACTCCACGCAATCCTGTGGATCCTGTGCTCGGGCGCAGCCTGGCGTGACCTGCCGGAACGCTTTGGGCCCTGGTCAACGGTGTATCAGCATTTTCGTGACTGGCGCGACGACGGCACGTTCGACCGAGTACTGGAGCGCTTGCATATTCGACTGAACCGGGAAGGACTGATTGATCTGGACACCTGGATGATCGATTCCACAGCGGTACGTGCAACCCGAGCCTCTTCAGGCGCCGGGAAAAAGGGGGGCCTGAAGAACCGCTAGACCATGCCCTGGGACGCAGTCGAGGCGGCCTTACTACGAAGATCCACATGGTCTGCGACGCCAATGGCGTTCCCTTACGCTTCATCCTTTCGTCGGGGCAAGCCAGCGATATCGCCCACGCCCAACCGCTGTTGGATCAGGTGCGAATTCCCGGTAAGCCGGGGCGACCACGCAAGCGTAGTCGCTGGTTACTGGCTGACAAAGGCTATGACGCAGAACACCTGCGTCATTACTGCGACCGTTACCGAATGCAGCCGGTGATCCCGCTGCGCGCCATGCCACGCAAACCCCGACCGGGCTTGTCCCGACTCTTTGATCGTCCAAAGTATCGACAGCGGAACATCATTGAGCGGATGTTTGGCTGGCTAAAAGAGAACCGCAGAATAGGGACTCGCTACGACAAGCTGGCCAGGAGCTTTGCAGCCATGGTCACGCTGGCCTGCAGCCTACGTTGTATGCGGCAATACTTTTCGTACAAAACCTAGCAGGGTGCCTAAAAATGGAGCAGCCCGAATAGATGTAAATATTTCGACTGGCAAACCACGGAATTCGAACCGCAATACGGAGCTTTGAAATCCTAGGCGCCCTAGGCAAATCAAGGCTAACACGCAGGTTCAGTATTATTCTGTAAACTTGGTTTTTGACTTGTTAACCACCGTGGTTAACAAGTCAAAATTGTGGTTAACAACGTTACTGGACTAGCATTTTACTGAGCTTTTCATCCAGCCAGATTCTGGCGAGCTTCCAGGGTATTTGGTGGCAGGAAAGCTCCACAGCCTTCAAGCGTAAGGTGTGAACCGCCAAACCTTCAGCATCTGCAAATACATCAGCCGGCGTTTGTCTTTTCCACATATGGCAGCCCTTGAATTCTGCGCACGAACTCCACGCTGAACGCTGCAGATTTCACGCAGCGACGTGTTTGCAGGTGGGCCTTCGCTGTGCATGACGTAAGTCAGGCATTATGGCGACGGCAGAGGCCGCACCAGAGCCTGTAGCGCTAATCTGTGAGCAAAACCGTGAACGTGAGGCGAAAGCCGACGACAGGCATGCTCACGTGAGGCCGCGAAGAGCTAAAATGTCGGCTGGGTCTCATGGATGTAGTCCATGGTTCAGTCCAATGTACTGAGTGGGACAGCACCGATTACTTCATGTGCTTAAACCACGAAGAATCATTTTCGTGAATTCCTAGGCCCATGAATTTTCGAGAATATTTTTTTAAGATGATTTTTCTGATTTTAAAGTGACGACGACACCCACACCCCCCAAGCCTCCATATAGATATACGCATAATGTATATTATGTTAAATCAGATACTATGTCAGATGTGTTCATGTGCTTCGTAAGACCTTGATTCGGCAAACCCGCTTCTATCATCCACTTTCTTAAAGGGCCATTAATGAGGTGGTTACCGATGAAGCTGATTCAGTGTCGTTTCTCTTCCGGTCAGCGTGTACCGTTGCTCGTGCAAACTGGAGATGCGGCGCCGTTACCCATTCTCGTCACTGAAACGGCACCTTTTCCGCAGATCGATTCGCGTACCCGGGACCAGAACCTGCGGTTGCTCAAGCAGTTCCTGTCCTAGTGTGTTACTCGTTACATCCCGCGTGCCCGTCAGAACTCAACCACCCTGGCTAATATCGAGGTTGTATTTGCAGATGTCGCCGGCGTCATTGAACGGCGCGGCCTGTGGCAGACGGTTGGCATCAGGCACGGAAAGCGCGGCCCCGTCCTTTGGGGGATCTTCGCGCCTGATGGACGAACACTGAGCTAAAGGCGCAATTACAGGTGGAAATCACCCGCGGCCTCCGGCTGGTAAAGCACTTTCCTGATCTCAATCCGGCGGGTCCGATCAGAAATTCGCCAGTCGATGGCGTCCCCCTCCTGATAGCCCAGGATGGCAGCGCCGATGTCGGAACACACGGAATGCTTCCCGGCGCTGCTGTCCGCGTCGTCAGGGTAGACCAAGGCCACTTCGATCTCTTCGTCGTCCAACTGCAGCAAAGCCCTGGAGTTCATCGTGACGACATTGCGCGCCACCTGCTGCGGCTTGACGACAATGGCTCGCTCAAGCTCATGTTCGAGTTCAACAACGGCCGGGCCTTGCTCAAGCGCGATCAGACTCTCGAGCCTGGCCTTGTCGATTTCAGTGATGTAGATCCCCGTGGAGCCGCCAACGGCACCTTCGCGCAAGAACTGGAGATAGCGCCCCGCCGTCATGGAAAATGACTTCAATGCCGGCGTTTCGCTCTCAAGCAGAAAGCCGCTGCGCAGAAAGGCTTTCAGCGAGCGCGCGTTGTCCGGGTGGATCTTCGCGATGAGCTTCTCGGCCCGCATGTCGAGGAAGGCCAGTTTCATGCCTTCGCGGATCGTGCGGGCGCCAAGGTTTCGCCCCCATTTGTCGCTGTCTCCGATGACCAGGACTATCTCGCAATTCGAGCCGGTCTTGATGAGACGGACAAAGCCCACCGGGGCGTCATGCCGGTCATAGGCCATGAAGAATCGGCCGCCCCGGTTGAATAAATGGGTCAGGATCGGTAATTGAGTCCGATCAATGACTTGCTCGATGGAGCGGGAAACGTCACGTGAATCGCTCAGATAGCAAGTGACGCGCTCATCCTCCAACCAATCCTTCAACGTCAGCGCATGTGCCCGAGTAATTTCAGGGCACAGCGAAATGAAAGGCTTGTTCATCTTCACCACACTTATTTGTAAAGGATGAAAGCCCTTCATGGCTATGGCCATGACGGTTCTTTCGGCAACCGGCTATCTTAAGGCATAACGCGAGTAATGCCGAACAGCCTGCGCACTTGTCCTTAATAAGCGGTTCAGCAGCGTCAGGAGGTACCACACCCTTCCCTGCTTCAAGGATCAAAAAAGCGACGGACGAGTGATAACGGCGATACCGCCAAAAATAGCGCTGCGCCCAACAGTCGAAGAAACCTGGTGGTCGTGTGAGGAAACTGTGCCAAAGCCCGCCATTCGCGATCCATGAACATAAACCGATGAACAAGCACATTCATTTTGAGCGCATTGAGCCAAGTGTGGTGGGTTTGCGAGCGACTTATGAACAAATGACATCGCCCACTTGTTAAATGTCGATCATCAGTCTTAGTTCTGAGTTGCTTTGACACACAGGTATCGAGTTCAAATGACCGACGTAGACCGGTAGATGGCAATAGGCTATTTTCTGCTATCGAGCACCGAGACCTTTCAGGACGATCACCTACCCTTTGGCGGCATCTGATCAAGATTGAGACGTACCGGCTAGCACCACATCTCAGTCTTCAGCCCGGAATGGACGCCCATGATTTACCAATGCAATGGATGCAACAGAACAACTTTTGAGACAACCTGCCCTTGGTGCAACAGCTCTCAAGTATCACCCTCCGCGGAGCTGCGTGCTCAACATCTGACGCCACTCGATCCTTCCTTTTACCCGGACTTTCAGTATCAATCCAAGGGGCTCATCAAAGATTTCCTGGGCAAGAAGAAAGAGCAGGCACAGCTGAACGATCTGCTGAACAATGTGCTGAGAAAATACGCGCAGCTCAAGCAGCCTTACTTCACGAACTTCATCCACACTACCCGTGAAACCTCTTCCAGCAGCAACGACGCCGGCGTACCAGGCCCTAGGCTTGATGGTGTGTACACCGAACGTGAGCTGTTTCGCGAGGTGCTGATCCGCAAGGGGTTCGATGAGCTTGAAGGCTTGCCCTCGCTCCTGGACAAACTGCTTCTGACCACTGCATTCAACTCGACCTATCTTGGCTTCTCCAGAGAGCTCAGCCGCCACATCAAAGCCGACTTGGCCGAGACCCTCCGATCATGGATCGATGAGGCCGGAACGACGTTCAGATCCGATCTCGCTCTGTTCTACTACTACCTCTGGGAGAACGATCTTGCGTACCAGGGTGTCCAGTTCAACGCTCAAGCGAACGCTACGGCCAACACTCCCTTGATTTCATTGCCCGCCTTCCGCTCCGGGCTCAGTCTTTGCGAAGGTATCTACTTCGATATCCTTGTCGAGCGCTTGGGAAGCCAGCTTGAGCATTTCAATCCAAATCGATTCATCACCATGTATTTGGTGGACGCGATGGACGGGTTCCAGTTCGAGGCGTTCCTGGTCGAGATTTTCCAAACCATTGGCTTCGACGTAAAGGAAACCAAGAAGACTGCCGATCAAGGGGCCGACTTGTTCGTGAGCCGCTTTGGCAAGAACATGGTGATCCAAGCCAAAAACTACACGGGCTCCGTTGGCAACGCTGCCGTTCAGCAAGCGATCTCTGCCAAGGCGTTCTACGGTTGTGACGAAGCCATGGTCGTCACCAATTCGTACTACACGAAGTCAGCCAAGGAGCTTGCTACCACCGCAGGGGTGCGACTCGTTGATCGGGAGGGTTTGCAGACCTATTTGGACGACTACAACCAGAAACTCATTGAGGTCTTCCAGGCTGAAGCAGAAGAAGATCGGAAAAAGATGACCGTACGTTAGTCTGGACAACCGTTTTCTCGAACAACCAGGCAGGCCTGATGGCCTGCCTAGGCGGAAACAATACCAGAGGGAGCCGACTCCTCAAATTCACGGTAAAGCTACTGCTACGCTGTCCTCTCCTACGGAGGGAATCACAATGTCGGTCGCGGTTACGCAAGCTGATTCACCTCCTCAATGCGTCGACATCACTGCCGGCCTGACTGGAAGCTCGGAGTATTGCGGGTGCTGCTTCACGAAGGTTCGAACTGACTGTTCCTGCCTGTCCACCACACACACGGCAATGCTGGGGCGGTCGACCGTACAGGTTGCTAGCGCAAGAATGCCGCAGTTCTTGACGCCATAGATGGCTGCCGGGTGCGCAGCGAGTGGGCATCCGTACGTCATCTCGCCCAAGTAATTGAGTTGGCCATTCGTCACGGTAAAGCGCAGGGGTTTCGAGTACGGCCCCATGACGCCGCGACGCGAGCCAAGGTCGCTCACCTCATAGGTGCCTGCGGGCAGCCATGCCGAGTAATAATCCTTAGGGGCCCAGCCGTAGGTTTTGCCGGTATTGACGTCGCGAAAGCTGATCCAGGTGCCATAGGGGCCGCCCTCGATCAGCGCACCCAGGACCAGGCCGGCGTTTTCTGCGGAATAGACTTTTGAGTCCAGGGCCATTTCGGGCGGCAATGCCGAGCAGGCACTCACCAAGGCTGTGACTCCAATCACAAACAGCTGACTTATCTTGTGCATTCAATCCTCGGTCCATCGAAACAAAATGTGGCTTTCCCATTATGATGCGGCACTTCTCAACTCAAGCGTTAAGGATGACACCTCTCTATGAGTCGTTTTTTTACCGGTCGTGTATTGGGTGCCGCGGCTTGCGCATTGACCCTGAGTGGCTGCAGTGTATCGGGCAGTTACCCGGACGCAACCGAACCAGACGCCGCCAAGCTGCGTTTTATCAGTGACATGAGCAGTGCCACGTTGAGCGTGCTCGATGAGCAGCACTGCGGTGGGCAAACCACGGGCATCCTCAATAACTTGTTCCTCGCCAATACCCGCAGGCGAGTGGACATGTCGATGCCACCGGCCTCTGAGAAAACGCCTTATCTGGAAATCCGGCTATCTCCGAAAAAAGAGCAGCTGCTGCACTTGAATACCCAAGGGACAGGCTCGGTGTGTGGTACGGCCTTCTCCTTCAAGCCGCAAAGTGGCGCTGAATACGAGCTGACGTTCAATAGCGCCGGCAGTCAGTGCGTGACCAGGCTTAAACGCCTGCACCGGGTGCAGGGCCAAGTGGCGCGCTCACCAGTCCCGCTGGTGAATAATGGAATACCTAGCTGCATGGGCGCTAACGCCCTGTTCCCTGTGCCTGCAAAAGGCCTGCCGGGCACCCCGGAACGTGACGGATTGATCGAGCAGATTGTCTCGCAGAGTATCATCACGGAGATGAAACCCGGGGTCACTTCTCTGAGCGAGAGCGTTCAGGTCGAGACGGTCGATCTGCTGGTCGACAAGCGCAAACTGCAGATGAACCTTGATCTGCCGGATGCCTATTGGGCCCAATATCGACAGAACGTCGCGGCTTACCTGGTTCAAGCGCAAGGGATAAAGGCCAACGCGCTTGAGCAGTACAAAGTTGAGTACCGCACGCGTCTCTCCCGGTTGGAGACACCCTCCATCAAGGCGCTGGTGCCTGATACCCAGGCAACCGACGTCACTCAGGCGCTGGCCACTAACGGTGCCATGTTGCAGTACTACCGCCAGCTCAATGACCAACTGCAAAAGGAGGTAATGGCGGAAAACTGGGCGCGCATGGCCGAATTGGACAAGCGTTATGGGGTGTGCGAACGATACGCACAGTGCTGGCAGAATTGAGGATTGAACAATGATCGACACCAACACTTCCCCAATCATTGTTCGCGATGCGCTGCTCCAGGATGCGCCGTGTATTGGCGTGGTTGGCATGCAGGTCTTTCTCGATACCTATGCCACCGAAGGTATCCGCGCTTCAATCGCCCGGGAGGTGCTGGAAGCGTTTTCACCCGCGACCATCGCAAACCTGATGGCCCGGCCTGACACCTCGATTATCGTTGCCGAGGTTAATCATCATCTCATCGGCTTTGCCCAGGTAGCCATGCGCACCGCCCATGAATTGATCTCGACGCCCGATGCTGCCGAGCTGCAGCGCCTTTATGTACAAGAGCGATTTACCGGCCGAGGAATCGGCCACAGGTTGCTTCAGGAGACTGAAAGGTACGCTCGCCTTGGCGGCGCATCCTTGCTTTGGGCTACGGTCTGGATTGGCAACGATCGCGCACTGGGTTTTTACCCTCGGCAAGGCTATGTGCAGATGGGGTCGCCGTCCTATTCCTTCCAGGATGAAACCCATGAAAACCGACTGTTCGGCAAGGTGCTGTGACTTACCCGCCCGCTTCAACCTTGTTGTCCCGGCGATCATTGCTTTCCAGGTCAAAATGAATTCCCCTGGCGGTGGTTTATCGCCACAACACAGATCAATAGAGTATCCAGACAGGGCATGCTTCCGATTCCGCCCTGGTTGATTGCGCGCCACATCCTGGCGCTGCCCCCCTCCCCGATCCCGGATGTTGCCGGGTGTTTGGAGCTCTGCAATGAAAACTCGTACTTTCCTTGTCACTGGCGCCAGCAAAGGCATCGGGCGTGCACTCGCGAACCAGTTGTCCCAAGCGGGCCACCATGTAGTCGGCATCGCTCGCAACAGCAATGATCCACACTTTCCCGGCACCCTCATTTCCCTCGATCTGGGCGACCGGGCGCAGACCGAAAAAACGCTGGCGGGGCTCGTTTCTCGTTATGACTTCGATGGATTGATCAATAACGTTGGCCTGGTGCGCCCGCAGGCATTGGGCGATATACAGCTCGACGACTTTGATGAGGTCATGCGGATCAACCTGCATAGCGCCTTGCAGGCAACGCAAGCACTGCTGCCGGGTATGCGCAATCGCGGTTGGGGACGGATCGTCAACATCTCCAGCCTGACCATCCTGGGGATCCCACACCGCACCGCCTATGCCGCGGCAAAAGCCGCACTGGTCAGCTTCACGCGGTCCTGGGCCTTGGAGTTGGCAACCACCGGGATCACCGTCAACGCCGTTGCTCCAGGCCCCACGGAAACCGAGTTGTTCCGCGCCGGCAATCCGCTGGGCAGCGACGGTGAAGCGCGTTACCTGGCAAGCGTTCCCATGGGCAGGCTCGGTCAGCCGGATGAAGTCGCTGCGGCCATCGCCTTCCTGTTATCGGAACAGAGCGGCTTTATCACCGGCCAGACATTGTTTGTCGATGGCGGAGCGTCCGTTGGCAAATCGATGTGCTAACAGGCAACACCCGCGGCTCAGCCGCTTCAATGAAAGCCCGACTTCAACTACAGAGAGTTCTCAACCGCCTTGCGATATCTCTGTGATATCACTCAGAATGCGCAATATTAAATAGCCATCACTCTGGTATCGACAGAGCTGTATAGACATGGAATTGCGCACACGATGATCGTCGGTATTGACCTTGGCACCACCAACAGTTTGATCGCCGTGTGGCGTGAAGGCGCGCCGCACTTGGTCGGCAATGCCCTGGATCGGTTCCTCACCCCCAGTGTGGTCGGGTTGGATGATCAAGGGCGGATTCTGGTCGGACAGGCCGCCAAAGAGCGCCTGCAAACCCACCCCAAGCAAACCGTTTCGTTGTTCAAGCGGCATATGGGCAGTGCCCAGGAAGTGCGCCTGGGGGAAAAACTGTTCCGCCCCGAGGAGCTTTCGGCACTGGTGTTGCGCAGCCTCAAGGAAGATGTCGAGCGTCACTATGGCGAAACGGTCACCGAGGCGGTGATCAGCGTTCCTGCCTATTTCAATGACGCCCAGCGCAAAGCCACGAAGATCGCCGGAGAGTTGGCAGGCCTCAAGGTCGAGCGGCTGATCAACGAGCCCACCGCGGCGGCACTGGCCTATGGTCTGCACCAGCGTGACAACGCCAGCTCGTTCCTGGTCTTCGACCTGGGTGGCGGCACTTTCGATGTGTCGATCCTGGAGCTGTTTGACGGGGTGATGGAAGTACGCGCCAGTGCCGGTGACAACTTCCTCGGTGGCGAAGACTTTGACACCTTGCTGGTTCAGGCCTTTTTGTCTGGCCAGGCTAGTGCGGCGAACATGCCCAAGCTCGATGACCCCAACCTCGCCCATCGCCTGCGCCGCGAAGCCGAACGGGTGCGTCACGCCCTGGGCAACCAGGAAACCGCCACCTTCAGCCTGCACCACGGCGCCCTGGAGTGGTCGAAGACCTTCACCCAGGAGCAGTTGGCCGAGCTTTATGCGCCGCTGCTGACCCGGCTGCGCACACCGATCGAAACGGCGCTGCGCGATGCGCGCATTCGCCCTTCGGAGCTGGATGAGGTGCTGCTGGTGGGTGGTACCACGCGCATGCCAATGATTCGCCGAATGGTCGCTGGGTTATTCGGACGCTTTCCTTCGATCCAACTGGACCCCGATCAGTCGATTGCCTTGGGCGCGGCGGTCCAGGCCGCCCTTAAAGCGCGGGATGCGGCGCTGGAAGAGGTGGTGTTGACCGATGTCTGCCCTTATACCCTGGGGGTCGAGATCGCCAACAGTGTGGCGGGCAGTATCGAAAGCGGCCACTTCCTGCCCATTATCGAACGCAACAACGTGGTGCCGGTGAGCAAGGTCAAATCGGTGTCCACCTTGCATGACCGGCAGAAACAGGTGCAGGTGAAGATCTATCAGGGCGAGAGCCGCTGGGTGAAGGACAACGTCTTCCTCGGTGAAATGGACATCGCCGTGCCGCCGGCACCGGCTGGAGAAGTCAGCCTTCAGGTACGTTTCACCTACGACAACAACGGGTTGCTGGAAGCTGAAGTGCATATTCCGCTGACCGGCGAAACCCGCAGCCTGGTCATCGAAAACAACCCTGGAGTGCTTGATCCTAAGCAAATCAAGGCGCGGTTGGCCGAGTTGGCCGACCTGAAAATCCACCCACGGGAACAACAGGTCAACAGCCTGCTGATCGCCAGGCTCGAGCGTTTATACCAAGAGAGCCTGGGAGATTTGCGCCAGCAACTGGACCAGATGGCCAGCCATTTCCAGCACATTCTGGAAAGCCAGGATGAACGTCTGATCCGTGAAAACCGCCTGCAAATGACCCGCCATCTCGATGAACTGGAACAGGGTCTCTGGCGATGAGCTGCTGGGAATTCCTCGGGCTTGCACCGGGCGCCGACACCCGCAGCATCAAGCGTCAGTACGCGCTGCTGCTCAAGCAGCATCGCCCTGATGAAGACCCGCAAGGCTTCCAGCGTTTGCGCGAAGCCTACGAGCAGGCCCTGGACTGGAGCCATAACGACGACTTCATGGCGCTCGAAGCACCTGAAGTTGTGCTGCTAGAAACGCTTCCTCCCTTTGAGCAGGTCCCCGTTTCAAGCGGCCCCAGCATCGGCCAGCAACTGGCCGCCCAGCTCCTGGAAAACGCTAGCGTCGCCAATCTGGCGGATCGCTACCAACAAGCCAAGAGCTGTTATTGCGCACACGAGTTTGAAGTTCAGCTGTTGAGCCTGTGCCTGGACGACACCGAGCAGGCAATGGAGCTGAGTCAATGGGGGCTGGAACACTTCCATTGGCTCAACCTTTGGCTGCGGGACGATCACCCCGCCCTGCCCCTCCAGGCTCTTGAGCAGTTGCTGGCCCGAACGTACCTGCGTATCGAAACGACCTTGTGTCGCCTGCTGGATCTTGGGCAAGCCGAAGCCTTCAGCAACATGTTCCTCAACCTGAGCAAGGCTGAATGGCTCAGGCCTCTGGAGCGCCACGATTGGTTGAACGCCATGCTCGCGCGCACCTTGCTTGCCAGCTGGTTCTGGTCCGAGGACTTGTTCGAAACCATTTGCGTTCAGCAAGGCTGGAAAAGTACGGGTTCCCACAGCCGTTGCCCCCACCCGGAATGGGAGCAGTTACTGGAGCGCAGCCATCACCACGGTTTTATCGTGGAGCAACGACGGCTGGCGAAGCTTGACCTGCGCAACCCGCAATGCCGCGCCGCCAAGATGTTGTTCGCCCCGCTGACGCATGAGCAGCGCCACCTCCTGGCCCGGCGTTTCATGGAGGCCGACTGGAACGCCTGCCGCTTCTTGAGCGCGCGCATCCTCACTCAGTACCCGCACCTGTGTCGCGAGATGCCCGAGGGGGATCCTTATTTCTGGCGTGCCTGGGAAGGTGCCGGCAGCACCTGGCCGATGTATGCGGCCCTGGCAGGCATGGGCGTCGGGCAGATAATCGGAGATCAACTGAACAGCACCAACGCTATGGCGTCGAGCCTGGGGGCAGCGCTGTTCTGGATGGCGATGATGGCCATTCCAATGGTCGTGGTCTTGTGGTTATGGATACCAGTGGCCGATCGTCACTGGAGCCTGGATCAGCGCTGGACTCAACGTCTTTCACCCTGGCTGAGCCCCCGTCGTCCGGCGCCCATGTTCTTGCGGCAGATCCTGCCCTGCTGGGTGATGGGGCTGGCGGTCTGGGCGGCGAGCGGCACTTGCGGCCTGCTCGGCTATGGGGTGACTTTGCTGACGCTGGGGGCTCTGAGTCGAGTACCGGGCAAAAGCCTGGTCAAGTCCTTGATCAGCAGGATTCGTCTTCAGCGCAACGCTTCAGTGGTGTTGTCCGCCGTGATGATGGGCTCTGTAGTCTTGGCGGTAGTGGGCTTGCTGGTGTATGGCAATAGCCAGATGATCAGCCGTGACCAGGGACTGCAACCCATCGCCATGCACCTGTGTGCGGGCTTGCGCGAAACTGTTCGGGGTTGCGAGGTACCGGCGACACAGGCGCAGTGGTACGGACATACACTCAATGGGCAGAAAAAACCATGATTCGCCAAACCCTGACCGCGCTGTGTCTGGTCGTGCCCTTGACAATGATTGCCCTCGGCCTGCTCAGCAACACCGGTACGCTCGCCTCCATCAACGGCTGGTTGCATCGCCCGGGCGCCGAGCAACAAGCTCGCGCTTCGGTGTTGCGTCCCTTGATCGACTGCATCAACCGTGTTGACACGCCTTGGCGCCTGGCCTACTTCAACTACCGCGCCCGGGGCCCCGCGAGCGACGACTTCCGCAAAGAGTTTATTTCCCGCTATCCCGAGCTTTTCCAGCGCCAGCGGGGACCGCAGCTCAGTAGCCTGGACAACAAAACCCGACGCCCTGATCTATGCCTGCTGACCTCAGCCCAGAAGGCCAGCCTGCGCGAAGAAATTCCAAGCCTGGCCGCCTTGCACGTGCGCTATGTTCAGGAATTGCTCCTGGTGAACTCGGCCACCCAACTGTTCGATTTCTACCCCACCTGGGATACCCCTCCATCCACCGACGCTGACCGGGCCGAGCGTGACACTACGTTCATACCGCTGGTGGAAAGCTTTCTGGTCATCTCGTCGCAGTTGCGCAAAGAGGTGGATGACGCCGATCGCCAGAACCGCTTGGTCCAGCTTGAACAATTGAAGGCCCGGGACAAGTTTCATGCGGCCTTTGTTCTTGAGCTGATCCTGAAAACCCAGGACACCATGACGCTGATAAACAACGCCGCAGCAGCACAAACCTTGAACCAACAAAGCCTGGCCCAGGCCATCAAGCAGCTGCGGGAAACCTGGGATAAGAGCAGGGGCGCCTCCGACTCGGACTACGAGAGTGATGGCCTCCAGCAGTTGTGGCGCGAGGTCAAATGGCCTGCCGCCAATTATCTGAGAGCCTTGGAGACACTCGACGAGCACTGGGCAGGCAACGCCTCGCCCCAACAGTTGAGTGATGATTTTGCTCAGGCACAGCGACGTTACGACTTGTTTATTGAGGGTTACAACCAAGCGGTGGGGCAAACCTACTGACGTGCCTTCCATTGTACGAGTCGGCTTAATCGAACCGAGGGGGATCTGAATCAACCCTATCCCCGCCGCAGGCACAGGCAAGCGTACGGATGTGAGAAGGCTGATCACCTTTTCGGAGCTTTCAGTCTCGAAATTC
>NZ_QHHP01000041.1:188922-189457 GCF_003184125.1 Pseudomonas sp. RW409 | reverse complement strand
ACTCTGCCGGTGACAGCTGATTGTTGAAACCATGACGGCGTTTTGCGTTGTAGAACATCTCGATGTAATCGAACACATCACTACGAGCATCTTGCCGCGAGGTGTAGATTTTTCGCTTGATCCGTTCCCGTTTCAGAAGCTGGAAAAAACTCTCGGCCACAGCGTTGTCATGACAGTTGCCTCGGCGACTCATGCTGGCAACCAAATTGTTTGCTTCAAAAAGCTGCGCCAATCGGAGCTGCTGTACTGGCTGCCTTGGTCGGAATGAACCATCACTTCTTGCTTCGGTTTACGCCTCCAAACCGCCATCAACAACGCGTCAATAGCCAAATCACTGGTCATCTGCGACTTCATTGACCAGCCAACGACCTGGCGAGAAAACAGATCCAACACCACAGCCAAATACAGCCAGCCTTCATAAGTGCGAATGTAGGTGATGTCGGTGACCCAAACTTTGTTGGGTTCTACGACATCAAACTGGCGCTTCAGCAAATTGGGTGAGGCGACCGCTGGCTTACCGCCGTACTTTCCAGGA
>NZ_QHHP01000041.1:46374-188912 GCF_003184125.1 Pseudomonas sp. RW409 | reverse complement strand
GAAAAGCCCTCCCAAAAAGGAAGGAAAGTATTAATATCGTGCATAAGAACGCCGGTTTTTTAGATGTGTTTGCTCGCACGAACATCATCAATCAAATCGGCGTTCTTGTTTCTGTGTTTCCCGGAATTCCGTGAAGAACCTTTTTTATGGGTGTTACTGCCGCCTCCTGTAGCCGCTGCCGCAGGCTGCGATCGGCTCCGCAGGAGACGCGCTCTTGAAGGCCCTGAAAGGCCCTTCGGGCCATATCGCAGCCTGCGGCAGCGGCTACAGGCAGCGGCTTTTCGATCGAATAAATATCGGTATGTCCATCAGGCGTATCTGAATGTTACCGGCAGCAGGGAATGTGTAACCCGCTGCCCGGATTCGGGGCAATGAGAAACGCCAGGCCCCGTTTCAGGGCCTTTTCGGGGCCTGTAAAAAATAAGTCATAACGCTGCGCTTGCCGGAATAGAAGGCTTTGCGAATAATAGGCCCGCAATTTGCAGCGTAGATAGGTTTATCGTCTTTTGCTCTTGCATAAACTTGAAGAGCTGTCAATGTGCTCGACCTGATTTCTCAGTGCTTCTGTAATTTGTTGTCGCATTGAGGAAATATCGGCTTCGGGCCTGTCGTTAGAATGCCGATCACTCGCTCGTCGTAGCCTGCCGGAAACCCGCATGGGGTTCATGGCCAGGTCCTCAAGGACGCAGCACCGCTATCAGGTTCCACCCATTCGCATATTGGGCTGTCGCTCACTCTGCCGTTTTCGCCCTTTACCGATGGAGTCCTAAGATGAAGAAACTCGTGCTTCTTGGCGCCCTGGCACTGTCCTCCGTACTTTCCCTGCCGACATTCGCCGATGAAAAGCCTCTGAAAATTGGTATCGAAGCGGCTTACCCTCCATTCGCCTCCAAGGCTCCGGACGGCAGCATCGTTGGTTTCGACTACGACATCGGCAATGCCTTGTGCGAAGAAATGAAGGTCAAGTGCGTGTGGGTCGAGCAGGAGTTCGACGGCCTGATCCCTGCACTCAAGGTGCGCAAGATCGATGCGATCCTGTCGTCCATGTCGATCACCGACGACCGCAAGAAGTCCGTGGACTTCACCGGCAAGTACTACAACACCCCTGCGCGCCTGGTCATGAAGGCCGGCACCCAGGTCAGCGACGGCCTGGCCGAGCTCAAGGGCAAGAACATCGGCGTGCAGCGCGGTTCGATCCACGAGCGTTTCGCCCGTGAAGTGCTGGCTCCGCTGGGTGCCGAGATCAAGCCATACGGCTCGCAGAACGAGATCTACCTGGACGTCGCGGCCGGTCGCCTCGATGGCACCGTGGCGGACGCTACCCTGTTGAACGACGGCTTCCTGAAAACCGACGCCGGCAAAGGCTTCGCGTTCGTCGGCCCGGCGTTCACCGACACCAAATACTTCGGCGACGGCGTGGGTATCGCTGTACGCAAGGGCGATGCGCTGAAAGACAAGATCACCGGTGCGATCGCTGCCATTCGCGAGAACGGCAAGTACAAGCAAATCCAGGACAAGTACTTCGATTTCGACATTTACGGCCAGTAAATCGTCGAGTCAGCAAGTCCGAGATGGCGCAAGCAGCAGAATCTCTGAAGTTTGCGCCATTTTTTCATCCCAATTTTCGAGGACCTGAATCATGTTGAAAGGCTACGGGGCTGTCATCCTCGATGGCGCTTGGCTGACGCTTCAGCTTGCCTTGTCGTCCATGGCCCTGGCCATCGTTCTGGGTCTGATCGGGGTCGCGCTGCGCCTCTCGCCGGTGCGCTGGCTGGCGTGGCTGGGCGATCTGTATTCCACGGTGATCCGCGGGATTCCCGACCTGGTGCTGATCCTGCTGATCTTCTACGGCGGCCAGGACCTGCTCAACCGGGTCGCGCCCATGCTGGGTTACGACGACTACATCGACCTGAGCCCGCTGGCCGCCGGTATCGGCACCCTGGGCTTCATCTTCGGTGCCTACCTGTCGGAAACCTTCCGCGGGGCCTTCATGGCGATCCCCAAGGGGCAGGCGGAAGCAGGCATGGCCTACGGCATGAACAGCTTCCAGGTGTTCTTCCGGGTGCTGGTGCCGCAGATGATCCGTCTGGCGATTCCAGGCTTCACCAACAACTGGCTGGTACTGACCAAGGCCACCGCGCTGATTTCGGTCGTGGGCCTGCAAGACATGATGTTCAAGGCCAAGCAGGCGGCTGACGCCACCCGCGAGCCTTTCACCTTCTTCCTCGCGGTGGCGGCGATGTACCTGGTGATCACCAGTGTCTCGTTGCTGGCATTGCGTCACCTTGAGAAGCGCTACTCGGTAGGCGTAAGGGCGGCTGATCTATGATCTTCGACTACAACGTCATCTATGAGGCCTTGCCGCTGTATTTTAGCGGCCTGCTGACCACCCTGAAACTCTTGGCCCTGTCGCTGTTCTTCGGTCTGCTGGTGGCGCTGCCCCTGGGGCTGATGCGGGTGTCCAAGCAGCCGATCGTCAACCTCAGCGCCTGGCTCTACACCTATGTGATCCGCGGCACGCCGATGCTGGTGCAGCTGTTCCTGATCTACTACGGCCTGGCGCAGTTCGATGTGGTACGCAAAAGCTTCCTCTGGCCATGGCTGTCCAGCGCGACCTTCTGTGCCTGCCTGGCGTTCGCCATCAACACCAGCGCCTACACCGCGGAAATCATCGCCGGCAGCCTCAAGGCCACGCCGAACGGTGAGATCGAGGCGGCCAAGGCCATGGGCATGTCGCGCTACAAGATGTATGCCCGCATCCTGCTGCCGTCGGCCCTGCGCCGGGCGCTGCCGCAGTACAGCAACGAAGTGATCATGATGTTGCAGACCACCAGTCTGGCTTCCATCGTGACCCTGATCGACATCACCGGTGCGGCTCGTACGGTCAACGCGCAGTACTACCTGCCGTTCGAGGCCTACATCACCGCCGGCGTGTTCTACCTGTGCCTGACCTTTATCCTGGTGCGCCTGTTCAAGCTGGCCGAAGGCCGCTGGCTGCGCTACCTGGCGCCGCGGAAGCACTGATATGGAACGCATTGACCACGCATTGCCGTGGAGCCACCTGGGCAGCGAGCGGCAGGTCTCGGTGTTCCGTTTCGGTCGCGGCGAGCGCAAGGCCTATATCCAGGCCAGCCTGCATGCGGACGAACTGCCTGGGATGCGCACCGCCTGGGAGCTGAAAAAGCGCCTGGCCGAACTGGAAGCCCAGGGCGCGCTGAATGGCGTGATCGAACTGGTGCCGGTGGCCAACCCGATGGGGCTGGGGCAACTGTTGCAGGGCAATCATCAGGGGCGGTTCGAGGCTGGCAGCGGCAAGAACTTCAACCGCGATTTCGTCGAGCTGAGTGCGCCGGTCGCGGCCCGTCTGGATGGATGCCTGGGGGATGACCCGCACGCCAATATCCAGATGATTCGCCAGGCCATGAGCGATGTGCTGGCCGAACTGCCGGCGCCATCGAGCCAGCTGCAAGGCATGCAGCGCACCCTCCTGAGCCACGCCTGCACCGCGGACGTGGTGCTGGACCTGCACTGCGATACGGAAGCGGCGCTGCATATGTACGCCTTGCCGCAGCATTGGCCGCAATGGCGTTCCCTGGCGGCTCATCTGAATGTGCGGGTCGGCCTGCTGGCGGAAGACTCCGGCGGCAGCTCGTTCGACGAAGCCTGTTCGCTGCCC
Source organism: Pseudomonas sp. RW409 (assembly GCF_003184125.1). Lineage (NCBI taxonomy): Bacteria > Pseudomonadati > Pseudomonadota > Gammaproteobacteria > Pseudomonadales > Pseudomonadaceae > Pseudomonas > Pseudomonas sp. RW409. The sequence goes on along the minus strand of NZ_QHHP01000041.1, from coordinate 185,236 downwards.
TGGCTGCGCCTGGCGCGCCAGTTCCCGCAGGCACAGATTCCGCTGGCCTGCCTGGCGACCACCCTTGAGCTGGGCGGTCAGGCCGACACCGGTCGCCCGCAAGCCGAGGCGCATGCCGAAGGCATCCTGGCGTTCCTCGCCGAGCAGGGACTGATTGCGGGCGAGTGGCCGGCGGCGCAGCATGAAGCGTGCGAAGCCATGCCTTTCGAAGGCACCGAATTGTTGTTTGCGCCGCATCCCGGCGTGGTGAGTTTTCTGCGTCCGGCCGGTAGCTGGGTGGAGAAGGGCGAGCCGATTTTTGAAGTGATTGATCCCTTATCCGATCGGGTCAGCACCCTGTGTGCTGGCACCAGCGGCGTGTTGTTCGCCGTTGAGCGGCTGCGTTACGCCCAACCCGGTTTCTGGCTGGCCAAGGTGGCGGGGCGCGAAGCGCTGCGGCACGGGCGCTTGCTCAACGACTGACTGCTTTTGTGAGAACCGACAGCATGTACAAACTTGAAGTCCAAGACCTGCATAAACGCTATGGCAGTCACGAAGTGCTCAAGGGCGTGTCCCTGAAAGCGGCGGCTGGCGATGTGATCAGCATCATCGGCTCCAGTGGCTCCGGCAAATCCACCTTCCTGCGCTGCATCAACCTGCTGGAGCAGCCGCACGCCGGCAAGATCCTGCTGAACAACGAAGAGTTGAAGCTGGTGGCGAACAAGGATGGAGCGCTGAAGGCGGCGGATCCAAAACAGCTGCAACGCATGCGTTCGCGCCTGTCGATGGTGTTCCAGCACTTCAACCTGTGGTCGCACATGACCGCCATCGAAAACATCATGGAAGCGCCGGTGCATGTGCTCGGCGTACCCAAGGCCGAAGCCCGTGCAAAGGCCGAGCACTACCTGGCCAAGGTCGGCGTGGCGCATCGCAAGGATGCCTACCCGGGCCATATGTCCGGTGGCGAGCAGCAGCGCGTGGCGATCGCCCGTGCGCTGGCGATGGAGCCTGAGGTCATGCTGTTCGACGAACCGACTTCGGCGCTCGACCCCGAGCTGGTGGGCGACGTGCTGAAAGTGATGCAGGCCCTGGCCCAGGAAGGCCGGACCATGGTGGTGGTGACCCACGAAATGGGCTTTGCCCGTGAAGTCTCGAACCAGCTGATATTCCTGCACAAGGGCCTGGTGGAAGAAAGCGGCAACCCGCGCGAAGTGCTGGTCAATCCGCAATCGGAACGTTTGCAACAATTCCTCTCGGGCAGCCTGAAGTAAATCACTCCCGTAACGCACCAAATTAGGTCATGCTGCGCACCGCGCGCCAGATGGTCTAATTTGGTTGCAGCCGCCTTTGGCCTCTAACACTGTTTTCGTTTCGGATTGCCCGCCATGACTGCCCATCGAATTGGTTTCCTGATTTGGCCCAGCACTAAAGCCTTGACGCTGGCGCTGGCCGAGGAGGCCTTGCGTGTCGCTCAGCGCGTGCATCCGGAAGTGGTCTACGAACTGGCCTTCCTGCAGGCCGAGGCGCCGGCCGACGGCGCCTGGCAACTGCCGGGCGAACCTTGGTCGGGCAAGCTCGAAGGCTGCCAGAAACTGTTCCTGCTGGCCGATGAGCCGCCTGCCACCCTGGCGCCGGCCCTGAGCAGCGCGCTCAAGCAACTGGTGCGCGCCGGCTGTGTGATCGGTGGTTTGTCTGCCGGTGTGTATCCCTTGGCGCAGCTGGGTTTGCTCGACGGTTATCGGGCCGCGGTGCACTGGCGCTGGCAGGACGATTTCGCCGAGCGCTTCCCCAAGGTCATCGCCACCAGTCATCTGTTCGATTGGGATCGCGATCGCCTGACAGCCTGTGGCGGAATGTCGGTGCTGGATCTGTTGCTGGCGGTGCTGGCCCGTGACCACGGCGCGGAATTGGCCGGCGCGGTCTCGGAAGAGCTGGTGGTCGAGCGTATCCGCGAAGGTGGCGAGCGCCAGCGCATTCCGTTGCAGAACCGCCTGGGTTCCAGCCACCCGAAGCTGACCCAGGCGGTACTGCTGATGGAGGCCAATATCGAGGAGCCGCTGACCACCGACGAGATCGCCCAGCATGTGTGCGTCTCGCGTCGGCAGCTGGAGCGGATCTTCAAGCAATACCTCAATCGCGTGCCGAGCCAGTATTACCTGGAGCTGCGCCTGAACAAGGCGCGGCAGATGCTGATGCAGACCAGCAAGTCGATCATCCAGATCGGCCTGTCCTGCGGTTTCTCCTCGGGCCCGCATTTCTCCAGTGCCTACCGCAATTTCTTCGGCGCCACGCCGCGGGAAGACCGCAACCAGCGTCGCAGCAGTAGTCCGTTCGAGCTGTCTTCGGTGCCTTCCGAGCGCGGTTGATTCGCCTCTTCGTTTTGTCTGTCAGATTTTTATCGCGAGCAAGCTTCGCTCCTACACAAGAATGCGTTCCGTGTTGGAGCGAAGCTTGCTCGCGATGGCGTCGTCACGCCAGGCGCAAATCGTTGGACAATCCTGCCGTTAAAGCCTCCAGCAGTTTAAACTGCGCCTTTGCGACGCTATTTGTCGCATTGCCGTAAACCCGCGTAAAACCGGGGTTGGCGCTATAAGAAGTTGTCGCTTGGCGACAAGGCCGGGCAGAAAACTGTCCTTACAATCCCCCCATCGCTCGCCAGTTTCAGGCAGGCGTTCCTCTTCAGGAGACTCCGATGTCCGTTGAGCAAGCTCCGGTGCAACGCGCCGATTTCGATCAGGTCATGGTTCCCAACTATGCACCTGCAGCTTTCATTCCTGTGCGTGGCGCGGGTTCCCGAGTCTGGGATCAGTCGGGCCGAGAGCTGATCGACTTTGCCGGCGGGATCGCGGTCAACGTACTGGGCCACGCCCATCCGGCGCTGGTCGCTGCTCTGACCGAGCAAGCCAACAAGTTGTGGCATGTATCCAACGTCTTCACCAACGAGCCGGCCCTGCGCCTGGCCCACAAGCTGGTCGACGCCACCTTTGCCGAGCGCGCGTTCTTCTGCAACTCCGGCGCCGAAGCCAACGAGGCCGCCTTCAAGCTGGCCCGTCGTGTCGCTTTCGACCGTTTTGGCGCGGAAAAATACGAAATCATCGCGGCCCTCAACAGCTTCCACGGTCGCACCCTGTTCACCGTGAACGTGGGTGGCCAGTCGAAGTACTCCGACGGCTTCGGTCCTAAAATCACCGGTATCACCCACGTTCCCTACAACGATCTGGCGGCATTGAAAGCGGCGATTTCGGACAAGACCTGCGCGGTGGTACTGGAGCCGATCCAGGGCGAAGGCGGTGTGTTGCCAGCCGAGAAGGCTTACCTGCAAGGCGCCCGCGAGCTGTGCGACGCGCACAACGCGCTGCTGGTGTTCGACGAAGTGCAGACCGGCATGGGCCGCAGCGGCGAGCTGTTCGCCTATATGCACTACGGCGTGACCCCGGACATCCTGACCAGCGCCAAGAGCCTGGGCGGCGGTTTCCCGATCGCCGCGATGCTGACCACCGAAGCGCTGGCCAAGCACCTGGTGGTCGGTACCCACGGCACCACCTACGGCGGCAACCCGCTGGCCTGTGCGGTGGCCGGCGCGGTGATCGACGTGATCAATACGCCCGAGGTGCTGAACGGCGTGAAGGCCAAGCACGATCGCTTCAAGACCCGTCTGCAGCAGATCGGCGAGAAGTACGGCCTGTTCACCGAAGTGCGTGGCCTGGGCCTGCTGCTCGGTTGCGTGCTCAGCGATGCCTGGAAAGGCAAGGCCAAGGACGTGTTCAACGCCGCTGAAAAAGAAAACCTGATGATCCTCCAGGCCGGTCCGGACGTGGTGCGTTTCGCCCCGAGCCTGGTGGTCGAAGAGGCGGACATCGAAGAAGGCCTGCAGCGCTTCGAACGTGCGGTAGCCAAGCTGACCCAGGCCTGATTCGGGCCGCGGTACTCCTCGGCGCTTGTCCTCAGGGCCAGCGTCGAGCCCCATTTTCGGTGCCGGGCTGTCCCGGCATTTTTTTCCCTGAGTCGGCCTCCTGGCCGGCCTGTTTCGAGTAAGGAGTGACACCATGCTGGTGATGCGCCCCGCGCAAATGGCTGATCTGGGCGAGGTACAGCGTCTGGCTGCGGACAGCCCGATTGGTGTCACTTCCTTGCCGGATGACGTGGAACGCCTGAGCGACAAGATCGCGGCAAGCGAGGCTTCGTTCGCCGCCGAGGTGAGCTTCAATGGCGAGGAGAGCTACTTCTTCGTCCTCGAGGACACCGAAACCGGCAAGCTGGTCGGTTGCTCGGCCATCGTTGCTTCGGCCGGTTACTCCGAGCCGTTCTACAGCTTCCGTAACGAGACCTTCGTGCATGCCTCCCGCGAGCTGAAGATCCACAACAAGATCCACGTGCTTTCCCAGTGCCATGACCTGACCGGCAACAGCCTGCTGACCAGCTTCTATGTGGTCCCGGAACTGGTGGGGTCGCCATGGTCGGAACTCAATTCCCGCGGTCGCCTGCTGTTCGTCGCCAGCCACCCGGAGCGGTTCGCCGATTCGGTGGTGACCGAGATCGTCGGCTACAGCGACGAGAACGGCGACTCGCCGTTCTGGGACGCCATCGGCCGTAACTTCTTCGACCTCAACTACGCCGCCGCCGAGCGTCTGTGCGGGCTGAAAAGCCGCACCTTCCTCGCCGAGCTGATGCCGCACTACCCGATCTATGTGCCGCTGCTGCCGGATGCCGCGCAGGAAGCCATGGGCCAGGTGCATCCGCGGGCGCAGATCACCTTTGACATCCTGATGCGCGAAGGCTTCGAGACCGATCATTACATCGACATCTTCGACGGTGGCCCGACCCTGCACGCCCGGGTCTCGGGGATCCGTTCGATCGCCCAGAGCCGCGTGGTGCCGGTGAAGATCGGTGAGGTCGCCAAGGGCGGCGGACGCCAGTACCTGGTCGCCAATGCGCAGTTGCAGGATTACCGCGCGGTGATGCTGGAGCTGGATTACGCGCCGGGCAAACCGGTGACCCTGGATCTGCAAGCGGCCGAAGCCCTGGGCGTCGGCGAAGGTGCCAGCGTGCGCCTGGTGGCGGTTTAACGCCTTAAGCGAGTTTCGCGGGGGCCGTCAGCGGCGCCCGTCTGAGGAGATAGCATGATCGTTCGTCCCGTACGCAGCAGCGACTTACCCGCTCTGATCGACCTGGCCCGCAGCACCGGCACCGGCCTTACCACCTTGCCGGCCAACGAAGAGCGTCTGAAACACCGCGTGGGCTGGGCGGAAAAGACCTTCCGTGGCGAAGCCGAGCGGGGCGATGCGGATTACCTGTTCGTGCTTGAGGACGACAACGGCCGCGTGGTGGGGATTTCCGCGATTGCCGGCGCGGTCGGCCTGCGCGAGCCCTGGTACAACTTCCGGGTCGGCCTGACCGTCAGCGCCTCCCAGGAGCTGAACATCTACCGCGAGATTCCGACGCTGTTCCTGGCCAACGACCTGACCGGCAATTCCGAGCTGTGCTCGCTGTTCCTGCACGCCGATTACCGCACCGGCCTCAACGGCCGCATGCTGGCCAAGGCGCGCATGCTGTTCATCGCCGAATTCCCGCAGCTGTTCGGCAACAAGATCATCGCCGAGATGCGCGGCATGTCCGATGAAGCCGGGCGCTCGCCATTCTGGGAAAGCCTGGGCCGGCACTTTTTCAAGATGGAATTCAGCCAGGCCGACTACCTGACCGGCGTGGGCAACAAGGCGTTCATCGCCGAGCTGATGCCGAAGTTCCCGCTGTACACCTGCTTCCTCTCCGAGGGCGCGCGCAACGTGATCGGCAAGGTGCACACCGATACCGAGCCGGCGCTGGCGATGCTCAAGAGCGAGGGCTTCAGCTACCAGGGTTACGTCGACATCTTCGACGCCGGCCCGGCGGTGGAGTGTGAAACCGCCAAGATCCGCGCGGTGCGCGACAGCCAGGCGCTGGTGCTGGCCATCGGCACGCCGGGCGACGACGCCACGCCTTTCCTGATTCACAACCGCAAGCGAGAGGACTGCCGGATCACCGCTGCTCCCGCGCGCTTTGCGTCGGGCACCCTGGTGGTTGATGCGCTGACCGCCAAACGCCTGCAACTCAATGCGGGCGATCAGGTCCGTGCCGTTGCGCTGTCTGCTTCCCGGGAGTCGAAATAATGAACACGCTGTACATCGCAGGCCAGTGGCTGCCAGGCCAGGGCGAAGCCTTTGAGTCGTTGAATCCGGTGACCCAGCAGGTGCTGTGGTCGGGCAACGGCGCCACCGTCGCCCAGGTTGAAAGTGCGGTGCAGGCCGCGCGCCAGGCATTCCCAGCCTGGGCCAGGCGTTCGCTGGACGAGCGGATCGCCGTGCTGGAAGCCTTTGCTGCCAGCCTGAAAAGCCATGCCGACGAACTCGCCCGCTGCATCGGTGAGGAAACCGGCAAGCCGCTGTGGGAAGCCGCCACCGAAGTGACCAGCATGGTCAACAAGATCGCGATCTCGGTGCAGAGCTACCGTGAACGTACCGGCGAGAAGAGCGGCCCGCTGGGCGACGCCACTGCGGTACTGCGGCACAAGCCCCACGGCGTGGTGGCGGTGTTCGGCCCTTACAACTTCCCCGGCCATCTGCCTAACGGTCATATCGTTCCTGCCCTGCTGGCGGGTAATAGCGTGCTGTTCAAGCCCAGCGAACTGACCCCGAAAGTCGCCGAGCTGACGGTCAAATGCTGGATCGAAGCCGGCCTGCCGGCGGGTGTGTTGAACCTGCTGCAAGGCGCGCGGGAAACCGGCATCGCCCTGGCCGCCAACCCGGGTATCGACGGTCTGTTCTTCACCGGCTCCAGCCGCACCGGCAATCACCTGCACCAACAGTTCGCCGGCCGTCCGGACAAGATCCTCGCGCTGGAGATGGGCGGTAACAACCCGCTGGTGGTGGATCAGGTCGCGGACCTGGACGCGGCGGTCTACACCATCATTCAGTCGGCCTTCATTTCCGCCGGCCAGCGTTGCACCTGCGCGCGCCGCCTGCTGGTGCCGCAAGGTGCCTGGGGCGATCAGTTGCTGGAGCGCCTGGTGGCGGTCAGCTCGACCATCGAGATCGGTGCCTTCGACCAGCAGCCGGCGCCGTTCATGGGCTCGGTGATTTCCCTTGGCGCTGCCCGTGCGTTGATGCAGGCCCAGGAAAACCTGTTGGCCAATGGCGCCGTGGCGTTGCTGGAAATGACCCAGCCGCAGGATCAGGCCGCACTGCTGACCCCGGGCATTCTCGACGTGACCGCCGTGGCCGAGCGCCCGGACGAAGAACTGTTCGGGCCCTTGCTGCAAGTGATTCGCTACGCCGATTTCGAAGCAGCGATCGCCGAGGCCAACGACACCCAATACGGTCTGGCAGCGGGCCTGCTGTCGGATTCCGAGGCGCGTTACCAGCAGTTCTGGCTGGAAAGCCGGGCCGGCATCGTCAACTGGAACAAGCAACTGACCGGTGCCGCGAGCAGCGCGCCGTTCGGCGGCGTGGGCGCCTCCGGTAACCATCGCGCCAGTGCCTATTACGCCGCGGATTACTGCGCGTACCCGGTGGCGTCGCTGGAAACCGCAAGCCTGACCTTGCCGAGCGCGCTGACGCCGGGTGTACGCCTGGTGTGATGGGTTGCGCTGCAGATTGCTGGAAGGTCCTGCGACCTTCGCAGCCTGCAAAGCGGCTACAGAGAGCGGCGGGGCGTCGGTGGTTGTGGTAACCCTGTAGCCGCTGCCGCAGGCTGCGATCGCCTGCGAAGCGGGCGCCGACGGCCTCAAGACATGTACTGATACCGATGCCTATAACAACAGATTCTCGTGGAGCCTCGCTGATGAAATCCTATGAAGTCAATTTCGACGGTCTAGTGGGGCCTACCCATAACTACGGCGGCCTGTCCTACGGCAACGTCGCGTCCCAGAGCAACAGCCAGCAGTCTTCCAACCCCAAGGAAGCCGCGCTGCAGGGCCTGGCGAAAATGAAAGCGCTGATGGAAATGGGTTTCCAGCAAGGCGTGCTGGCGCCACAGGAACGCCCGGACGTGGCCGCCCTGCGTCGCCTGGGGTTTTCCGGCAGCGATGCGCAGGTCATCGAACGCGCCGCCAAGGATGCGATGCCGCTGCTGGTCGCCAGTTGCTCGGCGTCGAGCATGTGGGTGGCCAACGCCGCCACGGTCAGCCCGAGCGCCGACACCGCTGACGGTCGCGTGCATTTCACCGCCGCCAACCTGAACTGCAAATATCACCGCAGCATCGAACACCCGACCACCAGTCGTGTACTGGGGGCGATGTTCGCCGACCAGCAGTACTTTGCCCATCACGCGGCGTTGCCGGCGGTGGCGCAGTTCGGCGATGAAGGCGCGGCCAACCACACCCGTTTCTGCCGCGACTATGGCCAGGCCGGTGTCGAGTTCTTCGTCTTCGGTCGCAGTGCCTTCGATACCCGCTACCCGGCACCGCAGAAGTACCCGGCGCGCCAGACCCTGGAAGCCTCGCAGGCCGTCGCCCGGCTGCACGGCCTGAGCGACGACGGGGTGGTGTATGCCCAGCAGAACCCGTCGGTGATCGACCAGGGCGTGTTCCATAACGATGTGATCGCGGTGGGTAACGGCGAAGTGCTGTTCTACCACGAGGACGCGTTCCTCGAGACCGACAAGATGCTTGCCGAGCTGCAGGCCAAGCTGGGCAAGCGCGGCGGCAACTTCCAGTCGATCTGCGTGCCGCGCTCGCAGGTCACGGTGGAAGACGCGGTGCGCTCCTACCTGTTCAACAGCCAGTTGCTGTCCCGCGCCGATGGCTCGATGCTGCTGATCGTGCCGGAAGAGTGCCGCGGCAACGAGCGTGTCTGGCAGTACCTGCAAGGCCTGACCAGCTCCGGCGGCCTGATCCGCGAGGTGAAAGTCTTCGACCTCAAGCAGAGCATGCAGAACGGCGGTGGCCCGGCGTGCCTGCGGCTTCGGGTCGCGCTCAATCAAACCGAGCTGGCGGCGGTCAACCCAGGGGTTATCATGACCGCGCCGTTGTACGGCACGCTGACCCAATGGGTCGACAAGCACTACCGCGACCGCCTGAGCGAAAACGATCTGGCGGACCCGCAATTGCTGCTTGAGTGCCGGACGGCACTGGATGAACTGACGCAAATCCTTAAACTGGGCGCGGTTTATCCATTCCAGATCAATTGAAAGCCCGCGCCTGAGTCCGCTGATCCAGGCGCGCCGCTTTACCTCCAGATGAGAGCGTAATAAATGAGCGATACCCTGCAACTGATCCTTGAAGACACCGACGGCACTCAACTGGAAACTTCCTGCACCCGCGTTGCCGTGATGTGGCAAGGCAAGGAACTGTGGATCCAGCAGGACGGCCGCGGCCAGCTGCTGATCGGCGTGGACGTCGAGGAAGGCGACGAAGAGTATGCCAACCTGCTGCTGCGTCCATTGGCGACTAATCTGGTAAGTCTGCAACTGGAAATGGAGCCGGCCGACGCTGGTGACGACGATCACGTGCATGGCCCTGACTGCCAGCACGACCATTAAGGAATAACGTTCTATGCTCGCCCTCGGCAAACTGCTTGAACTGACCCTCGCCGGTCGTGAACCGGCGGAGAAGACTCAACTGACTGTCGACGGCGTGCGGATGCGCTGGCTGAGCGAAGGTGCGCTGGAAGTCCGGCCACCCCAGGCGCGGGACAATGGCATGGACCTGCTGCTGTCCGCCGGCATCCACGGCAACGAGACGGCACCGATCGAGTTGCTCGACCGTCTGTTGCACGACATCGCTCGCGGCGACCTCAAGCCGTGCGCACGCATTCTGTTCCTGTTCGGCAACCCCGAGGCCATGCGCCACGGCGAGCGCTTCATCGAGCAGGACATCAACCGGCTGTTCAACGGCCGTCACGAACAAAGCAGTGGCAACGAAGCTTTGCGCGCCTGTGAGCTGGAGCGCCTGGCGGCGAGTTTCTTCAGCCTGCCGGACCGTACCCGCCTGCACTACGACCTGCACACGGCGATCCGCGGCTCGAAGATCGAACAGTTCGCCCTGTATCCGTGGAAGGAAGGTCGCCAGCACTCGCGCCGGGAACTGGCGCGCCTGCGGGCCGCGGGCATGGAGGCGGTGCTGCTGCAGAACAAGCCGTCCATCGTGTTCAGCTCCTATACCTACGACAAGCTGGACGCCGAGTCTTTCACCCTGGAACTGGGCAAGGCACGGCCGTTCGGGCAGAACCAGGGGGTGAATGTCGAGCGTCTGGAAACCCGTCTGAAGCAGATCATCGAAGGCCGCGAACCGCCCATGGCGGAGGAGAAGCTGGATGGCTTGCAGCTGTTCAGCGTCGCTCGGGAAATCATCAAGCACAGCGATACCTTCCACCTGCACCTGCCGGCGGATATCGAGAATTTCTCCGAACTGGAAGTGGGTTACCTGCTGGCCGACGACATCGCCCAGACCCGCTGGATAGTCGAGGAGGAGGGCGCGCGGATCATTTTCCCCAACCCCAAGGTGAAGAACGGTCTGCGTGCCGGGATCCTGATCGTGCCGACCACGGCTGACGGCCTGGCCTGAGCTGTAGCTGCTGCCGAAGGCTGCGATCGACCGCGTAGCGGACGCCGCTTTTGAGGTTAATTAGAAGGCCCTGCGGGCCTTATCGCAGCCTGCGGCGGCTACAAAAACATCGCGAGCCAGCCCGATCCCTGCAGGAACGAGCAGGCTCGCGATTTTGCTTTCAGCGTCTGACGCTTACACCGCTACCCGCTGCTCAGGGCGACGCAGGGCGCGAGTCTTGTGCAGGGTGTCGGCGCAGGTCTTCGCCGCTTCCTGGCCCTTATGCACGAAATGCTCGAAGAAGAATTTCTGATGTTCTTCGCCGGCGTGGAAGTGGTGCGGGGTCAAGACCACCGAGAATACCGGCACTTCGGTTTCCAGCTGGACCTGCATCAGGCCGCTGATCACCGACTGGGCGACGAACTCATGGCGGTAGATACCGCCGTCCACCACCAGGCCCGCGGCGACGATGCCGGCATACCGGCCGGACTTGGCCAGCAGCTTGGCGTGCAGTGGAATTTCAAAGGCGCCGCCGACTTCGAAGAAGTCGATATCGCTTTCCTGATAACCCTGGGCGAGCATTTCGCTGACGAAACCTTTGCGGCTCTGGTCGACGATTTCCTTGTGCCAGCAGGCCTGGATAAACGCCACGCGTTCGCCGTGATGCTGTTTGCTTTTGCTATCGATTGCGGTGGGTTGCATCTGTTCTGACTCCTGTTTGTGTGAAAAACAGGGCGTTATGAATCGAAAGGGATTTAAGGGTACGTACCGGCCAGGCGCACAAACAGTCGCGCGCAGGTCTGTGGACGGCCCTTTGGCGCCAATCCCGTTCTCTCTTCATCCGGACTATGACCGTCGGCCCCGGGATCACACCGGGTCTGCTGACCTTGCCGTCATTCGCCGCCGAAGCGGTGCCTGTCGCCAAGCGCTCGCGGGCTATGCGCATTGCGCGCAATTACCGCCGGTGGGGAATTACACCCCGCCCTGAGAACGTTGCCACCGGGCTTTGCGGCGGCGGTGAGTTTGTAACACATATTTTTCGGCAGTGCATTGCGGCTTTTGGATGATAAGCATCGGTTTTTCATCTCCATCGATGGGCTTTTCCTGGGCGGGCCTTGATAAATCGTGGTTGTGCCCGTAGTAATTCAGTTCGAAAGAATTTCTTTATCCCAGCGACGTCCGCGTCCCCTTGCCGAGGCCTGATTCATGAGCGTTATCGATCTTCGTAGTGACACCGTTACCCAGCCCACGGCGGGCATGCTGGAGGCAATGGCCACGGCGGCCACGGGCGATGATGTCTACGGCGAAGATCCGACGGTCAACCGCCTGGAGGCCGAACTGGCGCAGCGCCTCGGGTTCGCCGAGGCGTTGTTCGTGCCGACCGGTACCATGAGCAACCTGCTGGGCTTGATGGCCCATTGTGGGCGTGGCGACGAATACATCGTCGGCCAGCAGGCGCATACCTATAAGTACGAGGGCGGTGGGGCGGCGGTGCTGGGCTCGATCCAGCCCCAGCCGTTGGAAGTCCAGGCCGACGGCTCGCTGGACCTGGCCCAGGTCGCCGCGGCGATCAAGCCGGACGATTTCCACTTTGCCCGTACCCGCCTGCTGGCGCTGGAAAACACCATGCAGGGCAAGGTGCTGCCGTTGAGCTATCTGGCGCAGGCCCGGGCCTTTACCCGTGAGCATGGCCTGGCCCTGCACCTGGACGGCGCGCGCTTGTACAACGCGGCGGTTAAGCTGGGCGTCGATGCGCGGGAGATTACCCAACACTTCGACTCGGTCTCGGTGTGCCTGTCCAAGGGCCTGGGCGCGCCGGTGGGCTCGGTGCTGTGCGGTTCGGCGGAGCTGATCGGCAAGGCCCGACGCCTGCGCAAGATGGTCGGGGGCGGCATGCGCCAAGCCGGGATCCTGGCCGCGGCGGGCCTGTATGCGCTCGATCAGCATGTAACGCGCCTGGCCGACGACCATGCCAATGCCCGATTGCTGGCCGAGGGGCTGCGTGAGGCGGGCTATGAGGTCGAGCCGGTGCAAACCAACATGGTCTATGTGGCGATGGGGGACAGGGCAGAGGCCCTCAAGGCCTTCGCCGGCGAGCGCGGGATCAGGCTGAGCGCCGCGTCGCGGCTGCGGATGGTCACCCATATGGACGTCAGTCGTGCACAAATCGAGCAAGTCGTCGGGACTTTTATCGATTTTTCCCGCAACTGACAGTGTTAGCCGTCCAATTGACCGTCTCTATCGTATAAACACGCTGTACCCCAAGCTCAGGGCCGATATAATGCGGCCCTTTGCCGTCGTTTCGTCTGATGACGTTTCGCACAGGCCTTTGGCCGCAGTCTCCGTGGAAGAACCTAATGAAAAGCGCAGAAATCCGTGAAGCCTTCCTTCGCTTCTTCGAAGAGCAAGGCCACACCCGTGTAGCCTCCAGCTCTTTGATTCCGGGCAACGACCCAACCCTGCTGTTCACCAACGCGGGGATGAACCAGTTCAAGGACTGCTTCCTGGGCCAGGAAAAGCGCGCCTATACCCGCGCCGTAAGCAGCCAGAAATGCGTACGCGCCGGCGGCAAGCACAACGACCTGGAAAACGTCGGTTACACCGCCCGCCACCACACGTTCTTTGAAATGCTGGGCAACTTCAGCTTCGGCGATTACTTCAAGCGTGACGCCATCACCTTCGCCTGGACTTTCCTGACGTCCGACAAGTGGCTGAACCTGCCGAAAGAAAAGCTCTGGGTCACTGTCTACGCCAGCGATGACGAGGCCTATGACATCTGGACCAAGGAAGTCGGGGTTCCGGCCGAGCGCATGGTCCGTATCGGCGACAACAAGGGCGCGCCATACGCTTCCGACAACTTCTGGACCATGGGCGATACCGGCCCGTGCGGTCCTTGCACCGAGATTTTCTACGATCACGGCGCCGACATCTGGGGCGGCCCACCGGGCTCGCCGGAAGAGGACGGTGACCGTTACATCGAGATCTGGAACAACGTGTTCATGCAGTTCAACCGCACCGCCGATGGCGTGTTGCATCCGTTGCCAGCGCCGTCGGTGGACACCGGCATGGGCCTGGAGCGGATCAGTGCGGTACTGCAACACGTTCACTCGAACTATGAAATCGACCTGTTCCAGAGCCTGCTGAACGCGGCGGCCAAGGCCATCGGTTGCACCAACGACGCCCAGGCGTCGCTGAAAGTCGTGGCCGACCACATCCGTTCCTGCGGCTTCCTGATCGCCGACGGCGTGCTGCCTTCCAACGAAGGCCGCGGTTATGTCCTGCGTCGCATCATTCGCCGCGCTTGCCGTCACGGCAACAAGCTGGGCGCCAAGGGCAGCTTCTTCTATCAGATCGTGGCCGCGCTGGTCGCCGAAATGGGCGACGCCTTCCCGGAACTGAAATCCCAGCAGGCACACATTGAGCGCGTGCTGAAAGCCGAAGAAGAGCAGTTCGCCAAGACCCTGGAGCAGGGTCTGAAGATCCTCGAGCAGGACCTGGCCGAGCTCAAAGGCACCGTGGTACCGGGCGATGTGGTGTTCAAACTCTACGACACCTACGGTTTCCCGATGGACCTGACCGGCGACATCGCCCGAGAGCGCAGCCTGACCCTCGACGAGGAAGGTTTCGAGCGCGAGATGGAAGCCCAGCGTGTGCGTGCTCGTTCCGCAAGCTCCTTTGGCATGGACTACAACAGCCTGGTCAAGGTCGATGTGGCGACCGAGTTCACCGGTTATCACTCCACCAGCGGTGCGGCCAAGGTGGTGGCTCTTTATAAGGAAGGGCAATCGGTCGACGTGCTGAGCGAAGGTGAAGAGGGCGTCGTTGTTCTCGACCAGACGCCTTTCTACGCCGAATCGGGCGGCCAGATCGGCGACTGCGGTTACCTGCAAGCGGGCAGCGCGCGTTTCGACGTGCGTGATACCACCAAGACCGGCGGTGCTTTCCTGCATCACGGTGTATTGGCTAGCGGCAGCCTGACCGTTGGTGCTCCGGTGCAAACCCAGGTCGATGCCGAAGTGCGTCACGCCACGTCGCTGAACCACTCGGCCACCCACTTGCTGCACGCCGCTCTGCGCCAGGTACTGGGCGAGCATGTGCAGCAGAAGGGCTCGCTGGTCGACAGTCAGCGTCTGCGTTTCGACTTCAGCCACTTCGAAGCGATCAAGCCTGAGCAGATCAAGGCGCTGGAAGACATCGTCAACGCCGAGATTCGCAAGAATACTGCGGTGGAAACCGAAGAAACCGATATCGACACCGCCAAGCAGAAGGGCGCCATGGCGCTGTTCGGCGAGAAGTACGGCGACAGCGTGCGTGTACTGAGCATGGGCGGCGACTTCTCCGTTGAACTGTGTGGCGGTATCCACGCCAACCGTACCGGCGATATCGGCCTGCTGAAAATCATCAGCGAAGGCGGCGTGGCCTCGGGCGTACGTCGTATCGAAGCAGTCACCGGTGCCGCGGCACTGGCGTACCTGAACGCTGCGGAAGAGCAACTCAAGGAAGCGGCGACCCTGGTCAAGGGCAGCCGTGACAACCTGATCGACAAGCTGTCGGCCGTGCTGGAGCGCAATCGCCTGCTGGAGAAACAACTCGAGCAGCTACAGGCCAAGGCCGCTAGTGCCGCTGGCGACGACCTGTCGGCGCAGGCGCTGGATGTCAAAGGCGCGAAAGTGCTGGCGGCGCGCCTGGACGGTCAGGACGGCAAGGCGCTGTTGGCGCTGGTCGATCAGTTGAAAAACAAACTCGGTCGCGCAGTGATCCTGCTCGGCAGTGTCCATGAGGAAAAGGTCGTACTGGTTGCGGGCGTAACCAAGGATCTGACTGGCCAACTCAAAGCCGGTGATTTGATGAAGCAAGCCGCTGCGGCAGTGGGCGGGAAGGGCGGTGGTCGTCCGGACATGGCGCAGGGCGGTGGCGTCGATGCCGCTGCGCTGGATGCCGCGCTGGCCCTGACCGTTCCGTTTGTCGAGCAGGGGATTTAAGGTTCCAAGCCGAGCCCGTCGTCTAGTGGCGGGCTTTGGAGCTGCGCAGTTTGATTGATTAATGGGCGCCCCTTTACGGGCTGAGGCGGCTTAGAAATGGCTTTGATCGTACAGAAATTTGGAGGCACCTCGGTTGGTTCCGTCGAAAGAATCGAGCAGGTCGCCGACAAGGTGAAAAAATTCCGCGAAGCCGGTGACGACCTAGTGGTTGTACTGTCGGCCATGAGCGGCGAAACCAACCGTCTGATCGACCTTGCCAAGCAAATCAGCGGCGACGGTCAGCCGGTTCCTCGCGAGCTGGACGTGATCGTTTCCACCGGCGAGCAGGTGACGATCGCACTGCTGGCCATGGCGCTGATCAAGCGCGGCGTTCCGGCAGTGTCGTATACCGGCAACCAGGTGCGGATTCTGACCGATAGCGCGCACAATAAAGCGCGCATATTGCAGATCGACGATCAGAAAATTCGCGGTGACCTGAAGGCCGGCCGCGTGGTTGTGGTCGCAGGTTTCCAGGGGGTCGACGAGCACGGCAACATCACCACCCTCGGTCGTGGCGGTTCCGACACCACCGGCGTGGCACTGGCGGCGGCCCTGAAGGCTGACGAATGCCAGATCTACACCGATGTCGACGGCGTCTACACCACCGACCCGCGTGTGGTGTCCGTGGCCCAGCGCCTGGACAAGATCACCTTCGAAGAAATGCTGGAAATGGCCAGCCTGGGCTCCAAGGTGTTGCAGATCCGCGCGGTCGAGTTCGCCGGCAAGTACAACGTTCCGCTGCGCGTACTGCACAGCTTCAAGGAGGGTCCGGGTACCCTCATTACTATTGATGAAGAGGAATCCATGGAACAGCCGATCATTTCCGGCATCGCTTTTAACCGCGATGAAGCCAAGCTGACCATCCGTGGCGTGCCAGACACTCCCGGCGTGGCCTTCAAGATTCTCGGCCCGATCAGCGCCGCGAACATTGAAGTCGACATGATCGTGCAGAACGTTTCGCACGATAACACCACCGACTTCACCTTCACCGTGCACCGCAACGATTACCTGGCGGCCCAGCAAGTACTGGAAAACACTGCCCGTGAAATCGGCGCCCGGGAAGTGGTAGGCGACACCAAGATCGCCAAGGTCTCGATCGTTGGCGTCGGCATGCGCTCCCACGCGGGCGTTGCCAGCCGCATGTTCGAAGCGCTGGCCAAGGAAAGCATCAACATCCAGATGATCTCGACCTCGGAAATCAAGGTTTCCGTGGTGATTGAGGAGAAGTACCTGGAACTGGCTGTGCGCGCTCTGCACACGGCTTTCGAACTGGACGCTCCGGCCCGACAGGGCGAGTGATGCGTTGCCCGAAGGGCGCGGTTTACCGCGCCCTTCGTTTTTTTGATCGGCGTGACAGAAAACTGTTCTTTTGCTCGCGCTAGTCAATACTTAGGCGTGTAGGGCTACGGCCGTCCTGGTTGTAGGTCGATACCCTTTTTTTTGCAGACTGTTGTCCCTGAAATGAAATGCGTGAGGAGAAAGGTATGCTGATTCTGACTCGTCGGTGCGCAGAAAGCCTGATTATTGGTGATGGCGAAATCACCGTGACCGTGCTTGGCGTCAAAGGAAATCAAGTGCGTATCGGTGTCAACGCCCCTAAAGAGGTAGCGGTGCACCGTGAAGAAATTTACCTGCGGATAAAGAAAGAGAAGGACGAAGAACCAAGCCATTAATTTTTATCGTTTTTTTTGTTTGCAAACGGGGAGAAAGCTGGTTAATATACGCCCCGTGTTGCGGAGAGCTGGCCGAGTGGCCGAAGGCGCTCCCCTGCTAAGGGAGTACACCTCACAAGGGTGTCGGGGGTTCGAATCCCCCGTTCTCCGCCATTATTTACTTAGTTCGTTGTAATCTGGCTTCTTCTGTAAGTTGTTGAAATTACTAGAAAAAGTGCTTTACAAAAAGATTTAACGGCCTATAATGCGCGGCAACAAATGCACTCGTAGCTCAGCTGGATAGAGTACTCGGCTACGAACCGAGCGGTCACAGGTTCGAATCCTGTCGAGTGCACCATTTAAGAGTTGTTTGCAGTGATGTGAATAACTTGGCTCCAACCAGTTGTGGTCTGGTCTAAAAACACAAAATGCACTCGTAGCTCAGCTGGATAGAGTACTCGGCTACGAACCGAGCGGTCACAGGTTCGAATCCTGTCGAGTGCACCATATACCAAGAAGCCCGCATTCATTGCGGGCTTTTTGCTTTCTGTCGTTTGGCTTTTCTCCCTTCTTTATTGATTCCTCTCTTTGAACGTCGCGATCATTCTGGCGTCGTATTCAGCGTGTGCCTGTCTTTTTTGATGTGGCCCTTCGAAAGCTCCCGGCAATTGTGAATTGATCGCGGGGGCGAGTTCCGGGCGCAGTTTTTTCGTCTGGGGTGTGTTTTCTTTTTCGGATGGTGCGTCGCAGCTTTATAGATTCAGCGCTTCTTCAGCTTTGCGCCGCAAGCGCTTGTTCTTGCCATGATTTTTTAACGTTTAAAGCCGTCAAGCGGTGTATGATTGCGCCCGTCAGCCCCGCCGGGGCTTGTGGAATACCTCCATGGACTTACCCAGTAGTTACTCAGTATCCCGTTTTTACAATCATGAATTGACTGATTGATCCTTCCGGCGTGCTCCTCTGCTGGGAGTGGAGTTCGCCTATGACCGAAGTAGAAGTAAAGAAAACACAAGACAGCCTGCAGGATCGCCTCGCTCAAGTCGTTGAGCTGCTGCAGCGCCAGCGGGTGGTCGAAGACCTGACTCATCGTCAGGAAGGTCATCATCAGGATCGGGTCGAGAACCTGGTCCACCGGCAGAACCTCGTCGAGCTGCAACGCAAACTCGATGATCTGCACTCCGCCGACGTTGCCTACATCCTTGAAGCCTTGCCGCTCGACGAGCGTCTGACCGTCTGGCAGTTGGTCAAGGCCGAGCGCGACGGCGACATCCTGCTCGAAGTATCCGATTCCGTACGTGAAACCCTGATCGCCGACATGGACGATCATGAGCTCCTGGCTGCTGCCAAGGAGATGGACGCCGACGAACTTGCTGACCTGGCTCCCGAGCTGCCGCGAGACGTTGTCCATGAGCTGATGGAGGCGTTGGACGGCCAGCAGCGTGAGCGCGTTCGCTCCGCCTTGTCGTATGACGAGGAGCAGGTCGGTGCGTTGATGGACTTCGAGATGGTGACCATCCGTGAGGATGTCAGCCTTGAAGTGGTCCTGCGTTATCTGCGTCGTCTCAAAGAATTGCCTGGCCATACCGACAAGCTGTTCGTCGTCGACTATGACGGCGTGCTCAAAGGTGTGCTGCCCATCAAGCGGTTGCTGGTGAATGATCCGGAGAAACAGGTTTCTGAGGTCATGGCCAGCGACCCGGTAAGTTTCCATCCGGATGAAGATGCCTACGACGCTGCGCAAGCATTCGAGCGTTACGACTTGATCTCGGCGCCGGTGGTCGACAAGAACGGCAAATTGATCGGCCGTCTGACCATCGACGAAATGGTCGACCTGATTCGTGAGGAGAGCGAGACCGAAGTCCTCAATATGGCCGGTCTGCGTGAAGAGGAAGATATTTTTGCCTCGGTCTGGCGTTCCCTGCGCAACCGCTGGGCCTGGCTGGCAATCAACCTGATCACTGCATTCGTCGCTTCGCGAGTGATCGGCCTGTTTGAAGGCTCCATCGAAAAGCTGGTGGCCCTGGCGGCCCTGATGCCGATCGTGGCGGGTATTGGCGGCAACTCGGGTAACCAGACCATCACCATGATTGTTCGCGCCATGGCGCTGGACCAGGTCAGCACCGGCAATACCTCGCGACTGATGCGCAAGGAGCTGGCGGTGGCCTTGATCAACGGCCTGGTCTGGGGCGGAGTGATCGGCGTGGTGGCTTACCTGCTCTATGGCAGCTGGTCGTTGGGTGTGGTGATGACGGCGGCCATGACACTCAACCTGTTGCTGGCGGCGTTGATGGGGGTTCTGATTCCGATGACGCTGGCGCGTCTGGGGCGCGACCCGGCAATGGGGGCCAGTGTCATGATCACGGCCATGACCGACAGTGGCGGCTTCTTTATCTTCCTCGGGTTGGCCACCATCTTCCTGCTTTGATCCCACATACAGCCCCTCTAATGGGGCTGTATCGTTTTCTCCATCCCTTTGCGATCCAGGCTCCTGTGCTTTTGTAGCGATCGAACGGTAAATTTCGGGTAAAAAAAAGGTTCTTCACGGAATACCGGGAAAGACGCTCTTGATCTTCATGAAAAAGAATTCGCTATCCCGGTAACCGTACGCCATTCGTTTGATGACCTTTATGCGATTGTTTATTCCTTCCAGCTGACCGGTGTGCATCGGCCAGCGAACGCGGCTGACGATGCCCCGCCAGTAACTCTTTAGCCGTTTGGCGAACTGGATCAGTGCCGGTATTTCGCTTTCATGAGCATGGCGCAACCATTGCTTCCAGGCCGATCTCCAGCTCCAAGCGGTATTCGGCGTCCAGAGCGTTTTGAGTTCAGCCTTCATCAAGTAGACCGTCATCAACGCTTGGTTGGCCGCCAGTAAATCCTGCAAGTGAACCTGTTGTTCCGGCGTTTTCAGATTCTGTGGATTGCGTAGCAGTAGCCATCGCGCTTGCTTGATGACCTTACGAGCAGGCTTGTCGTGGCGTAGCCGATTAGCCTCGTCAACGCGGACCCGATCAATCACCTCTCGGCCATATTTGGCCACCACATGGAAGAGGTCGTAGACCACGCGCGCTTTGGGGCAGTGCCGGCGAACCTCCAGGTCAAAAGCGGTGTTCATGTCCATCGCCACCGCTTCGATTCGGGCGCAACCCTCTGGTCCCAACTCTTCGAAGAACGGCCTGACCGCCGCACGGCTGCGGCCTTCGCCGATCCACAGCACTCGTCGTGTATCCGCATCCAGCACCACACTGGCGTAACGATGGCCCTTGAACAGAGCGAACTCGTCCATCACCAGACGCCGTGGTTGCGCCTTCGGCAGATCGCTCAATGCCGTTTGCAAGGCGCGACGCTCTAGCAGCCGAACGGTGTCCCAATGCAACCCAAACAGTTGAGCCACGTGTAACGTGGGAAGGCGCTCGCAGGCTTGAATCACCGCATCGGCCAAGCGGCGCGTCATACGGGCATAGCGATCCAGCCAACTGACAGTCTCCATGCGTTTGCCGCAGTCACGACAGCCAACACGTCTGAGCAAAACGCTGAGGCGCACTGCACGGCCGAGAATGGGCAAATCACGAACGACTCGCTCGCAATACTCGTGAGTGGTTGAACAGGGCTTTTGGCATCCACCACAGGAAGGGAATCGGGTGGTGTGGGGCGTCAGATCGATCTGTAGGGCATCACCATCAGGCTTGATCGTGACGACAGAAAAGCCCTCCCAAAAAGGAAGGAAAGTATTAATATCGTGCATAAGAACGCCGGTTTTTTAGATGTGTTTGCTCGCACGAACATCATCAATCAAATCGGCGTTCTTGTTTCTGTGTTTCCCGGAATTCCGTGAAGAACCTTTTTTGTGGCCCTTGTAGGAGCGAGCTTGCTCGCGAAGATGGCCAACGATAATGCGTAGGCATTGAAGAAATGCGCTGTGTTTGAGTTTTTCGCGAGCGAGCTCGCTCCTACAGAAGAACTGCGGTCAGGCCTGATCTTTGGGCGAGCTGGTCATAAGCTCAACACCTTCACCACGTCATCAATCACGGCCTTGCCCATGGCCGTCAGGTAATGCGCAGCCCAGGCGTGGCGGTCGCTGTCTTTGCTGTAGGCGGCGTCCTCGGCAAAGGCCTTGGCCAGGAACAGCAGGTCGGAGGCTTGGGCCAAGGCATCGCCAATCGGCACGCCGGCGCTGACGTGGAACAGCGGCTGGTCCGAGCGGTAAATGAAAGGGGTGAGGCCGATGGTTTTTAGTTCACGAGGTCCAGGCGGATTTGTTTTGTTCATGATCTTGCTCCTTAACTCAAAGAAGCTGCCACGTTCGTTTCCAAGCGAATGGGTGGCAGCTGTGCGCAGGTTGGAAAACCGGGAGCTAAGAACCGGCACGTCCGAAAACGTCCCGCACACAACTGCCATAACACAGGGCTGCAGTCGTAAACGTCTGCAGTCGTGAGGGAGTGATGTTGTGCTTAACTCGTCGGGTTTCCAAGCCCGATCGCCGAATAGTCAGCGACGTTTGGAGCGTATCCCGTCGAAGAGAAGGCCAACAAGGCGGCAAAGTGCTTTAGCGCACCCCCTTACATAACTATCGGAGTTTGCCTACAACCTCAGCAGTAGTCATCCGATGTTGCGACTTTTC
This sequence comes from Pseudomonas sp. RW409, assembly GCF_003184125.1. Classification (NCBI taxonomy): domain Bacteria; kingdom Pseudomonadati; phylum Pseudomonadota; class Gammaproteobacteria; order Pseudomonadales; family Pseudomonadaceae; genus Pseudomonas; species Pseudomonas sp. RW409. The sequence goes on along the minus strand of NZ_QHHP01000041.1, from coordinate 163,447 downwards.
GCCCACGTTTGGCCTTTGGGGCCGCAGCGCGTTGCGCCTTGATGCGTTCTAGCAACACGCTGGCGGGTTCGTCGTTCGGGTCTTGCGGGACGAGTTCGCCGCGGAAAGCCTTGGCCAGGATACTTTGGGTCAGGTGGTCGATACGGCTTTTGGCTGAGGCAACTTTGGCTTCCACTTGATCGGCGACTGCAAGGAGTTGTTCGATGCGGCGGACGATTTCAGTTTGCTCTTCTAACGGCGCAATGTTCAGCCCAATAGGATAGATTTTTTCTCCGGAGATTACTGGCTGTGCAGATGAAGATGTATTTTTACGAAGATTCGTGCCAAGCAATAACCAATAGATATAGTTTAGGTTAAAGAGGGTGTCTGGGTAGCTAACAATAAGAGCGTTATCTGTTACCCAGGCTTTGGTTGGTGTGAAATGAACGGAACCGCAATAATAGCCAACTCGACCGATAACAACGGTTCGGGTTATGACGTTATGTTCTGTATGTTGACCGTTAACTCCATTTCCACCATAAACTGGAATATCGCCACTCTCATTCATTTCTTTTGCTGTTAAACCACTCCCGGACTTTACCGAAAACACTGAGCCTAAAGGGATCTTTAGCCAGCCGGGTATTTCACTAATTTGTACGGGTTCAACTCCTTTGGCTTTTGGTTTGAAACCAGATGTTTTGAGGCCATGCACGAGGTGCTCAAGGGACAAAACTGATCTCTCTGGATGTAGTGATCGCCATTCCTCTGTCAACCGCCCAGAAACCGCTGCTGCGAGGACCGATTGGCGGAAGCGTTTGAGTAGGGGGGGGATGCTATCAATACGGGTTTTCAGTGTACCGACCTGAGCTAGCACTTCATCGAGTTTTTGGACGATGCGGGTTTGTTCAGCGAGCGGAGGAAGACTTACTTCATGTGCTTTTATCACTGCTTGTGAAATGTTCGGCTGAGCACCACCTTTGCCTTTTTCAATGAAAGCTTCTTTTTCATTTTGTAGCAGTCGATATAGGAATTCCTTCCCAATAACTCCTTCAGTAGGGGCTCCAACCGCACACGCTTGATTTGTTGATGCGTCAACGCCAAGAATTGCTGTTTTACCGATAGTTGCCCCATACATTGCGATGGCTACTGACCCTGCGGGGAAAAGCTTTGCGCTGGAGTTCTTGATAGCAGCTTCTGTGATGAACTCTTCGGTCGTTGAAATGTAGCGACTGTTAAGTTCACCACTTTTTATCCATGGAATTGTACCGCCGTAAAAACTCGACTCACTTCGCGATGGCGTGCCGCCTGAACCCCAATCAGCGACGTCACCTAATGTTGTTTTAGTCCACCCCATCGGCAACTCACTCATCTCCATTCTCCTGAGCCACCGCTAACCCCATCACCTCTGCCATTAACTGCTTCTGCGCCACCACTTCATCGTTAGCCCCCAACGCTTTCATCAACTCTTCCAGTTCATGCAGCGCCTCGGTTAGCTCAGCCATGGCTTCTCCGGCCAGAACTTCTGGTGCGGGCAGGTCGGCAGCATCCAGGCTGTCGGCGTCTTTAAGCCAACTGATATCCAGCGAATCCCCTCGCTCCTTGATCTGCTCGCGGGTAAACACCCGGAAGCGACTTAGCTCGCCGATGCCTTCGACATTCTCCGCCCGCGGGCTGTTGCCATTGGCATCTTCCCCATAGGCGTCTTCGAAGGGTTTAAGGTGGGCTGCACCAAAGGGAGTGCGTTTACCGAAGCTGGGCATATTGCTGCGCAAGTCGTAGACCCACACGCGCTGAGTGCAGCCTTCATTCTGGCGCGGGTTGTCAGCGGTGCCTTTCTGGAAGAACAGCACATTGGTCTTCACACCCTGAGCGTAAAAGATACCGGTGGGCAGACGCAGGATGGTGTGCAGGTTGCACTTGTCCATCAGGTCGCGGCGCACATCGCTGCCGACGCCGGCTTCAAACAGTACGTTATCCGGCAGCACCACGGCGGCGCGGCCTCCGGGCTTGAGCCCACGGTAGATGTGCTGGAGAAAGGCCAACTGCTTGTTGCTGGTCTTATAGGTGAGGTCATCGCGGGTTGGGCCGCCGCCACCTTTGGCGGTGCCGAACGGCGGGTTGGAAAGGATGACGTCCACTTTCGGCAGGCTGGCCCCGGCCTGCCCGAGGGCGTTGCCCAAGTGCACCACGCCTTCTTCGTCACCTTCCATACCGTGCAACAGGGTGTTCATCAGCGCCAAGCGGCGGGTGCCAGGTACCAACTCCACACCGACAAAGGCACGGTTTCGCTGAAAGCTGCGAGCTTTTTCGTCGAGGTCGTAGTGATCGTCCGTGCGGCCTTTGATATAGGCATCGGCGGCAATCAAGAAGCCAGCAGTACCAGCAGCCGGGTCCTGGATGGTTTCACCGGCCTGGGGTTTGATACAGTTGATGATGCTGTCGATCAACGGGCGCGGGGTGAAGTACTGGCCGGCACCGGATTTGGTTTCGCTGGCGTTCTTTTCCAGCAGGCCTTCATACAGATCGCCCAGACCATCCCGGCGGGCACTGAACCAGTCAATGCCGTCGAGGCTTTTTATCAATTGTTCCAGGTGGCGGGGTTCTTTGAGGCGGGTCTGGGCATCGGCGTAGATGGCGGCAATCAGCGGGTCAGTGTTCTTGCCCAGGTCGAGCAACATCTGCCGATAGTCATTGAGCAGATTCAGCCCGGATTTTGCGTTGAGGTCGGTCCAGCGTGCCCCTTCGGGCAGTTTGTGGCTGAAGTTGCCGTTGTTCTGGACCTGTTCGAATTCCATCTTGATAAACAACAGCAGCACCAGTTCGGTGACGTAGTCACTGTAATTGATGCCGTCGTCGCGGAGGACGTCGCAAAGGCTCCAGAGTTTCTGGACGATGTCGCTATTGGTCATGGAAAACACTCTAAAAAATGGGTCGGAATAGGCGCCGAACTGGGTGCTGGGTTCGGCTGATCAAGTCGGTGGCATGATGACGCTCAGGCAACTGATGTCGTCATCGGTGGGCGCGGCGGGCAGGTGGCCGTCACGCAAAAATATCTGTTGGTCCTGTGCACACAAGCCGGCCCAGAAGCCATCGCTTGCCAGTAGCCAATGTTGGTTGGGGCGGGCAGGCCAGTAGGTGATTTCAGGGGTACTCGTTCGTCTGGCGCTGAAGCAGCGGGTCAACGTATGACGTGAAGACTCCTGTGCAATCTGCTTATGGCTCAGGTCGCATTGCCAGTTGGGCGCGCAATGTACAGTACTCAGCCAGGTGATTTCACCCTCATGTTCAAGGGTGCCCAGGCAGCAGTCACCTTCATGGAGGGTGAATGCCGCATGGGGAAGCAGGCACAGCAGCAGATAGCTGCAAGCGGCCAGGGGGAAATCGTCACGTAGCGTCTGATGTCTTCGAGCGACGATCCGCAACAACGCTTCGGCCAATGGCTCTGCATTCAGTTCAGTTGTCGATAAATGGCTAAAACCAACGGTCAGGTCATTTAGCAGGGTTTGGGCCAATTCACCGCTGCGAGGGTGACGGCTGCTGCCATCGGCAATCAGGTAGAGGCTGGCTTGCGCCGTGGTGGCCTGCGCGAAGGCATCACGGTTGTCCGCCGTGAGGGTGCCTGCCTGGGTATGCCATTCAACCGTTGCACGCATTCAGGCAGTTACCTGGACGATATGGTATAGACGCTGCCAGATGATCTGCTCGCGTTCGTTGTCGCCACGAGCGGCATCCTGCACCAGGTAACCGAAGTCATTGTTGCCCAGCAGTCCTGCCATTGTTGGGCTCAGGTAGGCACGCAGTTCCGGGGCAGCAGATTCCACTTCGGTCAAGAGTTCTTCGCGGCCGTTAACCAGATTGAGAATGTCCTCAAGGTCTTGACTGCCAAGTGGGTTCTGGGCACCGCGACCGGCGTAGGCTTCAAGTTTGCTGGCAAGGAAGTAGGGCGGGCTGAACAGGCGAATCCGGCAGCCACTGGGTAATTCGTGCCATTGTGCATTGGCTAAACCGTCGGTGAACCAGCGGTTATTACAGCCCAACAAGTTTGCGGTATCTGCATCCTCGGGCATGAAGTCGACCTTCAGTTCACCCAGGCGCAGGCGGCAGATGACTTCATCCTGCGGCGATTGTTTGAAGCCTTTTTGCTTGAGTTGTTCTACTAGCTTTTGCCACTGGGCATAGCCGGTCAGGTGTACGACCAAATCGACATCATCGGTGTAGCGCACCTCTTCCAGGCTGAATTCGTCGGTCAACAACAAGGCTGTGGTGCAACCGCCGACAAACGCGACCTCCTGGCACAACTCTTCGCCGAGCGCTTTGGCGACGACTTCTAGCATCTGAATATTTTGTGTGCGGCTCATGATGACAAAATCTTCTCGCGCAGAATTTGGTTCGCAAGGTTGACCTCCCGGGCATTACCCAGGCGAACGGCATCTATAAGCGCCAGATACTCATACAATAGAGCGTCTTTTTTGACTGCGCCCGGTACTGTCTTGAACAGAGGGGTGATGGACTGCCCTTTGCGCGTGCCATAAGCATCTGGCCAGACATGAATAAGGTCGCCGCCACTCATTAGTCTGCCTTGCAATACGGGGGCGGAAAAACTGGTTGGGATACCACGGACCATTTCTGCGGGTTTGACCGGAAAGACATAACGCAAGCCATGCTCAATAAAGCCGAGTAGTGCCTTGTTGTTGACTCGAGGCAGCTGGGTGCTTGGGTCTACGCGTAGTAACCCTATCTGTTGACAGCGTTTGAGTGCTGAGGCGACTTCGGTTTTGCTAATGCCCAGTGAGGTTTGCAGGGCACGAACGGAGTAGCTGTCGTGATGCACGGGCGGGTCAGGCTCTGAACGGTCTTCCCAACCTTGCCATGAGGCGGTGCTATCGGTATCGCTGAGCTTGATCAGTTCTGCTGTTTCGTGGTCGAGCGTGCGCTGCAGACGCTCGCGCTGTTCCAGACAGATCAGTTTGATCAGCAAAAGCACGTCTTGACTCTTCATTGGGCCTCGGTTAGCAACTGTCCTTTGTCCTAGGACTGAGGACAGTTTAAAGGTTTTTACTTAACGCCTGTCAACTGGCTGAGCTGACTGCAGGCCAAAGGTTGTCGTTCAAGGCTTCCAATACCTTATCCAGGTTGCCGCCGAGGTGGCGATTCAAGCTCTTGATGCCGCCATCATTCTGGAAGGCCTCGTTGACCTGTTGTGGGTCGATGATCACCTCATGCACCAATTGCTTGGCCAGGCGATCGAGCCATTTACGTTGTACGGGCGTCCATTGTTGAAGGGCATAGATTTTCTGCATAGCGTTGGCCACGCGCTGGTCGAAAGGCAGCAAGGCTTCGCCGATAGCCGCTTGGCGGATGTAACCAATAATGCTGGCGGCGATTTCTTGGTTGGTTTGGTTGCGCCAAGCGCTTTTCAGGCTGACTTCGCTGAACCCATGCTGATCCAGCAGCAAGCGGACATTGCGTAGTTGTTCGCGAGTGAGGTCTTTCGGTCGATTGACTACCACGCCCAGGGCTGCGGATTGGTTGAGTTGGCTGTGGACGAAATCGTGGAAGCTTTCGAGGTAATCCTGGGGTTTCTGATAGGTGCCGTAGCTTTGCTCGCGCACCATTAGTTCGTCACTGTGGGTGGAAATAATCGGGTAGTTTTCCGAGCCCAGCAGGGCGCTGACGGCATCCAGTTGAGTCAGCAACTGGCTATGTTGCTGAACAAATTGGGCAGCTTGCTTGGGACCTAATTCGTGCAGGTGTTTGTGCAGTTTGGCGGGTTCTACCCCCCAAATGTCCTCAAGCTCCTCAAGCTTTTTCTTCAATGAGGGCTTGGATTCAGCTTTGTGGTGGGCCTTGCGCAGAATGCGCATGATGCGTTGGCTAAGCACATCGAGCACATCATGAGCGTGGCTACTGTCGTCCTGATTACCGGGAGCGTCGTGACTGGCATCGCTGGTGAGTTCGCTGACCAATTGCTCCAGCGAAATATTCGGGTTTTTCACCAGAGGCTTCATGGTGTCGACAGCTTCCAGGCTGGCGTAGAGGTCGACGGGGTCGTAGATACGGAAAACCGTTTTGCCAATTTCATCGCAACGTCGGGTGGCGCGCCCTTTCATTTGCTCGTAGAGAATGCGCGAGCGCACCCGGCGCATAAACACCAGATTGCAGATTTTCGGCACGTCGATGCCAGTAGTGAGTAGGTCCACGGTAATTGCGATGCTGGGGTACGGTTCGTTTTTGTATTTACGAATCAGTTTTTCAACCTGGTCACTCTGACCGGTGATGATCTGCACAGCGGCCTGGTTGTATTGCTCACCATAAGCGTCTTTGAAAGCCACATTCAGAAGGTTTTTCACCCGTTCGGCATGGGCTTGGTTGACACAGAAAATCATGGTTTTTTCTTCACCGAAGGGGTCCAGCTCATTGGCCAGGGCATCGCAAATCACTTGGTCAAAAGCAGGAGTGATGACCCGACGGTTGAACGACTCGATATTGAAGTTGAGTTCGTCCTCTAGCTCGGCGACATCGACTTCGCCGGTCTGGGTATCGATGATGCTGACCTTTTCTCCCTTTTCGAATCGGATGCCGTTTTTGCTGAGTTGGGTTTCATAACGGATCGGTGGTTCATGGTCGATTAGCCAGTCATCCGCCACGGCTTCGCGATAGCTGTAGGTGAACACCGGTTTGTTGAAAATCTCGCTGGTATGTTTGGCCGGGGTAGCAGTCAGGCCGATTTTGCAGGCGTCAAAATAATCCAGCACGCGGCGGTACTGCGAGAGGTACTGATTGTGATCTCGGACAGCCAGCTCACCTTCGCTCATCTCTTGGTCGAGGGTGTAACCGCGGTGGGCTTCGTCAACGATGATGCAGTCGAACTCGCCGACCGAAGGCGGTGTGTCTGAGCGGAAAATACGGCTGACCATGGCTTGTACGGTGGCGACCTGAATACGGGTTTCCGCCTCGGCTGCCATATCACCTAGCTCTTTGATGTCGTAGATCTGAGCGAGCGTGTGGTTTTGCTCAAGGGTGGTGTCGTTAAACGAATCGATAGCCTGTTGGCCGAGGGCACTGCGGTCCACCAGAAACAGAATACGCTTGAAGCGCTCTGTCTTCAGAAAGCGATACATCAAGCCAATGATGGTGCGGGTTTTACCTGTGCCGGTGGCCATGGCAAGTAAGCAGTTACGTTGGTTGTTGGCCAGCGATTGTTCTACTGCATGGATCGCCTTTTCCTGATAATCGCGTAACTTAAGATAGGCAAAACCTTCTTCTTTGAGCTTGGCTTCGGCCTCTGCCTGGCTGCGTTTGAGCAGGTCCAATAAGTCATTGGGGGTATGGAAATCTTGCAGCGACCGGGATGTGTTGGCTGGGCTGCGCAGATCTCGGAACCAGGTCCCGGAATGTTCGGCGAGCTGCTTGATGTAAGGACGACCATTGCAGGCAAAGGCAAAGGGCACTTGGAAACTTGCACCTTCACCATCATTCCAAGAGGTGGAATGCCCAGCGAGTAGCCATGGCTGCTGGTGTTCTGGAGCGAACTTGAATTCGCGCGAGTAACGCTCGGCTTGGGGAATGCGGTCTGCAATATTGATGCGTTTACGCTTGGCTTCAACGATGGCTATCGGCGTCAGACCAGCGAAAAGAACGTAGTCGGCGCAGGCTTTTGGGCTGCTGGTCGGCCATTCAGCAATGGCTTTATTTTTTCCTTTCTCGGGACGGGCGCCTTTGCTGTAGGTCAGGTCCAGGGAGTCAGCTTCCCAGCCAGCGTCGACCAATTGTTGATCGATGAGGATACGGGTGAGGTCTTCGCTCAGGTCGAACTTGTGGGTGGCCTGCATGGTGCGATGCATGACCTGCGACGAGGCTTGAGGCTGAGTCATTAGCTGAATTTGCAAAGCTTTAATGCGTTGCTCGTGTTCAGCACGCAACTTTTCAAGTTCGGCTTCATGCTGTTTGGCTTGCTTCTTATAAAGGCAAGACTCAGCCTCCATTTGCTCTGCAAGAACGGAGTACTCTTCAGCCTCGCGCTTTAACAAGTCAGCCAGCTGTTGGTTGCTTTCAAGCTTTTGGCTGGACTCGATCAATTGTGCTTTCAGTTGCTCAATCTGGCTTTGTAGAGCACGTAGCGGGGCGCTGGGGTCATCCGGTTTGACAAAGGGACCAGGTTGGAACTTATCGCCATTTTTACCGAATGATTGGTGGTACCAAATGGCTAGGGCGCGGGCGACCTTGAGTCCGTCCATCGCCTCGCGGTGTTGCGTACGAAATTGGTGGGTGGCTTTATTGCCTTCGACGCGAATTGTTCGAAACAGATCGCGGATTTTTTGATCCAGCTGGATATCCCGGCCTAATTTGTAGAGTAGGTCGGACTGTTTGGTGGTTGCATCGAAATCAATACCGGCACGACTGGCCAGGTCTTGAGCCAAGGCCTCGCCTAACTGTCGCAGCTTCATCAATGTGGTGTTGGGATCGCTGGCAAAGATCTGTTCGGCTGTGGTCGCAAGCTGAAGGAAAACGGGGTCGTGTTCCTGGAGAAAGGAGAAGTTACTGTTCGCGGCCATGTTCAATCCTATGCATGCTCATCCCTTTAGCGCGACTAGTTGAACTTAGTTTGCGCAATAGTGTGTCGAGCTTACCCAAGATTGACCAAGCTTGACTATGACTTAGGAGGGCTTACTTCTACATGCATTTCTTTGAAAGGCATTCTCAGTAGCATTAGCAGCGACGGGGCTGGGTAGCTGACCGTAATACTGCGTTTGAAGGTGCTTGCTCGACATCCCCTTGGACTATCGGGCTCGTCTATTGCTTTCGTAAGCGCAAAAAAGCCCCCGCTGCCGGTGGGCAGCGGGGGCTCTTGGGAGGCACTCAGATCACTCTTCGGCGACCTTGTCCTTGCCCTGGCGTTTCTCGATGACGTTGACCAGGCGCTGAGCCAGGGCCGGGTAGTTCTCGTCGAAGTGGTGGCCGCCCGGCAGCTTCATGGCCTCGCCGACGGCGGTCTTGTCGGTGCAGCCGCTTTCGTCGACTTCTTCCTCGCCATAGATGCACACCACCTTGGCCGCTGGCAGCTTGGCCATTTCCGGGCCGGTGGCGGCTTCCTTGCCTGCGTTGCCCAGCCAGCCCTCGACTTCGATCTCGAAGCTGCCGGTGCGGGCGAAGGCCAGCAGGATAATGGCGTCGACCCGCTGCTGCTCGGCTTCCGGCAGGCGGTTGTAGATGGCCGGCAGCACGTCGGCGCCGAACGAATAGCCGGTCAGCACGAAGCGCTTGGTGCCCCATTTCTGCCGGTAGTGCTGCATCAGTTCGGTCAGGTCGGTGGCGCTTTGTTCCGGGGTCTTGTGCTGCCAGTAGTAGCGCAGGGTGTCGATGCCGACCACCGGGTAGCCGATCTTGGCCATCTCGCCGGCCACGTCGCGGTCCAGGTCGCGCCAGCCGCCGTCACCGGAGAGGAACAGGGTCACGGTGTCCTTGGCCTGGCCGGCCGGTACTTCGACCACCGGGATGTTCAGGCCGCCGTTGTCCGAACCCACCAGCAGCTTGCGCAGCTCGTTGTTCAGTACCTGGGGCAGGTGAATGTCGTAGTCGCTGATGCTGGTGCTGGCATTGGGGGTGTCACGCACGAAGCCAGCGCTTTCGTCATCCGGGTTGTCGTTCCAGGCCACCAGCCAGTGGCCGTGGGCCAGGGTCTTGGGCAGTGGGTCGGTGCAGCCCGGAGCCGGGTTGATGGTAAAGCCCACCGACACGGCCTGGGCCTTGTCATCGTTCTGGGTGGCGATCCAGCGCCAGGCCAGGGCGGCGCCAGGGCCGATGCCGCTGACCAGGGTCGCCGGCCCCTTGAGTTGGCCAAGGGCGTTCTGCAGGGCTTGTTCCTGCAGCTTGCAGTCGTCCTTGGGCAGGATCACCTGGACGATCTGCGCCGCGCCGCCGCGGCTCAGGGCCATGAGCTGGGTATCGGTCAGGGCTTCGTCGGCGAGGACGGCCACGGCGACCCGGGCCTTGGTCTGGGCGGCCGGGGTGACGCGGGTCAGGGTCGAGCCATCGGTCTGGGCCAGGTGTTCCAGGGTCGGTTGTGGCACCGGACGATTCCAGTACCAGTAGCCGCCTCCCGCTATCAGGGCAAACACCACCAGAGTGGCTAATACATACCGCCAGGAGCGTTGAATCATCAGCGTTTCACCAATCCAGTCAGGCCGCCCGCAATCAGGGCGGCGGTATCGGCCAGTGCCACCAGCGGATCCAGTCCGGCGGGCACGGCCATGTAACGAGGTTCCCAGTCAGGCTGGAATTTGTCTTTGAAACGGCGCAACCCTTGGAAGTTGTACAGCTGCTCACCCCGACGGAAAACCATCGATCCAAGGCGCTGGGTCAGTGGCGCGCCACGCCGGGGCTGCAGGCCCGACAACGGCACCATGCCCAGACTGAAGCGGGCATACCCATGGTTTTTATAATGCTGGATCAGGCCGACCATCATGAATTCCATGGTCAGCTTGGGAGCCTCCGGGTGGGCGCGCATCAGGTCGAGGCTGGCCAGGTCATGGCTGTAGGTCTCGAGCAGGTTGGCGAAGGCCACCGGACGTCCTTCAAAACGGATGATCGCGATACGGAAATGCTTGAGGTAGTCCTCGCTGAAACGTCCCAGGGAGAAGCCTTTCTCGCGGACATTCTTGCCGGTCAGCCAGGCATCGGAAATGACTTTCAGTTCGTCCATCGGCGCGTGCCCGGCCTCATGGATTTCCAGCGACAGGCCGTCCCGGGTGCCACGGTTCCAGGTGTAGCGCAGGTCCTTCATCTCCTTGCCCTTGGCTTCGAGGTCAAAGCGGTTCAGGTCGACCCGGGCTTCTTCACCGAGCTTGATCGCGGTCAGGCCGATGTCCATGTAGTACGGCAGGTTTTCCGCGCGCACCTGGTAGAACACCGGGCGCGCATGGTGGACGTCGCACAGGTCGCGGAACTGCCAGATCATCTCGGCCCGTTGCTGGGTCGGGCCAATCGGGTCGTACAGCGCCACCAGGCTGCGGCCGCGCCGGGCATACATGAGGAAGGCATCGTCGTTGGGGTGGAACAGCAGGGCCTTGTCGCCGGTCAGGGACAGGCCGCCATCGGGCTGGGACGAGGCCATGAGGATCTTCGCCGCGCGGTCCAGTTCCTCGCCATTGGGCAGGTGAATCACCGGGCGCGCGGTGCGCAGCAGCCAGGTCAGGGACACCACCACCAGCAGTACCGCGGCCCCCAGCAGCGAACGCAGACCCCGCGGGGCATCGGCGTCGAGGGTGAACTGCCACCACAGCTGATGGCTGTAGGGCACGTCCTGGTAGGCGAACAGCAGCAGCCAGATCGACGCACCCAGCACACAGACGCTGGCCACCAGGTACAGCGGCGAGAACGGCAGTTCGGTGAGGCGGCTCGGCCGGTAGAAGGAGCGCCGGAAGATCGCCAGCAGGCTGGCGGTCAGGGTCATCAGGCTGGCTTCTTCCCAGTCGAAGCCCTTGAGCAGCGAGAGCACCGCGCCGACCAGCAGCAGGATGGTGGTGAGGATCCAGGCCGCGGACAGGCGCCGGCGCAGGCCCTGGGCCAGCAGCAGGCAAAGCACTCCGACCAGGCTGGCGCCGAAGTGCGAGGCATCCACCAGGCGGTGCGGGATCAGAAAACCGATGTGTTGCAGGCGGGTGTCGATTTCCGGAGTCACGCCGGAAAACAGCAGCACCACGCCGGACAGGAACACCAGTACCGCGAGGATCGGCGCCGCCAGGCCCGAGGCCGCCCGCAGCGATTGACGGGTCTGGAACAGGCGCTGGGCTTCATTGATCAGCAGCAGGACGCAGGCCACCAGCATCGGCAGGATCACGTAGATCAACCGGTACAGCAGCAGGGCGGCGGCCAATGGCGCCGCGCCGAGCTTGTCGGCGAAGGCGGCCAGCAGAATCGCTTCGAACACCCCGACGCCGCCGGGTACATGGCTGAGCACGCCGGCCGCCAGGGCCAGCAGGTAGACCAGCAGGAAGGCGCCGAAGGGCGGTGCTTCGGGCAGCAGCAGATACAGCACGGTGGCTGCGGCGGCGACGTCGAGGGCGGTGATCAGCAGTTGCAGGAGCGTCAGGCGGCGTCCCGGCAGGCGCAGGGTGCGGCGCCCGGCCTTGACCAGCAGGTTGTCCGGCAATGGCTGTTCGGGCAGGCGGCGCCGGTAGATACCGATGACCAGGATCGCGCAGAGCAGCAATACGGCGCCGGCAATGCTGGCCAGCAGGCCTTCGGAGAGGCGCAGGGCGGCGGACGCGGCAGGCAGGTTGCTCAGGGTCGCCAGGGCCGCGAGCGGTGGCAGGGCGCAACCCAGGGACAGGCTGGCGAACAGCGTCATATGGGCGACGTCGCCAGCGCCCACGCCATGCCGGGCATAGAGTCGGTAACGCACCGAGCCACCGGAGAGCAGCGACAGGCCGATGGCGTTGCCGATGGCAAAGGCGGTGAAGCCCCCCAGGGCCAGGGTGCGCGGCGGCAGGTTCACCCCGGCGTAGCGGCTGGCGGACCATTCGTAGCCGAGCAGGATGACGAAGCCGACCACGGTCGCGGCCAGTGCGCCGAGCAGGGCCGGTTTAGGCACGTCGAGGATCGAGTCATGCAGGGCATACAGATCCAGCTCGCTGAGCAGGTGGCGACAGGCAATCAGGGCGATGCCGAACAGCAGCAGGGTCACGACCATGCCGATCGGCTGGCGATATTTGCTCAACAGTTCCAGCCAGCGCAAGCGGGTGGCCGCAACCGGTTGGTTCGTTGTAACGGTATCGGTGTCTTGTGAGTCAGACGAGTTGGCGCGCATCAATCACCTCGTGGATTGTGCGCGACAGGATGGGGGTATCCAGCCAAGTTACCAATCCCTGCAGAAAAAATAGTTTCAAATATTAACGCGTCTCACCATGGCCCTGCGAGCCCGGACGGCCAGCGTTTTCAAGCGGCAGCCTGGCAATGAGCATAGCGGGTTGGAAAGAGTGGGGGAGGTGACTGACGGTTCACGGGAGATTGCCAGGTCATTGTTGCGAAAAGATTTTTCCGACAGATACAAAAAAGGCCACTCTTTCGAGTAGCCTTTTTTGATGTTTGGTTGCGGGAGCCGGATTTGAACCGACGACCTTCGGGTTATGAGCCCGACGAGCTACCAGGCTGCTCCATCCCGCGTCTGTGTGGCGGCATTCTACAGACGAATGCTGGAGTGTCAACCGTTAATGATCCATTGAGTCAAATAAGTGTTGAATGACTCGCAAGGCGGGTTAAGTCCCGGTGGTGCAAAGGGTTTTGTTTTTTGCGCGACATCGCGCAAGGCATGGCGATAAAAGCGGCGCGCACAAAAAAGGCCACTCTTTCGAGTAGCCTTTTTTGATGTTTGGTTGCGGGAGCCGGATTTGAACCGACGACCTTCGGGTTATGAGCCCGACGAGCTACCAGACTGCTCCATCCCGCGTCTGTGTGGCGGCATTCTACAGAGGATCGCCGGTCTGTCAACCGATCAGGCGAAAAAAACTGTTCTCGTTCAATCGCTTAGCTTGAAAAAGCAGCCTTTGAATCAGCCTCGGGGGCATGCTGCACAAGGCTTTCAGCTCTATTGAAGGGCTCTGGCCGATTGAGGAAATAAATTCATCTTCCGATTTTTCTGGCGCCGGGCAGGAGAAATCAAACTACTGGTGCTATATACAGTTCTCGGTGAGATACTGTCGCCCTGTTTCGTGATCGACCTCTTGCTTCCATGAACTCTGCCTTTATATGACGCAGCGCAAAATCATCCACATCGACTGCGATTGCTTCTACGCCGCCATCGAAATGCGCGACGACCCGCAATTGGCCGGCAGGCCGATGGCGGTGGGCGGCTCGGCGGAGCGACGCGGGGTGATCGCCACCTGCAACTATGAAGCCCGTGCCTTTGGGGTGCGTTCGGCCATGTCCTCGCGGCATGCGCTGACGCTGTGCCCCGACCTGCTGATCGTCAAGCCGCGCATGGAGGCCTACCGGGAGGCGTCGAAAGAGATTCATACGATCTTTCGCGACTACACCGACCTCATCGAGCCTTTATCACTGGATGAGGCCTACCTGGACGTCTCCGACAGCCCCAACTTTGCCGGCAGCGCCACCCGTATCGCCCAGGACATTCGCCGCCGGGTCTCCAATCAGCTGCATATCACGGTGTCGGCCGGGGTGGCGCCGAACAAATTCCTGGCCAAGATCGCCAGCGACTGGAAAAAACCCAACGGCCTGTTCGTGATCACCCCGGACCAGGTCGAGGACTTTGTTTCGGCCTTGCCGGTGAACAAGCTGCATGGCGTGGGCAAGGTCACCGCCGACAAGTTGGGACGCCTGGGCATCGTCAACTGCGAGACGTTGCGCGAATGGAGCAAGCTGGCGCTGGTGCGCGAGTTCGGCAGTTTTGGCGAGCGCCTGTGGAACCTGGCCCGGGGCATCGATGAGCGGCCGGTGCAGAACGACAGCCGTCGGCAGTCCATCAGTGTGGAAAACACCTACGACGTCGATCTGCCCGATCTGCAGAGCTGCCTGGATAAACTCCCGGAGCTGATGCAGACCCTGGCCGGCCGGATCGAACGAATCGACAGCAGCTACCGTCCGGGCAAGCCGTTCGTCAAAGTGAAGTTTCACGATTTTACCCAGACCACGCTCGAACAGGCGGGGGCAGGGCGGGACCTGGAGAGTTATCGGCAGCTTTTGACCCAGGCGTTCAAGCGCGGGGACAGGCCGGTGCGGCTATTGGGGATTGGTGTGCGTTTGCAGGATTTGCGTGGCGGGCATGAGCAGCTGGAGTTGTTCAGCCTTTCCTGAAAGCCCAAACACCCTGTAGCCGTTCCAAGTCAATGGGCGCCAGGATCGGCGACCAGGCGGCCGGCGTTCTTGGTCAGCGACTTGAGAAACTCGCTTTGCAGCTCCGGATCGTTGCGGGTCAGCTCGATCAGGCTCTGCTCCAGTTCGCTGGCTTCCTCTTCCAGACCCAGTTCGGAGAGACGCTTGACCCGGTGCACCCACTGGCTCACTTCGTCATCCTCGAGGTCGTCGAAGATCAGGTTGTGCGCTTCCAGCAGCTTGCCGCGCAGGGTGTTGCTGATGGCCAGCGACGAGTCGGAATGCACGTCGTCCTGGGCATCCGCGACGCTGATCTGCAACTGGCCGATGTGGTTCAGGTCCTGCTCGGAAAACGGGCTGTCCAACAGGTTCAGGCGCAGTACGCCGTTGCGGTCGGTGCTCAGCTCATGGGTTTCCTTGCCGGCCTTGACCTGCACCGGACGTTCGCTCCAGGGCAGGCTCGAATACTCCACGCGCTTGTCGCGCTGGACTTCATCGATCCCCGCCAGGTTCTGCTGCGCCCGGCCGTGGGACTGCACGTTCATGAACGGGTTGAGCCCGGCCACGCCGTAGCTGATCCAGTCCTTGGTGACGCTGTCCGGCAGGTTGCCCAGGGTAAACACATTGACCACGTTGGCGCCGATACCGGCGACCACGGCTACCGCGCCCAGTGGGATCTCGTAGAGCTCCCGCCAGGGTTGATAGGGCGTGTAGCGATCGTAGCGGCGCGTGACTTCGAACTCGGTGACTTCGAAGGTCTTCTGCTCGTGGATGCGTACCCGGCGTTGCGGCAGCTCAAGCACCTTAGGCTCACCGACATCGATCTGCAGGCTGTGGTCGAGCAATTTGCGCTCGACACGTTCCTCGTGCTCGCTGCGTTGCGACATCTGGTTGGCACAGCCGCTGAGCAACAGGGCGCCGCACAAGGCGGCGCCACCGAGGCTTAAGGTGTTTCGCTTGAACATGACTTCTCTATCTGGTTTCAGCGACGGATACGGGCTTGGAGGAAGGACAGCACGTCAGCCACTGGCAGCGCTTGCGCCTCGGCTTCGGTACGGCTCTTGTATTCCAGGTTGCCTTCGGCGAGGCCGCGGTCGCTGACCACGATCCGGTGTGGAATGCCGATCAGCTCCATGTCCGCGAACTTGATGCCCGGGCTGGTCTTCTTGTCGCGGTCGTCCAGCAG
This sequence comes from Pseudomonas sp. RW409, assembly GCF_003184125.1. Classification (NCBI taxonomy): domain Bacteria; kingdom Pseudomonadati; phylum Pseudomonadota; class Gammaproteobacteria; order Pseudomonadales; family Pseudomonadaceae; genus Pseudomonas; species Pseudomonas sp. RW409. Next base: position 147,453 of record NZ_QHHP01000041.1, on the reverse strand, counting down.
CACTTCGAAGCCGGCGGCGGTGAGTTGCGCGTACAGCTTGTCGGTGGCTTCGCGAACCTGCTCGGTTTCATAGCGCAGCGGTACCAGGGCGATCTGGAACGGGGCCAGGGCGTCGCTCCAGATGATGCCGTTCTCGTCGTTGTTCTGCTCGATGGCCGCAGCCACCACGCGGGACACGCCGATGCCGTAGCAGCCCATTTCCAGGGTGACCGGCTTGCCGTTCTCGCCCAGCACTTCGCACTTCATCGCCTTGCTGTACTTGTTGCCCAGCTGGAAGATGTGCCCGACTTCGATGCCGCGCTTGATTTCCAGGGTGCCCTTGCCGTCCGGGCTCGGGTCGCCGGAGACGACGTTGCGCAGGTCGGCCACGGTTGGGACCGGCATGTCGCGTTCCCAGTTGAAGCCGAAATAGTGCTTGTCGTCGACGTTCGCGCCGATACCGAAGTCGCTCATCAGGGCCACGGAACGGTCGACGATGATTGGCAGCGGCAGGTTCAGCGGGCCCAGGGAGCCGGCGCCGGCGCCGATGGCGTCACGCAGTTCGGCTTCCGAAGCCATGACCAGCGGGCTGGCGACGCCAGGCTGGTTGGCGGCCTTGATTTCGTTCAGCTCGTGGTCGCCACGGATGATCAGGGCGATCAGCTTGCCGGCTTCCTCGGCGTGCACCACCAGGGTCTTGACGGTCTTTTCGATCGGCAGGTTGTAGCCTTCCACCAGCTGCGCGATGGTTTTCGCGTCAGGGGTGTCGACCAGGCGCAGTTCTTCGCTCGGCGCCAGACGCGAGGTTTCCCGTGGCACGGCTTCGGCTTTCTCGATGTTCGCCGCGTAGTCGGAGCCGTTGCTGAAAACGATGTCGTCTTCGCCGGACTCGGCCAGTACGTGGAATTCGTGGGAGCCGGCGCCGCCGATGGAGCCGTTGTCGGCTTCGACCGGACGGAATTTCAGGCCCAGGCGGGTGAACACGTTGCAGTAGGCCTGGTGCATGCGGTCATAGGTGATCTGCAGCGATGCCTGGTCGGCGTGGAAGGAGTAGGCGTCCTTCATGATGAACTCGCGACCGCGCATCAGGCCGAAGCGTGGACGGATTTCATCGCGGAATTTGGTCTGGATCTGGTACAGGTTGATCGGCAGCTGCTTGTAGCTGCTCAGCTCGTTGCGGGCCAGATCGGTGATCACTTCTTCGTGGGTCGGGCCGGCGCAGAAGTCGCGACCGTGGCGATCCTTGAAGCGCAGCAGTTCAGGGCCGTACTCCTCCCAGCGACCGGATTCCTGCCACAGTTCAGCCGGCTGGGTGCTCGGCATCAACACTTCAAGCGAGCCGGCGGCGTTCATTTCTTCACGAACGATGGCTTCGACCTTGCGCATCACCCGCAGGCCCATCGGGAGCCAGGTGTACAGGCCCGAGGCCAGTTTGCGGATCATGCCGGCGCGCAGCATCAGCTGATGGCTGATTACGACCGCATCGGAAGGCGTTTCTTTCTGTGTGGCGAGCAAAAATTGACTGGTGCGCATGGTAGGCCGTTGTCGGTTGCTGAAGACTAGAAATGACGAAGCATTGTACGGGCGAGAACCGTTGGCGTACAGGATTGCGGCCGGGGGAGGTCGGGGCGCCGGATGAATGCCGGTATGCCCCGGGGTTTCCTAGGGTTCTTCGCTGATCGCAGTAGCGGGTGGAGGCGCGGGTGGCGTGGCTTCGGGCGCTTGCGGCGGTTCGGCGCGGCGGCTTTCCTGGAACCAGTGCAGGGCGATCAGGATCAGGGTCGGCACGCCGAGCAGGGCGGTGATCAGGAAGAAGTCGTGATAGCCGAACTTTTCCACCATGACCCCCGAATAACCGCCGATCAGGCGCGGCAACAGCAGCATGATCGAGCTGAGCAGGGCGTACTGGGTCGCCGAGAACTTCAGGTTGGTCAGGCTCGACAGGTAGGCGACGAAGGCCGAGGTGGCCAGGCCCGAGCTGAAGTTGTCCAGGGAAATGGTCACCACCAGCATCTGCAGGTTGGGGCCCATGTCGGCCAGCATCAGGAACAGCAGGTTGGTCGCGGCCGAGGCGGCGCCGCCGATGAACAGGATCGGCAGGATGCCGAAGCGCACGATCAGCAGGCCGCCCATGCCGGCGCCGACCAGGGTCATGATCAGGCCGAAAATCTTGCTGACGCTGGCGATCTGGTCCTTGGTGAAGCCCTGGTCGATGTAGAACACGTTGGCCATCACGCCCATCACTGTGTCCGACATCCGGTAGGTGGCGATCAGGCCCAGCAGCAGCAGGGCTTGCCAGCGGTAGCGCAGGATGAAGTCGTTGACCGGCGTCAGCACCGGGGCTAAGCCGCGGCGACCCATGGCCGACAGGCACAGCGCGGTCAGGATGGTGTAGAGAATGGCGCGCAGGAATGCCCGGTCTTCCAGCAGCAGGTCCAGCAGGCTGACACCTTCGAACAGCACGCTGGCGAAGTCGGTGTTGTACAGCTGGGTGAACATCGCCGGCACGGACACCAGCAGCACGATCAGCACGAATACCGACACCAGCTGGTGCAAGAAGCTGTAGCGCCCGGCCGACAGCTGGGTGCGCAGCGGCACCGGCGGTTCGCGCATGAACAGGGTGGTCAGCAGGGCCGGGATCATCAGCACGCCGAACAGCACATAGGTGCCGGTCCAGGCCGAGTGCTTGTAGCTGAAACCGGTGGAGCCGAAACCTTCGGCGAAGAACAGGGCGCCAGCGGTGGCCAGCAGGGCGGCGACGCGGTAGCCGGACATATAGGCGGCGGCCAGGGCGGCCTGGCGGCTGTCTTCGGCGATTTCCAGGCGGTAGGCGTCCACCGCGATGTCCTGGGTGGCCGAGGCGAAGGCGACGATAACGGCAATGGCGATCAGCCAGGACAAGTGCTTTTGCGGATCGCAGAAGCCCATGCCGATCAGCCCGAGTAGCACCAGCGATTGCGACAGGACCAGCCAGGAGCGACGGCGTCCGAGTTTGCCCAGCAGGGGCAGGCGCCATTGGTCGAGCAAGGGCGACCAGACCCATTTGAAGGCGTAGGCCAGGCCGATCAGGCTGGCGTAGCCAATGGTCTCGCGGGCCACACCGGCTTCGCGCAACCAGACTGAAAGTGTCGAAAACACCAGCATGTAGGGCAGGCCGGCGGCGAAACCAAGCAGCAACAGCACGAGCGTCGAGGGGCTGGCATAGGCGGCGAGCGCGGCGCGCCAGGTTTTACGGGGCATGGGCTGGAGTCTGCCTCAAGAATTACGGAAACAAAGCGCGCACTCTAACCGCTGTGCTCTACCGGACGCCAGCCATGGCGCCGAATATCCACACGATTGTTCAGGATCGAGACACCTTCCATACGCAGTCGCGCGCGCTGTTCGTCGCCCGATGCACTGCCCACGGGCAGGCTGATGCGCCCGCCCGCGCCCAGTACACGGTGCCAGGGCAGGGTGGTGTCGGCGGGCAACCGGCTGAGGGTTCGTCCCACCCAGCGTGCGGCGCGACCCAGGCCCGCCATTTCCGCCAGTTGCCCATAGCTGACTACCTTGCCTTCCGGGACTTGGGCCAGGGTCAGGTAGAGCGCCGTGCGTCGGATTTCGGCGGGGCTTTGGTCGGCGTCGAGCGGTTCGATCACGTTCGGGTTTCCTGATGCAGGCCTGTAAACCGTCTGTAGGACAAAGGGGTTATTAACCGTTGAGGATTGAACTCACTATAGATAGTCGAGTCAGTCCCTACCTGAGGTTTTATTCATGTGGATAATGCCGGTTTTTTTCGCAAACTCGAGTCCTGTATCTGTTTATGTTGTCCAGAACCCTGTTGTGCCTTGCCGTTTTCAGTACCTCCACGCCTTTGCTCGCCGATACCGTCTGGTTGAAGAACGGTGACCGTCTGACCGGCAAGATCAACGTGTTCGATGGTGGCAAGTTACTGATCCAGACCGAGTATGCCGGGGCCATCCCGATCGACTGGAAGCAGGTTAAGACGCTGGAGAGCGATCAGGAACTGCTGGTCAAGCAGGATGCCTACACCGGCGAGAAGGCCAAGTCCCTGCATGCGGCGGAAGACGGCAAGGTCACCCTGGCCAATGGCGAGACGCCGAAGACCGTCGAACTGGCGAGCATCCAGCAGATCATGAAGCCCAAGCCAATGGTCGAGGATCTGGTGTGGAAGGGCAATGTCGACATGGCGCTGGACTATCAGCGGGCGGAAAAGGACACCGACGACTACGACATCGACTTCAAGACCTCGGCGCGCCACGGCAAATGGCGACACACGGCGGAAGGCGAGTACAACCGCGAATTCCAGAACGATGTCGTCACCACCGACAACTGGCGCGCCGAATACGCGCTGGACCGCTTCCTCACCGATAAGTGGTTCTGGCAAGGGCGGCTGAACTACAAGCGTGACAAGGTCGAGGATCTGGCCCGCCAGCGTGTGGTGGGTACCGGCCCGGGTTACCAGTTCTGGGATAACGAACTGGGGGCGTTCTCCCTGGGTTCGCTGCTCAACCGCACCGACTACGAGTACAAGGATGGCGGCAAAGACAACTTCTATTCCCTGGCCATGAAGTGGGACTACAACCGTTACCTGATTGGCAAGCGGGTCGAGCTGTTTACCAATGGCGAGGTGGGCAGGCCGCTGTCCAATATTGCCGATTACGCCCTGGATGCCGAAATCGGCCTGCGCTACAAGGTCACGGAGTGGGCGTCGCTCAACCTCAAGGCCGAACGGGACATCATCAGTGGCACCAAGGAGAGCGATCTCAACAAGACCCGTTACACCGCGGGGTTTGGCGTCGCCTGGTAAGCTCACAGGCCCTGAAATGAAGAAGTCCCGCGGTTTGCACCGGCGGGACTTTTTTGTTTGGCAGCGCAAGTGCTGTCTCAATAGCGCTGTGTCATGCCCGGCTCAACTGCATGCGCCTTGACGGGCGCCTGTCTGGTACTGGCATTCGCTCTGCAGGCTGCCGTCCTGGTTCCAGAGGCGCATCCAGCCATGCTCTTTGCCATCCAGGTAATCCGTAGATGATTCCATCTGACCGTTTTCGTACCAGGTAACGGCAGGGCCTTCGAGTTTCGCGTCCTTGTAGATCTTGTGATCCTTGAGCTGGCCGTTGTCGTACCACGCCTTGAAGTCGCCCTGCTCGCGGTGCTGTTCATCCCATTGCCACTGGAGGGTTTGCGCGCCCTGTTCGTTCCAGAGGGCATAACTGCGCTGGGTGCCGTGTTCGTCGTTGAATTGTTTCTGCTTTACCTTGCCGTTGGGGTGGTACTGGATTTGCCAGCCCACGGGCTGGTTGTCGACGAAATCGACTGTGCTTTCCAGGGTGCCGTCAGGGTAGTAGGACAGGCTCGGGCCGACTTTCTTGCCGGCAACGAACTGTCCGCTGTCTTTGATCTGGCCATCCGGGTAGTAGCTGATAGCTGGGCCGTCCGGCAGATCTGCACGGTAGCTGATGCGCCCGACCCGCTTGCCGTTCTCGTCGTATTCCAGGTATTCGCCGTCGACGCGTTTGCCCTGGCGCCAGTTGTAGGAGTCGGCGACTTTGCCATTGTCGTGATAAGTGCTCTGCCAGCCCTCGAGGAGACCGTCCCGATAGTTCGAGCGTTTAACCACGACACCGCTCTCGGAGTAGGTCAGCGCCTCGCCCTGGCGTTTGCCATTGAGGTCATAACCAACGCTGTGGCGGACCTGTCCGTCCGGGTAGTAGGTTTTCGAGGCGTGAACAGCCTTGCCCGAAACGAAGTCCTCGGCGCTGACGAAATAGTCCCGGCGCAGGGTGCCTGACTCGACGTAGAAGATTTTTGCGTTCCAGGCCTTTTGCCGGTCGTCGTAGCTTATCGGCATCGTCAGAAAATACGAGGCCTGGCCTTGGCCTGTCGGCGCATAGTGTTCGTCGAGGTAGAGCTTGCCGTCGACCAGGGAGGCTGTCAGTTCAGCGCACTCCTGGGCGGTGCAGGGCCGGACTTTTTCGAAAAAGGCTCGTTTTCCGTCGCAGTCCGAAAGAGTCAGCAAAAGTGGGGTCTGGTCATCGATCAGCTGCTGGATTTCTTCCAGGGCCTGACCGAAGGACTCCGTGGGGATGCCTGAGGATTCAGGCGTGAGGTAAACCTCGTTGCTGCCGCAACGATGGGCGCTGGAAAGCTCCAGCAGCACGGCGCGCCGCAACTCGGGTTGTTGTTTCGAGTCCTTGGCAATGTAGCTGGCGTTGCTGTCCATGCCGACGACGACCGTTGGATGGTCGGGGCGAGGTGTGGCGTTGAGTGCTAGAGGGAGGGCGAGTGTGAGCACCGCTGCGCTCAACAACTTCCAGTGTCTGAACGGCATCCTGCTATTTCCATATGATTGTCCGAGGGGGCGGATCATATAGAGTGGGTGCCATTAAGCAAAAACATCCGGGCACAAAAAAGCCCCGCTTTGAGGGCGGGGCTTTTTACTGTTTCAGTACAAGTTAGATAACTTGAACTTCTTCAGCTTGCATGCCTTTCTGACCGCGGGTAGCGATGAAAGAAACCTGTTGGCCTTCTTTCAGGCTTTTGAAGCCGTCGGATTGGATAGCTTTGAAGTGTACGAACAGGTCGTCACCGGATTGTGGAGTGATGAAGCCGAAGCCTTTTTCATCGTTGAACCACTTAACGGTACCGGTTTGGCGATTAGACATGGTGTATCTCCTTGGACAAAGTTAACTGCGACTCAGGAAAAGCCCTGGCCGAGACTGAGTGCAAAGAGCAGGAAAAATTCTTGGAGATGGTTGGATCGAAATTCAACATCGTGTAGAGATTCTCAGTGACACAAGCAGCACAGTGGCGCCACCTTAACCCTTTTTCCGGAACCTGCCAATGTTCTTTGCCAAGGATTCGCGCTTTTAGTGACTGGCGGTGCCGTACATAGCCTCCAGCCCGCAAGTATTGCGGCTTTCAGCGAGAAAAGCGGTGCAGACTTTGAACCCGCAGGCGCACCCCGGTAAGATGCCGGACAGATTTTTTCCACCTCGCTATTTCAGGACACCCGCCATGAGCATCAAATCGGACAAGTGGATTCGCCGCATGGCGCAAGAGCACGGCATGATCGAACCTTTCGTGGAGCGCCAGATGCGTGGCGAAGGCTCGGATCGGCTGATTTCCTTCGGTGTCTCGAGCTACGGCTACGATGTGCGTTGCGCCGATGAGTTCAAGGTGTTCACCAACATCAATTCGGCCACCGTCGATCCGAAAAACTTCGACGCCGGCAGCTTCGTCGACATCAAGAGCGACGTGTGCATCATTCCACCCAACTCCTTCGCCCTGGCCCGCACCGTCGAGTACTTCCGCATTCCGCGCAACGTGCTGACCATCTGCCTGGGTAAAAGCACCTACGCCCGTTGCGGCATCATCGTCAACGTCACCCCTCTCGAGCCTGAGTGGGAAGGCCATGTGACCCTGGAATTCTCCAACACCACCACCTTGCCGGCGAAGATCTACGCCAACGAAGGCGTGGCGCAGATGCTGTTCCTGGAGTCCGACGAAGAGTGCGAAGTGTCCTACAAGGACCGTGGCGGCAAGTACCAGGGCCAGCGTGGCGTGACCCTGCCGCGTACCTGACTCCGTCGTCTGACGAATAGCGGGAATTCCTCAGCGGGCAGATACTCTAACCAGAGGACTGCCCCGGTTTGCGCACAGCGGACCGTGCTTAGCTCAGGAGTGCCCCATGAAGATCGATCCGCTTATAAGCGCCACACTTGCCAGACTTGAGCCCAATCAGGTCGGCGTCCTGGCCTGGTCACTGCTGGCGCACCCCGGTGTGGCAGGCGGCATTCCCGGTCAGCCCGACCCGGATACCCCGCAACCCGCCGAGCCGACCGAACCAGGCGAGCCGACCTTGCCGGACGAGCCGCCTCCCGCTCCTGTCGCCTGATTGACGCCACTCTCAGAAAAAGGCCAGCCCGCCGAACCTCATCGAGGTTCCGGCGGGCTGGCCTTTATCCATAGAGGCGCCTGGCTTACTTAAGGTTACCGCTGAGGAACTGCTGCAAGCGCTCGCTCTTCGGATTGCCCAGCACCTCTTCCGGCGCGCCTTCCTCTTCCACCAGGCCCTTGTGCAGGAACAGCACCTGGCTCGACACCTTGCGGGCGAAACTCATTTCATGGGTGACCATGATCATGGTCCGGCCTTCCTCGGCCAGGCCCTGGATCACCTTGAGCACTTCGCCCACCAGCTCCGGGTCGAGGGCCGAGGTGGGTTCGTCGAACAGCATCACTTCCGGCTCCATCGCCAACGCCCGGGCAATCGCCACCCGCTGTTGCTGGCCACCGGAGAGAAAGGCCGGGTACTGGTCGGCCACCCGGGGGAGCAGGCCGACCTTGTCCAGGTAGCGCCGGGCGCGCTCCTCGGCGTCCTTCTTGCTGACGCCCAGCACCCGGCGCGGGGCCATGGTGATGTTCTCCAGCACCGTCATGTGGCTCCACAGGTTGAAATGCTGGAACACCATGGCCAGGCGCGTGCGAATCCGCTGCAGTTCGTCGGCGTCGGTCACGTGCATGCCGTGGCGGTCCTTGACCATGCGGATCGGCTGGCCGTCCAGGCTCATGGCGCCGTCGTCCGGGGTTTCCAGGAAGTTGATGCAGCGCAGAAAGGTACTTTTACCCGAGCCGCTGGCGCCGATCAGGCTGATCACGTCGCCGGTCTTCGCCTTGAGCGAAACACCTTTGAGCACTTCATTGTCGCCGTAGCATTTATGCAGGCCTTCAATGGTCAATTTGTACATGGGGCATGCATCCTCAAGGCGAAAGTAGGTAGCCGCTGCGATAGGCTTCGCGGCCGGCGACATGGGCGATCACCATGCCGGCCGTGGCCATGCGGCGCAGCGAGCGGGCGTAGAGCAGGCCGGCGCAGCTGCAATGAACGGGGGTGACGCGATCGTTGATCGGGTCGATGACTTCGGCCACCTGTTGCCCGGCTTCCAGGTACTCCCCGGGCAGGGCGGTGAACACCAGCAGGCCGCCCACGGGCGTGGCCACCGGCTCCACGCCGGCCAGCGGGGTGGCCGGGTAGGGCAGATCGGGCAGGGGCGGAGCCTCGCCGGCGATGGCGCCGAAATGGCCCAGGTAATCCAGTATGGCCTGGCAATCCCGGCTGGCCAGGTTGTGGTTGACGTCGCCCTGGCCGCGCAGCTCGACGGTGACCGAGAAGCTGCCCAGGGGAATGGCGAAGCGCTCGCCGAAACGCTGCTGCAATTGCCACCAGAGCAGGGTGAAGCATTCGTCGAACGACTGGCCGCCGGAGTCGGTGGCCAGCAGGCTGGCTTGCGAGCCGATGTAGCGGGCCAGCGGATCGACCTGCGGCCAGGCCTCTGGCGTGGTGTACAGATGGGTTACGGCTTCGAAATCGCAGTGCAGGTCCAGCACCATGTCCGCGTCGCAGGCCAGGCGCTGCAAGGCCAGGCGCTGGGACTGCAACTGAGTGCCGGCGGTCTGCCGGGCCAGGGCGTCGCGCAGGCTGGCGCGGATGATTTCGCGGTTGTGCCGTGGGTCGTCGCCCAGTTGGCCTTCGATGTCGTTGCCGACTTCTTCGCCGAGGTCGAGGAACCAGCGGTTGAAGTTCTGCCCGCTTTCCAGCTCGTAGCGGCCCAGCGGCACGTCCATCAACACCTGTTCCAGGCCGGCCGGGTTGGCCACCGGCACCAGGACGATTTCGCTGCGCAGGCGGCCCTGGGCCTCCAGTTCCGCCAGGCGCGCCTTGAGGTGCCAGGCCACGAGCATGCCCGGCAGTTCATCGGCGTGCAGCGACGACTGGATGTAGATCTTGCCTTCGGCCCGCTCGGGGCCGAAGTGAAAGCTGTGGATCTGGCGCGAGGTCCCCGGCACCGGGGCGAGCAGATCATGAGTCTGTTGGCGCATGGATGATGATTTGCCTTGTTCTAGTGGGTCGGCCCGAGGAAGGCCAGCCAGCGGCGTTCGGCGAGACGGAACAGGCCGACCAGCGCGAAGGTCACGGTGAGGTAGATCAGCGCGGCGATGCCGAAGGACTCGAAGGTCATGAAGGTTGCCGAGTTGGCGTCGCGGGCGACTTTCAGCACATCCGGGATGGTCGCGGTGAAGGCCACGGTGGTCGAGTGCAGCATCAGGATCACTTCGTTGCTGTAGTAGGGCAACGAGCGGCGCAGGGCCGAGGGCATGATCACGTAGGCGTACAGTTTCCAGCCGCTGAGGCCGTAGGCCTTGGCCGCCTCGACCTCGCCATGGGCCATGCTGCGGATCGCCCCGGCGAAAATCTCCGTGGTGTAGGCGCAGGTGTTCAGGGCGAAGGCGAGGATGGTGCAGTTCATCGCGTCGCGAAAGAACGCATCGAGCATGGGCTGGGCGCGGACCGCGGCGATGCTGTAGATCCCGGTGTAGCAGATCAGCAGCTGGATATAGAGCGGCGTGCCGCGAAACAGGTAGGTGTAGAACTGCACCGGCCAGCGTAGGTAGAGCTTGGGCGAGACCCGGGCGATGGACAGCGGGATCGACACCAGGAAACCGATGAAGATCGAGGCGCTGAGCAGCCACATGGTCATCGCCAGGCCGGTGACGTTGTAGCCGTCGCTGTAGAGGAAGGGCCTCCAGTATTCCTGCAGGAGCTCGATCATCGCACCGCCTCCCGCGAGCCCGCGGCATAACGGCGTTCGAGCCAGCGCAGGACGATGTTGGAGGCGCTGGTGATGACCAGGTAGATCAAGGCCGCCAGCACCAGGAAGTAGAACAGCTGGTAGGTGCTCTTGCCGGCATCCTGGGCCGCCTTGACCAGGTCGGCCAGGCCGATGATCGACACCAGCGCGGTGGCCTTGAGCATCACCATCCAGTTATTGCCGATACCCGGCAGGGCAAAACGCATCATCTGCGGAAACACCACGAAGCGAAAACGCTGGCCACGCTTGAGGCCGTAGGCGGTGGCGGCTTCGATCTGCCCGCGCGGCACGGCGAGGATGGCGCCACGGAAGGTTTCGGTGAAGTACGCCCCATAAATGAAGCCCAGGGTGATGACCCCGGCGCTGAACGGGTCGATCTCGATGTATTCCCATTCCATGAAGTTGGTGAAGGTGGTCAGCCAGGTTTGCAGGCTGTAGAAAATCAGCAGCATCAGCACCAGGTCCGGTACGCCGCGGATCAGCGTGGTGTAGAGCTGGGCGGGCAGGCGCAGCAGGCCCAGCTGCGAGAGTTTGGCGCTGGCGCCGAGCAGGCCGAGCAGGACGCTGAGTAACAGCGACAATACCGAGAGTTTGATGGTCATCCAGGTGCCTTCCAGCAACAACGGACCGAACCCCTTGAGGCTGAAGGCGGAAAGCCCAAGGGTTTGCAGAAGTTCTTCGAACATAAATCAGAGACCTGTGGCGATAAAAAAGGCGCCCATCGAGGATGGGCGCCAGGACCTTATTTACCGCTGTAGAGATTCAGATCGCCAAAGTGCTTTTTCTGAATGGTGGCGTAGGTGCCATCGTCGTGTAACGCTTTGATACCTTTATCCAGAAGGGCCTTGAGCTCTTTGTTACCTTTGGAGATACCGATAGCTGTCTTGGACGGCAGCAGCGGGCTGTCCACCGGTTTGCTCACCTCGTAGTCGGCGCCCTGTGGCGACTTCAGGAAGCCCAGTTCGGCTTGCAGCATGTCCTGGATCGACGCATCGAGGCGCCCGGAAATCAGGTCGGCATACACCTGGTCCTGGTTCTGGTAGGCCTGGGTCTTCACCCCGGCCTTGTCCAGCACGGCCTTGGCGTAGGCTTCCTGGATAGTGCCCTGCTCGTAGCCGACGGTTTTGCCCTTGAGCGATGCGGTGTCTTCGGTCAGGCCGGAACCTTTCTTGAACACGAAGGAAGTCGGGCCGGAGAACAGTTCGTTGGAGAAGTCGATGACTTTCTCGCGGGCCGGAGTGACGGTCATGGACGAGATCACGCCGTCGAATTTATTGGCTTTGAGGCCCGGGATCATGCCGTCGAAGTCGCTTTCGACCCATTTGCACTTGACCTTCAGTTCGGCACAGATGGCATTGCCCAGATCGATGTCGAAGCCGACCAGGCTGCCATCGGCGGCCTTGGATTCAAAAGGTGCGTAGGACGGGTCAACGCCGAAGCGCAGTTCCTTGTATTCCTTGGCCAGCGCGGAACCGGCGGCCATGCAGAGAGCCAGTGCAGAAAGGGTCAGCAATGCTTTTTTCATTATTAAATCCCTAAAAACCAATATGAGCGCTTGTGGCGCATTAGTACTGTTACTGCAACGCGTCAGACTTAATGAAAGTAGCAATTTCCGAACCAGAGTCCCGAACAACTGTTTTAAAAGGTGGTGCGAGAGCCTGCCGTGCGTCGGCCGCGCCCCAAAAAAGAGCGTGTGGGAAGCCTTGCATCAATAGGGCGCGTGGGCGATTTCGCGCAGGAAAGGGCGCGGCTGCCGGGAGCGTGGCAGGGCCGGATCGGCGAGGGGAGTGAAGCGTTACCGGGCTCAAGCCCGCCCCTTGTGGAGAGGGGCGGGCTGGCCGGTGTTACTTGCCTGGCGCCAGGGTCAGGCGGGTCTTGCCGTAGAGGCGGTCGAAGTTCTGCGGTTGCAGCGGCAAGCTCAGGTACTGGCCCTTGAGCCAGGCGTCGATGCCGTTCAGGTAGTTCGGGCTGGCCGGGTTGCCCGACTGGCCGCTGCTGTTGATGACGCTCAGCGGTTCGCTCTGGCCGAAATCGACGATCAACCGTAGCGCCGGCGCCTCGGTCACCGTGAAGTCCTGGCCCCAGCGGTACGGCGAGCTGTTCAGGGTGCTGTGATCGCCACCGGCCTGCAGCGGCCCGCGAACGACCTGGCCATTGGCGTTCTTCCAGTGGTAGCTGTGCAGCTTGCCCCATTGCCAGGCCCTGCGGTCGCCACCCAGCTGGCTTTCACCGGCGCTGATGGCGGCGGCCAGGCTGCGGGCGAGGATCGCCGGCTTGTCTTCTTTCTGTGGGGTACGGCTGTCATCCCAGAACGGGCTGTCTTCCTGGCCCAGCAAATGGTCGGCCTGGGCCGAGTAGGACAGCGCGCCGTTGGCCACCAGGGCCTTCCAGGCCGGGCTGGATTCCGAACCCAGTTTGTCGAGGAAGATCTGCCGGGCGCTTTCCTGCAGGAACAGCTCATAGATCGCCGCATCGGCCGATACCGGGCTGAGTTTGCCGTCGAACGCCATCAGGCGGCTGTAGGCCTCGCGGGCCTTGCTGCGCTCGGCTTCGGGCAGGGCGTCGATGGCTTTCTTCAGGGGCTGCGCCATGCCGGGGGCTTCGAACATCTTCTTCAGCTTGGCGGCGAAGGGGGTGGTCTGGTCGTACTGCATGGCGATCATGCTGCGGCCGTCGTGCTTGCCGCTGCCGGCCAACTCGGCCAGGCGTTCGCCACGCTCGGGGTAGTACCAGGAGTTGGACAGCTGCATGCCATAGCCGTGGGGGATGATCCGCTGGTTGGCGGTGCCCAGCCAGCCCTGGGCCGGGTCCTGGTCATAGGGGTGGAGCATCGGGTCGGCATAGCCGTCCCAGTCGTAACGGCCTTCCCAGCCCGGCGACGGCAGCAGGCCTTCGCCTTCACGGCGGTTGGGGAAGCGGCCGGTGACCTGCCAGCCGATATGGCTGGCATCGGCGAACAGCATGTTCAGGCCGATAGCGCGGATCTCGCGGCTGGCGTCGGAGGCTCGCTCCACGTTCTGCGCCCGCGACAGGTCGAAAAACGCGTCCAGGCTCTTATCGTCCTTGAGGTCCGGCTGTTGCAGGGCCAGGCCGTAGCCGCCGCTCAGGTTGCTGGCGCTGTTGAGCAGGGCGCCGTGACGGGTTTCATAGACCACCTCGCGAATCGGCCGCTGGCCTTTGACGAAGTAGGTTTCGTTGCGCACCACGGCCGGCAGCCATTTGCCATTGGCTTCGTAATACAGCGCATTGCCCTGGCGCTTGAGTTTTTCCAGGAACAGGTCCTGGTTGTCGCCGGCGACCGAGGTCATGCTCCAGGCCACCTTGCCGTTGAAACCCTGGACGATCATCGGCAGGCCGGCGATCGAGGCGCCCGCGGCCTGGTACTTGGGCGCGCGGATCTGCACCAGGTTCCATGCCGGCGAGTGGCTGTCGGCGGCCAGCAGGCTTTTGCCGCTGCGGCTGCGCTGGGGAGCGATGGCCCAGTTGCTGGCGCCGGCGATGCTCAGCGGGTTGAGTTCGCCAAGCTTGCCGGCGGCGGTACTGATTTCGCTCAAGCCCGGGACATTCAGGTTGAGGCCCTTGAGCTTGTCGCTCTCGGCCAGCGGCAGCGCTTCGTCCGGGTAGCTCGGGGTCAGCCAGGCGAGCTTGTCGGCGCCAACTTTCTGTGCCAGCACCAGGGCGTTGATTTCTTCCGGCAGGTTGGCCGACTGGCTGAAGTTCAGCAGGCAAAAGATCAGCGCCGAATCTTCCGGTTTCCAGTATTCGGGCTTGTAGCCGGTGGCGGCCAGGTCTGGCGGCAGCTTGTCGCGGTAGCGGAACAGGTAGGCGTTGACCCCGCGGGCGTAGACCTCGAAGAAGCGCTTGATCCTCGGGGACGAGGCTTTGTACAGCTCGCCGGCACTGTTCTTCAGGTTGACCGCGCGCATGTAGCGGTCGACGTCCAGCACGTCGGCACCGGACATCTCGGCCAGCCGGCCCTGGGCCAGCAGGCGCAGGGTCACCATCTGGTTGATCCGGTCGCTGGCGTGCACGTAACCCAGGGCGAACAGCGCATCGTGGAAGGTGTTGCTTTCGATCAGCGGCATGCCCATGGCATTGCGCCGGACCGAAACGTTCTGGGCCAGGCCCTTGAGCGGTTGCACGCCAGAGGTCGGCGGCAGGCTGTCCTGGGTGTTCCATGACTGGCAACCGGCCAGGCTGAGAACGCCGGCCACTGCCGCGGCAACGCCGAACCGGGGAAGAAAATGTGAGAAGGCTGGCGAGGCCATGGCAAAGCTCCTGCGGGGGGGTAGCGTCGATAAAGGCGCTACGTTAGTGAGCAGGCGAGTGCCGCGCAAGCGGGGGCTGAGAGTATTTCTGCGTTGCCGGATAAATAGCCCGCGCCGGCCGTTCGGTGGTTGCCCGGAACAGAGCAGCCACCGCTGTTTGCCGGCCGGCAGTGGACTATCGGGCCTCAGGATTTGGGTGGGTTGATCCGGGCGGCGATGGCATAGGCGCGCGCGGTCGCGGGGCGATCGAGGATGCGGTTGAACCAGCGATGCAGGTTGGGGAAGTCTTCCAGATTCTGGCTTTGCCACTTGTGGGAGACGATCCACGGATAGATCGCCATGTCGGCGATGCTGTATTTGCTGCCGGCGACGAAATCGCGGTCCGCCAGGCGTCGGTCCAGCACCCCGTACAAGCGCGCGGTTTCATCGACGTAGCGTTTGATCGCGTAAGGGATTTTCTCCGGGGCGAACTGGCTGAAATGGTGGTTCTGCCCGGCCATCGGTCCCAGGCCACCCATCTGCCAGAACAGCCACTGCAAGGCTTCCTGACGTCCACGCAGGTCCTTGGGCAGGAACTGCCCGGTCTTTTCCGCCAGGTACAGCAGAATCGCCCCGGACTCGAACAGCGACAGCGGCGCACCGCCATCGGCAGGCTGATGATCGACGATGGCGGGGATCCGGTTGTTCGGCGCGATCTTCAGGAACTCGGGCTTGAACTGCTCGCCCTGGCCAATGTTGACCGGGTGCACGCTGTAGGGCAGGCCGGTTTCCTCGAGGAACAGGGAAATCTTGTGGCCGTTGGGGGTGGTCCAGTAATACAGGTCGATCATGGGACTCTCCAGGTAAACGAAGGACATTCTGTTACGGATAGCCAACAGTGGTATTCGGTGGTCCGGTCTACGTTCGACGGCTTGCCTGTCTGGAGAGGTGATGTTGAAGTGCGTGGAATTCAATGACCCGACACGAGAAAAGTCAGCATGGAGCTTCAGACCAATGCAGCGCTGATCCTGATCGATCAGCAACAGGGCATCCTGCACCCCAGGCTCGGGCGGCGTAACAACCCCGAGGCCGAGGAGCGCATCGCCGAGTTGCTGGCTTACTGGCGCCAGACGGCGCGGCCTTTGATCCATGTGCAGCACCTGTCCCGCAGCGAGCAGTCGGTGTTCTGGCCGGGGCAGTCGGGGGTGGAGTTTCAGCAGCGATTCATGCCGCAGGGCGCTGAGGCGGTGATCCAGAAGCAGGTGCCGGATGCCTTCTGCGCCACGACCCTGGAGGCCGATTTACGCAAGGCCGGGATCGGCCAACTGGTGATTGTCGGTGTGGCGACCCACAACTCGGTGGAATCGACGGCGCGGACCGCCGGCAATCTGGGGTTCGATACCTGGGTGGTGGAAGACGCCTGCTACACCTTCGACAAGGTCGACTTTTTCGGTCAGGCCCACAGCGCCGAGGAGGTGCATGCCATGTCGCTGGGCAACCTGCATGGCGAGTATGCGACGGTGATCGATTCGAGACAGATCCTGCAACGCGATCTGTAGGAGCGAAGCTTGCTCGCGATGCAGGCGACTCGGTTAATCGAGTTGATCTCATCGCGAGCAAGAGCTAGGCGCCCCCTTGCTCCTACATAGAAGCAGGACAAAGACACAGCATTACGGCATCAGGCGCCGTGGCACTTCTTGAATTTCTTGCTGCTGCCGCATGGGCAAGGGTCGTTGCGGCCGACATCTTTCAAGGCGTTGCGCACCGGCTCCTGGTGAGCGTGGTTGCAATGCGGACCGTGAACATGGCCGTGATCGTGATCGTGGTGGTCATGATCGTGGTTGCAGTCAGGGCCATGGACATGGGGTTGCTGGGTCATCGAGGTTGCTCCGGAATAAAATCGGCAGGAATTATCTCGCCTTTGCGCGCCAGGTGCACGTCATGGCCGATGAATAATCCGGTTTCCAGCAAACCGTCCAGGCGATAGGGGATCGGTTGCTGCGGTTCCTTCAGCCATTTCACCACCTGGCGTATCTGCGGCCACAGGTTGGTGCGCACGGGGACCTGGAAGTAGGCGCTGTGCTTGGGGCCGATGGTGAACCAGTGTTCATGTTCCCCCTCCGCCAGCAACACGTCGCCGAGATGAATCCGGTATTCCAGGGCGCGGACGGTCAGGTCGGCATCGTTGGGGTTGTCGACGCGAAAGTGCAGGCGCAAACGCTGCTCCAGCAAATTCGCCTTGATCACCTCGACCTTGACCAGGTGCACCTGCGGGTCGAGGGTGTTGTCGACGAACCACGAGGCACAGCCTGAAAGCGCCAGCACCGTGAGCAGTCCGAAGGTCCGTAGTGCGCGCAGCTGAACGACCATGGCGTTACTCCGTTTGAACTCCCAGTCTAGCAACCGCGGAGCGCACGCGAGGACAGGCTCAGGGGCGGGGATTCAACTGGTGAAATAGCTGGCGCAGCACTTCTTGAATTTCTGCCCGCTGGCGCAGGGGCAGGCATCGTTGCGGCCGGCCTTGAGTTGCACGGTCGGGTCGATGAAATACCAGTGCCCGCTGTTCTGCACGAAGGATGAGCGTTCGCGATGGCTGTGTTCGCCAGTGTTGTCGTGCCAGCGCGCGGTGAAGGTGACGAAGGCGTGTTCCGGCTGGCCGCCGAAGACTTCCGAGCTTTCGACTTCCAGGCCCAGCCAGGTGCTCTGCGCGCTCCAGTCGCTGATGGACTGGCGGTCCAGGCCGCTCTGTTGTGCCGGCAGCGTGGTGGCCACCAGGTAATCCACCAGGCCCAGCACGTAGGCACTGTAGCGCGAGCGCATCAGGGCCTCGGCGCAGGGCGCGGGGTGGCCGGCATGGTAGTGGCCGCAGCAGGCGTCCAGCAGGTTGCCACTGCCGCAGGGACAAATAGAGGTACTCATCGCATTACCACCAGTACTTTCCGAAGTTTTCCGGATTCGCCCAGAACCTGGAGTTGAGCCAGTCGGGCACTTGTTTGTATTCAAGCAGATCGTAGGTGAACAGGGTCAGGACCTGTTCGTCGCGCTGGAAACGTTCGCTGGCCTGCAGGGCCAGGGAGAAAAAGTCGGTCTCCTTCCAGCCGCAGGCATTCAGGTCGGCCAGTACCGCGATGCGGCTGGCGTTGAGATTGCGGATCCCGCCGAGCAGGTTCAGGCCGTCGCGCTTGGGCAGATGCTCCAGGCAGTCGACCGCCAGCGCCAGGTCGAAACGGCGCGCCGCCAGTCCCGCCGGCAACGGGCCGGGCGCGGTCTGGGCGATGACGGTTTCGGGGTGAGCCTGGCGAAACGCCTCCAGGGCCGGAAACCCGCTGGCACCGATCAGCAGCAGCTGTTGCGGGGCGTAGCGGTCGAGCAGGGCGGCCAGGGCCTGCTGGGGCGTGCGCGAAGAAATACCTGCGGTCATCGAAGTTCCTCAATCTTTGAGTGGCAAAGACTAGCCTGCCCGGACCCGCGGGCCTAGAGCCGTTTTGTCTGAAATGACAGCCGTTCCTGGGCAAATCCAGGGGCAAAGCCCGCCAGCCTCATGCTGGCGGAGATTTAAAGCCAGGTCTTTACTCCCCCAATCGGTTCTAAGCCGATTCCCTCAGGAGATAACTAGATGAGCATAGTTCGGACAGCATTACCCTTGGTTCTGCTAACCAGTGTGTTGACTGGTTGCGCAGGTTTGCAGAAAACCGATTGGCCGACCTGCGCTGCTGTCGGGGGTGTCGGTGGGGCTGCGTTGGGCGCGATTGAAAGCTCGTCCTGGGCGGGATACGGCGCCTTGCTGGGCGCCGGCGTCGCGGCCGGTTATTGCTGGGTGCATGGAGATGGCGACGAAGACGGCGATGGCGTGCCGGACAGCCGCGACAAGTGCCCTGGCACGCCTAAAGGCGTGCAGGTGGACGCCAACGGTTGCCCGCCAGAGCCTGTAGCCGTGGTCGAGGAAGTGGTGGTGGTCAAGGAAGAGACCATTGTCATCCGTGACGTGCACTTCGAATTCGACTCGGCCAGGCTGACCGGCGCCGACAAGGCCAAGCTCGACACCATCGCCACGCGCCTGAAACAGGAAGCCCCGAGTGCGCAGCTGCGCGTGACCGGGCACACCGACAGCGTGGGCAGTGATGCCTACAACCAGCGCCTCTCGGAAAAACGCGCGCGTTCGGTGACTGAGTACCTGATCAGCGCGGGCGTACCCCGCAGCAGTTTCGTTTCGGTAGTCGGTGCCGGCGAGAGCCAACCGGTCGCGGATAACAAAACCGCCGACGGCCGGGCGATGAACCGGCGCACGGAAATCAAAATCAACCGCTGATTGCCTGGCGTGATTGCCTGGCATGGGCGGCTTGTGCAGCCGCCCATGCGGGTCTTTACTCCTGTGTGACCGGTATGGGCCGGTGACACAGGAGCATTCATGATGAGTCTTCTCGCGCGAGCCGCCTTGCCGGTTCTACTGCTCGGCAGCCTGCTCACAGGCTGCGCTACCCACAGCGACGGCACTGCCCCCCTCAACCAGCGTACGTGGCCAATCTGCAGCCTGCTCGGCGGCCTGGTGGGCGGTGGCCTGGGCGCCATTGAAAGCGGTGGCTGGGCCGCGGGTGGCGCGGCGCTCGGCCTGGTGACCGGTGGCTTGATCTGCTATGCCCAGGATGGCGACAAGGACGATGACGGCGTGTTCGACCGCCGTGACCGTTGCCCGGATACCCCGGCCAATACCCCGGTCGACAATCGTGGCTGCCCGTTGCCGCAATACCCGGCCGCACCCGCAGCCGAGCCGGCGGCGCAATCCGAGGTGATCACCCTCAGCGATCAGGGCGATGTGCTGTTTGCCTTCGACTCGACGGAACTGACACCCGAGGCGCAAAACCAGCTGCAGGGGCTGCTGGCCAAGCTTCAGGGTGCCGACGTGCAGAGCATCAAGGTGGTCGGCCACACCGACAGCCAAGGGACGGATGAATACAACCAGAAGCTGTCCGAACGCCGCGCCAGCAGCGTCGTCGCATTCCTCCTGAGCCAGGGCCTGGCACCGGACAAACTGACCAGCCAGGGCAAGGGCGAGAGCGAGCCGGTCGCCGACAACGCCACCGAAGAAGGGCGGGCGCAGAACCGTCGGGTGGAGCTGCATATTCAGCGTTGATCACCAGGCGCCAGGGCGGCTTGGCAGGGAGCGGCGGGAGAATTTTCGCCGCCCTCTGGCTTATGCCTCGCCGAAGTGGTTACTGTGCGCGCAAAGAAAAACTCGCAAAGGGGGGCATATGAAGGTGTTTTGGGGGCTGGGCAAGTTGTTGACGCTGCTGTTCTGGTTGCTGGTGCTGGTCAATCTGGTCATCCCGCTGATCAATCCGATTCATCTGTTGATCAATCTGGCAGGCAGCCTGTTGCTGCTGACCCACCTGATGGAGCTGCTGCTGTTCAACGGCAGCCTCAAGGGCCGCGCCCACCCTTGGCGAGATCGCCTGCAGATTCTCCTGACCGGCATTTTCCATCTGCAGACCTTCAAGGCGGCGAAGCCCGCGGAGGTCGGCCATGCGTAAGCTCTGCCTGCTCGCCGTGCTATGCAGCCCACTGGTCCAGGCCCAGGTGGTGACGGTCGAGACCAACTCCCTGATGCGCCTGCCCAACACCACCAGCAGCCTGCAACTGGAGCGCCTGGAAGTGGCCGACTACGGCACCTTGCTGATCCCCTCCAATGTCACCGAGGTCAAGGTCGGCGAGTTGCGCCTGGGGCGTGAAGCGCGGATCACTATCGTTCCGGCCGAACAGAGCCTGCTGCTGAACGTCGACCATGCCGACCTGGAGGCTGGTAGCCAGATCACCTCCCGCGGGGCTCCGGGGACTTACCAGAAGGCGGCCAAACCCGGGCGCAACCTGAATCTGCGTATCGCCTCGCTGCAGGCCGGGGAACTCTCGGTGGATGCACGCGGCGGCATCGGCGCGCCGGGTTATGTCGGCCTCGATGGCGCCAACGGCGAAGAGCCGGGGTGCACCTGGGGCCAGGCCGGGCGTGGCGCCGATGGCGACAACGGCGGTGACGGTCAGCCGGGGGCGGCGGGTGCCCAGGTGCGGGTCGAGCTGCCGCGCGATTACCCGGCGGAGCAGATCAAGGTCTGGGTCGATGGCGGGGCCGGCGGTGTGGCCGGTGCGGGCGGCAAACCCGGGGCTGGCGGCAAGTCCAAGGGCTGCTTCGTCTATCGCGCCGACGGTGGCAAGAGCGGCCGTCCTGGCGCCGAAGGCCATCCAGGGCCGGCAGGCCCCGCGGGTTCGGTCACGGTACAGCGCCTGTAAACAGTCCTTAAATAGGCGGCGCTGATTCCAGCGCCATCGCGGGCAAGTCGGATCGCCGCCCGCTCGCTCCTACAGACAACACAACCCTGTAGGAGCGAGGCTTGCCCGCGATGCTTCTCCCGCTATCCGCCTTTAGAACATCGGCCGGGCCGCCGCCACAGCTACCAGCAGCAGGCCAATGATCAGATTGATCCCCACCAATTTCCGAATATTGCCCAGGGTCGTGGCCCCCGCCGGCCAGTCCTCGGCCGCCACCGCCTGGCGCAGCGCTGGCAGCTGCAACGACTGGATCCGGATAAACAGCGCGGTCATCACCACATACAGGCCCATCATCACCTGCACATAGCGCGGCGCGGTCTCGAAGCCGCTGAACCGCAGGTGGATCAGGCCGACACCACTGATCGGCAACAGCACCACCGCGACCCAGACCCAGACGAAAAACCGTGGGAACACTTCTGCCCACAGCTTCAACCGCGCCGGCCCCTCAAGGGCGGCCACCGCCGCGGGACGCAACACCATCCAGGCGAAAAACATGCCACCGACCCAGACCAGGGCGGCCAGGACATGCAGGGTGTAGGCAAGGGCAAAGGCTGTCATTCGGGTACTCCGTTCTGCGCGGGATGAATTAGCGGGGTATGATAGCGGCCGATCCGAACCACTGAAAATTTATCCAGCGTTTCTCGCGCCCGAAGAATCATGATCAGCAACGAACTCAAAACTACGATCCAGGGCGCCTACTCGCGTTTTCTCGAAGCCAAGAGCCTGAAACCGCGTTACGGCCAGCGCCTGATGATCGCTGAAGTGGCCAAGGTCCTGGGCGATGTCGACACCGACGACGAAGGCCGGCGTTCCGGCGACCCGGCCGTGGTGGCCGTGGAAGCCGGCACCGGTACCGGCAAGACCGTGGCCTACAGTCTGGCGGCGATCCCGACCGCCAAGGCCGCCGGCAAGCGCCTGGTGATCGCCACCGCCACCGTCGCCCTGCAGGAGCAGATCGTCTACAAGGATCTACCCGACCTGATGCGCAACAGCGGGCTGAACTTCACCTTCTCCCTGGCCAAGGGCCGTGGTCGCTACATGTGCCTGTCCAAGCTCGACATGCTGCTGCAGGAAGGCCACGCGCAAACCGCCACCGCCCAGCTGTTCGAAGAAGAAGGCTTCAAGATCGAGGTCGACGAGGCCAGCCAGAAGCTGTTCACCAGCATGATCGAGAAGCTCGCCGGCAATAAATGGGACGGCGACCGCGACAGCTGGCCCACCGCCCTGGAAGACTCTGACTGGGCGCGCCTGACCACCGATCACAGCCAGTGCACCAACCGCCATTGCCCGAACTTCGGCCAGTGCGCCTTCTACAAGGCCCGCGAAGGCATGGGCAAGGTCGACGTGATCGTCACCAACCACGACATGGTCCTGGCCGACCTGGCCCTGGGCGGTGGTGCCGTATTGCCGGACCCGCGCGACACCCTCTATGTGTTCGACGAAGGCCACCACCTGCCGGACAAGGCCATCGGCCACTTCGCCCACTACACCCGCCTGCGTTCCACCGCCGACTGGCTGGAGCAGACCGCCAAGAACCTCACCAAGCTGCTGGCCCAGCACCCGCTGCCGGGCGACCTGGGCAAGCTGATCGAACAGGTACCGGAGCTGGCGCGGGAGATCAAGACCCAGCAGCAGTTCATGTTCACCGCCTGCGAGCAACTGGCCGACTTCAAGACCGGCGAAGACATGGAAGGCCGCGAGCGGCCGCGCCATCGTTTCGTCGGCGGGCTGATCCCCGACCATATGCGGGAAATGGGCATCGAGCTGAAGAAAGGCTTCTCGCGCCTGACCGACCTGTTCACCCGCTTGACCGACCTGCTCAAGGAAGGCATGGACGGCGAGGTCAACATCGGCATCGCCAGCAACCAGGCCGAGGAGTGGTACCCGCTGTTCGGCAGCCTGTTGTCCCGCGCCTCGGGCAACTGGGAGCTGTGGACCGCCTTCACCACCGAAGACCCGGAAGACAACCCACCGATGGCGCGCTGGCTGACCCTGGCGGAAAGCGGCTCGCTGTTCGACATCGAGGTCAACGCCAGCCCGATCCTCGCCGCGGAGATGCTTCGTCGGAACCTGTGGAACGTGGCTTATGGCGCGCTCGTGACCTCCGCCACCCTGACCGCCCTGGGTACCTTCGATCGCTTCCGCATGCGTGCCGGGCTGCCGAAAAAGGCCGTGACAGCGGTGGTGCCCAGCCCCTTCCATCATGCCGACGCCGGGGTGCTGCGGGTCCCCGACCTGCGCGCCGACCCGCGGGATGCGCCGGCCCACACCGCGGCGATCATCCGCGACCTGCCGGAACTGGTGGAAGGCTCGCGGGGCACCCTGGTGCTGTTCTCGTCGCGCAAGCAGATGCAGGACGTGTTCGACGGCCTCGACCGCGACTGGCGCAAGCAGGTGTTCATTCAAGGCAACCTGTCGAAGCAGGAAACCCTGAACAAGCACAAGGCGCGGGTCGATGGCGGTGATTCCAGCGTGCTGTTCGGCCTGGCCAGCTTCGCCGAGGGCGTGGATTTGCCTGGTGCCTACTGCGAGCACGTGGTGATCGCCAAGATCCCGTTCTCGGTGCCGGACGATCCGGTGGAGGCCGCGCTGGCCGAGTGGATCGAAGCCAGGGGCGGCAACCCGTTCATGGAGATCTCGGTGCCGGACGCCTCGCTCAAGCTGGTCCAGGCCTGCGGCCGCCTGCTGCGTACCGAGCAGGACCGCGGCACCATCACCCTGCTGGACCGGCGCCTGGTCACCCAGCGTTATGGCAAGGCTATCCTCAATGCGTTGCCGCCGTTCCGCCGGGAAATTTCCTGAGCGCGGCCGGCCTGTGGGCCGGTCGCGTTGTCTATTGCATGTCACTGATTGCACACAGGCCGTTCATCGGTCGTTAAGGAGCACCAGGTCCCTATGATTCGCCGTTCGTTACCCGCTGTCCTTGCGCTGTTGTTCGCTACGCCGCTGCTTGCCGCGCCGGCAGGGCAACAGACGCTGTTCAACTTTGTCCGGCCTGCCGACGTGGTGCAGGTAGCGACACAGGATGCCAGCCTGCCGCAAGCCAACGCGGAGCAGACAGCCGAGGGCGAAGTGCTGCGCCGGGTGACGTTCAACCCGGCGATTCAGCCAAGCCTGCGCCTGACCCCGCAGACGGGCGCCTGGGACTGGTCGCAGTCCGGGGCCATGAGCCTGCGGATCCAGAGCGCGATGAACTGGGCCCTGACCCTGTACGTGAAGATCCAGAGCAATGACGGCAAGACCCTGCTCAGCCGCATCGACTTGCCGGCCGGCCCGGCGCAGACCCTGCTGGTGCCGCTGGTTGCCAGCTCGCCGCTGAGCCAGGGCATGAAGGCCGGCCCGCCGATGCCGATGACCTTCGAAGGCCAGCGCGTCTTGCTGGCCAGCAGCGAAGGCGAGCTGGACCGCAGCCAGGTGGTGTCGGTGACCTTGTCGATGGATCAGCCGAAAGCCGCCCAGAGCATCCTGCTCGAGCGTTTTGGCGTGCAGGACGGCGAGGCGGTGGTCAAGGCGGCCTACGGTGGCCTGGTGGATGCCTATGGCCAGTCGACCCGGGCCAGGTGGCCGGAAAAGGTCGCCAGCGACGAGCAACTCAAGGCCGCCGCGACCAAGGAACAGCAGCAGCTGAAAACCTGGCTGGCCGAGCGCGAGCGTTCCTCCCTGGACACCTTTGGCGGCTGGAGCAACGGGCCAGCCTTCAAGGCCAGTGGCTTCTTCCGTACCGAGAAACGCGATGGCCGCTGGTATCTGGTGACGCCCCAGGGGCATCCGTTCTATTCCCTGGGGGTCAATGCGGTCACGGCGGACGACAGCCAGACTTATATCGCCGGCCGTGAATGGATGTTCTCGACACTGCCTAACGTCGGCGAACCGCTGGCCGGTTATTACGGCGAAGGCGACAACCGCGGCGGCAATGGCGCCGACCGGGGCCGCGCCTATAACGCCGGTCGCTGGTACGACTTCTATGGCGCCAACCTGCAACGCACCTACGGTGTGCCTTGCACCCCGGGCAGCGAAACCAAGGCCGGTGTGGCGGACGCCGCCAAGGCCGACGCCGAGGAGGCCCAGGCCGGGCAGGGCACCGAACCGCCAGCCGCGGCACCTTGCCCTGTCGCGGCCCTGGACCAGAAGCGCTGGGCCAGCCACACCCTGGATCGCCTGCAAGCCTGGGGTTTCAACACCATCGGCAACTGGAGCGCGCCGGCGCTGGGCCTGAACGACCGTGTGCCCTACACCTTGCCACTGTCGATCGTCGGCGACTATGCAAGCATCAGCACCGGCACCGACTGGTGGGGCGGCATGCCCGATCCGTTCGATCCGCGTTTCGCCATGGCCACCGAGCGTGCCGTGGCCATTGCCGCCCGCGATCACCGTGACGATCCATGGCTGATCGGCTACTTCGCCGACAACGAACTGGCCTGGGCCGGCCCCGGCGATGACCCCAAGGCGCGTTATGCCCTGGCCTACGGCACATTGCGCATGACCACCGACGTGCCGGCCAAGCGCGCGTTCCTCAAGCAACTGCGCGACAAGTACCGCAACCAGGAGGGCCTGTCGAAGGCCTGGGGCATCAACCTGACCGCCTGGGAGCTGATGGAAGACCCGGGGTTCGAGCCGCCTTTGCCTAGCCCTGAGCATCCGGAGATCGAAGCCGACTTCAAATACTTCCAGAAGGTCTTTGCCGACACGTACTTCAAGACCATTTCCGATTCGCTGAAATGGCACGCGCCGAATCACCTGCTGCTGGGCGGACGCTTCGCCATCAGTACCCCCGAGGCGGTGGCGTCCTGTGCCCAGTACTGCGATGTGCTGAGCTTCAACATGTACACCCTCAAGCCGCAGGACGGTTACGACTTTGCCCGGCTGAATACGCTGGACAAGCCGGTCCTGATCACCGAGTTCAACTTCGGTTCCAGGGATCGCGGCCCGTTCTGGGGGGGCGTGACCGAGCTGGTGCGGGAGGAGGATCGCGGCCCGGCCTATGCCCAGTTCCTCAAGCAGGCGCTGAGCGAGCCGTCGATTGTCGGCGTGCACTGGTTCCAGTACCTCGATCAGCCGGTCACCGGTCGCCTGCTGGATGGCGAGAACGGCCATTTCGGCCTGGTGGGCATCACCGATGTGCCGTTCCAGGGTTTTGTCGACAGTGTGCGCAAGAGCAACCTGCAAGCCCTCGACCAGTTGGGCAAGGAAGCCGGGAAGGCCAAGGCAGAGGCCGACAAGGCCGCGGGTCATGCCGCCGACGGCGGCAAGCCGGGCCATGATGGCAAGGGTGCAGGGCAGGGCGGCGGCCATGCGGGCGGTCATTCGGGCAATGGCCATTGATCGCTGAGCCAGGCCTTTAGGGTACGGCTTCCCCGCGTGGGCCGGTCCGCCTCTACACTCACTCGTAGGGGCTGGCCGGCCCGCGCCGCGTTCAATGTCCGTCGATTTCTGAACAATTCTTCCGGTGGATAGCCGCCGGGCTCGCTTCTGTTCCCAAAACCCTCAAGGGCTGGAACAATGCGCACCACTTTGTAGAGCATGGTCCGGGGAGTTACGGGTGCAGATTCAGGGTCATTACGAGCTTAAGTTCGAAGCGGTGCGCGAGGCCTTCGCGGCCCTCTTCGAGGATCCCCAGGAACGCGGTGCGGCGTTGTGCATTCAGATCGGCGGGGAAACCGTGATCGACCTCTGGGCCGGCACCGCCGACAAGGACGGCAGCGAGGCCTGGCACTGCGATACCATCGCCAACCTGTTTTCCTGCACCAAGACCTTCACCGCGGTCACCGCCCTGCAACTGGTGGCCGAAGGCAAGTTGCAGCTGGACGCGCCGGTTGCCCGGTACTGGCCTGAATTCGCCGCGGCCGGCAAGGAAGCGATCACCCTGCGTCAGTTGCTCTGCCATCAGGCCGGGCTGCCGGCCTTGCGTGAGCTGCTGGCGCCGGAAGCGCTCTACGACTGGCAAACCATGGTCGATGCCCTCGCGGCGCAAGCCCCTTGGTGGACGCCGGGCGAAGGCCACGGTTATGCGGCCATCACCTACGGCTGGCTGGTGGGCGAGTTGCTGCGTCGGGCTGACGGGCGCGGTCCCGGCGAGTCCATCGTGGCGCGGGTCGCCAGGCCGCTGGGGCTGGACTTTTTCGTTGGCCTGCCCGACGAGGAGTTTTACCGGGTGGCGCATATCGCCCGGGGCAAGGGCAATGTCGGCGACGCGGCCGCACAGCGCCTGCTGCAAGTGACCATGCGCGAACCCACGGCCATGACCACCCGGGCGTTCACCAACCCGCCGTCGATCATGACCAGTACCAACAAGCCGGAATGGCGGCGCATGCAACAGCCAGCGGCCAATGGCCATGGCAATGCCCGCAGCCTGGCCGGGTTCTACAGCGGCCTGCTCGATGGCAGCCTGCTGGAAGCGGACATGCTCGAAGAGCTGACCCGCGAACACAGCGTCGGCATGGACAAGACCCTGTTGACCCAGACCCGTTTCGGCCTGGGTTGCATGCTTGACCAGCCGCAGGTGGCCAACGCGACCTTCGGTCTCGGCCCTCGTGCGTTTGGTCATCCGGGAGCGGGTGGCTCCATCGGTTTCGCCGATCCTGAGTACGATGTGGCCTTCGGTTTTGTCACCAATACCCTGGGGCCATACGTGCTGATGGATCCAAGAGCGCAGAAGTTGGTGAGGGTTCTGTCGGATTGTCTGTAAAAAGGTTGCTGTCAGGATTTTTTTTGCCTAAACATGAGTAAAGGCATCAGAAAGGAACCCTGTGGCTTTTATACTTTCAAAGCGTCTGTTTGTACGGTTCGTAGAGACCGTAATTTTTGATCTCATTTTGTGGATATCCCATGTCGTCGAACAAGTCTTTAGCCTTGGCTCTTTGCCTCACTGTCACCGGTTGTGCACAAACTCCACAAAATGACGCAGAAGGAGGGCACTGGTGGTCTTTCGGTTCCGATAAGACCGCCAGCAAGGAAGCGGTGCAACCGGTAGCAAAAGCAGCTGCCAACGAAGTTTCCGCGGCCAAGTCCGCCGCCACCTCCACCGCCAAGTCCGCGACCGCTCCTGCCGCAGCCAAGGTCGAAACCGCAACCGCTTCCGCCGCTGCTCCGGCCGCCAAGGCCGAGACCACCAACTGGTGGTGGCCGTTCCCTTCCAAGGACGCGAGCAAAGACGCAGTCAAAGAGCCGCTAGCCGACGCCAAGGCCAAGACGGACGCCGCGACCGCGGCGCCGAAGGTCGCCAAGACCGAGACTGGCAACTGGTGGTGGCCTTTCAACCAGCAGCCCACGTCTCCGACCAAGGCAGACGTGAAAGACATCCCTATGCCGGATCCAAAAATTACCCAGGCCTGGCTGGACGACTACGAGCCGCGCCTGCGTGAAGCCATCAAGGACAGCCGCCTGCAACTGGAGCGTCGCGAGAACACCCTGGTGGTGACCGCTCCGGTCGACGGTTCGTTCAACCCGGATCGCCCGGCCATGTTGCTGCCGGTCACCCTGAGCCCGTTCACCCGCGTGGCCAAGGCCGTGGGTACCGATGCCAAGACTTCCGTGCTGGTACTGGGCCATGCCGACACCACCGGTGCCGCAGCGGCCAACCAGAAGCTGAGCCGTGATCGTGCGCAGTCCGTTGCCGCGATTTTCAGCCTCACTGGTCTGAAGCGTGATCGCCTGATGCTGCGTGGCATGGGTTCGGTCATGCCTCGCGCCGCCAACGACAGCGCCGAAGGTCGTGCGCTGAACCGTCGTGTGGAAATCATCGTCACCCAGCGCAGCACCATGCTGGCCCTGCTGAGCAAGTACAACCAGCCGACCCCGTCCGAGGCTGAACTGGTTGCCGTACAGGATGTGAAGTCGGTCGTTCCTGCTGCGTCCTCGAAGAAAGCCGTCGCCGCGAAGAAAGCCGCTCCGGCGAAAAAAGCCCCAGCCAAGAAGCCTGTGGCGAAGAAAGCCGTCGCCAAGAAAACCACCACTGCCAAGGCTCCGGCCAAGGCAGCGACCGAACAGGCGAAGAACTGATTCATCAGGCATCGGGCAAAAGGAACCTGCAATGACCCAGGGACTGGCGGACATGCGCCGCGACTACACCCGTGACGGACTGACCGAAGCCCAGGCTCCGGTCGAGCCCTTCACGCTGTTCCACCAGTGGTTCGCACAGGCGGTGAAAACCGAGCAGCCGCCTGTCGAGGCCAACGCCATGACCCTGGCGACCGTTGACGAAGAGGGGCGCCCTCATTGCCGCATCCTGCTGCTCAAGGGGCTGGATGCGCAGGGCTTCACCTTCTTCACCAACTACGACAGCGCCAAGGGGCAGCAATTGGCCGTACGGCCTTTTGCCGCCATGACCTTCTTCTGGCCGGCCCTGGAGCGCCAAGTGCGTATCGAAGGGCGGGTGGTCAAGGTCACCGCCGAGGAGTCCGATGCCTACTTCCAGGTCCGCCCGCTGGGCAGCCGCCTGGGCGCCTGGGCATCGCCGCAGAGCCAGGTGATCGCCGATCGCCAGGAATTGGAAGCTCTGCTCAAGAACACCGAGGAGCGCTTCAGCGATACCCAGCCCCATTGCCCCGAGCACTGGGGAGGTTATCGCCTGTTACCGGAGCGCATCGAGTTCTGGCAGGGGCGTGCCAGCCGTTTGCACGATCGCCTGAACTACCGCCTGCAAGGTGCCGACTGGGTGCGTGAGCGCCTGGCCCCCTGAACCCGAATCAGCTCATTCGCCGGGATAACCGGCCGCGGCGGCTTCAAGCCACTGTGGCAGGTCCCGGCGTTTTACTTTCTGGCGATGGGCATTCGCCAGCTGTTGCAGCATGAAGGATTTTTTCTTCTCGTCCCCGCCGGCCAGCGACAGCGCCAGGTCCCGGTCCATCCAGCGCTTGATCCGTACAGACAGCCACCAATGGAAGTACAGGCCGGCAACGGTGGTCACGACGATGATGAAGTAATCCATGGAAAATCCTTTGGCCGGTGGCGCAACTCGGGAAATAAGCGCTACCGTGTGAAGAGTTTTTATATGCATGCAGTCTGTACTGCTGCTGAATGGAACCAATTTTATCCGGGCGATGCCGTGACAGGCGTCAAGCTGCGGAGTTTAATGATTATCTGTCCTTTGGAGTTGATCCTATGCGTAAGTCTGTTTTGCTGGTTGCTTCCTTTTCCACGATGGCCATGTTGCTCACCGGTTGCCAATCCAACCTGTCCGGTGACTCTTACTCCCGTGACGAGGCGCGTCGCGTACAGACCGTTCGCATGGGCACCATCGAATCCCTGCGTCCGGTGAAAATCGAAGGCACCAAGACCCCGATCGGCGGCCTCGCCGGTGCAGCGGTCGGCGGCGTTGGCGGCAGCGCCATCGGCGGCGGCAAAGGCAGCATCGTGGCAGCGGTCATCGGCGCGGTGGCGGGCGGCCTGATCGGTTCCGCCACCGAGGAAGGCCTGACCCGTACCCAGGGCGTGGAAATCACCGTGCGTGAAGACGACGGCAGCATGCGTGCCTATGTACAACAAGTTGAACAAAACGAAGTGTTCCGCGTTGGCGAGCGCGTGCGCATCATGAGTGTCAACGGCACCAGCCGTGTTGCCCACTAAGGGTTAACCGCGACAAAACAAAACCCCGGCCAGGCAACTGGTCGGGGTTTTGTGTTTTCAGCCCTGGCAACGCCGGTGGTTATGCCGGCAATTGTGGGTTCTTGCGGCTGGCCGCGGCCGTTACGGCGTAGCCGATCAGGGCGGCGAAGAGCGAGCCGGTGAGGATGCCCATGCGGTCCATGCCAGCGTATTCGCTGCTGCCGGGCACGAAGGCCAGGGAGCCGACAAACAGGCTCATGGTGAAGCCGATCCCGCAGAGAATCGCCACGCCCAGCACCTGGCCCCAGTTGGCGCCGCCGGGGAGGGCGGCCAGGCCCATCTTCACCGCCAGCCAGGTCAGGCCGAACACGCCGACGGTCTTGCCCAGCAGCAGGCCGATGGCGATGCCCATGGGCACGTAATGGGTGAAGCTTTCCACGGTAATGCCCTGCAGCGACAGGCCGGCATTGGCGAAGGCGAACAGCGGCAGGATGCCGTATGCCACCCACGGATGCAGCGCATGCTCCAGGCTCAGCAGCGGCGAAGGCTCGGCATTGCGGGTACGCAGCGGGATGCAGAACGCCAGGGTCACGCCGGCCAGGGTCGCGTGGACGCCACTCTTGAGCACGCAGACCCAGAGGATCAGGCCGATGATCATGTACGGCCCGAGCTTGACCACCCCCAAACGGTTCATCGCCACCAGCGCCACCAGGCAGGCCGCGGCGAGCATCAGCGACAGGGTCGACAGGGCGCCGGAGTAGAAAATCGCGATGACGATGATGGCCCCCAGGTCATCGATGATCGCCAGCGTCATCAGGAACAGTTTCAGCGACACCGGCACCCGCTTGCCCAGCAGGGCCAGCACGCCGAGGGCGAAGGCGATGTCGGTGGCCATGGGAATCGCCCAGCCGCTGAGCGCCGGCGGGTTGTCCTTGTTGAGGAACCAGTAGATCAGTGCCGGCACGACCATGCCGCCGATGGCGGCGGCGCCCGGCAGGACGATCTGCGAAGGCTTGGACAGGTGGCCGTCGAGGACCTCGCGCTTGACCTCCAGGCCGATCAGCAGGAAGAACATGGCCATCAGGCCGTCGTTGATCCACAGCAGCAGGGGCTTGGCGATTTTCAGGGCGCCGATCTGGGCGACCACGGGAGTGTCCAGCAGGCCGTTGTACAGCCAGGACAGCGGTGAGTTGTTGATGATCAGGGCAAGCACGGCAGCGGCAATCAATAACAGACCGCTGGCAGCTTCCAACTGAAAGAAACGCGTGAAAGTGCTACGCAGAGGCAAGGTCGCTCTCCATCAGAAAACTAAAAAGGTGGCACACCCTAACCCGTACTGTTAGTTGTTAAAACAAAAGTTATATTCTTTTTTGTTATATGTAGCAGAGCAGCGGCCCGCTGGAAAACCAGCCTAGCAGTTGTGTATCCAATTGATTCAAAACTGTACCTGTGAGCGACCGGGGATGTTTCTTAACATGTCCGGCCCCAGCCCGACGGGCCGGGGACTTTTGCCTGTTGCAGCACCTGATTTTCCTTGTGCCTGGATCACCTATGCTGGGTGCACATCATCTTTTTGCGTCCTGTGTGGCGTTCGAGCCAACGAGAAAACACCATGAGCGACAACCGTCAGTGGGCCCGCGAGGCCATCCGGATCATCGAAGCCGATTTCCAGCGCAGCGCCGATACCCACCTGATCCCCTTGCCCCTGCCGGGGCTACCGGGCATCGAGCTGTATTTCAAGGACGAGTCCAGCCATCCCACCGGCAGCCTCAAGCATCGCCTGGCGCGTTCGTTGTTCCTTTATGCGCTGTGTAACGGCTGGCTTAAGCCCGGGGCACCGGTGATCGAGGCGTCCAGCGGTTCGACGGCGATTTCCGAAGCCTATTTCGCGCGCCTGCTGGGCTTGCCGTTCATTGCGGTGATGCCGGCCACCACGTCCCAGGAAAAGATCGCGCAGATCGCCTTCTACGGCGGCAAGAGCCACCTGGTGCAGGACCCGACGCAGATCTACGCCGAATCGGAGCGCCTGGCCCGGGAGAGCGGCGGGCATTTCATGGACCAGTTCACTTACGCCGAGCGCGCCACCGACTGGCGGGCGAACAACAACATCGCCGAGTCGATCTTCCAGCAACTGCGCTTCGAACGTTACCCGGAGCCCAAATGGCTGATCTCCAGCCCGGGCACCGGCGGCACCACCGCTACCCTGGGGCGTTATGTGCGCTATCGCCAGCATTGCACCCGGGTACTCTGCGCCGACGCCGAGCGTTCGGTGTTCTTCGATTACTACCAGAGCGGTGACGCCAGCCTGCGCCTGGATTGCGGTTCGCGTATCGAAGGGATCGGCCGGCCACGGGTCGAGGCGTCGTTCCTGCCCAAGGTGATCGATGCGATGGTCAAGGTGCCGGATGCCCTGTCGCTGGCGGCCATGCATTACCTGGCGCAGCGCCTGGGGCGGCGGGTGGGCGGTTCCAGCGGGACCAACCTGATCGGCGCGCTGATGGCGGCGCAGCAGATGAAACAGGCCGGCGAGAGTGGTTCGATCGTCGCCATCCTGTGTGACGGTGGCGAGCGTTATGCGACCACCTATTACGATCAGGACTGGCTGACCGCCCAGGGTTACCAGTTGACGGCCTTGATCGAGGCGGTGGCAGCGAGTGTGGAACGTGGCGAGGCGTTGCCGGCCAGCGTATTGCGCGCTGGCATCTGAGGCTGCAAGCCCGCCCTTGTAGGAGCGAGCTTGCTCGCGAAAAACATCAAGACAACGCGGTGTTTCAGATGCCCCGCGTTATCGTTGGCCTCCATCGCGAGCAAGCTCGCTCCTACAGGGGGGCATCTCCCCCTGGCATAGGCCTTTTTTACGCCTCGATGCCGAGGATGTTGCGCGCCACCGCTTCGGCGATGCGGATCCCGTCGACCCCGGCCGACAGGATGCCGCCGGCATAACCGGCGCCTTCACCGGCCGGGTACAGGCCCTTCACGTTCAGGCTCTGCATCGATTCGTCGCGGGTAATGCGCAGCGGCGACGAGGTGCGGGTCTCGATCCCGGTCAGTACCGCGTCATGCAGGGAGTAACCCTTGATCTGCCGCTCGAAGGCCGGCAGCGCTTCGCGGATCGCCTCGATGGCGAAGTCCGGCAGGGCCAGCGCCAGGTCGCCCAGGGCGACGCCCGGCTTGTAGGACGGCTCGACGCTACCCAGGGCGGTGGACGGCTTGCCGGCGATAAAGTCGCCGACCAGTTGCGCCGGGGCCTCGTAGTTGCTGCCGCCGAGCACGAAGGCGTGGGACTCCAGGCGCTCCTGCAGCTCGATGCCGGCCAGCGGGCCGCCCGGGTAATCCACTTCCGGGGTGATGCCGACCACGATGCCGGAGTTGGCATTGCGCTCGTTACGCGAGTACTGGCTCATGCCGTTGGTGACCACGCGGTTCGGCTCGGAAGTCGCCGCCACCACGGTGCCGCCCGGGCACATGCAGAAGCTGTAGACCGAACGGCCGTTCTTCGCGTGGTGCACCAGCTTGTAGTCGGCGGCGCCGAGCTTCGGGTGACCGGCGTACTTGCCCAGGCGCGCGCTGTCGATCAGTGACTGTGGGTGTTCGATGCGGAAACCCACGGAGAACGGCTTGGCCTCCATGTACACGCCACGGCCGTGGAGCATGCGGAAGGTGTCGCGGGCGCTGTGGCCGAGGGCCAGGATCACGTGTTTCGAGTGAATCTGTTCGCCGCTGTTGAGCTCGACGCCGACCAGCTGGCCGTCTTCGATCAGCACGTCGGTGACCCGTTGCTCGAAGCGCACTTCACCGCCCAGGGCGATGATCTGCTGGCGCATGTTCTCGACCACGCCGGTCAGGCGGAAGGTACCGATGTGCGGCTTGCTGACGTAGAGGATCTCTTCCGGCGCGCCGGCCTTGACGAACTCGTGCAGGACTTTGCGGCCGTGGTGTTTCGGGTCCTTGATCTGGCTGTACAGCTTGCCGTCGGAGAAGGTCCCCGCGCCGCCTTCGCCGAACTGCACGTTGGATTCCGGGTTGAGCACGCTTTTGCGCCACAGGCCCCAGGTGTCCTTGGTGCGCTGGCGCACTTCCTTGCCGCGCTCGAGGATGATCGGCTTGAAGCCCATCTGCGCCAGCAGCAGGCCGGCGAAAATCCCGCAGGGGCCGAAACCCACTACGATTGGGCGCTGCGCCAGGTCGGCGGGCGCCTGGCCGACGACCTTGTAGCTGACATCCGGCGCCGGGTTGACGTTACGGTCGTCGGCGAACTTGTGCAGCAGCTTGGCCTCGTCACGCACGTTCAGATCGAGGGTGTAGATGAAGCACAGCTCGGACGACTTCTTGCGCGCGTCGTAGCTGCGCTTGAACAGGGTGAAGTCGAGCAGGTCCTCGCTGGCGATGCCCAGGCGCTGCAGGATGGCAGGGCGCAGGTCTTCATCGGGATGGTCGATCGGCAGCTTGAGTTCGGTGATTCGTAACATGACAGGGTCCGGTTCGCGGGACGCACCAATGCGTCAGGGCGGTTTTACAAACCGGCGATTATAAGCCGCAAAGCCCGGACCCCGTGAGGTTAAAACGGTTGTCCGTCGCCTCAGTCGCTGCGCGAGCCGCCGAAATAGGCGCAACCGCGCTGGACCTGGCCATCGACCCGCAATTCCGCGGTCAGGTGCTGCACGCTGCCGGTCTTGCTGTCCACGCAGCGCTGCGGCGCGACCCAGAGTTCGACATGGCGGTTGTTGGCTTCGCTGCTGAGGTTGAAGCGGCCGTCGCCCAGTTGCTCTTCCAGGTAAGGCAGCGCCAGTGCCGGCTGGCCGGCGCGTTCGATGCGCATGCCCTTGGCGCTGACATCGACGTTCCAGTCCGGAGCCTTGCCACTGGCCCGCAGGATCAGGCGCGGGAAGTCGGGATCGCCGCAGGCATCGCTCGAGCGTTCGACGCGATACAACTGGCTCAGCGCCACTTCACTGTCGGCGCCGCCGGCCTTGCTCGGGGAAAAGTGCCCGCGCAGGTCGGCGAACAGCGTGCCCTGCTGGTCGGCCAGGCTGGCGGCTTCCTGGAGGATGCTGGTGCCACCGTTGTCCTTGACCACATAACGCTGCTCGCCGACGCAAGGCTTGAACAGCAACTGGCCGTCGGCGGCGGTCAGCGTGCCCTGCATGCGGGTCTGGCCGGCCTGGGACTGCGTCCGGGGCTGGCCATCGAACACCGACAGCATCTGGCAACCGGCAAACAGGGGGAGCAGGGCAATACAAACAAGGGAACGGGCGGCACGCATCGTCGGGTCTCCAATCAAGTGCCGCCACGTTACGCAGCCTGACCGTTCATCACAACCCCGGATCCAATCGCGCCTCTGTAGGAGCCAGGCTTGCCGGCGATGCAGGTACTGCGGTGTGACTGGCGTACCGCTATCGCGAGCAATCGAGCGTCGACCGGCTGCTCCTACAGAAGATCCATGTGGGTCAGCCGACGATATAGGTCTGGCCGGTCTGCAGGCCTTCCACGCTCTTGGCGTAGGCCAGCGCCACGTCGGCGCCGGGAACCGGCTTATAGCCACGGAAGTACCGGGCGTAACTGTCCATGGCCTCCACCAGCACGGTCGGGCTTACCGAGTTCACCCGCAGGCCGCGCGGCAACTCGATGGCGGCGGCGCGGACGAAACCGTCGATGGCGCCGTTGACCAGGGCTGCCGAGGCGCCGCTGCGGATCGGGTCGCGGTTGAGGATGCCGGAGGTGAAGGTGAACGAGGCGCCGTCGTTGGCGAACTCGCGACCGATCAGCAGCAGGTTGACCTGGCCCATCAGCTTGTCCTGCAGGCCCAGGGCGAAGTGCTGTTCGCTCATCTCGCCCAGTGGCGCGAAGGTGACATTGCCGGCGGCGCAGATCAGCGCGTCGAATGTGCCGGTTTGCTCGAAGAGCGCGCGGATCGAGGCGCTGTCGCTGATATCCACCTGGAAATCACCGCTGGTACGGCCAATGCGGATGATTTCATGACGCTGCGACAGCTCTTTGTCGACCGCTGAACCTATGGTGCCGTTGGCGCCGATCAGAAGAATTTTCATGGGGCTGTTCCTCGCGTGGGTTGAACGAGGTTGCAGTCTAGTGCTGGTTTTTCCTGTTGATTAGCGCACTAATAGGCAATCTTTGGTTTTCAAATGGAAACAATCCATGAGCGAGATGGATGACCTGGCGGCGTTCGCCGTGCTGATCGAGGCCGGCAGTTTCACCCTGGCCGCCCAGCAATTGGGTTGCAGCAAGGGGCAATTGTCCAAGCGCATCAGCGCCCTGGAGGCGCAGTTCTCGGTCGTGCTGTTGCAGCGCACCACGCGCCGCTTGAGCCTGACCGCGGCGGGCGCCGCCTTGTTGCCCCAGGCCCAGGCGCTGCTGGTCCAGGTCGAGCGGGCGCGCCAGGCGCTGGCGCGGCTCAAGGACGACATGGCCGGGCCGGTGCGGCTGACGGTGCCGGTGTCCCTGGGGGAGACCTTTTTCGAGGGCCTGTTGCTGGAGTTTTCCCGGCAGTATCCCGAGGTGCAGATCGAGCTGGAGCTGAACAACAACTACCGCGACCTGACCCGGGACGGCTTCGACCTGGCGATCCGCTCGGAGGTGGCCAACGACCAGCGGCTGGTGGCCAGGCCGCTGCTGGCCTGGCACGAGATGACCTGCGCCAGCCCGGCCTACCTGGAGCAATATGGCGAGCCGCAGACGCCCAGGGACCTGGCCGAGCATCGCTGCCTGCTCAACAGTCATTACAGCGGTCGTGAGGAGTGGCTCTATCACCAGCAGCACGAGCTGTTGCGGGTGCGGGTGTCGGGGCCCTTCGCCAGCAATCACTACAACCTGCTGAAAAAGGCCGCGCTGGTGGGCGCCGGGATCGCCCGACTGCCGTCCTACCTGTTGCAGGCGGAATTGGCCGATGGGCGTTTGCGCGGGCTGCTGCGCGACTACCAGACCCGCAGCATGCCGATGTACCTGGTGCACCCGTATCAGGGCGGGTTGCCCAGGCGCACCCAGGTCCTGGCCGATTACCTGATCGGCTGGTTCAAGCGCAGCGGCGAAGCGCTGGATCGCCTCTGACTTGATGCTGCGATGGACCTTGTAGCCGCTGCCGCAGGCTGCGCAAGGCCCGAAGGGCCTCGGCGGTCTTGAGACCTTGCGCGTCCTTCGGACCCGATCGCAGCCTGCGGCAGCGGCCACAGCTACAGCGGTGGGCGATCAGATCTGTAGGAGCGAAGCTTGCTCGCGATGGCGGCACCGCGGACTGTCTGAAAAACCGCGTTATCGTTCATCGCGAGCAAGCTGCGCTCCTACAGGGACAGAGGGTCAAGGTCGTTGGTAGCGGCGGGCGATCAGGTGATCGATGGAGAGCTTGCCGGGGCCGCGGGCCATCAGGTACAGCAGGACCGCCGCCCAGGTGCCGTGGGTCGGGTAGGCATCGGGGTAGACGAACAGCTGGATGGTCAAGGTCATGCCCAGCAGCGCCAGGGCCGAGAAGCGCGTGGCGAAACCGACCAGGAGCAGCAGCGGGAACAGATGCTCGGCGAATGCCGCCAGGTGCGCGGCCAGTTCGGGGGAGAGCAGCGGTACCCGGTACTCGCTCTGGAACAGGGGAATGGTCGAGTCGGCCAGGCGCGGCATGCCGAGCTCGAACGTCCCGGAAAACAGATCGATGGCCAGGCCCTCGACCTTGGTCTGGCCGGATTTCCAGAACACCGCGGCAATCGAGAAGCGCGCGATAAAGGCGATCAGGCTGTGGGGAATACGCTCCAGCAACTGGATGAGTCGGTTCACCCCGTGGCTGAGCGGGTGGTGTTTGGTGCAGTGGGTGTGCATGTTCAAACCTCGGAATGGGGGGACAGGCGAGTGATGGCGCCGCGGCCGATCAACAGCGCCAGGGCCTGGCTCGGCTCGAAGGCCGGATCGGCCGCCAAGGCATTGGCCGCGGCGACCTGCAGCGGCTGTGAGTGGCGCAGGCTGTGGATGAAGCAGGCGACTCCGGCGTCGATGGCGAACACTTCGACCTCCAGGTCGTGACGCAGTACCAGGGCGTTTTGTCCTTGCTGCAAGTCGATCGCCTGCCAGTCGCCATCGCCCTGGTGGGCGGCCCATAAGGCGACCACCGGGTGCGCTGATTCCAGCAGGCCGAGCGAAGGGTGCAGCTCCAGGCGCAATTGCCCCAGGGTTGCAGGCTCGGCCATGGCCGCGGCGATCTGCTGCGGTTGTACCGGGCAGGCGTCGGCGGCGTGATAGGCGCTGACCCGCAGGCGTTCCAGGCGCGCGACATCCGCCAGGTAAGGCAGGCTGGCGGCGGGAGGGAAACCGCCGATGAAGTCGGCGAAGTCATGGCCATAGTCGCTGAGCACGGCGCTGGTGGGCGGGAAGCGCCTGACGTAGAGCGCGGCCATGGCCCGGAAGAACTCATCGCCCACCAGTTGCGCCACCACCGGATAGGCATCGGCCAGGGCGTTGATCAGCGAACTCTGCACATTGTTGCGGTACACCGCGAAGCGGCTGGCCGGGTCGGCGCCGTTGCCGCAGTACAGGCCCGCGGGGCAGGGCTGGTCGGGGTCGAGCAGGGCGCTGGCGAAGCTGGCTTGCGTGTTCACGGCAGCCTCCTGGCGCATTGCAGCAGCTCATCCGCCTGGCGCACCTCGGCGTGCAGCACGGAAAACGCCGGCACCTGGTTGTCGCGCTCGATCAGGGTCGCGGTCGGCCCGATCCGTTCCAGCAGCCGCAGGTACAGCGCCCACACGGCGTTATCGATCGGCGCGCTGTGATCGTCGATCAACAAGCGGTCGCCCAGGCTGTCAGTGTCTTCGGCAAAGCCGGCGAGGTGGATCTCGCCCACCGCGTGCAATGGCAGGGCATCGATGTAGGCCATCGGGTCGCGCCGGTGGTTGATGCACGACACGTAGACATTGTTCACGTCCAGCAACAGGCCGCAGCCGGTACGGCCTATCACTTCGCGGATGAATTCGGCCTCGTCCATGCTCGACTGGCGAAACTCCAGGTAGGTCGCCGGGTTCTCCAGCAGCATGGGGCGGCGCAATGTGTTCTGTACCTGGTCGATGTGTTCGCAGACGCGGTCCAGGGTCGGGCGGTCATAGGCCAGGGGCAGCAGGTCATTGAGAAACACCGGGCCATGGCTGGACCAGGCCAGGTGTTCGGAAAAGGACTGGGGTTGATAACGCTCGATCAGCACGGCCAGGCGTTTGAGGTGCTGTTGGTCCAGCGGACCTTCGGCGCCGATCGACAGGCCGACGCCGTGCAGCGACAGCGGATACTGCTCGCGGATCAGCCCCAGGTAGTGATGGAACGGCCCACCGGCGACCATGTAGTTTTCCGCATGGACTTCAAAGAAACCGATATCGGGCTGTTCCCTCAGGACCTGGCGAAAATGCTCGGTCTTGAGCCCCAGCCCGGCGCGTTGCGGCAGGCTGGAGGCGGTCGCCTGAGTGGCGGGATGGAGGGGGAGTGGTACGGCCATGTTCATCATCGACACTCAGGCAGACGGTGGATTACGACTTGGCTTTGTAGGCCTGGAGCTGGCCGAAACCGGTAGGCGAGGTGCTGCTGGCGGTTTTCTCGCAGGTGCCTTTAGGAACCAGTTTCCAGGCGTTGGCCTGGTGGTCGACTTTGGCGGTGCCGGCACAGGTGGTGCCCGCGCCTGCGGCGCAATCGTTCTTGCCTTTCATGGCGACGCCAAAGCATTTCTCCATGTCGTCGGCGGCCTGGGCGGTGGTCGGCAGCGCGGCCATACTCAAGGCAGAACCGAGGGCCAGGGCCAGGGCGGCGGCGGACAGGGTGCGAGTGGTAGCGGTCATGGTGTTTCTCCAGAAAAGGTATTTGGGAAGGCAGGCATGTGTGCCTGCTTACCCCTCTAGAGAAAGGTCGATGGGGTTTGTTACAGCCCAGGTGAAAAAAATCCAGTTGTAGCCGCTGCCGCAGGCTGCGATCGACGGCGAAGCCGGCGCAATCACTGGCCGCGCGGTGTACCTGGCCTTCCGAGTGGCCAGCCTCTGCGGGGCGTTGCCCCGATCGCAGCCTGCGGCAGCGGCTACAGGAGGGGCGATTTCCAGGCGAAAAAAAACGGCCCCAAAGGGCCGTTCTTTGTTGCAGCAGGTGCTCAGCCGCCCAGATAGGCTTCGCGCACCTTGGGGTCGGTCAGCAGGGCTTCGCCGGTGCCTTGCATCACCACCCGGCCGTTTTCCAGTACATAGGCACGGTCGGCGATCTTCAGCGCCTGGTTGGCGTTCTGCTCCACCAGGAACACCGTCACGCCGTCACGGCGCAGCTGTTCGATGATGTCGAAGATCTGCTGGATGATGATCGGCGCCAGGCCCAGGGACGGTTCGTCGAGCAGCAACAGCTTGGGCTTGCTCATCAGCGCGCGGCCGATGGCGAGCATCTGCTGTTCGCCGCCGGACATGGTGCCGCCGCGCTGGTTGAAGCGTTCCTTGAGGCGCGGGAACAGGCCCAGGACCTTGTCCATCTGCTCCTGGTAATCGCCCTTGTCGGTGAAGAACCCGCCCATGGCGAGGTTCTCCTCCACGGTCAGGCGGGCGAATACCCGACGACCTTCCGGCACCACGGCAATGCTCTTGCGCATGATCTGCGCGGAGGTCTGCCCCACCAGCTCTTCACCCAGGTAACGGATGCTGCCGCTGTGGGCCTGCGGCGAACCGCAGAGGGTCATCAGCAGGGTGGATTTGCCGGCGCCGTTGGCGCCGATCAAGGTGACGATCTCGCCCTGGCGGATCTCGACGTTGACGCTGTGCAGCGCCTGGATCTTGCCGTAGAAGGTGGAAACGTTTTCGAACTGCAGCATTTACGCTTCCCCCAGGTAGGCTTTGATCACTTCGGGATTGTCGCGGATCTGTTCCGGCGTGCCGTCGGCCAGGGGCGTGCCCTGGTTGATCACGACGATGTGGTCGGAAATGCTCATGACCAGCTTCATGTCGTGTTCGATCAGCAGCACCGTGGCGTTGTGCTCTTCGCGCAGCACGCCGATCAGCGCCTTGAGGTCCTCGGTTTCCCGCGGGTTGAGGCCGGCGGCCGGTTCGTCGAGCATGAGGATCCGCGGACGGGTCATCATGCAGCGGGCGATTTCCAGGCGGCGTTGCTGACCGTAGGCCAGGGTGCCGGCGGGACGGTTGGCGAACTCCTTGAGGTTGACCTTTTCCAGCCAGTACTCGGCGTATTCCATGGCCTCGCGCTCGCTCTTGCGGAACCCCGGGGTCTTGAACAGGCCGGCCAGGAAGTTGGTGTTCAGGTGACGGTGCTGGGCGATCAACAGGTTCTCGACCGCGGTCATGTCCTTGAACAGCCGCACGTTCTGGAAGGTGCGTACTACACCCTTGAGGGCGATCTTGTGGCCGGGCAGGCCCTGGATCGGCTCGCCGTCCAGCAGGATGCTGCCGGCGGTGGGCTGGTAGAAACCGGTCAGGCAGTTGAACACCGTGGTCTTGCCGGCGCCGTTCGGGCCGATCATCGACACCACTTGTTTTTCTTTGACGGTCAGGGCTACGCCGTTGACCGCCAGCAGGCCGCCAAAGCGCATGCTCAGGCCCGTTACTTTGAGGATCTCACGGCTCATTTGCGCGGCTCCGCTTTCAGTTGCAGGACGGGACGTTGCATGGGCAGCAGGCCTTGAGGACGCCAGATCATCATCAGCACCATCATGGCGCCGAACATCAACATGCGGTATTCGCTGAATTCACGCATCAGTTCAGGCAGCAGGATCATCACGGTGGCCGCGAGGACCACGCCCAATTGCGAGCCCATGCCGCCCAATACCACGATGGCGAGGATGGTCGCGGACTCGATGAAGGTGAAGGACTCCGGCGTCACCAGGCCCTGGCGCGCGGCGAAGAAGCTGCCGGCGAA
This sequence comes from Pseudomonas sp. RW409, assembly GCF_003184125.1. Taxonomy (NCBI): domain Bacteria; kingdom Pseudomonadati; phylum Pseudomonadota; class Gammaproteobacteria; order Pseudomonadales; family Pseudomonadaceae; genus Pseudomonas; species Pseudomonas sp. RW409. The sequence goes on along the minus strand of NZ_QHHP01000041.1, from coordinate 104,846 downwards.
ACCGGCGAAGCAGGCACCCAGGGTGAAGGCCGACAGCTTGATCACGGTCGGGTTCAGGCCCAGTGCGCGGCAGGCGATTTCGTCTTCACGCAGGGCTTCCCAGGCACGCCCCAGGGGCATGCGCAGCAAGCGGTTGATGACGAACAGGGCGAACAGCGCCAGCAACAGCGCGACCAGGTAAAGGAAGATCACCTTGTTGATCGAGTTGTATTCGATGCCGAAGTACTCGTGGAAGGTCTGCAGGCCCTCGGCGGCCCGGCGTTCGAAGGACAGGCCGAAGAACGTCGGTTTATCGATGTTGCTGATACCGTTCGGACCACCGGTGAGGTCGGTCAGGTTGCGCAGGAACAGGCGGATGATTTCACCGAAGCCCAGGGTCACGATCGCCAGGTAGTCACCGCGCAGGCGCAATACCGGGAAGCCCAGCAGGAAGCCGAAGGTGGCCGCCATCAGGCCGGCGATAGGCAGGCAGATCCAGAAGCTCAACCCGTAGTAGTGCGACAGCAGCGCGTAGCTGTAGGCGCCCACGGCGTAGAAGCCGACGTACCCCAGGTCCAGCAGGCCGGCCAGGCCGACCACGATGTTCAGGCCCAGGCCGAGCATCACGTAGATCAGCACCAGGGTGGCGATGTCCACCGCGCCGCGGGAGCCGAAGAACGGCCAGATAAACGCACCGATGATCAGCGCAATGATGATCCAGCGCTGGGTGGTCGGCAGGGTCAGGAAGTTACTGGCCTTGGCCGGGATCACCGGCATGTTGGGCGAGGACTTCCAGGCCGCGCTGATCTGATGGTCGAACAGCACCCGCAGGAACATCAGTACCGAACACAGGGCGATGATGGTCAGCGTGGTGGGGCTGGTGCCATGGACTTCCAGGTTGATGCCGACGATGGTCAGTTTCAAACCGAGTATCGGGTAGGCGACAGCCCACACCAGCAAGGCGCTGAAGAACGCCTGTCGAAGATTCCTAGTCATACTTTCTCAACCTCCGGACGGCCCAGCAGGCCGGTTGGCCGGAACAACAACACCAGAACCAGCAGGCCGAACGCCACGACGTCCTTGTACTGGTCGCCGAAGATATCGGCACCGAAGGCTTCCGCCACCCCAAGTACCAGGCCGCCCAGCATGGCGCCCGGAATGCTGCCGATGCCGCCCAGTACCGCGGCGGTGAAGGCCTTGAGACCGACCAGGAAGCCGGCGTTGGGGTTGATCACGCCGTATTGCATGCTAAGCAGCACGGCCGCGATCGCCGCCAGCGCGGCACCGATCACGAAGGTCAGGGCGATGATGTTGTTGGTGTTGATACCCAGCAGGTTGGCCATCTTGATGTCCTCGGCGCAGGCACGGCAGGCGCGGCCCAGGCGGGAACGGGAGATGAACAGGGTCAGGCCGAGCATGGCGATCAGGGTCACCACGAACACCACGATTTGCATGTAGGAGATCAGCACTTCATGTGCGCCACCTGGCCCGATGGAGAAGTTGCCCGGGATCAGGTTGGGGATGGATTTGTCCTTGGAGTCCTGCGCCAGCAGAACCGTGTTCTGCAGGAAGATCGACATGCCGATGGCCGAGATCAGCGGGATCAGACGGTTGCTGCCGCGCAGGGGGCGGTAGGCGATCCGTTCGATGCTGTAGCCGTAGGCACTGGTAACGACGATGGTCGCGATGAAGGCCGCGGTCATCAACAGCGGGACACTGTCGAGTCCCATCATGGTCAGGCCCGCGATGGCGATGAACGCCACATAGGAACCGATCATGTACACCTCGCCGTGGGCGAAGTTGATCATTCCAATGATGCCGTAAACCATCGTATAGCCGATGGCGATCAGGGCATACGTGCTGCCAACGGTGAGACCGTTAACCAGCTGTTGGAAAAAGTGATAGAGGTCAGGCATTACAGCGCTCCTAAAAACCTGATACGCATTTCACTGGTGGAGTCATTTTCCCGCCTGCGCCCCGTGGATCTGCATCCACTTCGGGTCAGGTTTTGCCAGCGAACCGCTGATGACGGTTTTGAGATTTTCAGGTGGGCGGGCTTCCGGATCACGGAAAACAGGCCCAATACGTTCGTAAAACAAAGCCCACGGCACGCCGTGGGCTTTATTGGCAGTCAGTCAGACAGGGCCTTATTGAGGCGAGACTTCGGTTTTAGGTTTGCCGAAGTGCCACTGGTAGACCACGAACTTGAAGTCTTTCAGGTCGCCCTTGGCGTCGAAGCTCAGGTCGCCAGTCGGGGTCTTGAAGGTACCGGCGTGGATGGCTTCAGCCACTTTGGCCGGATCTTCGCTCTTGGCGGCGGTGATACCGCCGGCAATGACTTCAACCGCGGAGTAGGACGGGAACACGAACGGACCGCTCGGGTCTTCTTTCTTGGCCTTGAACGCATCCGCCAGGGCCACGTTGGCCGGATCCTGGTCGAAGGATTTCGGCAGGGTCACCAGCAGGCCTTCGGAAGCATCCTTGGCGATCTGCGAAATGGAGTCGTTACCCACGCCTTCCGGGCCCATGAACTTGGCCTTCAGGCCTTTTTCCTGGGCCTGGCGCAGGATCAGGCCCAGCTCCGGGTGGTAGCCGCCGTAGTAGACGAAGTCGACGTTGGCTTGCTTGAGCTTGGCGATCATCGAGGAGAAGTCCTTGTCGCCGGCGTTGATGCCTTCGAACACGGCAACCTTGGTGCCTTTCTTCTCGAGGGTCTGTTTAACGGCGGTGGCGATGCCTTCACCGTATTGCTGCTTGTCGTGCAGTACGGCAACGATTTTCGGTTTCACGTGGTCGGCGATGTAGTTGCCGGCGGCAGGGCCCTGGGCGCTGTCCAGGCCGATGGTGCGGAACACCATCTTGTAACCACGGGTGGTGATGTCCGGGCTGGTGGCGGCGGGGGTGATCATGACCACGCCTTCGTCTTCGTAGATGTCCGAAGCCGGTTGAGTGGAGCTGGAGCACAGGTGACCGATCACGAACTTGACGCCGTCGTTGACGACTTTGTTGGCTACGGCAACGGCTTGTTTCGGATCGCAGGCATCATCGTATTCGACGGCCTGGAGCTGCTTGCCATCGACGCCGCCCTTGGCGTTGATTTGTTCGATGGCCATTTTCGCGCCACTGAACTGCATGTCGCCGTACTGGGCTACAGGGCCGGTCTTGGGGCCGGCGATGCCGATCTTGATGGTGTCAGCTGCGAACGAATGGCTGGCGACTCCGGCCAGAACCATAGCGGCAAACAGTTTGGAAATCTGCTTAGTAGCCTTATTCATAGTGCTCCACTCTTACTGTTGTAATTTTTATAGTCCTGGCGCCGTAGCAGCAGAACCGGGTCAGATATCTCTTGGATATCCCCGGAAAATGCCCCCGGCAACTGTACCGGTACAGTGTAGAGCGCCGATTGTTAGCCTGGGAAGCTGGCGCCAGGGGGCAAAATCAGGGGGTGTCGCTTTATTGAAAGAAAAAGACAGAATCGCGGCGGGGTTTTGACCGTATTCAGCGAGCAATCCTTGGCTCTCCTGCACTTCTCTATCGTTGACGCAATTGCAACCGGGTTTGTCTGCCAGAGCACCGACGTTATCATTGCGCCGATTTCTTTTCGGGACAGGCCCATGACTCAAGAACCTAGCACCCTCTATGCCAAGCTGCTTGGTGAAACCGCATCTATTACCTGGAAGGAGCTGGAGCCGTTCTTCGCCAAGGGTGCCCTATTGTGGGTCGACGCCGGCCTGGATTTGATCGAGGCAGCCGAGGCCATGGCCGAGAACCAGGCCGAGAAAGTCTCTGCCTGGCTGGCCGCCGAGAAGGTGGGCAAGGTGTCTGCGACGCGGGCGCTGGATCTGGTGGAGCGTGATCCACTGCTGTGGGCAGTGGTGGTTTCGCCGTGGATTATGGTCCAGGAAAGGGCGCCGGCCGAAGGTTGAGCACCAAAAGGGTGCCTGGTTTTTCCGGCTGAAAGTGTGTAGCCGAGTAACCGCGATCACGGTGATGGCAAGTTGCCCGTGGAGAAAGGCCCCACCCGTTTCAGGCTGACGGTGACGTAAGCGGAATGGGAACAGTTTTCAAGGCCGCCTAAGGGCGGCCTGATTGTTTCCGGGTATTAACGCCACTTCCCTGTAAAACGCCATTTCCCCTGTAGGAGCGAAGCTTGCTCGCGATGGCGTCCTACCAGTCGACATCGCTTGAGCTTGATGCCGCTGATCGCGAGCAATCGAGCGTCGACCGGCTGCTCCTACAGAAGAGAACGGGCAGCTGTTAGTACGCTGTCCTGCCCGTATGGTTGTTCAGCGAGATGACCTTGGTCTTGCCGATGCGGTGGCGATAGATCTCGCGCAGGTACTTGATGGCTTTCTTCACGCAATCGCGGGACAGGCGGATGTCGTTGATCGAGACGAACTTGTCCTTGTCGTTGATCAGCTCGCGGTACTTCTTCTCGTACATCGGCTTGATCGCGTACCAGTTGGTATCGAGGATCTTCGCCGGGTTCTCGAACTCGTTGAGCAGCTCGTCGATGCGGCTTTCATCGAACTGTTCGCTGACGATGAAATCGAGGATCGAGTTGTCCAGGGTCTCGTCGAAGCGGTACGGGTTGCGGGCGAAGCAACGCTTGATAAAGGCCACGATCAGGGTCAGGAAGTCGTCCGACAGGCACGGGCTCTTGGCGATCAGGGTGGTCAGCGAGAGGTTGGCCGAGGCGCCGATCACCAGGGCATAACGCTTGAGGGTGGTGTTGGGGAACAGGCTGTTGAGGTGAGTCTTGAGCCGGTTCAGGTCCATGTACGACAGCTTGTAGTCCTTCGGCAGAGAGACGATCGACACCACCGACGAGCAGTTCTTGAAGAAGTGCAGGTCGTGCAGCGCGGCCGCGTCATAACCGGAAGCCTTGTATTGCTCCAGCGCCGCGCGATAACGCTTGGACTCGATCGGCAGCAGGCTGATGCCCTCGATGGCCTGGGTCACCTTGTTGAAGTGCGGCAGGTCGATGGAGCGGAAGAACAGGTCGTCGATGTTCAGGCGCTGCGGCTCTTTCTCGAACACCTTGAACTTGTCGCCGGTCGGCACCGGGGTTTCCGGGACCACGGACTCGGCATAGGCGATCGCCACCGGGCCGGCCAGGCTCATGAACAGGTCGTTGGCATCCAGGCGGATGGTCTCGCCGATGTCGATGCCGGCGCGGCGGAAGTAGTTCTGGTCGTAGTCGGTGGTCACCGCCTGGGCGGTGAGGATGTTGAAAATCTGCTGGGAGATGTACTGGTTGGCGTGCTTCTCCATGGCGTTGACGTCGATGTTCTGGATGTTGCCGTCATCGCTCTCTTCGGCATAACGCATGATGTCGTTGGAAATCAGCATCATCGCGTTCCATGGGCGGATACGCCCCATGACGCTGGCTTCGCTGCTGTCTTCGTTATCGAAGTTGTAGGAGAAGTCCCATTCTTCCGACAGGTATTTGCACAGCAGGCGTCCGGCGTTGATGTGCAACGCTTCGGACATTTCGCTGCGGTGATCGGAGATATTCGGCAGTACGCAGATACCGCTGGTGAAGATCGGCTCGAAGACGAAGGAGTGGCCGCTCTTGCTGTCGTGCTCGTCGATCGGCTTGGTGTCGAACGTCTTGTTCATGTACGAGTACTGCTGGGCCAGGCCGAACTCCGAGGCCATGCCCGAACCGGTACCGCCGCCGGCGCTGAAGATCGAGAAGTACAGGCGCGACTGGTTGGCCTTGATGCCGCAGGAGTCGATCAGGTACGAGTGGATCATTTTCCAGTCGGGGCTGGAGAAGCGCTGGGTGTCCTTGTTGAGGATGATCTTGGCCAGGTACTGGCCGAGGATCGGCGCGTTACCGGCGCCACCGGCGTGGACTTCCGAGAGGTCCATGATCTTCATCTTGCTGTAGTCGCGGATGAAGCCGCTTTTTTCGCCCTTGCGCGAGAAGCGGATGCGCCCGGCGATGTCCTTGTCCAGGTCGCCCAGCATCACCAGCGGCTCGACCAGGAACACTGGTTTGCTTGCCTTGTTCTGGCCCAGGCGCAGGTTGTGGCGGATCCACTGGGCGGGGCTGTAGCCCTTGTCGGCATAGGCCTTGTCGTCGTTGTTGAATTCGTTGAGGTAGAACTTGCGGGCGTTGTACACCAGCTCCGCCACATCCAGGGCGATGTTCGACCCGCAACGGCCCAGGCCGATCAGGCAGACCGAGGGGAACTCCTGCTCGCGGCGCGCTTCGAGCTCGTCTTCCAGGTGCGGCGGGCGCGGGAATACCGAGTCGCGCAGGCCGTCGAGGTTGTCGAGGATGCGGTCGGTGTTGGTTTCGGTGAAGTAGAGGTATTGCTGGGGCGCCTGTGGGCGCGAGCTGGACAATGGCTTCGACTCTGAAAAGCTCTGGCTGCCCGGGGTCAGCGTCAGTTCGGATACTGCGTTGGCAGAATTGTTTTTAGAAGTCATTGTGCGCCGTGTGCCTGGACTGGTCGGCTCGGTGACAAGATATCAAAGAGCCATCAAGTGGGATCTCGCGACTTTACAGTGCGATATTGGCCCCAGCGATAGGGATAAGTCTGATGGCCGCTAGGGGGAATCCTTTCCTAAGTTCAGATAAATCGGCCAGTTTTCGGTGATCTTTAATCAAAAGGAGGCAAGATGATGGCAACGTTACCCACCCTCGGGTTTGCCGGTATTGGCCTGATGGGCTTGCCCATGTGTCGCCGTCTGCTGGCGGCGGGTTATCCCCTGGTGGTGTGGAATCGCAACCGGGAAAAATGCGCGCCGCTGCTGGAGGCTGGCGCGCGACTGGCCGAGACCCCGGCCCGGTTGTGCGAGGCGGCGGACCTGGTGCTGCTGTGCCTGGCCAACACCGAGGTGGTGCGCGAGGTGGTATTCGGTGCCGAGGGCATTGCCCAGGGAGCCCGGGCCGGCCAGTTGCTGGTGGACCTCTCCAGCCTGGAGCCGACCGCCACCCGGGAAATGGCCGCGCAGCTGGCGAGCACGACCGGCATGGGCTGGGTCGATGCCCCGGTGTCCGGCGGCACGCCCGGTGCCGAGGCTGGCAGCCTGGCGATCATGGTCGGTGGCGAGGCGGCGGATATCGAAAGGGTACGCCCGGTCCTGCTCAACCTGGGGCAACGGGTGACTCATATGGGCGGTGTCGGCGCCGGCCAGGTGACCAAGGCCTGCAACCAGATGATCGTCGCCTGCAATGCGCTGGTGATCGCCGAAGTGGTGGCGCTGGCCGAGCGTTCCGGGGTCGATGCGTCATTGCTGGCCGAGGCGCTGGCCGGTGGTTTCGCCGATTCCAGGCCGCTGCAGATCCTCGCCCCGCAGATGGCCGAGAGCCGCTTCGAACCGATCAAATGGCATGTACGCACCCTGCTCAAGGATCTGGACGGTGCGGTGAAGTTCTCCCGTGAACAGGGCTCGGCCACGCCGATCAGCGGATTGGCTGCACAACTGATGCGCCTGCATGGCGGCCAGGGCTATCTGGAGCAGGATCCCGCGACCCTGGTCCGCCTGTATCGCGAACCGGCGTCAGAGGGCTGACCGCGGCGACGGCAGGCCGCATGCGCTGCTCGATCTCGTCGATCACCCCGGGCAACTCTTCCAGGGGTATTGCGCGGCTGAGCAGGTAACCCTGGATGAAGTCGCAGCCGTATTGGGCGAGGAACTCGTACTGCTGCACGCTCTCGACGCCTTCGGTCACCACCTGCAAGTGCAGGGTATGGGCCATGACGATGATCGCCTGGACGATCTCTTTGTCCTGGGTCGACTGGGGCACGTCCTGGATGAACGAACGGTCGATCTTCAGGGTGTTGAGCGGCAGGCGCTTGAGGTAGGCGAGGGACGAGTAACCGGTGCCGAAGTCATCGATCGACAGCGACACCCCGAGATTGCGGATCTGCCGCAACAGGGCCACGGTGCTGTCGATGTTGCCCATCAGGGCGTTTTCCGTGACTTCCAGTTCCAGGCGCTGGGGCGCGACACCGGCGCTGCCCAGGGCGTTGGCGATCTCTTCGGCCAACTCCTCCCGGGCCAGGTTCAGGGCCGAGCAGTTCACCGCGATTTTCAGCTCGGCAAAGCCGTGGCGGGACAGGGCGGCCAGGTCCTCGCAGGCCTTGCGCAGGACCCAGTTGTCCAGTTCGGCAATCAGCCCGTTGGCTTCGGCGATCCCGATGAAGCGATCCGGGGCCAGCAGCCCGTGCAACGGATGCCGCCAGCGCACCAGCGCTTCAAGCTTGCTGACCTTGCGGCTGCCCAGGTCGTAGATGGGCTGGTAATACAGGGTCAAGCCGGCTTCGTTGCGCAGGGCATTGCGCAGTTCTTCCTCCAGTTGCAGTTCCAGGCTCGCCTTGGTCTTCAGGTTGGTGCTGAAGAAATGCAGGCTGTTGCGACCGCTGCCCTTGGATTGATAGAGCGCCAGGTCGGCATGCTTGAGCAGCTCTTCGCTGGTCTTGCCGTCGTCGGGAAAGACGCTGATGCCGATGCTGGTGGTCATCACCATGCGCCTTCCTGCCAGCTCGATGGGTTCCTTCATCTTGCTCATGATGCGTTGTGCCATGTGCTGGGCTTCGTCGCGGTCGCTCAAGCTCATGAGGATGCAGAACTCGTCTCCGCCGAAACGCGCCACTACGTCTTGATGGCTGCGGGTGGAGCTTTTGATATGGCCGGCAATCACCTTCAACAGTTCGTCGCCGGCATCGTGGCCGAGGCTGTCGTTGATCCGCTTGAAGTGATCGATGTCGAGGAACATCACCGCGAGCATGCCACCCTGCACGGTCTTTTCAATGAGCTTTTCGGCGAACAGCTGGTTGAAGCCGCGACGATTGATCAGGTTGGTCAGGGCGTCGTAGTGCGCCACCTGTTGCAGCGCCACCCGGGCCTGGTCCAGTTGGCTCAGCAGGGTGTTGACCCGGCGCAGGTCCTGTTCCTTGTGCTGGAGTTTCTTGTCCGCCAGGGCCGCGCTGATGCTGCTGCCAATGATCAACAGGGCGATGACGGCGATGGTCAGGCCCAGTTGCAAGGGGTTGTCGTCCACCGCGATGGAGGGTGTGCCCGTCGCCGGCAGCACCAGTTTCAACGCCCACATGCCGGTGAAATGCATGGCGACTATGCCGCCCCCCAGCAGCAGGCTGGCCGCGTATTTGAGCAACTGGTGGAGCACGCCGCTGCCGTTGCTCAGGTAGCGGGACAAGAGCAGGGCGACCAGGCTCGCGCTGATGGCGATGGCAATCGACAGGCCGAACAGGTCGGGCTGGTAGTAGGCCGTGGCTGGCGAGCGCATGGCCGCCATGCCGACATAGTGCATGGTGCAGATGCCCAGGCCGATCCAGATTGACGCCAGCAGGTAGCGCCATAGCTGCAACTGGGGATGGCTGAGGGTCTTCATCGCCAGCCAGGATGCAATCACCGCGATCAGCAGCGACAGCAGGGTCATCGGCAGGTCGTAATGGGTTTCGATGGGGATCTGCAATGCCAGCATGCCGATGAAGTGCATGGCCCAGATGCCGCCGGCCAGGCAGAAGGCGCCGACCCAGCGCCAGCGTTGCTGGGCCGCTGCCAGGTCGACGTGGCGCACCCGTTCGGCCATGTCCAGGGTGGCGAAGCTGCCGGCGCAGGCCACCAGATAGGCGAGGATCACCAGCACGGGGTTGTGGTTGCAGGTGAGTAATACCTGCCCGCCTTCGGGGAGCTCGGTAAAAAAATGCAGACCAAGCCATTCCATCGCATGCCCCGTTTCTTGAGTCATCCAGGGCCAGCCCTGGGTGGCTGGCCAATGGGACTGAGTATAGGAAGCCGAGTCGAGGCCGGGAACGATGGTGGCAAATTGACTTAAATGATTTTGGAATTCAGCTCATAGCCAATCGAGCTAAGCACTCTGTTCGAAGTACAGCGCCGGCTCCAGGGGCGCGAGCCCGAATGCCGCGCGCGCGGCGTCGCAATCGACGTTCTGTTGGCCATTTTCCCAGGACGCCTCGAATTCGCGGCAGGTGCTGGAGCGCTGGTGGTAGATCGAACAGCTGACTTCCTTGCCGACCTCGCCGGTCAGCGCGGTGCAGCGGGTCGGCTTGCAATCGGTGCCGAGCATGGCGACCCGGCTGGGGCTGATGGACGCCACCAGATCGTCGGGGACCGTACCGCCGGAAGAGGCGCATTCACCCCAGAAAAAAGACACACGAAAGTGTGAACAGCAGGCACCGCAATTCAGACACGGACTGGCTTCGGACATGGGCGTATTCAAAGGGGAGGAGGTTGATGAGGGGGGGCAGCAAGGCCGCTATTCTAGGCTTCGCAACGGCCTTGGGAAGGGGGCGCGCGAGGTATTTTTCAGGCCCTGCGCAAGCCCTTGAAAAATCGGGCTTTAGCCCCGGTATCCGGGGGCTTGCGGCGGTTTAGGCGGGGGCGCTGGCGCTGTTCGGGCGGTCGTCGAGCGCGGTCGACGGCCCGCGCTTCGGATTGCCTGGTATCAGCCTTACGAATCATTACAGACAAGCGCGGCGGGGCTGACTAGATTGCAACTTCCAGGCTCGGTTGCGTCTGGCCGAATAACAATAAAAGAGACCGACCCATGCAGAACTCGACCCAAGCGGCGAATGCCTGGCGCATTCTGTTCCTGTTGTTCCTGGCTAACCTGTTCAACTTCTTCGATCGCACCATTCCGGCCATCATCATCGAGCCGATCCGCATGGAATGGCACCTGAGCGACTTCCAGATCGGCATCATCGGCACCGCCTTCACCATCGTCTACGCCATTGCCGGCCTGCCCCTGGGGCGCATGGCCGATACCGGCTCGCGCAGCAAACTCATGGGCTGGGGCCTGGCGGTGTGGAGCGGGCTGACCGCGGTCAACGGCCTGGTGGGCAGTTTCTGGAGTTTCCTGCTCGTGCGCATGGGCGTCGGCATCGGCGAAGCCAGCTATGCGCCGGCCGCCAACTCGCTGATCGGCGACTTGTTCCCGGCCCATCGCCGGGCCCGGGCCATGGGCATCTTCATGCTCGGCCTGCCCCTGGGCCTGTTGCTGGCGTTCTTCACCATCGGCGCCATGGTCAAGGCCTTCGACAGCTGGCGCGCGCCGTTCTTTATCGCCGCGGTGCCGGGCCTGTTGCTGGCGGTGTTCATGTTCTTCATCAAGGAGCCCAAGCGCGGTGCGGCGGAAACCGTCAAGGTTTCCCAGGAACGCGTCGACCGGCCGATCTGCCGGGTGCTGGCGATCCCGACCTTTCTCTGGCTGGTGCTGGCCGGGCTGACCTTCAACTTCGCCACCTACGCCTGCAACTCGTTCCTGGTGCCGATGCTGCAGCGTTATTTCCTGATGCCGTTGCAGGACGCCGCGGTGGCGACCGGGGTGATAGTCGGGTTGACCGGCCTGTTCGGGCTGACCCTGGGCGGCTGGGTCGCCGACAAGATTCACCAGCGTGTGGCCAACGGTCGGTTGTTGTTCGCCGCCTTCAGCATGCTGATCTCGACCCTGTGCACCGCCTGGGCCCTGCATGCCGGGCGCATCGAAATCGGGGTGTTCGTCGCGGTGTTCAGTGTCGGCTGGCTGTTCGCCTACAACTTCTATACCTGCGTTTACACGGCGATCCAGGATGTGGTCGAACCCCGTCTGCGCGCCACGGCCATGGCGCTGTTCTTCGCCGGCCTGTACCTGCTGGGCGGTGGCCTGGGGCCGGTGGTGGTGGGGGCGCTGTCCGATCACTTTGCCCATGCGGCGATGTACGCCGCCGGGGCTGAGCAGATGACCGAGGCGTTCAAGGCGGTTGGCCTGCATGACGCCATGTACCTGATCCCGGTGGCGTTGCTGCTGACCATGCTGTTCCTGTTCCTGGCCTCGCGCTGCTTCGTGCGCGATGCGCAGCGGATGAAGGACGGGTTGGTGCCGGCCGCGCCAGCGGGGGCTGCGGTGACCGCCTGAACAGTGCTTTGTAGGAGCGAGGCTTGCCCGCGATGAACGATGACGCGGTGTGCCAGATAGAACGGGTTGCCCCCATCGCGGGCAAGCCTCGCTCCTACAGAAGCCGATAAAAAAGGCCCGCATTGTGCGGGCCTTTTCATTTACCGGGAGAGCAGGGGGAATCAGCCCGCTACCAGTACCCGGATCGCTTCCAGGCGCAGCGCTGCTTTCTCAAGCATGGCCAGGCCTTGTTCGCGTTGTTGGCGCAGGGCCACCAGCTCGCTGTCGCGCACGGTCGGGTTGACCGCCTGCAACGCGGTCAGGCGCGCCAGTTCTTCGTCGGTGTCGGCGGCCAGGCGACGTTGCGCCTCGGCCACGCGCTCGGCGTGACGTGGGGCAATCTTCGCTTCGCCAGCGTTGATCTTCGGCGTCAGCTGGTCGCGCTGGGCCTGGATGAACTTGTTGGCGCTGGCCCGTGGCACGCTTTCCAGCTGGTCGTTGAGGGTCTCGAAGGCGACGCGCGCCGACAGGTCGTTGCCGTTGGCGTCCAGCAGGCAGCGCAGGGCGGCCGGTGGCAGGTAGCGGCCCAGTTGCAGCGAGCGCGGTGCCACCACTTCACTGACGTACAGCAGTTCCAGCAACACGGTGCCGGGTTTCAGCGCCTTGTTCTTGATCAGCGCCACGGCGGTGTTGCCCATGGAGCCAGACAGCACCAGGTCCATGCCGCCTTGCACCATCGGGTGTTCCCAGGTGATGAACTGCATGTCTTCGCGAGACAGCGCCTGGTTGCGGTCGTAGGTGATGGTCACGCCTTCGTCGTCGCCCAGGGGGAAGCTGGCGTCGAGCATTTTTTCGCTTGGCTTGAGGATCAGCGCGTTGTCCGAATGGTCTTCGCTGTCGATGCCGAAGGCGTCGAACAGGGTTTCCATGTAGATCGGCAGGGCGAACTGATCGTCCTGCTCGAGGATCGCTTCCACCAGCGCATCACCTTCGCCAGCGCCGCCGGAGTTGAGCTCCAACAGACGGTCGCGACCGGTGTGCAGCTCGGCCTCAAGGCGTTCGCGCTCGGTGCGCGCCTCGTCGATCAGCGCTTGCCACTCGCCGTCGTCGGCTTCTTCCAGCAGCGGCAGCAGGCGCGGGCCGAACTGATGCTGCAGGGCGTTGCCGGTCGGGCAGGTATTGAGGAAGGCGTTCAGCGCTTCGTGGTACCACTGGAACAGGCGCTCTTGCGGGCTGGTTTCCAGGTACGGCACATGCAGTTCGATCACGTGTTTCTGGCCGATCCGGTCGAGACGGCCGATCCGCTGCTCCAGCAGGTCCGGGTGCGACGGCAGATCGAACAGCACCAGGTGGTGGGCGAACTGGAAGTTGCGACCTTCACTGCCGATTTCCGAGCAGATCAGCACCTGGGCGCCGAACTCTTCATCGGCGAAGTAGGCGGCGGCGCGGTCGCGCTCGAGGATGTTCATGCCTTCGTGGAACACCGTGGCCGGGATGCCGGAACGCACGCGCAGGGCGTCTTCCAGGTCCATGGCGGTTTCCGCATGGGCGCAGATCACCAGGACCTTGGTGCGCTTGAGCATTTTCAGCTGGTCGATCAGCCACTCGACACGCGGGTCGAATTTCCACCAGCGCTCTTCTTCGCTGGCGTCCGGCTGGGCCTGGAAGCTGACTTCCGGGTACAGCTCGGCGTGTTCGCCCAGCGGCAGTTCCAGGTATTCGTCCGGGCACGGCAGCGGGTAGGGGTGCAGCTTGCGCTCGGGGAAGCCTTGCACCGCGGCGCGGGTGTTGCGGAACAGCACGCGGCCGGTGCCGTGGCGGTCCAGCAGCTCGCGCACCAGGCGCGCGCTGGCCTCGCTGTCGCCCTCGTTGACGGCGGCGAGCAGGGCTTCGCCTTCGTTGCCGAGGAAGTTGTGGATGGTCTTGTGCGCTTCGGGCGACAGGCGTCCTTTATCCAGCAGTTCCTGCACGGCTTCGGCCACCGGGCGATAGTTTTCGCTCTCGGCGCGGAAGGCGGCCAGGTCGTGGAAACGGTTCGGGTCGAGCAGGCGCAGACGGGCGAAGTGGCTGTCCTGGCCCAGTTGTTCCGGGGTGGCGGTGAGCAGCAGGACGCCCGGAATCACCTCGGCCAGCTGTTCCACCAGCGCGTATTCCGGGCTGACCTGGTCTTCGTGCCATACCAGGTGGTGGGCTTCGTCGACCACCATCAGGTCCCAGCCGGCGGCGAACAGCGCGTCCTGGGCCTTCTCGTCCTCCACCAGCCATTCCAGGGCCACCAGGGCGAGTTGGGTGTCCTCGAAGGGGTTGGCGGCATCGCTTTCGATAAAACGTTCTTCGTCGAACAGCGCGACCTGCAGGTTGAAGCGCCGGCGCATTTCCACCAGCCACTGGTGCTGCAGGTTTTCCGGGACCAGGATCAGCACGCGGCTGGCGCGGCCCGACAGCAGCTGGCGATGGATCACCAGGCCGGCTTCGATGGTCTTGCCCAGGCCCACTTCGTCCGCCAGGAGAACCCGCGGCGCGATACGGTCGGCGACTTCACGGGCAATGTGCAACTGGTGGGCGATCGGCTGGGCGCGTACGCCACCCAGGCCCCACAGCGACGATTGCAGCTGGCGGCTGGTGTGTTCCAGGGTGTGGTAGCGCAGGGAGAACCAGGCCAGCGGGTCGATCTGCCCGGCGAACAGACGGTCGCTGGCCAGACGGAACTGGATGAAGTTCGAGAGTTGGGTTTCCGGCAGGGTGACGACTTCGTTCTGCCCGTTGAGGCCGTGGTAGACCAGCAGGCCGTCGACGTCGTCGACTTCGCGCACGGTCATTTTCCAGCCTTCGAAGTGGGTGATGGTGTCACCCGGGGAAAACCTCACGCGAGTGAGGGGCGCATTCCGTAGCGCATACTGGCGAGTGTCGCCAGTGGCCGGATAGAGCACGGTCAGCAAGCGGCCGTCCTGTGCCAGAACGGTGCCTAGACCTAGCTCGGCTTCGCTGTCACTAATCCAGCGTTGCCCCGGTTGATACTGCTGCGCCATGCTGCCTGACTCCCGCCTTGAAAAAGCCGACTATGTTAACGGATCGGCGCCCTCAGGCCAAAGAACTCTAACAAAAACAACTACGCTGGAAGGTAGCGTATCGGGCGCATTTGTCGGGGCTCGGGGCACTATCGGGTGACGACTGGGTCACAAGTTTGCGACCGATGGCTCAAGTCGCCCCCGCAGCAGCCGACAGCCTGCCGACAGGAGACCAATAATATGCTGCCCCCGATGCTGCCCTTGAGTGCCGTGCCCGTGACCTCCCAGCAGGATCCGATCCGGCCGCGCCCGGATATCCCGCCGGTGGTGCCGGTGCAACAGAGTTCCAACGAAAGCACCATCGACCTGCAAAAGCGCGATGCCGAACAGTCGGCGCTGCTGCTGCGCGAAGAACAGCAGCGCCAGCAACAAAAGCACAAACGCCAGCGTGAGGCCGAGAACGATCCCGAACTGCACCTGGCCGTGCCCGGGGACGAGCTGAATGCCGACAACACTGTGCCGGTGGTGCCGCTGATCGAGGATGCGCCACGCCAGGGGCTGTGGGTCGACGTCGAGGTTTAGATACCGCTCTTGAATGCCTGCAACGGCGAGGCAAGGAATCACATGCCGCAATCCGCACGATGCTGGTCAAATACGGCGGACCTCCACCTTTAATTGCGCTCGATACCTGCCGATCACTGGTCAGCCGCCGCGTCACGCCGCATTATTGGCAAACCCGCAAGGGCCGCAGCCGCGCTATCTATATATAGAGGCTGTGGTCGACATTGACCTGAATGATGCAAGCCAACGCCATGAGCCAAGACGACAACCTGATCGACCTGAACGCCGAACGTGCCAAGCGTTTGCATGACCTGAAGGAAAAGCGCCTGAATGAAGTGCGCCAGGCCTTCGAGCAGGCAATGCCTCTGGGCAAGCCGAAGAAGAAACCGAAAAAGCCGAAAAAGCGCTGAACCGGGCGCGATCTGTTGATGTAAGTCAGTTATTTCCCCTCCCTGTCGTCCTGTCTTGGGCGACCATTGACCCCGGTCAATTTTCCCCGCCGCCTCTTTGGTTAACTTAGCCCCATCGCAACAGGGCAAGAGCAGGAGGCCAGTCATGTTTTTCGATAATGTGGTGATCGCCGGAGTGCTGACTGTCGGCCTCATGGTTCTGTTTTTCGCCGGGTTTGGATTTTTCATCTGGAAAGATGCGCATAAACGCAAAAAACCTTAAGTCTTTCCGGTAACGAGCACGCAAGGCATTTTGGGCAACTTCGGTTGCCCTTTTTTTTGCCTGTGTGTTTTGTGGGGGAACGATCACTTCCTTCAGGCACAAAAAAAGGTGCAACCCAAGGGGCGCACCTTTTTTGTCGCGGACCGAGCGAATCAGGTCCCGAGGGCTTTCGAGGCCAGCCAGAACAGACCGGCCGACAGCGCCACGGTCGCCGGCAGGGTCAGTACCCAGGCCAGCAGGATGGTGCGCACGGTGCCGCTTTGCAGGCCGCTTTTGTTGGCGACCATGGTCCCGGCCACACCCGACGACAGCACGTGGGTGGTCGATACCGGCAGGCTGAAGATATTGGCCATGCCGATCAGGCCGGCGGCGGTGATCTGCGCCGACATGCCCTGGGCATAGGTCATGCCTTGCTTGCCGATCTTCTCACCGATGGTCTGCACCACACGTTTCCAGCCGATCATGGTCCCCAGGCCAAGGGCCAGGGCCACGGCCAGGATCACCCAGAACGGCGCGTATTCGGTGGTGGCGGTCAGGTCTTTGCGCAACTTGTCCAGGTCAGCCTTTTCACGGGCCGCGAGGTTCGGCAGCTTGCCGACTTTCTTCGCGGTGTCGTCCAGGCAGAGCAGGTAGCGACGCACTTCGATGCGGCTTTCGGCCGGCAGCGAGTGATAGTCGGCTACACCCTTGAGGGTGCCCAGCAGCGCGGCGATGGTCGGTTCGGTCTGCTGCGGGTTGCAGCGGAATTTGCCTGGCAGATCGTCCTTCACGCTTTTGCCCAGGGCCAGGAACTCGCCCAGGGAGTCCTGGTTGCGCTGGTAGAACTGGCTCAGGTGCAGGGTGGCGTCGCGGGTACGTTCGATCTGGTAAGTGGTGCTGTTCAGGTCGAGCACGAACTGCGCGGGCACGATACCGATCAGTACCAGCATGATCAGGCCGATGCCTTTCTGGCCGTCGTTGGAACCGTGCACAAAGCTCACGGCCATGGCCGAGATCACCAGCACCAGGCGGTTCCAGAAGGGCGGATGTTTCTTGTCGTCGACCTTGCGGCGTTGTTCCGGGGTCTTGTGCATCTTCGAGATCGGGCGCCACCACTTCAGGCCGATCAGCACCAGGGCGGCAATCAGGAAGCCGGCCATGGGCGAGAACACCAGGGAAGCACCGATGTCGATCGCCTTCTGCCAGTTCACGCCATCGCCCAGCGGGATGTCGTTGAGCAGGGCATTGGCCAGGCCGACGCCGAGGATCGAACCGATCAGGGTGTGGGAGCTGGAAGCGGGAATACCGAAGTACCAGGTGCCCAGGTTCCAGGTGATGGCCGCGGCCAGCAACGAGAAGACCATGGCCAGACCGTGGCCGGTGTTGACATTGATCAGCAGCTCGACCGGCAGCAGATGGACGATGGCATAGGCCACGCCGACGCCGCCCAGCAGCACGCCGAGGAAATTGAATACACCGGAAAAGAATACGGCCAGGTGCGGCGGCATGGCTTTGGTGTAGATAACAGTGGCAACCGCATTTGCGGTGTCATGAAAGCCGTTGATGAACTCGTAGGCGAGGACAAAAGCCAGGGCGAGCAAGAGGCTCACAAGCACCCAAGCATCCAGTCCGCTGAATAAATCGATCATGAAGGTTTTCTGACCCGGTCATAAGGGGGCGCGATTATGCCAGAAAACCCTGGTAATCGATGCACTAGGTGCTGGTTGGTAACATTCTTCAACGAAAAAGCCGGAGGCAGGCCAATGGCCATGCCTTTTTTCGAGGCATGGGCAAACCCTTGATTTTACTGGGGCTCATCCTCAAGGTCAGGGGTGCAAGACTCAGCCAAACGTCTCAAACGCTTGTATGAAATTTCACTTCCATGACAGTTTTTGAGCCCTTGGGGCCATTCGCGGCTGCACGGCGGATGCCCGGCCGACCTTGCGATCGGCATTTATCTGCAAGGGCATCGAGCAGTGCGAAAGCTTCAGGCGAAGAGCGTCACGGCTGTTCTGCCTTGAGCTCTTTTTCCATCTTCTGCAGTTCTTGGGTAAATGCCTGGTCGAGAATGCTGGCGCGTTTTCGCCAAGGTTTGCGTTCCGGTTCAGGCTGGGCGGCGTAGGTGGTGACTTCGCCTCCGTAAACTTCCTTGTAACGTTGTTCCTGGCGCTCAAGTTCCGCGCGCAGTTCGTCTTTCGTCACAGTGTTACCTAACTGAGTTGAGATTATCCCGATGATACGCATTGCCTCGATCGGGTTTATCGAGCGCCTCGTGCTCGGCTCGATTAAAGGAGCCAGGATTGCGATGGGGCTCGCCAAACCGCTTCTTGTTGCATGCGGCCACGCCACCGGACAAGAACAGCTGTCGTAGCAACAGTCACTTTTTTGCAAGCACATTGGCCGGGCATATTGAGATGAGCGTCAAGCGCTTGCAGCAGGAAGCGTCACTTACCGATACGCACCCTGATGATGCTGCCGAACGCAGAAAAGCGTCGGTGATCACTTTGCTCATTATAGCGGCGGCCATGAATAACTCTATCGGCAATAAGTTAAAAATCGTCAACTTGATATCAGGGTTTTGTTACACGAAAGTTTTAAGCCGGATGATGAGAGTGGTGACGCTGCAGTTCTGTAACAAGGCCTGACAAGTTGCCTGGATTAACACGGAAGAAATGAGAGTTTTATTGGCGGCGAAAAAACGCCACATCGCGTAGAAGCACTTAATCACGGTGGATTGCGATTATCGGTCGATGGTTCGATAATCGCCCAATGTTGGCTGTGCAGGCTTGTGCATCCTCTCCAGTACGGCTTGTAATAAGCCAGACTTCCGTCGCAGAGAACCTGAAATGAACGATCAATTGCGTAATTCCTTCGCTTCCGCCGCGCCACCGATTGTCGCTTCGCCGGCCAAGCGGATTCAGGCGCTGACGGGTGATCCGGATTTCATGACTTCTCTGGCTCGCGGCCTGGCGGTGGTCCAGGCCTTTCAGGAGCGCAAGCGCCATCTGACCATTGCCCAGATCAGCCACCGCACGGAGATTCCCCGGGCCGCCGTGCGCCGCTGCCTGCATACCCTGATCAAGCTTGGTTACGCCACCACTGACGGCCGCACCTATTCGTTGCTGCCCAAGGTGTTGACGCTGGGGCACGCCTACCTGTCTTCCACGCCGTTGGCGGTGTCGGCCCAGCCTTACCTGGACCGCATGAGCGAGCAACTGCACGAAGCCTGCAACATGGCCACCCTGGAAGGCGACGACATTCTGTACATCGCCCGTTCGGCCACCACCCAGCGCCTGATCTCGGTCGATCTCTCGGTCGGTGGGCGCCTGCCGGCCTACTGCACGTCCATGGGCCGGATCCTGCTGGCAGCGCTGGATGACGCTTCGTTGCGCGAATACCTCGAGCATGCCGACCTGCAAGCCAAGACCAGCCGTACCCTGCACACGCCGGAGGCGCTGCTCGAATGCCTGCAACAGGTTCGGCAGCAGGGCTGGTGCATCGTCGATCAGGAGCTGGAGCAAGGCCTGCGCTCCATCGCCGTACCGGTGTACGACGCTTCGGGCCAGGTGCTGGCCGCGCTCAACGTCAGTACCCATGCCGGCCGCGTCAGCCGCGCCGAGCTGGAGCAGCGCTTCTTGCCGGGCCTGCTCAGCGCCAGTCGCGACCTCAGCGCCCAATTGTTCGCTTGAGGGCTGCCTGCTTAAGCTGTTCGATAAACGCACAGATACGCGCTTGCTGAATTGACGCTCTTTCCCTTGCCTCATTAATGTCGCGGCAGCGTCATCCGGCCACTGGAGTTCTGCCTCTCCAATGGCCGCGTGGCGACCCCATAATAATGAAGAGGCCAACCCCCCATGAGCATCGCCCGCGCACCCAGCCGCGCTCCTTTATCCTGCCTTCGCCTGCCGACGGCCTGATCCCGCAAGACCCTTTTTCGATTTGAACCGACCAGCTTTGGCTGGCACCTGTTCGCCTGCGTTTTTCGCGTGGAATAAAAATAATGAACCAGCCTCAATCCGCTGTAGGGAACTGCCTCGATGTGCAGTCCTTTATCAATGCCCAGCCGCTGTCGCGCTATCAGTGGCGGGTGGTGATCCTGTGTTTCCTGATTGTCTTTCTCGATGGCCTCGACACCGCGGCCATGGGATTCATCGCGCCGGCGCTGTCCCAGGATTGGGGTATCGACCGTGCCAGCCTCGGCCCGGTGATGAGTGCGGCGCTGATCGGCATGGTGTTCGGGGCGCTGGGCTCCGGCCCATTGGCTGACCGCTTCGGGCGCAAAGTGGTGTTGGTGGGGGCGGTGCTGCTGTTCGGTGCGTTCAGCCTGGCGTCGGCCTACAGCACCAATGTCGACCAGTTGCTGGTGCTGCGTTTCCTCACCGGCCTGGGCCTGGGCGCCGGCATGCCGAATGCCACCACGCTGCTCTCCGAATACACCCCCGAGCGCCACAAGTCGTTGCTGGTGACCAGCATGTTCTGTGGTTTCAACCTGGGCATGGCCGGTGGCGGTTTCATTTCCGCCAAGCTGATCCCGGCGTTCGGCTGGCACAGCCTGCTGCTGATCGGCGGGATCCTGCCGCTGATCCTGGCCGTGGTATTGCTGGCCTGGCTGCCGGAGTCGGCGCGTTACCTGGTGGTGCGCAATCGTGGTACCGACAAGGTGCGCAAGGCCCTGGCGCCCATCGAGCCGGGCACGGTCGGCCAGGCCGCGAGCTTCAGCGTGCCGGAACAGAAGACGGTGAAGGCGCGCAATGTGTTTGCGGTGATTTTCTCCGGGACCTACAGCGCTGGCACCTTGCTGTTGTGGCTGACCTATTTCATGGGGTTGGTGATCGTGTACCTGCTGACCAGCTGGCTGCCGACCCTGATGCGCGACAGCGGCGCGAGCATGGAGCAGGCGGCCTTTATTGGCGCGCTGTTCCAGTTTGGCGGGGTACTCAGCGCCGTGGCGGTGGGCTGGGCCATGGACCGCTTCAATCCGCACAAGGTCATCGGCACCTTCTACCTGCTGGCCGGGGTCTTCGCCTACGCGGTCGGGCAAAGCCTGGGCAACATCACCTTGCTGGCGACCCTGGTGCTGATCGCCGGCATGTGCGTCAACGGCGCGCAATCGGCGATGCCATCCCTGGCCGCGCGCTTCTATCCGACCCAGGGCCGCGCCACCGGCGTGTCGTGGATGCTCGGCATCGGTCGCTTCGGGGCAATCCTCGGGGCCTGGATGGGCGCCACGCTCTTGGGGCTGGGCTGGAACTTCGAGCAGGTACTGACCGCGCTAGTGATCCCGGCGGCGCTGGCAACCACGGCGGTGGTGATCAAGGGCATGGTCAGCCATGCGGACGCGACCTGATCGAATGAGCAAAGCGCTCCCGAAGGGGGCGCTGAATACCTGTAGCCGCTGCCGCAGGCTGCGATAAGGCCGAAGGCCTTCAGCGAGCCTGAGGTCTTCGCGACCGTTCTCCGAACGCGGCCCGGGTCGATCGCAGCCTGCGGCAGCGGCTACGGCGCAATCGATAGTCAGGCAACAATCTGTTCGATAAACGAACGCTCAGTCGATTATCGGATTGTTTGGGTTTTTCCCCCGGCTTAATCTTCAGTCACTCAGGCGTATCCCTCGCGCCTTTTTCTTCCAGTCGCTCAATAACAATCGGGAGATCCCTCCATGGCTGAAATCCTTTCGCTGCACGACGCGGTGAAGCAGTTCGTCAACGACGGCGATACCGTCGCGCTCGAAGGCTTCACCCACCTGATCCCCACGGCCGCGGGTCACGAAATCATTCGCCAGGGCAAAAAAGACCTGACCCTGGTACGGATGACCCCTGACCTGATCTACGACCAGTTGATCGGTGCCGGTTGTGCCCGCAAGCTGATTTTCTCCTGGGGCGGCAACCCGGGCGTGGGTTCCCTGCATCGCCTGCGAGACGCGGTCGAGAAGCAATGGCCGCATGCCCTGGAAATCGAAGAGCACAGCCACGCCGACCTGGCCAACGCTTACGTGGCGGGTGCCTCGGGCCTGCCATTCGCGGTGTTGCGCGCTTATGCCGGCTCCGACCTGCCGAAGGTCAACCCGTTGATCAAGAGCGTGACCTGCCCATTCACCGGTGAAGTGCTGGCGGCGGTGCCATCGGTACGCCCTGACGTCACCGTGATCCACGCGCAAAAAGCCGACCGCAAGGGCAACGTGCTGCTGTGGGGCATTCTTGGCGTGCAGAAGGAGGCCGCCCTGGCCGCCAAGCGCTGCATCGTCACCGTGGAAGAAATCGTCGACGACCTGAACGCGCCGATGAACGCCTGTGTGCTGCCGACCTGGGCCCTGAGCGCGGTCTGTCACGTACCGGGCGGCGCCCATCCGTCCTACGCCCACGGTTACACCGAGCGCGACAACATCTTCTACCAGGCCTGGGACCCGATCGCCCGCGACCGTGAAACCTTCACCGCCTGGATCAACGAATACATCCGCGGCAGCGCTGACTTCAGCGAATTCCAGGCCAAGCTGGCCGCAGCAACGGGGGCCAAATAATGACTTACACCACCAATGAAATGATGACCGTTGCCGCCGCCCGCCGCCTGCAGAACGGCTCGGTGTGCTTTGTCGGGATCGGCCTGCCGTCCAAGGCCGCCAACCTGGCGCGCCTGACTTCGTCGCCGGACGTGGTGCTGATCTACGAATCCGGCCCGATCGGCGCCAAGCCCAGCGTGCTGCCGCTGTCCATCGGTGACGGCGAACTGGCCGAGACCGCGGACACCGTGGTGCCGACCGGCGAGATCTTCCGCTACTGGCTGCAAGGCGGGCGTATCGACGTCGGTTTCCTCGGCGCCGCCCAGGTCGACCGTTTCGGCAACATCAACACCACGGTGGTCGGCGATTACCACCAGCCGAAAGTCCGCCTGCCAGGTGCTGGCGGTGCGCCGGAGATCGCAGGTTCCGCCAAAAGCGTGCTGATCATCCTCAAGCAGTCGTCGCGCTCCTTTGTCGACAAGCTCGACTTCATCACCTCGGTCGGTCACGGCGAAGGCGGCGACTCGCGCAAACGCCTGGGCCTGCCAGGGGCCGGGCCGGTGGGGATCATCACCGACCTGTGCATCATGGAGCCGGAAGCCGGCACCCATGAGTTCGTGGTCACCTCGCTGCACCCGGGCGTGACCCGTGAGCAGGTGGTCGCCGCCACCGGTTGGGCGATCCGTTTCGCCGACCAGGTCGCAGAGACCGCCGCGCCGACCGAGATCGAACTGACCGCCCTGCGCGACCTGGAAGCCCGCACCGCCGCGGCCCATGGCCAGACCCCGGGAGAAGCCTGATGCGCGAAGTGTTTATCTGTGACGCCATTCGTACCCCCATCGGCCGCTTTGGTGGCGGCCTGTCGACGGTGCGTGCCGACGATCTGGCCGCCGCGCCGATCAAGGCGCTGATCGAGCGCAACCCGTCGGTGGACTGGAGCGCGGTGGACGAGGTGTTCCTCGGCTGCGCCAACCAGGCCGGCGAAGACAATCGCAACGTGGCGCGCATGGCGCTGCTGCTGGCCGGGCTGCCGGAAACCATTCCAGGTGTGACTCTCAACCGCCTGTGCGCTTCGGGCATGGATGCCATCGGCACCGCCTTCCGCGCCATCGCCAGTGGCGAGATGGAGCTGGCCATCGCCGGCGGCGTCGAGTCGATGTCCCGCGCGCCCTTTGTCATGGGCAAGGCCGACACCGCCTTTTCGCGCAACATGAAACTGGAAGACACCACCATCGGCTGGCGCTTCATCAACCCGCTGATGAAGGCCCAGTACGGCGTGGATGCCATGCCGCAGACCGCTGACAACGTCGCCGACGATTATCAGGTGTCGCGCGCCGACCAGGACGCGTTCGCCCTGCGCAGCCAGCAACGCACCGCCGCGGCGCAGGCCGCCGGGTTCTTCGCCGAGGAAATCGTCCCGGTGCGCATCGTCCACAAGAAGGGTGAGACGGTGGTCGAGCAGGACGAGCATCCGCGGGCCGATACCTCGCTGGAAACCCTGAGCAAGCTCAAGCCGGTCAATGGCCCGGACAAGACCGTCACCGCCGGCAACGCCTCGGGCGTCAACGACGGGGCGGCGGCGCTGATCCTGGCGTCGGCCGAGGCGGTGAAAAAGCACGGCCTGACCGCCCGAGCCCGGGTGCTGGGCATGGCCAGCGCCGGCGTCGCGCCACGGGTGATGGGCATCGGCCCGGTGCCGGCGGTGCGCAAGTTGACCGAGCGCCTGGGCGTGGCGGTCAGCGATTTTGATGTGATCGAACTCAACGAAGCCTTCGCCAGCCAGGGCCTGGCGGTGTTGCGCGAACTGGGCCTGGCGGACAACGCGCCCCAGGTCAACCCCAACGGCGGCGCCATCGCCCTTGGCCATCCGCTGGGCATGAGCGGCGCGCGCCTGGTATTGACGGCGCTGCACCACCTGGAAAAGACCGGTGGCAAGAAAGGCCTGGCGACCATGTGCGTGGGTGTCGGCCAGGGCCTGGCACTGGCCATCGAGCGCGTCTGACGCGCTTTTTATAAGAACGAGGATCGAGCATGACCGACAAGCCCGGTTACCGGCGCCCGCAACCAGGTACTCAGCCTGATTACCTGCACCCGGCCTACAAATCCACCAACACCCGCTCGCCGTCCAAGCCGCTGGTGTTCCTGCCCCATTCGCTGTCGGAAATCACCGGCCCGACCATCGGCGCCGATTACCTGCAGGACAAGGATAACGACCTGACCGCGCAGCATGCCGGCGAGCCCCAGGGCGAACGCATCATCATCCACGGCCGGGTGCTGGACGAGAACGGCTTGCCGGTGCCGGGGATCCTGGTGGAGATCTGGCAGGCCAACGCCGCCGGCCGCTACAACCACGACCGTGACCTGCACGATGCGCCGCTGGACCCGAACTTCACCGGCACCGGGCGCACCGTCACCGACGCCGATGGCTGGTACCAGTTCCAGACCATCAAGCCCGGTGCCTACCCCTGGGGTAACCACCACAATGCCTGGCGTCCGGCGCATATCCACTTCTCGCTGTTCGGGCCGAGCATCCTCACGCGCCTGGTGACCCAGATGTATTTCCCGGGCGACCCGCTGCTGGCCTACGACCCGATCTACAACTGCGTGCCGGACACCAGCGCCAAGGAACGCCTGATCGCCAGCTTCGACCTGGAGAAAACCATTCCGTCCTACGCCCTCGGCTACCGTTGGGACATCGTCTTGCGCGGCCGCGATGCCACGCCGATGGAGAAATAAGATGACGCTGACTGCGACCACGTCCCACACCGTCGGCCCCTACTACCACATCGGCCTGACCTGGCTGAACCGCGAAGACCTGACCCAGGCCGAGACCCTCGGCGAGCGGGTGGCGATCAGCGGCCAGGTGGTGGATGGCAACGGCGACTTCGTCAACGACGCCATGCTGGAAATCTGGCAGGCCAACGCGGCCGGCAAGTACGATCACCCGGAAGACGATCAGGACAAGGCCCTGGACCCGAACTTCCAGGGCTTCGGCCGGGTGCCGGTGGATGGGGAAGGGCGTTTCCGCTTCACCACCATCAAGCCGGGCAGCGTGCCTGGCCTGCAGGGTTCGACCCAGGCGCCGCACCTGGTGGTGCTGGTGTTTGCCCGGGGCCTGGTCAAGCACTTGCTGACCCGCATCTACTTCGACGGCGAACCGGCCAACGCGGCCGATCCGCTGCTGGCCTGCGTGCCCGCAGAGCGTCGCGCCACCTTGCTGGCCAAGGCGGATGCGCCGGGTCACTACCACTGGAACGTGATCCTGCAGGGTACCGACGCGGAAACCGTGTTTTTCGATTATTGAGTGTGCCTGGGGGGAGCGCGAGCAAGCTCGCTCCTACAGACCGCAGTTGAATCACGGCATCGTGATCGACCCACATCCTGTAGGAGCGAGCTTGCTCGCGATAAGGCCGAATAGGCCGACACCCCCCAAGGTCGTCTTGCGGAACGGGACTGTTACAAAGTATGTCTAGACTCACCACGTCCCCAAAGAGTGAAAAGCCATGACAACGTTAACCAGTCACTACACGACCGAGGAACGCAGCAAGAGGATCTTCGCGATCGTCGGCGCCTCCTCCGGCAACCTGGTCGAATGGTTCGACTTCTACGTCTACGCCTTCTGCGCGATCTATTTCGCCCCGGCGTTTTTCCCCTCCGACGACCCCACGGTGCAACTGCTCAATACCGCCGGCGTGTTCGCCGCCGGGTTTCTGATGCGTCCTATCGGCGGCTGGCTGTTCGGCCGGGTGGCCGACAAGCACGGGCGCAAGAATTCCATGATGATCTCGGTGCTGATGATGTGCGCCGGCTCCTTGGTCATCGCCTTCCTGCCGACCTACGCCAGCATCGGTGCCTGGGCGCCGGCGCTGCTGCTGATGGCGCGGCTGTTCCAGGGCCTGTCGGTGGGCGGGGAATACGGCACCACCGCGACCTACATGAGCGAAGTCGCGCTCAAGGGCCAGCGCGGGTTCTTCGCCTCCTTCCAGTACGTGACCCTGATCGGCGGGCAACTGCTGGCGGTGCTGGTGGTGGTGATCCTGCAACAGTTTCTCGACGAGGCGGAACTCAAGGCCTGGGGCTGGCGCATTCCGTTCGTGATCGGCGCCATCGCCGCCCTGATCTCCCTGCTGCTGCGGCGCTCGCTGAAAGAAACCACCAGCAAGGAAATGCGTGAAGACAAGGACGCCGGCAGCGTGGCCGCGCTGTTCAAGCATCACTCGAAGGCCTTTGTCACCGTGCTCGGCTACACCGCCGGTGGCTCGCTGATTTTCTACACCTTCACCACCTATATGCAGAAATACCTGGTGAACACCGCCGGCATGCACGCCAAGACCGCCAGCTACATCATGACCGGCGCGCTGTTCCTTTATATGTGCATGCAGCCGCTGTTCGGCATGCTGGCGGACAAGATCGGCCGGCGTAACTCGATGCTCTGGTTCGGTGCGTTGGGCACACTGTGCACCGTGCCGATCCTGCTGACCCTGAAAACCATCAGCAGCCCGTTCCTGGCCTTCGTGCTGATCACCCTGGCCCTGGCGATCGTCAGTTTCTACACCTCCATCAGCGGCCTGGTAAAAGCCGAGATGTTCCCGCCGCAAGTGCGGGCGCTGGGGGTAGGCCTGGCCTATGCGGTGGCCAACGCGCTGTTCGGCGGTTCGGCGGAATACGTGGCCCTGGGCCTGAAATCCCTGGGCATGGAAAACACCTTCTACTGGTACGTGACGGCGATGATGGCGATTGCCTTCCTGTTCAGCCTGCGCCTGCCTAAACAGGCGGCGTACCTGCACCACGATCTTTGACCTGTCTGCGTGCGCCCATCGTGGGCGCATGCCCCAAAGGATTGTTTATGAGTACACCGGCGAGCAACCAACTGTTCGATGCCTACTTCACCACCCGCGATATGCGCGCGGTGTTCTGCGACCAGGGTCGGGTCCAGGCCATGCTCGACTTCGAGGCCGCGCTGGCCCGGGCCGAGGCTCGGGTCGGAGTGATTCCGGCCGCGGCGGTGGCGCCGATCGAGGCGGCCTGCCGCGCCGGACTCTATGATTTTTCCGCCCTGGGCCAGGCCATCGCCACTGCGGGCAACTCAGCGATCCCACTGGTCAAGGCCCTGGGCAAGCAGATCGCCAAGACCGATGCCAGCGCCGAGCGTTATGTGCACCTGGGCGCCACCAGCCAGGATGTGATGGACAGCGGCCTGGTCCTGCAACTGCGGCAGGCGCTGAGCCTGATCGACAACGACCTGGCGCGCCTCGGCGGCATCCTGGCCGCCCAGGCCCAACGTTATGCCGACACACCCATGGCCGGCCGCACCTGGCTGCAACATGCCACGCCGGTCACCCTCGGCATGAAGATCGCCGGCTGGCTGGGGGCCGTGACCCGCAGCCGCGAGCGTCTGGCGCAGCTCAAGCCGCGCTTGCTGGTGCTGCAGTTCGGCGGGGCCTCGGGCACCCTCGCGGCCCTGGGCGAGCAGGCCCTGCCCATTGCCCAGGCCCTGGCCGAGGAGTTGCAACTGAGCCTGCCGGAGCAGCCCTGGCACACCCAGCGCGACCGGCTGGTGGAGTTCGCCTCGGTGCTCGGCCTGATCGCCGGCAGCCTCGGCAAGCTCGGCCGTGACATCAGCCTGCTGATGCAGACCGAGGCGGCGGAAGTCTTCGAGCCGTCGGCGCCGGGCAAGGGCGGCTCCTCGACCATGCCGCACAAGCGCAACCCGGTGGGCGCGGCGGTATTGATCGGCGCGGCGACCCGGGTTCCCGGGCTGCTGGCGACTATGTTCAGCGCCATGCCCCAGGAGCACGAACGCAGCCTGGGCCTGTGGCACGCCGAATGGGAAACCCTGCCGGAGATCTGCTGCCTGGTGTCCGGTGCCTTGCAACAGGCGCTGCTGGTGGCCGACGGGCTGGAAGTCGACGCCGCGCGCATGGCCAGGAACCTCGACCTGACCCAGGGGCTGGTGCTGGCGGAAGCCGTGAGCATCGCCCTGGCCCAGCGCCTGGGCCGCGAGACCGCACACCATCTGCTGGAGCAGTGCTGCAAGCGTGCGGTGGCCGAACAACGGCATCTGCGCGCGGTGCTGGGGGATGAGCCGCAAGTGACCGCCGAGCTGTCGGCGGAAGAACTGGATCGCCTGCTGGACCCGGCGCATTACCTCGGCCAGGCGCAAGCCTGGGTCGAGCGCGCCGTGGCCGAACATTTAGCCTTGAACGCCTGAAGGAGACTGCCGTGGCATTCGTACAACTCGCCGATGGCGAACTGCATTACCAACTGGACGGCCCGGTCGATGCGCCGGTGCTGGTCCTGTCCAACTCCCTGGGTACCGACCTGCACATGTGGGACATCCAGATCCCGGCCTTTACCAAGCACTTCCGGGTGCTGCGTTTCGACACCCGTGGCCACGGCAAATCCCTGGTCACCGAAGGCCCCTACAGCATCGAGCAGTTGGGCCGTGACGTGCTGGCGCTGCTGGATGCGCTGCATATCCAGCGCGCGCATTTCTGCGGCCTGTCCATGGGCGGGCTGATCGGCCAGTGGCTGGGCATCAATGCCGGCGAGCGCCTGAACAAGCTGGTGGTGTGCAACACCGCGGCGAAGATCGGTGATCCGTCGGTATGGAACCCGCGCATCGAAACCGTGCTGCGCGATGGCCAGGCGGCCATGGTCGCATTGCGCGATGCCTCGATCGCCCGCTGGTTCACCCCGGCCTTCGCCGTGGCGCACCCGGACCAGGCCAAGCTGATCACCGACATGCTGGCGGCCACCTCGCCCCAGGGTTATGCCGCCAACTGCGCGGCGGTGCGCGATGCGGATTTCCGCGATCAACTGTCGGCGATCGAGGCACCGACCCTGGTGGTGTCCGGTACCGAAGATGCGGTCACGCCGCCCTCCGGCGGGCATTTCATTCAGGAGCGCGTGCGCGGCGCCGAATACGCCGAGTTCCATGCGGCGCACCTGTCCAACGTCCAGGCCGGCGCGGCGTTCAGCGAGCGGGTCGTGGCATTTCTGCTGGCTGACCAGAACATTTGAGGAAGCCCCCGATGGACGAGAAACAACGTTACGCCGAAGGCATGCAAGTGCGTCGCGCGGTGCTGGGCGATGCCCATGTCGATCGCAGCCTGAGCACCCTGACCGAGTTCAACTCGGAGTTCCAGGAAATGATCACCCGGCACGCCTGGGGCGATATCTGGACACGTCCGGGCCTGCCACGCCACACCCGCAGCCTGATCACCATCGCCATGCTGATCGGCATGAACCGCAACGAAGAGCTCAAGCTGCACCTGCGTGCCGCCGCCAACAACGGCGTGAGCCGCGCCGAGATCAAGGAAGTGATCATGCAGAGCGCAATCTACTGCGGCATTCCGGCGGCCAACGCGACCTTCCACCTGGCCGAGTCGGTGTGGGACGAGCTGGGCGTGGAATCCCGCGCCTGATGACCCGCGACTTGTAAAGAAAGGCGGCGCCGAGCAACTCGGCGCCGCTGCGTTTTCCCTGCAGGAGCGAGCTTGCTCGCGATGAACCTGAGGGTGCGGCGTTCAGCCCGTCAGTACGCGCCATCGTTGACGATCATCGCGAGCAAGCTTCGCTCCTGCAAAAAACAAGGCCAGCCCCGGGGAATGGGGCTGGCCTTGTTTTTGGTGTGGGCGAGCGAGTGGGTTTACAGCAGGCTGATCGGGTAGCTGATGATCAGGCGGTTCTCGTCGAACTCGTTGGTGCTGAAGTCGCGGCGCATGGTCGAGTTGCGCCATTTGACGTTGAGGTTCTTCAGCGTGCCGCTTTGCACGGTGTAGGCCAGCTCGCTCTCGCGTCCCCATTCCTTGCCGTCGGTGATGGTGACGGTGTGCACGTTGTCGCCCTTGATGTAGCGGTTCATCAGGGTCAGGCCGGGTATGCCGACCGCGACGAAGTTGTAGTCATGGCGCAGTTGCCAGGATCTTTCCTGGGCGTTGTCGTAGCTGGCGTTGTAGCTGTCGTTGGCCAGGGTGCCGCCGCTGGTGCCGTTGACGCGCATCCAAGCGCTGTCGCCGGTGAGTTTCTGCAGGCCGACATAGAAGGTGTGGCCGCCGTACTTGGCCGAGAACAGGCCCGACCAGGTCTTGTTGTCCAGGTCGCCGGCGCGGGCGCTGCCATCTTCCTTGCCGTAGAAGAAGCCGATGTTGGCGCCCAGGGTCCAGTCGCCCAGCGGCTGGCTGTGGATCAGGTTGAGGTATTGCTGGCTGTAGATGTCCTTGAGCTGGGCGTTCCACACCCCGACCTGGGTGCGCTTGTCGTTGAAGCTGTATTCGCCGCCCTGGAAGTTGAAACGGTCGGAGGTGAAGGCCGCTTTGCCGGTCATCGACATGTCGCTCATGCTGCTGTCGTCACGCGGGCTGTTGGCGCGGAACTGGCCGCCGTAGAGGGTCAGGCCGTCAATTTCCTTCGAGGTGATCTGGCCGCCGCGGAAGGTCTGGGGCAGGGAGCGACCGTCGTCCGAGCGCAGGATCGGCAGCACTGGCATCCATTCGCCGACCTTGACTTCGGTCTGCGACAGGCGGGCCTTGAACGCGACGCCCGTGCGGCCGAAGTGGTCGGCCGGACGCCCGTCGTGATCCAGGGGCAGCAGTTGGGTGCCGCCGGTGCCCTTGCCACCATCGAGCTTCAGCGAGTACAGCCCCAGCACGTCCATGCCGAAACCGACGGTGCCCTGGGTGAAGCCGGACTTGGCGTCGAGGATGAAGCTCTGGGTCCACTCTTCAGCCTTGCCCTGGCTCTTGCCCGGGTTGGTGAAGTTACGGTTGATGTAGAAGTTGCGCAGGTTCAGGTTGACCTTGGCGTCTTCGAGAAAGCCGGACTCCGCGGCCATGACCGGCAGGGCCGTGCCGGCGATGCTGACGGCCAGCAGGCTGGGCAGCAGGGAATAGGGAGTGCGAGTGGATGGCTTCATGGATCGGGCTCTCTAATTGTTAGGGGTGAGGCAGGGCGCTGCCGCAACGTCAGGTTGCAGACAAGGTTGAAACCGGGAGGGTGGATGGAACGGAATCAGCCGGAGCGGGCAGGGCGCGGGGTCATGATGACGAACCTGTTGTTATTGGTTTTTGTAGGTGCGGGGAATGGTGCGTTGGATCAACGGGCCTGTTCAATTGGCCTTGGCGGGTTTTGGGCGATTAACGAACACAAGTGGCGGCCGTCTTCGGCCCATAAAAAAGCCCACCGAAAGGTGGGCTTTTTTCAAGCGTCATGCACTCAGAACAGCTTCAGTGGCGGTGCCTCTTTGCTCACTTCGGCTTTCTGCGAACCTTGCTCGTTCCAACCGCCACCTAGGGCCTTGTACAGGTTGACCTCGCTGGTCAGCTGCGCAAGCCGGTCGGTGATCAACGCTTGCTGCGCGCTGAACAGCGAGCGCTGGGCGTCGAGGAAGGTCAGGTTGCTGTCGACACCGATGCGGTAGCGACGCTCGGCCAGACGGTAGTAGTCCTGGTTGGCGTTGACGAAGTCACGCTGGGCCTGCAACTGCTGGTTGTAGGTCTGACGTGCGGCCAGGCCATCGGAGACTTCCTGGAAGGCGGTCTGGATGGATTTCTCGTACTGCGCCACGTTGATGTCTTTCTGGATTTTCGAGTAATCCAGGCTGGCGCGCAGGCTGCCGGCGTTGAAGATCGGGATATTGATCTGCGGCGCGAACGACCAGGTGCCCGAGCCACCCTTGAACAGGCCGCCCATGTCCGGGCTCAAGGTCCCGGCATTGGCGGTCAGGCTGATGCTCGGGAAGAACGCCGCGCGTGCCGCGCCAATACTGGCGTTGGCGGCTTTCAGGTTGTGCTCGGCGGCAAGGATGTCCGGACGGCGTTGCAGCAGTTCCGACGGCAGGCCGGCCGGCAACTCGCTGAGCAGGTCGGCCGACAACGGCTGCGCGCTCGGCAGGTTGGCCGGAATCGAGGTACCCAGCAGCAGGGTCAGGCTGTTTTCGTCCTGGGCCACCTGGCGGGTGTAACGCGCCAGTTGCACCCGGGCGTTTTCCACCGAGGTCCGCGCCTGACTCAGGTCCAGGGCCGAGGCCACGCCGACTTCGTTGCTGCGCGAGGTGAGGCGGTAGCTCTCCTCGTAGGCCGCCAGGGTGTCCTGGGTCAGCTTGAGCAGTTCCTTGTCGGCCTGCCAGGTCAGGTAGGCGTTGGCCACGCTGGCCACCAGGCTGATCTGCGTGCTGCGCCGGGCTTCTTCGCTGGAGAAGTAGGTCTGCAAGGCCTGCTCGCTCAAGCTGCGAACGCGACCGAACAGGTCCAGCTCGTAAGCGCTGATACCCAGGGTTGCCGAGTACTGGCTGGAGATGGCCGCTTCACCGGTCTGCGACATCCGCGCCGGGGTACGTTGACGACTGCCGCTGCCGTTGGCCGAAATCGCCGGGAACAGGTCCGCGCGCTGGATCTGGTACTGCGCGGCGTAGGCGTCGATGTTCAGCGCCGCGACCCGCAGGTCGCGGTTGTTCACCAGCGCGGTCTGGATCAGCTGCTGCAGGGCAGGGTCATGGAAAAACTGCCGCCAGCCCTGTTCGGCGGCTGCCTGGTTGGCTGCCTCCGCAGGCGAATAGGCCGGCCCTTGCGGGTATTGCGCCGCGACCGGCGCTTGCGGCTGCTGATAATCCGGTATCAGCGAGCAACCACTCAGCACGGCGGCGGTGATTGCGAGGGAGAGTAGCGACTTGCTCATTGGCCAGCCTCTTCAGGAGTTTCAGTAGTTTGCGCTTCGTCTGCCTTGCGGCGGCCCATCTTGGACACGGTGACGAAGAACAAAGGTACCCAGAATATTGCCAGGACAGTCGCGGTGAGCATACCGCCAATCACCCCGGTACCGATCGCATGCTGGCTACCCGAGCCTGCGCCGGTGGAGATGGCCAGCGGTACCACACCGAGCACGAAGGCCAGGGAGGTCATGATGATCGGACGCAGACGCATGCGGCAGGCTTCGATCGCCGCGTCCACCAGGCTGCGGCCCTGTTCGTGCAGTTCCTTGGCGAACTCGACGATCAGAATGGCGTTTTTCGCCGCCAGACCGATGGTCACCAACAGCCCCACCTGGAAGTACACGTCGTTGGACAGGCCGCGCAGGCTGGTCGCCATCAGCGCACCGATGATCCCCAACGGCACCACCAGCATGACCGCGATCGGAATCGACCAGCTTTCATACAGCGCCGCCAGACACAGGAACACCATCAGCAGCGACAAGGCGTACAGCGCAGGCGCTTGCGAGCCCGACAGGCGTTCCTCGTAGGACAGGCCGGTCCAGGAGATACCGACACCGGCCGGCAGCTTCTTGGCGATGGCTTCGACTTCGGCCATGGCTTCACCGGTGCTGTAGCCCGGCGCCGGGGCACCCAGGACTTCCACCGCTTCCACGCCGTTGTAACGGGCCAGTTTCGGCGAACCGTAGATCCACGTGCCCTTGGCGAAGGAGGCGAACGGCACCATGGTCCCGGCGCTGTTGCGCACGTACCACTTCTTCAGGTCCTCGGGGCTCATGCGAGCGTTAGGCTGACCCTGGATGTACACCTTCTTCACCCGACCGCGGTCGATGAAGTCGTTGACGTAGCTACTGCCCAGGGCAATCGACAAGGTGTTGTTGATGTCGGAGATGGTCACGCCCAGGGCGCTGGCCTTCTCGTCATCGATTTCCAGCTGGTACTGCGGCTCGTCGTTCAGGCCGTTCGGACGCACCTGGGAGAGGATCTTGCTCTGCGCCGCCATGCCGAGGAACTGGTTGCGCGCTTCCATCAGTTTCTCGTGGCCGATACCGGCGCGGTCCTGCAGGAACACGTCGAAACCGGTGGCGTTACCCAGCTCCAGTACCGCCGGCGGAGCGAAGGCGAACACCATTGCGTCACGGAAGCTGAAGAAGTGCTGCTGGGCACGGGCGGCCAGGTTGAACACGCTGTTGTCCACGGAGCGTTCGTCCCACGGCTTGAGCATGATGAACGCCATGCCCGAGCTCTGGCCACGACCGGCGAAGTTGAAGCCGTTCACGGTGAAGACCGAGGCCACGGTGTCCTTTTCCTTGTCCAGCAGGTAGGCGCGCATTTCGTCGACGACCACCTGGGTCCGCTCGGAACTGGAGCCGGCCGGGGTCTGTACCTGGGCGAACAGTACGCCCTGGTCTTCTTCCGGAAGGAACGCAGTCGGGATACGGGCGAACAGCCAGATCATGCCGACCACGATCAGCGCGTAGGCCAGCAGGTAAGGCGCCTTGTGCCGCAGGATGTTGCCCACGCCACGCTCGTAGCTTTTGACGCTGCGGTCGAAGGTACGGTTGAACCAGCCGAAGAAGCCGCGTTTCGGCGCGGCGTGTTCGCCGTGGGGAATGGCCTTGAGCATGGTGGCGCACAGGGCCGGGGTGAAGATCAGGGCAACCAGGACCGACAGCGCCATGGCCGAGACCACGGTGATCGAGAACTGCTTGTAGATCACACCGGTGGAACCGCTGAAGAACGCCATCGGCAGCAGTACCGCCGACAGCACCAGGGCAATACCGACCAGGGCGCCCTGGATCTGGCCCATGGACTTCTTGGTCGCTTCCTTGGGTGACAGGCCTTCCTCGGCCATTACCCGCTCGACGTTTTCCACCACGACGATGGCGTCGTCCACCAGCAAGCCGATGGCCAGCACCATGCCGAACATGGTCAGGGTGTTGATGCTGAACCCGGCGGCCGCGAGGATGCCGAAGGTACCCAGCAACACCACCGGAACGGTCATGGTGGTGATGACGGTGGCGCGGAAGTTCTGCAGGAACAGGAACATCACCAGGAACACCAGCACGATCGCTTCGACCAGGGTCTCGACCACACCCTTGATCGACTCGGTCACCACCGGGGTGGTGTCGTACGGGAATACCACTTTCATGCCTTGCGGAAAGAACGGCTCCAGGTCGCTGATGGTCTTGCGCAGGGCCTTGGCGGTGTCCAGGGCGTTGGCGCCGTTGGCCAGTTTCACGGCCAGGCCGGAAGCCGGGGCACCGTTGAACTGGGCACTGACGGAGTAGTTTTCACCCCCCAGGGCGACATCGGCGACGTCGCCCAGACGCACTTGCGAGCCGTCCGCGTTGACCTTCAGCAGGATCGCCTTGAACTGCTCGGCAGTCTGCAGGCGGGTCTTGCCAATGATGGTGGCGTTCAGTTGCTGGCCTGGCAGGGCTGGCAAGCCACCGATCTGGCCGGACGACACCTGGACGTTCTGCGCCGCCACGGCGTTCTTCACGTCAACCGGAGTCAGGTTGAAGTTGTTCAGCTTGGCCGGGTCGAGCCAGATACGCATGGCGTACTGGGCACCGAACACCTGGAAGTCACCCACGCCCGCGGTCCGCGAAATCGGGTCCTGCATGTTGGACACGATGTAGTTCGAGAGGTCGTCCTTGGACATGCTGCCGTCCTCGGAAACCACACCGATCACCAACAGGAAGTTCTTCACCGCCTTGGTCACGCGGATACCCTGTTGCTGCACTTCTTGCGGCAGCAGCGGGGTGGCCAGGTTCAGCTTGTTCTGTACCTGGACCTGCGCGGTGTCCGAGTTGGTGCCCTGCTCGAAGGTCGCGGTAATGGTCATGCTGCCGTCGGAGTTACTTTCCGAGGACACATAACGCAGGTTGTCGATACCGTTGAGCTGCTGCTCGATGACTTGGACCACGGTGTCCTGCACGGTCTGTGCGGAAGCACCTGGGTAGGTCACGGAGATGGCGATCGCTGGAGGCGCGATGCTCGGGTATTGGTTGATCGGCAATTTGAGGATCGATAGAGCCCCGACCAGCATGATCACCAGGGCGATTACCCAGGCGAAAATCGGACGGTCGATAAAAAATTTCGACATGGTTTACTCCCCTTTGCCGCCTGCAGCTTTGTCAGTTGCCTGTGCAGTGGCCGGGTTTTTTGCTGGAACGTTGGTCGCTTCGCTGGCTTTGACTTCGACGCCAGGTCGGACGAATTGCAGCCCTTCGGTGATCAGGCGATCACCGGCCTTCAGGCCGTCCTCGATCAGCCACTGGTTGCCGACGGTGCGGCTGGCCTTGAGCTGACGCAGTTCAACCTTGTTGTCCGGGCCAACCACCAGGGCGGTCGGTGTGCCCTTGAGGTCGCGGGTCACGCCTTGTTGCGGGGCGAGAATCGCCGCGGCATTCACGCCGGCCTGCAGTTGCGCGTGCACGAACATGCCTGGCAGCAGGGTGTGTTCAGGGTTCGGGAATACCGCGCGCAGGGTCACGGAGCCGGTGGTTTCGTCGACCGACACTTCGGAGAACTCCAGCTTGCCATCGAGCTTGTACTGGCTGCCGTCTTCCAGGGTCAGCTTGACCTTGGCGGCGTTGTCGCCGGCCTTCTGCAGGCGACCGCTTTCCAGCTCGCGGCGCAGCTCGAGCAGTTCCACCGACGACTGGGTGACGTCGACGTAGATCGGATCGAGTTGCTGGATGGTTGCCATGGCGGCGGATTGACCGTTGCTGACCAATGCGCCTTCGGTGACCGAAGAACGGCCGATACGCCCGGAGATCGGCGACAGCACCTTGGTGTAGCGCAGGTCGATCTGGGCGCTCTGCAGCGCGGCTTCCGATTGCAGGCGGTTGGCGACGGCGGTGTCGTATTCCTGGCGGCTTACGGCCTGTTCGTCGACCAACTGCTTGTAGCGATCGGAGATCGACTTGGTCGATTGCAGGTTGGCCTGGGCGCTCTTGAGGGTCGACTCATAGACCGACGGATCGATCTGATAGAGCTGCTGACCTTCCTTGACGTCGCCGCCTTCCTTGAACAGGCGCTTGAGAATGATGCCGTTGACCTGAGGACGGACCTCGGCGATCCGGAACGCGGTGGTGCGCCCTGGAAGCTCGGACGTCAGGGTAAAGGCTTGAGGTTGCAGGGTGACTACGCCGACCTGAGGGGCTTGTGGGGCGGGAGCCGCCTCTTCCTTTTTACATCCGCTGAGCAGCGATGCCAG
The DNA here is from genome assembly GCF_003184125.1 of Pseudomonas sp. RW409. NCBI lineage: Bacteria > Pseudomonadati > Pseudomonadota > Gammaproteobacteria > Pseudomonadales > Pseudomonadaceae > Pseudomonas > Pseudomonas sp. RW409. The sequence goes on along the minus strand of NZ_QHHP01000041.1, from coordinate 67,337 downwards.
GGCGACGGCAGTGACCAGAGCGGTAACAGCTGGCTTGAGTTGCATGAAGATCCTCGGGTCAGGCGCGCAAAATGCGCACTCGAAAAGTGGAAGGGTAAAAAACGGGTGCTGAGTGGATAAGTAGCTTGCTAAGGAATATACTTACGTTCATGGTTGTTTGTAAATACCTTGGCGGCGTACCCATTCGGTTACAAAAGCCGTTGCAAACGTTGAATTGTAGGCTGGGCAAACGGCACCCGAGATGCCGTTCCATATTTATTCAGATGAGCTTCATGCATCGCTGAAACATCCTGATCGAGGTTTACTGCCATGGTCCGTCGTACCAAAGAGGAAGCTCAAGAAACCCGCAAACAGATACTCGAGGCGGCCGAAAAAGCTTTCTACGAGCGCGGTGTGGCGCGTACCACCCTGGCCGATATCGCGGCGTTGGCCGGTGTCACACGTGGAGCCATTTACTGGCATTTCAGCAACAAGGCGGATCTGGTGCAGGCCATGCTCGATACCTTGCGCGAGCCGCTGAATGAAATGGCCAGGGCCAGTGAAGACGAAGAAGAAGTCGATCCGCTGGGGTGCATGCGCAAGCTGCTGATTCATTTGTTTCATCAAATTGCCCTGGACCCGAAAACCCGACGCATTAATGAGATTTTGTTTCACAAGTGCGAAATCACCGATGAAATGTGCGACATGCGGCGCCAGCGTCGCGCGGCCAGCCTGGATTGCAACGTGCATATCGAGCTGGGGTTGCGCAATGCCGTGAAGCGAGGACAACTGCCCGAGAACCTCGATACTGCCCGGGCGGCCATCAGCATCCACGCCTATATTGATGGCATTCTTTATCAGTGGCTGTTGGCGCCGGACAGTTTCGAACTCCATAAGGAAGCGGAGCGCTGGATCGATACCGGATTGGACATGCTGCGCCTGAGTCCCAGCCTGCGTAATTGAGACAAAATGCGGAATTACGTCGGCAGATGTCAACGTTTGCGCGTTATAAAGCCTGATGTTTCATTCGTCACGACTTACCGGGATGCCTTTATATACGTGGCGACTTTATCTTGATAGATAGCGAGCTACGTATTTTGTAGGGAAATTGTTGCGGGTGTGTGAATGAGTGTAAGTACCGCGGCTTACAAGGGTGCCGAGCAACCGGTAAAAGGTATCGCACTGATTTGCCTGGCGGTTTTGCTGTTCGCCAGTCATGACACTCTGTCCAAATACCTGTCCGGGTTCTACCCCATCGTCATGGTGGTCTGGGCCCGGTATGTGGTGCACACGCTGTTGATGCTGGTGGTGTTCGTGCCGCGCAGCGGTTTCTCCGCCGTGGTGCGTACCAAGCGGCCAGGCCTGCAACTGTTGCGCGCCTTGTGCCTGATCGGCACCAGCCTGTTTTTCACCACCGGCCTGCGTTATATCCCCCTGGCCGAGGCCACCGCGGTCAACTTCCTCGCGCCTTTGCTGGTCACCGCCTTGTCCGTGCCGCTGCTGGGCGAGCGGGTGACCCGCGGCCAATGGCTGGCGGTGCTGGCCGGTTTCGTCGGGGTCTTGATCGTGATTCGTCCGGGCGGCGCCTTGTTCACCCCGGCGATCCTGCTGCCGCTGTGCTCGGCCTTGTGTTTCGGCTTCTATCAGTTGCTCACCCGCAAGCTCAGCGGCGTCGACAGCCCCACCACCAGCAACTTCCTCACCGGAATTCTCAACAGCCTGATCATGAGCGCGGCGCTGCCGTTCTTCTGGAGTACACCGACCCTGTGGCACGCCTTGTTCATGATCGGCCTCGGCACCTGCGGCATGCTCGGCCACCTGTTGCTGACCCAGGCCTTCCGCCATGCCGCGCCGGCGATGCTGGCGCCATTCAGCTACGGGCAGATCCTGTTCGCGGGCATGTACGGCTACCTGATCTTCGAGCACACCCCGGACAGCTTCGCCATAGTCGGGATCGCGGTGATCTGCTTCAGCGGCCTGGCCGTGGCCTGGGGCCAGCGCAAGCGCAGCTAATCGCGCCCCGCCTTTGTAGGAGCGAAGCTTGCTCGCGATGTCGGTCAACGATAATGCGGTATGCCTGAAACTACCCGTTGCTCGAGGGTTCATCGCGAGCAAGCTTCGCTCCTACAAAAGGAGGGGCAGCAAAAAGCCCCGGCTCTCGCGAGTCCGGGGCTTTTTAATTGAAGCGCCTTACAGCGTCGGGTAGTCGATATAGCCGACCGGACCCTTGCCGTAGAACAGTTCAGGACGCGCATCGTTCAGCGGTGCATCGGCCTTCAGGCGGGCCGGCAGGTCCGGGTTGGCGATGAAGGGCACACCGAAGGCCACGGCGTCGGCCTTGCCGCTGGCCAGCCAGGCGTTGGCGCTGTCCTTGGTGAAGCGCTCGTTGGCGATATACGGGCCGCCGAAGGCTTCTTTCAGTTGTGGGCCGAGGCTGTCGGCGCCTTCTTTCTCGCGGGAGCAGATAAAGGCGATACCGCGTTTGCCCAGTTCGCGAGCGACATAGGTGAAGGTTTCGGCCAGGTTGTCGTCGCCCATGTCATGGGAGTCGGCCCGTGGCGCCAGGTGTACGCCGACACGGCCGGCGCCCCAGACTTCGATGGCGGCGTCGGTCACTTCCAGCAGCAGGCGGGCACGGTTTTCCAGGGAGCCGCCGTACTGGTCGGTGCGCTGGTTGGTGGAGCTTTGCAGGAACTGATCCAGCAGGTAGCCGTTGGCGCCGTGGATTTCCACGCCGTCGAAACCAGCGGCCTTGGCGTTCTCGGCGCCGACCCGGTAGGCGTCGACGATATCGGCGATTTCAGCGGTTTCCAGGGCGCGCGGGGTCGGGTAGTCGGCCAGCGGGCGCACCAGGCTGACGTGGCCCTTGGGCTGGATGGCGCTTGGCGCGACCGGTGCTTCGCCGTTCAGGTAGCTCGGGTGGGAAACCCGGCCCACGTGCCACAGCTGCAGGAAGATCTTGCCGCCCGCGCCGTGAACGGCCTTGGTCACGTTGCTCCAGCCGCGCACCTGGTCGTTGGACCAGATGCCCGGGGTGTCCGGGTAGCCGACGCCCATCGGGGTCACCGAAGTGGCCTCGCTGAGGATCAGGCCGGCGGAGGCGCGTTGTACGTAGTACTCGGCCATCAGCGCGTTCGGCACGCGACCTTCGTCGGCGCGGCAACGGGTCAGCGGCGCCATGATGATGCGGTTGGCCAGCTCGAGGTCGCCGAGTTTGATCGGATCGAAAATAGTCGTCATGAAATACACCCTTCTTTAGATGAACGTATCAGTTGGTCGCAGGAGCCAGATCGGCGTTGCCGCCCTGGCGAAAGGTAATCAGCGTCACCAGCAGGGCCAGGATCGCCAGCGCGGCGGCCGCCAGCGGCACGTTGACCAGGCCGTAGCCGTGGGCGATGACGCTGCCGCCGACCCAGGCGCCCAGGGCGTTGCCGATGTTGAAGGCGCCGATGTTCAGCGTGGACACCAGGTTCGGCGCGGCCTTGCCGAAGGTCACCACATTGACCTGCAGGGCTGGCACCGCGGCGAAGCAGGCGGTGGCCCAGAGGAACAGGGTGACTTCGGTGGGGATCAGCGCGACGCTGGTCCAGGTCAGCACGGAGCTGGTCACGGCCATGGCGATCAGCACGCCGACCAGGGTGCCCGACAGGCTTTTGTCGGCCATCTTGCCGCCGACGATGTTGCCCAGGGTCAGGCCCAGGCCGATCAGCACCAGGGTCCAGGTCACGCCCTGGGGCGAGACGCCGGTCACCTCGCCCAGCAGCGGGGCGACATAGGTGAACAGGGTGAATACCGAGGCGGAGAACAGTGCGGTCATGCTCAGCGACAGCCAGATCCCGGCGCCCTTGAGGGCGACCAGTTCCGAACGCATGTCGAGCTTCTCTTCGTCGCGCTTGGCCGGCAGGAAGCGGATCAGGCCGATCAGGGCAATCACGCCGATCACGGTCACCGCCCAGAAGGTCGAACGCCAGCCGGCCTGCTGGCCCAGGGCAGTGCCCAGCGGTACGCCGAGCACGTTGGCCAGGGTCAGGCCGGTGAACATCAGGGCCACGGCGGAGGCACGCTTGTTGGCGGGCACCAGGCCTGCCGCGACCACCGAACCGATACCAAAGAAGGCGCCATGGCACAGGGCGGTGACCACACGGGCGAACATCAGCACGTTGTAGTCACTGGCCAGCGCACACAGCAGGTTGCCGACGATGAAAATCCCCATCAACGCTACCAGGGCGGCCTTGCGCGGCAGCCTGGCGGTGGCCAGGGCCATGAAGGGCGCGCCGATGGCCACGCCCAGGGCGTAGCCGGTCACCAGCCAGCCGGCGCCGGGGATCGACACACCCAGGTCGTTCGCCACATCGGGCAGCAGGCCCATGATGACGAACTCGGTGGTGCCGATGGCGAAGGCGCTCAAGGCCAGGATGAGGAGCGAGAGGGGCATTGTCGGGTCCTTGTCAGCGTCTGCTGCTGAGTTCTTGGGTGAGCGCTTCGAGGAAGGCTTGGATCACATCCTCGTTGCGTTTGAAAAAGTGCCATTGGCCGGCTTTCTGGCTGCTGATCAGGCCCGCCCGCTGCAAGGTCGCCAGGTGCGCGGAGACGGTCGACTGCGACAGGCCGCAGCGTTGGTCGATCTGTCCGGCGCAGATGCCGTACTCGTGGTTGTGGGTCTGATCGGGGAACTGGACCTTCGGGTCCTTGAGCCAGATAAGGATGTCTCGTCGTACTGGGTGCGCCAGGGCTTTTATTATTTCGTCGAGGTCGATGGACATGGCGGTGCTCGTTTTCCGTAAAACGTTATATCGCGATGAGGCGAACTTTAAATCGCTATTTCGCGATATACCAATATGATTTTGATCTGAGATCAGCGTTAATCGGTATATCGGGTTATAACGATATGTGAGGCGCAGTGCTAAGCTGCGCGAATGAATTATCTCGCACATCTGCACCTCGGCGGCCAGCGCCCCGGTCAATTACTCGGCAGTTTGTATGGCGACTTCGTCAAAGGGCGCCTGCAGGGCCAGTTCGACCCGGAGATCGAGGCGGCCATCCAGCTGCATCGCAGCATCGACATCTTTACCGACCGCCATCCGCTGGTGGGCGAATCGCTGTCGCGTTTTTCCCTGACCCGCCGGCGTTACGCCGGCATTGTGCTGGACGTGTTTTTCGACCACTGCCTGGCGCGGGACTGGGCGTTCTATGCCGACCGGCCGTTGGAACTGTTCACTTCGGACGTGTACCGGGTGCTGGCGGCCGAACCCCGATTGCCCGGGCGCCTGGCGCAGATCGCGCCGCACATGGCCGCCCATGACTGGCTGGGTTCCTACCGCGAGTTCGAGGTGCTGGAGCAGGTGTTGCGTGGGATTGCCCGGCGCCTGTCACGCCCGGAAGAGCTGGCGGCGGCGATGGGCGAGCTGGAGCGGCTGTATCAGCCGTTGAGCGAGGATTTCCGGGCGTTCTACCCGCAGTTGCAGGCATTCGCCGCGCAACACATCCATCCCGTGTAGGAGCGAGCTTGCTCGCGATGAGGCCCTTGAATACGGTTCAAGGCTCAGGTTTTTTCGCGAGCAAGCTCGCTCCTACAGGTACTGGGTTCAGGCAGCAATCAGTTCGCCGGCACGCCGTGGTTCGGCTGGCTGGGCGATATCGCCAAACAGGACCTTCTGCACCGCCTGTTGCGCCTGGAACGCCAACGCGGCGCGCTCCTGGCCCTGGCAGGCAATCGGCTTGAGCAGATGGATTTCCACCCGACCCTGATCGTTGGCGAACAGGCGCATCAGGTGCGACAGCAAATCATCATCGCCAACGAAGGGCGCCAGCGGATCGATATCGCCATCGCGCAGGTAACGAATGGCCACCGGCTGCAAGGCCACATCGGCCTCGATGGCACTGGCCAGCAGGCGCCCGTGGAAGGTGCGCAGGCTGCGGCCGTCGGTGGTGGTGCCTTCGGGGAACATCAGCAGCGGGTGGGTCTGCTGCAAATGGCGGGTCATCTGCTTGCGGATCAACTGGCTGTCGCCCGAGCCGCGGCGGATAAACAGGCTGCCAGCCTTGGCGGCCAGCCAGCCGGCGACTGGCCAGGTGCGCACTTCGGCCTTGGACAGGAACGACAGCGGCGTCAGCGCGCCGAGCAACGGGATGTCGGTCCAGGACACGTGATTGCTGACCCAGAGCATCGGCTGCTTGGGCAACTCGCCGTGCACCGTCACGCCGAAGGGCAAGGCATTGCTCAGGCGCGCCATGAAAAAGCGCGACCAGCGCTGGCGGCGGACCATGGAATTGGCGATGCCCAGGCGCTCGAACACGCCGAACACGCAGGCCATGCTCAGGCCCAGCGCCACCACCAGCAGCACGCGGGCGATGCGCCCGTAGACCCGTAGCCGGCGCATCACACGGCCGCCTTGAAGTGGCGGGCGTAGCGCGGGCACAGCTCGTCGCGCTTGAGCAGGATGAACACGTCGGCCACCTGGAAGTCCTGGTCCCAGCACGGCTCGCCGCAGATCTTCGCGCCCAGGCGCATGTAGGCCTTGAGCAGCGGCGGCATCTCGGCGATGACGTTGGACGGAAGGTCGAGGTTCGGCAGCGGGTTCTTCGGTTCGGCGCGCAGGTGTTCGGTGCACAGGTAGCGTTCGCGCAGGCGCTGCATGATCGCGTGGGCCTGCACGCCGCCGTCCTGCATCGGGATGCTGGCGCAACCCATCAGGTAGCTGTAGCCGCCCTGGTTGAGCACTTCGGCCAGCTCGCCCCAGAGCACGGCGATGGTGCCGCCGTTGCGGTAGGCCGGGTCGACGCAGGTGCGGCCGATCTCCAGGATCGGGCCCTTGAGCTGGACCAGGCCGTGCAGGCTGAATTCTTCTTCGCTGTAGAAACGCCCCAGGCTGCTGGCGGCCTGGTGGTCGAGCAGGCGGGTGGTGGCGACCAGGCGGCCGCTGCTCAAGTCACGCACGCCGATGTGGCTGCAGTGGACATCATAGTCATCCATGTCCAGACCCAGCTCCGCGCCTTTCAGTTTGGCGTTGAACTCGCCGCTGAAGACGTTGAAGCGCAGGGCCTGGGCTTCTTGCAGGGCCGCGGCGCCCACCAGGCGCTCGGCTTGCAGGCGGCGTTCATTGCCGGTGTCGCTGATGCGGGCGATCTGAGTCATTGTGAATCTCCGTGCGGGCCACTGACCCGCCTTGGGTTGCAGCCGATCGACTTTGTTGTGCAAAGTCAGGCTATGTAGCCCCGGTGTCATCGCCATGAAGCTTTGGTGATGCTTATATGACAGCCCCTGAGGACCCGCTTATGCCCTGGCAAGCCCTGCTGCACAGCCGTCGCCGACTGCCCGCCCACCCGGACCTGGCCGAAGGTTATGCCGCGTTGTTACAGGAGCTGTTGTTACAGGCGTCGGGACCGGTGACGCCCTTCGAGCTGGCGGTGCGCGGCGGACGGCTGATGGCCACTCCGGGGCTGGCCTTCCTGGTGGGTTACCAGGCGGCCTTGCGCATGCTCTGGCCCAGCGCGCCGCTGAGCCTGGGCGCGCTGTGTGCCACCGAGCAGCGCAGCCTGCGCCCGGCTGACATGCAGACTCGGCTGCGGGACCTGCACCTGAGCGGGCGCAAGGACTTCGTCACCGCGGGCGATGCCGCCGACTGGCTGCTGATCGCCGCCCGCTGCGAGGCCCAAGGTGAGTCGCCGCGCCTGAGCCTGGCGGTGGTCTACGCTGGCGAGCCTGGGGTCAAGGTCGACAAGCTGCCGGCGATCCCGCTGATGCCGGACATCAGCCACGGCCGCCTGCAACTGGATAACGCCCTGTGCGAACTGCTGGCGGGCGACGGTTGGGATGCCTACGTCAAACCCTTCCGCACCCTGGAAGACATCTATGTACTCAGCGCCATGACGGCCTGGCTGTATGGCGTCGGCCAGGACAACGACTGGCCGCAGACCCTGCTCCTGCAATTGCTGGCCTTGCTCGCCGGTTGCGCGGAAGTCAGCCGGCAGAACCCGTCGCTGGGCAGTGGGCATGTGTTGCTGGGTGGGCTGTTCGCCCAGTTCGACGGGCTCAAGCCGGCCCTTGAGCAAGCCTTTGCCGATGGCCCGCCGGAGTGGGCTGAATTGTGGAAGCGCGATCGGGCAGTGCTGGACCTGGCGGCGGGGGCGCGGAGCAAACGCCTGGCCAAGGCGCTGGCCTTATAAAGGAGGGGCCGCTGCGCGGCCCATCGCGAGCAAGCTCGCTCCTACAGAAAAGCGACGCTGCTCATGTAGGAGCGAGCTTGCTCGCGATAGGCCCGAAGGGCCGCGGGTGGCAAAAAACTGTCATCTCCCTGGTCTACCCTCAGCGGGTTCCCTTGCCCGAGTTCCCGCCATGCTCAAAGGCTCGACCCTGCTGCTCGCGCTGCTATTCATGCTCCCACCGGCCTGGGCCGAAAACTGGCCCGGCGCGCAATGGAGCACGGGCCCCGCAGCCAGCGGCCCGGCCCTCGAGGCGCTGGAGGCCTACGCCTTCGCACCCCGCAACGAGGCGACCCGCCTGGGCATCCGCAGCGATGCCTTGCTGGTGATCCGCGATGGCCAGTTGATCTATGAGCGTTACGCCGGCCCGACCAGTGCCGACACCCCGCACCTGACCTGGTCCATCAGCAAAAGCCTGTTGGCCGCGGTGCTGGGCGTGGCCTATGGCGAAGGGCGTTTCCAGTTGCAGGACAAGGCCGTCCGCTTCCTTCCGGCGTTGCGCCAGCATCCGGACATCAGCCTGGCCGACCTGCTGCACTGGGCCTCGGGCCTGGATTGGCAGGAGGATTACGAGTACGCGCCACTCAAGTCCTCGGTGGTGGCCATGCTCTACACCCGCGGCCACGGCGATATGGCGACCTTTACCGCCGAGCACCCGGCCTTCAGCCCGCCGGGGCAGGTGTTTCGTTACTCCAGCGGCGACAGCAACCTGCTGTCGGCGGCCCTGAAAGGCATGCTGGGAGCCCAGCGTTATGCCGACTATCCCTGGCAGGCGCTGTTCGAGCCCCTGGGCATTACCCACGCCGTGTGGGAAAGCGACGCCACCGGCACCTTTGTCGGTTCCTCCTATGCCTACCTCACTGCCCGCGACCTGGCGCGGGTCGGCCTGTTGATGCTGCGCGACGGGCGTTGGGGCGAGCGTCAGTTGTTGCCCAGGGACTGGGTCGAATTCAGTCGCACGCCGTTCGCCGGTTATCAGGCGAACCAGGACGAGCTGGTGCCCGGTGGCCACTGGTGGCTCAATCGCGCCGTCGGTGGTGCCCCATCGCCCTGGCCAGACGCGCCGGCCGATACCTTCGCGGCGCTGGGCCATTGGGGGCAGGCGTTGTACGTGATCCCCAGCGCCGGGTTGGTGATTGTGCGTTATGCCGACGACCGCGACGGCAGCTATAGCCACAACGAGCTGCTCAAACTGGCCCAGGCGGCTTTCGCCCGGCAGGTACAGCCATGAGCCGGCGTCCGTGGGTTGTGCGCCATCCCTTCGCCAGCCTGCTGTTGCTGGCGCTGCTGGCCTTGCTCGGCTGGGGCTGGCACGAGCGGGTCGCGCTGCGGGCCTTCCCGGACATCCTCAGCGCCTACAGCGCCAAGGAGTACTGCTCCTGCCGCTACGTGATGCACAACGCTGCCGAGTACTGCGAAGGTTATGTGCAGCAGTACCTGCCGCTCAAAAGTCTGCACGACGATGCCGAGCACAAGCGGGTGAGCGCCAGCGGCCTGGGACGCAGCCACAGCGCTGTCTGGCTGAGCGAACGCCAGGGCTGTCGACTGGAGCCCTGAACGGCGCCACGCAACGATCGGTAATCCTTTCCCGGGGCTGCCAGCCCCCGTGCTGACTGGCTCCCCGCACAAGGTTCCACCCTGTGGAACCACATTTGATTGTCGCAGGCGACGGCTCGCGGTTATCTGAGGGCACGCCGCGATCACGCCTTGCTGCACCGTGAGACGCTCCGAAAAAAAGAACGGGATTACACCCGGCCAAGGAGATACGTCATGACCCGTTTCCCGCATATCTTTGCCTGGCTCGACGACGTCGCCAGCGACCTGCGCGCCGTGCGCCAGGATATCCACGCCCACCCCGAACTCGGCTTCGAGGAGAACCGCACCGCGGCGCTGGTTGCCCGTTCCCTGGAGGAATGGGGCTACCAAGTGCATAGCGGTATCGGCAAGACCGGTGTGGTCGGTGTGCTGCGCAATGGCAGCAGCCCGCGCCGGCTGGGCCTGCGTGCCGATATGGACGCCTTGCCGATCATCGAGAACAGCGGCGTGGCCTACAGTAGCTGCCACAGCGGGTGCATGCATGCCTGCGGGCACGATGGCCACACCGCCATGCTCCTTGGCGCGGCGCGCTACCTGGCGGCCACGCGCCAGTTCGACGGCACCCTGACCCTGATTTTCCAGCCGGCCGAAGAAGGCCAGGGCGGTGCCGAAGCGATGCTCGCCGATGGCCTGCTGGAGCGTTTTCCCTGCGATGCGCTGTTCGGCATGCACAACATGCCGGGGCTGCCGGCCGGTCACCTGGGCTTTCGCGAAGGGCCGATGATGGCCTCCCAGGACCTGCTCACCGTGACCCTGGAAGGCGTGGGCGGGCATGGTTCGATGCCGCACCTGACGGTCGATCCGCTGGTGGCCGCGGCCAGTGTGGTGATGGCCTTGCAAACCGTGGTGGCGCGCAACATCGATGCCCAGGAGGCGGCGGTGGTGACGGTCGGTGCGCTGCAGGCCGGCGAGGCGGCCAACGTCATTCCGCAACAGGCGTTGCTGCGCCTGAGCCTGCGGGCGCTGAACGCGCCAGTGCGCGAGCAGATGCTCGAACGGGTCAAGGCGATCATCCACACCCAGGCCCAGAGCTTTGGATGCTCGGCCAGCATCGAACACCGTCCGGCCTATCCGGTACTGGTCAACAGCCCGGAGCAGACCGAATTCGCCCGCCAGGTGGGGGTGGCGCTGCTGGGCGAGCAGGCGGTCGACGGCAACACGCGCAAGCTGATGGGCAGCGAAGACTTCGCCTGGATGCTGCAACGCTGCCCCGGCAGCTACCTGTTCATCGGCAACGGCCTGTCCCGGCCGATGGTCCACAACCCCGGCTACGACTTCAACGACGACATCCTGCTGACCGGCGCCGCCTATTGGGCCGCGCTGGCCGAGAGCTGGCTCGAGCCGGCCTGAGTTTTCCCTTTCTTCTGCCGCTGAATCGGGCGCCGTGGCGCCCGGCACTTCCCATAAGGGCCCGACTCGTTACCCGAGAGGCCCGACAAGAATAGAAGGACAGCGCTCATGCACGCCTCGAGATCCAGTGTTTCGCGTACCCGGCAAGTGGTCGCCGCGGTGATCGGCAACGCCTTGGAGTGGTACGACTTCATCGTCTACGGCTTTCTGGCCAGCATCATCGCCCGGCAGTTTTTCCCCTCCGACGACGAGTACGCCTCGCTGCTGATGGCCCTGGCCACCTTCGGCGTGGGCTTCTTCATGCGGCCGGTGGGCGGCGTTCTGCTGGGCATGTATTCGGACCGCAAAGGCCGCAAGGCCGCCATGCAGCTGATCATCCGCCTGATGACGGTGTCCATCGCCCTGATCGCCTTTGCCCCCAACTACGCGGCCATTGGCATGGGCGCGCCGCTGATGATCGTCGTCGCACGGATGCTGCAGGGCTTCGCCACCGGCGGCGAATACGCCAGCGCCACGGCTTTCCTGGTGGAAAGCGCGCCGGCCCATCGCAAGGGCCTGTACGGCTCCTGGCAACTGGTCGGGCAATGCCTGGCGGTGTTCTCCGGGGCGGCGATGGTGGCGCTGGTCACCCATCTGTTTTCGCCCGAGGACCTCGATCTGTGGGGCTGGCGCCTGCCGTTCGTGATCGGCCTGCTGATCGGTCCGGTGGGCCTGTGGATCCGCAAGTACATGGAAGAGCCGGAAGCCTTCGTCGAGGCCCGCAAGCAGGTGCGCGGCAACGGCCCGGGCCTGATGCAGGTCATACGTGAGCATCGGCGCAGCATCCTGGTGTCCATGGGCCTGGCCTGTGGCGCGACGGTGTCGTTCTACGTGGTGCTGGTGAACATGCCGACCTTCGCCCACAAGAACCTCGGCTTGCCGCTGGACCAGGTGTTGCTGGTGCAGATGTTCGCGGTGGCGCTGATGACCGTAGTGATTCCGCTGTCCGGCGCCCTGTCGGACCGGCTGGGGCGGCGCCCGGTGTTGCTGGCCTTTACCCTGGCGTTTTTTGTCATGGTGTATCCGCTGTACGTCTGGGTGGCCGCGGCGCCGTCGATCGAGCGGCTGCTGGTGATGCAGGTGCTGCTGTGCAGCGCCATCGGCGGCTTCTTCGGCCCGGCGCCGACCGCGCTGGCCGAACAGTTCCCGGTGCAGGTGCGTTCCACCGGGGTGTCGGTGGCCTACAACGTGGCGGTCATGGTCTTCGGCGGCTTTGCCCCGCTGATCGTGACCTGGCTCAGCAAGGTGCTGGGCACCCCGGTGGCCCCGGCGTTTTATGTATTGTTTGCCTGCGTGTTGACGCTGCTGGGCACTTATTGCCTGCATGAGGCACCCAAAAAGAAGAAACCGAGCGCACTGAATTTCGGGGTGAAACCTTGATGGATATCGCAGCACAAGACTTTGGGCCCATCGTTGAGCTGGGCGCCGTCGAACTGTCCCGGGCGATCCACGCCCGCAGGTTTTCCTGTCGCGAAGTGATGTTGGCCTACCTGGACCGGATCGAGCGCTGCAACCCCCGGGTCAATGCCCTGGTGTCCCTGCGCGAGCGCCAGGTGTTGCTGGCCGAGGCCGAGGAGCGCGACCGCCAGCTGGACCGGGGCCAGTCCATGGGCTGGATGCACGGCATGCCCCAGGCGATCAAGGACCTGGCGGCCACCGCCGGGCTGCGCACCACCCTGGGCTCGCCGCTGTTCGCCGAACAGATACCGGCCCACGACGCCATCTGCGTGGCGCGGGTCCGGGCCAGCGGGGCGATCATCGTCGGCAAGAGCAACGTGCCGGAGTTCGGCCTGGGCTCGCAAACCTACAACAAGGTGTTCGGCACCACCGGCAACGCCTACGACCCGAGGCTGAATGCCGGCGGCAGCAGTGGCGGGGCGGCAGTGGCCCTGGCGCTGCGCATGCTGCCGGTGGCCGATGGCAGCGACATGATGGGCTCGTTGCGCAACCCGGCGGCCTTCAACAATGTCTTTGGCCTGCGCCCGTCCCAGGGCCGGGTGCCTCACGGCCCGGCACCGGAGCTGTTCGTCCAGCAACTGGCCACCGAGGGGCCGATGGGCCGCAGCGTGGCCGATATCGCGCGCTTGCTGGGCACCCAGGCCGGGTACGACCCGCGGGTGCCCTTGTCGCTCAAGGACGACCCGGCGATCTTCAACGAGCCCTTGCAACGGGATTTTCGCGGCGCGCGCCTGGGCTGGCTGGGGGACTTTGACGGCTACCTGGCCATGGACGACGGCGTGCTGGCGCTGTGCGAAGCGGCGCTGGGGGACTTTCGCCAACTGGGCTGCGAGGTCGAAGCCTGCCAGCCGGCGTTTTCCATGGCGGCGCTGTGGCAGTGCTGGCTGGTGCACCGGCATTGGCTGGTCCAGGGCAACCTGGGGCCGCTGTATGCCGACCCGCAGAAGCGCCACCTGCTCAAGCCCGAGGCGCAGTGGGAAGTCGAGGGCGGGCTGGGCCTGAGCGCGGCGGAGGTCTACCGCGCCTCGCAGGTTCGCAGCGATTGGTACCGGGCCCTGGAGCGCCTGTTCGAACGTTACGATTTCCTGCTGCTGCCCAGCGCCCAGGTGTTCCCTTTCGATGCAGGGGTGCCATGGCCACGCTTTGTCGGAGGGCGGGAGATGGACACCTACCATCGCTGGATGGAAGTGGTGATCGGCCCGACCCTGGCCGGCCTGCCGAGCCTCAGCGTGCCGGTCGGCTTCAATGCGGCGGGCTTGCCCATGGGCATGCAGATCATCGGCCCGGCCCAGGCCGACCGGGCGGTGTTGCAGCTCGGTCATGCCCACGAACAACTGACGCAGTGGGTCAGGCGCCGGCCGCCTGGTCATCCGTTGTAACCCTCGAACCGGGGTGTGCGGGTTTATCGGGCCCGCATCTTGCTGCGTAAAACGCTCATCCATCCGCTTATCAGGGAGGTCGGCATATGGCCAGCAAGGTAGAAACCGGCAGTGTGCGTTCGGTCGAACGGGCCTTGGCGATCGTCGAACTGCTGGGCCAACACCAGGCCCTGGGCCTGGAGGAACTGCACTACCTGACGGCGCTGCCCAAGGCCACGGTGTCGCGCATGCTCATGACGTTGCAGGAGCAGGGCTGGATCTATCGCGGCCTGAGCGACCGGCGCTATCGGCTGTGCGCCAGGCGGCTGTTCGGCGACCAGCAGCAACGCTTCAAGCGGCAGCTGGTGGAGCGTGCCGCGCCCTGGTTGCAGGCGTTGAGCGAGCGCACCGGGCTGGTGGTCGACCTGTCGTGTTTCGACGGCGAGCGCCTGGAGGTCATGGAAAGTTCGATCCCGGCAGTGCTGCGCAAGCGTTACCCGCATAACTGCCAGATCGTCGGCCACTATTCGAGCCTGTTCCATTCGGCGATGGGCAAGGCCTGCCTGGCCGAACTGGATCACGAGCAAGTCCAGCGCCTGGCCGTCCGCGAGCGGGTGCCCCAGGAGGACCAGTACCGCGCCTGCGAACAATCCCAGCATCAGGGTTTCGGCCAGCGCACCGAGGGTTATTGGGAGTACCCGGTGCGGCTGCCGTTCCTGATCCGCGCCGTGGCCTTGCCGATTCGTGACCAGGGCCGGCTGGTGGGCAGCATGGCCCTGCACTGGCCGATGGACCAGGCGCCGGTGGAGCGGGTGCTGAGTTTGCACCTGGCGAGCCTCGAGGCGACTGTCCACGATGTCGAGCGCAGCTTGATCTAGACTCAGCCGCTCGGCCTGGCATTGCGGCGTATCCGGACCACCGGCTGCCCTGTTCGGGGCCGCTGCAAGGCCATCGTGGCCTACGGCAGCGGCTACAGGGGACCGGGGATCTTTTTCGTCTTTATGCACTCCGAGTATTCGCCGTTCACGGCCCTGTCGCTGTTTGCAAGCGCACGCGGGCCGGTTAAGGTTCGGCTCAGATTTCTCGACCCCCATGAGTCTTCCATGTTCAATGCCTCTTTCCCCAAGGCCCTGGCCGCTTTGCTGTTGGCCTGCGCGGCCTGGCCGGCCCAGGCCAACTGGTACCTGGACAACGAGTCCTCGCGCCTGTCTTTCGTCACCACCAAAAATGCCAATGTTTCCGAAGTCCAGCGTTTCCTGGTCCTGCACGGCAAGGTCGACGCCAAGGGCATGGCGCAGTTGGAAGTCGAGCTGGACTCGATCAACAGCGGGATTCCGCTGCGCGACGAGCGCATGCGCAAGGAGCTGTTCGAGATCGAGCGGCATCCGGATGCCCTGATCAACGCGCAAATCAACCTGCGGCCGATCAACGACCTGGCGCCCGGCGCGCAGATCGAACTGCGCCTGCCGGTCAATGTCACCCTGCACGGCAAACAGCACGAATACACCGCCGAACTGCTGGCCACGCGCCTGGACGATCGACGCTTCCAGGTGGTGACCCTGGAGCCGCTGGTGCTCAACGCTGCCGATTTCGACCTGGTGCCGGGGCTCGAAACCCTGCGCAAGGCGGCCGGCCTGTCGGCGATCAGCCTGTCGGTGCCGGTGGGTGCGGTGCTGATCTTCACGGCGCGTTGATATGGCGGGCGCGGTCTTTCCCTGGCGTGAAGGCAATCGTTTCGAGCTGCTGATCGACGGTCCGAGTTTTTTCCCGCGGATGCTGGTGGCGATTGCCCGGGCCCGTGAGCAGGTGGAACTGGAGCTGTACCTGGTGGAGGCGGGCGCCTGCGCCGAGGCCATGGTCCAGGCCCTGACCCAGGCCGCCGAGCGCGGGGTGCGGGTGCGTTGCCTGTTCGATGACTACGGCAGCCTGGCCTTCACCATGGGCCTGCGCCAGCGCTTGACCGGCGCCGGGGTCGAGCTGCGTTTCTACAATCGCCTGAGCTGGCGCCGCGGGGTGCGCAACCTGTATCGCGACCACCGCAAGTTGCTGCTGGTGGATCAGGAGCTGGCGGTGGTCGGCGGCACCGGCGTGACCGATGAATTCTGGAACCCGCTGCAGGACAGCTGCGACTGGCATGAGGTCATGGTGGAAATCAGCGGCCCGCTGGTGCTCGACTGGCAGATGCTGTTCGACCGGCAGTGGATCGCCAACCGCTATCGCACCGCCTGGAAGCCGGCGTCGAACTTCGGTCTGCCACGCCTGCCGCGCGTGCCGGCCCAGGGTGAGGGCATGGGCCGGGTGGCCTATGCCGACGCCCGGCAACACCGGGACATTCTGCAATCGCTGGTGCGCGCGCTGAACAGCGGGCACCGGCGGATCTGGCTGGCGACCCCGTATTTCCTGCCGACCTGGAAGGTTCGCCGCTCCCTGCGCCGCGCGGCCGGACGCGGGGTGGATGTGCGCCTGCTGCTGACCGGGCCGCGCACCGATCACCCGTCGGTGCGTTATGCCGGGCATCGTTATTACCCGCGCCTGCTGCGGGCCGGGGTGAAAATCTTCGAATACCAGCCACGTTTCCTGCACCTGAAGATGGTGCTGATCGACGATTGGGTGAGCATCGGCTCGTGCAACTTCGATCACTGGAACCTGCGTTTCAACCTCGAGGCCAACCTCGAAGCCCTCGACATGCCACTGACCGATGCGGTGCTTGCAAGCTTCCTCGCCGACTTCGATCAGAGCCAGGAAGTCAGCCTCGAAGCCTGGAAGAACCGCCCGCTGTGGCGGCGGATCAAGCAGCGGATCTGGGGCTGGGTGGACCGGCTGGTGGTGAACCTGCTCAATCGCCGCGACTGACCCCGCCCTGGCTTGGTACGGCTTCTGCTTCTGTAGGAGCCAAGCTTGCTGGCGATGCGGGCAACGCGGCGTGTCAGGGAAATCGCTATCGCGGGCAAGCCTCGCTCCTACACCGACCTGGCGCGGCTTGTGCTTCTGTAGGAGCCAAGCTTGCTGGCGATATGGGCAACGCGGTGTGTCAGGAGAATCGCTATCGCGGGCAATCGAGCGTCGACCGGCCGCTCCTACAGAAGCGACGCGGCTTTGGCTTCTGTAGGAGCCAAGCTTGCTGGCGATGCGGGCAACGCGGTGTGTCAGGGAAATCGCTATCGCGGGCAAGCCTCGCTCCTACATAGGAGCGAGGCCGGGGGGAGTGTTACAGCAGTTCGAAGCTCTGTTGCTTGACGTCTCGGGAGTCCAGGCCGATCTCGACCTTGAACTCGCCCGGTTCCGCGGCGTACTTGAGCTGGGCGTTGTAGAACTTCAGGTCGTCTTCGCTGATGCTGAAGTGGATCACCTTCTGTTCGCCGGCCTTGAGCTGCACTTTCTGGAAGCCCTTCAGCTCCTTGATCGGGCGGATGATGGAGCCGGCGACGTCCTGGATATACAGCTGCACCACGGTTTCGCCGTCGCGCTTGCCGGTGTTTTTCAGGGTCACGCTGGCGTCGAGCTTGCCGCTCTTGTTCAGGGTGGTCGACGACAGGGCCATGTCCGACAGGCTGAACGTGGTGTAGCTCAGGCCATAACCGAACGGAAACAGGGGACCTGTAGTGTCGTCGAAATACTGCGAGGTGTAGTTGCCCGGCTTGCCCGGGGTGAACGGCCGGCCGATGGTCAGGTGGTTGTAGTAGGTCGGGATCTGCCCCACCGAACGCGGGAAGGTGATCGGCAGCTTGCCGGACGGGTTGTAGTCGCCGAACAGCACGTCGGCGATGGCGTTGCCGCCTTCGGTGCCGCTGAACCAGGTTTCCAGGATCGCGTCGGCCTGTTGGTTCTCGTCGAGCAGCGCCAGCGGCCGGCCGTTCATCAACACCAGCACCAGTGGCTTGCCGGTGGCCTTGAGGGCCTTGATCAGCTCGCGCTGGCTGGCCGGGATGTGCAGGTCGGTACGGCTCGAGGATTCGTGGGACATGCCCCGCGATTCGCCCACCGCCGCCACCACCACATCAGCCTGCTGCGCGGCCTTCACCGCTTCGTCGATCAACTGCTGGGCCGGGCGTGGATCGTCCACCACTTCCGGGGCATCGAAGTTGAGGAAGTTCAGGTAGTCGACCACGGCCTTGTCGGCGGTGATGTTCGAGCCACGGGCGTAGATCAGTTGTGCCTTGTCGCCCAGGGCGTTGCTCATGCCGTCGAACAGGGTGACCGATTGCGCCGGCACGCCGGCGGCGGCCCAACTGCCCATCATGTCGATCGGCGCCTTGGCCAGCGGGCCGACCAGGGCGATCTTGCCGGCCTTTTTCAGCGGCAGGGTGTCGTTGGCGTTCTTCAGCAGCACCAGGCTGCGGCGCGCCACATCGCGGGCGTCGCTGCGGTGCAGGCGGCTTTCGGCGTTGGTGTCGGCCGGGTCTTGCTCGGCCTTGCCGATGCGCAGGTAGGGGTTGGCGAACAGGCCCATGTCGTACTTGGCGGCCAGCACTTCGCGCACAGCATTGTCCAGGTCGCGCTGACTGACCTCGCCGGACTTGATCAGCCCCGGCAGTTCCTTGGCGTACAGCGAGTCGTTCATGCTCATGTCGATGCCGGCCTTGATCGCCAGCTTGGCGGCTTCGCGGCCGTCCTTGGCGACACCGTGGCGCATCAGCTCGACGATGGCGCCGTGGTCGCTCACCGCCAGGCCCTTGAAGCCCCACTCCTTGCGCAGCAGGTCGTTCATCAGCCAGGTGTTGGAGGTGGCCGGCACGCCGTTGATCGAGTTCAACGCCACCATCACCCCGCCGGCACCGGCGTCGATCGCGGCGCGGTAGGGCGGCAGGTAGTCCTGGTACATCTTCACCGGGCTCATGTCGACGACGTTGTAGTCACGACCGCCTTCGACCGCGCCGTACAGGGCGAAGTGCTTGACGCTGGCCATGATGCTGTCGGCGTTCTTCGGGCTGTCGCCCTGGTAGGCCTTGACCATGACCTTGGCAATGCGCGAGACCAGGTAGGTGTCTTCGCCGAAGCCTTCGGAGGTGCGGCCCCAGCGTGGGTCGCGGGAGATGTCGACCATCGGCGCGAAGGTGATGTCCAGGCTGTCGGCGCTGGCTTCCTGGGCGGCGATGCGCCCGGAGCGGCCGATGGCGTCCATGTCCCAGCTCGACGCCAGGGCCAGGGGGATCGGGAAGATCGTGCGGTGGCCGTGGATCACGTCATAGGCGAAGAACATCGGGATCTTCAGCCGGCTGCGCATGGCCGCGTCCTGCATTGGCCGGTTTTCCGGGCGGGAGATGGAGTTGAAGGTGCCGCCGATGCGGCCGGCTGCGATTTCCTTGCGGATCATCTCGCGGGGCATTTCCGGGCCGATGCTGATCAGGCGCAACTGGCCGATCTTTTCATCCAGGGTCATCTGCTTGAGCAGGTTGTCGATGAAGGCGTCCTTGTTCTGCAGGACCGCATCGGAAAAGGGTTTTTCCTGGGCCGCTACCGGCGTGGTGGCGGCCAGGGCAGGGTGACTGGCCAGGCTGACCAGCAAGCCCAGCAAACACAGCTTCTTCATGAATATTGTTCTCTAGGGCCTAAAACAGACGCGATCAGTACGCGTCGAGCGGCCGAAAATTGGGAGAGCGGCTAATAAAGGAACGACTATTGTTGTTCGGATAAATGCAGCACACTTCTGAACTCTTTTTCGCGCTGGGCATCTTTTAGCCGATTGGCCCGATGCAATCCAGTGGTGGCGGCAGATTATGTCGATGCACTCGATTCAAAGGGTTACAGGTTCCATCCCCTAGGTTGCAAGGAGCGTCACCACCATGAACGTACGACAGAGCCTGTGCTCAAGCTGGCCGATGATGGCATTGCTGCTGCTCGGCAGCCTGCTCAGTGGCTGCGGGATCAACAACATCCCGACCCTCGACGAACAGGCCAAGGCGGCCTGGGGCCAGGTACAGAACCAGTACCAGCGTCGCGCCGACCTGATCCCCAACCTGGTGGAAACGGTCAAGGGCTACGCCAGGCACGAACAGGAGACCCTGACCGCGGTGATCGAGGCGCGGGCCAAGGCCACCTCGATCCAGGTCGATGCCAGCACCCTGGACAACCCGGAAAGACTCAAGCAGTACCAGCAGGCCCAGGACCAGCTGACCGGTGCCTTGAGCCGCCTGATGGTGGTGTCCGAGCGTTATCCGGACCTCAAGGCCAACCAGAACTTCCTGGCCCTGCAGTCGCAGCTCGAAGGCACCGAGAACCGCATCGCCGTGGCCCGTCGCGATTTCATCCTCGCGGTGCAGAAGTACAACACCGAGATCCGCACCTTCCCCGGCCGCCTGTGGCACAGCGTGATGTACAGCGACCTGCCGGTGCGCGAGACCTTCGAGGCCACCAGCCCCGACGCCGACAAAGCGCCAGAAGTGAAGTTCTGATCAGCAGCGGCTGCCCGCGGATCGCACGAGCGGCCGCGGGATCCGGCCCGGCGTTACCACGGATGAGGTTCCAATGCGCGTGTTGAGAGTTGGCCTGGTGCTGTTGCTCTGGGTGTTTGCGATAACGGCCCAGGCCGAGCTGAAGTTCCCGGCGCTGAGCGGGCGGGTGGTGGACAACGCCCAGATGATCGAGCCGGCGGTGCGCCAGCAACTGACCCAGGAGCTGGCCTCCCACGAGCAGTCCACCGGCGAGCAGGTGGTGGTCGTGACCCTGCCGGACCTGCAAGGCACCAGCATCGAGGATTTCGGCTATCAGCTGGGGCGCTACTGGGGCATCGGCCAGAAGGACAAGAACAACGGCGCCTTGTTGATCGTCGCCCGCGATGATCGCAAGCTGCGCATCGAAGTCGGTTACGGCCTGGAAGACCGCCTGACCGACGCGCAAAGCTCGGTGATCATCCATCAGGTCATCACCCCGGCCTTCAAGGCCGGCAATTTCAGCAAGGGCATCAGTGACGGCGTGTCGGCCATGTTGCTGGTGCTGGGCGGCAATCCGCTGGACGAGCCGAGCGCCGCCTATGACGGTGGC
>NZ_QHHP01000041.1:25086-46364 GCF_003184125.1 Pseudomonas sp. RW409 | reverse complement strand
CCTCAAGGTCGCAACAGGGCCACCACCGGCCTGCGGCCTATCGCGGGCAAGCCTCGCTCCTACAGAATCTTATTTTGGTTATATAAAAAGTTATATCGATGCTATTGGGAGATAAGAGAGGCCATTTAAGGCCTCCAGGCACGCTGCATCCAATGCATTTGGAGAATATTTTCGATGCTGTCCATGCATACGCCGCGCAGAGCCGCGTCCTGGCTGGTTTATTCGAATTGGTTATTAAAATGTGAACTTATAGTATTTAAAGCTTGGACCGCCTTGGGCCTACCTTCTGCTCCTCAATGCCCGTCGCAGCCAGGAGCCACACCTTATGAACCTTCCCTTCAAACGCGTCTTCAGTCTGTTCGCCGCGCCGGCCCTGGCGGGGATTCTGGGCTGCCTGCCGCTGCTGGCCCAGGCCGATGAACTCAAGCAGATCCGCATCGCCGTGCCGGACCTCAGCGCCGGTACCCAGCACAGCGGCGGCGGGGTGACAGACGTGCTGCGCCAGCAGCAGATCTTCGAAAAGGCCTTCGCCGACCAGGGCATCAGCATCCAGTGGAATTACTTCAAGGGCGCCGGCCCGGTGATCAACGAGGCCTTCGCCAACGGTCAGGTGGACTTGGCTTACCTGGGGGACCTGGCGGCAATCATCGGCAAGTCCAACGGCCTGGACACCCGCCTGCTCAGCGCCACGGCCCGTGGGGTCAAGCAGTACCTGGGAGTGGTGCCGGGGTCGGGGATCAAGACCTTGCAGGACCTCAAGGGCAAGCGGGTCGCGGTGTTCCGCGGCACCGCCACGCAGTTGTCGCTGGATGCCGCGCTGGCCAGCCAGGGTCTGAGCGAGAAGGACCTGAAGATCATCAACCTGGATTTCAACGCGGCGGTCGCGGCGCTGGCGGCGAAGCAGATCGATGCCACCTGGGGCGGTTCCAACTTGAACGCGTTGCAGGCCAAGGGCCTGGCCGAGGTGCCGCTGAACACCAAGGACCTGGGCGGCGCGGGTAGCGTGCAGGCGGTGCTGGTGGGCAGTGGCGCGTTCGTCGACGCCCATCCCGAGGTGGTGGAGAAGCTGCTCAAGGCCCAGCAGCAGGCCGTGCAGTGGCTGACCCAGGACAGCAACAAGGACGCCTATATCGAGCTGGTGTCGGGGCTGGCCAGCTACCCGCCGGCGGTGCTGCAGCAGGACCTCAAGGATCAGCGCTTCAGCGAAATCTTCCCCTCGACCCTGGACCCGGTATTCCTCGGCAAACTGCAGGACGCGGTGGACCTGGCCGCGCAGCAGCGGCTGATCCGCAAGCCGTTCAAGGTCAGCGAATGGGTGGCGCCGCAGTTGGCTGCGGCGGGGCTTTAAGCCTGGGGTGCAGCTGGGATCGTTATCGCGGGCAAGCCTCGCTCCTACAGAAGCTCACGGTCTTCTTCTGTAGGAGCGAGGCTTGCCC
Source organism: Pseudomonas sp. RW409 (assembly GCF_003184125.1). Classification (NCBI taxonomy): domain Bacteria; kingdom Pseudomonadati; phylum Pseudomonadota; class Gammaproteobacteria; order Pseudomonadales; family Pseudomonadaceae; genus Pseudomonas; species Pseudomonas sp. RW409. The sequence goes on along the minus strand of NZ_QHHP01000041.1, from coordinate 44,928 downwards.
GCGATGGCGTCCTAGGACGCAATGCTGACCTGCTGCCGATCCACCGCCACCAGCACTTCGATCATCTTGCGGGCCGCTGGCGACAGGCGGAATCCCGTGCGGCTGACGATGCCGCAGCGGGCGTTCATGCTCTCGATGTTCTGCGGCAGGTTGCGCCAGTGCAGCAGCGCCAGGGAGCCCTGTTCGATGTCCTCGACGAAGGCCTCTTCGGTGCCCACGCCAATCGCGTCGGACTGGCGCACGATCTTCACCAGCGCCGGGAAGTGTTCGGTCTGGATGGTCGGGGAAAAGTCGATGCGCCCGCTGAGGTTGGCCAGCAGCTTGCGGATTCCTGGCGGGATCAGGGTGGTGGCCAGCGGGTAGTCGAACATGTCGTTGGTCGACAGGCTTTCCTTGGCCAGCAACGGGTGCCCCGGGCGGCAGAAAAACACTCCGCGCTTGGGTGTCAGGGGCTGGGTCTGGAAGTTCGGGTCGGCCTCGAAATGGCGGATGTCGGCAATAAAGAATTCGATCTCTTCGCGGCTCAGGCTGCGGCTGAGTTTTTCCCAGTTATCCACCTCCAGGCAGATGCGCACCTTGGGGTGGATGCCGGTGAATTGCGCCACCGCGTCGGGCACCAGTTTCACCGCCGGCGCCGGGCCGCAACCGAAGCGCAGTTCGCCGGCGTCGAGCTTGGTCATCTGCGTCACTTCGCTGCTCAGCAAGGCTGCGCCCTGTACCAGGCTCAGGGCGTGCTGCAACACCACCTGGCCTTCCGGCGTGGGGCGCAAATCCTTGTTGCCACGGTCCACCAGCACGCAGCCGAACTCCTGCTCCAGGCCCTGGATGCTGCGGCTGAAGGCCGGCTGGGTGATGCCCATGGCGTCGGCCGCACGGACAAAACTGCGGTGTTCGTTGAGGGCGATGAAGTAACGCAACTGGCGAAGATCCATATGCTTTCCCGGCATCCGAAAAATAGCCCGAAGGCATTTGCGACGAGTGAGGAATGAGGTTTTAAATGCAAGCTCTTATTCCGTCAACGAAGCATGTGAATATCTATTAGATCTAAAGTGAATATAGATAGAGCGTTGTTTCGCTGCCGCTCAACCGTAAGCAGTCAGACGAGGGTCGACCCGATGAGCAATGCCGCACTAGCCGTTAAACCCGCTGTTCATGCGCTTGAGATCCACCCGGTGGCCGGCCGTATCGGCGCCGAGATCCGTGGCGTGCAACTCTCCGGCGAGCTGGACGCCGCCACGGTCGAGGCCATCCAGCAGGCGCTGGTGGACTACAAGGTGATCTTCTTCCGTGGCCAGACCCACCTCGATGACCAGAGCCAGGAAGCCTTCTCCCACCTGCTCGGCGAGCCGGTGGCGCACCCCACCGTGCCGGTGCGCGACGGCACCCGTTACCTGCTCGAACTGGACGGCGCCGAGGGCCAGCGCGCCAACTCCTGGCACACCGACGTGACCTTCGTCGATGCCTACCCGAAGGCCTCGATCCTGCGTTCGGTAGTGGCCCCGGCCTCCGGGGGCGATACGGTCTGGGCCAACACCGCCACCGCCTACAACGAACTGCCGGCGGAGCTGCGCGAGCTGGCGGACAAGCTCTGGGCGGTGCACAGCAACGAATACGATTACGCCGGGGCCAAGCCGGACGTGTCGGCGGAGAAGCTGGAGCGTTATCGCAAGGTGTTCACCTCCACCGTCTACGAGACCGAACACCCGCTGGTGCGCGTGCATCCGGTGAGCGGCGAGAAGAGCCTGGTGCTCGGGCATTTCGTCAAGCGCATCAAGGGCTACACCCAGGCCGATTCGGCGCACCTGTTCAACCTGCTGCAAAGCCATGTCACCCGCCTGGAAAACACCGTGCGCTGGCGCTGGACCGCCGGTGACGTGGCGATCTGGGACAACCGCTCGACCCAGCATTACGCGGTCGACGACTACGGCACCCAGGACCGCGTGGTACGCCGCGTAACCCTCAAGGGCGATGTGCCGGTGGGTGTGCACGGGCAGCGTAGCCAGACCATCAAGGGGCTGTGACGGAGGTCGTCACGGCTCTGTGTAGCCGCTGCCGCAGGGTGTGTGGTGAGTTTGAGATTTTTCGCGAGCAAGCTCGCTCCTACAGGTTGTGTACGGTCCCTGTAGGAGCGAGCTTGCTCGCGATCAGCCGCGCAGCGGCGCTCTCACCACACCCCGATCTGCACCACCTTTTCCGCCTCCGGCTCGCCATAACGAAACCGTTGTCCACGCAGGTCGATTTCTTGGTGGCTGATGGTGGTCCGTCGCTTCAGCCCGCGCAGCCAGTCGAACAGATAGCCCAGATGCTCCTCGCGCACCGCCGCATAGGCCGGGTCGGCGCCGAGGTCGTGGAGTTCCTGGGGGTCATTGAGCAGGTCGAACAGCTGCGGGCGGAAGCCGTCGTAGGCCAGGTATTTCCAGCGCTCGCTGCGCACCATGGTCATGCGGCAGCGGTCGATGGGCTGGGCCAGGCGCTCGCGGGCCGGGGCCTGGAACGCATAGTCGTATTCGCTGATGGCGTAGCGGCGCCAGTCGCCCGCCGTACCGTGCAGCAACGGGATCAGCGAGCGGCCTTCCAGCCGGTGTTCGGCGCCGGGCAGCCCCAGGGCGTCGAGAAAGGTCGGCAGGGCGTCGATGGTCTCCACCAGGCGCTCGTCCACCTTGCCGCGGCTGATATCCGCCGCCGCCCGTGGGTCACGCACGATCAATGGCACACCCACTGCCGGCTCCAACAGGAACTCCTTTTCCCCCAGCCAGTGATCGCCGAGAAAATCGCCGTGGTCGCTGGTGAACACGATCAGGGTATCGTCCCAGCGCCCGCTGCTTTGCAGGAAATTGAACAAGCGGCCGAGCTGATCGTCCACCTGCTTGATCAGGCCCATGTAGGTCGGCACCACGTTCAGGCGCACCTCATCGCGAGAGAAATTCTGGCTCTCCTGATGCTGGCGAAAGGCGGCATACACCGGGTGGTCGCTGGCCTCGTCGGCGGCGGCGCGCACCGGGGCGATAACCTGCTCGGCGCTGTACAGCGTGTGGTAGGGCGCCGGCGCGATATAGGGCCAGTGCGGCTTGATATAGGACAGGTGCAGGCACCAGGGCTGCTCGCCCTGCTCCTGGATGAAGTCGAGGGCGCGGTCGGTGGTGTAGACGGTCTCCGAATGCTGCTCGGGGACGCGGGCCGGCAAGTGGGCATTGCGCATTTTCCAGCCGCTGAGGATTTCACCCTGTTCACCTTCGGCGGCGTTGGCCCAGTCGTGCCAGGGGTTGCGCCCCTGGTAACCCTGTTCGCGCAGGTAATGGGTGTAGGGCGCCGACTCGCGTTTGTCGTCGAACAGCGGGCTGTCGGGGAAGATCCCGTCGTGGCGCAGGTAAGGTTCGAAACCGACCTCGTTGAGGGCTTCGGCCTGCTGACTCTCGGGGTCGATCGCCAGGCGCTGCAGGGCATCGAGGTTGGGCGTGGCGTGGGTCTTGCCCACCAGCGCGGTGCGGATGCCGTGGGGGCTCAGGTAGTCGCCGATGGTCAGCTCTTCCAGGGGCAGCGGCACAGCGTTCCACGCCACCTGGTGGCTGCTGACATAACGCCCGGTGTAGGCCGACATCCGCGACGGCCCGCAAATGGTGCCCTGGGTGTAGGCGCGGCTGAAGCGCACGCCGGCGGCGGCCAGGCGGTCGATGTTCGGCGTGTGCAGATGGGGGTGGCCGTAGCACGACAGGTAATCGCGACGCAGCTGGTCGCACATGATGTACAGCACGTTGCGCACGGGTTGGACGGGGTTGGACATGGGCTTCACCGATCGAAAGACAGGTGAGGGTTTTCGCTGTCGCGGGGCGTTACGACAAGCGCATTTGGCGCATGCTTTTCATGCACGACCTGCATGGGCGAAGGCGATCCCTGTAGCCGCTGCCGAAGGCTGCGATCGCACCGAAGGGGCGCGGCGATTTCAATATCGCTGAAGGCCTGCGGCCTTATCGCAGCCTGCGGCAGCGGCTACAGGTTTGGTGTTTCAGACTGCGAAGTTTTCCAGGGAACACACATCCTCATCCAGCGCGTCGGTGCGCTTGATCTCCTCGATCATCGCCTCGGCCAGTGGCGACAGCCGGTAGCCGGCGCGGCTGACGATGCCATAGCGGGTGTACAGCTCCTCCAGGTCGTCGGCCAGGCCTTGGATCTTCAGGCACACCAGCTCGCCCCGGGCGTTGTGCAGGGCATCGCTGTAGGCGCCGATGATGCCGATCGCATCCGAGCGCATCACCACGCCGAGCAGGCTGTAGCTGTTCTCGCATTCCACATTCGGGACGAAATCCGGCCGGCCGCTGAGATCGACCACCACCTTGCGCAGGTTCGGCGGGCGGATGGTCGCGGCCAGCGGGTAACTCATCAGCTCGGCGGCGCTGACGCTTTCCTGCTCGGCCAGCGGGTGCCCGGCGCGGCAGCAGAAATGCCATTTGCGCGGGCGCAGGCGCTGGGTCAGGTAATCCGGGTTGGCTTCGAACTGCCGGGTGTCGGCGACGAAAAATTCGAACTCTTCGCTGAGCAGGCGTTTGCCCAGGGTTTGCCAGTCATCCACCTGGAATTGCACCCGCGCCTTGGGGTAACGCCCGATAAAACTGCCGATGGCCCGCGGAATCAAGCCCGCCGCCGGCGCCGGCCCGCAACCGAAGCGCAGCTCGCCGGCCTCCAGGCCGTTGAACTGGCTGATCTCGTTGGCCAGTTGCTGCGCGCCGCTGACCAGCCGACGCGCATGTTCGAGCAGCACCAACCCCTGTTTGGTCGGCGCCAGGTCCTTGCGCCCGCGATCCACCAGCTGGCAGCCGACGCTGTGTTCCAGGGCCTGGATGCTGCGGCTGAAGGCCGATTGCGACAGGTTCACCGCCAAGGCGGCCGCGACAAAGCTGCGCTGTTCGGCGAGGGCGATGAAGTGACGGAGCTGGCGCAGATCGATATGCATTTTTCACATTGAAAATATCGGGGAAATGCATTGGCTATGCATTAGGTCGACTCTTTATAAAGGCAATCTCTTATTCCGTAAATCTTATTAAAAACATAAATAAATAACTTAAAAGAATATGCGGATCAGTCTGTTTTTTTGCCCAGGAGCCGCCCATGAGCCCGTTGAACCTTGTCTCCCCCCCTTCGCCCCGACGGCTCAAGCGCCTGCCGCTAGCCCTGCTGCTGGCCGGTAGCGCCGGCTGGTCCCATGGCTATGCCGCCGACGCCGAAACGCCCGCCGAGGCCCCGGCCAAGACCGATGCCGCCCGGCCCGCCGCCAGCGGCCAGCTGGAAACCGTGACCGTGACCGCGCGGCGTCGCGAGGAGAGCGCCCAGGACGTACCGACGCCGATGAGCGTGATCGGTGGCCAGGCCCTGGAGAGCCAGCGGGTCTATCGCATCCAGGATCTGCAGCAGCTGGTGCCGAGCGTCAACGTCGCCTACATGCACGCGCGCCAGTCCAGCGTGTCGATCCGCGGCCTGGGCAACAACCCGGCCAGCGATGGCCTGGAAGGCAGCGTCGGGCTGTACATCGACAACGTCTATCTAGGGCGGCCGGGCATGGCGGTGTTCGACCTGATGGACATCGAGCAGCTGGAAGTGCTGCGCGGTCCCCAGGGCACGCTGTTCGGCAAGAACACCACCGCCGGGGTGATCAACATCAGCACCCGCGCACCGAGCTTCACTCCCGAGCGCAGCATCGAAACCTCGGTGGGCGAGGATGGCTACTTCCAGACCAAGGGCACCATTTCCGGGCCGCTGAACGACGAGCTGGCCGGGCGCTTTTCGGCCTATCGCACCCGCAGCGACGGCGATATCAAGAACGAACACGACGGCCATGACCTCAACGGCGGCTCGCGCCAGGGCTTCCGTGGGCAGCTGCTGTTCAAGCCCAACGAGAACTTCAACCTGCGCTGGATCGGCGACTACAACGAAGAGGATTCCAGCGCCGGCACCCGGGTGCTGTACAGCACCGGGCCGACCATCAATGGCGTCAACCAGTACCAGTCGCGGGCCACCGCGGCCGGCGCCACCCTGGTCGACGGCACACACCGCAAGGTCAACCTGGACAACGACCAGCATGTCACGGTGTTCCAGGGTGGCACCTCGCTGGAGGCCAACTGGACCTTGCCCAGCGACTTCACCCTGACCTCGGTCAGCTCCTACCGCTGGTGGGATTTCACCCCGCGCAACGACGACGGCCTCAATGTGCCGGCCAGCTATAACGCTGGGGTTTCGGTGGAGGATAAACAGTGGTCCCAGGAGTTCCGCCTGGCCTCGCCGACCGGCGGCTTCTTCGACTATGTGCTCGGTGCCTATTACTTCGGCTCCGACCTGGATAACAAATCCTTCGTCTATTACGGACCCAAGGCGGACATCTGGAACGGCACGCCCACCGGCGCCCTGAACAACGTCACCAGCATCGGCAACGGGCATATCCGCACCGACAGCTTCGCGCTGTTCGCCCAGGGCACCTGGCACCTCACCGAACGCCTGGACCTCACCGCCGGCCTGCGCGGCACCTATGAAGAAAAAAGCGCCTGGGTGACCCGTAACGCGCCAGTGGGAGGCGCCACGGTGAGCGGTGCCGCGGCCACCGCGCGGCGCGGGCGGGCCGGGGCCTACGACTCCGGCGACCTCAACCAATACAGCACCAGCCCCTCGGGCCTGCTCAACCTCAGCTACCGCTTCAGCGATGATTTGCTGGGCTACGCCACCCTGTCCCACGGCGAGAAGTCCGGCGGGGTCAACCTCGCGGTCGGCTCGGCGCCCACCGCGGGCGCCGACTCGCTGCTGATCGGCACCGAGCGCGCCAACAACGCCGAACTGGGCTTCAAGAGCACCCTGTGGGACAAGCGCCTGCAACTCAACGCCAACCTGTTCTGGACCCAGGTCAACGGCTACCAGACCAACGCCTACGACGCCAACAACCGTGTGCAATACCTGACCAACGCCGGCTCGGTGCGCTCGCGGGGCGTGGAATTCGAAAGCACCCTGATCCCCATCCGTGGCCTGACCCTCAACCTCAACGGTTCCTACAACGACGTGCGCTACCTGTCCTACAAGGACGCGCCATGCCCGCCCGAAGTCAGCCTGCGCCCGGGCGCCCCGGCCTCCTGCGACCTCAGCGGTCACCAAGTGGTCGGTGCCTCGAAATGGATCGGCAATGCCAACGGCGAATACAAATGGAACCTGGACAACGGCCTCGAACCCTACGTCACCGGCAGCTACGCCTTCCGCTCCAAGGCCGTCGGCACCGTCGAGGATTCCGACTACGGCCAGATCCCCAGCTACGCAGTGGTCAACCTCTCCACCGGCCTGCGTGGCAACTACGAGCAGGGACAGTGGGACGTGTCGCTCTGGCTGAAAAACGCCTTCGACAAGACCTACTACACCACGCTGTGGTCGGGGGGGAATGGCGGCTATGAGGGACTGTTGGGCACGCCACGAACCCTTGGCGTGACCGGCCGCTACGACTTCTAACCGGATAACCTGTGCTTCCGTAGGAGCGAGGCTTGCCCGCGATAGCGTCCGCCCTGACCCACCACGGCGTCCGCATCGCGAGCAGACGGCTTATTTGCAGCTGTAACCATCAGGCATGGTCACCGTGTAATTGCGCTGTACACGGTCGCGGAAATCCAGGTTCTGCAAACCCTGCTCAACGACAAAGGCTTCGACCTTGGCGTCCTGGCAATCGTCGTTCTGCGACGACACCCGCAGCAGATAGACCGCCCGTTTGCTGGCCTCGTCCCTGGCCGTCACGGTAAAGGTGGTCAGCCTGGCGTAGCCGGTCCGCTCCGAAGTGCCCACCGGGCCATAGCTGGTGTTGGGCGTACTGGTGCAGACCAGCTTGTCCTTTTTCTTGCCATCCTTGCACACCGTAGAGGTGCTGGTCGGGACCTGCCCATACTCAGTGGCGGTATAGCGATAAGTCACCCGCTTGCTCTCGATATCCAGCGTCACCGTCATCTTGATCGGCGCATGCTTCTTCGGCAGCGTCGCCTCGGTGAACACCTCCCGGAACCCTTGGTCCTTCATGGCATTGACCATGTCGCGCAGGTAATACCGGGCATTCAGCGAACTCTCATCATTCCCCGTCGTAACCGTCACCAACACCGGCGCCTGCCGATCAAATGGATAGTCCGGATCCGGCGTGCCATTGAGCGCCACGTCGAGCTTGGTGGCGCAGCCAGTCAGCAGAATGGAAAGCAGGAACAGCGGGTAAAGCATGTATCGAGTCATGGGATCTTCGTTGTGCAGCGGTGGATGGGATAGGGATTAGACGGATGACAGCGGGAATAAACAAATGGGAGGCGGGGAGAACAGCGAGACGGATGGCTTTACATTCGGCTTCTTCGTCGCTCATTAATCCTGTTTTGAAAGCTTTTCTTTGGATGTCTAATCGAGTATTTCCTCGGCCTGACATGGTGTTGCTTTCGTGTATCTGGCTCCTATTGTAGTTACCAGTCTGCTGAATTCTCAAGACTTGCCTGGACTAGTTCTTCTTTCCAGTGTTTGTTTGCTAGCCTGAAGATCTCTTCAAAGAAACCCCTTGGGCTTTTCATCTCATCCCAGCCAGGTGGCAGTGAGGAATACTGTTCTGGATCGTCTTTGAGTAGCAAGCCAAAATCATATTTGCTATCAAGCAGGGCGGCTTCTAGTGATTTTAGAAGAGCGAATTTATGTCTGTAAGAAAGTTTTTCATACCTGTTCAGGCAGTAGTTTTCGATTAGTGTTGTACGATCTTTCGGGTTTTCTGGGTTGTATTGTTCAAGCTCAATACCTAATGTTTCCTCTCTGTCATAAATATCAAATCCACCTAAAAAGTATGCCGGTGTTGGACGGTATGGAGTTTCGGATTTTTCATATATTAGCATTTGGTTGGTTTTCTATTTTTGGCGCCAGTGATGGTGCCTGAGTTATAGTGATAGTGTCGCTAGTAATGTAAGAAGTAGAGTGGAATTTATGAAGCCCTGCCGATATATAAAGGAACGGCAAGCACAAAAAATGCCAGCTGTTCACATAGCGGAATTTGCATGCCTTGATCATGTTCGGTCTGTCAACACCGGTCACTGATTTTGCAGCGACAGTAAAAATCTTAGCTATGTGAAAGGAGCTAAACAAGTTTGCGGAGCTCGATACGTTCTGTAGGAACGTTTCTCTAAAAAATCGAAGTAGGCAATTTTATTATGAGACTTATGATATGATTTTTAGTGATAAATATTTTGATTAGGCTTGCATTTTTTCTATTGGTATATTTAGTTTTTTTAGTGATTTGAGAAAGTCGTCGAGGCAGGAGAAGTTCGAATTTTTTAGGAGGTCAGGTATCCATGTTGCATTTAGTTCGAGAAATAAATCAGTCCAATCAGAGGCGCCAGTCTCTGAGACAGGTAATTCAAATCCAGATATGCCATGCCCTTTTCCTGCTAAAAATAGCAATTTTTCATCTTCGTAGGAGTATGCAATTATTTTTGGCCAATCCGTACTATGAGGCAGATTTGGCTCTAGGTCTTTCTTTGCTATTACATAAAAGTCTTTCATTGGCCCCTCGGTATAATTTCACGTTGTCGAATTTTACAGTGCGCTGATCAAGGTGAATTTTTGGAGCCCCGCCAGCGCTATATATCTGGAAATGCTTCAGTAAAAGACTCTAGTATGGCTTTATTGGTGTCGTCATCTCGAAATGGGATTCGTGCTTGTGGTTTGCCGTTAACATAAAACTGTAACGTGTCGAGTTCTACTCATGATCTTGTATTGCTCCAAGAGTTAGGTGTATTTTCATCCAGATACTGTTCCTTATACTCGATCATTTGTCGGTGGTAATAAAATACTTGCCAGGGGCTGCCCAACTGATCATTGTAAACTTTCCGATTAGAAGCTTTTTGTCTCTTAAGTACTCAAATATTTCCGCAGGGCACCACTCTCTGCCGTCGGAAAAATACACCTCAATATTTCTTAGCTGGTTAAATGCTTCAGCTTTTTTTTCATTGGTTAGCGTGATTATTTTGTATTCGTTAAGGTCAATATCATTTGTGAAGCCAATGTCGATAAGTTTTTCTTTTATTTTTGCATCAACAGTTTTTACTATAATAAAGTCGCCATCGGCTTTTGTTACATAGGCTTGGACTGTATTCATTTAACTAGGATCTCTGTCATGGTAGATACACCAGGTGTATCGGTGGTAGGGATAGAGTCAATTACCATCTCGGCCCCCCCCCCCTAGTAGATGATTTCTTGGGCCTTCAAATTTGTCATTGCCTGCTAGCGGGTTTCTAGGTATGCGCTCTTTGATTTCATCAGTTTTTCTGATCTTGCAACCATTTTGAATGCCTTTCTTGCTCTAGTCCAAAACGTATCCTCTAACTTGAGAACTTGCTCTTTGTTGGGCGTGATTTTTTGTTTGCTGTACCTTTTGAATCGGGGCGACCATTGACGAAAGGAATAGGCTGTCCTTTGGTTACTTCGTTTACCTCAGGAATGTCAGAATCTGGCGGGTCTCTTCCTTTTCACCCCAGGGTTCAGCCGGGACAATCGAAAGGTCCTCCTCATAGGCTGTTGGGTCAGGTTCAGGGCGGTTCATTGTTCAAGCTACCTTTGGAAATGCAGTTTTTGCAGACAGCGTGTCGACTATAAATGCGGTGAGACCGACGTCTCACCGCTTAAAGAGATGCTTGATCGTTTCATCAGCCTGGACGGAATAGAGTTTTGTCATTGAGTCGGATGGTTATCTCTTCAATACCACCACATAGCTGCCATCAAAGACCGTCACTGGCTCTGTAGCGGACTTGGCTTTCGCTCCCTTTTGCAACACTCAGTCACTAGGTAGCAACACCACGATCTATTCCAGGCTGAATTATTAATAAGTTGTCTACTTCTCGTTTCCGGCAGCGCTCGACAAATGACAATGCGGAAGTTGGATTGTTTATGTATAAATCAAAAGAGGTTTTGTCTATTTCGAAATACTCTTCATAGTCAATCATGCGATTGCTTACTGGTATCGAAACGTAAAACTTCCCTGAATCTTCTTCAATTCCGATAGAAAAGCGTTCGCTCTCACTGAAAAGAACATCATTGAACTTCATTGTCATCCCTATAAGTCTATTGGTGACACTTCTAGTTTTGGTAAGTGAGCACCACCAACATCAATCACGGCCTCAGTGTTTCCGTTTGGTAGCTTACCACCTAGGTTCCAAAGATCATTCGCTCCGACCTCATTCTCTGACGGAATTCTGAGGTTAAGCTCTCGAGGGTTGATGATATCAATACGGACTAATTTGTTGCTCTCTAGAAAATCTGGTGGCAACCCAAGCGCACTTTCTAAATATTGGCCACCGCCGGAAGATCAGTGCAGTTCGCCACTCTACGCTGATAAGGCATTGCTGATTTTTTAAAGAGCGGATTTAAGCGTTCAGAACCTGATCCTGCAATTTACGGTCGATGACATCCATCAGGTCGCATCCGTCGCGGAGTGGAATGACGATCACTCGCGACAAGTCTTGTAGCAATAACTGATCGCTGTTTATGTCTTCAGTTAAAGAAATCGTTTCAAGTAGCTGGGTGACGCATCGAATGCGATATGCCGCAGTGTCATGGAGTACGTCTACAGGTGCCTGAGTGTCAATGAGTAGCGAGGGGAAATTGTTGTCGATGCCGGTGATGGGCATGTATCGATTCATGATGAAGCTCCTTGATCAAATGGCGCCGCCACTACTCGCTGTCAAACAAGTTGGGTGGCAGCTGTACGCCGAGGGTCAAGGAGCCCGGCGCACGCAAAGGTGCCCCACGCACAGTCGCCATATAAAGGAGCGGCGGCACAAAAAATGCCAGCTTTTCACATAGCGGCATTTGCAAGCCTCGATCATATTCGGTCTGTCAAAACCGGTCACTGATTTTGCAACGACATGAAGATGTTATCTGGGTAGAGGAGCGGGCAACAAGTTGGCAGGATTCGATGCGTCCTGTAGGAAAAGTCTCTAAATGCGCTAAAGATAAAAATAACTTTGCTACTAGTGGTGGGCATGTTGAATAAAGGATAGGACTAAGTTTACCAAAAAAGTCCGAATTGAGAGAGGTTTCTAATGCTGCTTTTTTTCATGCTTAGAGAATAATCATTATTAACGAAGCTGTGTGATAGTTGTTGGTGTGATGTGGCGTATAGTGAAAATTTATAAGGCGTGAAAGGTGTTTAAATGCCGAGGTTGTTATGTTTTCTGATGTCAGTTAGAGAGCATTTAGATCCTGCTCAGAGTTGAAATCGGCTAATGATGAGTTTGAGCGCGGGTCGGCTAAAAGGTTTCATGCTGAAATGTTTCCCCTGTCATTGTGAACTCAAAGTTGTTATAGTCTAGAGTATGTATTTTGTTTATTATTATTTTGGCTTCTTTTGTTCTCTTGAATAAGTGGTCAAATAGGTCGGCAAATAAATAATCAATCATAAGGTCGGTGGCTAGTTTAGGGCTGTTGTTGAGCAGACTGAAAAAGTCTGGATAGTTCAGTTCCTCTAGCTCGGGAATGTCAATGAAGCCTTGCTCAAGATCATCAACTCTGCACTGATCTATAAAGGAGTCGGCCAATATGATGAAGTCTGGTTTTAATTCGTCTAGAGTAAACGTTAGCTCAAATTTTTTATTGTTCAGTTCTATGTCCCTGCCAAACTCAAAAAGTCTGTAGTGTACGATAGCGGCATCAACTAATTCCCCTTCTGACTTAAAAAACATTTATTTCTCTCCTGGTGGTATTAATGTAATGGTCCCGTCTTTTTCTAGAGTGATTGATCCTGAAGCTTTGTAGGGCTGGCCTTTTTTTGCATCACGCTCGCCTCTTACCCCAGACCTTTGGAAAAACTCTTCTGGAGACTTTATCTCTTCAATGGCGTCTGTTTTGTTTCCAGGAACTATTCGAGTGTTTTCAAGAGGTAAAAAGTTATCATTCCCTTCGAATTTTCTGCTTAGTAACTTTAGATGTTTGTATGCCTGGTTTGCGTTTATCCCTCCAAAACCCACATCCAAGTCACTACCGGGCAAGTTATCTCCTCTTACACGGCTTCCGCCAATTACAACGGAGGTGTCTCTTTTATATGACTCCTCAAGAATAATTCTGGCTTGCGCTTCTGGCAGGTCAGGAAGGTTTTCTTTTAAGAATGCTACTTGCTCATCAATGCCTTTAGTTTTTATTACTGTCTTTTCTGGGTACTTATTAAATACAGATTTTTCAGTCCATTTTTTCTCAGACTGAGCTCCCGGACAATTATTCAACCCCAATGGATCCACCCACCCCGTAGGGTTAGGTACGTACTGGTAGTTGTTCACCCCCCCCGCCAGCTTGATCGGGTCAGGCGTCAAAAACCGTCCCGAGCTCGGATTGTAGTAGCGATGGCGGTTGTAGTGCAGCCCTGTTTCCGCATCGAAGTACTGACCCTGGAAGCGCAGCGGGTTGTCGATCTCGCAAACGTCCAGCGCAGCCAGATTGCCATATGCCCGGTATTTCGCCGACCACATGATCTCGCCGCTATAGGCGGTCAGTTCCTGTGGCGTGCCCAGATGGTCGAGCTGGTAGTAGAACGGTGTGGCCTGGGCCGGGCCTTCGCCGTCGAGCATGGCCAGCGGGCGGAAGGTGCCGGGTTCGTAGAGGTAAGTGTGATAGCGATTTTCAGCGCTTTCAGCGATCAGCCGTTCGCCTTGCCAGAGGAACTCGGTAGTACGGCCATCGACGGTTTTGGCGATGCGACGACCGAAGGCGTCGTACTTGTAGGTCGCGGTACTGCCACCCGGTAGGCTCACGCCAATCAGGCGGTGCTGGCAGTCGTACTGATACTCGGTGACCAGCTTCTGGCCCGCGCCGCGGCGTTCGCGGCTGAGGTTGCCGAAGGCGTCGTAGTCGTAATGACGGTCGCCTTGCATCAGCAGGCGGTTGCCTTTGACGTTGGCCAGGTTGGCCGCTGGCTGGTCGCCTTGGCCTAGCAGGTTGCCGGCCGGGTCGTGGGCGAAGCTCTCTGGTGTGGCACCCCGTACGTTGATCAGGCGATCCAGCGGGTCGTAGTGATAACGCAGGTTGCCCTTGCGGCTGTCGTCGATGCCGGCGAGATTGCCGTTGGCGTCGTAGGCATAGGCGCGGCGGTAGAGGTTATGGTGCTGACCGTGCTGTTGCTGGCTGACGCTGTGGGCCTGCAGCCGGCCTTGTTCGTCGTATTGGTACTGACTGAGCAGCAGGCCCTGTTGGCGCTGCTGTTCGCGGCCGGCGCTGAACTGGTGGCTGGTCAGGCGCGAGCCGTTGAGGTCGATGCTGCTGAGTTGGCCGCCAGGGGCATGGCGGTAGTCGAGCTTGCTGCCGTCGGGCAGGCGGCAGTGGCTGAGCTGGCCGAGCTTGTCGTACTCGTAACGCAGGGTGCCCCAGCCCTGGTGTTCGGTAATCAGGCGGTCTTGCAGGTCGTATTCGTAGGCCAGCGGCCAGTGGCCGTCGTCGACGTTGACCAGGCGCCCAAGGGCGTCGTAGCTGTAGTGAATCTCTTCGCCATCGGCCAGGGTTTTTACCAACAGCCGGCCAGCGGCATCGCGCTGGTACTCGGTGACCAATTCGCTGCCGTCGTCGCCGAACTCGGTTTTCTTCAGCAGCTTGCCATTGAGGTCGTAGGCGTAGGCAGTGCTGCGCCCGTCGAAGCCGGTTTCCTGCTGGATCAGGCCGTTGGGGTAGTAGTCCAGGTGGTACTGCTCGCCGCGTTCGTTTTCGATATCGGTGAGCAGCAGGCGCGCGTTGTCGTAGCGATAACGCAGCTGGCTGCCGTCCGGGTTGATGCGGCGGCTGACCAGGTGCAGGTTGTCGGCGTATTCGTAGCGGGTAATGCGGCCCAGCTCGTCGCGTTCGGCGGTGACTTTGCCGTAAGCGTTGTAGCTGAAGGCGCGAGTGGCTCCACCGGGCAAGATGATCTGTGCCAGGCGGTTGGCGGCGTCCCACTGATACTGGGTGATGGCGCCGCTTTCGTCCTGGCGGGTGATTTGCCGGCCCAGGGCGTCGTAGCGGTATTTGCGTTGGCCGCCGTCAGGCAAGCGTTCTTCCAGTAGTTGGCCGAGGCCGTTCCAGCCCAGTTGATGGCGGCTGCCGTCGGGGTGGGTGATTTCCAGCAGGCGGCCCTGGCGGTCGTAGCGGTAGTGGGTTTCGTTGCCGTCGGGGTCGGTTTGTCGGGTGATGTCGCCCTGGAGGTTGCGCTGGTATTTCCAGGTGGCCTTGCCCCGACGGACCACCCGTACGAAACCGTTGTGGTGTTGGTAGGTGGTCGGTTGGTCTTCGGGCGGGATGATTGCGACCAGGCGCCCGGCTTCGTCGTACTGATATTCGGTGACCGCGCCAAGCGGGTCTTTCTCGGCGATCAGCCGGCCTTTTTCATCGTAGGCCTTTTGTGTTTCGGCACCGTCAGGGTCGGTCTGGCTGACCAGGCGGGCGTTTTCGTCGTGTACGTAAACCAACTCGCTGCCATCGGCGCGGGCGACAGTGACTGTGCCTTTGTCGTCCCACACATACCGCGCATCGATTTGCGAGAGGTTGGACCACTGGCGGATACAACGGGCCGCCTTGCCTTCGCGCTCCCAGTCCCAGTAAAAGCTCGCGCCACCGGCCAGTTGGCGCTCCTGAATGACGTGTTGCTCGTCATAGCGATAGCGTTCGATTTCACCCACGGCATTGGTGGCGCTGATCAGCTGGTTGCGTGCGTTGTACTGGTAACTGACCAGGGTTTGTACTGTCAGCCAGGGCTCCTGACGTTCACCTCGTTCGTCGTACTCGGGGCGGCGCTGCTGATAGTCCACCGCGGTGATATGGCTGTCGTCATAGCGCAGGAACAGGCAGCGTCCGGCACCGTTGTCGATGCGCTGGATACGGTCGACCAGGTCGTAGCTGATGTGCAACTGGTTGTCGTAGGCGTCGCTGATGGTGGTCAGGCGCCCGGCACGGAAGTGATAAAAACGCGAGCTCTGGCCGGCCTGGGTCAGGACCAGCTCCCCCGGCGTATCGCCCAGGAAAATCGCGGCCTCGGCCAGGCTGTTGGTAATGGCCGGACGCTGTTCGGTCGGCATCGGGAAGCGGGTCCGGCGATTTTCACTATCGGTCCACAGCACACCTTCATCGTCCAGTTGCAAACGATGGGACAGTGAGTGGCTCCAGCCGAAGCCCAGGCGGTTGTCGATTTCCGCGGCGCTGGTGCGGTACAGCCGCGTCCATTCCAGAGGTAGCAGGCCGTCGAGTTCACCGTCGGTAAGGGTCAGCAGTTCCTCGCCGGTGACCATCGAGACAGGGTCGATATCGCAGCGGGTGTTCTTTGTGCATTGCGTCGATTGATCCGCCGGATTCTTGGATTGCTTGGGCGCGTCATCGACAGGTTTGTGTTTGACCAGCAGGCTTTGCGGCTCTGTTTTCTTCCGGGCAAACACCGAGGCGTTCTGCTCCATCAGCGTGGGGGTATCGGCAGTCTTGGGCAGAGGCTTAGGCATAGGCTTGGGGCCACCGCCAGCATCGCTGGGGCTGATAGAGAGGGGGGCCTTCTTGCTCGCGTCCAGAGGAACACCCTTGGCCTGGAGCATCACAGGCTTGGACAGCTCTGTATGGGCCTGAAGGCTATGTTTGGTGCTGGCGGTCATCAACTGCTCAGCCAGGCCTTCAAGGTATTTGAGCGCTCCCCCAGGCTTCATTTTGCTCAGGGCCTTGGTTCCCAGGCGCACGGCCAGGCCGGCACCGCCGGTAAGGCAGATGCCGATGACCACGTTGATCAGGAACTCGACGCCGATGCTCGCGATCACGTTGACGATCACTTGCGGCGGCAACATGCCGACCCAGGCGACGATTGCCGAGACGTAGATGAACATCAGCGGTTCGTCGTTGAGTATCAATAAGGCAGAGGCGATGGCGTCTTTGGAGGTGGCGTAGAGCTTGTCGATTTCGAGGTCCGATAAGTAATCGCCAAGCTGTTTGGCCTTGCCTATCGGGTCGGCCAAAAGCTCCATAAGGTCTTTCAAGTCATCCCACAAATCGAGCAGCGCTTGCTCAAAACTATCGAGCGCCTCTTGCAGCAGAATCCTTGCGCGACCCGAACGATCTGCCGCGGAGTAAGTGCTCCACTGTGGTTGGAACTTGCTCGTCCACTCGCTTTTCAACCAGCCATCGAGGTGAGTGATCACGCCTTTGTAAGAGCCATAGAGGGCTTTGACATCGTTTTCCGACACGTCCGGAAAAAAGGTGATGCGATAGAGTTTCCCCGGGATGCACTTGTCGATGGTCTCGATGCCGCCAGGACCGATCTTTTTATTGATCGGGGCTCCCACCACGGAGTACCCGATCATTGCTTTTTCGACCTGTTCGACGCGCACCGGGGTATTGCCGATGGGCACGTAGCGTGCGGTTTCGAACGTATGGATCAGGGTGAACTTGCCGTCCTTTGGACACACTGCAAAGGTCTCGACGGCCCCTGTCTTGGTCTTGCGCTGGGTGACGCTGACTTCGTTGCCGACCTTGAATTTCTGGTCGACGTCCATGGCCCAGCCTGTCCAGAAACCATCCACCCAGTTCTTGTAATCACTCAGGCAATTATTGAAGTCCTTGAGGATCAGGTTCACGTCGGGCTTTTTGGCGTCCAGTACCCGAAGGACCAAGGTTCCCAGTGGGCTGCTAATCATGCGTTGACTTCCTTTGTCAGCTGGACGGCGAGGCGTTCTGCCATACCTTCTGTATTCGGTTGATGACGGACGAAGCGTTCGACTTTGTGGCGCAGGTTGTTTTCAGGAAAGGCGAAATACAGCTCGGGGCAGTCTTCGCTCAGCCACTGCATCAGGTTGTCGATGACCGTGCTGGGGTCGTCCTTGGCGAGTTTCTTGACCAGCGCTTCCGACACTTCCCACCAGGGGAATGGTTTGGGTGGCTTGACTACGCCTTGGCCAGTACTCAATGCCCGGCCATTGATCAGGTAGCGGTCGAATATGGGCAGGACTTGCGGGGCGTCTTCGCCCAACCCTTCCAGAATCGGATAGATATGCCGCCCATCCCAAAACCTGAAAAACACCTCCGCCCCATCCGGCATCTTCACCTGAGTCAGGCTGCGCAGATGCTCGAACACCACGTCCGGTTCGCTGCTGGAGACAGCGAGCCAGCCCCAGTCGTCGGCGTCGGTGGTGGCGATCCAGTCGAGGAAGGGGGAGGTCGGTTTGAGTTCGGCGAGGTAGGGCATGACCGGCTGCCAGTCGGCGTAGGGTGTGCCGCTCCAGATCGCTGTCAGGCCGCTGGCGCCCTGGGTCTGGTAGAAGTCCTTGAGCGGGTCGGCATCGCTGGCGTTGCTGATGACCAGGTACAGGTGTTCGTCGGCTTGCAGCGGCTGCTGGGCGAGCCAGGCTTGGGGTGTCAGGCGATCAGATGGCACAGGCACCGTCCTTGCACTTTTCGCACTCTTCGCAGAAAGGCGCGTTGCGTTTGAGGGTGTTGATTTGCGCCGGGGTCAGCAGGGCGCCGGCCTTGTCGGCGTCGGCCTGCTTCAGCACGCCGGGCATCAGTGGCGCGGCGCCGGAGCCGCTGCCCGGGGCGCCGCCGGAGTTGACCTTGACCTGCGGGCCGCTGATGGTCACGCCGCCGGCGTCGAGCTTGATAAAGCTGCCGCCACCCTTGAGGGTCAGCTCGCTGCCGGCTTCCATCACGACCTTCACCCCGGCATTGAGGTGGATCTCCTGGCCGGCTTCGATGAACTGCCCGGTGCCGATCTTGATGTGCTGGTTTACGCCGACGGTGAGGTGGTCGCTGGCGCGGGCTTCGACCTTGCGGTCGGCGTGCACGGTGTGGTGTTCCTCGGCCTTGAATTCGCTGTAGCTGTTGGCCTCGACCGTGTCGTGGCGCTCGTTGCCGACGCGGATCTTCTGGTCGTGTTCGACGTTCTCGTCCCAGTCGCGCTGGGCGTGCAGGAAGATCTGTTCCTGGCCCTTCTTGTCCTCGATGCGCAGCTCGTTGTAGCCGCCGCCACCCGGGGAACTGAGGGTCTTGAAGGTGCTGCGGGTCTTGTTCGCCGGCAGCTCGTAGGGGACGACGTTTTCCTTGTGGTACAGGCAGCCGCTGATCAAGGGCTGGTCGGGGTCGCCCTCGAGGAAGGTCACCAGCACTTCCATGCCGATCCGCGGGATGGCGATGCCGCCGTACTGCGCCCCGGCCCAGGCCGAGGACACGCGCAACCAGCAGCTGGTCTTGTCGTCCGACTGGCCTTCGCGGTCCCAGTGGAACTGCACCTTGACCCGACCGTACTGGTCGCAGTGGATCTCTTCGCCCTTGGGCCCGGTGACCACCGCGCTCTGGCTGCCGAGGATGCGCGGCTTGGGATGCAGCAGCGGCGGCCGGTTGGGCACGTCCCAGGGCGTGGCCTGGAAGCGGTTGCGGTAGCCCTGGTGGAAGTCGTCCTTCAGGGCGATGGTGTCGCTGGTCACCGACTCTTCCAGCACCTGCGGCTGCTTGCCTTCGTGGACGATCTCGGTAAGCAGCCAGAGGTCGTTCCATTGCGCTTTCGGGTGCTCGCTCAGGGCCAGGAAATGCCCGCTGACCAGCAACGGCTGGTCGCTTTTGCCCTCGGCCAGCCGGTAGTCGCTGCGGTGGCGTTCCAGGGCGCGCTTGGCCAGGTGCTTGCCGCGTTCGCGGTCGACAAAGCGGCCGGGGTAGTCGTAATCCTCGAGGTCCGGCTTGAACTCGCTCTTGGCGTCGCTCTCCAGGGTCAGGCGCGGTTTCTCGAAGTCGTAGTCGCGGCGGGTGGTGCGGCTGGTGCGGGCCTCCAGGCGCAGGTCGAAACGCTTGATCACCGGGTCGTTGGCGACCATGCCGGAGTCTTGCTGATAGGCCACTGGT
>NZ_QHHP01000041.1:0-25076 GCF_003184125.1 Pseudomonas sp. RW409 | reverse complement strand
TCCTACAGAAGAGTCGTGTCGTTTGCGCTTGTAGGAGCGAGGCTTGCCCGCGATGAGGCCGGACCTGCCCGCCACAAACTCCACCTCCCCCGCAAAACGGGCCAACCGCGAAAATCGTTGTCCCTGTAGCCGCTGCGGCAGGCTGCGCCCGGCACCGCAAGGGCCGCAAACCGGGCAACCCGATCCACCTGCCGGATCGCGGAAACCGACCTTGCGCCGGCTACGCCGTCGATCGCAGCCGGCGGCAGCGGTTACAATGCCGGCGTGATGCACGCTCAGGACAGCCCCGACATGAACGCCCCCACCTCCGGCAGCGAAGCCGAAACCCTGATTGCCCGGCTGGACTGGGCCGCCACGCCGCTGGGCGCGGTCGACCACTGGCCGCAGAGCCTGCGCACCGCGGTGGACATCGTGATTCATTCGCCGATGCCGATGCTGCTGTTGTGGGGCGCGCAGCTGACGCAGATCTACAACGACGGTTTCGCCCTGCTGGCCGGCAACAAGCACCCTGGCGCCTTCGGCCAGCCGACCCACCTGACCTGGCCGGAACTCCAGGACTTCACCACGCCGATCTACCACGCCGTGCTGCAAGGCCAGGTACGCACCTTCAGCGAAAAACCCTTCACCCTGCAGCGCCACGGCCGCGAGTCGGACGTCTGGCTGGACCTGACCTACAGCCCGATCCGCGACGAAAGCGGCGAAGTCGCCGGGATCCTGGTGACCAGCATCGAAACCAACGAGCGGCGGCGCATCGCCCTGGAACTGGAGCAGCGCTCGGCGGCCAGCCTCAAGGCCCAGCACGAAACCGAAGAACGCCTGCAACTGGCGCTGGCGGCGACCGACGCGGTCGGCACCTGGGACTGGGACATCGGCGACGACCGCTTTATCGCCGACGCCCACTTCGCCCAACTGCACAGCATCGACCCGGCCCTGGCCGGGCAACTGCCCATCAGCGAATACCTCAAGGGCGTGCACCCGGAAGACCGCGGCATGGTGGCGCGCAGCATCAAGCACTGCATCACCCACGGCACCGAATACGCCGAGGAATACCGCCTGCAACAGCCCGACGGCCAGGTCCGCTGGGTCTTCGCCCGCGGGCGCTGCTACAAGGATCACCACGGCCGGCCGGTGCGCTTCCTCGGCGCCGCCCTGGACCTGACCGACCGCAAGCAGATGGAACAGGCGCTGCGCCAGAGCCAGACCGAGTTGCAGTTGATCATCAACGCCATGCCGGTGCTGATCGGCTACGTCGACCACGAAGAGCGTTTTCGCCTGAACAACAGCGCCTACCTCGACTGGTACGGCCTGACCCCGCAGGAGCTGTACGGCCGGACCATCCGCGAAGTGGTGGGGGACGAGATCTACGCCACCCGCGCCGACAAGATCGCCGCCGCCCTGGCCGGCAAGCCCTGCAGCTTCGAAGCCAACTCACCGCATCGCGACGGGCGCGCGCGGCATGCGCTGATGAAGTACCTGCCGCGCTACGGCGCCGACGGCGCGATCAATGGTTTCTACATCTTCGTGATCGACGAGACCGAGCGCAAACAGACCGAGGAAGCCCTGCGCCACCTCAACGAAACCCTGGAAGAACGGGTGGCCGAGCGCACCCAGGCGCTGGCCGCCGCCAACCAGCGCCTGCAGAGCGAGATGTTCGAGCGCGAGCGCGCCGAAAACGCCCTGCGCCATGCGCAGAAGATGGAAGCCGTGGGCCAGCTCACCGGCGGTATCGCCCACGACTTCAACAATATGCTCACCGGCATCATCGGCAGCCTGGAGCTGATGCAGCGCTACATCGATGACAATCGCAGCGCCGAGATCGGCCGTTTCACCGAGGCCGCGATGTCCTCGGCCAAGCGCGCGGCCGCCCTCACCCATCGCCTGCTGGCGTTTTCGCGGCGCCAGTCGCTGGACCGCCGGCCGCTGGAACCGAACCAGCTGGTGCGTTCGCTGCACGACCTGTTCAACCACACCAAGGGCGAACATATCGAGCTGAAGATGAACCTGGGCGACAACGTCTGGTCGATCAACAGCGACGCCAGCCAGCTGGAAAACGCCCTGCTCAACCTGGTGATCAACGCCCGCGACGCCATGCCCGACGGCGGCATCCTGACCATCGAGACCGCCAACAGCTACCTCAACGGCAGCGACCTGGGCACCCTGGAACCGGTCAAGGCCGGCGACTACGTGATGCTCGGCGTCAGCGACAACGGCGCCGGCATGACCCCGCGGGTGC
This sequence comes from Pseudomonas sp. RW409, assembly GCF_003184125.1. NCBI lineage: Bacteria > Pseudomonadati > Pseudomonadota > Gammaproteobacteria > Pseudomonadales > Pseudomonadaceae > Pseudomonas > Pseudomonas sp. RW409. Next base: position 22,843 of record NZ_QHHP01000041.1, on the reverse strand, counting down.
TGGCCAAGGCCTTCGACCCGTTCTTCACCACCAAGCCCATCGGCCAGGGCACGGGCCTGGGGCTGTCGATGATCTACGGCTTCGCCCAGCAATCCGGCGGCCACCTGACCATCAGCAGCGAACCGGGCCAGGGCACCTGCGTGCGCCTGTACCTGCCGCGCCTGCACAGCGGAGCCCAGGCCGACAGCCCGGCACCGGCCAGCGTCGAAGCGCCCTACGCGGTGGCCGGCGAATCGGTGATGCTGGTGGAAGACGACCCGGCGGTGCGCATGCTGGTGCTCAACGTGCTGGGCGAACTGGGCTACACCGCCTTCGAGGCCGAGGACGCCAAGAGCGCGCTGCCGTTGCTGGAGTCCGAGCGGCGCATCGACCTGCTGGTGACCGACGTTGGCCTGCCGGGCATGAACGGCCGGCAACTGGCGGAAATCGCCCGCCAGCAGCGGCCGCAGCTCAAGGTCCTGTTCATGACCGGTTATGCGGAAAAGGCCGCCGAGCGCCAGGGCTTTCTCGACGCCGGCATGGACCTGATCGCCAAGCCGTTTTCCATCGAGGCGCTGGCCCAGAAGATTCGTCAGATGATCGGCCAGCTGGGCTGATTTCAGGCATAATCCGCGACCGCCGTCCGCACCGTTCCAAGGTAACTGCCCCATGAAAGCCCAAGCCCGCCACATCCTGGTGAAAACCGCCGAAGAGGCCGAACAGCTCAAGCAGCGCATCGCCAAGGGCGAGGCCTTCGACGTGCTGGCAAAGAAATACTCCACCTGCCCCTCCGGCAAACGCGGCGGCGACCTGGGTGAAGTACGGCCGGGGCAGATGGTCGGGGCCATCGACCAGGTGATCTTCAAAAAGCCCCTGCGCACCGTGCACGGGCCGATCAAAAGCAAGTTCGGTTATCACCTGGTGCAGGTGTTCTACCGCGATTGAAGCAACACCCGTGACCGCTACGTCGTCGCGGCTGCAACACTGTAGCCGCTGCCGCAGGCTGCGATCGGCACCGCAGGGGCCGCAAAACCTGGCGACGTGACCTATCTGACTGATCGCGGATGCTGCCCTTGCGCCGGCTGCGCCGTCGATCGCAGCCTCGCCAAGGCTTGGCAGCGGCTACAGGTTGCCTCAGGTTCTTGGAATCAACGCCCCCGGCACCTGAATCACCCGGCTCGCCAAGCGATGCCCCGCCTCTGCCGCCTGCTGCGGGCTACCGCCGCGCAAGCGACACGCCAGATACGCCGCACTGAACGAATCCCCCGCCGCCGTGGTGTCCACCACCTGCTCCACCCGCTGCGCCGGCACCTCGAACGACTCGCCGCCACAGCGGATCAGGCACGCTTCGGCGCCACGCTTGAGCACCACTTCCGGGATATCCGGGTAAGCGGCAAATACCGCTGCACTGTCGCCATACCCGAACAATGCCAGCTCGTCATCCTCGGTCAGCAACGCCAGATCGACATAGGCCAGCACCTGGCGATAAGCCGCCTGCGCCTGCTCCACCGAAGCCCAGAGCCGTGGCCGATAGTTATTGTCGAAAACAATCCGCGCCCCACGCTGGCGCGCCTCGATCAAGGTCCCGATCAGCTTCTTGCGCCCCTGCTCGCCCAGCACCGCCAGGGTGATGCCACTGAAATACAGCACATCGTAGGCCGGCAGCGCCGCCAAAATCGGCTCGGCCGCGGGGGTGGTGAAGCAGTCGCGCACCGCCGCTTCGTTGCGCCAGTAAAGAAAGCGCCGCTCGCCCTTGGCGTCGGTCTGGATGCAATACAACCCGGGCAAACGCCCCGGCAGGCGCTGGACCAAACCCAGGCCGATGCCTTCCTCGACCCAGCTCTGGCACATCGCATCGCTGAAACTGTCGTCACCCAGGGCGGTGACATAGTCGACGCAAGCGCCCTCGCCCAGTTCACGGGCCAGGTACACGGCAGTATTCAGGGTGTCGCCGCCGAAGCTCTGTTGCAGGCTGCCGTCGGCGCGGTGTTGCAGTTCGATCATGCATTCGCCGATCAGGGCGATGCGTTTGGCAATGCTCATAGGTAGGTCTCTGCGGGAAGTGTTGTCTGGGCGGGCCCTATCGCGAACAAGCTCGCTCCTACAGGGATAGCGTTGCCCTTGTAGGAGCGAGCTTGCTCGCGATCAGCCGCAACGCGGCGCTGCTCGACCTAGAAACAGGTCTCCATGCTCTCCAGCACATCCAGCCGCTCATCCACCAACAACCCGGTACGCCACTTATCAAAGGTCAGGCACGGGTGCGAAGTACCGAAGGCAATAATGTCCCCCACCCGCAGTTCAACCCCTGGCGCAACGGTCATGAACGCATGCTGGTCCATCACCGCCGTGACCTTGCAGGCGCTGACATCATCGCCCTTGGCCGGCAGCACGCCCGGCTTGTAACGCAGCAACGGCACCGGCAAGCCGGCGTCATAAGCCACATCGCGCTTGCCCAGGGCGATCACCGCGAACCCTGGCTCCGGCAGGGACTGCACATGGGCCCAGACTTCCAGCGCCGGGCGCAGGCCTTCGTGCAGGTCGCTGCGACGGTCGAGCACGCAGCACTGCGCCTCTTTATAGATGCCATGGTCATGAGCCACGTAACTGCCGGGCCGCAGCACACTGAGGAAACGCCCCTGGGCGTTCTGCGCCTCGAAGGACTCAGCGATCAGGTCATACCAGGCCGAACCCGAGGCGGTGATGATCGGCTGGTCGATGGCGAACAGCCCGTCGTCCTGCAACTGCACCGCCAGGCGCACCAGGGACGCGGCGAACTCCCGGATACCACTCACCGCGTGATCGCCATGGATCACCCCTTCGTAGCCCTCGATGCCGCACAAGGCCAAGGCCGGCTGCGCCTGGATCGCCTGCGCCAGCGCCAGCACTTCCTGCTCGCTGCGACAGCCACAACGACCGCCGACCACGCCGTACTCAATCATCACGTTCAGGCGCACCCCGCGCGCGGCGAAGAACTGCCCGAGGTCGGCGACGTTGTCCGGGTGATCGACCATGCAATAGAAGTCGAACGTCGGGTCGGCCAGCAGCTCGGCGATCAGCCCCATGTTCGGCGTGCCCACCAGCTGGTTGGCCATCAGCACCCGACGCACGCCGTGGGCGTAGGCCGCACGGGTCTGCACCGCGGTGGCCAGGGTGATGCCCCAGGCACCCGCCTCCAGCTGCCGACGGAACAGCGCCGGGGTCATGCTGGTCTTGCCGTGGGGCGCCAGCTCGGCGCCGCTGTCGCTGACGAATTTCTGCATCCAGCGGATGTTGTGCTCCAGCGCCGCGCGGTGCAGCACCAGGGCCGGCAGGCTGACGTCGCGCACCAGGCTGACGCCGGGTTGGGCCGCGCCCTTTTCCACCGCTGCGTTGGTCAATACAGAAGACATATTCGAACTCCTTACAGTGCAGCCATTGGGGCTGACGCTAGTCGTTGATGCGACGGGCCAGGCGATTCGCGCTGTCGATCAGCACCCGGCGATAGTCGGCGTAATTGTTCTGGGCATCGGCCCGTGGCGCGACGATGCACAGGGTGCAGATGCACACCCCGCGCTCGTCCCGCACCGGGGCGGCGAAGCAATGGGTAAAGGTGTCGGCCACGCTGTCGAAGGAGAAAAAACCGTCCTCCGTGGCCTGGCGGATTTCCTTCAGGAAAGTCGCCACAGACAGGCGTTCCCCGTCGGGGAGAATGAAGTCGCGCTCGTCGATCAACTCGACGATCTGCTCATCGCTCAAATGCCCCAGCAACAGCCGCCCGGAAGCGGTCCAGGGAATCGGCGCGTTCTCGCCGATATTCGAGGAAATGCGAAAATGCCGCTCGCCCTCCTTCATCAGCGCCACCGTGTACTTGCGCCCGTTGAGCAGGCACATCTGCGCGGTCTCGCGGGTCTGGCTGACGATCTCCTGCAAGGCCGAGTCGGCCTCGCGCGTCAGGTCGAAATGGCGCAGATGGGCCTGCCCCAGGAAGTACAGCTGACGGCCCAGGTACACATGCCCATCCTGGCCCACCGGCTCGAGAATCCGCCGCTCCAGCAAGGACGCCACCAGCTCGTACACCGTGGACTTGGGGCTGCCGATGCCCTTGGCGATATCGTGGGGCCGCAACGGCTGGCCGATCTCCTTGAGGAAATCGAGAATATCGAACGCCCGGTCCAACCCCTTGGCCCGACGCTTGATGGTGTCTTCGGTCATATCAGTGCCATTTCCTACAAATCACGAAATTCCCGGCGCGCCCAAAACCCGGCATTGCACCTATCCCTGTAGCCGCTGCCGAGCCCCAGCGAGGCTGCGATAAGGTCCGCAGGACCTTCAACGATCTCAAGACCGCGCGCCCGCTTCGCGGTCGATCGCAGCCTCGCCAAGGCTCGGCAGCGGCTACAGGCGTCTACAAAACGCCGCACATCAGCCCTTCTTCTTGTACGCCACGCAATCAATCTCAACCTTGCAATCCACCATCATGCTGGCCTGCACACAAGCCCGCGCCGGCGCATGCTCCGGCTTGAAATACTCCCCGAACACCTTGTTGAAACTCCAGAAATCCCGCGGATCCTCCAGCCACACCCCGACCCGCACCACATCCTCCAGGCCGTACCCCGCCTCCTCCAGAATCGCCACCACATTGCGCATCGTCTGATGCGTCTGCTCAACGATGCCGCCATGAATAATTTCGCCATCCAGTGCCGGCACCTGACCGGACACATACAACCAGCCATCGGCCTCAACGGCACGAGCGAAAGGACGAGGCTGGCCACCACCTGCGGTGCTGCCGGTGCCGTAGCGAGTGATGCTCATGGGGTGTTCTCCTGACTAAAGGGAAGGTTGAGCAGAATAAGCCGTTCCTAAAAAGGCGCTTCGTGTAATTTCAGGAGGCATTTATTCCGCTATAACGGATAAAAATATACAACAACGGAAAATTCACGAAGAGTGTGCCATGGGAAAGAGAGGGATAACAGAGGATAGGCAACACATCTGGAACCAAGGAGATAGAGAACAGGCCTGAAACAAATGCTGCTACCCCCCATTTATTCAGCCATTAATGACGGCTCGTGTAAGGCGTTTCTGTATCTGGTGTAAACATGCTCTCCAGGCTTGTTACCCCGCTATACACCTCCTATATTCCGTTTCGTCGCTCCCAACGCTGCGACCGGATTTGGCCGTCCGAATCTCCATGAGCAAACCCTAAAATTCCTTCATGGAGCGTCACCGTTATGGATTTTCAACCCCTCACCACCTCCAACACCACCGACCACCCTGTCGCCTTTATCAACCCTCAAGCCCCCTTGCTTGACCTGCTGACCTATGCCGGTCTGCGCATCCGCGCTGCCCGGGACATGCTGGACAGCGTGTCCGGCATGACCAGCCGCAACGCCGACGACCTCGACCTGATGCGCTTCTCCAGCGTGGCAACCTTGCTGTTGCAGGACGGATGCGATGTGTTGCACGTGGCAGAACAACGGGCAATGGAGCTGCCAGAGCCTTAACCGAACCGTCTTAGCCTTTGCTGCGCTTTGGCTTTGGCTTTGGCTTTGTTTTTGATCTTGATCCACCCGCCCCATCGGGAGGCCGAGTGGAGGTGTTCATCAGGGGGATGGCGCGCAGCGCCCCTCGACGCAGTCGAGGACGTCGCATGGAGGTTGAAGCGAAGCCAACCGGAGGGCGATGCCCCCTGATGGACACCGTAACGAGGGAACCCGAGCGCAGCGAGGGCCGTACGCAGGGGCAAGCGTTTTTTGGTTACTTTTTGCTGGGCCGGCATTCCGGCGTTTGAAAAAAAGTGACCCGCCGTAAGGGCGGAACCGCCAGCGGCGGTGACCGCAGGAATGGATATGTACCCCGTCCAACATCACCAGCGAAGCCACCACCGCCATCGCGGGCAAGCCTCGCTCCTACAGAAGCAGTGATCACCTCAAGCATCAGTTAAAACCTGTCACCTATGTGATTGAACTGTTCTGTTACCCATGTTGATGAACTGCACCAGAAACCAGATAGCAGTGTCCCCGCCGTAAGGGCGAAACCATAAGCCGCCGTGACCGCAGGAATGGATATGTGTCGACGCTGATTGAAAACTGACCCACCGCAAGTAGGCATGCGGCAGGTATTTTCGGTGCAGATCAAAACGGCTCATCGTCCTCGGTACCGTCATCGTCCTTGCGCTTTCGTTCACCTGATTTGATCTTTGTCTGGGCGACCAAGCTGCTGTGTTGCAGACAGACTCGTTGCCCGTTTCGACGATGTGGCAGTTGTGTGTCAGCCGATCCAGCAACGCCGTGATCATCTTGGCATCGCCAAATACGCTCGATCATTCCGAGAAGCTGAGGTTGGTCGTGATGACCACGCTTTTGTTCAGGTTGCCCGCCTAATGTGAACCCACCTGCGGCCGATAGCATGCAAGAACCACCAGCATCGACGTCTTATTTCAGGGTTATCAATGGAAATTCCATACAGCATCAGACTTTCATTTTTTGATTTCTGGAAGGGGCTCTTCAAAGGCACGCTTTTCATCCAGAAGCGTTTGCGAGGGCATTTGAAGGAGCAGCAGAAGAACTGGCCAAAGAAGCAACAATACAGCCAGGGATATTTCTATCAGGGCTTGGAAGAACTGGGAATCACAGGCCTGAAGCCTACGGGTTTTCGCTTCAAGCAATACGCCATTGATGAAGAATTGAAGGGCGCTGACGTACTGGACATCGGCAGCAACTGCGGTTTTGTCTCAGTATATTGTTCGCGACTGGCGAAATCCGTGACAGCCGTCGAACTCAACCCTTTTCTCAATAAAGTGGCGAAGGATACCGCGCGTTATTTGAAGCGCGACAATATAGAGTTTATAGAAAGCGATTTTTCGGTATTTGCCACAGATAAAAAATTTGATGTAGTGCTGTCGTTTTCCAATCATCACACCATTGATGGCAACCTCAATATGGGGTTTGAAAACTACATGAAGCGCCTGGTGTCGTTTCTAAAGCCGGGTGGCTACCTGCTGTTTGAAAGCCACAATGTTTTCGGACCAGGTAGTGGCGCCGTAGGTGATGACGGTGATATGGACGAAAAAATCAAAATAATGAACACCTATTTCGCCATAGAACGCTATCGAATGGTCAACTGTTACATGCGACACATGATCGATGATGTCGATAAGCTCTTCATTGTTGCGCGGCTCGTGGACAATCCTCCGAAGACGGATTTCCGTCTTGAACAAGCAATCCGTCGTTATCATTATTGACCCTGCATTCAATTTTTTTGGCTACCCATGACACCGTCCAAAAAACGGCAGCGCGAGCAATCTCGCTCCTACAGGTCGGTGTCATGCAAAGAAACAGTCGCTACCGTAGCGCCCCTCTCGTTCAAATCGTGGATCAGGTATCTCCCCTTCCCCACGCATTATTGCAATCCCCGCAACAGCTCATTTCAAATGATAGCTAGCTAACTATCTACGCTTCTGAGTACCCTTCCGACCTCCAGCCAAAAGCTGTCCGCAGGCCCTAGGCCGGCCATTGCGAGCCAACGGGCAGCCCCGACGCCCCTGATGAGGTCACCCATGGAACCAGGCAGTTATCAATTGAGCATGAGCGTGCTCATGACGCCCGACAAAGCCAATTTCTCCGGCAACGTGCACGGCGGCGCCCTGCTCAAGCTGCTCGACGAGGTGGCCTTCGCCTGCGCCAAGCGCTATGCCGGGCGCTATGTGGTCACGCTGTCGGTGGATCAGGTGATCTTCAAGGAGCCGATCCATGTCGGCGAACTGGTGACCTTCCTGGCCTCGGTCAATTACACCGGGCGCACCTCGATGGAAGTCGGGGTCAAGGTGATGACCGAGAACATCCACGAGCGCACGGTGCGCCATACCAACAGTTGCTACTTCACCATGGTCGCCGTCGACCCCGATGGACGCCCGCACCCGGTGCGCGCCTTCGTGCCGGAAACCGCTATCGAGAAACGCCGCTACGCCCAGGGCCTGCTGCGCAAACAACAGCGCCAGGAGCTGCAAGAGCGCTACCAACAGATCCGCAACTCGGACTGAGCCCGCCCTGCCTGCCCGCCGGAACCCATGTCTTGCGATTTGCCCAAGGAACGATCATGAAAATATCGCTGTTGAGTCGCTACGCGACCCTGACCCTTTGCCTTGCCCTGACCTTGTTCGGCCTGCTGTTCTGGCCCGCCAGCCTCTGGGGCCAGGGGCTGATTATCCTGGCCGGGGTGCTCAGCCTGGTCGGCTTCAATGACCTGCTGCAGAGCCATCACGCGGTGCGCCGCAACTACCCGATCATCGGCAATATCCGCTACCTGATCGAGTCGATTCGCCCGGAGATCCGCCAGTACCTGCTGGAAGGCGACGACGAGAAGCTGCCCTTCTCCCGCTCGCAACGTTCGATGGTCTACGCCCGCGCCAAGAACCAGCCCGCGGAAAAGGCCTTTGGCACTTTGGCCGACGTCTATCAGCCCGGTTTCGAATTCATCAGCCATTCCATGGTCCCGGGCGATGCCTGCGACCCCAGCCAGTTCCGCGTGGTGGTCGGCGGGCCGGACTGCCTCCAGCCCTACAGCGCCTCGGTGTTCAACATCTCGGCCATGAGCTTCGGCGCGCTGAGCGCCAACGCCATCCGCGCCCTGAACAAAGGCGCCCGGCTCGGCGGCTTCGCCCATGACACCGGGGAAGGCAGCATCAGCCCCTATCACCAGGAGTTCGCCGGCGACCTGATCTGGGAAATCGGCAGCGGCTACTTCGGTTGCCGCACCCTGGACGGCCGTTTCGATGCCCAGCGCTTCTCCGAGCAGGCCAGCCATCCACAGGTGAAGATGATCGAGATCAAGCTCAGCCAGGGCGCCAAACCTGGCCATGGCGGCATCCTGCCCAAGCACAAGGTCACCGCCGAAATCGCCCAGACCCGTGGCGTGCAGATGGGCCATGACTGCGTGTCGCCGGCGCGGCATTCGGAGTTCAGCACGCCCATCCAGTTGCTGGAATTCATCGTCAAGTTGCGCAACCTGTCCGGTGGCAAGCCGGTGGGTTTCAAGTTCTGCGTGGGTCATCCCTGGGAGTTCATGGCGATCGTCAAGGCCATGCTCGAGACCGGCATCCAGCCGGACTTCATCGTGGTCGACGGCAAGGAAGGCGGCACCGGCGCCGCGCCCCGAGAGTTCACCGATAACATCGGCATGCCCATGCGCGAAGGCCTGCTGTTCGTCCATAACACTCTGGTCGGCGCCGGCCTGCGCTCACAGATCAAGCTCGGCGCCAGCGGCAAGGTGATCAGCGCCTTCGACATCGCCAGCGTGCTGACCATCGGCGCCGACTGGGTCAATGCCGCGCGCGGTTTCATGTTCGCCATCGGCTGCATCCAGTCGCAAAGCTGCCACACCAACAAATGCCCCACCGGCGTCGCCACCCAGGACCCGCTGCGCCAGAAGGCGTTGCAGGTCACGGACAAGGCCGAGCGGGTGCACAACTTCCACCGCAACACCCTGGTCGCCCTCGGCGAGATGCTCAGCGCCGCCGGCCTCGACCACCCGGCGCAATTGCAGGCCAAGCACCTGGTACGACGCATGACCACCACCGAGGTGCGGCTGTTCTCGCAGATCCACGTGTTCCTCGAACCGGGCGAGCTGCTGCAACGGCCGATCAGCTCGGAGTTCTATGCGCGTATGTGGAACATGGCCCAGGCCCATAGCTTTGCGCCGCTGGTTGTGGCTGCGCCGGCCAGGATTGAACGGCTGACGCCGGCTTAGTTTTTTGCATGACGCGGTGGCCGTTCGCGCTGGATGACGGGGGCAAGGTCCAGGGTTGAGGGGGCGGCCACTGACGTTATCGCAGGCAAGCCTCGCTCCTACAGGTGGCGATCAGGCCTGGCGAAAAAACTCCCCAGGCGTGGCATCGAACTGCTGGCGGAACGCCGCGATAAAGGCCGAGGTCGAGTCGTAGCCGCAGGCCAGCGCCACGTCCGTCACCCGCTCGCCTTGCTCCAGGGGCGTCAGCGCGCCCAGCAGGCGCAGGCGTTGGCGCCAGGCGCGGAAGGTCAGGCCGGTGTCCTGCAGGAACAGGCGGCTGAGGGTTTTCTCCGTCACGCCCAATTTCTCGCTCCATTGCCCCAGGGTGGTCGGCTGGTCCGGGTGCGCTTGCAGGCTGCGGTAGATCTGCCGCAGGCGCGGGTCCTGGGGCAGCGGCAGCATCAGGTCCAGTTGCGGCGCGGCGGCCAGCTGGTCCAGCAGGACCTGGGCCAGGCGGCCGTCGGCGCCGTCTTCAGCGTATTCCACCGGCAGCTCGCTGAAGGCGCGGATCAATTCGCGCAGCAGACTGCTCACCGCCAGCACCTGGCAGGTCGCACCGGCCCAGGCGGTGACACGGCAATCCAGGTACAGGCTGCGCATTTCGGTGCGCGGCGAGCTGAACACCTTGTGCGGCATGCCGGCCGGAATCCACACCGCCCGCTGCGGCGGGGCGACAAAACGCCCGGCGCTGGTCTGCACTTCCAGCACGCCCTGGATGGCGTAGGACAATTGCACCCAGGGGTGGCTGTGGCGCCGGGTCAGCGCCCGATTGGGCAGGGATTCGGTGCGGCCGTACACCGGTCGAGGCAGGCTCGGCAGACCGGGAATACTGCGGCGGACGATCTTTTCATGTCCTTTAGGCGGCATTTACTGGCTCATTGGCGTTAGTCGGCAGTCCACCATCACGTTAGAGTCGGCCCACCGCCCTGGCAACCCCTGGATGATCCCGTTATGAGTCGCTCACGTCTTTTGCCCGACAATTTCACCCTGACCCTGATCGGCGTGGTGCTGCTGGCCAGCTTCCTGCCGGCCAGCGGCCAGGTGGCGCTAGGCTTCGGCTGGCTGACCAACGCCGCCATCGCCCTGCTGTTCTTCCTCCACGGCGCCAAGCTGTCGCGCGAGGCGATCATCGCCGGGGCCGGCCACTGGCGCCTGCACCTGCTGATCTTCAGCCTGACCTTCGTGCTGTTCCCGATCCTCGGGCTGGCGCTCAAGCCGCTGCTGTCGCCGCTGATCGGCAACGAGCTGTACCTGGGCATGCTCTACCTCTGCGCCCTGCCCGCCACCGTGCAGTCGGCGATTGCCTTCACCTCCCTGGCGCGGGGCAACGTGCCGGCGGCGATCTGCAGCGCCGCGGCGTCCAGCCTGTTCGGGATTTTCCTCACGCCGTTGCTGGTGACCCTGCTGCTGAATGTGCACGGCGATGCCGGCTCGACCCTGGATGCCATCATCAAGATCAGCGTGCAGTTGCTGCTGCCCTTTATCGCCGGGCAGATCGCCCGCCGCTGGATCGGTGCCTGGGTGGGCCGCAACAAGAACTGGCTGAAATTCGTCGACCAGGGTTCGATCCTGCTGGTGGTCTACGGCGCCTTCAGCGAGGCGGTGAATGAAGGCATCTGGCACCAGATCCCGTTGTGGAACCTGGCCGGGCTGGTGCTGGCCTGCGGCGTGCTGCTGGCGCTGGCGCTGCTGGCCTCCAGCCTGTTGAGCAAGCTCTTCGGCTTCAACCAGGAAGACCGCATCACCATCCTCTTCTGCGGTTCGAAGAAAAGCCTGGCCACTGGCGTGCCCATGGCCCAGGTGCTGTTCGCCGGCAGCACCATGGGCGTACTGATCCTGCCGCTGATGCTGTTCCACCAGATCCAGCTGATGGTCTGTGCGGTGCTGGCCCAGCGTTACGCCAAACGCCCCGAGTCGGTGCCGGAGCTGATGGCGCAGGTCGATCCCTGAAGCATCCCAGGTCCGGAGCACGACCCTCAGTTGTGTTGCGGACCGCCTTTCCACGGCGCGTATTCGACCAGCACATTGCCCCGCGCCAGCCCCTTGTCGCCCACCTTGAAGCCGGGCATCTGCCGCAGGTTGATCTGCTTGCACTGCGCGGTCAGGCGCGCCTGCAGGTCGCTGTCCAGCTTGAAAGCGTCCCGTCGTTCGCCAACCGGATCGAGGTTCACCAGGCACTCCTGCACCTGCCCCTGGGCATTGGCGACGAACCGCACATGGGCCTTGCCAATGCTGTCGACGGGCTGCTTGCCCAAAGTCTGCGTCCAGAAGAAGCGGCTTTGCGCATAGGCTTCGACCGCGTCCAGCCGCCGCTGCCGCTCCGGTGTCGACTCATCCATAAGGATCAAGACCATCGGCACAACAATCTCCTGCTCGCCCTCGGGCCCGAACAGCTCGGCCGGCATCTCGGGGAACAGGCTGTCCCAGCACACTTGCCGGGCCAGGCTTTCCGGGACCGGGGCCAGTTGGGCCTTGGGGCGGATATCGCAGCTGAGCACCTGGTTCTAGCGGTTGATCTTCACCTTCAGGTCCACCGAACTGACCAGCCCCTGGCCGTTGGCGGCAAAGGCATTGCGCACCAGCACACCACTGAACTGCCGGGCGAACGAGTTCATTTTCTGCTGCTGGATATCATCGGCCGCAGGCGGTTGAGCCGGGGTGACGGCCTGGGTCTGGCAGCCGGCGAGCACCAGCAGGCTGGCAATGAGCAACGGCAACTTGCGCCGCGCTGCAGCGGTGCGCAATGGACGGGCTCAATTCCATTTGTTCGAAACTCTCGGGTGAAAAGGGAAAACAGCGTGGGGAGCACAGGATTCAGTGCTTCGGTTACTCACGATTGAGGCACCCGCGATTTTTAGGGCTCACCCTGCAATGCATGGATTTCTGCTTTTGTTGGCTGCGGCAAGTCGATAGCATAACGCCACTTTTTTTGCCGCCCGGCGATTCTACACGGAAGTTTCCATGCATCCCTTGCTTGTGCCTTGCGCCTTTTCCTTTCTCGTTGGTTGCAGCAGCAAACCACAGCCCACCCCCACAAACCTGCTGGGGGAAGTCCATTGAAGCCCCTGCCAAACGGTCGTTTGCTGGAGCACTTCGGTGAGTTGACGGCTGCAGAAAGAATCTTGCTGGAACATGCAGCATCTGGCTCCCTGGCCAGGATCGCCGATAGTCGGCCGGAGACCGGAACAAAAGAAAACAAGGTGCGCGCCCGCTTTCTTCGCTTTCTCATCTTGGGTGGCGATGCTGAAAACCCGGTACATGAACGAGGCATCAATCTGCGCGGTGCCTACATCGTGGGGGTCTTGGATCTGCGTGGTGCCGAGATAAATATAAGCGTCACGCTGGAGCACTGTTTGTGCTTTCAGCCGCTTTACCTAGAAGACATGCAATTGAAGGGCTCGCTGAACCTGAATTTCAGCGCCGTTCCCGGACTTGTCGCCTCTCGAGCATCCATCTCCGGCTCGTTATACCTGAATAAGGTCTATTCCCACGGCACAATCCAGCTGATAGCCGCAAAAATAGGCGGATCGATATATATAAGAGGCAGTTACCTATATGGCCTAGGAGAGCCGGCCCTACTGATGGGGGGAATCTCTGTCGGTAGCGTGATACGGGTTGAAGACAAATCCAAAGTGATTGGTGGATTTTCACTGGTCGGTGCCCTGATAGATAATCAATTGAGTTGCAGCAACTGCAAATTTATAGCTATCAAAGGCCCCGCCTTTAATGCAGATAACATCCTTGTTAAAGGTGGGGTCTACCTGACAAAAGGATTTCACTCAGTTGGTCTAGTGCGTATTTCAGGTGCTCGTATTGCCGGGCAACTCAGCCTGAGAGGCGCACATTTTCAAGAAAATGGAGAGAACTGCCTATCGGCACAAGGGATGCAAGTAGGCAGCTCCCTGATAATGACTGATTTTCCCTCACCACTCAGAATGGCCGCATTCAATGGCTCCCATGTGAAGAGCCTGACTGATGATGAGAAAACCTGGGGAAACGAACTATCACTCAATGGCTTCATCTACAACTTTATAAATAGCCGTATCCCGCTCACCGCAGAAACCCGTATTGCTTGGTTGAACAGCCAAAACCCTGCCAACAGCGGAAACGACGGTCTCAAAGGTAGTAACAGCGAATTTCGCCCCCAACCCTGGCGTCATCTGCAGAAAGTTTTTGAAGAAATGGGCCACTCCGAAGAGGCTCGAAAAGTAGGGATCGCCTTCGAGAAGCGGCTACGCAAAGTGGGGCTGGTAGGCCAGGGTACTGCTCGATGGTGGCCAGGGTTTCGCTGGCTGGGCCTGATCCCTCACGTGCTCTATGGCGCTCTCACTGGTTACGGCTATCGCCCCATGCGCCTGCTGGCCTGGATACTGGGCATCTGGCTGTTCTTCACCACCGTCTACTGGTACGCCGCCGTCGAGCAGAACGTGTTCGCCCCAAGCAACCCGCTGGTGTTCCAGAACGACGCCTATACCACCTGCCGAAAAGAGTATGGAGAGGGCTGGCAAAAGCGCTCGCCCGATACGCCGATCCCCTCAGGGATCGGCAACTGGTACACCTGCGATGCCTTGCGTGGTGAGTACACTGGCTTCAGCCCTGGCGCCTACTCGCTGGATATCCTGTTGTCACTGGTCGATCTGCAACAGGAGAAAGATTGGGGACCGATCACCACGACGCCCTCCCCCAATGCCTGGTTGGAGTTCTGGAACTGGGACTGGGGGCACAGCGTCCGCTTTCTGGTGTGGCTCGAAACCCTCATCGGCTGGGGCATCAGCCTGTTGCTGGTGGCGATCGTCTCCGGTCTGACTCGGCGCAAGGAATAAGCGTCTATACCTGCACGGGCCTCGAACGGGGCCTGCTCGATACCCTTCACGGTTCAAACAAGGAAGCTTCACATGAGCGCCATCGGCAATTTTCTCTGGTTTATCCTCGGCGGCATTTTCATGGGCCTGTGCTGGTGGCTGTGGGGCATCCTGGCCTTTATCAGCATCGTCGGCATTCCCTGGGGCCGGGCCTGTTTCGTCATCGGCACCTTCTCGTTCTTTCCGTTCGGCAAGGAGGCGATCAGCCGGCGCGAGCTGAACAACAAGGACGATATCGGCACCAGCGGCCTGGGGGTGATCGGCAACGTGCTCTGGTTCGTGTTCGGCGGTATCTGGCTGGCGCTGGGGCATGTGATGTCGGCGCTGCTGTGCTTTATCACCATCATCGGCATTCCTTTCGGCATCCAGCACCTGAAGCTGGCGGGCATCGCCCTGGCGCCGATCGGCAAGACCATCGTGCGCAAGGAAGTGGCCGCCGCGGCGCGCACCTTCAATGCCCAGGATGCGGCGCTGAAACAGCGCCAGCCAGGCTGAAGCCCAGGCGCGGAGGCCTCGTCGAGGCCTCCGCCACTGCGCATGCCGGCCGGCATGCTCCCCACGCTTGCGCACTCCGACCGCCCTCAAGCTCGCAACCTGATCGCCAACACCACGTCACCTTGAAACAAGCCGCACCACGACCTTGAAGGACGCCCACAGCGGCGCCCGCCGCAGTTGGACAAGTCCCACGCCCACTGCTTTCATTCAGCCCCGGGACCCTGCGCAGTCCGCGCTCGCCAGGAGGCTTGTCGCCCCCGCCCACCCGTTCACGCCCAAGGCCCGCAATGCTCAAGACCATTGAAGCGCAAGTGCTGAAACAGGCCACGCCGCCGGCCCTCAAGGCCGAGTTCGCCCAGTACGACTTCGAGCGGCTGCACGGTTTCTGCCTGCTGATCTACGTCGCCAGCATCAGCATCTGGCTGCTGTTCAACCTGATCGTCAGCTTCCCCGGCAAGCAGGGCTTCACCCTGTACTCGATGGCGTTCCTGGCCGCGCTGGCGATCAACGCGATCGTGCTGGCCTTCACCAAAAAGGTCCGGCACTTCCAGTGGCTCAACCTGGTCTTCGTGCTGATCATCGGCGCGGGCATCCGCCTGGTGATCGAAGGCATGCCGCTGGAGCTGCGCCCCGACTGGCTGATCATCGGCGCCTCGAGCATGCTCTACAGTGCCTCGGTGCTGCCCCTGCGCCGCTGGTCGTTCTTCGCCACCGTCGTGCTGACCTGGGTGGTGCTCGACCCGTTCATCATGACCCAGACCTCGGTGCTGGAACTCAAGGGCGCCATGCTGCTGATCTACGCGCTGTTTCTCACCGCCCTGACCCTCTACAGCTTCATCAAGCTACGCCAGGCCAAGCTGCACACCTACATCATGTCCAAGCTGTTGCTGGAACAGGCCTACAACGACACCCTGACCGGCATCCCCAACCGCCGCTCGTTCATGGCCCGCGCCAGCGAACAACTGGCGGCGCAACCCCGGGAGCATGACCACTACCTGGCGATGATCGACGTCGACAATTTCAAGAAAATCAACGACCTGTACGGCCACGACAGCGGCGACGAGGTGCTCAAGCAGGTGGCCGCGGACATCAGCACGGTCATGGCCGGTTTCGACTACGCGCGCCTGGGCGGCGAGGAGTTCGCCATCTACCTGTGCGGCGTGCGCCGCAGCGACGTGGAGCAACTGGCCGAACGCCTGTGCCAGGTGGTGCGCCAAGCGCCGGCCCGCCACCCGGTGACCATCAGCATCGGCCTGGCCCGGGTCGAGGACAGCGACAGCCTGAACCAGGCGCTGGTCAAGGCGGACAAGGCGCTGTACCAGTCCAAGCACACGGGCAAGGATCGTTACACCTTTCACCCGTGATCCCACTGCCCCTCGACAGCTCAGGCGCTCAGGGTGCCAGCGCCTTGATCGGCGGATCCTGGTAGCTGTCGTCGATCTCGATTCCGGCGGCCCGCAATTGTTCTTCCACCCCTCGCCGCGTCTCCCGGTCCTTGGCCAGCTTGGCGGGCATCAGCTCCTTCCAGCGCGGTCGCTCGTTCTCCTCGAAGCTGGACGACCAGAAGTCGTACTCGCTCTGGAACTGCAGGGTGGTCAGGCAAGTGGCTCGCTCCATGGGCGCCTGCCTGTCATCCCAACACCAGGACCAGACATGCAGGTAGGCGTCGTCCCGATGGAAGTACCAGCTGTAGAAGGACTTATCGTGCAGCCAGTGCTCAAGCGGGATCGGGTAATCCGGGTCGAGCCAGGGATGGTTGAGCACGTAGTGGCCCAGCACATTG
Source organism: Pseudomonas sp. RW409 (assembly GCF_003184125.1). Taxonomy (NCBI): domain Bacteria; kingdom Pseudomonadati; phylum Pseudomonadota; class Gammaproteobacteria; order Pseudomonadales; family Pseudomonadaceae; genus Pseudomonas; species Pseudomonas sp. RW409. Next base: position 5,962 of record NZ_QHHP01000041.1, on the reverse strand, counting down.
TCGCCAGAGGGAATCTTGTCGGCCTGGGAGCCGGAAACCCGCGGCTCCGAGGGCAGGTAGTAACGCTTCCAGCCAGCGCTCTTGAGCTCGGCGATACGCTGGAGAATGAAGGCCTGTTGCTCGGTATAGGGGCTGTTGTCCGGCAGCCCTCGTAAGTTGATGTCGATATTACTGACCGTATCTCCAAGGGCCTCGTCGATCACCGTGCTGATCCCCGAGACCTGTTCGATCCTGAGCGCATGCTCGCCACCGCCGATCAGGGCGACCGGCAGGTTCTTGTCATTGGGGGAGCGCTCGATTTCGTACCAGCACATCCTGACGGGTTTCAGACAGTCCTTGGAAAACCGCAGCGGGCTCCGGGCGAGCACCTGGGCGATGGGCTCATGCAGGGCTATTTCCACCACCGGGTGCGCCACCGCGGGTGCCGCATCCTGGTCATCACAACCGCCAAGCAGCGCCAGGGTGAACAGGCAGCATCCCCCCATGACGGCCCTGCCGCGTACCGCGCCCATGCGAACCTTGCGCATATTTCTCTTCCATCCATTGAACAAGCGGGCGGCGATGGTGCAGGAATAGACGCAAGGCTTCAACCGCAGTGAGGGCGACGGCGGCCAGCCAGCTGGCCGACCTCGGTTACTCGCCCTCGCGGCTGAGCAGCACCCGCGTCACCCGCCGCTCTTCCACCGTCACCACCTGCAGCGTCCAGTCCTGCCATTGCAGCCGGTCGCCAATCACCGGCAAGCGGTCCAGCAGGCTCATCACCAGCCCGGCCAGGGTCTGGTAGTCCTCGGTGGCTTCGGCGTTGAAGCCGGTGCGCTGGCGGATCTGCGCCAGGTTCAAGGCACCGCTGACCATGAAACCGCCCTGCTCTTCGACAATGTCCGGGCCTTCGATTTCGCTGGCGTCGGGCAGCTCGCCGGCGATGGACTCGAGGATGTCGGTCATGCTCAGCACGCCGACGAAATCGCCGAATTCGTTGATCACGAACGCGATGTGGGTCGAGGCCTTGCGCATCTGTTCCAGGGCGTTGAGGATCGAAAAACTGTCCAACAGGTTGATCGCCGTGCGCGCCAGGTGCTCCAGGTTCGGCTCGTTGCCGGCCAGGTATTCCTTGAGCAGCTCTTTCTTGTGCACGAAGCCCAGCGGCTCCTCCACCGCGCCATCGCGAATCAGCGGCAGGCGCGAGTAGGACGAATGCATCAGCTTGTTGCGGATGGCTTCGGCATCGTCGGCCAGGTCGATGTAGTCGACGTCGGCGCGCACGGTCATCAGGCTGCGGATCGGCCGTTCGGCCAGTTGCAGCACGCCACTGATCATCACCCGCTCGCGGCGGTCGAACAGCTCGGCGCTCGGCGCTTGGCCATTGTCCAGCAGATCGACGATCTCCTCGCCCACCTCCTCCACCGCCAACTGGCGACCGCCCAGCAGGCGCATCACCGCATGGGCCGTGCGCTCACGCATCGGCCGCAGGCCCTGCATGGATTTCTTGCGGCGGGCACGGGCGATCTGGTTGAACAGCTCGATCAGGATCGAGAAGCCGATGGCCGCGTACAGGTAGCCTTTGGGGATATGGAAGCCCAGGCCTTCGGCGGTCAGGGCAAAACCGATCATCATCAAGAAGCCCAGGCACAGCATGATCACCGTCGGATGGGCGTTGACGAAGCGGGTCAGCGGCTTGCTGGCGACAATCATCAGGCCGATGGAAATGATCACCGCGATCATCATCACCGCCAGTTCGTCGACCATGCCCACGGCAGTGATCACCGCGTCCAGGGAGAACACCGCGTCCAGCACCACGATCTGCGCCACGATCGGCCAGAACAATGCGTAAGCGGCGTTGCCGGTGCGCTGGCTGACATGGCCTTCCAGGCGCTCATGCAATTCCATGGTGGCCTTGAACAACAGGAACACACCGCCGAACAGCATGATCAGGTCACGGCCGGAGAAGCTCTTGCCGAACACCTCGAACAGCGGCGCGGTCAGGGTCACCAACCAGGAAATGCTCGCCAGCAGGCCCAGGCGCATGATCAGCGCCAGGGACAGGCCGATGATCCGCGCGCGGTCACGCTGGTGGGGTGGCAACTTGTCCGCGAGGATCGCGATAAACACCAGGTTGTCGATACCCAGCACCAGCTCCAGCACGATCAGGGTCAACAGGCCAAGCCAGGCAGTGGGGTCCATTATCCATTCCATAAAAACGACTCTATCTCTCCAGTGAAATCAGACAGCCGGGCACGGCAAGGCAAGGCCAAAAGGCCTTGGAGCGGCGAACGCAGGCCAGCGCCCAACGGTTGCGACAACCGGCGGCGAGCAGCGAAAAACAACAGGTTCGGGGTAACGGCCGCGCCCTATGACTGGCGAAAGGCACCGCAAGGCGGATCGAGCGGGGAAAGAATGAGGCGTCCAGGAACAGGGACGACTGGGAGGCTCCGAGAGGGTGTTCATGCAAGTCCTGTGAAGAAAAACGGACTTGAATCCTACAACCTCAAGGGAGATTTCCTATCGGGAAATCATTTCAAGATCTTATCGGGCACTGCCTGGGCCAGCGTTATCGCGAACCGGCCCACGCCTGCAAAGGCCACTTTTTGCAGGAGCAGGCTGGCCCGTGAAGCGCTCTGGCGACCTCAGCCCTTACGGGTCGCATCGTCCAACGCGAGGATGGTATGGGCATTGGTCACGGTGGTCGCCAGTGTGTTGATCACTCCGGAACGCAAGGCGCCGAGGGTCGCGGCGGCCTTGGTGTTCTCACTGGCGATGGCCACCACATCGGGAATGCGCACCAGCTCCTGCACGGTCAGGCCGATCACCCGGCCCTGGATGGCGTTGACCGCCGGCTGGCCATGAATGTCGATGAAGTCGTAGCCCATCATGTCGCCCACGGTTCCGGACAGCCGCGCCTGGGCGATTTCCTGGGGTGAGAACCAGCCCATGCGCACCATGTTGCTGTTCTCGCTCATGTCGCCGATGCCGATCAGCGCGATGTCGGCGCGCCGGGCGCGGTCCAGGGTCGAACGCACGGTGTCGTTGCTGATCAGCACGCTGCGCAGTTCCGGGTTGGCCACCAGCGCCGGGGCGTACAGGGTTTCGCTTTCCGCACCGAAACGCAGGGCCAGGCGCCGGCAGATATGGTCGGGGTTCATGTACTCGCCAGCGCGCAACGAGCCGCCGATGGCGCAGACGAAGGTGCAGTTGCGGGTCACCGGCAGGAACACGTTGTCGGCCACCGCGCCGACATTGCGGCCCATGCCGACGGCGACGATCATGCCGTCGCTCAGGGTCTTGTTCAGGTAGTTGGCCACCAGGCTGGCCACCGCCGAGCGCTGGGTGTCGGGGTCGCTGTGGTCGACCGCGATCAGCGCCCGATCCAGCTGGAAGCGCTCCACCAGCGCCTGCTCCAGCTCGTTGTTCATCGCCGGATGCTGCAGCACCCGGACCTCGACTATGCCTTCGTCCCGCGCCCGCTTGAGCAGGCGGCTGACCTTGGCCCGGGACAGGTCGAAGCGCTTGGCGATGGCCTCCTGAGTGACGTTCTCAAGGTAATAGAGCATCGCCACCTCGGTCATCAGATCGATGTCGCTGGCTCCGCGCGGGGTACTGTCACTCATGTGGACTGGCTTCCGTATGGGCATCAAAGGCGCATTCTCTCTAGTCGATGCAGGTCGCGTCTACAGCCGGTTCTGCCCCATGGGCAGCGGGCTCCACGGCAGCCGGCGCCTACCGGTGGCCGTCGCGCTCGATGGCGTTGATCCGCTCGACCTTGGCCCCCGAGCGCGCGGACTCGAACTCCGACTCGAGGAACGACTTGACGATGCTCTTGGCCAGCTCGGCCCCCACCACCCGCGCGCCGATGGAGAGAATCTGTGCATCGTTGCTCTTGCGTGCGCGCTCGGCCGAATAGGTGTCGTGGGCCTGGGCCGCGCGGATGCCCGGCACCTTGTTGGCCGAGATGGCCATGCCGATGCCCGTGCCGCAGACCAGCACCCCCAGGCGGTGATGCCCGGCGCCGATGGCCGTGGCCACCGCCAGGGCAATGTCCGGATAGAGCACCGGCTCCAGGGAATGGGTGCCGAAGTCCTCCACCGGATGGCCCAGGGTCTCGATATGGCGCTTGAGCAACTCCTTGAGCTCGAAACCCGCTTCATCACATCCGATGGCCACTGAAAAGGCTGTGTTCATGGCATTTCGCTCCGCTGTCTGGGTGAGAGCAAGACTGATCATATGATCACTATATGAAACTTTGTTCAGTCATTTCTCAGGCATTCACCCCCTGACTGTCAAGCAGGATTTACCTGACAGCCGAGTCAAAGCCCTACACAAAGGGTTACGAATGCACGAGTGACCGCCGATACAGATTTACCGTGAAAGAGATTGACTGATCAGAATTTCATTTGATACACATATGATCACAGCGAAACATGACTCTGCGACCTAATAAGAATTCACAGCACGAGGACACGCCGATGGCCACGCCATTACTGCTCCAGGCTGAACATGTCGCCAAGGCCTATGCCGGGATCCCTGCCCTGCGCGATGGCCGCCTCGCCCTGCGTGCCGGCAGCGTGCATGCCCTGTGCGGCGGCAACGGCGCCGGCAAATCCACCTTCCTCAGCATCCTGATGGGCATCACCCAGCGTGACGCCGGCAGCATTGCGCTCAACGGTCGCCCGGTGCAGTTCAATCGCCCCGGCGAGGCGCTGGCCGCCGGGGTGGCGATGATCACCCAGGAGCTGGAACCGATTCCCTACATGAGCGTCGCCGAGAACATCTGGCTCGGCCGTGAACCGCGCCGCGCCGGCTGCATCGTCGACCGCAAGGCCCTCAACCGGCGCACCCGCGAGCTGCTGGAAAGCCTGGAGTTCGAGGTCGACCCCGACAGCCCCATGCACCGCTTGAGCGTGGCCCAGGTGCAACTGGTGGAAATCGCCAAGGCCTTCAGCCATGACTGCCAGGTGATGATCATGGACGAGCCGACCTCGGCCATCGGCGAGCGCGAAGCCGAGACCCTGTTCAAGGCCATCCGCCGCCTCACCGCCCGCGGCGCCGGGATCGTCTATGTCTCGCACCGCTTGAGCGAGCTGGCGCAGATCGCCGACGACTACAGCATCTTCCGCGACGGCGCCTTCGTCGAAAGCGGGCGCATGGCCGACATCGATCGCGCCCACCTGGTGCGCGGCATCGTCGGCCAGGAACTGCAACGCATCGACCACAAGGTCGGGCGCGAATGCGCGGCGCACAATTGCCTGGAAGTCCAGGGACTGAGCCGCGACGGCGAGTTCCAGGACATCAGCCTGCAACTGCGCCAGGGCGAGATCCTCGGCATCTACGGCTTGATGGGCTCGGGCCGCAGCGAATTCCTCAACTGCCTCTATGGCCTCACCGAACCCGACGCCGGCACGGTCAGCCTGCAAGGCCGGCCGCTGCCGGTCGGCGTACCGGCGGCGACCATTCGCGCCGGCCTGTCGCTGGTCACCGAAGACCGCAAGGACAGCGGCCTGGTGCTCAGTAGCAGCATCCTGTCCAACATTGCCCTGTCGGCCTACCGGCAGCTGTCGAGCTGGTCGCTGATCAACGCCCGCAAGGAACAGGCGCTGGCCCGGGACATGGTCAAGCGCCTGCAGATCAAGATCTCCTCCCTGGATCTGCCGGTGGCCTCCATGAGCGGCGGCAACCAGCAGAAGGTGGTGCTCGCCAAGTGCCTGTCGACCCAGCCGGTGTGCCTGCTGTGCGACGAACCGACCCGAGGCATCGACGAAGGCGCCAAGCAGGAGATCTACCACCTGCTGGACGAGTTCGTGCGGGCTGGCGGCGCGGCCATAGTGGTCTCGTCCGAAGCCCCGGAACTGCTCCACCTGAGCGATCGCATCGCGGTGTTCAAGGGTGGCCGCCTGGTCACCATCAGCACCGATACCGCTCTTTCCCAGGAAGCCCTGCTGAGTCTCGCCTCATGAACGCCAAGACCCTT
>NZ_QHHP01000040.1:385075-418391 GCF_003184125.1 Pseudomonas sp. RW409 | reverse complement strand
CCTCTAGCCTGCAACCTGACTCCCCCGAGCAAGGATGCTCCCCATGCCCAACTACAGAGCGCTGCCCATGGCCGGCCTCCTTCTGAGCGCCATCGCCCTGCCGAGCGTCGCCAGCCCGTGCCCCGACTGGACACCCGCCCAGGCGCAAGCCGAAACGGCCACCCTGCAACAGCACATCAACCGTTGGGACGACAGCTACCACCGCGAAGGCCTGTCGCCGGTGACTGACGAACTCTACGACCAGTCCCGCGCCCGGCTCGAACATTGGCAAAACTGTTTCCCCACCGTCGTCGCGGAGCTCGCCAACCCGCTACGCACCGCACGCGGCACTGTCCCGCACCCCATTCCCCATACCGGCGTGGAGAAACTGGCCGATGAAAGCGCCGTACACCGGTGGTTCGCCGGGCGCGAGGAGGTCTGGGTACAGCCCAAGATCGACGGCGTGGCCGTGACCCTGATCTATCGCCAGGGACGCTTCCAGCAAGCCATCAGCCGTGGGGATGGCCTTCAGGGCCAGGACTGGACCAGGCCCGCGCAACTGATAAGCGCCATCCCCAAACACCTGCCCGAGCCTCGGGACCTGCTGCTACAGGGCGAGCTCTATTGGCGCCAGAACGATCACATACAGGCCAAGGCCGGCAGCCTGAATGCCCGCGGCCAGGTCGCCGGCCTATTGGCGCGCAACCAGCTGGATCCCCAGCAAGCCAGCCAGATCGGCCTGTTCGTCTGGGACTGGCCCCAAGGCCCGAGCACCCTGGCGCAGCGCCTGGACGGTCTCAAGGCCCTGGGTTTTCCCCACAGCAGCGAATACAGCCAGCGCGTCAGTACGTTCGCCGAGGTCCAGCGCTGGCGAGCGCACTGGTATCGCTCGGCCCTGCCCTTCGCCAGCGATGGCATCGTCCTGCGCCAGAGCCGGCGCCCGGAGGCGCAACGCTGGCAGGCCAAGGCGCCCTACTGGATCGCCGCGTGGAAGTACCCGTTCGCCCAGGCCCTGGCCAGGGTGCGCAAGGTCGACTTCAAGATCGGTCGCACCGGCCGGATCACCCCGATGCTCGAACTGGAGCCGGTCCAGCTCGACGACCGGCAGATCAGGCGGGTCAGCGTCGGATCGCTACCGCGCTGGCAAGAACTGGATATCCGCCCTGGCGATCAGGTATCGATCAGCCTCGCCGGCCTGACCATCCCGCGCCTGGACAGCGTGGTGCTGCGCGCGCCCCAGCGTGTTCCGCTGCAAGTCCCGGACGCCTCGGCCTTCCATGCGCTCAGCTGCTTGCAACCCCTGCCCGGCTGCAGGAGCCAGTTCCTCGCGCGTCTGACCTGGCTGAGCAGCAAATCCGGGCTGGACCTGCCCCATGTGGGCGCCGGCACCTGGGAGAAGCTGCTGGACGCAGGACTGATCAACGGGCTGCTCGATTGGTTGACCCTCGATCCTGCAGAGCTTGCTAACATTACCGGCTTTGGCGAACGCAGCATCGCGCGTTTGCTGAGCAGCCTGCACAGTGCCCGCCAGCAGCCGTTTCAGCGCTGGCTCAAAGCCCTTGGGCTGCCACCGACCGGCAACGCCAGGCTCGAGGATGACTGGGCGGTGTTGGCGGCCATAACCACCGAACAATGGCAGGCCCAAAGCGCTATAGGCCCGGGACGCGCCGCTCAGTTGAGCGCCTTTTTCCGCGATCCGCAGGTCCTGGCCTTGATTGAAGAATTACGTGCCGCCGGAATCGAAGGCTTCTGAAGCCTTTACAACCGGCGACGTTGAACCCCGGGGACGCAGATGGCTCAAACAGCCCATCGCCCCACTCCTGCTATTCATCTTTTCACATGGAGCCTTTATGAAATTTCTTGCACCGCTCACCCTCTTCGCCGCGTTCAGCCTGACAACCCCAGCCCTGATGGCCGCCGAGCAGGCCCCGGAACTCATCGGCTGCGCTGCCAAGCGCCAGGCCATCAGCACCCAGATCGAACAGGCCAAGGCCCATGGCAACAGCGAGCAACAGGCCGGCCTGGAAAAAGCCCTGAGCGAAGCCACCGCGAACTGCACCGACGCCTCGCTGAAAAAGGAACGCGAAAACAAGGTGCTGGAAGCCAAGCACGAGGTCAGCCGACGCCAGACCGACCTGGACAAGGCCATGAAAAAAGGCGACGCCGAGAAGATCAACAAGCGCAAGGACAAGCTGGCCGAATCCCGCAAGGAATTGCAGGAAGCCCTCGACGAACTGGACAAGTAAACTCGAGCCGCTGCGGCAGATGTGCCTGCCGCAGCCACCTCAGGCAACGGGATCAGTGATCGCGAAACTCTTTATGGCAGGCACTGCAGGCATCTTCGACTTTCTGCACCGCCGGCCCCAGGTTGCTGGCCTTGTACGGCTGGACCTTACTGGCGATCACCAATTCACCGGTGGCCGCCTCCAGGGCACGGGCCAGTTCCTGGAAACGTGCCTGCTTCTGCCAGACATCGTCAGTCGCGCTGGTGTGCTCCTGCTCCTTGACCTGCGGGAAGTGCTTCCAGGGTTCGCGGGACAGGTTGTCCAGCTTGATCGCGCCTTCGGTAAAACGCGGGCCGTCGAACGGGATACGCCCACGGAGCATGCCGCCCAGGTCCTCACCGGTCTTGAGCATCTGTTTGAAGATCGCCTTGCGCTGACCCAGCGGGGAGTTCGGATCGACACCGCCGCAGGCGGACAACGTCAGGCAGGCCAGCAATACAACAGAGAGTCTTTTAAGCGTCATGGTGGCTTCGGGTCACGGGAAACGGCCGCCAGTATCCTCGCCTGCCCGGCAAAGACCAATAGCCCTATTAACAATATGGATTGCCTGAAGTTGCCATGCGCCCAGGCAAGCCACAAAGGAATTACCCAATGAACACCCGTTTCAAACTGTGGCGTCGACACCTGGCCTGGGCCTTGCCGACCGCGATCCTGCTGGCCGGATGCAATGGCGGCGAAGTCGGCAAGCCACCCCAGCCCCACGCTATCGCCACCTATACCAGCGCCAGCTGGGAAGCCTTGCCCACTGTGTCCGACGACGACCTGCTGGCCGGCTTCGGTTCCTGGCGCAGCGCCTGCACCCGGCTGAAAGCCGACCCGGTGTGGGGCCCGACCTGCGCGACCGCGGCCAACGTGCCGCTCACCGCCCTCGATGTCCGCAGCTTCCTCAAGGAACACCTGGACGTCTACGGCCTGCGCTCAGCCAGCGGCAGCAGCAATGGCCTGATCACCGGCTACTACGAGCCGGTCTACCCGGGCAGCCTGACCCAGACCCAGGCCGCGTCAGTGCCGGTCTACGGCGTGCCGGAAGACATGATCATCGTCGCCCTCGACAGCATTTATCCCGAACTCAAGGGCAAGCGCCTGCGTGGCCGCCTCGAAGGCCGGGTGCTGAAACCCTACGACGATGCCGCGACCATCGAGACCAAGGGGGTCAAGGCGCCGGTGATCGCCTGGCTGACCGACCCGATGAACCTGCAATTCCTGCAGATCCAGGGCTCGGGCCGCATCCAGCTGGAAGACGGGCGCCAGTTGCGCATCGGTTATGCCGACCAGAACGGCCACCCCTACCGCCCCATCGGCCGCTGGCTGGTGGATCAGGGCGAGCTGAAGAAAGAGGACGTGACCATGGGCACCATCGCGGCCTGGGCCAAGGCCAACCCCAATCGCATCCCGGAACTGCTGGGCAGCAACCCCAGCTATGTGTTCTTCAACCGCAACCCGGACAGCAACGAAGGCCCGCGCGGCTCGCTGAACGTACCGCTGACGTCCGGCTACAGCGTGGCGGTGGACCGCAAGGTGATACCGCTGGGCAGCCTGTTATGGCTTTCCACCACCCGGCCCGATGGCAGCAGCCTGATCCGCCCGGTGGCGGCGCAGGACACCGGCGGCGCGATCGCCGGCGAGGTTCGCGCCGACCTGTTCTGGGGCACCGGCGACGCGGCCGGGCAACTGGCGGGGGACATGAAACAGCAGGGCCAGATCTGGATGCTCTGGCCCAAGGGCGCCACGCTGCCGAAAGTGCCTCAAGTCACCGACAGCAAATGACCCCGTAGCCCCGTAGCCGCTGCCGAGCCCGCGAGGCTGCGATCGACTGCGTAGCAGGCGCAAAACCTGAGAGTGCGTTGGGCCAGGATAACCGCGAGCCCCCCATTGCGGCCGCTGCGCGCCCGGTCGCAGCCTCGCAAGCTCGGCAGCGGCTACAGGTCAAATGGAGACGAAAAAGAAGCTGGCAATCAGCGCGATACCGACGAGCCACACCAGCGACCGCAGGGTCGCCCAGTCCGCCAGGTAGCAGATGATGTACAGCAGGCGGCTGGTGATGAACAGCACCGCCAGCACATCGATGGTCACCAGTTCGGCGACGTTGGCGATGTGGGCAATGATCACCCCCGCCGCGAAGGCCGGGGTCACTTCAAAACTGTTGAGCTGCGCCGCATGCGCCCGCCGGGCGAACCCCTCGAGGGTCTCGAGATAGGCCCGTGGGTCATGGTTCTGCCGCAGGCCAAAGTTGCCCCCGCTGAACTTGGCGATGCTGTTGCACAGGTAAGGCAGGAAGATGGCGATCAATACACACCAGAAAGCGACGGTCATGGCAGAGTCCTTTTTAAAGTCATGAGGGGAGCGGGGTCAGAACTTCATCACCAGCATGCCGATCAGCACCAGCCCACAAGCTAAGAGCCGAGGTCGGCCGAAAGGTTCTTTCAGGTAACGCATGCCGAACAGCACCACCAGGATCACGCTGACTTCCCGCAGCGCCGCCGCCTCGGCGATCGATCCCAGCTGCATGGCCCACAGCACCAGAGCGTAGCTGAACAATACGCAGAACCCGACGCTCAACCCCAGTTGCCATTGCTCGCGCCAGAACAGAGTGAAGGCCGCACGCTTGCGCAGCAACGCCAGCAACGGGAAGGGCCAGGCGCTGAGCAGCGTCACCCACACCAGGTAATCCAGCGGATGGGACCAACGGCGCAATGCCTGGCCGTCGATAAAGGTGTAGCAGCCGATGCACAGGCCGATCAGCGCCACCACCGGCAACATCGACCACGGCAGGCGGTCGCCGCCACCGCCCTGCCACAGCAGGCACAGCATGCCGAAAGGGATCAACAGGATGCCGAGGATCTGCTGGGGGCTGAGCACCTCGCCGGCGAAGATCAGGGTCAGGGCCAGCACCACCAGGGGCGAAAGGCCGCGCATCAGTGGATAGACCAGGCCCAGGTCGCCGACCCGATAGGCCTGGATCAGCAGGTAGCGGTAGAGCAATTCGAAAACCGCCGAGGCCAGGATCCATGGCCAGATCTCCAGCGGCGGCCATGCGACGAATCCCAGCATCAACGCCACGAACAGCAAGGCGACACTGTCCATGCAGGCCACCACCAACAAGCGCTCGCCGCTGAACTTGATCAGGGTATTCCATGCCGCATGCAGCAGCGCCGCCACCAGAACCAGAGTTGTCGCCAACACCTCACACTCCCTGTTTGCGATAAGAGAATCGATTCACCTAGGCGCTACGGCTGTCTATACTGACGCCGACCACGCCGCACTCAGTTGCGCATATCTATTCCAATAATTCCTGCTGCTGCCCGATCCGCCGGACCCGCTCCGATGGAGGAGCAAAGCCGGCATGCGTATGCCTGATCAGGGCGTCAAGACTACAGACAGAGAATCCTCGCATGCCACTCGCCTTGCTCGCACTGGCTGTTGCCGCCTTCGGCATCGGCACCACTGAATTCGTCATCATGGGCCTGCTGCCCGATGTCGCCCGCGACCTGTCCGTCAGCATTCCCCATGCGGGCCTGCTGATTACCGGCTACGCCCTGGGCGTGGTGTTCGGCGCGCCGATCCTCGCCGTCGGCACCGCCAACATGCCGCGCAAGGCTACGTTGCTGGGCATGACCCTGATGTTCATCCTCGGCAACGTGCTCTGCGCGCTGGCGCCGAACTACGCCACGCTGATGGCCGCACGGGTGATCACCGCGCTGTGCCACGGCGCGTTTTTCGGCATCGGCTCGGTGGTCGCCGCCAGCCTGGTGGCGCCGAACAAACGCGCCCAGGCGATCGCCATGATGTTCACCGGCCTGACCCTGGCCAATGTGCTTGGCGTGCCGCTGGGTACGGCGTTGGGGCAGTACGCCGGCTGGCGCTCGACCTTCTGGGCGGTGTCGGTGATCGGGGTGATCGCCGCCATTGCCCAGTGGCTCTGGCTGCCCCGGCACATCGCCATGGACAAGGCCAACCTGGCCAGCGAATTCAAGGTCCTGGGCAAGACCAACGTGCTGCTGGCCCTGGGCATGAGCGTGCTGGCGTCCACCAGCCTGTTCAGCGTCTTCACCTATATCGCGCCGATCCTGCAGGACGTCACCGGCGTCAGCCCCCATGGCGTGACCATCATGTTGCTGCTGTTCGGTGTCGGCCTGACGGCCGGCAGCATGCTCGGCGGACGCCTGGCCGACAGCCGCCTGTTGCCGTCGCTGGTGGCCATGGCGCTGGCCGTGGTGCTGGTACTGGCCGCGTTCAGCCAGACCAGCCATCTGCTGATCCCGGCGGCGATCACTTTGCTGCTGTGGGGGATTTTCGCCTTCGCCCTGTGCCCGATCCTGCAACTGCTGATCATCGACCAGGCCCATGAGGCCCCCAACCTGGGCTCGACCCTGAACCAGAGCGCCTTCAACCTGGGCAACGCCGCCGGCGCCTGGATCGGTGGCCTGGTGGTCGCCAGCGGCGCCGACCTGGCCGACCTGCCGTGGACCGGCGCGCTGGTCGGCGGGCTGACGGTGCTGACCGCGCTGCTGTTCATTCACCTGCAACGTCGCCAGGCGGCCGCGGTCAATGTATCCGGCTGAGGCCGCCGAGCGCGCGACTGACCGACAATCGCCTCTAGAACCACACACCGACCGGCTCACCGCCAGAAGAATCTGAACTTTCCTTGTCGGTGTGCCCCGGGCCGCCAGCGGCCCATCCAACCCTTGCCCGATGGTTTTCGGGCTTTCTTTTCACCTTTCTATCCAAGGGACTCCGGATGCTTGAACTCGTTGCCGCCTTCATCTGCCTGACCACCCTGCTCACCTACGTCAACTTCCGCTTCATCGGCCTGCCGCCGACCATCGGGGTGATGGTCACCGCACTGCTGTTTTCCCTGCTGCTGCAAGGCTTGAGCTTCCTCGGCTATCCCGGCCTGGAAGAGCACGTGCAACAGCTGATCGGCCAGATCGACTTCGGCGACCTGCTGATGAACTGGATGCTGTCGTTCCTGCTGTTCGCCGGCGCCTTGCACGTCAACCTCAACGACCTGCGCAGCTACCGCTGGCCCATCGGCCTGTTGGCCACGGTCGGCGTGCTGATCGCCACGTTCGTCATCGGCAGCCTGGCCTACTGGATCTTCGGCCTGTTCGGCTGGCACGTGAGCTTCCTCTATTGCCTGCTGTTCGGCGCCCTGATCTCGCCGACCGACCCGATCGCGGTGCTCGGCGTGCTGCGTACCGCCAACGCGTCCAAGCCACTGAAAACCACCATCGTCGGCGAGTCGCTGTTCAACGACGGCACCGCGGTGGTGGTGTTCACCGTATTGCTGGGTATCGCCCAGCTCGGCGAAACCCCGACCATCGGCGCTACCGCCCTGCTGTTTGCCCATGAGGCCATCGGCGGCGTGGTATTCGGCGGGCTGATCGGCTACCTGGTGTACCTGATGATCAAGAGCATCGAGCAGCACCAGATCGAGGTGATGCTGACCCTGGCCCTGGTGGTCGGCGGCTCGGCGATGGCCAGCGAACTGCACGTCTCGGCGCCGATCGCGATGGTGGTGGCAGGTCTGATCATCGGCAACCTGGGGCGCAACCTGGCGATGAACGACATGACCCGGCGCTACCTGGACGGTTTCTGGGAACTGCTCGACGACATGCTCAACGCCCTGCTGTTCGCCCTGATCGGCATGGAACTGTTGCTGCTGCCGTTCAACTGGCTGCACTTGCTGGCCGCGAGCCTGCTGGCGGTGGCGATCGTGCTGTCGCGCCTGCTCACCGTGGCCCCGGCCATCGTCCTGCTACGCCGCTGGCGCAGCGTGCCACGCGGCACCATCCGGGTACTGACCTGGGGCGGCCTGCGCGGCGGGGTTTCGGTGGCGCTGGCCCTGGCCCTGCCATTGGGCCCGGAGCGCGACCTGGTACTGAGCATCACCTACATCGTGGTGCTGTCGTCGATCCTCCTGCAGGGCCTGACCATCGGCAAACTGGTGCGCCATGTCACCAAGGATGCTCCGGCCGCCGCCCAGGACACTCACTGACAACCTGCCCCTGTAGGAGCGAGCTTGCTCGCGATCGGCCCGTCCAGACACCGCACTGCTTCAAGCAGATCGCGTCGCCTGGCAGCCCTGATCGCGAGCAATCAAGCGTCGACCGGCTGCTCCTACAAGAAGACGGCTCAGGCGATCGGCTCGTCGTCCTTGAACTGGTCTTTCACGTATCTGATCTCGGTACGACCGTGAGGGGCCGGCAGGCCGTCCTCGCCCAGGTTGACGAAGACCATCTTCTCGACGGTGAGGATGCTTTTGCGGGTGATCTTGTTGCGCACTTCACAGGTCAGGGTGATCGAGGTGCGGCCGAATTCGGTGGCGGTGATGCCCAGTTCGATGATGTCGCCCTGGCGCGAGGCGCTGACAAAGTTGATTTCGGAAATGTACTTGGTGACCACGCGCTGGTTGCCCAGCTGGACGATGGCGTAGATCGCCGCTTCTTCGTCGATCCAGCGCAACAGGCTGCCGCCGAACAGCGTGCCGTTGGGGTTGAGGTCTTCGGGTTTTACCCATTTGCGGGTGTGGAAATTCATGGGAGGGGCTCCGGGGTATTTAAGCGATTGCGGTGGATGTGCCCCCCAGCTTCAAGTTTCAAGCTTCAAGCTGCAAGTAAAAAGCGGCCTGCTCTTACTCGCAGCTTGAAGCTTGCACCTTGCCGCTTAAAGAAAGCTATAATCGCCTCCGTTTCAAAACGGTAACGATCACCTGATACCGTTTTCCCGCCACCTGTCCGAGGGGCGCTGCAGCAGGCTAGACCTGTCAGGCTCGGATGGGGCGTTGTCTGGCCGTGATGGTTCGGTCAGTCACTAAACGCACAACGGCGCCCATTCGCATACTTACGAATGGAGGCTCTTCATGAGCGCTGTCATCACGCCTGCAGATTTTACCGACTACAAAGTCGCCGACATGTCCCTGGCCGCCTGGGGCCGTCGTGAAACCATCATCGCCGAATCGGAAATGCCGGCCCTGATGGGTCTGCGCCGCAAATACGCCGCTGAACAACCGCTCAAGGGCGCGAAGATTCTCGGCTGCATCCACATGACCATCCAGACTGCCGTGCTGATCGAAACCCTGGTTGCCCTGGGTGCCGAAGTACGCTGGTCGTCCTGCAACATCTTCTCGACCCAGGACCAGGCCGCTGCCTCCATCGCCGCCGCCGGCATCCCGGTATTCGCCTGGAAAGGCGAGACCGAGCAAGAGTACGAGTGGTGCCTGGAGCAGACCATCCTCAAGGATGGCAAGCCATGGGACGCCAACATGATCCTCGACGACGGCGGCGACCTGACCGAGCTGCTGCACAAGAAGTACCCGCAGGTGCTGGATCGCGTCCACGGCGTGACCGAAGAAACCACCACCGGCGTGCACCGCCTGCTGGACATGCTGGCCAAGGGCGAGCTGAAGATCCCGGCCATCAACGTCAACGACTCGGTGACCAAGAGCAAGAACGACAACAAGTACGGCTGCCGTCACAGCCTGAACGATGCGATCAAGCGCGGTACCGACCACCTGCTGTCCGGCAAGCAAGCGCTGGTCATCGGCTACGGTGACGTGGGCAAGGGTTCGGCCCAGTCCCTGCGTCAGGAAGGCATGATCGTCAAGGTTTCCGAAGTTGACCCGATCTGCGCCATGCAGGCCTGCATGGACGGTTTCGAACTGGTTTCGCCGTTCATCGACGGGATCAACACCGGCACCGAAGCGAGCATCGACAAGGCCCTGCTGGGCAAGATCGACCTGATCGTGACCACCACCGGTAACGTCAATGTTTGCGACGCAAACATGCTCAAGGCCCTGAAAAAGCGCGCCGTGGTCTGCAACATCGGTCACTTCGACAACGAAATCGACACCGCTTTCATGCGCAAGAACTGGGCATGGGAAGAAGTGAAGCCACAGGTGCACAAGGTTCACCGTACCGGCCCAGGCGCTTTCGACGCCCAGAACGACGACTACCTGATCCTGCTGGCCGAAGGCCGCCTGGTGAACCTGGGCAACGCCACCGGTCACCCAAGCCGCATCATGGACGGTTCGTTCGCCAACCAGGTTCTGGCGCAGATCTTCCTGTTCGGCCAGAAGTACGCCGACCTGTCGCCAGCCCAGAAAGCCGAGCGCCTGACCGTTGAAGTACTGCCGAAGAAACTCGACGAAGAAGTGGCCCTGGAAATGGTTCGCGGCTTCGGTGGTGTGGTCACCCAACTGACCAAGCAACAGGCTGACTACATCGGCGTGACCGTCGAAGGCCCGTTCAAGCCGCACGCTTACCGGTACTAAGAGCAGTTGCAAGCCTTGAGTTTCAAGCGGCAAGCAAGGGCCACAAGCCCTGCTTGCCGCTCGAAGCTTTCGGCTTCGTCCCTATTTGCTTAAACAGTTTCAAGCAGCCCGTTCCAGGCCCAAGAGTCGAGCGCACCTCCGCTACTCTTGCAGTTTGTGGCTTGCAGCTTGTAGCTGGAGGTTTCCTCCATGTCCCAAGACCGTCGCTACAGCTTCGAGTTCTTCCCGACCAAGACCGATGCTGGGCATGAAAAACTGCTCGCCACTGCCCGCCAGCTGGCCAGCTACAACCCCGACTTCTTCTCCTGCACCTACGGTGCCGGTGGCTCGACCCGCGACCGCACGATGAACACCGTGCTGCAGCTCGAAAGCGAGGTGAAGATCCCGGCCGCGCCGCACCTGTCCTGCGTGGGTGACAGCAAGGCCGACCTGCGTGGCCTGCTGACCCAGTACAAGGCTGCCGGCATCAACCGTATCGTCGCCCTGCGCGGCGACCTGCCTTCGGGCATGGGCATGGCCAGCGGCGAGCTGCGTCACGCCAACGACCTGGTGAGTTTCATTCGTGAAGAGACCGGTGATCACTTCCACATCGAAGTGGCGGCGTATCCGGAAATGCACCCGCAGGCGCGCAATTTCGAAGACGACCTCAACAACTTCGTACGCAAGGCCAACGCCGGCGCCAACAGTGCGATCACCCAGTACTTCTTCAACGCCGACAGTTATTTCTACTTCGTCGAACGCGTGCAACAAATGGGTGTGAACATCCCGATCGTGCCCGGCATCATGCCGATCACCAACTACAGCAAGCTGGCGCGTTTCTCCGACGCCTGCGGCGCGGAAATCCCGCGCTGGATCCGCAAGCAGCTGGAAGCCTACGGCGACGACAGCCAAAGCATTCAGACGTTCGGCGAACAGGTCATCACCGAAATGTGTGAACGTTTGTTGCAAGGCGGGGCCCCAGGGCTGCATTTCTATACCCTGAACCAAGCCGAGCCAAGCCTGGCCGTCTGGAACAACCTGAAGCTGCCGCGTTAACCGCCCGGCAACATCAGAAAAGGCCTTGGCGAAATCCAGGGCCTTTTTTTTAACCCCCAATACATCCGAAGGATCGCCGTAGATGTCCACAGGCAGCACCGCAGCACGCCCACAATTGATCTATCTGGTTTACGGCGCCGCGACCTATCACCAGGAAGCCGCGTTCAGCATTGCCAGCGCCCTTGCCGGGCTGCGCGAAACGCCGGGCGAAGCCCTCGACATCCAGGTCTTCACCGACAATGCCGCGCCTTACCGCGACCTGCCTGTGCGCGTGCGCCCCTTGGACGAAAACACCCGCCAGGCCTGGATCGCCCCACACGGCTACCACTTTCGCGCCAAGCACGTGGTGATGCAGCAGGTGCTGCAAGAGTCCGAACTGGCGCTGCTGATCGACACCGATACCTTTTTTCACTGCTCGCCGCTGGAGCTGTTTCGCCGCATCCAGCCCGGCACCCTGCTGTGTAACGCCTTCGGCATGTGCTACGGCGCCAACAAGGAGTCCGGCCTCTACCAGTCCCTGGCCGGCTTGCTGCAGGAACGCAAACTCGCCGACGACCAGATGCCGCTGCTGAACTCCGGCGTGATCGGCCTGCACCGCGCCGACGCCGATGTGCTGGAGCGCTCCATCGCCCTGATGGACGAGCTGTACCCGCTGGCCAACGGCGCCTACACCCTCGAAGAGTTCTGCCTGTCGGTGGCGGCCTATCGCACCAAGCAGGTTCGCGAATGCCCCGACCTGATCCACCACTACTGGAGCCGCAAGCAGCTGTTTCGCGCCAAGATCAAGGCCTGGCTGGACAAGCACGGCGCAGCACCCACCAGCAGCGTCGCCCTGGACGAAACCCGCCTGGTCACCGCGACCCTGCCACGCCCACCGACGTTGCAACGCCTGGCCTACAAGATCGTGACCCTGGCCCTGCCCGGGCACCAGCGGCAGTTCATGCGCGAAATCCTCTACGGCTGCTACCGCCACACCAACGAATTCGACCAGGCCTGCGCCCCGGTCTGGTGGGAGAAAGCCCGGGAAAACGCCGAAGGCCGCCTGAAAAAGCCGCTCAACAGCCATCAACTCGAGCGCTGGTTCAACCACCCGGTGATTCGCCTGGTACTGGGCCAGCGACGCAAGGCCATCTACCTGCATCTGATCGAGACAAAGGCTGACTGAGGCTTGAGCTAGACAGCCTCTGGTATTGGGCGACCTCTCGTCGTAATCTCCAGCGATGCCCCTCATCGCCCAGCTGCTGACAGCCTTTATCTGCGCTTGCCTGAGCCTCACCGCCCATGGCGAGAAGCTGCGCATTGTCACCGAGCCCTGGGCCCCTTATGTCTATGAGGAACAGGGCAAGGCCCAGGGGCTGGATTACGAAACCACGGCCATCGTCTTCCAGCGCCTGGGGATCGAAGTCGAATGGCAGTTCCTGCCCTGGAAACGTTGCCTGGCCATGCTCGAACAGGGCCAGGCCGACGGTGCCCTGGACATCTTTCACAGCAACGAACGCGAAAGCAGCCTGCTCTACCCCAGCGAGCCGCTGTCGGACGTCGAGTTCGTGATGTTCTATGCCAACGCCCGGCCCTTTCCGTTCCGCACCCTGGAAGACTTGCGCGGCCTGACCGTGGGCACCTCTCCCGGCTATCTGTACAGCCAGGACTTCAGGGAGTCCACGCTGTTCAAGCACGAGCCGGCGCCGACCCACGAAGCCAATTTCGGCAAGCTGCTGCGCGGCCGCATCGACCTGCTGATCACCGATCGGCGGGTCGGCCAGCATCTGCTCGACCAACTGGATATTCGCCAGCAGATCACCGAGAACCCGGTGGTCATCAGCCGCCAGAGCCAGTTTCTGGCGGTACGGCGCAATGCCGGCATGGACTTGCTGGTGCAGCGTTTCGGCGCCGAACTCAAGCGTTTCAAGCGCGAGCCGGCCTACGCCGAACTGAGCGCCCGCTACGGCGCGGCACCGGCGATTGCCGACTCAAGCGCAATGCCGCCCGGCGCCCCGCTGAAAACCATTGAGCAGCAGGAACGCAGCGCACGCTGATTGCTCTGTTATACTCCGGCCTTCCCGCCAGGCTCACGCCCGGACGCTCGATCCTGTTCAAGGCATCTCGATACCGCTACAGCGCAGCCACAAGGCCCGCGCGAGCCCTCGCCGATGAGCCTTCAGGAGCCAGCAGGACCGGACGGGATTGCGTCCTCTTAAACGCCATTCGCGCCAGGCAAGACTATCCCTCTGGGCCAAGCCCTCACTAAAACAGGATTACTCATGTCCTTTGCTTCCCTCGGTCTCTCCGAGGCTTTAGTCGGCGCCATCGAAGCCGCCGGCTACACCCAGCCTACTCCGGTGCAACAGCGGGCCATTCCCGCCGTGTTGCAAGGTCGCGACCTGATGGTCGCGGCACAGACAGGTACTGGTAAAACCGGCGGTTTCGCCCTTCCGATCCTGGAACGGTTGTTTCCCAACGGTCACCCGGACAAATCCCAGCGTCACGGCCCGCGCCAACCGCGCGTCCTGGTCCTGACCCCAACCCGCGAACTGGCCGCGCAAGTGCACGAGAGCTTCAAGGTCTATGCCCGCGACCTGAAGTTCGTCAGTGCCTGCATCTTCGGTGGCGTCGGCATGAACCCACAGGTTCAGGCCATGGCCCGCGGCGTCGACGTGCTGGTGGCCTGCCCCGGCCGCCTGCTCGACCTGGCCGGCCAAGGCAGCGTCGACTTGTCCCACGTGGAAATCCTCGTGCTCGACGAAGCCGACCGCATGCTCGACATGGGCTTCGTCCATGACGTGAAGAAAGTCCTCGCACGCCTGCCCGCCAAGCGCCAGAACCTGCTGTTCTCCGCGACCTTCTCCAAGGACATCACGGACCTGGCCGGCAAGCTGCTGCACAACCCCGAGCGCATCGAAGTCACGCCGCCGAACACCACGGTCGAGCGTATCGAGCAACGGGTGTTCCGCCTGGCCGCCAGCCACAAGCGTGCCTTGCTGGCCCACCTGATCACCGCCGGCGCCTGGGAACAGGTACTGGTCTTCACCCGTACCAAGCACGGCGCCAACCGCCTGGCCGAGTACCTGGACAAGCACGGCCTGACCGCTGTCGCCATCCACGGCAACAAGAGCCAGAACGCCCGTACCAAGGCCCTGGCCGACTTCAAGGCCGGTGAAGTGCGGATCCTGGTCGCCACCGACATCGCCGCCCGCGGCCTGGACATCGACCAGCTGCCACACGTGGTCAACTTCGAACTGCCGAACGTCGACGAAGACTACGTGCACCGCATTGGCCGTACCGGTCGTGCCGGTCGTTCGGGCGAAGCGATCTCGCTGGTCGCGCCGGACGAAGAGAAGCTGCTCAAGAGCATCGAGCGCATGACCAAGCAGAAGATCCCCGACGGCGATCTGATGGGCTTCGATGCCAGCGCCGTGGAAGCCGAGAAACCGGAAGTGCGCGAGCGTCCGGACGTGCGTAACCCGCGCAATTCCCGTGGCCCGCGTGGCGACGGTCCGAACGGCGGCGGTGGTGGTGGCGGCGGCCGCAAAGACAAAGGCAAGGACAAGGGCAAGGAAAAACCGGCCGCTCGCGGCGACCGTCCAGCCCGTGAGCAGAAGCCTCGCGAAGGCACCCCGGCCCGCGAACAGCGCCAGCCGACGCCACGCGCCGACCGCGCCCCGGATGAGTTCCTGGACGACGACGTGGACAACTTCGGCAACCGCGCCGACTACGTCAGCCCGTACCAGAACAAGAACAACCAGAGCCGCGGCCGCCGTCCAGGCGCGCCAGGCCAGGGCGCAGCAGCCAACAGCAATGCGCCGCGCAGTGGCGGCCAGGGTCGCTCCGGCGGTCCGCGCAACAGCAATGGCGCCAGCACCGGCACCCCACCTGCCAAGCGCAACGGCCCACGCAGCGGTGCTCCACGTGACGGCCAGGCCCGTCGCGAAGAGTCGCGCAATCGTCGTCCGGCCCGTGACGACCAGGCGCGTCAGGAACCGGCGGTACAGAACCCGCGTGGCAACCAGCCGAAGATCATGCACAAGGAATCGAAAGCCGACCGTTTCCCGACACCCGAGCAGCTCGATCAACTGCCAAGCCGTCCACGTGGCGAGAAACCAGCCTTGCTGACCCGCAATCGCTGAGTTACCCGCGGCAATAAAAAACGCCCCTGATCTTGCGATCAGGGGCGTTTTTTTTATGGCCTCTGTAGCCGCTGCCGAGGCTGCGATCGACCGGGAACCGGTCGCCGGCCTCAAGGGCCATGAAGGTCCTGAGGACCTTGTCGCAGCCTCGCGGGCTCGGCAGCGGCTACAGACGAAGCATTACTTCGCTTTCACACCTTCGAAGGTGATGTACAGGTCGACATTGTTGGAGGCCGGGCCCAGGTCCATCATCTTGCCGAAATCCTGGCGATTGATGCTGGTGGTGCCTTCGAAGCCGGCACGGTAGCCGCCCCATGGGTCCTTGCCTTCACCCAGGAAGGTCGCCTTGACCACGACCGGCTTGGTCACACCGTGCAGGGTCAGGTCGCCGGTCACGTCGGCAGTCTGCTTGCCATCGGCGTTCTTGCCGGTTGGCTTGACGCTGGTGGAGACGAACTTGGCGTCAGCGAACTTGCCCACGTCCAGGAAGTCTTTGCTGGCGATGTGCTTGTCGCGCTCGGCGTGGTTGGTGAACACGCTGGCGGTGCGCACATTGACTTCGATCTTGGCGTCTTCAGGCTTGGCCGCGTCGAAGCTGAACTTGCCGTCCAGGTCCTTGAAGGTACCGGTGATGAAGCTGTAGCCCAGGTGGCTGATCTTGAAGTCGACGAAGGCGTGCTGGCCTTCCTTGTCGATCACGTAATCAGCGGCCATCGCCTGACCGGCAGACAACAGAGCAGAACCGATTGCCAGAGCGGCGAGAGTCTTTTTCAACATGCTTTCTATTCCTTTTGAGTCGAGGTTGAGCATCAGGCTTTGCGTCCCAGCATACGAGCCAGGGTCGCGTCACGATCGATAAAGTGGTGTTTCAAAGCGGCCAGAGCATGCACTCCGGCAAAGATCACCAGGGCCCAGGCCAGGTACAGATGCACCTCGCCGGCCACATCCGCCTGGTCCGGCAGTCCGGAAACCAGGGCGGGAATTTCAAACAGGCCAAACACCGGGATCCCGACACCGTCTGCGGTGGAAATCAGGTAACCGGCAATCATCACAGCGAACAGACTGAGATACAGGAAGGCATGGCCGAAGGTGGCGCCCAGGCGCGTCAGGCGACCGTGGTTGGCCGGTGCCGGTGGCGGCGGGCTGACAAAGCGCCACAGCACCCGCAGCAGCATGACCGCGAACAGCGTCAAGCCAATGCTTTTGTGCAGGTCCGGCGCATCTTTGCGCCAGGCACTGTAGTAATCCAGGCCGACCATCCACAGGCCCAGGGCGAACAATCCAAAGACTGCCAGCGCCACACTCCAGTGCAGGAAAATGCTTACCCAGCCATAGCGGGAAGAAGAGTTACGTAGCTGCATCACTTAAATCCTGTAAGAACTGCTGCCCAAGACTATCGATTTAACTATCGAATTAAAGCGGAAATTTTCGCTTTGAAATATCGAGAAATACGATGTTGATCCTACGAACACTAAATTAACCAGGCATTAAGGTCTACGTGGGGAAAACGTGACAGACCGTCCTGCGGCCGCGATCAATTCGCCCTTCCAGGCATGCAATGGGTTGTGACACGGCCTGGCATTGCATAGGCTTGCGCGATTGTTTGCTCGCGTACTTAGAGCCGCCTCCAGGAGACTGAACATGGGCCTCAACAACCAGTGGATGCAACGCGATCTCGCGGTGTTATGGCATCCCTGCACCCAGATGAAAGACCACGAGCAGCTGCCGCTGATCCCGATCAAGCGCGGCGAAGGCGTGTGGCTGGAGGACTTCGAAGGCAAGCGCTACCTCGACGCGGTCAGCTCCTGGTGGGTCAACGTATTCGGCCACGCCAACCCGCGCATCAACCAGCGCATCAAGGATCAGGTCGATCAGCTGGAGCACGTGATCCTCGCCGGCTTCAGCCATCAGCCGGTGATCGAGCTGTCCGAGCGCCTGGTGAAAATGACCCCCGAAGGCCTGACCCGCTGCTTCTATGCCGACAACGGCTCGTCGTGCATCGAAGTGGCGATGAAGATGAGCTTCCACTACTGGTTCAACCGCGGCCAGAAGGACAAGAAGCGCTTCGTCACCCTGACCAACAGCTACCACGGCGAAACCATCGCCGCGATGTCGGTGGGCGATGTGCCGCTGTTCACCGAGACCTACAAGGCCCTGCTGCTGGACACCCTCAAGGTGCCGAGCCCGGATTGCTACCTGCGCCCCGAAGGCATGAGCTGGGAAGAACACTCGCGCAACATGTTCGTGGCCATGGAGCAGACCCTGGCGGAACACCACGCCACCCTCGCCGCGGTGATAGTCGAGCCGCTGATCCAGGGCGCCGGCGGCATGCGCATGTATCACCCGGTGTACCTCAAGCTGCTGCGCGAGGCCTGCGACCGCTACGGCGTGCACCTGATCTTTGATGAGATCGCCGTCGGCTTCGGCCGCACCGGCACGATGTTCGCCTGCGAACAGGCCGGCATCCGCCCGGACTTCCTCTGCCTGTCCAAGGCCCTGACCGGCGGCTACCTGCCGCTGGCCGCATGCCTGACCACCGACGAGGTCTACAGCGCCTTCTACGACGACTACCCGACCCTGCGCGCCTTCCTCCACTCCCACAGCTACACCGGCAACCCGCTGGCCTGTGCGGCGGCGCTGGCGACCCTGGATATCTTCGAGCAGGACAACGTCATCGCGAACAACCGGGCGCTGGCCCAGCGCATGGCCAGCTCGACCGCGCACCTGGCGGACCACCCGCACGTCGCGGAAGTACGCCAGACCGGCATGGTGCTGGCCATCGAGATGGTCCAGGACAAGGCCAGCAAGACCGCCTACCCGTGGCAGGAACGCCGTGGCCTGAAAGTCTTCCAGCACGCCCTGGAGCGCGGCGCCCTGCTGCGCCCGCTGGGCAGCGTGGTGTATTTCCTGCCGCCCTACGTGATCACCCCGGAGCAGATCGACTTCCTCGCCGAGGTGGCCAGCGAAGGCATCGATATCGCCACCAGCGACAAGGTCAGCGTGGCGGTGCCCAAGGACTTCCACCCAGGCTTCCGCGATCCGGGCTGATAACCGCGCGAGCAAGCCCGCCCTCCGTAGGAGCGAGCTTGCTCGCGAAAAGCTCCGACTGACTAACACCGATCCAGAATTTTCCCCAGAGAACCACCATGAGACTGTCCCGCTTCTTTATCGACGCCCCCCTGAGCCTCGGCGAGCACGAACTGCCGGAAGCCCAGGCCCACTACATCGGGCGCGTGCTGCGCATGGCCGAGGGCGACGCGCTGCAGCTGTTCGACGGTTCGGGCAACGAATTTCGCGGCACCCTGCTGGAAGTCGGCAAGAAACGCGTGGTGGTCCGGCTCGATGAAAGCTTCGCCGGGCAGGTCGAGTCGCCGCTGCAGATCCACCTCGGCCAGGGCCTGTCCCGGGGCGAGCGCATGGACTGGGCGATTCAGAAAGCTACCGAGCTGGGAGTGAATGAAATCACCCCGATCTTCAGCGAGCGCTGCGAAGTGCGGCTCAAGGACGAACGCGCCGACAAGCGCCTGGCCCACTGGCGCCAGGTGGCTGTCAGCGCCTGCGAACAATGCGGGCGCTCGCGGGTGCCGGTGATTCATCCGCCAGTGCTGCTGGCCGACTGGATCAAGCAGACCCAGGCCGACCTCAAGCTGGTGCTGCACCCGGTGGCCGAGCCGCTGGTGAGCCACGCCAAGCCTGCGACCCTGGCATTCCTGATCGGCCCGGAAGGCGGTTTGTCCGACACCGAAGTGGACCAGGCCCAGGACGTGGGCTTCCTGCCGGCGCGCCTCGGCCCGCGGGTGCTGCGCACCGAAACCGCGCCGGTGGTAGCGCTGGCCGTGGCGCAGCAACTCTGGGGCGACTTCTAACCCCTTCTGTAGGAGCGAGCTTGCTCGCGAAAAACGGACTCAGCCAACGTAATTTCCACGTCCGGACGATCCAATCGCGAGCAAGCTCGCTCCTACGGAGGGGCCGATCACTCCACCGGATCGCTCACCGGCTTGGCGATGATGGCCTTCAACTCGCTGGTCATCGGAAATTCCAGGTTCAGGCCCTTGGGTGGAATCGGTTGTTCGAACCAGCGCTGGTAGATCCCGTTGATCTCCCCGGAGCGGTACAGGTCCGCCAGGGTGCTGTTCACCAGTTCCAGGAACTGCGGATCGTCCTTGCGCACCATGCAGCTGTAGATTTCCCGCGACTGCTCCTCGCCGACCACCACCCAGTTGTGCGGATCGCGGGCCTTGGCCCGTTCGCCGTAGAGCAGTGCGTCGTCCATGTAGAACGCCGCGGCGCGACCCGATTGCAGCATCTGGAAGGCTTCGCCGTGATCCTTGGCGCTGATCACGAACATGTCGATCTTGTGCTCGACGTTGTAGCTCTTGAGGAAGCGCTCGTTGGTGGTGCCGGCGGTGGTCACCACGTTCTTGCCGCGCAGGTCGGCGAAACGCTTGATCCCGCTGTCCCTGGCGGTCAGCAACTGGCCTTTGACGTAGATGAAGCCGTAGGAAAACGCCACCTGCTTCTGCCGTTCGGCGGTCACTCCGGTGGAGCCGCATTCCAGGTCCACGGTGCCGTTCTGCACCAGCGGAATGCGCGTCTGCGACGTCACCAGGTTGTACTTCACTGCCAGTTGCGGCAGCGCCAGCTTGTGGCGGATGCGCTCGACGACCTTGCTCGCCAGGTCCACCGAGTAGCCCATGGGTTTGCCGCTGTTGTCACCCACGTAGGAAAACGGCACCGACGCATCGCGATAACCCAGGGTAATACTGCCGGCATTGGCGATCTTGCCCAGGGTGCCGGTCAGCGGCGCCTCGCTGGCGTACAGCGGGGAGCCGAGCAACAGGCCCAGGGTGCAGCCGAGCAACGTGATTTTTTGCATTGTTATTCTCCGTTGTGGGTGAAGGCGTTAGCGGCGAACCGCGATGACAGTGATTTCCACCAGGATTTCCGGACGCGCCAGCGCGGCCTGCACGGTGGTGCGGCTCGGCGCCTGGCCCGGGGACAGCCAGGCCGACCAGACCTCGTTCACCGCGGCAAAGTCCTGCTGGATGTCTTTCAGGTAGAGGGTCGCACTGAGCAGATGATCCTTGTCGCTGCCGGCCTCGGCCAGCAGGGCGTCGATCTTCGCCAGCACTTCGCGGGTCTGGCCGGCGGCATCGGTGGCCGGGCCCGGCACCTGGCCGGACAGGAACAGCAGATCGGCAAAGCTCACGACAGCGCTGAGGCGGTCATTGCTGTGGAGACGCTGGATGGTCATGGGACAACTCCTTGTACGCGGAAGAAATCAGGCGGCATGGGGCGCGAGGCCCTGCATGTCGATGGAAGGACGGCGCTGGCCGATCAGCTCGGCCAACAGCCGCCCGCTGCCACAGGCCAGGGTGAACCCCAGGGCGCCGTGGCCGAGGTTGAGCCACAGGTTGCGGTAGCCGGTGGCGCCAATCAGCGGTACGCCGCTGGGGGTCGCCGGGCGCATGCCGGCCCACTCGATGGCGGCATCGTAGTCGCCAGCGTTGGCGAAGGTTTCCCGGGCCTGGCGCTGCATCAGGGCCAGGCGCTTGGGGTCCAGGGACGGGTCGAAACCGACGATATCGACCATGGCCGCCACTCGCAGCTGCTGGCCGATCCGCGCGTAGACGATCTTGCGGTTGTAGTCGGTGATGCTGATCTCCGGCGCCCGGTGCCCCGCGCCGATCGGCACGCTGAGGCTGTAGCCCTTGAGTGGATACAGCGGCAGCTTCAGCCCGGGCAGCGCCAGCTCGCCACTGCGATGGCCGGCGGCGAGTATCAGTTGGTCCACCGCCAGCACCTCGGCGCCCAGCTCGATGGCCTGCACCTGGCCGCCCGCCTGACGAATACCGGTGACCTGGCGCCCCGTCAGCAGCTGGCAGCGACCGGAAGCCTGCAGCCGCGCCACCAGTTGCTGGCAGAAGGCGTGACAGTCGGCCACCTCTTCGTCCGGGGTGAAGATGCCGCCGACAAAGGGCGCGCCGCCGAGGGTCGGCTCCAGTTGTGCGCATTCGCCAGCGGACAACACCTGTTGCTGGCGCGGATCGGCCAGTCCATGGCGGGCATGCTCGAAACTGGCGGTTTCGCGGAAAGTCACCAGCTTGCCGTTACGCCGCCAGTGAAAACCCTCGAGCCGATCCTCCTCGCGCCAGCGCTGCAAGGTGGCCTGGCTCAGCAGCGCCAGGCGCAGCAGGTGAGCACCGTTGCGCCGGTTGACCGAGCCGCGGCAGGCCGCCAGGAACCCGGCCATCCAGCGCCACTGCGCCGGGTCCAGGCGCGGGCGCAGCTTCAGCGGCGAATCGCCCCGCAGCATCCAGCCCAGCGCCTGCCAGGGCACGCCGGCATCGGCCAGCGGCGCCACGTAGCGGTACGACAGTTGGCCGCCGTTGGCGAAGCTGGTCTGGCTGGCGAAGGATTCGCGCGCCTCCACCAGGCTGACGTCGAACCCCTCGCGAACCAGGGCGTAGGCGCTGGCCAGGCCAATGACCCCGCCGCCGATGATGCAAACCCGCTGTGCCATGTCAGTCCTTAAACCTTGTTGAGCGGGCTTCAGGTTAGGACCAGGTGACAGGCCCGGGACAATGAATAAAGATGGACCACCCATAAACAAAGGTTATGGAATCATCATGCGACTGCGCCATATCGAGATTTTCCAGGCCATCCGCCAGACCGGCTCGATCAGCGGCGCGGCGCAACTGCTGCACGTCTCCCAGCCAGCGGTGACCAAGGTCTTGCAGCACGCCGAGCAGCAGCTGGGGTTCCCGCTGTTCCTGCGGGTCAAGGGCAAGTTGCAGGCCACCCCGGAAGCCCTGGAGCTGGAGCGCGAAGTCGACAAGGTCAGCGAAAGCCTGCAAGGGGTGCGACGCCTGGCCCAGAGCCTGCGCCGCGAGCCGGGCCACAGCCTGCGGATCGGCGCCACGCCGGCGCTGGCCCTGTCCTTGCTGCCGCCGGCCATCAACCAGTGGACCCGACGCTACCCGGACATCGTCTGCGAGCTGTCCAGCGCCCACAGCCGGGAGCTGGTGCAGAACCTGCTGATGCGCGAGATCGATGTGGCCCTGACCCTGCAACGCCCGGATCATCCGGGGCTGACCGCCCAGGCCCTGGCCAGCGGGGTGCTGGTGGCGCTGGCGCCGCTGGATTACTGGCCCCAGGCGGCCAGGGGCACCCCGCTGCCCTTGATGGAATTGGCGGGGGCGCCCTTGATCGGCCTGTCCAGCGCCGACCCGCTGGCGGCGAAACTCGACGGTTACCTGAAAGCCGTGGAGCCGGCGCCCCGGGTCAGCATTGCCGTGCAGACCTACTCCCTGGCCCGGGCCATGGTCGAATCCGGGGCCGGGCTGGCGGTGATCGACCCCTTCACCGCCCTAGGCGCCTCCCCCGCCAGCACCGCGATTCGCCCGCTGACCCCGGCGCTGCCGATCACCCTGTATGCCGTGACCCGCGCGGCGGAGGCGCTTCCCCATACCTTGAGCAGCCTGCTGGAGATCTTCGGCGGCCGGGCGCAGGAACAGCTGGATCGGTTGATGACCGGGGATTGAGGCGGCCCTACCGGGCCTTGTCGCGAGCAATCGAGCGTCGACCGGCTGCTCCTACAGAAGCACCTCGTACCTGTAGGAGCGAGCTTGCTCGCGATGAACGATAACGCGGTCGCCCGTCACAACACGTAGAAAAAGATCGCCACAAAGTGCAGCAAACTGCCGGCGATCACGAACAGGTGCCAGATCCCGTGGGCGTGGCGCAAACGGCTGTCGAGGGCGAAGAAGATGATGCCGACGGTGTAGAGCACCCCGCCCGAGGCCAGCCAGGCAAAGCCGGCGGGGCCCAGGGCCGCCAGCAGCGGCTTGACCGCCACCAGCACGATCCAGCCCATCACCGCGTAGATCACGATGGACAGGATGCGCGCCTCGGAGCGCGGCTTGATCTCCTGCAGGATGCCGATCAGCGCCAGCCCCCAGACGATCCCAAACAGCGTCCAGCCCCAGGGCCCGCGCAGGGTCACCAGGCAGAACGGCGTATAGCTGCCGGCGATCAGCAGGTAGATCGAGAAGTGATCGACCTTCTGCATGATGCTTTTCGCCCGCCCGCGCACGCTGTGGTACAGGGTCGAGGCGCTGTACAGCACCAGCAAGGTGAAGCCGTAGATCGCCACGCTGACGATTTTCCACGGGCTGCCGTCGAGGCTGGCCAACACCAGCAGCCAGATTCCCCCGACCAGTGCCGCAATCGCTCCCACCAGATGCGTCCAGGCGTTGAGTCTTTCCCCGTGATACATGTGTCACTCACCTCCCAAGGCGGAAAATCTGCGCAAGGCTCAGGCCTATAGCCTGAAAGCGCAATGTTTGCGAATAAAGCTATGGACGAAAAAACCTCCAGCCAAGTCATGACCCGGCAGGCACAATCGGAGCATTCGAATAAGAGCGCCCATCATGCTGATCGATGAAGAGTTGACCCTGAAAAAGCTCGAAGTGTTTCTGGCGTTCATGCGCACCGGCAACCTGGCGCGCGCCGCCGCCGAGTTGCAGACCAGCAATGTCAGCGTGCACCGGGCCATTCACTCCCTGGAAAGCGCCCTGCGCTGCCCGCTGTTCAAGCATGAAGGACGCAACCTGACGCCGCTGGAGAGCGCCTTCGTCCTCGAAGAACGGGCACAGAAGCTGATCCAGGACGTGCTCGAAAGCGTGCGCCTGACCCGCGAAGCCGCCGGGTTCTCGGCGGAGCGCTTCAAGCTCGGCTCCCTGTATTCATTGACGGTGAAGACCGTGCCGCAGCTGATCATGGGCCTGAAACTGCGCCGCAGCGAGCTGAATATCGACCTGATCCTCGGTTCCAACATCGACCTGTTGTACAAGCTGAAGAACATGGAAGTCGACGCGATCCTGGTATCGCTGGACGACAGCGTCAGTGACCCGGACTGCGAGCAGATCCCGCTGTTTTCCGACGACATCTTCCTCGCCACGCCGGCCGATTCGCCGTTCGCCCAGCAGGCGGAAGTCGACCTCAGCGATGTGCGCGACGCGACCTTCATCACCCTGACCCAGGGTTTCGCCACCCATCAGGACGGCGTGCGGGTGTTCAAGCAGGCGGGGTTCGAGCCGAAGGTGGCGATGCAGGTCAACGACATCTTCACCCTGCTGAGCATGGTCAGCTCGGGGGTGGGCTATGCCCTGCTGCCGGGAAGGATTGCCGCGGTGTACGAAAACCGCGTGAAACTGATTCCGCTGCAGGCGCGCTACCGGCTGCAACAGCATATCGGCGTGGTATTCCTCAAGGCCAAGGAGCGCGACCCGAACCTGCTGGCGTTGCTGGCGGAGTGCCGGATGTATGCCAATCGGCAAGACACATAACGCGCGGTGTTTACAAGAACGCTATCGCGAGCAAGCTCGCTCCT
Organism: Pseudomonas sp. RW409; assembly: GCF_003184125.1. Lineage (NCBI taxonomy): Bacteria > Pseudomonadati > Pseudomonadota > Gammaproteobacteria > Pseudomonadales > Pseudomonadaceae > Pseudomonas > Pseudomonas sp. RW409. The sequence continues at coordinate 393,302 of NZ_QHHP01000040.1, read as the reverse complement.
ACAGGGGATCACACCGTACCTGTAGGAGCGAGCTTGCTCGCGATGAGGCCAGCCGCCCTACCCCACCAACCCACGCACGATGAAGAACAGCAACGAAGGCCCGAGCAGGCAACCCAGCCCGGTATGGAAGGTCGCGGTCAGCGCGCCGTAGGGCACCAGGCGCCGGTCGGTCGCCGCCAGGCCCGCGGTCACCCCGCTGACGGTGCCGGCCAGGCCACCGAAGACCATCGCCGAACGCGGGTTGTCCAGGCCCATCCAGCGCGCCGCCATGGGCGTGCCGACCATCACCAGGATCGCCTTGATCAGCCCCGTGGCGATGGACAGCGCCACCACATCGGAACTGGCGCCGATCGCCGCCCCGGTCACCGGGCCGACAATGTAGGTCACCGCGCCGGCGCCGATGGTGGTCATGCTCACCGCATCGCGATAGCCGAAGGCCCAGGCGATGCTCGCGCCGACAATGAACGGCAGCACCGTGCCGAGAAACAGCGCGATGGCGCCGATCATCCCGGCCTTGCGCGCCTCGGTGGCCTGCACTTCGAAGGCCGTGGCGACAATCGCGAAGTCCCGCAGCATGGCGCCGCCCATCAGGCCGATGCCGGAGAACAGCGCCAGGTCCGCCAGGCCCTTTTGCCCACCGGTGATGGTGCCGCCGACCCAGGCCAGCACAAGGCCGATGACGATGGCGATGGCCGAACCGTGTACCCGGCCGAACGTCAGGCGCTTGGACAGCAGCACCGAGACCCACATGATCACGCCGACGAAGGCGAAGGCGGTGACCAGGCCGTTGTGTTCCAGGCCTTTCTCGATCAGATCCCACATATCAGCGTCCCCCTGCCGCAGCGGCGCCAGGGGCGACACTGTCCGGTTCGTCCGGCAACGGTTCGCCTTTGTTGGTGCGGCTAATCAGGGCGATGGTGCCACCACAGAGCAGCACCGAACCGATGGCCGCCAGTACCGCCACCGGGCCGCCGTGCAGGGCGGTCACCACGTTCTGTTGCGCGGCCATGGCCACCACCACCGGGATGTACATGGCGCCCCAGAAGCCGACGCCCATCTCACAGTCCTTGGTCATGCCACCGTGCCTGTGCATCCACAGCCGCGCGCAGATCAGCAGGATCATGGCGATGCCCACCCCGCCGACGTTGGATTTCACCCCCAGCAGGACGCCGAGCATGTCACCGATAATCACCCCTGCCAGCGTACAGATCGCCAGCAGCGCCACACCGTAAATAATCATTGTTGTAGTCCTCAAAGTGCATCGTCGAAGTTGTTGTTCTTGTGCTTCGCCAGCTTGAGTCGGTGTCTAGGGTTGGCGGCTTCCCTCCTCACGCAACAGCGCTTGCAGGGTGTCGAGCCGGGCACCGTCACAGGCAATCACGGTGCCTTGCTCGAACACCCGGCGCGCCAGAGCGGTCAACACCGCACCGGGCGGCAGTTCGATCTGTAGCCGCACGCCGCGCTCGTAGGCGCTTTGCACGGTGCCGCTCCAATCCACCACCCGGCACATGTTGAAGGCCAGGTCGTCGCGCAACTGCTCTGGCGTGCGCAGCGGCCGCGCGCGGCTGCCGCTCAGGTAACCCAGGCGCGGCGGCTGCAGCGTCACCCTGGAGAAGGCCACGGCCAGGACCTGGGCCGGCTGCTCCAGCAGCGGGCAATGGGACGGCACGCTGACCGCCAGGCGCTTGGCCACCCCGACACCGCAACTCCGGGCCAGCTCGGCGACCTGGGCCATGGCGGCATCGCTGCCGGCGATCACCACCTGGCTATCGGCATTGATATTGGCCAGGTACACCGGGTTGTCCGGGCTGTGCACCCGGGCCAGCAAGGCCTCCACCGTCGCCAGTTCCAGGCCGATGATCGCGGTCATGCCATAACCCTGTGGATAGGCCTGCTGCATCAGCTCGCCGCGCAGGCTGACCAGACGCAGCGCATCGCCAAAATCCAGGGCCCCGGCCACCACCGCGGCGGGATAGGCGCCAATCGACAGGCCCGCCACGTAATCCGCGCCCGGTCCATTTTCCAGCAGCACCCGGGCATTGGCCACGCCGGCGATCAGCAGGCACAGCTGCACCGCCCGGGTACTCGCCAGGGCCTGGGGCGAATCCAGGGCCAGGGCATCCTCGCCCAAGACTTCGCTGGCCTGTCGCAGGCAGGCGTCCGCCAGGGCGCTGGGCGGCAGGCGATGCAACATTCCCGGCTGCTGCGCGCCCTGGCCTGGAAACACCAGTAGGCTGCTCACGCCACCGGCTCCAGGGCCTGCCACGGATCGCTGACCAGACGCGCGCCACTGGCGCTTTTCAGCAGCACCCGCGCCGAAGTCCCGGCCCACTCGCGCAGAGCCACGGCGCCGTTGGGCGTCTGCAATTGCAGGTCCACCGGGCAAACGGCGGCGTCGAGCAGTGCCAGCAATGCCCGGGCCTCGGCCCGGTCCATGGGCTGCGCAGTGCGCAGGATCAGGTCCAGGTCGCTCTGCCGATGCAGCGCCGGCACGCCGCTGGCCAGTTCAAAACCGGCGCTGCCGCTGACACCCCAGGCGAGGCCAAGGGCATCCAAAGGTTCACGCAACCGGGCCAGTGCCTGGAGCGCTGGCCAGGCCCGCTCCGACTCGACATAACGCAGCTCTTCCGGCCGCACCCGGCGCTCGATGGCCGCCACCGCCATCAGCGTCCCGTAGCGCTGCTCGCGCAGCCGCCCACGCACGCCCACCGCCACCTGCCCGGCCGCGGCCACCGCACGACGCACCACCACCGGTTGCCCGGCAGCCATGGCCGTCACCGCCCAGGCCGGGGCATCGGCGGGCAACTGTTGCGGGGTCAGGCCCCACAGCAGGTCATGGGGCAGCAAGGCGCTGGTCATGGCGCTCACCACTGCTCGCGCAACAGCTGGCGGACCCGGCTGGAAGCGCCGCGATTGCTGGCCCCCAGGCGGCCCGACAGATCGCGGCCATGGGTACGCACATCGGCAATCGCCTGGCTCAGGCACTGCCGCACCTGGGCCAGATCGTCAGCGGTCGGTTGTTCGATCTGACTGACCGAGAGCGTCTCCCAGAGCAGACCAAGGCTGGCATAGCTGTCGATGTCATAGGCCATGGGCGGCACGCTGGCGGCCAGGGCCTCCAGTTCCTCGACGCTGCGCAGGGTGACCCGCGCCGCCGACACCTTGCCCATGGCGTGCACCATCACCCCCGGATCGCGCAGGGCGATCAGGCGGTTGGCCTGGTAACCGTGGGCCAGGAAGGCCCCGGACATGGCCTTGCCCACCAGCAGGCCGATCACCGGATGCCCGGCCAGCCGGGCCCGGGCATAACTGTCGGCGGCCGCGGCCAGGGCCTGATGAATGCCCAAGGCTTCTTCGCGACGCCCATAGGCCTGGCTCGGCACATCGACTATGGCGATCAGCCCACGCTTGACGCTCTGCTCGCGGTCGGCCTCGATCGCCTCGTCCACCGCCTTGGCCAGGCCCCAACCCTCCAGCAGGCCGACCTCACCGTTGCGGGCGCGCACAAAAGGGTTGGCCGGGTCGGCGACCACGGCGATAAAGCGCACCGGCTGCTGCTCCAGCGTGGCATCCGCCACTTTCAACGAGGCGGGCAAACCCGCTACCGGGGCGGCGCCCGCGCTCAGGGCCGTGAACCAATGCAGGCCCCGCAGGGAATAAACACTCATCAGTGGTCTCCTCGGTACAGCTGGCGAACCGTCGCCGGGTCGATCTGTGGGTGGGCGTCCAGCCGGGCCAGGCGTTGCAGGTACAACTCGGCCTGGCGGCTGCGCTGCTCGTCGGGCAACCCCTGGGCCAGCAGTTCGCCGACCTGTTGGCGGATCTGCGCCACGTCGTCGGCCACATAACGGTCCGCCAGGCCGCTGGCGAAACGCTGCTCGCCGCCGGTCAGGCTCCAGATAAAGGGCCGGTCGCGGGAGTCGTATTCCTCGAGGCCAGCTTCCTGCTCGATCACCTGCGGGCCGTTGAGGCCCAGCCGCGCCTCCTGGGTCACCAGCAGATAACTGCACAGCCCGGCGGCAATCGACATGCCGCCAAAACAGCCGACGCTGCCGGCCACCACGCCTATCACCGGCTGGTACTGGCGCAGGTCGACGATGGCCGCATGAATGTCGGCAATCGCCGCCAGCCCAAGGTTGGCTTCCTGCAGGCGCACGCCGCCGGTTTCCAGCAGCAACACGGCGCGGGTAGGAATGCCCTTGCGGTTGTCTTCGGCCGCCAGCTCCAGGGCGCCGGCAATCTTCGCCCCACCGACCTCGCCGAGGCTGCCGCCCTGGAACGCGCCTTCGATGGCGGCGATCACCACCGGCAGGCCGTCGATGCGGCCCTTGGCGATCACCACACCGTCATCGGCCTGGGGCACCACGCCCTGGCGGGCCAGCCACGGCGACATGACGCGCTGGAACGGATCGAGCAATTCGCGAAAGCTGCCAGCGTCCAGCAAGGCCTTGGCCCGCTGCCGGGCGCCGAGTTCGACGAAGCTGTGTTTGTTGAGCAAACGGGCGCTGTCAGTCATGGCCGATCTCCTCGAAACCCTGCTCCAGGCGCAAGCGCACCACGCCGGGGGTGGCGCCAAAATCATGGATATCGATGCTCAGGGCCGGCGGCGTCTGGCCGTCGAACATGCGCTCGAACAGATGCTGCCAGCGCGACGCGCTACCGTTGACCGAGGTCTGCACCTGAATGCTCAGCTTGCCGGGTTGCCCGGGTTCGAGCAGCACTTCCAGGTCGCCGGAGCCGACACAGCCCACCAGCGCCCGGCCCCGGGCGGGTTGCCCGGCGGGAAATTCGAAAGACAAGGTTTCCATCACACTGCTCCCTGGATAAAGGCGGCGCCGGAGGCGATCCGGTCGATCAGCAGGCAGGCCGCGAGCAAGTCCGCAGCGCCACCGGGCGAGGCATTCAAGGCCAGCAGGCACTGGTCCAGCTCATGCAGGCGGCGACGCCCGGCCAGGCTGGCGCTGCCGCCAGCGTCGAGCACCGCCTGGGCGCCCTGTTGCATGGCCTGCAGGCCTTCCTCACCGGCGCGATACAAAACGCAGGTGTCGGCCAGGCCGGTCATGATCGCCAGCAGCGCATCGAGCCGGGCGTTCTGTTCGCCATGCCCCTGGGCACGGCTGCGTTCGAGTTGCGGCAGGCCCCGTTGCAGCACCGCCGGAAAGCCCAGCTGGGCTTCTTCGCGGGCGCCACGCACGCCATAGCGCAGCGCCACTTGCGCGCCGTGGCTGAGGGGCCGCGGCGCGTAACGGTCGTCCAGCAGCGCCAGGCGCGCGGCCCGCAGGCACAGGGCGCCTGCCGTGTTGGCTTGAGGTTCCAGCGCGGCGGCGGCCACCAACAGGCCCAGGGCCCAGATCGCGCCACGATGGGTGTTCACCCCGTTGGTGGTAGCGAGCATCGCCGCTTCGCCTTCACGGCCGATGCGACCCAGGGCCTCGCGCAGGGGCAGGCCGACCGTGCCGAACTGGCTGGCGGCTTCGGCCATTTCCTTGAAGGCTGGCCACAGCGACAGGGCCGAGGCATGCATCAAGCCCAGGTGCAGGTCGCTGTGGGCGCCGTTACCACGACGGTCGACCAGGGCCGGTTTCGGCGACAGGTCGGCTTCGTCGATCAGCGCGTCCACCGCCAGGTCCGCCAGGCGCTCGGCCAGGCTCAGGGGTTTGCTTTGCAGGTTGAAGGCGTGCATTTACCAGCTCCTGAACTTGGCGGGCGGGTTGTACAGGCCACCCGACCACTCCACCAGATCGGCGACGCTTTTTGCCGCCAGCAGCTCGCGGCTGGCGTCGGTGCGGCGGATGCCGAGGTCTTCGGGCAGGGCGATCAGGCCTTCGCGGCGCATGCGCGCGGTGTCTTTCGGGTTGTGGCGCAGGCCGATGGCGGTCACCCCGGCCACCGCCGCGATCATCGCCTGGCGCTCTTCCAGGGAACGCGCCTTGTACAGGTAGGCGATGCCCTCCTCGGTCAGCAGGTGGGTGACGTCGTCGCCGTAGATCATGATCGGCGCCAGGGGCATGCCGCTCTTGCGTGCCACTTCCACGGCGTCGAGGGTTTCGACAAAGGTGGGTTTGCCGCCTTCCTGGAAGGTCTCGACCATCTGCACCACCAGCTTCTTGCCGCGTTCGAGCATCGGTTGCGGCGAGTCGTCATGGCGCATGTCGAGCCAGGCCGGAGTACCGTGGCGCCGGCCGCGAGGATCGTGGCCCATGTTCGGCGCACCGCCGAAACCGGCCAGGCGGCCGCGGGTCACGGTGGAGGAATGGCCATCGCCATCGACCTGCAGGGTGGCGCCGATAAACAGGTCCACCGCGTATTGCCCGGCCAGCTGGCAGAACATCCGGTTGGAGCGCAACGAGCCGTCGCGCCCGGTGAAGAACACATCCGGCCGCGCGGCGATGTAGTTTTCCATGCCCAGTTCGGTACCGAAGCAATGCACGCTTTCCACCCAGCCGCTTTCGATGGCCGGGATCAGGGTCGGATGGGGGTTGAGGGTCCAGTTGCGGCAGATCTTGCCTTTCAGGCCCAGGGATTCGCCGTAGGTCGGCAGGATCAGCTCGATGGCCGCGGTGTTGAAGCCGATGCCGTGGTTCAGCGACTGGACCTTGTGTTTTTCGTAGATGCCGCGGATTGCCATCATCGCCATCAGCACGTGCACCGGCTTGATATGGCGCGGGTCGCGGGTGAACAGCGGCTCGATGTAGAACGGCTTGTCGGCCACCACCACGAAATCGACCCAGGACGCCGGGATATCCACCCGCGGCAACTCGCTGACGTCGTCCACCAACTGGTTGACCTGGACGATGACGATGCCATCGCTGAACGCCGCCGGCTCGATCAGCGCCGGGGTGTCTTCGGTGCTCGGGCCGGTATAGATGTTGCCCGCGCGGTCGGCCATAAAGCCGGCCGAGAGCACCACGTTGGGGATCAGGTCCACCACCAACCGCGCATAGAGCTCGATGTAGGTATGGATCGCGCCGATTTCCAGCAGGCCGTCTTCCAGCAGCTGGCTGATGCGCAGGCTCTGGGTGCCGGCGAAGGAGAAATCGAGCTTGCGGGCGATGCCGCGTTCGAACAGGTCCAGGTGCTCCGAGCGGCCGACGCTGGGCATGATCATGTGCAGATCATGCAAGCGGCCCGGGTCGGCCTTGGCCAGGGAGCGGGACAGGAAGTCCGCCTGCTTCTGGTTGTTGCCCTCCAGCACCACACGGTCGCCGGGCAGAATCAACGCCTCCAGCGCCGCGACTATCTTGTCGGTGGGCAACACCGCGCCATCGGCGAGACCCCGCACCTGCTCGAGACGCCGCTGCTTTTCAGCGCGCCGCCGCGTCCAGCGCGAGTCGGGGGATATTGTTGTTGTCATGCTCACTCCACGGGTTCGCTGTCGTGGCAGCTACCTTAGGAGCGGAGGATGCGTAGCATCAATCAAGCAGAGTGGTGGATCGTTACGGTGAGGGTAATGATCGAAGGGCGCAGGCCTTCCCACCCACGCCCCATAAACAACCTTGCGCTTAACCTTCGAGCCGCCACTGCAATGCATCCAACGCATCGCAGCCATCCTGCAACAGCAGATGGGCCGCATTGACGATGTGATGCATGTCCTGGTCGTGAACACCCTTGAGGCTCAAGCAATTGAGACTGTGCATCAGTCGCGGGTGGCCTTGAAGCGCTGGACGGCACAGCCGTGCAGGTCGGATGCCGGGGCGTTGGGGTTGAGGTAGAGCACCGGGGTGGTGGTGAGATTGCTGTGTAGCGGGATGAACTCAGTCATGGGTCTAGCTCCTTGGCCGGTCGAGAAACAGGTTAAACAGCAGTTCCATACTTGTCTGTGCATGACCGTAAGTGAGAAAAGACAGCCCCGTCTTCGGAGACGTCTATAGGTCCGTGAACAAATTCGACCGGCTAAGATCGGCCACCGATGCGTCGGTGACAGCCCGGACTATGGAGTCCTGATACGTCTCCCAGCAATCGGCAAACTGTTGCCACTCTCTACGACTGAAATCTCTGTTAATACCCCAGCCCCCGTGTAGCCGCTGCCGAGCCATGGCGAGGCTGCGATAGGACCGAAGGTCCTCCAGCGGTCTCAAAACCCTGCGCCTGCTGCGCAGTCGATCGCAGCCTCGCAGGCTCGGCAGCGGCTACAGGGTTTCGCGCCGACCGGCAGGTCGCGTTTGGCTTTGGCTTTGGCTTTGGCTTTTGATCTTGATCTACCCGCCCCATCGGGAGGCTTCGTTCC
>NZ_QHHP01000040.1:384839-385065 GCF_003184125.1 Pseudomonas sp. RW409 | reverse complement strand
GCTGGTGCGACGACAGCGGCGAGCCGATCGGCCTGAAACGCCTGCTGATCAGCCCGACCACCAAGTACTGCATCGAAGCTCAGGAACGTCACGAGCAGATCGACAAGCACCAGCGTCAGGCCTGATCGCCAAGACTTCTCCCCTCGCGGGCAAGCCCCACCCCAAGGTCGCCACTGCACCTGGGCTGGCAGGCTTGCCCGCGAGTCGTTTGTGGGCGCCTTGAAAG
>NZ_QHHP01000040.1:340901-384829 GCF_003184125.1 Pseudomonas sp. RW409 | reverse complement strand
GATCTACACCCCGCTGACCTCGCGTATCGCCCACCTGGTGGTGATCGACGTCCTGGCGATGGGCGTGGCCATGGCCCGCGGCCCGAGCCTGGTCAACCACCTCAAGAGCGTCAAGCGCAGCCTTCGCAGCCTGCGCCTGTCGCCCAAGTCGGTCAAAGCGCTTGACGATTGAACGCTGCACCTCATCGTCGGGCGTCCTCCTGTAGGAGCGAGCTTGCTCGCGAACAATCATCAACAATGATGCGGTGTCGCGGGATGAACCGCCGCTTCGCGGCTATCGCGAGCAAGCTCGCTCCTACAAGGGAATCGGGCGTCATACGGCAGCTTTCATCGTCCTGTCATGGAGCCGCCGCCAAACCGTAACGCCTGACGTCCATCGTGAAGCTCCCGTACTCGCATTGGGAGACTCGAAATGGCCCGGCCTTACGAAGAGAGCAGCAGCGCAGTCAAAACCCGTCGTCAGCAGGAAGACCAGCGCCGCATGGAATTTCGCCGCGCGATCGAACATCGCTGTGAGCTGCGCCGTCTGCAGCAGGAAATCAACGACTACCCCGAGCTGGACGCCGTCAATTACTGGCAGGCAGCCTCGGCAGCTTCCCGTCAAAACGTTCAACAAGCCCGCTGATCTGCACCCGTTCGCTGCGGATAAACCCCAGGAACGCATGCGCTACCGGTGACAGGCGTTTAGCCTTGGCCTGCACCAGGCACCAGCTGCGATACAACGGCAGCTCTTCGACCGGCAACTCGACGAGTCCCCCGGTCGCCAACTCAAGGTTCAGGGCGTGGCGCGTCAACAGCGCCACGCCCAGACCCGCCAGCACACACTCGCGCTGCGCCTCGGCCGACGACACTTCCAGGGTCTGGGTGAAGTGCACGCGCTTTTCCTTGAAATACTCCTCGCAGGCCAGGCGCGTGCCCGAACCCTGTTCGCGCACCAGCAGGTTGTAGGGCTCCAGGTCCTGCAGGCGCAGCGGCCCCAGGTGGCACAGCGGGTGGTCGGGCGGCGCCACGGCGACGATCGGGTTGTTGAGGAACGGCAGGAATTCCAGGCCCATGTCCTGCGGGACCATCGACATGATCACCAGGTCGTCGCGGTTGTCCGAGAGGCGGCGGATCACCTGGCCCCGATTGACCACCGTCAGTTGCAGGTTGACCTCCGGGTGCTGGCGCTTGAAGGCGGCGAACAGGTGCGGCACGAAGTACTTGGCGCTGGATTCCACCGCCAGCTTCAGCTGGCCCTGCAAGGAACCCTGCATGTCCGACAGCTGCATGTCGAGGTTCTCCAGGCGTCCGAAGATGTCGCGGCTGGCCCGCTGCAGCGCCTCGGCGGCCTCGGTCATGTAGAGCTTCTTGCCGACGTAATCGAACAGGGGCTGGCCGATCAGCTCTTCCAGCTGGCGAATCTGCAGGCTGACGGCGGGCTGGGTCAGAGACATTTCGTCGGCCGCCCGGCTGTAGGAGCGCAGATCGCAGACCTCATTGAAAATCTGCAATTGGCGTAATGTCATACGCATCAAGGACTTACGCATTATCTAAGGTCTCGCGCCGAAGGCTGTCGGATCAACTATAAGTCTTTGCTTATGAGCGACCCAATAATTATTGATTTTTGTTAATTCATCGACAGGAATAGTGTGGGCCTGCGACTGGCTTGAAACATTTGGTCACGCGCCGACCTGGTCTAGCGGGTCGTTTGTTCCAACGGCTCAAGGGTACCTCCAAGTGATAAAAAAGATCCTGATCGCCAACCGTGGTGAGATTGCCGTACGAATCGTGCGTGCCTGCGCCGAGATGGGCATTCGCTCGGTCGCGATCTTCTCCGACGCCGATCGCCATGCCCTGCATGTGAAGCGCGCGGATGAAGCCCACAGCATCGGTGCCGAACCCCTGGCCGGCTACCTGAACCCGCGCAAGCTGGTGAACCTGGCAGTGGAAACCGGCTGCGACGCACTGCACCCCGGCTACGGCTTCCTTTCGGAAAACGCCGAACTGGCGGACATCTGCGCCGAACGTGGAATCAAATTCATAGGTCCATCGGCTGAAGTGATTCGCCGCATGGGCGACAAGACCGAAGCCCGCCGCAGCATGATCAAGGCTGGCGTGCCGGTTACCCCGGGCACCGAAGGCAACGTCGCCGATATCCACGAAGCCCTGAGCGAAGGCGACCGCATCGGTTACCCGGTGATGCTCAAGGCTACGTCCGGCGGTGGCGGCCGCGGCATTCGTCGCTGCAACAGCCGGGACGAACTGGAACAGGCCTTCCCTCGGGTGATTTCCGAGGCGACCAAGGCGTTCGGCTCCGCCGAAGTGTTCCTGGAAAAGTGCATCGTCAACCCCAAGCACATCGAGGCGCAGATCCTCGGCGACAGCTTCGGCAACGTGGTGCACCTGTTCGAGCGCGACTGCTCGATCCAGCGCCGCAACCAGAAACTCATCGAGATCGCCCCGAGCCCGCAACTGACCCCGGAACAGCGCGCCTACATCGGCGACCTGTCGGTGCGTGCGGCCAAGGCCGTGGGCTACGAGAACGCCGGTACCGTGGAGTTCCTGCTCGCCGACGGCGAGGTGTACTTCATGGAGATGAACACCCGGGTGCAGGTGGAACACACCATCACCGAGGAAATCACCGGCATCGACATCGTTCGCGAACAGATCCGCATCGCTTCCGGCCTGCCGCTTTCGGTGAAGCAGGAAGACATCCATCACCGTGGTTTCGCCCTGCAGTTCCGGATCAACGCCGAAGACCCGAAAAACAACTTCCTGCCGAGCTTCGGCAAGATCACCCGTTACTACGCGCCCGGCGGCCCTGGCGTGCGTACCGACACGGCGATCTACACCGGCTACACCATTCCGCCGTTCTACGACTCCATGTGCCTGAAGCTGGTGGTCTGGGCCCTGACCTGGGAAGAGGCGATGGACCGTGGCTTGCGCGCCCTGGACGACATGCGCCTGCAAGGGGTCAAGACCACCGCCGCCTATTACCAGGAAATCCTGCGTAACCCGGAATTCCGTAGCGGCCAGTTCAACACCAGCTTCGTCGAGAGCCACCCTGAACTGACCAACTACTCGATCAAGCGCAAACCCGAAGAGCTGGCCCTGGCCATCGCCGCCGCCATCGCCGCCCACGCAGGCCTTTGAATGCAGCGGCAAGCTGTGAGCGGCAAGCTGCAAGTAGAAGCAGATCAGCTTTTTCTTGCGGCTTGTAGCTTGAAGCTTGTCGCTATGAGGAGATAAGAATGTCCAAGAAGATCTTTGTTACTGACACCATCCTGCGCGACGCCCACCAATCGCTGCTGGCGACCCGCATGCGCACCGAAGACATGCTGCCGATCTGCGACAAGCTCGACAAAGTCGGCTACTGGTCGCTGGAAGTCTGGGGCGGCGCGACCTTCGACGCCTGTGTGCGTTTCCTCAAGGAAGACCCGTGGGAGCGCCTGCGCAAACTGCGCGCCGCGCTGCCCAACACTCGCCTGCAGATGCTTCTGCGCGGGCAGAACCTGCTGGGCTACCGCCATTACAGCGACGACGTGGTCAAGGCCTTCGTCGCCAAGGCGGCGGTCAACGGCATCGACGTGTTCCGCATCTTCGACGCGATGAACGACGTGCGTAACCTGCGGGTGGCCATCGAAGCGGTGAAAGCCGCCGGCAAGCACGCCCAGGGCACCATCGCCTACACCACCAGCCCGGTGCACACCATCGAGGCGTTCGTGGCCCAGGCCAAGCAGATGGAATCCATGGGTTGCGACTCGGTGGCGATCAAGGACATGGCCGGCCTGCTGACCCCTTACGCCACCGGCGAGCTGGTCAAGGCGCTGAAGGCCGAGCAGTCGCTGCCGGTGTTTGTCCACTCCCATGACACGGCTGGCCTGGCTGCGATGTGCCAGCTCAAGGCCATCGAGAACGGCGCCGACCACATCGACACCGCGATCTCCAGCTTCGCCTGGGGCACCAGCCACCCGGGCACCGAGTCGATGGTCGCCGCCCTCAAAGGCAGCGAATTCGACACCGGCCTGGACCTGGAGCTGCTACAGGAAATCGGCCTGTACTTCTACGCCGTGCGCAAGAAGTACCACCAGTTCGAAAGCGAGTTCACCGCGGTCGATACCCGGGTGCAGGTCAACCAGGTGCCGGGCGGGATGATTTCCAACCTGGCCAACCAGCTCAAGGAGCAGGGCGCCCTGAACCGCATGAACGAAGTGCTGGCGGAGATCCCGCGGGTACGTCACGACCTCGGCTACCCGCCGCTGGTGACCCCGACTTCGCAGATTGTCGGCACCCAGGCGTTCTTCAACGTGCTGGCCGGCGAGCGTTACAAGACCATCACCAACGAGGTGAAGCTGTACCTGCAAGGCGGCTATGGCAAGGCGCCGGGCGCGGTGGACGAGAAGCTGCGGCGCCAGGCCATCGGCAGCATCGATGCGATCGACGTGCGCCCGGCCGACCTGCTGAAGCCGGAAATGACCAAGTTGCGCAATGACATCGGCGCCCTGGCCAAGTCCGAAGAAGACGTGCTGACCTACGCCATGTTCCCGGACATCGGGCGCAAGTTCCTCGAAGAGCGTGAAGCCGGCACCCTGACGCCGGAAGTGCTGCTGCCGATTCCGGAAGCGGGCGGCGTGAGCTCGGCTGGCGGCGAAGGCGTACCGACCGAGTTCGTCATCGACGTGCACGGCGAGACCTACCGCGTCGACATCACCGGTGTCGGGGTGAAGGCCGAAGGCAAGCGCCACTTCTACCTGTCCATCGACGGCATGCCGGAAGAAGTGGTGTTCGAGCCGCTCAACGAATTCGTCGGCAGCGGCAGCAGCAAGCGCAAGCAGGCCAGCGCGCCGGGCCACGTCAGCACCACCATGCCGGGCAACATCGTCGATGTGCTGGTCAAGGAAGGTGACACCGTCAAGGCCGGCCAGGCCGTGTTGATCACCGAAGCCATGAAGATGGAAACCGAAGTCCAGGCGGCCATCGCCGGCAAGGTCACCGCCATCCACGTGGCCAAGGGCGACCGGGTCAACCCGGGCGAAATCCTGATCGAGATCGAAGGCTGAGTTCAGGCCTTCATCTGCAACGTTTTACCTCGGGGGGGCTACGGCCTCCCTTTTTTTTGCCTGTCGCCAGGCGCTGGCGGAACAGCTCGGTGTGCCGCTGCAAGCGGCCTGAGGGGCATTTTCAGTTCTGAATTTGAGTGCTTTTTAATACACATATTTCGTTCTGAAATGAATATATCTGCATTACAATTCATGCTGATACCGTAACGATCATTAAAAGTGTATTAAATTGCAGGTAATACAGTGCTTCGGCTGACTTTGCAGCTCTACTGCGCAGGGGCATGGAGCGACGCCATGACCCTGACCTTCGACAGGCCTGAACAGGGCTTCGCCAGCCCCTGCAGTTTTGGTTATGTGCAGCAGTACCTGGTGGATAACCTGGAGGCTGTTGGCAGTCCGCTGGCCCGGTCGGTCAGTGCGCAGATCCCATTGGGTTGGGAGCCTTGGCGCGAAGACCGGGCCCCGGCCTTTCTCTATGACCTTGCCCCGACAGCGGCGGCCGGGCGCTTCCTGCTGCGCCAGATCGGCCATGAGCGGCCGGACGGCATGGGCGTCGAATTGTTCCTGTTGGCCCGCTCCACGGCGGCGCCCCTCGGCAACCTGCGGGTCAAGGAGTCGCTGGCGGGGCTGCGCCGGCGTCCGGCGCTGGGGTTTTCCCGGGACCAGGTGATCGCCCTCGATAACCGCTTTCTCGAGTACGCCCATGAGCAGGGCGTGGCTTTCGGCGGTACCGCGAGCATCGGTGACCAGGCCCCCAGGCTGTTGCTGACCCAAAACCCTGAGGGCCTGCTGTACCCCGACGCGCTGCTCGACGATGCCTCGGCGGCGCGTCACTGGTGGGTGAAGTTCCCCCGGAACCCCGCTACGCAGAATGCCGGCGACATCCTCAGGAGCGAGTTCCACTATTACCGGGCGCTGCAGCAACTGGGCATCGATACGCTGCCGGCCGAGGGCCTGGCCCTGGAAGAGGGGCCCAGGCCCAGCCTCTGGATGCAGCGCTTTGACCGCCGGGTGACGCAGGCGGGTGTCGAGCGCCTGGCGGTGGAGTCGATCTATTCCCTGGCGGGGCTGGTGGGCCATGGACAGGGAATGCGGCACACCGAGGTGTTGGGGATTCTTGCCGAGTTGTGGCGGTCCACGGGCCAGGAGTCGTCGATCCCCGAGCTGGTGGCGGATTACCTGCGCCGGGATCTGCTCAACAAGATCCTCGGCAACTCGTCCAACCATGGACACAACATCTCGATCATCCGCACCGAAGCTGCGGTGCAACTGGCGCCAATCTACGATCTGGCGCCCATGGTCATGGACGACGAGGGCATTACCCGGACCATCAAATGGCCCGGGCGCATGGAGGTGGCGGGTGACGTGGACTGGCGCCTGGTGTGCGCGAGCCTGAAGCCGCTGATCGACCCTGAAGCCGCCCTGGCGCGCCTGCGGGAGGATGCCGAACGGCTGCGGGCCCTGCCGGACCTGTTGAGCGCCAGTGGCTTGCCCGATGCCACCCTGAATCACCCGCGCATTCACTTGCGCCACTTGGACCGACGCCTGCAGGAGTGGGGACTGCGATGACTACAACCCTGGAAGAGCGCGGCGCGCTGATCGACAACATCCAGCAGGAGCTGGCTGCCGGCCGTTTGCCGCTGGGCGATGCGGTCAGGCGCCTGCGCACCGAAGTCACGGGGCTGCACCAGAGCCAGTTCGCCAGGATGTGCCGGCTTTCCCTGCGCACCCTGATCCACATTGAACACGGTGACGGCAATCCGACCCTCAAGTCGCTGAACGCGGTGTTCAAGCCCTTCGGTTTGCAGATGGGGGTGGTGAATGTGCAGAAAGCCAGTCGCGCCCGCTCGCTGCTCAATGATCTGGAGCGCCTGGAAAAGGGCCCGGGCATACCCGGGCCCTCGGCGCTCAACTGAGCTTCAACCGCGCTGGGCGTAAGCCTTGCCGTAATGCCTTTCCATCCGCGCCTGGATCAGTTCCAGGCCGATCGACAACAGCCAGTAGATGATCGCCGCGGTGCTGAGCATTTCGATGTAGCGGTAGCTGGAGCGGCCATAGGACTGGGCCAGGAACATCACTTCCCAGACGCCCATCACCGAGATCAGCGACGAATCCTTGAGCATCGAGATGAACTGGTTGGTGGCCGGCGGAATGATGGTGCGCATGGCTTGCGGCAGGGTCACGCGCCAGAAGATCACGCTGTCGCGCATGCCCAGCGCCAGGGAGGCCTCGCGCTGGCCGTGAGGCACGCCGAGGATGCCGGCGCGGAAGATCTCGCTGAGGTAGGCGCCGTAGTTCAGCGACAGGGCGATGATCCCCGCGGCGATGGCGCCCGGCACCACGCCCAGCTGCGGCAGGCCGAGGTAGATCAGCAGGATCTGGATCAACAGCGGCGTGCCGCGAAAGAACGAGGCGTAGAAGCTGGCGATGCCAAAGGCCACGGCGCTTTTCGACAGCCGGGCGAGGGCGGTGACGAAGCCCAGCAGCGACGACAGCGCGATCGAGCAGAGGCAGAGGAACAGGGTCAGCGCCGCGCCTTGCAGAAAGCCGTTGGGGGCCAGGGTCACCCCGAGCAGGTTGGGCAGTTTGTCGAGGATGATCGAGAACTTCAGGTCGAAGCTCAGGAAAAAACTGGCGAACAGGCCGAACAGCACCGCCCAGGTCAGGTACAGGCGGGTGCGGAAACCGAAGAGGCGTTTGAGCGGCGGCTCGGCCAGCGTTTGTGGTGGCCGAGGTGGTTGGGAAAAAGAAGTCATTGGCTGATGTCGGCGCCGATCCATTTCTGCGAGAGCTTGCTCAGGGTGCCGTCCTGCTTCAGCTGGGCGAACACTTCACGGACCTTGGCATGCCACTGGGCGTCGCCTTTCTCGATGGCCACCGAGTTGGGCTCGGCGTACAGCGGCTCGCCGGCGAGCTTGAAGCGCGGGTCCTGGGCCAGACGCGGCTGGGCGGTCACCAGGTTGGTGAGGATCGCGTCCAGGCGCACGCCAGCGCCCAGGCCGAGGTCCTGGAAGGCCACGTTGTCGGTGTCGTAGGGGGCGATCTGTACGTTGTCGAACGGGTACTGCAACCGGGTGTCCTCGGCGCCTTCGATCACCAGGTTCTTGTTCAGGTAGCTCTCGTAGCTGGAAGCGCTGGTCAGGCCGACCTTCTTGTCGCTCAGGTCCTTGGCACCGTGGATACGGTCGTCCTTGGCGTTGACCACGATCACCGCAGGCGAGGCGTAGTACTGCACCGGGAAGTCGAAGACTTCGGCGCGGGCCTTGCTCGGGGTCATGGAGCAGATGCAGATATCGTAGCGACCGCTCCAGCGGCCGGCGGCGATCACGTCCCAGGACGGTGTTTCCAGGCGCAGCTTCACCCCCAGCCTGTCAGCCACGGCTTTGGCCACGTCGACGTCGAAGCCGTCGAGCTGGTTCTGATCGTTGAGGAAGGAGAAGGGCGGGTAACTTTCCATCAGCACGCCCACCAACTCTTTTTTCTGTTCGATACGGTCCAGGGTAGCGCCGGCAAAGGCCTGGCTGGAGGCAGCGAGAATCGTCAGGCCGAGGGCCAGCAGCGGTTTGAAACTCATGGAAGTCCCGAGCAGAAAAAAGGTTGTTATTAACCGAATGGTGCGTATTAAATAGTTATAAGAACGACTCAGATAGTGAGTTATTTTCATAAGCATATGAGTAAAGAGCATATGGGCGCAGACAGCAGGGTAATTCTGGATGGCGGCATGGGTCGTGAACTGCAACGCCGCGGGGCGCCATTCAGGCAGCCTGAGTGGTCGGCGCTGGCCCTGAGTGAAGCGCCGCAGGCGGTGGAAGCGGTGCATGCGGCTTATATCGAAAGCGGTGCCAATGTCATCACCAGCAACAGCTACGCGGTGGTGCCGTTCCACATTGGCGAAGCACGGTTTGCCGCAGAGGGAGAGGCGCTGGCGGCCTTGGCCGGTGAGCTGGCGCGGCGAGCGGTCCAGGCTTCCGGCAAGCCGGTGCGGGTCGCCGGTTCGCTGCCGCCGCTGTTCGGCTCCTATCGCCCGGACTTGTTCGAGTCCGCTCGCGCCGCGGAGCTGCTGGCCCCGCTGGTCAACGGCCTGGCCCCGCATGTCGACCTGTGGCTGGCGGAAACCCAGAGTTCCACGGTCGAGGCGCGGGCGATCCATGCCGGCCTGCCCAAGGACGGCAAGGCCTTCTGGCTATCGTTCACCTTGCACGATGAGAACCCTGACGAGGTGCCGCGCTTGCGCTCCGGCGAGCCGGTGGCGGACGCGGCGGCGGTGGCCGCCGAACTGGGGGTGGAAACCCTGCTGTTCAACTGCAGCCAGCCGGAAGTGATAGGCGCGGCGATCGACGCGGCGCGGGTAACCTTCGAGCGGCTGGGGGTGAAGATCAATATCGGCGCCTATGCCAACGCCTTCCCGCCGCAGCCGAAAGAAGCCACGGCCAACGATGGCCTCGACCCGCTGCGCGAAGACCTCGACCCACCGGGCTACCTGCAGTGGGCGGCCGACTGGCGGCAACGCGGCGCCAGCCACCTGGGCGGTTGCTGCGGTATCGGGCCGGAGCACATTGCCGTGCTGGCGCAGAAGCTGGCTTAAAAGCATCGCGGGCAATCGAGCGTCGACCGGCCGCTCCTACAGGTTCAGCACCCGGCCTTGTAGGAGCGAGGCTTGCCCGCGATGACGTCAGATCAAACACCACGGGACAAGGGCGTTACCCCCGGCACTCCGCCAACCCTTTCAACTGCCCCGAACCGCTCTGGTTGTCCTCGCTCAACCAGCGCTCGAACCCGGCGCCGACCTTCGGCCACTCGGAATCGAGGATCGAATACCAGGCGGTATCGCGGTTCTGGCCCTTGACCACCATGTGCTGGCGGAACACCCCCTCGAAGCTGAAGCCCAGGCGCTCGGCCGCATAACGCGAGCGGGCGTTGGCGTTGTTGCACTTCCATTCCAGGCGGCGATAGCCCAGGGCGAAGGCTTCCTTGGCCAGCAGGTACACCGCTTCGGTGCTCTTCGGCGAACGCTGCATGGGCGCGCCGAAGGTGACGTGGCCGATCTCGATGCGGCCCTGGGCCGGGACGATCGACATCAGGCTGAGCAAGCCCTGCACCTGGCCGCTGGCCCGGTCGATCACGCTGAAGAAATACGGGTCGCTGTTGGCCGCATGGTTGTTCAGCCAGTCATTGAAGGCGCTGCGTTCGGTAAAGGGGCCGTAGGGCAGGTAGTCCCACAGTTTGGGGTCGGCGCCCGGGCCCTGGAAGGCTTGCCACAGGTCGTCGGCGTGGCGCGCCGGGTCGAGTTTTTCCAGGCGGATGAAGCGCCCTTCGAGCAGGGTGGTCGACGGTGGCGGCACGCCTTGCCAGTCAGCGAGTGAGGTCGGCATGGGAATCTCCTTGAACGCTTAAAGGGCTTTGCGAAATTGAATGAAACCCGGGCGTTCGGCAATCCGTTCGTAGAGCTGGATGGCGGTGGCATTGGTTTCGTGGGTCAGCCAGTGGACCTTGCAGCAGCCGTCGGCCTTGGCGGTGGCGTAGACGAATTCGATCAGTTGGCGACCGACGCCGGTGCCGCGTTGCTCCGGGATCACCAGTAGATCCTGCAGGTAGCAGGAATTCTCGATGCTCCAGTTGGAGCGGTGGTAGATGAAATGCACCATGCCCACCGCCTGCTCGCCGTCCCAGGCCAGGGCGGCGTGGGTCGGCTCGGCGGCATCGAGGAAGCGCTGCCAGGTGCTGCGGGTGACCGCGTCGGCCAACTCGGTGTCGTAGAACCGCAGGTAGGCCTGCCACAGCGGCAGCCAGGCTGCGTGATCATTGGCGGTGACGGGACGGATCTGGATCTGGCTCATGGCTGCTCCTGGCGCATCAGTTGGGAAATGCTCTGGTCATGGGGATCGACGCTGGCGGCCAATCCGTCGCGCACGCCGTCGATGTCGGCGGCGGTACGGTTCTGGCTGAGTTTGCGTTTGCCCTCCAGGCGCTGGATCGGCAGGGCGAAGCCGACGATGGCGCGCAGCATGCTGTCCATGAACTCGGCGGGGGCATCCTCGAATTTCCAGGGGCTGGCGCGGCCGGCTTCATGCTGGTTGGTCAGGGCGCTGACCACTTCGCGGATGCGCTGCGGCTCATGGAACACCTCGGCCACGCCATAGGCATGCACGCTCACGTAGTTCCAGGTCGGCACCACTTTGCCGTGCTCGGCCTTGCTCGGGTACAGCGACGGGCTGACGTAGGCCTCGGCGCCCTGGAAGATCAGCAGCGCCTCGGCGCCGTTGGCCAGTTCCTGCCATTGCGGGTTGGCCCTGGCCAGATGGCCGTAGAGGGTGCCGTACGGGCCCTGGTCCGGAGCGAACAACAGCGGCAGGTGATTGGCCTGCAGGCCGCGTTCCCCGTAGGTCACCAGGGTGGCCAGGCGGGTTTCGCCGATCAGTTGGTGCAGGGTGGGCAGGTCTTCTTCGGCGAAAGCGCGGGGTAGGTACATGGAAAAATATCCTTGGCGAATGGTTGCATCCTAGGCAGGCTATTGGTCTGTTGTAAGAGCCATCTTTGGTCATTTTCATAGGTCCATTTGGCCACTCCATTCCGCCGCTCAGGGGACAGGCCCATGAACAGCCCGACATTGCCGCTTTCCTTCAACCCCGCCGGTATCGAGCTGGACCGTGGGCAGGGGCTCAGCCGCCAGCTGTACCAGGCGTTGCGCCAGCGGGTGCTGGACGGCCGGCTGGCCAGCGGCACGCGCCTGCCGGCCAGTCGCGACCTGGCGGCGGCCCTGGAGATTTCCCGCAACAGCGTGGTGCGTGCCTACGACCAGCTGTACGCCGAAGGTTTTATCGAAGGCCGGGTCGGCGACGGCACCTATGTGGCGCAATTGCCCGAGAGCCGGTTGCCAATCAAAAAGGCGGTGAAAAATTTATCCACAAAAGTATCCACAGGGTTATCACCAGGCTTACCCACAGGGTTATCCACAAAAAGCGCGAATTTACCTGGGATTACATCCAGTAAAGTTATCCACAGCGAGGCGTTGGAGCGGGTCGAACAGCATCATTTGTCGACCCCGCAAAGCGGTCCGCCACGGGCTTTTCGGGTGGGGATTCCGGCCTTCGATCTGTTTCCGTTCGAGGTCTGGGCCAAGCTGAATGCGGCTTTCTGGCGCAAGCCGGATCTGGGCCAGCTGTGTTATGGCGATTCGGCCGGCGAAGAACGTCTGCGCGGGCTGATCGCGGCTTACCTGCGCAGTTCACGCGGCATGCAGTGCAGTGCTGAACAAATTGTGATCACCAGTGGTGCACAACAGGGCATAAGCCTTTGTGCACAGTTGCTGGTGAACCCTGGCGACGGTGTGGCAGTGGAAAACCCCGGCTATCGGGCGGCGGGGCATGCCTTCGCGATTGCCGGCGCACGCCTGCACGGGGTGGCGGTGGATAACGAGGGCTTCGACTGTGCAGCCCTGGCGGGTCTGAGCGATTGCCGCCTGGCCTATGTCACGCCGTCCCACCAGTACCCCACCGGGGTGACCCTGAGCCTGGCCCGGCGCCTGGAACTGCTGGCCTGGGCCGAGCGCAGCAATGGCTGGATAGTCGAGGACGACTATGACGGCGAGTACCGCTACAGCGGGGCGCCGCTGGCACCCTTGGCGGCCCTCGACCGCCAGGGTCGGGTGCTGTACGTCGGTACCTTCGGCAAGGTCGCGTTCCCGGCCTTGCGCCTGGGTTACCTGGTGTTGCCGCCGGCGCTGGTGCAGCCCTTCGCCCAGCGCCGGGCGGTGGATGTGCGCCACTCCGAGGTCAGCACCCAGGCGGTGATGGCCGAATTCATGGCCGCCGGGCATTTCCAGCGGCATATCCGGCGCATGCGCCGCGCCGCCTTGAGCCGGCGCGATGCCTTATTGGCCGGCTGGCCTGTGGATATCCCCGGAGTAGGCAAGTTGCCGAACGTGGCGGCGGGCCTGCACCTGACGATCCCGGTGGACAGCCTGGCCCGGGAGCAGGAACTGGTGGCGCAGGCCGCGGCGGTGGATGTCGAGATCAATGGCCTGAGCAACTACTGGCTGCCGGATTCACCGCTGCCGCAGGACCAGCGCGCGGGGCTGGTGCTGGGCTTCGCCGCGGTGCCCGAGGCCGCTATCGCCTGTGCCCTGGAGCGTCTGCGTCGGGCCTGGGGCGTGTGATGGCTATACTCGCGGCCATTGTCTTTGCCGAGAACCCTTATGAGCCTGACTCTTTCCGTGGCGCCCGAACGCAAGTTCGGTGCGCCCTTGTTCGCTTTGATCGCGCTGCTGGCCGGCGCTGTATTCCTGCAGGCCCAGGTCGGCTCGCGCCAGGTGTGGCTGTTGCTGCTGGGCGCGGCCCTGGGCCTGACCCTGTATCACGCGGCCTTTGGTTTCACTTCGGCCTGGCGGGTGTTCATCCGCGATCGTCGCGGCGCCGGCCTGCGGGCGCAGATGGTCATGCTGGCACTGGCGGTGCTGCTGTTCTTCCCGGCCCTGGGCGCGGGCAGTCTGTTCGGTTTGCCGGTCACGGGGCTGGTGGCGCCGGCCGGGGTCTCGGTGATTGTCGGCGCGTTCATCTTCGGTATCGGCATGCAACTGGGCGGCGGTTGTGCGTCCGGCACGCTGTTCACCGTGGGTGGCGGTAACGCGCGGATGCTGGTGACCCTGCTGTTTTTCATCTGCGGTTCGCTGATCGCCACCCACCATGTGGACTGGTGGTTTGCCTTGCCGTCGTTGCCGCCGGTTTCCATCGTGCAGCGCTTCGGTGTGGCGCCGGCGCTGGGGCTCAGCCTGGGGCTGTTCGCCTTGATTGCCCTGGTCACGGTGCGCCTGGAAAAGAGTCGCCACGGCGCCCTGGAAGCACCGGTCGACAGCGCGTACCAAGGCTGGCGCCGCGTGCTACGCGGGCCTTGGCCGCTGGTGTGGGGCGCGGTCGCCCTGGCCTTGCTGAACTTCGCCACCCTGGCCTTGGCCGGACGGCCCTGGGGCATCACCTCGGCGTTTGCCCTGTGGGGCGCCAAGATCGCCAGCGGGCTGGGGGTGGATGTCGGCAGCTGGGCGTTCTGGCAGGGCGCGGCGAACGCCAAGGCCCTGGCCGCGCCAGTGTGGCAGGACATCACCAGCGTGATGGATATCGGCATCGTCTTCGGCGCCTTGCTGGCGGCGGGCCTGGCCGGACGTTTCGCGCCGAGCCTGAAGATTCCTGCGCGTTCGCTGGTGGCGGCGGTGATCGGTGGTTTGCTGCTGGGCTACGGTTCGCGCCTGGCCTACGGTTGCAACATCGGCGCCTACTTCAGCGGCATCGCGTCCGGCAGCCTGCACGGCTGGTTGTGGCTGGTGGCGGCCTTTATCGGCAACGGCGTGGGCGTGCGCCTGCGGCCGTGGTTCTTTGCCGAGGAACGCCAGCCGCAAGGGCTGACGGGGTGTTGAATCGACCTTGAGCTTCTAGCTTCTGTAGGAGCGAGGCTTGCCCGCGATGAACGATAACGCGGTGTAGCCGATACACCGCGGCGTCCCTATCGCGGGCAAGCCTCGCTCCTACAGACAGGCGCCGGGCGATCAGGTCCCGGCCTTGATCTTGGTCCAGGCCCGGGTCCGTGCCCGTTCCGCGTTGCGGGGTAGCGGCTGCAAGGTGTACAGCGTGCTCATCGCTGCGTCGGTCGGGTACAGGTTGGGGTTGTTGCGGATCGCCGGATCGACCCGCTCGGTGGCGTCCTTGTTCGGGTTCGGGTAGCCGACGAAGTCGCTGACCGGGGCGATCACCTTGGGTTGCAGCAGGTAGTTGATGAAGGTGTAGGCATCGTCCGGGTTCTTCGCGCCTTTGGGGATCGCCAGCATGTCGAACCAGATCGGCGCCCCTTCCTTGGGCAGGCGCATGTCCACCACCACCCCGTTCTTGGCTTCCTTGGCGCGGTTGGCGGCCTGGGAGAAGCTGCCGGAATACCCCACCGCCACGCAGATGTCGCCGTTGGCGATGTCGGCCATGTACTTGGATGAATGGAAGTAGGTGACGTAGGGGCGGATCTTCAGCAGCAGCGCTTCGGCCTTGGCGTAGTCCGCCGGCTGCTTGCTGTTGGGGTCCAGGCCCAGGTGCTGCAGGGCTAGCGGCAGGATCTCCGACGGCGAGTCGAGCAGGGCCACGCCGCACTGCTTGAGCTTGCTGATGTTCTCTTCCTTGAAGATCAGGTCCCAGCTGTCCACCGGCGCGTTCTCGCCGAGGGCGGCCTTGACCTTGGCCGGGTTGAAGCCGATCAGGATGGTGCCGTACATGTAGGGCACGGCGAACTTATTGCCCGGGTCGTTGGCTTCGATCAGCTTCATCAGCTTGGGATCGAGGTGGTTCCAGTTCGGCAGCTTGCTGCGGTCCAGCGGCTGGAACACCCCGGCCTCGATCTGCTTGGCGAGGAACACGTTGGACGGCACCACCACGTCGTAGCCGGAGTTGCCGGTCAGCAGTTTGGCCTCCAGCGCCTCGTTGGTGTCGAAGATGTCGTAGATCAGCTTGACCTGGCTGTTCTCGGCCTTGAAGTCTTCCAGGGCCTTGGGGGTGATGTAGTCGAACCAGTTGTAGACGCGCAGGGTGCGTTCTTCGGCCTGTGCGGCACCGCCCAGCAGCGCCGCGCAGAGCGCGGGCGCGATGTAGCTTTTGAGCCTGTTCATGTTGCGGGTTTCCTTCACTGGGCGCTTTGAAAGCCTTCGAGAACGTTCACGGCATTGATGCCGATTTCTTCCACCGCATAACCGCCTTCCATGACGAACAGCGTCGGCGTGCCCAGGGCGGCAATGCGTTGCCCCATGGCCAGGTAGTCCGGGCTGTCGAGCTTGAACTGCGAGATCGGGTCGTCCTTGAAGGTGTCCACACCCAGCGACACCACCACGATGTCGGCGCCATAACGGCGGATTTCCTCACAGGCCTGTTCCAGCGCCGCGCTCCAGCTGTCCCAGCCGCTGCCGGCGGGCAACGGGTAGTTGAAGTTGAAGCCAACGCCTTCGCCTTCGCCGAGCTCGTCCGCATAGCCCAGGAAGAACGGGAATTCGGCTTCCGGGTGGCCATGGATCGAGGTGAACAGCACGTCGTTGCGCGCGTAGAAAATCGACTGGGTGCCGTTGCCGTGGTGGTAATCGACGTCGAGGATCGCGACCTTCTTGTGGCCCTGGTCAAGGAAGGCCTGGGCGGCGATGGCCGCGTTGTTCAGGTAGCAGTAGCCGCCCATCAGGTCGCCGGCGGCGTGGTGTCCCGGTGGCCGGCACAGGGCGAAGGCACTGCGCGCGCCGCGCTGGATCACCGCCTGGGCGGTCAGGGCGACTTGCGCGGCGCTGTAGGCTGCCTGCCAGGTGCCGGCGGTGATCGGCGCGCCGCCGTCGAAGCTGTAGTAGCCAAGCTGGCCGTGCAGGCTGGTGGGGATCACGCTGCGCAGGGTGCGCGCCGGCCAGGTGTAGGGCAGCAGGTCGCCGTCGATGCCCTGGGCCGCCCAGCGGTCCCAGGCGCCCTTGAAAAAGTCCAGGTAGGCGCGGCTGTGGATGCGTTCGATCGGCCCCAGGCCGAAGTCCCTGGGCGCCTCGACCGGGCCCAGGTTGCGATATTTCACGCGGTCCAGCACATGGTCGGCGCGCGACGGCATTTCGAAGCAGGGCATCAGTTGCCCGTCGATCAGTTCGCAGCGGCCGTGGTGCAGGTGGTGATCGTCCGAGTAGATCGTCAGCATTTCTTGTTCTCCGCAGGCTGGTTCGGTGCTCACAGTCTTGCGGCGCCGGGCCTTTTGGAGAACGGCAGGAGCGGCCAAAAGGGGATCGATATGGCCAAAACCTGTGTCCGCAATTCGCCCCTTGAAGCAGCACGGCGCCCCATTGCGGGGCGCCAGCGGGTTCAGCTTGCGGACGGTACTTGAATGAAGCGCTGCAGCACCTGGAGCATGTCCTCGCGTTTTTTCCGGGCAATGATATCCAACAGCAGGACGCGACCCTTTTTCTCGCAACGCTGGCCGACATCGGGATCGGCGCCTTTTTCCAGCAGCAGGGTGAACATGTCCAGGGTCTCCTGCTGGCTGACAGTGGGCGACTTGTCGTCGGCGGAGATCTTGTCGGCGACGAACATCAGCAGGCTCTGGCCCATGGGCTGGTCATGGCAGGTGCCACGACCGTAGCTCAGGTTGAGGTTGGCGCCGGCATCTATCAGCAGCCTCATGGCCGCGTAATTGTTGCCCCAGAAGGCCCGGTACAGTGCGGTTTCGTTGTCATTCACGGTCCGCAGTTCGAGGTCCTGCGGGTGTTGCAGCAGCCAGGTGAAGCCTTCGAGGTTGCGTGGCTGTTCGGCCAGTTGCATCAGCGGGGTGTAGCCCCGGCTGTTTTGCTCGTCGATGGCGACGCCGGCTTCCAGCAGGAACTTCAGGCGCCCGCCCTGGTTCAGGTCGGGGCTGTCCTTGAGGTCGCGCTCCATGGCCTGCAGGGCCAGGGTGGTCCATTTGTACTGGCCGCTGGTATGGGCGCCGTGGGCCAGCAGCAGTCGGGCGATCTCCAGGTTTGGCGCGTCCAGGGCGTGCAGCAGCGCGCTGCGCCCGTCATCAGCCATGACTTCGCCGCTGACGCCACCGGCCAGCAAGCGCCGGACTTCGGCGTCGTCGCCCGCGTCCACGGCGGCCACCAGCGGCCAGAAGCCCTGGCACGCCTGTGGGTTGGCGGACTTCAGGCCCAAACGCTGCAATACCCGCGGCGGCACGCTCAATTGGCGTTGCAGGCGCATGCCGCAATACAGCCGATAGCGTTCGATGGCGCGGCCCTGGTGGATGTTGTCCAGCGGCCGTTGTTCGAATTGAGCCCAGTCCAGGTCGGCCAGGTTGAGGTAGGTCGGCATGCGCCCGGGTTCCCGGCGCAGCACCTCCAGCAGCCAGGGGCGGGCGGTTTTCAACTGGCCGGCCTCACTGGTCCAGTAGGCGATATCGTTGAGCAGGCCCGGGTACTCGCTGCGGTCCTGGGCGATGGTGCGAAAGTCATGGGCGGCGAAGAAACCTTCCACCTGGCGGATGCCCGGCGCCTTGTCCTTGGCTTTGCGCAGTTGCTCGTGGAGCTCGCGGAACTGGGTCCAGACGTCGTCCGCCGTGGCCGGTGGCGAATAGGCATTGAAGGTGATCGGCCCCGTACCGCTGCTGAAGGGGCGGAACCACTGGGGAAAGCGCTGCAGGGCATACAACCACTGTTGCTCGATCTCGCTACCGATCGGTTGCAATGGGGTGAAGTCCATCTGGGTCAGGTCGCGGCGGTGACTGATGGCCAGCATCGGCTGTTGTGGATAACGTTGGTCGATCAACAGATAACGTTGGCTGAGCTGCCAGTCCGGGCTGATGCAGTTGAAGCTCAAGGGCGTCAGGCTCAGCCCGACTTCGAGTTGATTGCTGGGCGGCCAGTTGTCCGAGACCTGGATCGGGTCGTCCGGCGAGACGCAGGCCCGCAGTTCCTCGGGGCTGAACAGCGGCAAGGGCGGCGACTTGTAGATGCGCTGCTGGTACTGCGCGTCCTGATAGGCGTTGAGATAGAACAGCCCGCGGTACTGGCTGAGCACGATCCGCGCCGGAAGCTGCGCAAGGCCGGGCAGGGGGAACGGCTTGATCTGCAGGGTGGCGGTTTCCGGTTCGTCCAGGACAATGCCGCGGGAGACTTGCCACCATTTGATCTTGGCCAGGTCCAGGTCGAATGCCTGGGCGGCGGGTGCGACAGCGAGCATCAACAGTGTCAGGCAGACCCCGTAAAAGCGGTTGTGCCTGGCAACAGCGCCTGTGAAGAGTTTCAAGATTGCAGTCCCTTGCCGGTATGAAAGGCCGGCAATGTAATGCAATCGGCGGCTTTATGCCGGGGTTTGTGTCAGGGCCGGAACTGGCTGGGGGCGACGCCGCTCCAGCGCACGAAGGCATGGCGGAAGCTTGCGGTTTCGCTGAAGCCCAGGGCCTCGGCGATGCGGTAGATCGGCAAGTCGTCCTCGCAGAGCATTTGCTTGGCCCGCTCGAAGCGCAGCTCGTCGAGCAGTTCCTGATAGCTGCAACCCAGGTCCTTGAGGTGCCGGCGCAGGGTGCGGGCCGAGCAGTTCATCTGTTCGGCCAGGCCTTCCAGGCCCGGCGCGGCGTCCAGTTGCGCCGCCAGCAGCTGGCGGATGCGTCCCAGCCAGGCCTGGCGCCCGGTGAATTCGGTGTTCTGCTTGCGGCAGCGTTCGGCCATGGCCTGGTGGGTGATGGCGTCCGCCAGGGGCAGCGGCTGCTCGAGCCAGCGCCGGTCGAAGGCGAAGGCATTGGAGACCGCATCGAATTGCAGCGGGCAGTCGAAGCGCTCGGCGTAGCGGCTCTGGTAATCGGGCGCGGGGTAGTCGAAGCGGGCGCCGCGCAAGGGCAGCGGATGGCTCAGCAGGTCGTCGCAGATGACCTTCAGCGACACCAGGCAGAACTCGATATTGAAGGTCGCCAGCGCCGGGTTCTCGCGGTAATCCGCGGCGGTCAGCCAGATCAGCTCGCCGTCCGCTTCCAGGCTCAGCTCGAAAAGTGTTCCCAACAGCGCCGGATAACGCAGCGCCAGGCGCAAAGCGTCACCTAAGGTGGCACTGGTGAGCAGGGCATAACCGAGCATGCCGTAGCTGGAAACGTGCATGCGCCGGCCCAGCTCCAGGCCGATATCCCGTTGCAGGGCCACGGCGTTGGCGCACACCAGCATTTCCTGGTTGGTGGTGATGCGGGTGTCGGCGCGGCTCAGGTCGGCGGCGTTGATGCCGCTGCCAGCCAGCAGCGCTTCGCTGTCCTGGCCCTGGTCCTTGAAGGTATTGAGCACCAGCGAGACGGCGTTGAGGGTGGTGAGGTGGGAATGCAGCATGTCCGTTTCCAGCCCGGGGGATGCTGAAAACGGAGCAATTTGTATGCCGCGCCTGCGGCGAACGCCAATGATGGTGTGGGGCAGTTGTTGGATCGCCGCGTTGCGGCTATCGCGAGCAAGCTCGCTCCTACAAAGGGCTGTGGAGCTTCTGTAGGAGCGAGCTTGCTCGCGATTACGGTGAACGATGACGCGTTGTCAGCTCAGCTCACCGCACAGGTCCAGCTCCACCAGGCGCCGCACTTCGGCGGTGTCCAGGCCGGCGCCGAGCAGGGCGTTGAGCTTGCCGAACGCCGCTTCGCGGGTCATGCCGCCGCCGGACAGTACGCCGACGCCGCGCAGGCGGCTGCCGGCTTCGTAGATGTCCAGCTCCACGCCGCCTTCATGGCATTGGGTGATGGCCACCACCACGATGCCCTGTTCCCGGGCGCGTTGCAGGCTGGCCAGGAACTGCGGGTTGTCGCTCGGCCCGGTGCCGCTGCCGAAGCACTCCAGCACCAGCGCCTGGAGGCCGCTGCCCAGCAGGGCGTCGAGCTGTTCGGCGGCGATCCCCGGCACCAGCGGCAATACGCCGACCCTGGCCAGTTGCTTGCCCTGGCGGTAATCCAGCTGCGGCGGAATCGACGTCGCCTTGGCTGCGCCGCCCTGGCGCTGCAAGGCCGCGAACGGATGACGGCCGAAGCTGCGGATTTTCGCGCAACGGGTCGGCGCCAGCAGTTCGCCGTGGAAGTACAGGTGCACGCCCGGGGCCAGGCCCTGGCCGAGGGCGACCAGCGCGCCGCCGAGGTTTTCCCAGGCATCGCTGTCGGTCACGCCGGCCGGCAGCATCGAGCCGGTGAACACTACACGGGCATGCAGGCCCAGCAGTTGGAAGCTCATGGCCGCGGCGCTGTAGGCCAGGGTGTCGGTGCCGTGCAGGATCAGCACGCTGTCGCAGCCCTGCACGTCGACCGCATCGACCACGGCTTCGCGCAGGCGCTGCCAGTAGGCGGGGGTCATGTTGGCGCTGTCGATCAGCGGCGCCATTTCGCGAAAGCGCCAGTTGGGCACCTCCAGCTCGGGCTGGCTGTGCAGGTAGTCGCGCATCCGCGCCTCGAAACCCGAGGCCGGGGCCAGGCCATGGGCGCTGGCCTGCATGCCGATGGTGCCGCCGGTGTAGAGCACCATGACGTTCTGCGCGGCAGGATAGGTGTTGGCATTCATTGGGGAGTCTCCGGAACGATGACAGCGTGCGGTCGAGCATGACGCCGACCGCAGGGAGTGTCACGTCGGGCGCAAGACATGCGCCCGGTTTTTACCCGATCAGCGTTGCGCTGCGGGAATGCCTTGCGGCTGAGCGTCAGCCTTGACAGCAACCGACGGGCTGGTCGGCCAGGCCTTCAGGTCCAGGTCCAGATCGGGAAATTTGCTGGAGTCGAACACAGGCTGGTCGACGCCGGCGCGGCGCTGCTCGTCGTAGTCGCGCATTACGCGCAGGCCGACCTTGAACAGCATGGCCAGGGCCACCAGGTTGACGAAGGCCAGGCAGGTCATGGTGATGTCGGCGAAGGCGAACACGGTCGAAAGGTCCTGCATCGAACCCCAGACCACCAGCGCCAGCACCAGGCCGCGGAAAGTCATCAGCGCAGCGCGGTTGCGGGTGAGGAACTGCAGGCTGTTCTCGCCCAGGTAGTAGTTGTAGAGGATGCAAGTGAAGACGAACAGCGACAGCGCGACGCTGACGAACATGCGGCCCCAGTCACCGACCACGGCGGCCAGCGAGTTCTGGGTCAGGACGATGCCGTCACCTTCGAAGCCCGGGGTGTAGAAGCCCGACAGCAGGATCAGCAGCGCGGTGCAGGTGCAGATCACGAAGGTGTCGAGGAACACGCTGAAGGCCTGGACCACACCTTGGGCGCCGGGGTGCTTCACGGCGGCCACGGCGGCGACGTTCGGCGCACTGCCCAGGCCCGCTTCGTTGGCGAACACGCCACGCTTCACGCCCATGATGATGGCGCTGCCGAGCAGGCCGCCGAAGGCCGGGTCGAGACCGAAGGCGCTCTTGAAGATGGTTTCCAGCATGGCTGGCACGTGTTCGATCTGGGTGCCGATCACGTACAGGGTCACGCCGATATAGGCCAGGGTCTTGATCGGTACCAACAGGTCGGACACCGAGGCGATGCGCTTGATGCCGCCGATGAAGGTGATGGCCAGCAGCACTGCCAGGACGATACCGGTGTGTTGCGGGTCAAAAGCAAAGGCGTTCTGCAGCGAGTGGGTCACGGTGTAGGACTGCAGGCCAATGAAGGCGAAGCCGTAGGTGACCAGCAGCAGGATCGAGAACACCACCGCCATGCCTTTGAGCTTGAGGCCGTGCTGGATGTAGTAAGCCGGGCCGCCACGGTACAGGCCGTCGCCATCGGCGCGCTTGTAGACCTGGGCCAGGGTGCATTCGAAGAAGCTGCTGGACATGCCGACCAGTGCGGTCACCCACATCCAGAACACCGCACCCGGACCACCGAGGGTCACGGCGATGCCGACACCGGCGATGTTGCCTGCACCGACGCGGCCGGCAAGGCTGAGCATCAGGGCCTGGAACGAGCTGAGTTGTCCGGCGCTGCCTTTGAGGCTGTCGCGGAACACCGCGAACATGTGGAAGAAGTGGCGCAATTGAACGAAACGCGAGCGGATCGTGAAGTAGCTACCGAGCCCGACAATGAGCACGATCAGTACTTTCCCTGAGAGGAAGTCGTTGATGACTTCGAGCATGGAGTATTCCTCGCTGTTTTTTGTAAAGGCAGAAGCTGGGCGGTCCGAAACATCGCGTTACACACCGTCGCGCAGGCAGCACGACAGGTGGGGCGAGTGTTCGTCCCGGTTCCAATTCGCGGGTTGTTATTAGTTCGGGTTCCCCGTGAGGTTGAGCCTCGTTACCGACGGCTGCCCACGTGAAGAGGGGGCGCACTATACCGGTGCGCGCGCCTGCCGTCTGCATGTTGCGTGTCGAGCCGAGGAACGGCAGGCGGGGAAAGGGGCTGAATCGGTTCTTGCGCGAGCGCCTCGGCGCGCTTTCGCAGGCGCGGCCGATGGGCTGTGATGGGGGGCGACGATGATGCGGTGGGGCTGTTGGAGCGCCGCTTTGCGGCTATCGCGAGCCTGCGAAACGGTTGCAAAACCTGCCAGTGCGATTCGGCCGATGTGCTGCAGCGCCTGGATTACGGTCCCTGCGGTACCGATCGCAGCCTCGCAAGCTCGGCAACGGCTACGCAGCGGTTACATACCGTTCATGCAGCCTGTGCCTGGCAACGATTACGTAGCGATTACGTAACGGTTACATAGCTATTACGTAGCGGGCTAAGGTCCAGCAGATGGGGCTGAACCCGATGTCCCTGTTCGGATGAGGGCGGCAATCCAGCGGTTTGGGCAAAGCCCGGCCGCTCGCCGCTCAGGCTGGAAACTGCGGTACATGCTGTTCCACCCACTCGAACAGGCGCTCATCGAGCTGCGGCCGGTAACGGTTGTAGGCGTCCTGGTGGTTGTTGAAGAGCGGGTCCTGATTGACTCGTATGGCCAGCGCGCTAGGGCTGTCGCTCGCGGCATGGCTCGCCCTCAGGTGTTTCTGTCGCTGGTCGGCCTGTTCCAGGGTGTCCGCCAGGGCATCCAGTTGCAGGTGCCGGAATTGGGCGATGACCTGGGGCAGGTGAAAGTGCAGGGCACTGTCAAAGCCTTCCCAGCCCTCAAAGGCCAGCCACTCGTGGAGCACCATGAAGCAGCGCGGCGCCGGTGCCAGTCGTTCCAGCTGTTCGAAGGCCAGCCAGTACTGTCGTTGTAGCTGCTCGGCGACTTCTATGGCCTGGGCGATCAGGTCCAGGGCCCGGCCCTTGTCTCGGTGATGTTTACGCAGGATGCGCTGGGTCAGGGTGAAGCGCGCTTCTTCAATAGCGCTCAAGGCGCGGCCCAGGTCATAACCGGCGTTGTGCAGCGGCTCCCGGACTTGCTCCAGGGGCAGCCCGGACTTA
Source organism: Pseudomonas sp. RW409 (assembly GCF_003184125.1). Taxonomy (NCBI): domain Bacteria; kingdom Pseudomonadati; phylum Pseudomonadota; class Gammaproteobacteria; order Pseudomonadales; family Pseudomonadaceae; genus Pseudomonas; species Pseudomonas sp. RW409. The sequence continues at coordinate 360,968 of NZ_QHHP01000040.1, read as the reverse complement.
CTCGCCAGCACCTGCAGCAGCTCGTTCTTGTAGTGCTCGGCAGCCTGCTGGGGGTTGCCTGCGCAGCGTTCGAGCAAGGTCTGGGCATGGCGCAGGCCCACGGGGATCAAGCTGCGCAGTTGCTGTATGGCCTGGAATTGCGTCGGGTCCATCGACGGCGGTGCCTCGGTGTCTGATTGGGCGGGAGGCCGATTATCCTCCGCGTTGGGGGAGTGTGCTTGTTTGAAGCGAGTGGTTTGCCAGGTAAGGAAAACGGCCTGCCGAGACCGTTGAGTCGGTTTGCCAGGCAGATTGTACTGTCAGGTTTTGCGGCCCCTGCGGTGCCGATCGCAGCCTCGCAGGCTCGGCAGCGGCTACGGGTCAATGTCGATCCAGGATCGATGGTGTCGCGGGTTGTGATCGGTCGGAGGGATGCGGCGATCTTAATGCTGATGACGCTCGTTGGTGTAGCCGCTGCCGCAGGCTGCGATCGGCTTGGGCGGCACTCCGACGAAGCGGGCGTGGCGATTTCAAGGGCAAAGAGCATCGATGGAAACGGCCTGCCGTTTTCCAGCAGGCAAAAAAAAGGGCTTGGAGAAGAATCTCCAAGCCCTCAAAAGGTGAGAGGTGTCTAGTCCCTCGACCTGGTGAGCGGTGCCCTGTGGCCAGGGCGGGCGTTGGTCAGGCTTTGAGCGGGACCAGACGCGGGGCAATCATGTTTTCCGGGCGCAGGATGTCGGCGAGCATGGCGTCGTCGAGCAAGCCTTCTTCACGCACCAGTTCCAGTACGCCGCGGCCGCTTTCCAGGGCGATGCGGGCGATACGGGTGGCGTTTTCATAGCCGATGTACGGGTTCAGCGCGGTGACCAGGCCGATCGAGTGCTCGACCAGTTCGCGGCAGCGCTGCTCGTTGGCGGTGATGCCGGTGATGCAGTGCTCGCGCAGCATGTCCATGGCGCGTTGCAGCAGGCGGATCGAGTCGAAGATCTTGAAGGCGATCAGCGGCTCCATCACGTTCAGTTGCAGCTGGCCGCCTTCGGCCGCGATGGTCAGGGCCAGGTCGTTGCCGATGATCTGGAACGCCACCTGGTTGACCGCTTCCGGGATCACCGGGTTGACCTTGCCGGGCATGATCGAGCTGCCTGGCTGACGCGCTGGCAGGTTGATCTCGTTGATCCCGGTGCGTGGGCCGCTGGACAGCAGGCGCAGATCGTTGCAGATCTTCGACAGCTTGACCGCGGTGCGCTTGAGCATGCCGGAGAACAGCACGAAGGCGCCCATGTCGGAGGTGGCTTCGATCAGGTCGGCGGCCGGTACCAGCGGCTGGCCGCTGATGGTGGCCAGGCGCTGAACGGCCAGGGCCTGGTAACGCGGGTCGGCGTTGATGCCGGTACCGATGGCGGTACCGCCCAGGTTCACTTCGGTCAGCACTTCAGGCGCCAGGGTCTTCAGGCGGGCCAGGTCTTCGCTCAGGGTGGTGGCGAAGGCACGGAACTCTTGACCCAGGGTCATTGGCACGGCGTCTTGCAGCTGGGTACGACCCATCTTCAGGACGTGGCTGAATTCTTCACCCTTGGCGGCGAACGACTGGATCAGGCTGTCGAGGCTGGCCAGCAGCGCGTCGTGGCCCAGCAGCAGACCCAGGCGGATCGCGGTCGGGTAGGCGTCGTTGGTCGACTGCGCCATATTCACGTCGTTGTTCGGGTGCAGGTACTGGTATTCGCCCTTGCTGTGGCCCATGGCCTCCAGCGCGATGTTGGCGATGACTTCGTTGGCATTCATGTTGGTCGAAGTGCCAGCGCCGCCTTGAATCATGTCCACCACGAATTCTTCGTGGAAATCGCCGCGGATCAGACGAGCACAGGCTTCGCTGATGGCAGCGTGCTTGGCTTCGCTCAGGTGACCCAGCTCGCGGTTGGCGTCAGCAGCTGCCTGCTTGACCATTGCCAGGGCCACGACCAGTTTTGGGTAGTGCGAAATCGGAACGCCGGAGAGGCGGAAGTTGTTCACCGCTCGCAGGGTCTGGATGCCGTAATACGCTTGAGCAGGTACTTCGAGTACGCCAAGCAGGTCTTTTTCTGTGCGGAAAGATGCAGCGGAGGACATGATAGAAATCATCTCGATATGGACCCGGTCTGTGCCGGAACGCTGCGAATCCTAGGCCTGTGGGAAAATTTGGGCCAATGCTGTTAAACACTGGCCTATGCATAAACGGCATAATGCCCATGTGACGCCGCTTGCATGGCAAGCGTGTGACCTAAAATGGTGCGCTCCCCGGGAGGACGTGATGAATCTGGAAAGCAAATGGCTCGAGGACTTCAGTGCCCTGGCTGCCACCCGCAGCTTCTCGCAGGCCGCCGAACGGCGCTTCGTGACCCAGCCGGCCTTCAGCCGGCGGATCCGCAGCCTGGAAGCAGCGCTGGGGCTGACCCTGGTCAACCGCTCGCGCACGCCGATCGAACTGACGGCGGCGGGGCAGTTGTTCCTGGTGACCGCGCGCACGGTGGTCGAGCAACTGGGTGAAGTGCTGCGGCACTTGCATCACCTCGAAGGCGGGCAGGGCGAAGTGATGCAGGTCGCCGCGGCGCACTCCCTGGCCCTGGGCTTCTTCCCGCGCTGGATCGCCCAACTGCGTAACGAAGGTCTGAACATCGCCACGCGGCTGGTGGCGACCAACGTCGGCGACGCCGTGCATGCCCTGCGCGAAGGCGGCTGCGACCTGATGCTGGCCTTCTACGACCCGGATTCGGCGATGCAGATGGACCCGGAAATTTTTCCTTCGCTGCACCTGGGGCAGACCGAGATGCTGCCGGTGTGCGCGGCGGATGCCGCCGGCAAGCCGTTGTTCGACCTGGAAGGCGAGGCCAGCGTGCCGCTGCTGGCGTACAGCGCCGGGGCGTTTCTCGGGCGTTCGGTGAACCAGTTGCTGCGCCAGCGCAACCTGCGGTTCACCACGGTGTATGAAACCGCCATGGCCGACAGCCTCAAGAGCATGGCCCTGGAAGGCCTGGGGATTGCCTGGGTGCCGCACCTGAGCGTGCGCGCCGAACTGGCCCGCGGCGAACTGGTGGTCTGCGGCGGCGCGCAATGGCATGTGCCGCTGGAGATCCGCCTGTACCGCTGCGCCCTGGTGCGCAAGGCCAACGTCCGGTTGCTGTGGCGCAAGCTGGAAGGTGGCGCGGCGCAGGGCACAGGCAACACCTGACCTGTAGCCGCTGCCGAAGGCTGCGCTCGCTCTGGGCGGCACTCCGTCGCAGGGTGCGCAAAACCTGGCGACGCGGTCTGTCTGAAGGATTGGGAATACCGCCTTTGCGCCGGCTTCGCCGTCGATCGCAGCCTGCGGCAGCGGCTACAGGAATCTGGCAACGATCCTGGCCCATGCTGACTGACCCCGAAGTCAATAAAACCGCCGCTTTGCGCCTGAAACATGGTGTATGACAGATGGTCGGCAAAAGTGCGTTTAGCTCACCTTTTTCGGTATACTGCGCGGCCTTCGGCCGGTTCGTCCGGTCACGTTTCGAGTTCAGAACTCGCCGAGCGAAGGTCAGGCAAGGCAAAAACAAGCGAGGAAGCGGAGTTGACGTCAGTCAATGAGCATTCCGAGTTTGTTTTTAACGCAGCCTGATCGAGCGTAGGCAGTTCTGGACCGAAACTAATTCGTACAACAAGCCACGCATACTGCGTGGCTTGTTGTTTTTTGACGCGCCTGCGGGCGCCCAGAGAGAAGAGGCACGACGATGAGTGCACTGGTTGGCGTGATCATGGGCTCCAAGTCCGATTGGTCCACCCTTAGCCACACCGCCGATATGCTGGAAAAGCTCGGCATCCCTTACGAGGTGAAAGTGGTCTCTGCCCACCGCACCCCGGACCTGCTGTTCCAGTACGCCGAAGAGGCTGAATCGCGTGGCATCGAGGTGATCATCGCCGGTGCCGGTGGCGCGGCCCACCTGCCAGGCATGTGTGCGGCCAAGACCCACCTGCCGGTGCTGGGCGTTCCGGTGCAGTCGTCGATGCTCTCGGGCGTGGACTCGCTGCTCTCCATCGTGCAGATGCCCGCGGGCATTCCGGTCGCCACCCTGGCCATCGGCAAGGCCGGCGCGATCAACGCCGCGCTGCTGTCGGCGAGCATCCTCGGCGCCAAGCATCCGCAATTTCATACCGTGCTGAAAAAATTCCGCGCTGAGCAGACAGACAGCGTCCTGGACAATCCAGACCCACGCGTCGCCTGAGGTTTTTGACGATGAAGATCGGTGTAATCGGTGGCGGCCAGCTGGGTCGCATGTTGGCTCTGGCGGGCACTCCGCTGGGGATGAACTTCGCTTTCCTCGACCCGGCGCCAGATGCCTGTGCCGCTGCCCTGGGCGAACACCTGCGAGCCGATTACGGCGATCAGGATCACCTGCGCCAGCTGGCTGACGAAGTGGACCTGGTGACCTTCGAGTTCGAAAGCGTGCCGGCGGAAACCGTGGCCTTCCTGTCGCAGTTCGTCCCGGTCTACCCGAGCGCCGAAGCCCTGCGCATCGCTCGCGATCGCTGGTTCGAGAAGAGCATGTTCAAGGACCTGGGGATTCCCACCCCGGCGTTCGCCGACATCCAGTCGCAAGCCGACCTGGAAGCCGCCGTGGCCAGCATCGGCCTGCCGGCCGTGCTGAAAACCCGCACCCTGGGTTACGACGGCAAGGGCCAGAAAGTCCTGCGCGGCCCTGAAGACGTGGCCGGCACCTTTGCCGAGCTGGGCAGCGTGGCCTGCCTGCTGGAGGGCTTCGTGCCGTTCACCGGCGAAGTCTCGCTGATCGCCGTGCGCGCCCGCGATGGCGAAACCCGTTTCTACCCGCTGGTGCATAACACCCACCACAGCGGCATCCTCAAGCTGTCCGTGGCCAGCAGCGATCACCCGCTGCAGGCCCTGGCCGAAGACTATTCCAGCCGCGTGCTCAAGCAGCTGGACTATGTCGGTGTGATGGCGTTCGAGTTCTTTGAAGTCGACGGTGGCCTCAAGGCCAACGAGATCGCACCGCGGGTGCACAACTCCGGGCACTGGACCACCGAAGGCGCCGAGTGCAGCCAGTTCGAAAACCACCTGCGGGCCGTCGCCGGCCTGCCGCTGGGTTCGACCGCCAAGGTCGGCGAGAGCGCGATGATCAACTTCATCGGCGAAGTGCCGGCGGTGGAGAAGGTCATCGCCATCGACGATTGCCACCTGCATCACTACGGCAAGGCCTTCAAGGTCGGGCGCAAGGTCGGTCACGCCAACTTGCGCTGCAAGGACAAGGCGACCCTCGAGGCGCAGATCCTCAAGGTCGAGGCGCTGATCGCCGAATAACTTCCTGGGGCTGCGGTGGAACCAATCGGGGCCGCCGTTCTCTGATGGCAGGATGCCAATGCGCTAACTAGGCTTTGGCATACCTAACTCATACAGAGGGAAATGCCATGGGAATTATTGGAACCATCTTTATCGGCTTGATCGTTGGCCTGCTGGCTCGCTTCCTGAAACCGGGCGATGACAGCATGGGCTGGATCATGACCATCCTGCTCGGTATCGGCGGTTCGCTGGCAGCCACCTACGGCGGCCAGGCCCTGGGCATCTACCAGGCGGGCCAGGGCGCGGGCTTCATCGGCGCGCTGGTTGGCGCGGTCGTGCTGCTGGTGATCTACGGCCTGGTCAAAAAGAACTGATTTAGCGACAAAGCCCTCTCTGCTGCGCAGGTAGAGAGGGCTAGAATGCCCGGCGTTGTCTTGTCCCTTTCTTGCCGAGCTCCTCCATGCGCCGTCTTCTGTTGACTCTTGTTCTGCTGGGCTCAGGCCTGGCCCATGCCGGCGAACTGCCGGAAACCGACTGGCTCGAACTGATGCCCAAGTCGGACCAGAAAGCCCTCGAGCAAATGCCGGAAATCGATCACAACTCCCCCGAAGCCAATGGCACCTTTACCGAAAAGGGCGGCCTGAAGCAGAGCAAGGGGTTGCCGGCGGTGATGTATTCGACCAAGACCGTGCCGGCCATGAACGGCAAGGACATCCGCATAGGGGGGTATCCGGTGCCGCTGGAGTCCGACGCCAAGGGGCGCAGCACCCTGTTTTTCCTCGTGCCTTACCCGGGCGCCTGCATCCATGTGCCGCCACCGCCGCCCAACCAGCTGGTGCTGGTGCGTTTCCCCAAGGGCGTGAAGCTGGACGATATCTACACGCCGCTGTGGGTGACCGGCCACCTGAAGATCGAGACGGTCAGCAACGACCTGGCCGACGCGGCCTATGCGCTGGATGCACAGAAAGTGCGGGTGGTGCAGGAGTCGGATTTGTAAGGCGCAATACTTGCTTCTGTAGGAGCGAAGCTTGCTCGCGATGGACGTCAACGATTACGCGGTTTCACTGAATCAATGTGGGTCATTCATCGCGAGCAATCGAGCCTCGACCCGACTGCTCGCGCAGAAAGAACCCGACGTTACAGCGGCACGCTGGTAACGCTCACACCCAGGGTATGACTGGCGCCCGGCGCCAGGGTCACCACGTCATCCATCACGTTGGCGGTCTCGATGCACAGCATGCGTTGCCAGCCATCGTTGGCCATGTCGCTGAACTGCTCGGCGCGGGCGATCCACGGGTTCCAGATCACCGCCGAGCGCGAGCCGTTGCTGGTCAGCTGGATGCGTCGCTCCCAGGCCGGGTCGACGATGCTCAGCTGTGGTGGTGGATCGAGGTAGATGCGGTCGGTCTCGCCGGTGAAATGCAGGTCGCCGGACTGCTGCCGGGTCTTCCAGTCATCCAGGGTCTCGATGTAGTTCAGGCCATCCAGCCCTTCGACATGCACCTTGCGCACATCGCTGACCGCGAAGTAGCTGTGCAGCGCCTGGCTGATGGTGACGCTGTCGTCGCCCAGGTTGTGGCTGGTGAGGTTGATGTGCAGCTGGTCGTCGAGACGGATGCTCAGCTTCAGCTCGACCTGATGCGGCCAGCCTGGCAGCCCACCTTCGGGGATCGGCAGTTGCAGTTCCACCAGCAGGCTTTCGCCTTCGCTCTGGATGCCCAGCAGTTCCCAGTCGGTGGCGCGGACCAGGCCGTGGGCTCCGGCTGGCTCGCTGCTCTGGCGCATGGCCTGGACGCTTTGCGGGTTGCGCGCGAAATTGCCAAACCACGGCCAGCACACCGGAACGCCGGCGCGAATGCTTTTGCCGGTCTTGAACACGGCCTCGTCGTTGAGCCAGATCAGCGGCGGTTGCCCGGCCAATTGATAGCTGAGGATGTGCGCGCCTTGCTGGGCCACCAGCAGTTCGGCCTGACCGTGGCGGATGCGCCAGCAGTTCAGTTCATCCAGTTTCACCGTTTCAACGTGAGGGGTAGGCATGGTGCTGTTCTCGTTCAAAAGCAGGGCTGCTATGGACCACGTAACAGCCGCCGGGTTTAACCCTCGCCGAATTTAGCGGGCTCTGGGCGGAACCGAGCGGGTGCGGCCGCTGCCGTCGATGGCAACGAACACGAACACCGCCTCGGTGACCTTGCGCCATTCGCTGGACAACGGATCGTCGCTCCAGACCTCGACCATCATCTGGATCGAGCTGCGTCCGATTTCCAGGGTCTGGGTATAAAAGGAAAGCTGCGCGCCGACCGCTACCGGCACCAGGAATGCCATGCGGTCGATGGCGACGGTGGCGACACGTCCGCCGGCCACGCGACTGGCCATTGCGGTGCCCGCCAGATCCATCTGGGCCACCAGCCAGCCGCCGAAAATATCGCCAAAGCCGTTGGTTTCGCGGGGAAGCGCGGTGATTTGCAGGGCCAGGTCGCCTTGCGGGATCGGATCTTCTTGTTCGAGCTCTATCATGCCGGGGGTGCCTCTGACCCGTGACTCTTCATTGGTACTTCAGGTGAATAGCCGTCTTGAGGAAAAACGATTCAGCCCGAACATACTACGTTCGTCACGTTCTTCGTAAGGCGTACTAAAGGGAAACTCTGCGAAACCGGCTGGCCGAGTCGGCGCCTGGGGCGCCCAGCGGCGTTTTCGCACAGCAACCCTTGCCGGGGCGGCTTTGCTCCAATGCCTGCGAGTATATCGGTCGACAGGCTCCGCGACGACCATCCGGTTCTGATTTTGACTGTCAATTGTGCACATCTATGTGCTTTTTCGAACAATTTGCTATCGTGCCGAACCTGCCAGGCCACAACCAGCGCTGTTGCGGCTTCCAGAACCGACTATAAGAGAAGCCCTTGCCATGACCACTGTGCCTTCGAGCGTCGCGCAGCCCGCGCAACCGGCTCGTCCGTTGACCCGCAATGACTACAAGACCCTGTCGCTGTCCGCTTTGGGCGGCGCGCTGGAGTTCTACGATTTCATCATTTTCGTGTTCTTCGCCACGGTGGTCGGCAAGCTGTTCTTTCCGGCGGACATGCCCGAGTGGCTGCGCCTGATGCAGACCTTCGGGATCTTCGCCGCCGGCTACCTGGCCCGGCCCCTGGGCGGGATCGTCATGGCGCACTTCGGCGACCTGCTCGGGCGCAAGAAGATGTTCACCCTGAGTATTTTCATGATGGCGGTGCCGACCCTGATCATGGGCCTGCTGCCGACCTACGCGCAGATCGGCATGTGGGCGCCGATCCTGTTGCTGCTGATGCGGGTGATCCAGGGGGCGGCCATCGGCGGTGAAGTGCCGGGCGCCTGGGTGTTCGTTTCCGAGCATGTACCGCAGCGGCATATCGGCTACGCCTGCGGCACCCTGACCTCGGGCCTGACCGCCGGCATCCTCCTGGGTTCGCTGGTGGCCACCGCGATCAACAGCATCTACACCCCGGGCGAAGTCGCCGATTACGCCTGGCGGATTCCTTTCCTGTTGGGCGGCGTGTTCGGTCTGTTCTCGGTGTACCTGCGCCGCTGGCTGCACGAAACCCCGGTGTTCGCCGAGCTGCAACTGCGCAAGGCCCTGGCCGAGGAAGTGCCGCTGCGCGCAGTGCTGCGCGACCACCGCAGCGCGATCATTCTCTCGATGCTGCTGACCTGGCTGCTGTCCGCCGGGATCATCGTGGTGATCCTGATGACCCCGACCGTATTGCAGACGGTCTATCACTTCAGCCCGACCACCGCGTTGCAGGCCAACAGCCTGGCGATCGTGTTCCTCAGCCTGGGGTGCGTGGCGTCCGGTGCGCTGGCCGACCGTTTTGGCGCGGGCCGGGTGTTCGTGTTCGGCAGTGCGCTGCTGCTGGCGACTTCCTGGACCTTCTACCACAGCCTGCTGGATCATCCAGACTGGCTGTTCCCGCTGTACGCGCTGACCGGCCTGCTGGTGGGCACCATCGGCGCGGTGCCTTATGTGATGGTCAAGGCGTTCCCGGCGGTGGTGCGCTTCAGTGGCCTGTCGTTTTCCTACAACCTGGCCTACGCGATCTTCGGTGGCCTGACGCCGATGGTGGTGACCGCGCTGCTCAAGGAGAGCCCGATGGGCCCGGCCTATTATGTTGCAATTATTTGCAGCATCGGGATCCTGGTCGGCCTGTACCTGTGGAAAAAGGATCGCTGATCCGGGCCTTCCTGTAGCCGCTGCCGCAAGGCCGCAGGCCCTTCTGCGCGCTGACGATCGTCGCGACCCTTCGGGTCGATCGCAGCCTTCGGCAGCGGCTACAAAACCCTCTATAAAAAAAGGCCAGCCTTCCATCGCGAATGCTGGCCTTTCATCTAATTGTCATATTTCAGCCATAGAGTGTTCACACGGCCTACAGATACTTGGCCCGACTTAACACACCCTATCTGCTAGGAGTAAGGCATGAAACTGAAGCGTTTGATGGCGGCAATGACTTTTGTCGCTGCTGGCGTTGCGACTGCCCACGCGGTTGCCGCTGTTGACCCTGCTATCCCGAGCTACACCAAGACCACTGGTGTGTCGGGCAACCTGTCCAGCGTCGGCTCCGATACCCTGGCCAACCTCATGACCCTGTGGGCTGAGCACTACAAGAAAGAATACCCGAACGTAAACATCCAGATTCAGGCCGCTGGCTCCGCCACCGCGCCACCTGCGCTGACCGAAGGCACCTCCAACCTGGGCCCGATGAGCCGCAAGATGAAGGACACCGAACTGGCGGCCTTCGAGCAGAAGTACGGCTACAAGCCAACCGCCATCCCGGTTGCCGTGGACGCCCTGGCGGTGTTCGTGCACAAGGACAACCCGATCCAGCACCTGACCATGGAACAGGTTGACGCGATCTTCTCCTCGACCCGCCTGTGCGGCGCCAAAGCCGACGTCAAGACCTGGGGCGACCTGGGCGTGACCGGCGACCTGGCCAACAAGCCGGTCCAGCTGTTCGGTCGTAACTCGGTATCCGGCACCTACGGCTACTTCAAGGAAGAAGCCCTGTGCAAAGGCGACTACAAGCCTAACGTCAACGAACAGCCAGGTTCGGCTTCGGTGGTCCAGTCCATCAGCTCCTCGCTGAACGGCATCGGCTACTCGGGCATCGGCTACAAGACCGCCAGCGTGAAGACCGTGGCCCTGGCCAAGAAAGGCAGCAGCGACTTCATCGAAGACACCGAAGAAAACGCCCTGAACGGCAAGTACCCGCTGTCCCGCTTCCTGTACGTGTACATCAACAAGGCCCCGAACAAGCCTCTGGCCCCGCTGGAAGCCGAGTTCGTGAAACTGGTTCTGTCGAAACAGGGCCAGGAAGTCGTGGTGAAAGACGGCTACATCCCACTGCCAGCCAAAGTCGCCGCCAAGGCACTGGCTGACCTGGGCCTGCAGGAAGGCTCTGCTGTCGTAAAGAAGTAACACCCTAGGTCCGGGCCAGTCCCGGACCTTGTAGGAGCGAGCGGGCTCGCTCCTACACCCCCCAATTTTCGATCCGCTGCCAGCTCTGCTACGCGGCGGATTTGTTGCGTCACTGCATTGTCATCTTTCTGTCATACAGGATCGCTAGGGTGTGCGCATGAATGATCTGGCCAACTCCACCATGACTCCGACTTCTCCCCCCAAGCGCATTGACTTCAATACGCCTGAGCTGCAACGCAAGCGCCGCATCCGCGCGCTGAAAGATCGCCTGACCCGTTGGTACGTCCTCGTCGGCGGTCTGGCCGTGCTGGCCGCGATCACCTTGATCTTCTTCTTCCTCGCCTATGTCGTGCTGCCCCTGTTCCAGGGCGCCGACCTGACCGCCAAGGACCCGCTGACCCCGGCCTGGATGCAGGACGCCGGCAAGCCGCTGATGTTCTCCCTGGAAGAGCAGAACCAGGTCGGCATGCGGGTTTCCGACAAGGGCCAGGCGCTGTTCTTCGACATCGACAACGGTGCCGAGCTGCGTCGCGTCGACCTGCCGATCCCGGCTGGCGCCACCGTGACCGCCATCGGCAAGGATCAGCCGGGCAGCCCGCTGGTGGTGGTTGGCCTGTCCAACGGCCAGGCGCTGGTGTTCCGTCACACCTATAAGGTCAGCTACCCGGACGGCAAGAAGACCATCTCGCCGGCCATCGAATACCCCTACGGTGAAACCCCGATCGTGCTGAACGAGCAGGGCGGTGCCCTGGAGCACGTCAACCTCAACGCCACCGATTCGGCGCTGGTGGTGGCCGGTTCCAGCGGCGCGCAACTGCACGTGCTGCAGCTGACCCGCGAAGAAAACATGATGACCGGCGAGGTCACCAGCGAGCAGAACCGCATCGAGCTGCCGCAGATGACCGAACCGGTCAAGGCCATGTACATCGACCCGCGCCAACAGTGGCTGTACGTGATCAACGGGCGTGCCCAGGCCGACGTGTTCAGCCTGCGCGACAAGAGCCTCAACGGTCGCTACAAGCTGCTGGAGGATGCCAATGCCGAAGTGACGGCCAGCACCCAGCTGGTGGGCGGCATCTCGCTGATCATCGGTACCTCCAAGGGCGGCCTGGCCCAGTGGTTCATGGCCCGCGATCCGGACGGCGAACTGCGCCTGAAGCAGATCCGCACCTTCCAGATGGGCACCACGCCGATCATCGAAATCACCGCCGAAGAGCGCCGCAAAGGCTTCGTCGCGCTGGACGCCTCGGGCAAGCTCGGCGTGTTCCACAGCACCGCGCACCGCACCCTGCTGGTGGACCAGGTGGTCGAGGGCGAAGGCCTGTTCGGCCTGTCGCCACGGGCCAACCGGGTGATCGTCGAAGCCGGCGGCAAGCTGCAACCGCTGGTGCTCGACAACCCGCACCCGGAAGTGTCCTGGAGCGCGCTGTGGAGCAAGGTCTGGTACGAGAACTACGACGAGCCTAAATACGTCTGGCAATCGACCGCGGCCAACACCGACTTCGAACCCAAGCTGAGCCTCTCGCCCCTGACCTTCGGTACCCTCAAGGCAGCGTTCTACGCAATGCTGCTGGCGGCGCCGCTGGCGGTTGCCGCGGCGATCTACACCGCTTACTTCATGGCCCCGGGCATGCGCCGCAAGGTCAAGCCGGTGATCGAGCTGATGGAAGCGATGCCGACGGTGATCCTCGGCTTCTTCGCCGGCCTGTTCCTCGCGCCTTATGTCGAAGGCCATCTGCCGGGCATCTTCAGCCTGCTGATGCTGCTGCCGATCGGCATCCTGGTGGCCGGTTTCGTCTTCAGCCGCCTGCCCGAGTCGGTGCGCCTCAAGGTGCCGGACGGCTGGGAAAGCGCGATCCTGATCCCGGTGATCATCCTGGTGGGCTGGTTCTCGCTGTACATGAGCCCGTTCATGGAGAACTGGTTCTTCGGCGGCGACATGCGCATGTGGATCTCCCACGACCTGGGCATCACCTACGACCAGCGCAACGCCCTGGTGGTCGGCCTGGCCATGGGTTTCGCGGTGATCCCGAACATCTACTCGATCGCCGAAGACGCCGTGTTCAGCGTGCCGCGCGGCCTGACCCTGGGCTCCCTGGCCCTGGGCGCGACCCCGTGGCAGACCATGACCCGCGTGGTGATCCTCACTGCCAGCCCGGGCATTTTCTCGGCGCTGATGATCGGCATGGGCCGCGCGGTCGGCGAAACCATGATCGTGCTGATGGCCACCGGCAACACCCCGGTCATGGAAATGAACCTGTTCGAAGGCCTGCGCACCCTGGCGGCCAACGTCGCGGTGGAAATGCCGGAGTCGGAAGTCGGCGGCAGCCACTACCGCGTGCTGTTCCTCTCGGCGCTGGTGCTGCTGCTGTTCACCTTCGTCATGAACACCCTCGCCGAGCTGATCCGTCAGCGTCTGCGCAAGAAATACTCGTCGCTTTAAGAAAGGTAGAAGTCTGTGAAACAGAACTCCCTAAAAGACTGGTTCAAGAGCGGCGCCCCGGGCGTCTGGATCAGCGGTGGCGCGGTGTCCATCGCGGTCATCATGACCATCGGCCTGCTGGCGGTGATCGCCGTGCGCGGCCTGGGCCACTTCTGGCCGGCGGACCTGGTGCATGCCCACTACGACGTACCGGGCCAGGCCAACCACCTGGTCATCGGCGAAGTGGTACAGAAAGAAGAAGTGCCGCGGGCACGCCTGAAGAGCGCCGGCCTGCCGGTGCCGGACGAAGGCCCCGAGTTCATGACCCGCGAGCTGATCAAGGTCGGCAACCGTGACCTGAACGGCAACGACTTCACCTGGATCGTCGGCGACTGGCTGACCAACCAGACCACGCCGCCGGAGCTGATGGCCATCGAGCGGCGCGAGTGGGGCAACTTCTACGGCTACCTGGTCAACGTCAAGCAGGATGGCAAGGTCATCGCCGAAGGCGAAGCGGCCTGGCCGGAACTGCAGGCGCGGATCGAGCGGGTGAACAAGCTGGCTGCCCAGCTCAAGACCCTGGAGAAAGTCGACATCGGCGCGATCAACGCCGGCCTCGAGCGTATCCGCCTGCACGGTCGCAAACTGGAACTGGACGGCAAGCTCGATGCCGCCGCCCAGGCCGACATGGAAAGCGAACGCGCCGAGCTGAACGCCCGTTACCAGGACGTCGAGGCCCGCCTCAGTGACCTGCATGCGCAGTTCAACCGCGACAGCCTCACTGCCCGGGACGCCAACGGCAAGGAAGTGGAAATCAGCCTGGGCAAGGTGGTGCACGCCTACCAGCCGAACGGCATGGGCACCCTGACCAAAATGGGTTTCTACTTCAGCAAGGTCTGGGAATTCCTCAGCGACGACCCGCGTGAAGCTAACACCGAAGGCGGCATCTTCCCGGCGATTTTCGGTACGGTGATGATGACCCTGATCATGGCGATGATCGTGACCCCGTTCGGCGTGCTGGCGGCGGTGTACCTGCGCGAATACGCCAAGCAGAACACCCTGACCCGGGTGATCCGCATCGCGGTGAACAACCTGGCGGGCGTTCCGGCCATTGTCTACGGCGTGTTCGGCCTGGGCTTCTTCGTTTATGTGCTGGGTGGTTCCCTCGACCGCTTGTTCTTCCCGGAAGCCTTGCCGGCGCCGACCTTCGGTACTCCGGGCCTGCTCTGGGCCTCCCTGACCCTGGCGCTGCTGGCGGTGCCGGTGGTGATCGTGGCCACTGAGGAAGGCCTGGCGCGGATTCCCCGCACCGTGCGTGAAGGTTCCCTGGCCCTTGGCGCGACCAAGGCGGAAACCCTGTGGAAGATCGTGCTGCCGATGGCCAGCCCGGCGATGATGACCGGCATGATCCTCGCCGTGGCCCGCGCCGCCGGTGAAGTGGCGCCGCTGATGCTGGTGGGTGTGGTGAAACTGGCGCCGTCGCTGCCGGTGGACGGCAACTACCCGTACCTGCACCTGGACCAGAAGATCATGCACCTGGGCTTCCACATCTACGACGTCGGCTTCCAGAGCCCGAACGTCGAGGCCGCGCGGCCGCTGGTGTACGCCACGGCGCTGCTGCTGGTGCTGGTGATCGCGACGCTCAACCTGTCGGCAGTGTGGATTCGCAACCACCTGCGCGAGAAATACAAGGCTTTGGATAGTTAACACCGCCCCTGTAGGAGCGAAGCTTGCTCGCGAAAGCTGTCTGTCAGTCGCATCATTGTCAAATGTGCCGACGCCTTCGCGGGCAAGCCTCGCTCCTACAAACGGCAACACCTCTGGCCCATTCTGTGAGGCCAGCGGCTCACTGAAACGAATTTGTTAGCGTAGGGAGTTACCCATGCAACAAGAAGCACATACCCACGGCATCAACATGTCGGCCCTGGGCCGCGACAAGCAGAGCCTGAGCCTGGAGCAGGAAACCGTGGCCATCGAAGTCCCGGGCCTGAGCCTGTTCTACGGTGAGAAGCAGGCGCTGTTCGACGTCAGCATGAACATTCCGAAGCAGCGCGTGACCGCCTTCATCGGCCCGTCCGGCTGCGGCAAGTCGACCCTGCTGCGCACCTTCAACCGGATGAACGACCTGGTGGACGGCTGCCGCGTGGAAGGCGAGATCAACCTCTACGGCAACAACATCTACCGCAAGGGCGAAGACGTGGCCGAGCTGCGTCGCCGCGTGGGCATGGTGTTCCAGAAGCCCAACCCGTTCCCGAAAACCATCTACGAGAACGTGGTCTACGGCCTGCGTATCCAGGGCATCAACAAGAAACGCATCCTCGACGAGGCCGTCGAGTGGGCCCTCAAGGGCGCGGCGCTGTGGGATGAGGTCAAGGACCGCCTGCACGACTCGGCGCTCGGCCTGTCCGGTGGTCAGCAGCAGCGTCTGGTGATCGCCCGGACCATCGCCGTGGAGCCGGAAGTGCTGCTGCTCGACGAACCCTGCTCGGCACTCGACCCGATTTCCACCCTGAAGGTCGAAGAACTGATCTACGAACTGAAATCGAAGTTCACCATCGTGATCGTGACCCACAACATGCAACAGGCCGCGCGGGTCTCCGACTACACGGCGTTCATGTACATGGGCAAACTGGTGGAATTCGGCGACACCGACACCCTGTTCACCAATCCGGCGAAGAAGCAGACCGAAGACTACATCACCGGTCGTTACGGCTAGGAAGCAGCTGCAAGCCGCAAGCTTCAAGCGGCAAGACAGAAATGGTGCGGTACCGGATCAATATTTAACTGCTTGAAGCTTGCAGCTTGAAGCTTGCAACTTTCGCGGAGTGAACAAGATGATTTCGAAGGAAGGCCTTACTCACCACATCTCCCAGCAGTTCAACGCCGAACTCGAGGAGGTGCGCAGCCACCTCCTGGCGATGGGCGGGCTGGTCGAGAAACAAGTCAACGACGCCGTCACCGCGCTGATCGAAGCCGACTCGGGGCTCGCCCAGCAGGTGCGCGAGATCGACGACCAGATCAACCAGATGGAACGCAACATCGACGAAGAATGCCTGCGCATTCTCGCCCGTCGCCAGCCGGCGGCTTCCGACCTGCGCCTGATCATCAGCATCTCCAAGTCGGTGATCGACCTGGAGCGCATCGGCGACGAATCGACCAAGATCGCCCGCCGCGCCATCCAACTGTGCGAAGAAGGCGAGGCCCCGCGCGGCTACGTGGAAGTGCGGCACATCGGCGACCAGGTGCGCAACATGGTCCGCGATGCGCTGGACGCCTTTGCCCGTTTCGACGCCGACCTGGCGCTGTCGGTGGCCCAGTACGACAAGATCATCGACCGTGAGTACAAGACCGCGCTGCGCGAGCTGGCCACCTACATGATGGAAGATCCGCGTTCGATCTCGCGCGTTCTGAGCATCATCTGGGTGCTGCGCTCCCTGGAGCGGATCGGCGACCACGCGCGCAACATCTCGGAGCTGGTGATTTACCTGGTGCGCGGCACCGATGTACGCCATCTGGGGCTCAAGCGGATGAAGGAAGAAGTTGAAGGCACAAGCGCCGAAAGCGCTAATGTTCCGGGTGAAGCTGACGATAAGTAAGGTTGCCCGAGAGAAGCGCCCGGCCCTTTTGGCCGGGCGTTTTCGTTTATGGGGATTGAACTTGAAAAGCAGCGCCCGCGAACGAAAAGTCCTGGCGTGACTGAAGAGTTTTGGCAAAGTGCCATCAGTAAAGCGTTATGCTAGCCGGGATTTTTAAAGGGGTGGTCGATGAGTAAGGTAAGTGTGTTGGTGGTGGATGACGCTTCGTTCATTCGTGACCTGGTGAAGAAGTGTCTGCGCAACTACTTCCCTGGCATCAAGATCGAGGACGCCATCAACGGCCGTAAAGCCCAGGCCCTGCTGGCCCGTGAAGCCTTCGACCTGGTCCTGTGCGACTGGGAAATGCCGGAAATGTCCGGCCTGGAGCTGCTGACCTGGTGCCGCGGCCAGGAAGCGATGAAGGCCATGCCGTTCATTATGGTCACCAGTCGCGGCGACAAGGAGAACGTGGTGCAGGCGATCCAGGCCGGCGTCTCCGGCTACGTCAGCAAACCGTTCACCAACGAGCAGTTGCTGACCAAGGTCAAGCAGGCGCTGAACAAGGTCGGCAAGCTCGACACCCTGATGAACAGCGCGCCGACCAAGATGAACTCGGCGTTCGGCAACGACTCCCTGAGTGCCCTGACCGGCGGCAAGGCCGAAGTCATCGGCGCCGCGCCGGCTGCTGCGGCGGTCAATCCGTTTGCCAAGCCTGCTGTCGTCTCTGCTCCTGCTCCCGCTGCTGCGCCGTCCCGTGGCCTGCTCAACAGCCCGCCGGTGAAGGCGCCGGCTCCTGCCGCCGCTGCGCCTGCCAGTGGTCGCGGCCAGGGGCAGTTGCGCCTGCCCAGCGGTACCCAGCAGTGCGTGATCAAGGCGCTGAGCATCAAGGAGGCGCTGTTGGTGGTGAAGCGTACCGATACGCTGCCGCAGGTGCTCGACAGCGCGGTGCTGGACCTGGAGCAGGGTGACAATGCCGAAGTGGCGCGCCTGAACGGCTACCTGCATGCAGTGGTGGCGTATGAGCCGAAGCCGGACAGCGAGTGGCTGCAGCTGACCTTCCGCTTCGTCGACCAGGATGCGCAGAAGCTCGATTACATCTCCCGCCTGATCGCCCGCGGCACGGCGCAGAAACACTTCGTCCCCGGCGCCTGAGTCCTCTCAGCCCTGTTCCTGACCACTATTTCACGGGCAACCACGCCTCTGTAGGAGCGAGGCTTGCCCGCGATAGCGTCCGCTCTGACGCTACATTCTCCGGACTGCTGGCCCGCCCCCTGTAGCCGCTGCCGCAGGCTGCGATAAGGCCGAAGGCCTTCAACGATCTCAAACCCCTGCGCCCGTTTCGTCGGAGTGCTGTCCCACTCCAGCACCAGTCCGCGTTTGAATGCGGAGCGAAACCTGCTGCAAACACTTTCCTGTACCACGCTTCTGCACGCTGACGAAGGTGATCTGGGGCGTGTCACCCAGGCCTTGCATCCGTTGCTGGAGGATGGCTGTGATGTCTTGCAGGCCACGCAGCACAAGGTGTTGGGGGAGAGACGGTAGTTTGCTGCCGTGTGTCCGATTCTCGGTTTTTCAGGTTGATTTATATCTGTACTGATATAGGTTGTGGTCTGTGCTTTCGGCTTTTCTTGTGCCTGGCCACGCTTTGAAACAACCCGGCCGCGCGCTGTGGCGGTCGGGTTGTTTAACCTCTCCGGGGTCAGTCACGGGAGAGGTTCGATGCCTAGGCACAAGGATGTGGTGTTTGTCGGGAGCGCGCTCCGGGACCTCCGGGCTTTTCCGCTGGATGCGCGAAGGGCCGCAGGTTTTCAACTGGATCTGTTGCAGCAGGGCGAGCAGCCCTATGACTGCCGGTCGATGAAAACCGTGGGGCCGGGAGTGTTCGAGATCAGGATCAGTGAGGATTCAGGGGCGTTTCGGGTGTTTTACGTGGCCAACCGGCCCGCGGCCATTTATGTGCTGCACGCCATGCGCAAGACCACCCGCAAGACCGAAGCGCGGGACATCGAGCTGGCTCGGGCCAGACTTCAGGAGATAAGTGCACGCCATGACCGATCACATGCATACCGAGCGTTTCGCCAGTGTCTGGGACGCGCTCGAAGGTTCGCCGCAGGAAGCCGCCAATATGCGCCTGCGCTCCAAGCTCATGCTGGAACTGGGCAAGACCATCAAGGCCTGGGGCGTTTCGCAGAAGGAGGCCGCCCGGCGGCTCAATATCACCCAGCCGCGACTCAACGACGTGCTCAGCGGCAAGATCAACAAGTTTTCCCTGGATGCGCTGGTCAATCTCTCCGACGCCGCGCAACTGGGTGTCGATATCAGTTTCAGTTCGTCGGCAGCGGAACCTCTGGTGCAGGGTTGATTCATACAAAGTCCACGTCGGGCTGCTAGCCTGACTTCAGGCTTTCTTCAGAATCTTGCCCATGTTCACGCACTTGCTGATTTCCTGTGGTCTGTTGCTGGCTGCCACCTCGGCCATGGCCATGACCATCTACAAGTCCACCGACGCCAACGGCGTGGTGTCCTACAGCGACCGTCCGTCGCCGGGCGCCCAGGTGTTCGTGTTTCGCGATCGCATGGTCGAGCACCTGGAGCGCCAGGTGCGTCTGGACGTCGAGAAGAGCTGGGGGGTGGACAGCGTCTTTGTGCGTAACGACCTGTATGCGCCGGTGGAGATCGAGCTGGGGTTTACCGGCCTGAAGAACATCCGCAGCGCCCCCAGGCAGCCGATTCGCCGGGTACTGCCGGCCCGCAGCCGACAGCGCCTGGCGCAGCTCACGGCGATGCAGGCGGGCAAGCCGCTGATCTATGTCCCGCAGTTCCGTTATTCCCTGGGCGACCCTGCAGGCGCCGCCCAGGCCTATCGTTACCCGCTGCCCTGGCGTGGCGGCCCCTTTCGCCTGACCCAGGGCGCCAACGGCCGGTACAGCCATTTCGGCCCCAAGAGCCGGTATGCCATGGACATCGCCATGCCCGAGGGCACGCCGATCATCGCGGCGCGGGGCGGGGTGGTGGTGAAGACCGAGAACCGCCAGAGCGGGCGCGGCACCGACCCTTCCGGCAATTTCGTGCGGGTGCTGCACAACGACGGCACCATGGGGGTGTACCTGCACCTCAAGCGCGGCTCGGTATGCGTGCGTGAAGGCCAGCGGGTCGTGGTGGGCAGCCCGCTGGCGCTGTCGGGCAACACCGGCAACAGCAGCGGCCCGCACCTGCACTTCGTGGTGCAGCGCAATACGGGGCTGGGGCTGGTGTCGATTCCCTATCAGTTCAACCAGCCCATCGGCAGCCTGCCGAATTTCGCGCTAGGCAAAAAGTAGCCGTGTAGCCGCTGCCGAAGGCTGCG
>NZ_QHHP01000040.1:306297-340891 GCF_003184125.1 Pseudomonas sp. RW409 | reverse complement strand
CGCCCCCACGACCCAACCCCCTGGAGCCGGCGGCGCCTTCGCACGCCGGCCCTACACGGGAAATTGCACGCGCACTTCGAACCCATCGCAACGGCCACTGGCCGGTGATGCCAGGTGCAGTTCGCCGCCCACGCCGTGAACGATGCTCTGGGCAATCGCCAGCCCCAGGCCGGAGCCGCTGGCCTCGCTGTTGCCGCGGACAAAACGCTCGGTCAGGCGTTGCAGCACTGGCGGCGGCACCACCGGTCCGCCATTGACCACCCGCAGGCAACCATCGGCGCCAAGGCTGACGTCTACCGGCTGCAACGGATCGCCGTACTTCAGGGCGTTTTCGATCAAGTTGCGCAGCAGGATGCCAAAGGCGTCCGGGTCGATGGCAGCACACACCCGGGGCGTCTGCGGCAACTGCAGCCGGATGCGCGGCGCGGCGCCGCGATTCCACTCCTCCACGCCATGGGCCAGCAGCGGAATCAAGTCCTCGGGGGTTTCGGACAACAGCCCGCCGCCCTCGGCCTTGGCCAATTGCATAAGTTTTTCCGAGAGCCGGGCCAGCTCCCGCAGGGCGTTCTCGATCTTCGCCGCCCGTAGCTGCAACGGCCCCTCCGGGGCTTCATGGCGCAGGCGCTGGATCTGCGCCAGGGTCGCCGCCAGGGGCGTGCGCAATTCATGGGCGCTGTTGGCGGTAAAGCTGCGTTCGGTTTCCAGGGCTTTGCGCAGGCGCTCCAGCAAATGATTGACCGCTTCGGCCAGGGGATCGATTTCCGCCGGCAGGCGCGCCACCTTGATCGGTGACAGGTCGCCCACCCCCCGGGCCTCCACCGCTCGCCGGTAGGCCAAGACGCTGCGCAGGCTGATGCGCACGAACAGCCAGGTGCCCAGCAGGCTGATGGGAATCAACCCGAGCAAGGGCACCAGCAAGGCGAACAGCGCCTCCCGGGAAGCTTCGCGGCGCTGGGCCAGGGGCTCGGCGATCTCGATGACGATCGAGTCGTTCTCGGCGCTGGCGCTGTACAGGCGGTATTTGCCCCGGGTGGTAAAGCCCGGGCTGGGCCGGTGGCTGAAGATCTTCAGCTTGGCGTCGTGGGAGCGCATCAGAATCTGCCCCTCGGCGTCGCGCACCACGTAGGTCAGGTATTCGCTGTCCATCTTCAGGGTCGCCACATGCCGGGCCCGGCGCGGCCCGGAACGGTTGCCGATTTCCAGCGCGGCCAGGGGCAGGATGCGCTGGGCCGTGGCTTCCAGGGCGCTGTCGAAGGTTTCTTCCAACTCATGCTGGACCGCCAGCCAGGTGCCGGCGGTGGCCCCCAGCCAGAGCAGGGTCATGCCCAGGGTCAGCCCCAGGCTCAGGCGCTTTTGCAGGCTGGTCGGACGCTTCATGCGGGCATCAGCCGGTAGCCCATGCCGCGCACGGTTTCGATCAGTTCGCGCCCGAGTTTCTTGCGCAGGCGGCTGACGTAGACCTCGATGGTGTTGCTCTCGATTTCCGCGCCGAAGGCATACAGCCGCTCCTCCAGCTGGGACTTGGAGAGCAAGGCGCTGGGGCGCTGGACAAAGGCCTCGAACACCGCCCACTCACGGGCGGTGAGATCGATGATGGCGCCGCCGCGCTGCACGGTGCGGGCGCTGATGTTCACCTGCAGCTCGCCGAGGCGGATCTGCGGGTTGGGGTTGCCGCTGTAGCGCCGGGCCACCGCCGCGACCCGCGCCGACAGCTCAAACAAGTCGAAGGGCTTGACCAGGTAATCGTCGGCGCCAGCGTTGAGCCCGGCGATGCGCTCGGAAATCTGGTCCTGGGCGGTGAGGATGATCACCGGCGTCACGTCCCCGGCACCGCGGCGCTGGCGCAGGAATTCCAGGCCGCGCCCGTCGGGCAGCATCAGGTCCAGCAGGATCAGGTCGTAGGCTGTGCTGGCGACACTGGCCCGGGCCTGCTCGAGGCGCTGCACCCAATCCACGGCGTGGCCATCGTCGGCAATCTGCTCGCGCACCGCTTCCCCGAGTACCGCCGCGTCCTCGATCAATAACACCCGCATGACGCCCTCCCCTGATCTGTGTGGTGACGCACCTTAACCGCCGAACCTGACGCCAACCTGAAGATTCAGCTGGCCATCAAAAACCCCTCATCAGGGTAGCCACACACGCCCCGCGACAGCCGGAGCCAGATCATGAAAAGCCCATTCGCCCGGCCTCGAAGTTTTTTCAACGTCCTTCAGGTTGCTGTCAGCTAAGCGGCTCAGGCTGCAGCCACATCACTTGAAAAGGACACCCTCATGAACAAGCTTGTCGTCGCCAGTTGCCTCGCCGCGGTTCTGGCCTTGCCTGGGCTGGCCCAGGCCCGTGAAGTGACCCTGACCACCCGTCTGAAGGACTACGGCGGCAATGACGCTTACCTGGCGATCTACCTCACCGACGCCAATGGCACCTACCAGCAGACCCTGTGGGTCGCCGGCAAGAAGGCCAAGTACTACAAGCACCTGCCGGACTGGGCCCGGGGCAGCCGCATGGCCGCCGCCCAGTACGACGGCATCAGCGGTGCCAGCGTCGGCAGCGGCGAGACCCTGACCGTCAGCGCCGAGCTGGCGGACAGCCTGATCGACGCCGGGTATCAGATCCGCATCGACAGCGCCGTGGAGGACCAGCGCGATGTCCGCGCCGACGTGGTCCTGCCCCTGACACTCCAGGGCGCAGGCCAGCCGGCCAGCGGCAGCACCTACGTGCAATCCCTGCGCTACGACCTGTAATGCCCACGCCGTCAGGAGGCACAACCATGTTGCGCTCGTTGCATTCGATTCCCGGGCTGATCGCCGCCCTGCTGGTGATGCTGCTGGCCATCAGCGGCACGACCCTGGCACTGAACCCGGCGCTGGAACGCCTGCACACACCCCAACCGGCCGTGGCGCAAGTCTCGGTCGGGCAACTGGCCGGACGCGTTGCCGGCCATCTGAGCGGGATCGAGCAGATCCGGCGCACGCCCTCGGGCTCGGTGATCGTCTACCACAGCCAGGACGGCCAGGCGCTGGCCAGCACGGTCGACCCACTGACCGGCGCAGTGCTCGCGCCCTACGCACCCTCAGTGTTTGCCCGCTGGGTCAAGGAGCTGCACCGCTCGCTGTTTCTCGACACGACGGGCCACGCCGTATCGGCACTGGGCGCCCTGGCGATGCTTTTGCTGGCGTGCTCCGGTGCCGTGTTGCTGGCCCGCCGCGTCGGCGGCTGGGGCAACCTGCTGCGGCCCTTGCGGGGCAGCTTCAGCCAGCGCTGGCACGCCGAGCTCGGACGCCTGACCACCCTGGGCCTGCTGCTGTCGGCCCTGAGCGGGTTGTACCTGTCGGCCGGCACCTTCGGCTTGATTGCCGACGGCAGCCAGGCCGAACCGGCCGTCCCCCCCCCAGTCAGCGCCGGCCCGGCCTTGCCGGTGGCCAGCCTGCCGGCGTTGCAGGCCCTGGACCTGAATGACCTGCGCGAGCTGGTCTACCCCAGCCCTGGCAACCCCCAGGACCTGTACAGCCTGCGCACCACCGCCGGCGAGGGCTATGTCGACCAGGCCAGCGGCGCCCTGCTGTCCTTCCAGCCCTACGCCGGCGCGCATCAGGCCTATGAGCTCATCTACCGGCTGCACACTGGCGAAGGCCTGTGGTGGCTGGGCCTGCTGCTGGGGACCTGCGCCCTGGGCGTGCCGCTGATGAGCGTCACCGGCCTGTGGCTGTGGTGGCGCCGGCGCCAAGGCGCCACGCCGATCCACGACAACAGCACGGCCGCCAACGCCGACTGCGTGATCCTGGTGGGCAGCGAGAACAACAGTACCTGGGGCTTTGCCCACACCTTGCACCAGGCCCTGGTGATGGCCGGGATCAAGGTCCACAGCGCGCCGATGAACCAGTTGCAAAGCGATTACCCCAAGGCGCGCCACCTGCTGATCCTCACGGCCACCCACGGCGATGGCGATGCCCCGGCCTCGGCCACGGCTTTTCTCGCGCGCCTGGGGCAAAACCCGCCGGGGCCGGGGCTTCCATTTGCCGTGCTGGGTTTTGGCGACCGCCAGTTCCCACGCTTCTGCGGCTTCGCCGAGCAAGTGCAGAACGCCCTGGCCGCCAGCGGTGCGCGCCCCCTGCTGCCCCTGGACTGCATCCATCGCCAGTGCGCCCAGGAGTTCCAGCGCTGGGGCCAGGCGCTGGGAGCGGCCCTGGGGCTGGAGCTGGACTTGCAGCACCACAGCCAAACCCCGCCCAGCCATGACCTGGAGCTGGTCGAGTCCGTGGCCTATGGCGCCCAGGTCCAGGCACCGACCCGGATCCTGCGTTTCAAGGCCCCAGCCGACGGCAGCGGCCAAGGCTTGCCCGAGTTCCAGGCCGGCGACCTGGTGGGCATCCTGCCCCCCGGCACTGCGCAGCCGCGTTTCTACTCCCTGGCCAGCAGCAGCGCCGACGGGGTCCTGGAGATCTGCGTGCGCAAGCACCCTGGAGGCCTGTGCTCAGGCTTTCTCCATGACCTGCAAGCGGGAGCGCGGATCCAGGGCTTCATCCAGCCCAACCCGCAATTTCGCCCTGTCCAGGGCTCGCAACCGGTGATCCTGATCGGCGCCGGCACCGGAATCGGCCCCCTGGCGGGCTTTATCCGCGGCAACCGGGCCCGGCAACCGATGCACCTGTACTGGGGCGGGCGCCACCCGGCCTCGGACTTCCTCTACGAGCCGGAACTCAAGGGCTATCTGGCCGACCGACGCCTGACCGCCCTGCACGCGGCCTTCTCCCGGGTCCCGGCGCGCGGCTACGTGCAGGACCGGCTGCTCGCCGATGCCCTGGCGCTACGCTGGCTGGTGGAAAAAGGCGCCCAGGTGCTGGTCTGCGGCAGCCGGGACATGGCCAAGGGGGTGATCCAGGCCCTGGACGAAGTGCTGGCGCCGCTCAACCTCAGCGTACTGACCCTCAAGGCCCAAGGACGTTACCGTGAAGACATCTACTGAAACCACCGGACTGCAACGCTACAGCCTCAACGGCCCGACCATGGGCAGCCGCTACACCGCGCTGTTCTATGCCGCCCCGGGATTCGCTACCCGAGACATCGCGGACCGCCTGGCCCAGGCGGTGGAACGGGTTGAGCAACAGATGTCGAGCTGGAACCCCACGTCCGATCTCAACCGACTCAACTCGGCGCCCAGGCACCACTGGGTCAGCGTGCCCAGGGAACTGATGAACGTCATCACCACGGCGCTGCAGGTCAGCGAGCAATCCGCCGGGGCCTTCGAGATCGCCGTGGGTGAACTGGTCCAGGGCTGGGGCTTCGGCCCCACGGCCCGGACACTGGATCAGCCGGCGCTGGCCGAGTTGGGCCGGCAGCGCCTCGCCCCCGCCAGCTATGCCCTGGAGCTGCAACCCCGGCGCCACCGCTTGCGCAAGCGGGCGAAGCTGCGCCTGGACCTCAATGGCATTGCCAAGGGTTTTGGCGTCGATGAACTGGCCCGCGCCCTGGAAGCCTCGGGCATCCGTGACTATCTGGTGGGGATCGACGGCGAAATGCGCGCCAGGGGCAGCAAGCCCGCCGGGCAACCCTGGACCGTGGCCCTGGAGAAACCCCTGCGTGGGGTCCGCCAAGTCATGGGGGTGATGGAGCTGGGTAATGCGGCCATTGCCACCTCCGGCGACTACCGGCGGTGGGTGGAGATCGCCGGGCAGTCCTATGCCCATACCCTCGACCCGGCCACCGGCGCGCCCCTGGACAACCGCCTGGCCTCGGTCAGCGTGGTGGCCGCCAACTGCATGCTGGCCGATGCCTGGGCCACCGCGCTGTTGGTGCTCGGCGAAGTCGAGGGACCGCGGTTGGCCCAGGAGCGCGGCATGGATGCCTTGTTCGTGATCCGCGACGGCGCGCAGTTGCGCGAGGTGTCTATCGTGGGCGGACAGTTGCAGGCGCAGATCGAGACCCGCTGAAGCCGGTGTCTGTTGCCCCGATGAAACTCATGTACCGGCACTGCGAACGGCACGCTAACGACCGCATCGGTTGGCCGCGAGCTTGGTGGTTGGCCCTTGCGGTGGGAGCACAGCGTGGCGCCATGGATCGGCGGCATGTCCCTGATGTTCCTCGCTGGCAAGGTGAGGCTGGAGGCGTATACTTTGGCAAATTTTGTCAAACGTGGACAAAACCATGAGCACCATGAACATTTCCCTGCCAGAAGCCCTCAAGGCCTTCGTCGACGATCAGGTCAGCCAGCGGGGCTACAGCACCAGCAGCGAGTACGTGCGGGAGCTGATCCGCAAGGATCAGGATCGACAGCACCTGCGCGGCCTGCTGCTGGCGGGTGCTGAATCGGCGCCTGGCACTCCCGTGGACGATCGTTACTTCGACGCTCTTCGCGCCAGAGTCCGCAAGGAATGAAGGCACAGCGGGTCATTCCAAGGGCCCTGGCCAATCAGGATGTAGAAGACGCTGTCGACTACTACCTGGCTCAACAGGCCGAGCAGGCAGCCTTGGGCTTCATCGACGACCTGCAAGCTGCCTATGCGCATATCGCCCGGCATCCGGCCTCAGGCCTTTCCCGCTACCCCCATGAGCTCGATTTGCCAGGGCTTCTTTACTGACCATTGAGTCGCTATCCCTTTCTGGTGTTCTACGCGCGGCACGACGACCACATTGACGTGTGGCGCGTCTTGCACGCCATGCGGGACATTCCCGCCTCGCTGACGGAAAGCCCCGCACATTGATCGACCAGCAGCATTCAATTACGCCGGCTTTGCCGGCTATCGCGAGCAATCGAGCGTCGACCGGCTGCTCCTACAGAAGCACGCAATGCGTAGCCCGTTACCAGTCGGTGTTTAACCCGCAGTGAAGAACTGCCGCCCATCCTGCTTGAGCAGATCCAGCAGCAACTGGGCCGCCGGCGACAGGTAGCCTTCGGTCCGCACCAGCACCACGATGCTGCGATGCATGCGGGTTTGCGCCAGCGGCACTTCCCGCAGGTGGGCGATGCCCTTGAAGTCGTCCAGGGTTTCCCGGGCCAGGAAGCTCAGCAGCCCGGTCTTGGCGATCAGCCGCGGCAGCAGGGAGATGGTGTTGGTCTCGATCTGCACCGAGGGCAACGGCAGCTTGTGACTCTGGAACACGTTGTCGATCCAGCGCCGGGCCGAGACCCCGGTGCCCGGCAGCACCCAACGGTAGTCGCACAGGTCGCGCAGGCGCATCGGCGTGTCGAACACCGGGTGGTCGCGGCTGGCCACCACCACGGCCTGGTCTTCGAACAGGGTGTGGTGGCTCAGGTTTGGGTCACCCTCGAACAGCGGGCAGATCACCATGTCCAGGCGCCCCGAGCGCAGGGACTCGCGGAGCACGTCGTCCTGGCCGATCACCAGGTTCAGGGTGATGTCCGGAGCGCGCTCCAGCAGGGTCGCGGTCATCTGCGGCAGCAGGTGCTCGGCCATGCTGGCGGCGCAGCCCAGGCGGATATTGCCGAGCACGCCGCTGGCAAAATCGCGCACCTCGCGATGGGTCTCGGCGATGTTCTGCTGCAACTGCCGGGCGCGCTGTTGCAGCAACAGGCCCACCGCCGTCAGCTTGATCCGCCGCCCGTCGCGCTCGAACAGCTTGGTGCCGAAGGATTCCTCCAGGCGCTGGATGCTTTTGGTCAGCGCCGGCTGGCTGCGGTTGAGCTTCTGCGCCGCGCGCCCGAGGTGGCCGAGCTCGGCGATGGTTTCGAAATAGGTCAGGTCGCGCAGGTCCATGATCGATAAACCAGAGTTATTGGTTGATCACAATTAGAAACTGGACTTGATCAATTGCGCTATCAATAATTTGCTCCGAAGCGCTGGTAGCAACGGTCCCGCAACAGGAACGGCCAGCGCGCTGGAGAATGCCCTTGCCTCGTCCCTCGCCTTTGTCCCTGTCCGCCTGGCCCCTTGCCCTGCAATGGCTGGCGCTGCTGATCCTCGCCGGCAGCGCCGGGCAGTTGCTGAAACACTTCGAAGTTCCCGCCGGACAGTTCCTCGGGCCGATGCTGGTGGCCATCGGTTTCGGCGTCAGCGGCGCCAGCATCCGCGTGCCGCGCCAGGCCTTCCGCCTCGGCCAGGGTTCGGTCGGGGTCCTGGCCGCCCACTCCATGACCATGGCCGTGCTGGCCTCGATGGCCCAGTCCTGGCCGGTGATGCTGTTCGCCACCCTGCTCACCGTCTGCCTCAGCGCCCTGGTCGGCCTGGCGCTGGTACGCCTCGGCGGCCTGGCACCCAGCACCGCGGCCTGGGGCACCGCGCCGGGGGCAGCCTCGGCCATGGTGGCGATGGCCGACGATTTCGGCGCCGACTCGCGGGTGGTGGCCACCATGCAGTACGTGCGAGTGGTGTGCGTGGTGATGATCGGCGCCCTGGCCAGCCACTGGATCGGTGTCCCGGCCGGCGGCAGCCAGGCCCACAGCACCGAGGTGGTGCTGCAGACCTTCACCCTGCTCAACCTCGGCCTGACCCTGGCCACCATAGTGCTCGGCGTGCTGCTCGGTTCACGGGTGCCGGCCGGCGCCCTGCTGGTGCCGCTGCTGATCGGCGGCGCGCTGCAGATCTCCGGGCTGCTGCACATCACCCTGCCCGGCTGGCTGCTGGCCCTGGCCTACGGCGCCATCGGCTGCTACATCGGCCTGCGCTTCGACCGGCCGACCCTGCGCTACGTCTGGACCCGCCTGCCGGCGATGATCTTTGGCGCGGTGCTGCTGATCGCCCTCTGCGCGCTGTCGGCCTGGCTGCTGGCGCACTGGCTGGACAAGGACTTCCTCTCGGTCTACCTCGCCACCAGCCCCGGCGGCCTGGACGCCATGACGATCATCGCGGTGGACACCCACGCCGACGTCGGCCTGGTGCTGGCCATGCAGACCCTGCGGCTGTTCGCGGTGATCGTCAGCGGCGCTTTTTTCGCCCGGCTGATCATCAGGTGGTCGCGCTGAACCCGGGAGCCGCGCGTCTTTAAACACTCTGAAATAGTAAATCCGAGCGCCATCCCTCCTTCCCTGGCTCCGTCGCCAGGCGCCTGAATACGGGCGTCAAGGCGCCGCCCAGCAGTGCCCAGGGCCGTTTCGCCAGCGGCCCGGGAGCTTATTTCCCTGTCGAATAAGAAACGTCTTGCCGCCGGCTGTTGTTACCATGGCGCACATTTGCATGACGATTTAATGACTGGCAGGTTTTTCGTGAATTTCATCCGGCGTGTTTTCCATCATCCCCTGGCCCCCCTCGGCGCACTGCTGAGCCTGGCGCTGCTCGTGCCCCTGGTGGCGCGTGCGCTGCTCGGCTGGTCCGACCCTTTGGGTTATCTCTCGGACCTGGGCACCGCGGGTCTGTTGACCCTGCTGCTGTACCGCCGGCCCTGGTGGCTGGCCTTGCCGGTGCTGTTGGTGTGGGCCCTGCTGAGCATCGCCAGCGCCGAGCTGGTCAGCGCCGTGGGCCGCCTGCCCAATGCCTCTGACCTGCATTACCTGTTCGACCCGCAGTTCGTCGGCAACTCCACCGGCGGTGGCCTGGCTCATCCCTGGCTGGCCGCGGCGCTGCTGTCCGGCCTGGTGCTGTGGCTGGCCGTGCAATGGGCGGCCCGCGGCACCCGCGCCCCGCGTCTGCCGCGCCATGCCTGGACCGCCCCGGCGCTGCTGTGGCTGGCCCATGGCGGCGTGCAATACCTGAACCCCAGCGAAGCCGATCAATGGCGCCTGTTCAACCTGCCGCACCAGTTGCTCGCGGCCGCCGCCGGCCAGGGCCAGGTGCAGCTGGAACAATGGCTGGAAGGCGATGTGCCCGAGCTGCCGGTGCAGATGGCCGGCCTGACCCAGCTCGACCTCGACGGCGAGCCATTGCTGGCCGCCCCGGGCCAGGCGCGCAACGTGCTGGTGATCGCCCTGGAAGGCATTCCCGGCGCCTATATCAAGACCAACCGCGAGGCCCTGCACAGCCGCTACCAGGACAACCTGATGCCCAAGCTCGGCGCCTGGGCCGAACGCGGCATGAACACCCCGGACTATGTGCTGCACAGCCACCAGACCATCCGCGGCCTGTACGCCATGCTCTGCGGCGACTACGACAAGCTCGACAACGGTACGCCCAAGGGCATCGAGCTGCTGACCCAAAGCCAGCGCAACCAGGCCTGCCTGCCGGCCCAGCTGCGCAAGCAGGGTTTCAATACCCATTACCTGCAAGGCGCCGGCCTGCGCTTCATGGCCAAAGACAAGATCATGCCGCACATCGGCTTCGACTCGACCCACGGCCTGGAGTGGTTCAGCAACGCCAACTACCTGGACTTCCCCTGGGGCAAGGACGACAAGGCCTTCTTCGAAGGCGCGCTGGAGTATGTCGGCCAGCTGAAAAAACAGAAGCAGCCGTGGATGCTCACCCTGCTGACCGTCGGCACCCACCAGCCCTACTCCGCGCCCGAGGAATACCTCAACCGCTTCGACACACCCAAGCAGGCCGCGGTGGCCTACCTGGACGACGCCATCGGCGAGTTCATGGACCAGCTGGAGCGCCAGGGCGTGCTGAAGGACACCCTGGTGGTGATCACTTCGGATGAGTCCCACGGCATCGATGGCGTGCGCCTGGCCTCGTCCTGGGGCTTCAACCTGATGCTCGCCCCGGAACAGGCGCAACTGCCCAGACTCAAGTCCGGGACCTACGGCCATGTCGACCTGAGCGCCTCGGTGCTCGACTACTTCGGCTTCCAGGTGCCGGACAGCCTCAGCGGCCGCTCGCTGTTTCGCGACTACGCCCTGGGCCGGGAAATCATGTCCTACACCAACGGCAAGCTGCGTTATCACGATGGCCAGGGCACCCTGACCGAATGCGATTTCCAGCAGCGCTGCCGCTACTACGCCAGCACCGGTTTCATCGCCGACAGCGCCACCTTCAAGGGCCAGTACGGCGGCCTGCGCGCGCGCCAGATCAGCGCCCGGGCCGAGGGCCTGGACCGTACCCTGCTGCAATCGCCGCTGAACCTGCACTACCAGTTCGGCAGCCCGGCGATCATCCCGCTGCAAGCGCAGATCAAGGACGACTGGGCCGACAACCTGATCGGCGCGCAGTACCTGGAAATGCCCAAGGGCTCGCTGACCCGCGTGCGCTTCACCGTGCGCTCGGCCGACCCGCAGCAGAACGCCTACATCCTGCTCAAGGGCAAGGAGCGCGAGCAGGACGTGCCCCTGGGCCTGCCGGAAGAGATGCTGGTCACCCCCGACCAGCCGCTGGAAATGGACTTCAGCTTCGCCAACCCGGAATCGCGCAAGGCCTTCTCCTTCCACCTGCTGGGCTACGGCCTGGGCGCGGTGGAAGTCAGTGACTTCAGCGTGATCACCGAACTGCCGGGGCAAGAAGAAACCAGCGAAGAACCCCAGGACGACAGCGCGCAGTCTTCCTGAATCCCCGCCCCGGGAAGCTGGACGGCAGCACAGCCATCCAGCTTCCGCGCCCTTGTCTAAACTCCTCGTCAGGCACAAGGTATGGCCTCGCTGCGGACCGCAGCGCCACCACCAGAGCATGAGGACGCACATGACCGACACCCTGGACACCCCTCTGGAGCAGTTGCAGCGACTGATGGCCGAGCGCCCCTTCATGGTCCTCACCGGCGCCGGCATCAGCACCCCTTCGGGGATTCCCGACTACCGCGACAACGACGGTGTGCGTCGCGGCAACCAGCCGATGATGTACCAGGAGTTCCTGGCCGAACCCAAGGCCCGGCGCCGCTACTGGGCGCGGGCCATGCTCGGCTGGCCGCGGATCCGCCAGGCGCGGCCGAACGCAGCCCACGAAGCCTTGGCGCATTTGCAGGCGCGACAGAAAATCGCCGGGGTCATCACCCAGAACGTCGACACCCTGCACGACCAGGCCGGCAGCCGCGACGTGATCGAACTGCACGGCAACCTGCACCGGGTGGTCTGCCTGGACTGCACGCAACGCAGCGATCGGCAGGCGATCCAGCAGTTGCTGGAACTGCACAACCCCTACCTGGCTGGCGTCGACGCGGTGCAGGCACCCGACGGCGACACCTTGCTCGACCCGGTATTCGAAGAGCGTTTCCAGGTGCCCCGCTGCCCTCATTGCGATGGCGAACGGCTGAAACCGGATGTGGTGTTCTTCGGCGAAAACGTGGCCCAGGCCACCGCGGCCAAGGCCCTGCACAGCGTCGAGCAGGCCGCCGGCCTGCTGGTGGTGGGCTCGTCCCTGATGGCCTATTCGGCCTTTCGCCTGTGCAAGGTCATGGCTGACCAGGGCAAGCCGCTGATCGCCATCAACTTCGGCAAGACCCGCGCCGACGAGCTGCTGGACCTGAAGATCGCCGCCTCCTGCGAACAGCTATTGCCGCTGCTGGCCGAACGCCTGAGCTCCTAGGAAACCACCGCCAGGCGCTCGGCCAGACCGGCCCCGCGCAGAATGTCGAACAGCGCCTGGGCGGCACTGGACAGCTCATGCCCGGGCTTGGTCAGCACGCCGATGGCGCGTTCCACCACCGGGTCGCGCAGGGTGATGCAACGCGCGCCCAGCTCCCGCATCTGCCCGGCGCACAGGGCCGGCACCGCGCTGACACCAAGGCCGCTGGCGACCATGCGCCCCACCGTCGCCAACTGATGGCTTTCGAATTCCACCGGCAACTTCATCTGCCGCGCCAGCAAATGTTCTTCGAGCATCACCCGCACCGTGGACGGCCGTTGCAGGGTGATAAAGGGCTGTTCCAGCAACGACTGCCAGTCGATGTCCTTCAGATCGGCCAGGGGTGAATCGCTGGGCACCACGGCGACGAAACGGTCGATGTACAGCGGGGTGAATTGCAGCGACGCGCTTTGCTGCGGCTCGAAAGCCACCCCCAGCTCCACCTGGCGATCGCGGACCATTTCCAGCACCTGCTCGTTGATCACGTCGTTGACCGTGACGTTGACCTGCGGGTAACGCGCGCGAAAGGTCTTGAGGATCGGCGGCAGCAGGTTGCCGGCAAAGGACGGCATGGCCGCCAGGGTCACCCGCCCGCGTTGCAGGGTGAAGCGCTGGCGCAGTTCGTCCTCGGCGTTGTCCCAGTCGGCGATCAGGCGCCGCGCCAGGGGCACCAGGGCCTCGCCTTCCGGGGTCAGGGCGACCTTGCGCGTGTTGCGGCTGAACAGCCGCCCGCCCAGGCCGTCCTCCAGGGCCTTGATGGTCAGGCTCAGGGCCGACTGCGACAGGTGCAGGCGCTCGCAGGCCACGGCAAAACTCAGGCTCTGGGCCACGGCCAGGAAGGCGCGGATCTGTTTCACGGTCATTCGGAGCTCCAAGAGAGAGGCAGCTGCAAGCTAGATGCGGCTTGCGGCTTGCGGCTTGCGGCTTGCGGCTTGCGGCTTGCGGCTAATTATCCTGTTTTATAAATCAATCAACCTTAAAAATAAACTTAACAAATGAATGCCTCGGCGCAACACTGCGGCTCACTCTCTTCATACGGCCGGCCAGCCGGCTGGCAACGCAAATACCAATAACAAGAGGATGTGCAGATGGCAGGTTTCGACAAGCGCGTGGCGTCCTACGAGGAAGCCCTCGAAGGTCTCAAGGACGGCATGACCGTGATCTCCGGCGGCTTCGGCCTGTGCGGCATTCCGGAAAACCTGATCGCCGAGATCAAGCGTCGCGGCACCCGCGACCTGACTGTGGTCTCCAACAACTGCGGCGTCGACGGTTTCGGCCTCGGCGTGCTGCTGGAAGACCGGCAGATCAGCAAGGTGGTGGCCTCCTACGTCGGTGAAAACGCCCTGTTCGAGAAGCAACTGCTGAGCGGCGAAATCGAAGTGGTGCTGACCCCCCAAGGCACCCTGGCCGAAAAAATGCGCGCTGGCGGCGCCGGCATCCCGGCCTTCTTCACCGCCACCGGCGTCGGCACCCCGGTCGCCGACGGCAAGGAAACCCGTGAATTCAACGGCCGTGCCTACCTGATGGAAGAGTCCATCACTGGCGACTTCGCCATCGTCAAAGGCTGGAAAGCCGACCACTTCGGCAACGTGGTCTACCGCCACACCGCCCAGAACTTCAACCCGCTGGCGGCCACCGCCGGCAAGATCACCGTGGTCGAGGTCGAAGAGATCGTCGAGCCGGGCGAACTGGACCCGACGCAGATCCACACCCCCGGCATCTACGTCGACCGGATCATTTGCGGCACGTTCGAAAAACGCATCGAACAGCGCACCGTGCGCAAGTAATCGCCCGCCCAACGACTGACGGAGAATAAAAAATGGCTCTTACCCGCGAACAAATGGCTCAACGCGTCGCCCGCGAACTGCAGGACGGCTTCTACGTGAACCTCGGCATCGGCATCCCGACCCTGGTGGCCAACTACATCCCCGACGGCATGGAAGTGATGCTGCAATCGGAAAACGGCCTGCTCGGCATGGGCGCCTTCCCCACCGACGACGAAGTCGACGCCGACATGATCAACGCCGGCAAGCAGACCGTCACCGCGCGCATCGGCGCGTCGATTTTCTCCTCCGCCGAATCCTTCGCGATGATCCGTGGCGGCCATATCGACCTCACCGTGCTCGGCGCCTTCGAGGTCGACGTGCAGGGCAACATCGCCTCGTGGATGATCCCCGGCAAGCTGGTCAAGGGCATGGGCGGCGCCATGGACCTGGTGGCCGGCGCGGACAACATCATCGTCACCATGACCCACGCCTCGAAAGACGGCGAGTCGAAACTGCTGTCGCGCTGCAGCCTGCCGCTGACCGGCGCCAACTGCATCAAGCGCGTGCTGACCGACCTGGCTTACCTGGAGATCGAGAACGGCGCGTTCATCCTCAAGGAGCGCGCCCCGGGCGTGAGCGTCGAGGAAATCGTCAGCAAGACCGCCGGCAAGCTGATCGTGCCGGCCCACGTGCCTGAAATGCAGTTCGCCTGAGGAGCAACCAGACCATGCAAGACGTCGTAATCGTTGCCGCCACCCGCACCGCGGTCGGCAGTTTCCAGGGTTCGCTGGCCAATATCCCTGCGGTCGATCTCGGTGCCGCGGTGATCCGCCAGCTGCTGGCCCAGACCGGCCTGGACGGCGCCCAGGTCGATGAAGTGATCATGGGCCAGGTGCTCACCGCCGGCGCCGGGCAGAACCCCGCGCGCCAGGCCGCGATCAAGGCCGGCCTGCCCCACGCCGTGCCGGCGCTGACCCTGAACAAGGTCTGCGGCTCCGGCCTCAAGGCCCTGCACCTGGGTGCCCAGGCAATTCGCTGCGGCGACGCCGAGGTGATCATCGCCGGCGGCCAGGAGAACATGAGCCTGGCCAACTACGTGCTGCCCGGCGCCCGCACCGGCCTGCGCATGGGCCACAGCCAGATGATCGACAGCATGATCAGCGACGGCCTGTGGGACGCCTTCAACGACTACCACATGGGCATCACCGCCGAGAATCTGGTGGACAAATACGGTATCAGCCGCGAAGCCCAGGACGCCTTTGCCGCCGCCTCGCAACAGAAGGCCGTGGCCGCCATCGAGGGCGGGCGTTTTGTCGATGAGATCACCCCGATCCTGATTCCCCAGCGCAAGGGCGACCCAGTGGCCTTCGCCACCGACGAGCAGCCGCGCGCCGGCACCACCGCCGAATCCCTGGGCAAGCTCAAGCCAGCCTTCAAGAAAGACGGCACGGTCACCGCCGGCAACGCTTCGTCGCTGAACGACGGCGCCGCCGCGGTGATCCTGATGAGCGCCGCCAAGGCCAAGGCCTTGGGCCTGCCGGTGCTGGCGAAGATCGCCGCCTACGCCAACGCTGGGGTCGACCCGGCGATCATGGGCATCGGCCCGGTGTCGGCCACCCGTCGCTGCCTGGACAAGGCCGGCTGGTCCCTGGAGCAACTGGACCTGATCGAAGCCAACGAAGCCTTCGCCGCGCAGTCGCTGTCGGTGGGCAAGGAACTGGGTTGGGATGCGAGCAAGGTCAACGTCAATGGCGGCGCCATCGCCCTCGGCCACCCGATCGGCGCTTCGGGCTGCCGGGTGCTGGTGACCCTGCTGCACGAGATGCTCAAGCGCGATGCCAAGAAAGGCCTGGCGACCCTGTGCATCGGTGGCGGCCAGGGCGTGGCGCTGGCCATCGAACGCTAACTTACCGCGCACCACGGCCGGCCCTCGGACCCACGACATCCGGCGGCTGGCCGGCAACACACCCGGCGCACCTCATGGTGCGCCGGGTTCATTCTGCGCCCCGGCCGACGCTGAACAGAGGCCGCTGGCAGCCGCCCATCCGTCAGCTACATTCAACTCATACGGCTGGCGAGCCCCGTTTTCCACGCCTTCCTGCCGACTGACTCACGGCTGAAACAGTCCAGGCCGGTACGCGGTGCGTTATCTGTCGAAACCGGATCACAGCACTCAAGCCCGCATGGGCAGCGCCCGGTTGCCACCCAGCCCTTCGCCTGCCTCATCGACCCGATAACGAGGAGCGGAACATGCGCCTGACCAGATGCCTGCTCTACACCGGCTTTTGCATAGTGCTGGCGGGGCTGGCCAGCCTCCAGGCCACGGCTGGCCCCTCCTTCGATGCGGACAGGAAAGGACTCGAGAAACTCTCGGCCAACGCCGGTGCCGAGCTACACCGAGGCTTGCAGAAATTCCACGAAATGCTGATGTACCTCGAACTGAAGGACACCCTGCACGCCACCGAGGCCAAGGCAGCGGCCCTGCAACACTTCAGCGAGTCGGTCGTGCTGTTCAAGAAAGTCACTGCAAGCGCCCCCGAGCGCAAGATCCTCTACCAGCCCCGGGATGACAGTGAAAAAGAAGCCATCGCCGCCTTCCAGGACCGCTTGAAAGAGCTGGATATCGCGGTGCCCGACACCGAGAAACAGCTGGCCAACCTGGCCGTCACTGTGCTGACCAAGCATATCCATGTGCTGGAAAAGTCCAGCTTCAAGGCGACCAAGGCCGACTACAGCCCCTTGCGCAAAACCCTGCGCTCACAAGCCCTGCTGCTCGACCTGGGCATCCTGACCTCGATTGTCTGGAGCCTGTCGGCCGACCAGCCCGGCGGGAGCAGCTAGCGCCTTGCCCCGAGAGGCTGTCACTGCGATTTCGGCTTGCCCATCAGCAACAGCAACGACAAAGCGGCAAACCCCGCGCCGGCGTAAAACGTCAGCGCCGCGCCATGGGCCTGCCACAGCCAGCCGGCGATCACGCTGGCCAGCAACAGGGCGATCCCGCTCAGCAGGTTGAACACACCGAAAGCGGTGCCCTTGAGGTCGGCGGGCGTGGTGTCGGCCACCAGGGTGGCGAGGATGCCCTGGCTGAAGCCCATGTGCAGGCCCCACAGGGCGACGCCGAGCAGCACCATCGGCACCGATTCGGCATAGGCCAGCACCAGGTCGGCGAGGATCAGCAACAGCAGGCCGACGCTGAGCAAGGCACTGCGGTTGATGTGGTCCGACCATTTGCCGACCGGATAGGCCGAGACCATGTAGAACCCGGCCATGACCACCATCACCAGCGGCACCCAGGCGGCGGCGAAGCCCAGTTGCTGGGCCCGCAGCACCAGGAACGCCTCGCTGAAGCGGGCCAGGGTGAAGGCCGCGCCGATGGCCACCACCCACCAGTAATACCGGGAAAACCGCCGCAGCGAGGCCAGGCGCAATGGCGAGTGGAAGTGCCGGGTACCGGGGGCGTGCTCGGGTTCGCGGATGGCGAAGATCAGCAGCGCCACCGCCAGCGCCGCAGGGATCACCGCCAGCCACAGGACCTGGGCGATATCGTTGGCCAGCCACAGCATCAGGCCGATGGCCAGGATCGGCCCGACGAACGCCCCCACGGTGTCCAGCGACTGGCGCAGGCCAAAACAGGCGCCGCGAATTTCCGCCGGGGCCACGTCCGCCACCAGGGCATCCCGCGGCGCGCCGCGAATGCCCTTGCCGATACGGTCGAGCAGGCGCGCGCTGAACACCAGTTCCGCCGAAGCCGCCAGGGGGAACAGCGGCTTGGTCAGCGCCGCCAGGCCGTAACCGAGCAACAGCAGTTCCTTGCGTCGACCGATAAAGTCGCTGAGGGCCCCGGAAAAGACCTTCACGATCAGCGCCGTGGCTTGCGCCACGCCCTCGATGATGCCGACCACCAGCATGCTGATCCCCAGGGTACCGACCATGTACAGCGGCAACAGGCTGTGCACCAGCTCGGACGACACGTCCATGAACAGGCTGACGAACCCCAGCGCCCAGACCGTGCGCGGAATGCCGCGGCTCAAATGCTTCCCGGATTCGCTCGTTACAGGTCCCGCCATGACAGACATCCCCCAGGGTTTACCAAGAATCCGGTTGCTCCAAGCCTAGGCCGACAACGGCGGCAATGCCCGTCATGGCTCCCGTTGCAATCGACGCTCGAGGGCCGCGGCCAGGGCCGACGCCTCCTGTTTCAAGGAGGCGCAGAAGGCCTCGACGAAAATCGACGACGGCCGGTAATCCGGGCGGATCAGCATCACCCGGTACGGCACCGACAGCTGCAGCGGCCGGATCGCCAGGCCCCTGCCCGCCTCCTCCATGGCGCTCAGCGGGTTGATGATCGCCACCCCCAGTTGCTGGCGGACCATGGCGCAAACCGAGGCGGCGTTGGTGGTTTCGATCACCACCCGGCGGTCGACGCCGGCCTGGCGAAAGTGCTCGTCGAGGGTCTGACGATAAATGTCCAGGCCTGACAGGTTGATGAAATCCACCCCGCGAAAGTCTTCGCTGTGCAGCAGCGGCTTGGCCAGCAACGGATGCCCTTCCGGCAGGATGCACACCATGTCGGCGCAGAACAGCAGTTCGCCCTGGGTGCCCCGCGGCAGGCGCTCGCTTTCGGTCAGGCCCAGGTCGTGGCGCTGGGCGCTGAGGGACTCTTCGAGCAAGGGCGACTCCTGGGCGGTGATGCTCAGGCCGATGCCGGCGTGGCGCTGCTGGAAGTGCTTGCACACCCGTGGCAGCAGGGTCTGGGAGAACAGCGGCAGGCAGGTCAGGCTCAACTGGCCGTGCTCGAAGCGGCGGATCGACTGCGCCACGCTGTTGATCCGTTCCAGGCCGACATAGGCCCGTTCCACCTCCTCCAGCAACAGCATGGCCTGGGCGGTCGGCAGCAGGCGGCCGCCCTCGCGGTCGAACAGGCTCAGCCCGGACAGGCTCTCCAGCCGCGCCAGTTCGCGGCTGACCGTGGGTTGCGAGGTGAACAGCAGGCGCGCCGCGCCAGTGACGCTGCCGGCCTGCATGATGGCGCGGAACACCTCGATATGGCGCAGGGAAATGTCCACCGCTTGCTCCTTGGTTTGAGAGGTTGATTCATTCAACCCATATCAAAACTGAATCGAGATACAAAGAATAGATATTTTATTGAATACACCACCCTCGGCATCATGCAGACCTCTTTCCTCGCCACAGACGATTGCCATGGCCATTCCCTTTTCTCCCGAGCAACTGACCGCCGCCGCCCGCCAGTACGGCACCCCGTTGTGGTGCTATGACGCGCGGACCATCAAGGTGCGCATTCAGCAACTGAAGGCCTTCGACGTGGTGCGTTACGCGCAGAAAGCCTGCTCCAACCTGCAGGTGCTGCGCCTGATCCGCGAGGCCGGGGTGCGGGTGGATGCGGTGTCCCTGGGGGAAATCGAGCGAGCGCTGCTGGCCGGGTTCAGCCCGGAAGGCGACCCGGCCGGCATCGTCTTCACCTGCGACCTGTTCGACACCGCCACCCTGCAACGGGTGGTGGAGCTGAACATCGAGGTCAATGCCGGCTCCATCGACATGCTGCGCCAGCTCGGCGAGAAATCCCCGGGCCACCGCGTGTGGCTGCGGATCAACCCGGGCTTCGGCCACGGCCACAGCCGCAAGACCAACACCGGCGGCGAAAACAGCAAGCACGGCATCTGGCACGAACAGGTCGACCAAGCCCTGGCGGTGATCCGCCAGTACGGCCTGAAACTGGTGGGCCTGCACATGCACATCGGTTCCGGCGTGGACTACGGGCATCTGGAGCAGGTCGGCGCGGCCATGGTGGCGACGGTCAAGTCCCTGGACCACGACATCGAGGCCTTCTCGATCGGCGGCGGCCTGTCCACTCCGTACCGCGCCGGCGACGAGCCGGTGGACGTGCGCCGCTATGCCAACGCCTGGCGCCAGGCCCGCGAGGAAATCGAAGCCTGGCTTGGCCACGGCGTGCGCATGGAAATCGAACCCGGGCGTTTCCTGGTGGCCGAGGCCGGCTGCCTGGTCAGCGAAGTGCGGGTGGTGAAAGACGCCGGCAATCATCACTTCGTGCTGGCCGACACCGGCTTCAACGACCTGATGCGCCCGGCCATGTACGGCGCCTATCACGCCATGAGCCTGATCGACGCCAACGGCCAGTCGGTCCAGCGCGAACCGCGGCCCACCGTGGTCGGCGGCCCGCTGTGCGAGTCCGGCGATATCTTCACCCAGGACGACGAAAGCCTGACCCCGCAGTTGCTGCCCCAGGCCCGGGTCGGCGACCTGCTGGTGATCCACGACACCGGCGCCTACGGCGCCAGCATGTCCTCCAACTACAACAGCCGGCCGCTGCTGCCGGAGGTGCTGTTCGAGGACGGCCAGGTAAAACTGATCCGCCGCCGCCAGCCGCTGGCGGATCTGCTGGAACTGGAAATGGGGTTGTAAGTCCGCTTTTTTTGCGGCGACACCACTGACGCTATCGCGGGCAAGCTCCGCTCCTACAGAAGCTCACGGTCTTCTTCTGTAGGAGCGAGGCTTGCCCGCGATGCCTTTCAGCTGTCCTGAGGCGTCATGTACAGGCTGAAATTCTCGATGTAGTCGGTGAGGTTCTCTTCCATCATCAGGCGGAACTCCTCGACGAAATAATCCACCGCCTGCTGCTTGGCCGCCGCCAGTTCTTCGGCGTTGCGGCAACCGCAGGCGCTGACCCAGGCGGCAAACCGCGAGTTGGCGTACATCAGCGAGGCACTGGCCTTGCCGCGGCTGCTGTCGCTGATATGGGTGTTCGCCAGTTCGATGATGGCATCGGCGCGGTTGTAGAAGTCCTGATCCGGTTCGTTGGCCAAGGGGCGTTCCTCTTGAGTAATAGGCGGTGAGTAGTAGGCATAAAGAAAGCCGGTGAGTATAAGAGCCTCGCGCTCAACCATCGACGGCTTTTGCTGCCTCGCGCCCTGTCGTATTCAGTCCGGCCAGTGCCGCTCCAGCACCTGCGCCACCTGCGGATGGCGGTCGATGCGCTCCAGCAGATCGCAACACTCGGGGCGTTCGCGCCGCAGGTGCTCGCGCGTGCCGCACCAGCGCGACACCACCGCCGCCTGGACATCCAGGGCCGCCAGGGGTGAACCGCTGGCGTACAGCTGTGTGGCGAACTGATCGGCGAACACCTCCCAGTTGCGGTGCAGGCGCTCATGGGCGGCGTCGCGCACCCGCGCCCTCAGCGCTTCATCGGCGTCACGCAGCCAGCGCTCCGGGTAATCGATCACGCTGATCGCCGAGTAGCAATTGGCGGCGATAAACACCAGGCCGCGAATCGCCTGCGCCCGGGCGCTCTCATCCTCGGGCAGCAGCGCCGAGCGCGGATAACGCAAGCCTAGTTCGATCAGGATCGCCGCGCTCTCGGTGAGGACACTGCCGTCCGGCAGTTGCAGGGTCGGGACCTGTTTCAGCGGGTTGAGCCGCGCCAGCTCGTCGGCCCCGGGCGACGGCGCCCAGGACGAGGCTTCGACGATGCGGTACGGCACCTGGCAACACTCCAGGGCGATCTCGACAATGGCCGAGCCGGAGCCTTGTGTCCCATAAAGTTGATACATGACCATCCCCTCGCTTGACTGGGCCTTACATCTGACGGGTTGCTTGCGCGGGTTGTTCACTCCAGTGCCGGAAGTCCGCGAGACGGTAGTCCGGATGCTGATTGATAGCCTCGGCCGGCACGCGCAGCACGCTCCCACGGTAGCTCAGAAGATAGGTGTAATTGCCATACAGGATCTTGCGGTCAGGGTCCGGATGCGCCTTGAGGAAGGCTTCGCGATCGGGATAACCGGTAGGGTCCGGGAAGAGTGCCAACTTATCGAATATCACCACATCCTCGGCAATGTTCTCCTGGGCCATATCGAACAGATAACGGGGCCGCTTGATATTCATCGACGGTAACCGTGGGCCGCTAGCGACCAGTCCATCCAGCTTGTTATCCAGATGCCCGAATATCGCACGATAAGCACTCACCAGCAGAGCCCGTTGATAAAGGTTCAGCGGCTCGGGAGCCTGCATGCGCCGCACCAGGAAATAGATCAAGCGGTTGAGCAGCCCGAAGTGCGCGATCTCCAGCCGCATCCCGGTCTTTACCTGCAAGAACTTGCCGCACGCAAAGAACCGGGTCTTGTGATGGACAAGCTTGTTGCGGACGGTGATCGCGTAATCGAAGACCATGATCTCGATATGCCTGAGCAACGGATCGGGCTGTTGGTTCTTGCGGCGAAAAATACTCCGTTTTTCCCGGAACGCCTTATCGCTCGTCCCGTGCTTCTGGTCGACCATCAGATCCAGGTAGTCGAAGACCACGGGGAACATCGAAAGATGCTCATGGCTGTCCAAGGACTTGCGGACTAACAACGGATGGTGGCTGCGTACATCGGTATAGCTATGCGCCACCCCGTCCTTGATCGTGGTTTTCTGCCGGTAAATCGCCAGATCATTGACGATATCGAACCCCTGCAACAGCTGTTCGGTAAGGCGCAGTTTCTTCTGCAAAAAGACTTCAGTGAAATTCATCCAATATTCTCTTCAGTAGGTCCGGCAACGCAGACATTCAGCTCAATGACGCTGGGGGAGAACCTCGACGCGCGCCCCCCGTGGGCGCTCGCCGAACAGTCGATACGCACCGGCAAAAATGCCTCGATCACCCGGATATTGCTTTGCAGGTGCTCGCTCATGCGTGGGGTGGTGAAGCTCCCGCCGCCGGCCAGGGCCATGGGCAGCAGCAGTTGATCGGCCAGGTGCTCGGCCACCGCTGCGCCGGAGTCCAGCCAGTCGCGGGCCTGGTCGATGGCCCGATCGGCCACGCTTTCGGCCCGCAGGCTGCTCTGGCCAAACCCGCTGAACAGCTCGGTCAGGTGTTCGCAGACGAACTCCAGCAACAGCACGTTGCCCGGGCCGCATTGCTCATCCAGCCGCACCGGGCTCAGGTGTTCCCGAGGCAGGTCCAGGCGAGTACCAA
This sequence comes from Pseudomonas sp. RW409, assembly GCF_003184125.1. NCBI lineage: Bacteria > Pseudomonadati > Pseudomonadota > Gammaproteobacteria > Pseudomonadales > Pseudomonadaceae > Pseudomonas > Pseudomonas sp. RW409. The sequence continues at coordinate 317,762 of NZ_QHHP01000040.1, read as the reverse complement.
CCCGGCGCAATTCGCGTTCCGCCACATGTTCCGGCAGGCCGGCACTCAAGGCCCAGGCCCGACGCCCGAGCAGTTCGCCCCGCTGTTCCAGGTACAGCGGTTGCAGGGTCGAGGGCTGGATAAAGGCCTCCAGCTCGCCGCCGCCGGCGGGAACGAAGCCATGGCGCAGCAGCTGCAACTCCACCTGCCCACCCATGCGCCGCAGTTGCGGCAGCCAGGCCTGCTGGAGGAAATCCACCGGCGGCGCCAGCGGGTTGTGGGTGCCGCCGCTGATGCTCACGCGGCTCGGCGCCGGGGCCTGCAACAGGGCCGGCAGCAGGGTCTGCAACACCAGGGTGCAGCTGCCGGCGGTGCCGATGGCGAAGCGGTAGTCGCCGCCGCGAATCGGCCCCGGCTCGAAGGTCAGCTCCCGGGAGCCCAGCTCGGCGCCCGAGACCCTGGCCGCGCAGACCTGCGCCGCCGCCAGCACCGCGGTCAGGTGCTGGCGCAGCAGCCCCGCGCGAGCACGCCGAGCCCGTATGTTGTGGATACGCAGGGTCTTGCCGGTGAGCATCGACAGGCTCAGGGCACTGCGCAGGACCTGGCCGCCGCCGATGGCGCCGTCCAGTTCGATGACATCCTGTTTCATTACATTCCTCAGGCATAACGCCGGACGCTGTCTCGCAAGTAGGCGTCCAGCAAAGCATTGTCTTGATGGGTGCGCGCCAGCTTGGGCACCGGGCGTTCCAGTTCCGCTGCGATAAAGGCGTGCAGCGCCGGGCGCCTGGGCCCGTAAGCGGCCTCGTCGGCGCTGCGTTTCAAGGCCAGCAACTCATCCACCTCGTCCAGCAGTGGCCGATGGTCGACGGTGCTCAGCAGGTCGGCGAAGGTCATCGGCGGGCGGCCGCGCCCCTGATCGATCCAGCGCACCGCCAGCAACGGCCGGAGCACGTAGAAGTACTTCTTGAACCGCACGCTGTCGCCTTGCAGGTAACCGCGAAAGTTCTTCCTGGCCATCGACAGGTAGTGATGACGGGCCGCCGGCGGGCTGTAGAAGGCCTCCGCCAGCTCGCGCAGGCGCGCGGTTGCCGCCGGCTCGCTGCGATACACCAGGGGCGAATCCAGCCACTCCAGCAGGGTCGGGTTGGATTTGCGCAGCAACCCGAGGGTCTTGCGCAGTTCCCAGCCGCTGATGTCCAGTTCGTCGTCCAGCGGCCGCTCGATCACGTCCCGCCCGGCGTCCACCTGGATGAACCACTCGGGCTTTTCCACATAGACGAAACGCACATCGTAATCACTGTCGGTGGAGGCAAAGCCCCAGGCCCGACTGCCCGATTCGCAGGCATACAGCACCCGCACATTGCGCTCGCGCTCGATCCGCGCCAGCTCATCCAGTACCCGTGCGCGCATGGCGCTGCTCAGCGGGTGACGTTCATGAAGTTCCATGGTTCCTTGTCCTATTCAATCGACAATCGTCAGCCGCTTCTCGCGCTGGCCTGATCGTCCTCTTCGTTCACAACAGGCGCTTGAGCGATCCCCGAGGCACGTCGCCGGCCTCCTCCATCGCCTGTAACCGCTGCGCCAGTGCTTCTCGCAGCGGCTTGGGGGTTACCGGGTCGAACATCGCGTAGCGGCTATCGCACCAGCGGGCCAGGGCCTCGCGCCAATAAGCGGCTTCGCTGCCCGCCTGGTCCAGGCGATGCAGCAGGTATTGCAACTGGCGCCAGCCTGGCTTGAGCCCCAGCAAGGCCCAGCGCCGCGCCTTGGGCAGGTCATGCCAATGCTGGTCCAGACGCTGCTCCAGAGCCTCCTCGAACGCCGCCCAGGGCTGCTCGCGCAGCAGGCCGAGGGCGCAGTCGAAGACCTTGTCCGACGGATCGTCCAGGGCCGCCAGCTGCTGGGCCAGGCCACGCTCGCCGAGGGTTCGCAAGGCCAGCAGGCGCACGGTCAGCGCCTTGGAGGCGAGGGCCTGTTGCAGCATGGCGTCGGCCTGTGGCTCCCGCAGTTCCTTGGCCAGCCCCAGCAGGCCCAGCCACTCGCGCTTGTTCAGCGGTGCCGGCTCGAGCAGCCGGGCCAGCAATACCTCCCGCGGGTCGAGCCGATGGCGCGGCGCCGCCCAACGGGCCAGGCAACGCAGGGCTCCCGAAGGGTCCAGCAAGGCCTGGCGCAGATGCGCGCCCGGGTCGGCCAGCAACGGCAGCAACAGCCGCAAGGCCTTGACCCGCACACTGGCGCCACAGCTGCGCATCACCTCTTCCAGCAAAGGCAGCGCCTGCTCGTCGGGCAGTTCGGCGCAGGCATCCACCGCCATCTGCCGCACGCTGACCTCGGCGTGGCGCAACGCCATGGCCAGCAGCGCCGGCCGGTCCTCGACGCCCTTGAGCAACAGCTCGAAGACAAAGCGCGCGGCCTTGCCCCGGCAATCGCCAAAGGCCCCTTGCACTTCGTCGCGCACCTGGGCCAGTTGCAACACCGCAGTGGCCCGCTCCAGGGTCGCGCCGTGGTCGGCCCGCTGCTTGCTGGCAAGGGCCAGCAACGGTGCCAGGGTCTGCAACAGCAGCCCGGCGTGCTCCGGCGCCCAATACGCCTCGACTGCCGCGGCCGCTTCCTGGCGAACCTGGGGCACCCAATCGTTGAGGCGTTCCAGCAGCGCCGCCAAGGCCTCGGCCGATGGCCGCGCGGACAATCCGCGCACCGCCGCCTGGCGCACGAACCCGTTGCCGAAGCGGCTCAGTTCCAGCCAGGCGCTGTGCCTGTCCAGGGTGTCCATCACCTCCCGCACGCGGCGGGCTTCGTAGTCGTTCAGCTGGTCATGCCAGCTGGACGGCACCTGTACCACTGCTTCCCTGTCGTGCATTTCTCTACCCCTTGACGCACACCACCTGACGCAGGGTGTGCAGCACTTCCACCAGCTCGCGCTGGGCGTGCATGACTTGGTCGATGTCCTTGTAGGCCATCGGGATTTCATCGATCACCGCGGTGTCCTTGCGGCACTCCACATGGGCGGTGGCGCGGATCTGGTCGGCCAGGGTGAAGGTGTTCTTGGCCTTGGTGCGGCTCATGGTGCGCCCGGCACCGTGGCTGCAGGAGCAGAACGCCTCCTCGTTACCCAGCCCGCGAACGATGAAGCTCTTGGCGCCCATCGATCCGGGGATGATCCCCAGCTCGCCCTTCTGCGCCGACACCGCGCCCTTACGGGTCACCAGCACCTCTTCACCGAAGTGGCGCTCCTTTTGCACATAGTTGTGGTGGCAGTTCACCGCCTCCAGCGCCACCTCGAAAGGCTTGCGGATCACCTGGCGGGTGGCCTGGATCACCAACTGCATCATCAATTCACGGTTATGCCGGGCGAAGTCCTGGGCCCAGGCCACGGCCTCGACGTAATCGTCGAAGTGCCGGCTGCCTTCCTCGAAGTAGGCCAGATCGCGGTCCGGCAGGTTGGCGATGTGCTGGCGCATGTCCGCCTGGGCCAGGTGGATGAACAGGTTGCCGATGGCGTTACCCACGCCACGGGAACCGCTGTGGAGCATGAACCAGACCCGGTTGGCTTCATCCAGGCAGACCTCGATGAAGTGGTTGCCGCCGCCGAGGGTACCCAGGTGCTGGCGGTTGTTGCTGTTGGCCAGCGCCGGGTACTTGTCGGTGATCGCCTTGAAGCGTGGCTGCAAGAACGCCCAGGCGTGGTCGGCCTGGCGCGGCACGTCGCCCCAGGCGCCCTTGTCGCGACCGCTGCGCGGCGAAGTACGACCGTGAGGCACCGCCTGCTCGATGGCGCTGCGCAAACCGTGCAGGTTATCCGGCAGGTCGGCAGCGGTCAGCGAAGTACGGGCGGCGATCATGCCGCAGCCGATATCCACCCCGACCGCCGCCGGGATGATCGCGCCCAGGGTGGGGATCACACTGCCGATGGTCGAACCCTTGCCCAGGTGCACATCCGGCATCACCGCCAGGTGCTTGAAGATGAACGGCATCTTCGCGGTGTTCATCAGTTGCTGGCGGGCTTCGTTTTCCACCGGCACGCCCTCGGTCCACATCTTGATCGGCTTGCCGTTGGCGACTTCCAGCAGTTGGTAGGTCTTGTGTTCCATGTTCCTGACTCTTTTTTCTGTGGTCGAAAATCCGACCTTGTTCGGTGGCCGGTGGTCCGGCATAAACGGCGACCAGTAAAGGTGAAACATGCAGCGCGCTCTGCCACTGAGCTAGCCCCTTGCGGTTGGCGGGAATCGAACCCGCGACCACGCTGCCCTGTAGTTCCACCGGCATTCGCCGGGTCAATCGGTGCAGGCCGGGCCTGCGGGCAGCGACAAGAGAACAGGCACATTTGCTCTACCGACTGAGCTACAGCCTTGCGGCTGGTGGGACTCGAACCCGCGACACCTTGTAGTACCTGTGGCATTCGCTGCCATCCCGCTCGGGCGGGAGAAAAACCTGCGACGACAAGGGTCGATGAAACCGTGCACTCGTGTTCTGACCGTTGAACTACGGCGCCTTTCCAGGCACCGGCGGGACTCGAACCCGCATCACGAATCTGGGATGTAGTTCCATCAGCATTCGTCGCTGAAACTGCAAAAAAGGTGGCACGACAAAAGAAGTGACTGATCGCCGGAATCGAACCGGCATCACCAGGATGTACAGCCACTGGCATTCGTGCCTTCACAGGCCCTGACTAAATCTGCTGGGACGTCTTTGGATGTAGTCACAGCGGCATTCGGGGCCAATGAACAAAAAATCTTCGGCGTGCGCCGGGTGAGCGGCGCACGGTTTATCTCATGTCTTGCCGATCAGGGCGCCATCGCCTCGATCGCCTCGACCCAGTGCTGCGCACCGTAGTTGCCCGCGGTGAACTGCTGGATCACATCGAACACCGCGTCACTGAAGCCGCCGACGTTGAGGATGTCCTCGCGGTCCGGCGCCTGGGTGGTGGCCCCGGGCTGCATATCGATGCACACCAGCCGCGCCTGCGGGTTGATGGCCTTGATCCGCTCCCACTGGCGTAGGGTTTCAGTCGCCCCATGGCGCCGCGCATCGATCCACGACTCGTTGTCCGAGACCAGGATCAGGGTGTCCACCTTGCACTTGGCGTTGGCCAGTTGTGCCAGGGGCGCCGAGCAGTTGGTCCCGCCACCGCCGATGGCCGCCAGTTTCTGCGCATTGCTCATCACGCTGTCCCGCGGGTTGAGGCGAATATCCACCACCCCGACCTCGAACGGCATGACCCGCGCCGCCGGCTGCTTGCGCAACACCGCTGCCGCCACCAGCGCCGCCACATCGATGCAGCGCACCGCCGTGGTGGCGCCCTGGCGATAACCGGTGATCGGGCTGTGCATCGACCCCGAGACATCCGGGCACACCACCACCGCGCCTTGCAGCGCCGGCACGTTGGCCAGCGACAGTTCCAGGGCATCCTGCAATGCCTCGCGCACCGGCTGCGGCACCTCGTCCCCGGCCATGCGGTAGGCCGCCAGCAACTGGTACGGGTAGACCCGGGCCTTGGCCACTTCGGCGGCATCCGCCAGCCGCACCGCCACATACTCGGTGCAACCCGGCACCTGGAACGCGCCATGGCGGGCCAAGGTGTTGAGGTTCATGCGCAGCCCCTGCCAGCCCATATTGTGCGCCTGTTCGGCCCATTGCTCGCGGCTCAGGGTTTCGTTGCCGAGCAACTGGAACGGCACCTGCGGCACCGCCGTGGTCGCCCCGCTGCGAAACGCCAGCAAGGCGCGGGTCAGCTCGGGCAGCGCCTGCGCATCCACCGGCTTGCCGATCAACCAGGCGAAGAAGGCTGCGCGCCAGGCCTCGCTTGGCTTGGGGTGAACCATCTTGACCACGTCCGCCAGCGACGGCTGGTTACCCACCGAGGCCTGCAACAGCTGGCGTTCGCTGGCGCTGTTCAACCAGTTCTGCACCAGGCGCTTGGGCTGCGACCCCAGGGATCTGCGCCCGGTCGCCCCGCTGCGCAGGATCTGCACGAAGTTGCGCAGCATCTTGCCGTTGTCCACCACCTGGGCAAACAGCTCCGGCACCAGGGCCGAGCGTTGCGCGGTCAGCGCCGCCAGCAGCAAGGCCGGCATGTCTTTCATATGACCCTGCTGCCGAGCGTAACGCGCGGCCTGGGCAACGAAACGGCTGTCGACTTCGCTCACCAACTGCAGCACCGCGTCCAGCTGACCTTCAGGCGAGGTGTAGAAGGTCGAGTTCAGGCAACCGGTCACCGCCAGTTGGGCCAGGCGGTGCTTGGCGTTGTAGGCATAGGCCGGAGCCTGGGCAGCGTTCCGGGTGTTGCTCGCTGGAGCTTTTGCCTGTTGGGTGTTGAACAGCTGGAAGTTGGCCATCTTGGCGTCTCGCTCTGTTGTCTTGTTCGTTGCCAGAGAGATTGCAGCCGCTGTGCCAGTTTTATTTTTTCCTGCGAATTATTTTTTAACTAATTGATTTATAACGATTTTATTTTTAAATCATTTTTCCTCTGCGAGTCTTCGAGACAAAGCCTCTGATAATTTTATATCTTTGTTTATCGCTTTTTATCTTCAGGTATAAATATGTCGGGCAAACCCACGGTCGCCATAGGTTTTGTCGGTTCCACCCTCGATCGCGTCGGCAAGGGCGCCAACCGCTGGAGCCACTGGCGCCCCAGTGTCGGCCTGTGCCAGCAGCAGGACGTGCTGATTAATCGCCTGGAACTGATCCACGGTGTCGACGCCCGGGACGTCAGCCTGGCTGAGCGGGTGGCCAACGACATTCGCCAGGTGTCGCCCGAAACCGAGGTGCGCCTGCACCCCATGGGCCTGAAGAACCCCTGGGATTTCGAAGAGGTGTACGGCGCCCTGCACGACTTCACCAGCGCCTACCCGTTCGACACCGAGCGCGAGGACTACCTGGTACACATCACCACCGGGACCCACGTGGCGCAGATCTGCTGGTTCCTGCTGACCGAGGCGCGCTACCTGCCGGCGCGGCTGATCCAGACCTCCCCGGCGCGGCGCCGCGACCCGGAGCAGCACGCCACCGGCACCCACGCCCTGATCGACCTCGACCTGTCGCGCTACGACCGCATCGCCTCGCGCTTCGCCGGCAAGCGCCTGGAGGGCCTGGCCTTCCTCAAGTCCGGGATCGCCACCCGCAATGCCGCGTTCAACCGCTCCATCGAACAGATCGAACGTGTCGCTGTGCGCTCCAGGGCGCCGATGCTGCTGATCGGCCCCACCGGTGCCGGCAAGTCGTTCCTGGCCCGGCGCATCTATGAGCTCAAGCGCGGCCGGCATCAGGTCCAGGGACGCTTTGTCGAGGTCAACTGCGCCACCTTGCGCGGCGACGGCGCCATGTCGGCGCTGTTCGGGCATATCAAGGGCGCCTTCACCGGCGCCCAGAACGCCCGCGACGGCCTGCTGCGGGCGGCGGATGGCGGCATGCTGTTTCTCGACGAGATTGGCGAACTGGGGCTCGACGAACAGGCGATGCTGCTCAAGGCCATCGAGGAAAAACGCTTCTTCCCCATGGGCTCGGACAAGGAAGTGGACAGCGACTTCCTGATCATCGCCGGCACCCACCGCGACCTGCGCGGCCGGGTCGCCCAGGGCCTGTTCCGCGAGGACCTGTATGCGCGGATCAACCTCTGGACCTTCAACCTGCCGGGGCTGGCCGGGCGGCGCGAGGACATCGAGCCGAACATCGATTTCGAACTGGAACGCCACGCCCGGGAACAAGGGCGCCTGGTGCGCTTCAACCTCGAGGCGCGGCGGCGCTACCTGGCGTTTGCCAGCTCCAGCGAGGCGGCGTGGCTGGGCAACTTCCGCGAACTGTCGGCGTCCATCACCCGCATGGCCACCCTGGCCAACAGCGGGCGCATCGACGAAGCCCAGGCCGAGGAAGAAATCGAGCGGCTCCGTTATGCCTGGGGCTTGAGCCAGGCGCAGGATCCGTTGGCCACCCTGCTGGGCGACACAGCCGAACTCGACCTGTTCGACCGCCTGCAACTACAGGCGGTGCTCGAAGTCTGTCGCCAGGCCGACAGCCTGTCCGATGCCGGGCGCAAGCTGTTTGGCGTGTCCCGCCAGACCAAGGCCCAGCCCAATGACGCCGACCGCCTGCGCAAGTACCTGGCGCGCTTCGGCCTGGAGTGGAAGCAGATAGTTGCACCAGCGGACTAAGAAGGGTTGCCTGCGAGCGCTGCGCGCTCGATCGCAGCCTGCGGCAGCGGCTACACAAGCCCACGGCCCCGCCCGCCAACGGCACAGATCGCTTCCCCGGTAGCCGCTGGCGAAGCCTGCGATCGGGCGCGAAGCGCTCGCAAAAGCGCCCCACACAATTGCCCTGCCCTCAGCCACCCGGCACCGCGAACACCGCGTTGGCCCTGGCCACTACCCGTTCGCCGACCTGCAGGGTGACGGTGGCAAAGGCCATCTGCCGGCCGCGCTTGGAGTGTTCCAGGCGCACGTCGATCCACTCGCCGACCTGCACCGCACCGAGGTAGTCCAGGTGCATGCTGGCGGTGATCAGCGGCAGCGGTGGGTCACTGGCAAAGGCCATGGCGTAGCCCATGCCGATATCGGCCAGGGTGGCGAGGATGCCGCCGTGCACGGTGCCACGCCCGTTGGCGTGACGGCTGTCGGCGCGCAGGCCGATCTCCAGTTGCAGGCCGCTGCCACGGCAATACACCGGGCCGATCAGCTCCAGCAACGGGCTGCTGCGGGACAAGGGGGCATAACCTTCGGGTAACTCGGGCGTGCTCATGGCGGGTCTCCGTTGCCGATGGTGATGACCGGGGTGCGGGTCATCGGTCCCCGAGGTGTACCCCGAAGCAGCACCCGCGCCCAGCCGTATCCATCCGGCAAATCCCTGGCGATAAGCCGCGGCGACACCACATCCTCGCCCCTCATGAGGCAATCGACGATAAGATACGCAGCCGTCCCGCCAGCCCCGGGCACGATCATTTATTTCAAGGAGCGACCATGCACCCTCAGGACGACACCCCCACCCCGCTGCGCAGCCTCGCCGTGCTGCTGCTCAGCACCCTGCTGGCCGCCTGTTCCCCCAGCGATCGTTCGTCCTCGGTGGCGGTCGGCGGTGCCCAGGGCAAGGCCGGTGCGCAACTGGCCTACGAACACGAGCTGAGCCTGTCGCTACCCTCGGCGCAGATCGCACCGCGCCTGGCCGCCACCCGCGAAGCCTGCGAAAACGCCAAATTCGGCGCCTGCAATATCCTGCGCCTGCAACAAGGCCAGTATCACGCCCAGGTGATCCTGCGCATCGTGCCCGATGGCGTCGAACCGATAGTCGCGCTGGCCGCCCAGGGCGCCGAAATCGGCGAACGCATCACCAGCGCCGAAGACCTGGCCGACGCCGTGGCCGACGTGCAGCGCCAGCAGGAACGGCTCAAGGCCCAGCAGCAACGCCTCGACCAGCTGGCGGCGCGCAAGGACATCACCGTCAGCGACCTGATCGCCCTGAGCAAGGAACAGGCGAGCATCGAGAACGACCTGCAAGCCCTGGCCCAGGCCGCCGCCGGGCACCAGCGCCGGCTCGACACCAACCGCCTGACCCTGAACTTCGTGCCCACCGACAGCAGCCAGCGCGGTTCGAAATTGCAACGGGCCTTCGACAACCTGCTGGACAACCTCGCCTACGGCACCGCCGAAGCCCTGGAGAAAGGCAGCTACGTGCTGCCGTTCCTGATCCTGGCCTTCCCGCTGGTGATGATCTGGGTCTGGCTGTGGCGCCGGTTCGTGCGCCGCCGTTGAATCGCAGCACTCTGCAAAACCCGAGAAGCCCGGCCTGATGTGCCGGGCTTTTTCATGGGCACGATCAGCCTCGCCTCACCAGCATCCCCTGCCCACCGCCAAGCCCCGCTAAACAAGGCCTGGCGAGCACTGACGAAGAAAACTGCACGAACGTACCTGAAACTGGCACGTTTTTCCCATGCACCTGCAGCTTGCGAATCGACCCACCAGAAGAGCCGCATCGACGGTGCCTACCCGCACCAATAGCAATCATCGGACGCTATCCGCGTCCCTATAAAGTGCAGACGGCGAGCCAAAAGCTCGTTGAGCTGAGACTGGCGATAAGGAAGTCTCATGTGCGATGTGCAGTCATGTTCACCGGCGTTTTCCGCTATTGGCTCCACCGTTTCGCCCCTGGTTCCGCCTCGTCCGGCAGCCCTGCCCGGACCGGCCCTCGCGCCCTGCGCGTCATCAACGGTCGACCTTGCGCACGCTACCCGGCGCTGCCTGGGCCAGCGTCTGCTAATGCCCCCTACTCCAGTCGACAGGACAACTTCCAGGCTGGCGATCGCGACCGTTTTAACGCCGACCCTGTCCCGCTACCGATATCCAAGCCAGTCTTCCCGGGTACTGTCCACTGTATCCCGACACACGCATTCGCCCCCTGCCCGGTCTCGCCACTGTTCAAGTAGCGTCGACGGAAGAAGCCTCGACAAGATCGGCCGTCGACTGTTTCTAAACCACTAAGCAACCACTTTACTTTGCACTCGGCGACATTTCACCGAGCGAAAGTCGTGTTCCCATCGTTGCGTATTCGACAATAAACAAACGCTCCAAGGCGCGTTAAAAGTGGATGGTCAAAGCATTGTCAGACAATAAGGCAATTCAACATCAACGCATCGGCCATTTGATAATGAGCAGAGCACTATTTACAGATACTCAATGTACGTACCGGTTAATTATTTATACCTCAACAGGCTAATAAGACGTCCGCCACCGCCCAGTTCCAGGGCGGGCTGGCGAGCGCGCCATAGAGACTCAAGATGCCCACGAAGCAGGCCACTAAAGGCTGCAGAAGCGCTACACAGAGCCCAGAGAACAACAAGACCAAGGACCTCCAGACAATGACCAACTAGTCACTGTTTATTTGCACCAAATCAATTCGCCAGACACTTTTTAGTGCGTTGGCCACGCTATTGATCATCCCTGTTTCCGGCTGAAAATCGGATAACCCAGGGCAGGCAGGCTCGCCCCCATAAAATATTAAAGGTCAACTTTTCGAAGTACCGAATCTATGTTGTCGCGCCCGTTTTTCTCGCAAATTTATATAAATGCGACATGCACTACGGGCCGTCGCCAATTGCATAACAAGCGACACAATCTGGCATAGCGGTTGCTATATGTAACGAGTACGAGACAGGTGCACTACAAACACCGGCTCATCCCATAACAATGTTCTAGGGAGTGGTAATGAACAATCTAAGCCGAAGGCGTTAAGCCACTCGTTTGCACAAGGCCGTTCAACTGGATAGTTCAACTATCGGCTTTTGCTCACCCTTGAAAAAGTTAAACCCGTCTTTCGAATATTCCAGCCAATGTTCGAACGGTGCCTTATTGCCCTTCATCCAACCGAGGGAGCTTTAATGAACGATGCGGTAAAGAACAGAACCCTGCCGAGGCCCTTGGGCGATGAAGCCGTCGTCCAGGTTGCGCGGGGCCGTCCTTATAAGGGCAATGCATCGAAACCCGGAGGCCTGAGCAAGCGTCAGGTGC
>NZ_QHHP01000040.1:223761-306287 GCF_003184125.1 Pseudomonas sp. RW409 | reverse complement strand
CTGATCCTTCGGCGGCTTGGGCATGTCGATCGGCGGCAGCAAGGGCGCACCGCCATGGGCCGTGGCCTTGGGGGTGCTGGGGGGCGTGATCTGCGGATAAGGGGTCGGGGTCGCGGTGCCGGGCGAGCCGGCGGCGGGAACCGGAGTCACGGGCACGGCCTGCAGTTCCTCGGCGTGCACGGCGCTCATCGCGAGCGCCGCACTTAGCAAGAGCGCTGTGCGGGCAATGACCGTTAGAATAGTGCGCTTCATCAATGGCTCCATCGCTATTGTCAGCCCTCAGGCTACTCCCAACCGGGCCGGTTTGCCTTCCTCATTGAGACCCTCATGAAACGTTTCGTTCTGCTGGACACCACCCCGATTCCCGAAAATGGCGGTGCCTTGTGCCTGTTCGAATACGGCGAGGATTTTGTCATCAAGATCCAGGGCGGCGACGGCGGGCAATTGATGAACACGCGCATGCACGGCTCCGAAGACGCCCTGGCGGAAATCCCCTGCCGCAAGGTCGCCGGGCGGCCGAATTCGCGGGTGCTGATCGGCGGCCTGGGCATGGGTTTCACCCTCGCCTCGGCCCTCAAGCACCTGGGCAAGGGCGCCGAAGTGGTGGTCGCCGAGCTGGTGCCGGGGGTGGTGGAATGGAACCGCGGGCCGCTGGGGGAAAAATCCGGCCGACCGCTGCTCGACCCGCGCACGGTGATCCGCATGGAAGACGTGGCCAAGGTGCTGCAGGCCGAGCCCCAGGGGTTCGACGCGATCATGCTCGACGTCGACAACGGCCCCGAAGGCCTGACCCAGAAAGCCAACAGCTGGCTGTACTCCGCCGCCGGGCTGGCGGCCTGCGCCCGGGCCCTGCGCCCCAAGGGCGTGCTGGCCGTGTGGTCGGCCAGCGCCGACAAGCAGTATTCCGACAAGCTGCGCAAGGCCGGCTTCAAGGCGGAGCAAGTGCAGGTCTTCGCCCATGGCAACAAGGGCACCCGCCACACCATCTGGATTGCCGAGAAGCTCAAGGCCTGAGCTAAACTTGGCTCATTACCGTCATTAGTCTTTGCATAAAGGTGAACCCATGAGTTCGACCAACACGTCCAAGCTCGACCGCATCCTCGCCGACGCCCAGCGCGACCGCGAGATGGGCTACCGCGACAAGGCCCTGAAGATGTACCCGCACGTCTGTGGGCGCTGCGCCCGCGAGTTCTCCGGCAAGCGCCTGAGCGAGCTGACCGTGCACCACCGCGACCACAACCACGACAACAACCCGCAGGACGGCTCCAACTGGGAACTGCTGTGCCTGTACTGCCACGACAACGAACACTCGCGCTACACCGACCAGCAGTACTTCGGCGAAGGCTCCCTGAGCACGCCGAAAGTCGCCAAGGCCACCCACAACCCCTTCGCCGCGCTGGCGGGGTTGATGAAGAAAGACGAAGAGTAACCTTCGTCCTCTGCGGTCCAACTGGACCGGCCTCTCGCGGGCAAGCCGCGCACCTGCAGATACTGATCCTGCGGGTGCGCGGCTTGCCCGCGATGCATTTGCCGGATCCAACCGCCGGCCGACAATCCCCGTATAATCGCGATTTTTCTTGAAGGCACCCCGCTCGTGGCAAACAAAAGGTACAGCTGCATTGGTTTGTATAACCCCAAGTCACCGGAGAACGTCGGTTCGGTGATGCGCGCCGCCGGCTGCTATGGCGTCGCGTCGGTGTTCTACACCGGCAAGCGCTATGAACGGGCCCGCGACTTCGTCACTGACACCAAGAAAGTCCACCAGGACATCCCGCTGATCGGCATCGACGACCTGAAGAAGATCCTGCCCCTGGGCTGCGTGCCGGTGGCAGTGGAACTGGTGGAAGGCGCCCGCTCGCTGCCGGAGTACACCCATCCGGATCGCGCGCTGTACATCTTCGGCCCGGAAGACGGCTCCCTGGACAAGGACATCCGTGACTGGTGCGAAGACGTGGTCTACATCCCGACCACCGGTTGCATGAACCTCGCCGCCACCGTCAACGTGGTGCTCTACGACCGCCTGGCCAAGGGCAACAACACCCGCTCCGGTCCTAAGTTTTAAGCGCTGTTCCGAGTTCGCGGCACATTCGATGGAACAAGCGACGCGCCAGCGCAGTCAGCTTTATATCCATCCCCCCTGGAGACAGATCATGAGCGACAGCAAACAACTGGAACCCATCGCAACCACCCCTTTCCAGAGCCCGGCGGAGCAGAACGTACAAGGCTGGGAGCGCATCGGCTCGCTGGCCGGCGGCGTGGTGATGGTCGGCAAGGGCCTGCGCCGTGGCGGTGTGTTCGGCCTGATCCAGGTGGCCATCGGCGGGGTCGCCCTGGCCCGTGGCATCACCGGCCACAGCTCGGCGAAAAGCCTGCTGGAGAAAAGCCGCCAGGACATGCAGAACGTGCGGGCGAAGATCGAGCGCGCCGGCGCGGAGCTGAAAACCCTCAAGGCCAATGCCGAGGCGGCGAAGCGTACCGCGACAGGCAACGATTCGCTGAAATCGCCCAAGGCCGGGGTCTGATAGTCGGACGCGAAACTCGTGTTGAATGACAGGACGCTATCGCGAGCAAGCTTCGCTCCTACAAAAGCTGTGCTGCCCTGTAGGAGCGAAGCTTGCTCGCGATGACCGCAAAGCGGTCGATTCCACTAGCGCAACAAATCGCTGTCGAGCACCTTCGACGAGCCGTCCAGCACCGTCTCGCTGAGCTGGATAAACTCCTTGGTGCTGACACGCTCCAGATGCATCACCGCCCGAGTCACATCATCCAGCGAACGCTTGTTGCGGGTCTTCAGGCGGATCTCCCGATCCAGCTCCTGCAACAGCAGCACGGCCCTGGCCACCACCGACGCGTCCACCTGCTCGCCGCGCAGGCTGCCGACGCCATGGCCGCTCTTGGCCAGCCGAGTCTCCAGGGCCTGATAACGCTCGTCGCTCATGCCGCCGGCGCGGCGCATCAATTCGATGGCGTAGTACTCCGCCAGCCCTTCGCCGATCCAGTCGCTGCGCTCGCTATCGTTGATCCGGGCAAAGGCCTGGATCACCTCGCGCAACAGCGGGCTGATGCCGCTCTCGCTGACCAGCGGCAGGCGGCTGTGCAAGAACAGCGAATCGTGTCCGGCCAGGCTGCCGCGCCACATCGGGTCGGCCGCGCCGACGATCAGCAACTTGCTTGGGTGGCGGGGAAAGGTCGCCTGGATCTGCGGCCAGACGAAGGTCAGCAGGGTCAGCACATCCATGCGTCGCATGCCCTGCCCTTGCGGCGAGGCCACCGTGACTTCGGTTTCCCCCAGCCGGGTACGGCGGCTGCCCAGGGCGCCGGCCAGCATCCAGCCGGTGGGCCGGTCGAACAGGCGCGCGGGGTTATCGATACGGAAACGGTTCTTGCCGATCCGCGGCCAGGCGGTCTCCACGCTTTTCCAGCCCGCGGGCAACTCGAACTCCAGGCGCGACACCAACTCGATGCCGTCCTGCTGGTCGAGCTTCGCCGCCGGCACCAGCGTGTCGCCACGCAACAAGGCCCAGTGCGGGGTCATGCGGCTGTCGAAGCTGTCTTTCTTCAGGCTGTGGCTGATCCGCACCCGGTAGCTGAGGCTGGCCTTGCCGCTGGCCGGGCGCCATATGCCACGCTGCAGCGCGGAAGGCTTGGCCGCGTCGGACTGCCATTGGCCATCGGCCTTGAAGTTGCTGTAATCGCCATGCTTGCCCAGGTTGAAATCCAGGCTGCGCACCGCCGCGCCGTCCGCCAGGGTCAGGCGCACCTCGGCCTGGTCGCTCTGCGGCAACAGGCGCACGTGATAATCCAGATCGACTTTTTTCGCCGCCCACCCCGGCGCACTGAGCACCAGCAGCCAGCCGGCCAGCGCCAGCCTTGCCCCCACAGCCATACACACTCCTTCGTGAAACAACCTTGAACGCGAGCGCGGCGTACCTTCAGCCGGCGCGGAAAATCAGATGATCTTCCCAGTCCTCTTCGGCTACGCTGCCTTCGGCAAGCATGCGTCCGGATTGGGAAATACGCTCGTGGTGCACCGCATCGCGGTCACCGCACACCAGATGGTGCCAGAGCGGCAGGTCCTTGCCTTCGCTGACCAGGCGATAACCGCAGGTCGGCGGCAGCCATTTGAACTCATCGGCCTTGCCCGGGGTGAGCTGGATGCAATCCGGCACCGAGGCGCGGCGGTTGGCGTAGTCGCTGCACTGGCAGGTCTTCAGGTCCAGCAGTTTGCAGGCGATGCGGGTGTAGTAGACGCTGTTGTCTTCTTCATCCTCGAGCTTCTGCAGGCAGCACAGGCCACAACCATCGCACAACGACTCCCACTCCTCCTGATCGAGTTGTTCGAGGGTTTTGCGGATCCAGAAGGGTTCAACTTTGGCGGCCATGGCTCAGGTAATCGGTATCGGACAGGGAAAAGGCCGCCAGTCTAGTGCCCAAGGCCGCGCGGGCCAAGCGCTGGCGACTGTCGGTAAGGCACTACTTGTCAGGCCGCATGCGGCGCAGTAGCTTTGCCTGTCGCAAAGCCCTATGTCCGCGTGCCAGGAGCTGAACGAAAAGTCGGCGAGCGAAGGTCAGGCAAGGCAAAAACAGGCGAGGAACGGCCGGGGTCGCGCCCGACTGTAGGGGCCTACATGAGCATTCCGAGCCTGTTTTTAACGCAGCATGACCTGCGTAGCGCCGAAGGCGCCCAGCGCGCAGCCACTTTTCGTTCAGCTCCTAACGCTCGACCGCGTCGCACCGGTGAACCGCCCAGGGCCAGGAAAAAACCCCATTGCTCAGTTCAACTGCGCTCGCCGGTTTATCCACATTTCATTCTCAAACGTAGCCAGGAATCTCTGTCATGAGCGCCAATCCCCGCGTTGCCGAGTACGCCATTCACCCACAGTTCACCGATCGCTGGTCGCCGCGCGCCTTCACCGGCGAGGCCATTCCCGAGGAAACCCTGCTGAGCTTCTTCGAAGCCGCGCGCTGGGCGCCGTCGGCCTACAACTCGCAGCCGTGGCGCTTCCTGTATGCGCGCCGCGACACGCCGAACTGGGAACGTTTCCTCGGTCTGCTCAACGAGTTCAACCGTGGCTGGGCGCAGCACGCCTCGGCGCTGGTGATCGTGATCTCGAAAACCACCTTCACCGCGCCCGGCGCCAGCGAAGAAACCCCGGCCCTGTGGCACACCTTCGACACCGGCTCGGCCTGGGGCCATCTGGCGCTGCAAGCCAGCATCAGCGGCTGGCACACCCACGGCATGGCCGGGTTCGACCAGGAACTGACCCGCAAGGAGCTGAAGATTCCAGAAGGTTATGCCCTGCATGCCGCCGTGGCCGTCGGCAAGCTGGGTGACAAGGCGAGCCTCGCCGAATACCTGCAGGCCCGCGAAGAGCCAAGCCCGCGTCGCCCGCTGAGCGAAACCGCGGCCGAAGGCGACTTCAGCCTGTAAGCCTGCTGCAATCCCTGTAGCCGCTGCCGCAGGCTGCGATAAGGCCCGAAGGGCCTTCCGAGGCCCTCAAGAGCACGTCTCCTTCGGAGCCGATCGCAGCCTGTGGCAGCGGCTACAGGGTCCACGCAAAAGGCGGCATCAGCCCCCTCTGCGCAGCGCCTCAATACCCCCGCGCGAAATCCACTTCGCCACGCAACGCCGCATTGGCCTGATAGGCCTGCAGGTTGTCGATGAATAGCTGCGCCATCAGGGTCGGCGAAGTCGGCGCCGAACTGTGGCCAGTCAGCAGCAGGCCCCAGGCAGTCCAGAACGGATGGCGCTGCGGCAACGGCTCCTGACGGCAGACATCGATCACCGCCCCCGCCAGATGCCCTTCCTTCAGGGCCTCCACCAGATCCGCATCGACCACCGCGACACCGCGACCGACGTTGATGAACAGGCCGGTCGGCTTGAATTGCTTGAACAGCGCCGCGTCGTACAGGTCATGGGTGTGCGGGGTGTTGGGCAGCAGGTTGATCACATAATCCACCTCGCCGACCAAACGTCCCAGGTCCGCCAAGGCCGCCACTTCGATAAACGGCGCCTGCTCCCGGGCTTCGCTGGCGATGCCGTACAGCTCGACGCCGAATGGCAGCAGGAACTGCGCCACGCTCTGGCCGATATCGCCCGCACCGACGATCAGCACCTTGCGCCCGGCCAGGCTCTGGCCCGTGCGGTTATCCCACTTGCGCTCGACCTGGCTGACCAGGCGCGCGAGGACTTCGCGCTCGTGGCCGAGCATGTAGGTGAGCACGTATTCGGCCATGACCTGGCCGAAGATCCCCACGGCGCGGGTCAGCCGGTAATGACGCGGCAGGCCGTCGGCGAGCAGCGGCGTGATGCCGGCCCAGGTCGATTGCAGCCACTGCGGCTGGTGGCCCTGGCGCAGCAGGGTGGCCAGCAGGTCCGGCTGGCCGAGCCAGACCGGGCAGTCCGCGGCCAGCTTCGACAGTTCGGCGGAATCGCCGCTGGTGAGCACTTCCAGGTCAGGTGCCAGCTGACGCAACAAACGGGCATAAATAGCGTGATCGTGTTCGGCAATCAGAACGCGCATGGTTCAAACCTTACAAAACGGTGCAGGCGGCCGCCGACGGAGTATCGCTCCATCGATCGCGACAGCCGCCAGATAGAGTCAGTTCCATTTTCAACGATGCCCTGGACAGGGCATCTACAGGTGTCCGTCAGACCGGATCATTACGGCGCAACAGCTCTTCGGGCAGGTGCTCGATGTACTCGTCCTCGGCCGGTGGCATCTGCAGGTGGTAACCCTGCTTCTCGAGGTTCTCCAGCACCTGGTGAATGTCCTCGCGCGACAGCTTGCGCTCCGGGCTCAGCACCAGGTCGAAGGCGTGCTGCGGCTTGCCGAACGCCAGCAGCAGGTTTTCCGGCACGCGCTCCAGGGCATCGCTCTTGAGCACGTAGAGGTACATCTCGTTCTTGCGCGGGCTTTTGTAGATCGAGCAGATACGTTTCATGGCTGTTCTCCGGCGGTGGCCAGGCTGTCGAGCAGCGCCTGGCCCATCAATTCGCGGCGCCAGCCACGCAGCGAATCGGGCAATTGGTAGGGTCCGTTGGGGAAGCCGCTCTTGAGCAGGCTTTCCAGGGTTTTCTTGCGCAGCATCAGTTCCGGGGCGATGCCCAGGCGCTCGGCTTCGGCCTGGCCCACGGCGCGCAGGCGCTTGAGCAGAGGCGAGGCGTCCATCGGCAAGGGCTCGGGCACCACCGGCGGCCACTGGTCGGGGCTGACGCTGGCGGCACGCTTGATCAGGCCCAGCAGGAACTCGCCGTCCTGGCGCACGGTGCGCGGGTGCATGTCTTCGATTTTCGCCAGGGCGCCAAGGCTGTCCGGCTGGCTCTTGGCCAACGGCCACAGCGAGTGCTCGCGCACGATCCGGTTGCGCGGCAAGTCCCGCGCCCGGGCCTCGCGCTCGCGCCAGGCGCAGAGTTCACGCAAGACTGCCAGCTGCGCGCGGGACAGTTTCCAGGCCAGCTTGGCCTCGCGGTAGACCTCGTAGGGGTCGACTTCGCGGCGCAGGTTGGCCACCAGCTCGGCGCCGTCTTCCAGCACCCAGTTGTATTTGTCCTCGGACAGTTTCGGCCGCAGCTGAGTGAAAACCTCGGCCAGGTGCACGGCGTCTTCGGCGGCGTAGCTGACCTGGGTTTCCGAGAGCGGACGCTGCAGCCAGTCGGAACGAGTCTCGCCCTTGGGCAACTCGATGCCCAGCACTTCCTGGACCAGCCGCGAGTAACCCATGGAGAACCCCAGGTTCAGGTAGGCGGCCGCCAGTTGCGTGTCGAACAACGGCGCCGGCAGGCTGCCGGTCAGGCGCAGCAGGACTTCGAGGTCCTCGCTGCAGGCGTGCACCACCTTGACCACCGCGCTGTTCTCCAGCAAGGCCGCCAGCGGCTGCCAGTCGTCGATGGTCAAGGGGTCGATGAGGTAAGCGCGCTGGCCATCGCCAACCTGCAACAGGCCGGCGATCGGATAAAAGGTGTCGACCCGCATGAATTCGGTGTCGAGGGCGACGAATGGCAGCTTCTGCCACTCGGTGCAGAATTGACCGAGGCTATCGTTGTCGCGAATCCAGTGAATATCGATGGCCACACGGCTCTCCCTTGAAGAATGGCGCGCAGTATATATCGCCCTCGGCGATTTCTGAGCATTCACTCGACAAGAGCCTGCGCGAAATCGGCACCCGGCCACAAGAATAATCCGCCCGCCGTCGGCTAACCCTGTTTGCGCAGTACGTAAACCCGCCAGGCGGCACAGCCGGGAATGAAATCCTGGTGGCTGAGCACTTCGAATCCCGCGTCCTTGAACTCGGCCTCGACCCGCGCCCGGCTGGTCTGCCCCCATGGCTCAGGCTGCAGTTGCCGGGTGTGGTTGCCCAGCAGCCGGTCCTGCAGCCCCTTGAGACGACTGTCGATGCGCACCGCGAGGATCACCGAGTCGCGGCTGACCCGATGAAACTCGCCCAGCAACGCCAGGCGCGCCTCGCTGCTGGCGATATGCGGGAACAGTTGCAGGCAGACGATGCAGTCCACCGCGTTGGCCGACAGGCCGATGCTGAACGACGAACTCTGGAAAGTCCTGACCCGCCTGAGCAGGCCGGCCGGGTGGTGGGTCTGGGCGTGGTTGAGCATGTCCTGGGACGGGTCCGCCGCCAGGATCACCCGATTACCGTGTTCGCCCAGCACCGGCCAGAAGCGCCCCGCGCCACAGGCCAGGTCGAGAATCAGCCCCGGCTCGCCCGCCACCTTCAGCGCGTGGCGGACCAGCCATTCGTCGCGCCACAGCGACAGGCGCCGCCCCAGCCCGAGCGGACGTTCGTCGCCACAGACGCGCGCATGCGCCTGGTCATAGCGCCTGGCGAACTCGAGCTCGAGGGGGGATGGAGGGTGCGCGGACATGAATCTGCTGGCTCTTGTAGGTCTTGGATGAAAAACAGGTTACCGCCCCGATCGTGAAAAAAAGGTCGAACGCCGATCAAGGCT
This sequence comes from Pseudomonas sp. RW409, assembly GCF_003184125.1. NCBI lineage: Bacteria > Pseudomonadati > Pseudomonadota > Gammaproteobacteria > Pseudomonadales > Pseudomonadaceae > Pseudomonas > Pseudomonas sp. RW409. The sequence continues at coordinate 297,322 of NZ_QHHP01000040.1, read as the reverse complement.
TCATTGCCGCGCCAGCACGCCATCGACCACGCTGCCCCGGCAGCCGGCGAACAGGTCCAGGTCGGGCTGGTAAACCTGGCTGTCGACCTCCAGCAGGCCAAGCATCGAGTGGAACAGGTTGTCCTGGCTCAGCGGTTTTTCCCGGCTCAGTTGCAGGCAATGGGTGTCCACCGAGAACGCCTTCTGATAGCTGTCCGAGAACCAGGCCAGCATCGCCACGTGTTTTTGCTGCGACGGCGCAAGCATGTAGGGCGTGCCATGCAGGAACAGGTTGTATTCGCCCAGTGACTCGCCGTGGTCCGACAGGTAGAGCATGGCGGTATCGACCTTGTCCTGGTTGCTGCGCAGCAGGTCGATCAGGGTCGCCAGCACGTGGTCGGTGTACAGCAACGTATTGTCGTAGCCGTTGACGATGCTCTCGCGGCTGCAATTATTCAGGGCATTGCTCTGGCACACCGGGGTGAAGCGCTCGTATTCCTTGGGGTAGCGCTTGAAGTATTCCGGCCCGTGGCTACCCATCTGGTGCAGGACCAGCACGGTGTCCTTGTCCAGGCTATCGATGAAATGCTGCAGGCCCTGGAGCAGGATCTCGTCGCGGCATTCGCTGTTGGCACAGAGCACCGGGTCCTTGAGGTTGCTGACATCGTCCAGGGTCACCCGGTCGCAGGTGCCCTTGCAGCCGGACTGGTTGTCCCGCCAGATCACCTCGAGCCCGGCACGCTTGAGCACGTCCAGCAGCCCTTCTTCGTTCTTCGCCTTGCTGGCGTCGTAGTTCTTGCGCCCCATGTTGGAGAACATGCAGGGCACCGAGACCGCAGTCTCGGTGCCACAGGACGACACGTCGGTGAAAGCGATCAGGCCGTTTTCCTGGCTGAGTTTCGGCGTGGTATCGCGCTCGTAGCCCAGCACGCCGAAGTTCTCGGCCCGGGCACTCTCGCCGACCACCAGCACCGTCAGCGACTTGCGCGCGTGGTTTTGCCAGGTCGGATTGCGCTGGGCATCTTCACCGATCTTGACGAAGGGCTGGCGCGCCGAGACCACTTGCTCACGCAGGTAACCGAAGGAAGCGCCCACGTAGTTGCTCGGCACGATCATCAGGCGCAATTCATGGTGATTGCGAAACAGCGAGGCCAGCCCCTGATAGTTGGCCAGGGCGACCCCGCCAATGGCCGCCGCGCAAATAAAGGAAACCAGCAACTTGCTGAATAACTCGCGGTGCCAGCGCCGATAATTAATCGGGGTTTTCCACAATAACCAGGAAGGCAATACGCCCAGCAACAGTATATAAACAAGCAACTTCAGCGAGAGTAAGTCACGCACTTCCGTTGCATTGGTTTCGGCAAAGTTGCGAAACATTCCGGCATCTATCAGCACTCCGTACTGGTTCATGAAATAAGCTACGCCGGCACTGACCATAAACAACAGAACCAGCACCGGCTTAAGTACTCGGCGAAACGCCAGCCAGGTCAGAATCAGGTTGAAGGCGCAGAAGATCATCACCCCGAAGGCCACGCGCATGGCGATACCACGGGCGTCCGAGGCGGTAATGCTAAACAGGTGCTGCCAGAGCACAAAGTTGCAGCCCAGTAATAAAAAGGCGCAGGCAATCAGCGTCACCCATTCAGGACGCAGGGGTTTGATGTTTAGCATGATGATCGGCGTGTTCCTTGAAAGAAGTGCGTCGTCAACATGCCCGTTATTCAATGACTGCCCACGACAGCACGAACTTTAGGTAGCCGACCATCAACGTTTCGTGAAAAAGAAGCCAACAAATAGTTGGCATAGCCCTTTGCCAAAACTTTTTCGGCGAAAACAATCCGCAACGCCCTGGCAAGCGATGCGCCTTGCCCCGTTCGAGCCCGGCGCAAATAATGAGCCGCCCTCGGCCACTCCCTCGTCATCAAGGATCGACCGCATGAAAGCACGCCTCCTGCTCTGCTCGCTGCTGACCCTCAGCGCCCCGGCATTTGCCGCACCCAACGCCTCGCACCTGGACCAGGTCATCGAACGTGGCCACCTGAACGTCTGCACCACCGGCGACTACAAGCCCTACACCTACCTGCGCGCGGACGGTGCCTACGAAGGCATCGATATCTCGATGGCGCAGTCCCTGGCGCAAAGCCTGGGAGTCGAGGTGAAGTGGGTGAAGACCACCTGGAAAACCCTGATGCCGGACTTCCTGGCAAACCAGTGCGACATCGCCGTGGGCGGTATTTCCGTGTCCCTGGAGCGGCAGAAGAAAGCCTTCTTCAGCGACACCCTGGGCGTCGACGGGAAGATCCCCCTGGTGCGTTGCGCCGACAAGCAGCGCTACCAGACCGTCGAGCAGATCAACCAGCCTTCGGTACGCCTGATCGAGCCGCCGGGCGGCACCAACGAAGTCTTCGCCCGGGCCCACCTGCCCAAGGCCAGCCTGACCCTGTTTCCTGACAACGTGACCATCTTCGAGCAACTGCTGGAGAACAAGGCCGACGTGATGATCACCGACGCTTCCGAAGCGCGCTTCCAGCAGAAGCTCAAGCCGGGGTTGTGCGCGGTGAACCCCGAGCGGTACCTGCAATACAGTGAAAAAGCCTTCCTCCTGCCACGGGACGACGTCGCCTGGAAAAGCTACGTCGACCAGTGGCTGCACCTGAGCAAGGCCACCGGCTTCTACACCGGCGTGGTCAATCAGTGGCTGGCGGCGCCCACGCCCTGAGTCGTCAGCAGCTCGCGAAAAGCCTGGCACGCGGCGCTGCGATAGGCGCCCTTGCGCCCCAGCAACGCCACGCTGCGGGGCGCCAGGGCCGGTTGCAGGAGCACCGGGCGCAGGCCCGGCTGTTCCTGGGTGATGGCCAGCGGCAGGATGGTCGCCAGTTGCCCGCGGCGGACGATCTCGACAATCGCGCCGATGGAGTTGGCTTCGATGGCGATGCGCGGCGTGATCCCCTGCTCGCGGCAATAACGATCGATATGCTGGCGGGTGGCGAAATCACCGCTGAGCAACACCAGCGGCTGCCGCTCCAGCTCGGCCGCCGTCAGCTGCCGCGGTCGCTCGGGTTGTTGCTCGCGGCTCACCATCAGGCTCAGGCTCTCCTCGAACAACCGCTGGCTGTCGATGTCCGGCAGGTGCTGCCCGGCAAAGGCGATGCCCAGGTCCAGGCGATCTTCGGCCAGGGCCGCTTCCAGCCGGTCCTGGGTCATTTCTTCGAGGCTCAGGGCGATTCCCGGATAACGCTGGTTGAAACGGGTCAGCAGCGGCCCCGCCAGGTAAGTGATGAAAGTCGGGGTCATGCCCAGGCGCAACGAGCCACGCTGCAGATCCTGCACGTCATGCATCGCTCGCTTGGCCGCCTCCAGGTCCTGCAGGGCCCGCCGCGCATAACGCACATAGGCCTCGCCGGCGTCGGTCAGGCGCACAGTGCGCCCCGAGCGATCGAACAGCGGCGCGCCGAGGCTGTCCTCCAGTTGCTTGACCTGTTGCGACAGCGTCGGCTGCGACACGTGCAAGGCTTCGGCGGCGCGGGTGAAGTTGCGGTGCTCGGCGACGGCCAGCAGGTAACGGATATGGCGTAGCAGCATGCTGGACTCCAAGCTATAGGCAGTACTTATGGAGAGCATAACAAGCCGGTCTTGGACGCTATAGCTGAAATTTTCCATCCTTGCGCCATCAGCGATGCAAGGAGAACCACCATGCAGCACATCATCGACGGCTTCCTCAAGTTCCAGCGCGAAGCCTTTCCCAAACGCAGCGAGCTGTTCAAACAACTGGCCACCACCCAGAACCCGGGCGCCCTGTTCGTCACCTGCTCCGACAGCCGGGTGGTGCCGGAACTGCTGACCCAGCAGGAGCCGGGCGATCTGTTCGTGATCCGCAACGCCGGCAATATCGTGCCCTCCTACGGGCCGGAACCGGGCGGCGTGTCGGCCACCGTGGAATACGCAGTGGCCGTGCTCGGGGTCAGCGACATCGTGATCTGCGGGCATTCGGACTGCGGCGCCATGACCGCCATTTCCACCTGCAAATGCCTGGACCACCTGCCCGCCGTGGCCAGCTGGCTGCGCCATGCCGAGTCGGCCAAGGTGGTCAATGCCGCCCGCAGCCATGCCTCGGACGAAGCACGCCTGGATGCCCTGGTGCGGGAAAACGTGATCGCCCAGCTGGCTAACCTGAAGACGCATCCGGCGGTCGCCCTGGCCCTGGAACAGGGCCGGCTGAACCTGCACGGCTGGGTCTACGACATCGCCAGCGGCGACATTGCCGCGCTGGATGGCCCGAGCCAGGGCTTCGTGTCCCTGGCCGAACACCCCGACACCTGCGCCTTGGTCGGCAAACCGCGACACGCGGCTTGAGCGCTGCCTTTCTTAACAGCTTCTTTTCAACAGCTTCTGTTCAACAACTCGTTCAACAACCGCTTCACCATCCCCAAAGAGGAACTCCACATGCTGCAATCCCAATTCGCCCAAGCCCCACGCCTGGCCCTGGCCGACACCATCATCGATGCCAAGGCGCGCAAGAACCTGTCGTGGCAACAGCTCACCGACGGCACCGGCCTGAGCCTGGCTTTCGTCACCGCTGCCCTGCTCGGCCAGCACGCCTTGCCGGCCGCGGCCGCCGACCTGGTCTGCAGCAAACTCGACCTGGACCAGGACGCCAGCCGCCTGCTGCAAAGCATCCCGTCGCGCGGCAGCATCCCCGGCGGCATCCCCACCGACCCGACCGTGTACCGCTTCTATGAAATGCTGCAGGTCTACGGTTCGACCCTCAAGGCACTGGTCCACGAGCAGTTCGGCGACGGCATCATCAGCGCCATCAACTTCAAGCTCGACATCAAGAAAGTCGAAGACCCGGAGGGCGGTTCCCGCGCGGTGATCACCCTGGATGGCAAGTACCTGCCGACCAAGCCGTTCTGATCCCCGCCCCTGTAGGAGCGAGCTTGCTCGCGATAGCTGCGCAGCAGCGGTGTATCCGACGCTGCGCGTTATCGTTGCGGATTGATCGCGAGCACGCTCGCTCCTACAAGGATATGCATCCACGGCAGTATTTAGTTTTTAAATACTGTCGCTGACTTTCTGATTTGCCGGCCTTGCGCCGGCCATCGCCTAATCAGCGCCTGAATTGTTCAAGGCCTGGTTATGGAAAACGTTCGTGCAACAACCCGTCCCGCCTTCTGGCTGATGCTCAGCGTGATTCTGGTGGCCTTGAACCTGCGGCCGTCGATGGCCGCTGTCGGCCCTTTGCTGTCCGGCATCCGTGGCGATATCGCCCTGAGCTTCAGCGGCGCCGCGCTGCTGACCATGCTGCCGGTCATGGCCATGGGCCTGGCGATGTTCTTCGGCGTGCGCATCGGCCAGCGCCTGGGCGAGCACCGCAGCGTGGTGGTTTCGCTGCTGGTCATTGGCCTGGCCACCCTGTCGCGGTTGTTCCTCGATTCGGCCGCCGAGCTGATCCTCAGCGCCGTGCTCGCCGGCCTCGGCATCGCCCTGATCCAGGCGCTGATGCCGGCGCTGATCAAGTCGCGCTTTCCCGACAATGTCTCGCTGTTCATGGGCCTGTACGTCACCTCGATCATGGGCGGTGCGGCGGTCGCGGCGTCCTTCGCCCCGCTGGTGATGAGCCGCACCGGCAGCTGGCGCCTGGGCCTGGCGATCTGGTCGGCGCTGGCGGTCCTGGCGCTGCTGTTCTGGTACGCGCAACGGGCGGCCATGCCGAAACTGCCGGGCGCCGCGACCCGCCACGAAGCCTTCGCCAGCAACCGTCGCGCCTGGCTGCTGGCGGTCTTCTTCGGCCTGGGCACAGCGTCCTACACCTGTGTCCTGGCGTGGCTGGCCCCCTACTACGTGGAACAAGGCTGGAGCGAACAGAACGCCGGCCTGCTGCTGGGGTTTCTCACTGCCATGGAAGTGGTCTCGGGCCTGGTGACGCCGGCCATCGCCAACCGCAGCCAGGACCGCCGCCTGGTGCTGGTGGCGCTGCTGATGCTGATCATCGCCGGCTTCTGCGGGCTGATTCTCAGCCCGCAGCACCTGAGCCTGCTCTGGCCGTGCCTGCTCGGCCTGGGTATCGGCGGCTTGTTTCCCATGAGCCTGATCGTGTCCCTCGACCACCTGGACAATCCGCGCCGCGCCGGTGGCCTGACCGCCTTCGTGCAGGGCATCGGCTACCTGATCGCCGGCCTGTCGCCGCTGCTCGCCGGGATCATCCGCGACCGCCTGGGCAGTTTCGAATGGGCCTGGTGGTCGCTGACCGCGATCATGGCGCTGATGATCCTGATGGTCCTGCGCTTTGATCCGCGGCACTACCACCGCCACTTCCAATGACCCGGGACACGCTCCGATGAAACCCGCCAGCTTCCTCAACGCCCATCTCGGCATGCTGCTGTGGGCGGTGCTGATCGCCGCCTCGTTCTTCGCCGCGGCCCAGGTCAGCCAGGCCGTCGACCCGCTGTTGCTGACGGGCCTGCGCCTGCTGCTGTCGGCCCTGATGTTCGTGCCGTCGCTGTGGCTCAACGGCGCGTTCCGGATCACCCGCGCCGGGTTGCGGGCGCATGCGCTGCTGGGCCTGTTGCTGGCGATCTACTTCGCCTCGCTGTTCGAAGCGCTGCGGCATACCTCGGCGGTCAACACCGGCATCCTGTTTGCCCTGGTGCCGCTGCTGACCCTGCTGTTCGAGGGTGTCCTGCTGAGCGGCGACCCTGCGAAAAATCGCCTGTTGCCGATGCTGCTGGCGGCCGCCGGGGCCATGCTGCTGACCTTCAAGGGCGGCGCCGAGGGCATGCCGTCGCTCTACGCGGTCGGCGTCTATGGGGTCGGCTGCCTGGCCATGGCCGGTTATTCGCCACTGAGCCAACGGCTGAAAGCCACCAGCCTGAAAGATCGCAGCCCGGCCGCCATGACCTTCTGGAACATGCTGTTCGGCGCGCTGTTCCTGTTCGCCTTCTGCCTGCCCGGTGGCGCCTGGCGCAGCGCCGTCCTGCTCACTCTCGACGACGGCCTGTGGCTGCTGTACCTGGCTTTGTTCGCCACCCTGGCGACCTTCTGGCTGCTACACTGGGCCATCGGGGTGATCGCGCCGGCCACGGTGATTTCCTACATCTACCTGAGCACCCTGTTCATCACCCTCTTCCATTGGTTCGGGCTGGGCCGGCAACCCTTGCCGAGCGAGCTGCTCGGCGCGCTGCTGGTGGGCCTGGGCATGTTCGCGCTGATCCTCGGCAGCCGCCGGCCGGCACCGGCGCTCGGCTGAACGCACAAAGCACAGGGACAAGCCGCTACGCGCTGCGCCACACTGCGCAGGTCGTGTTCTCGGAATTAATTGTCCCCTTGCTGTCCATGAAACCCCGGGGCAAGGATTCAATTAGGACGATCGTTCCGTTAGCATCAGGCGAGTTTGCGCACGACCGCGCGAGGTGCTTAACGAGACGGAACTGATGCTGAACAGTAACTTGCTTAGAAAGCTCGATATGCAGGACCTGATGGTGTTCGTCGCCGTGTACGAGCAAAGCAGCGTGACCGGGGTCTCGGAAACCCTGTGCGTGAGTCAGTCGACCGTCAGTTACTGCCTGAAAAAACTGCGCACCGGCTTCGAGGACGAGCTGTTCATCAACACCCGCACCGGCATGCGTCCGACCTACAAAGCCACCACCATGTACAGCCACGTGCTGAAGATTCTCGAGAGCATCAACCTGTGCCACTCCGGGGTCCAGGCTTTCGACCCGACCCGCCAGGCCGTCACCTTCAACATCTGCGCGCCGGAATATTTCGAACTGCTGATCCTGCCCCGCCTGCTCAAGGGCTTCGACTTCGCCGACCTGCCGGTGTCGGTCAATGTGCACAAGCTGGAAACCGACATCCCCGCCGATGAACTGCGCGACGGCAGCCTGGACCTGGTGATCTGCTTCGGCCCGAACTTTCACCACAACCACCCCGACCTCAAGTCGCAGGTGCTGCTCGAGGATGACCTGGTGTGTGTCTTCGACAAGCGCGCGACGCCGCCGCTGGAGCCGCGTTTCAGCCTGCAGTCGTTCGTCGAGCGCCGGCATGTCTACCCCACGCCCTGGACCTCGACCACCAACATGGTCGACGGCTGGCTGGCCCGTCAGGCCCACCGGCGGCAGATCGTCGCGCGCTCCAACAGCTACAGCGCGGCGCTGAAGATGATCACCGGCACCGACTTCATCCTGACTCTGCCGCGGCGCATCCAGGCGCTGCTGACCAACGACGCGGTGTTCAGCCATTGCGAAGCGCCCAACGGCCTGCCGGGCTTTACCCTGGACATGCAATGGAGCGCGCACACCGACCAGGACAGCGCCAACACCTGGTTCCGCGAGCAGGTGGTCAAGGTCTGCGCGCAGCAGGGCCTATTGTAGGTTCAGGCCCTGCCGCATTCCGGCTCAGTGACCGATGCTGAGCTTGCCGTAGGAGTCGCGGTCGATATCGAGGATCTCCACCGCCAGTTGCAACTCGACGCCGGCCGGCCACTCGCAGAGTTCCTGCAGCACCGTCAGCAGGCTTTGCGAAAGCTGCTTCTTGATCTGTGGCGAACGCCCGCTGAGCAACGACAGCTTCACATGCACGAACCCCCGCTCGCCGAGACCGGTGCCGACGCGAAACGTCTCGACCTTGCGCGCGCGGCTCTTGATGTCGTATTCAGCGAACTGCCCGGACGCCACCAACGCGTGGTTGAACCGCAGCAGGGCCTTGTCGGCATCCAGTTGCGGCAGGTTGGCGGTGTATTCCATATACAGATGAGGCATGGCAGAGCTCCCTGAAAGGTGGCGTGAAAAAGGCGCTCCATACTACACGCCCCGCGACGGCCTGCCTGAAATCATCGACCCAGGGATAGGAAGCTCAACGGGCCTTGAGCGGCGCCTGGTCGCGGTCGCTCATGAACGCCTCCAGCCGCGAACGCAACCAGCGCTCGGCCGGGTCGGTATCGACATGGCTGAGCCAGACCATGGACAGGTCCAGGGTCGGGGTCTTGAACGGGAACGGCTCCTGGAACAATTGCCCCGACGCCGCCATGGCCGCCGCCGCGTAGTCCGGCAGGCTGGCGATCATGTCGGTCCCCGCCAGCAACGCCGGCAGCGCACTGTATTGCGGCACCGACAACACCACCTGGCGCTGCCGGCCAATCTCGGCCAGCCACTCATCGGCAAAACCGCTGACATTGGCTGTGTGCGACACCAGCACGTGCGGGCGGGAACAGTATTCGTCGAGGGTCAGCGGCGTGTCGCTGGCATCGGCGCGCAGCACGCTGGGCTGGATATGCCGCAGCAGCTTGCGCTTGGCGTTGGCCGGCAGCCCACGGGTCTGGCTGATGCCCACGGTGATGTCGCCGGCGGCCAGCAGGTCCGGGATCCGCCAGTAGTCCGCGTGCTGCACCACGAACACCACCTTCGGCGCTTCCTGGCGCAAGGCCCGCAACAGCGGCGGCAACAGGCCGAACTCGACGTCGTCGGACAGGCCGATGCGAAAGGTCATGGTGCTGCTGGCGGGATCGAAATCATGGGTCAGGCTCAAGGCCGAGGACAAGGCATCCAGCGCCGGCGACAGGTGCTGGATCAGCTCCTCGGCGCGGGCGGTCGGCTCCATCCGGTGGCCCACGCGAATGAACAGCGGATCGTTGAAGATCGCGCGCAAGCGATTGAGCGCCGAGCTGATGGTCGGCTGGCCGAGAAACAGCTTCTCCGCCGCCCGGGTCACATTGCGCTCGAGCATCAGGGTTTCGAACACCACCATCAGGTTGATATCGGCCTTGCGCAGTTCGTTGCGATTCATCCGTGTGCTCCATCCCCAGGTCGGAGCCCAGTGTAGAAAGGCCCCGCAATGGCGTCCATCGTCATCGAAGGGCCTTCATTCAAGCCTGAATGGCTAAGGGAAGGTAAAGGTGAACTCCGCCGCGCCATCGGCATCGCCAACCTTGACTTCGGCATCGCTGCCGGTGCGGATGTAGCCGGCCCGCAGCGGGATGATCGCGCTGTCGCCCACCCGTTGCATGTCGTAGAGGGTGCCGTCGTACTTGATCCGCTGCTGGTTCAGGTCGTTGATCATGATGATGCCGAAGCCCTTGGCGCTGTTGGGCGAAGCCGTCAGGTTGAGCACCGAGGGGTCGGTGTGACCGGCGACCTTGTCGGTGAAAGTGATTTGTGGCTTGGCATTCAACGCGCACTGGCTCAGCTCGATGCGAAACGGCACCGGCGACGAGGTGGAACCCACCTTGGGAAAGTCCGCCAGGGAGAAACGCCCGAGCTTCACCGGGATGCTCTTGTACGACTCCACCTCGCATTTGTTGGGAATAATGGGCCCGGGCCCGCCACCCATATTGATGATGGCGGGCCCCATCAACGGGTAGGGTTTGCGGCAGATGCCGATGGGTATGTTGTCGTTCGGGATGCTGACCTCTTCGCCCAGGCTAGCCACACCCTTGAGCAAGTCGACCGCATACAGCGTCAGCCGCGAGCTGCCATCCACCTGCTTGACGATCAACTCGCCGCTGGGTAACTGGCTGGGGGGAACCGTCAGGATCAGAGACTGTATGTAGTTGGTCACCATCACCGAGCGCTGGTTCTGGCCAGCGCCGGGGTCAAACATGACCTGGTTCTTTTCCTGCGCGACGGGTTTGTTAGTCTGGGAAATCTCCCTGAGCACTCCGTCCGAGGAGTTCACGGCAATCTTGAAACCGATGCCGCTGATATTGGTTGGCGCAATGCCATCGGGCAATGGCGTGCCCGCGCTCCAGTGCCCGGCAGATACCAGCTCATGGGCCTTGTTGCCGGTGCCGCCGCCATATTTGTAGTTGGTGATCAGGGCCACCGGTCGTTGCCACAGGACGGCGCCTACCGGGGTGGCGCTGGTCAATGCCGTCACTTCCACCCAGGGCAGGCCGGCGTTGTTACTGAACGAGCAGTCGATCGCCTGGCTTTCCACCATGTCAGCCTGTGCCGTCGCACCGATCAAGCCCGGGAGCAGGCACGCCAATGCCTGGACAGTACGGTAAAGCCGACGCCTGCGGCAGCCAGGCCTGAACGCCAATGGGTGGATCATGGGGGGCATTCTCCATGTTCTGCTTGAGCGCGGCCGTGTTGGCCGACCGGCCTTGGTTGTGCATGGACGACCCGCGTCGCGGGGCATCCGGAAAGAGGTAATGGATCCTGAAAAAGCCGATACGCCATGCCGCGGCATGGCGTATCGAGAACCCGCGATACCTGGGTATCAGCGGGTCGTGCTGCTGGTTACTGAATGACCCCGTAGTTGAGGCCGGCCAGAGGTACCTGGGCCGCTTCACCCGATACCGAGTTGAACCTCATCTCGCCGTAGTTGACGCCCACCAGACCGCCGTAGGTCTGGCCGATACGAGGATTGAAGTTGATCTTGCCGGTGGCCACCGATTGACGAACATTGCCCATGTTCAATCCGACCAGACCGCCCAGGTTGGCGTAGTAACCACCACTCACCGTGCCCAGGGCCAGGGAGTTGAGGATCTGGCCATGGTTCTGCCCTACCAGCCCGCCGACACTGCTGCGTTGGTCACCAAAGACCGGGCCCTTGGCCGTGGCGGTTTCGATGTTGGCGCCCTGGGTACGACCGTTGGTGCCCACCAGGCCACCCACGAAGCTGTTGGTCCCACCCCTGACTTCGCCACTGGCTTCGACCGAACTCAGATCGCCGTCGTTGTTGCCGATCAATCCGCCGACATGGCTGTTGGTGCCCGCCATGACCTTGCCACGGGCCACGCCGTGACTCACGGTACCGCGATAGTTGTTGCCGATCAGGCCGCCGGTGCTGCTGTTGGCGCCGGCGGTGACATTGCCCAGAGCCTCGGCGGTATCGATCTGGCCGTAGTAGTTCTGGCCGACCAGGCCGCCCACGTTGGCGCCCGAGTTGTCATAGACTGCACCGGTGGCCTTGACGTCGTTCAGGGTGCTGTTCTGGTTGTAGCCGACCAGACCGCCTGCCGAGGCACTGCCGTAGCCAGTCACCGCGCCGCTGGCGCTGGACTCCCTGATCGCACTGTTGGTGTTGAACCCGACCAGGCCGCCGATGTTGCTGGCGGCATTACCCCGCACCGCTGCCGAGGAGCTCGAGCGCTCGAGCGTGCCATTCTGGTTGTAGCCGACCAGACCGCCAATGTTCAGGCCGCCGTAGCTGCTGGTGATGGTGCCGCTGCTCGAAGAGTCAGCGATATAGCCACCCTTGTTGCTGCCCACCAGCCCGCCCACGCTACCTGTGGTATTGCGCTGCATGTAACCCGAAATATTGACGTTAGTCGTGCTGTTGGTGATGCTGCCGACTCCGGCCAGGCCGATAATGTTTTCACCGACAAGCCCACCGATCGAAGAGGTGTAGGTGTTGCCGGTCACGTAGGAGGTAGGCCCCACCGACGCACGATCGATTGCGCCACCCGCGTTGAGACCGACCAGGCCGCCCACGACGTTGGTGTTCGCCGCGCTGGCGTTGACGCGCAGGCCAGTGGCGCTGATGTTGGTCAGCGTGCCGCTGTTGAGTCCTACCAGGCCACCGATATTGCTGAAACCGGTCCCCGAGGTAGTGCCATTGACGGTCATGCTGGCCAGCTTCAGGTTGCTGATGCTGCCCGAGTTGGCGGCAAACAGACCGACGTTAGGCCCGGTATTGGTCACCGTGAAACCGCTGACGGTGTTGCCCAGGCCATCGAAAACGCCAGAGAACTGGCTATTGCCGCCAATGGACTTGAAGGCGCCGTAACCCTTGATATTGGTACCCAGGACATACAGGCCGTTGAGGTTGTTATTGACCGCCTGCAACTGCGCGGTGTTCTGGATGACGCCATATTGCGAGCCATTGGAGTCGAACGCCGCGCCCGTACCGGACAGGGTCACCGTTGCGTTCTGCCCCAGGGCATAGCCATCGCCATGGTTCAGCCCGAGGCTACCGTTGGCCCCGCTGAGGGTCACGTTGCCATTGAGCCGGACCCTTTTCTCGGCGTTCATTTCGACCCGGGCATTGGCTCCGGTGGCGGTCAGCCCGCCATTGAGTTCAATATCGCCCTTGGAAGACAGCTTCAGCCGATTGCCGCTGTTCCAGGTGACAGGACCGCCCACCACCACATCGCCGGAACTGCTGGCCAGCTCGATATTGGTGGTCGCCAGATTGCTCGACAGGGTATCGGCGTAGGCCGTATCGCTGCCCGATGCCGCGGTCGGGTTGACCTTGACGGTGTTCGACGTGATCTTCCAGTTGCCTGTCTGGCCGTTGCTGGCCTGGGTATTGACCCGGCTCGCCAGTTGCACCTCGGTGTTCGCGCCCTTGGTCTCGATCAAGCCGCCGTTGCCCACGGTACCGATAGCACTGGCGGTCATGGAGCCAGCCACCAGCACCTTGCCCACATCGCCACCGTCGAGGGTGATCTTGCCGGCGTTGCCGCGCAGAGTATTGGCCTCGATGGAGCCCTGGTTGTTGACCACGGTCTGCAACATGTCGCTCGCGCTCTTGGCGGTCATCAGCACCTGGCCGCCGTCGGCCTTGAGCAGGCCGCCGTTTTTCACCAGGGCATCCACTGCGGCACCCTCGACTTGCAGGTTGAGCAGGTTGTTGCCGTCGAAGTTCAGGGTGAACTTGTCCCCCGCGCCCAGCGCCACCCGGCCCATTTGCGCCTGGATCACCCCATCGTTGCGCACGTTGGCCCCCAGCAGCGCGACGTTGCCGCCCTGGGCGGCAATGATGTCGCCGTTGTTGATGATCTGCGCCGGCGAGCTGCCCGAGAACGTGTAGTTGCCGGCCTCGAAGTCTTTATTGTCAATGTCCCGAGTCGAAGCCACCAGGCCACCCACGTTGACCTGGGCACCCTGGCCGAACACTACGCCGTTGGGGTTGACCAGAAACACCTGGCCATTGGCATTGATCTGGCCCTGGATATCACTGGCATTGGTACCGACGACGCGGTTCAGTGCAACCGAGTTTTTAGTGGGCTGGTGGAAGGAGACCTTCTCGCCCTTTTTGACGCTGAAGTCGTTCCAGTTGGTGATCAGCTTGTCACTTTTCTGGTTGATCGACATTTCCTTGCCATCGTTGAAGGTCAGGATATTGGCTTCCCCGGAGACATGGGTATTTCCCGTCGGCAGGGCGAATGCCGACGACATGGCGCCCACTCCCAGCAGGCTGACAGCCGCCACGACCATGCCCTTGCGCGCACCCGACTTGCGCCGGCGACGTGCCCCTTCATGAGCCACATTCCAGCACGCCAGGGCCTGGTTCCAAACCAGTGCATACATCTTGTTCACGATGCTTCCTCTTCTTTAAAAAACGCTCTGCAAACCATTTGCAGGGCGACACCACTCCTGCTACGAGCAGGTACTAGAAATATTGCGTCGCGTTCATCCAGACCTGGGGGCGGCGCTCCGGCTTATCCCGAGTCTTGCCGTTGTCATGCAACGGCCAGGCGAGTGTCAGGTTGACTTGCTGCGAAGGCCCCACCCAGTTGGCGCCGATACCGGTCGCGGTGATCCGGCGGGTGTTGTTCTCGGAGGTCCAGGGCTGGCGGTTGACCTTGACCGTGCCGCTGTCGGCGAAGGCGCTGAGCTGCCAGCGCGGCGCCAGGGCATAGCGCAGTTCGGCGCTGGCCTGCCAACCCTGGTCGCCGCTGCCGGCGCCCACCGGATAGCCGCGCACACCGTAGGGGCCGCCAAGGCCGAGCTTTTCCGAGCTGTCCAGGTTGTCGTTGGCCCATTGCGCACTTAGCCGGGTGTAGAGCTGGAAGCGATCGCTCAGGCGCTGCAGGCGCGCCGCATTGAGATTGAGCTTGGCGAACTCGCCCGAGGTGCCCGCGGTGCGGCCATCCTGGACTTCTTCCTCACGGTCGCCGAAACGCAACCGCCCGCTGCCGTAGGACAGATCGAAGAAGTTCTGGCCGCCCCCGAAAAAACGGTCCTGGCTGTTGCCACTGAGGCTCAGGGTCCACAGGTCGATCTGTTTGCGACTGCTGAATTCGAACAGGTCGATATCGTCACGCAACCGCTTGTCTTCGTATTGCAGTTGCGCAGTGAGGTCGAAGGTGCGGCTGCGCACCAGCGGCTGGGCGACGAAGAAACTGCGGAAGCTGGCGACACCGTGGTAATCCAGTACCTCGAAGTTCCTGCCCAGGCGGTAGCTCATTTCCGAGTACGCCCCGCCGATGCGGGTCGACCAGGGGCCGACCGGCAACTGGTAGGCCGCGCGGAAATAACGCTGCGACTCGTCGCTGCGCATCGCGCGCAGGCTCAGCTGGTCGCCAAGACGCAAGGGGTTGTTGAGGTTGAGGCTGCCCCCCAGGCGGTATTCGCCGGTGTAATAACCGCCGAAGTTGTCCGCCTCCAGGGTGCCGTTCAACAGTGGCCCGGATTCGGTATCGACCACCAGGTCGGTGGTCCCGTATTCCTGGCCAGGACGCAGGGTACCTCGGGCCTGGACCCCGGGCAGGTCGCTCAACAGCAAGAGACTGCGTTCCAGGTCCGCGTCGTATACCGCCTCGCCGCTGTTCAGCGACGACAGCGGCGCCCGCACCACTTGATCCAGGGCGCGCGAACGGTTCTGCACTTCGATGCGCCCGTAACGCCCCTCGACCACAGCGATCCGCACCAGGCCGTTTTCAATGTCCTGGGGTGGCAGGAAAGCGCGGGCCAATACATAACCCTGCTTCTGGTAATAGTCGGTAATCCGCTGTGCAGCTCCACGCAAACCGGCCAGGTCCAACTCCTTGTCGTGCAGGTCGGCCAGCAGTGCCTGCAAGCGCTCGGTGGTGAAAACCTGGTTGCCCTCGATGGCAAACGTCTTGACCTGCAGCCGGATTCCGGAGGTGTCCGGGGCTGCCGGCGCGGCGGGTGTCTCGGCCTTGGGCAGGTCCAACTCCAGCTCCGAAGGAGCAGGCTGCGCCGGCTGGACCGACTCGATGTCACGCATCGCCTGGCCGGCGTTGGGTACCTGCAAAGCCAGGGCGATATCGGGTACTGCCAGTGGCAGCAGCGCCGCCAGGACCAAACACGACCCGCGCCACCCCGGACTCATGCCCACAGGCGCTCGGCCACTGCCGCATGGCGACGTACTCGTCACGAATCTGCCCATCGCAAAACTACTGTTGTAACCGCGCACTTCCACTCAGCGTCTCCCCGCTGTCTACCGCCACCTGGTAACGAACGACCGTCGCACTGGCGACGGCTGCCTTTTTTGCTGCGGGCAGGGCGATACGGGTCGTGCCGAAAGGCTCGAGCGTGATCCCCTGCCAACTGATCGATTGAGTCCCGCTGCCCAGCTCCAACTGCGAGATGGACACGTAGTAAGGCGCCCGACTGGTGGCCAGCAGCGCCATCTGCCCGTCCGGCCCCGGGGTCTTGTCGAGGCTCCAGAGCACCTGCCCGATTGCCTCGTTCGCCTTGCCGGCAAGGCCCGCAGGGCGGTACAGCAGCTTCATGCGCATGCGATAGGCCAGGCGCAGCACATTGCTGTCGGTGGTCGTCACCGGCGGCACTTCGAGGAAGTTGATCCAGAACACCGACTCGCGATCGCCGGGCAAGGGTTCGCCGGTGTAACGCACCACCAGGGCGCTGCGCTGTTGTGGGTCGAGCCGTGAAATCGGTGGCGACAGGACGAACGGCACCGTCAGGCGACTCGGGTCGGTGTGCGTATCCCCCCGGTCCAGCCAGGCTTGCAGGAGGATCGGCGCATCGCCGGTGTTGCCGACCCTGACCGTCAACGCCGAGGCATTGGCCGGGTAGATGAAGCGCGTGCCGGTAATGGCCAGCGCCGCCTGGGCGTCGACGCACAGCGACATCAGCAACCAGGCCGACAGCAGGCCGCCACGGATCCGCCGAGCCACCGCCGAGGGGCCGCGCAAGCCGCATGCCTGTTGCATCAGCCGTTCCTCGCCTGGGCGGGTGCCCCGCCAGCGTCGGGAGGTACCGGGCGGCATGGCAGGTCGAACACCTCATAACCCTTCGCCTCGACAGTCTTGGCAGGCGCCGCATCGCGCTCGGGCAGGCGGTAGTCGATCAGGCATTGCTGCCCGGGCTGGTCACCCCATTCGACGCGGATCGAACCCTGGTTCTTTTCGCTGCGCAGCACCAGGCGACTGCCCTGGCCGACCGCGCCCATTTCCACCCCGCTCTCGGCGTCGGTGGCGATCGCGGCAAACGGCAGGAGCGCACCATTGGGTTGCAGGCTGTTGATCAGGAACGAGCGCGCCTTGCGGGTCGGGTACGACAGCATCACCACGGCCCCCGCCACCGGCGCGGTGTTGCGCGAGCTCACCTGCAGCTCGACGTCGTCGGGCATGCCCTGCGGGTCGATATCCACGGTGTTGAGCTGGAAAGGCGTCAGGCTGGGCACCACTGCGTAACCGCTGCCATTCACCCGCGCGCCGCTGTAGCCGACCCCTGCGCCCTTGGCATGAGGCGCGTAGACCAGGCCGCTGGTCTCGCTCAGGGTCTGGGCAAACGTCAGCCCTCCGGGGTGCAGGATCATGCCGCCGGAAGCGCCGATGGACGCCTGGCGGTAATCGCTGCCCTGGGAAAAACTGGAACTCAAGGCCACCTGGGGCAAGGAATAATTGAGACTGGCGTTGTGGCTGGTTTCCCGTTGCTTGTCATCACGGGAAACGGCCACGGCATAGGAGGCTTTGCCCGCGTCGTCCACTGTTCCGGAAACGCCGCTGGTCAGATGGGTTCCCGTGCTCTGGTCGTGACTGACGAAGTTATTGAGCACCGTTGCGCCCCGGGTCTCACGGCCCAGCGGGATCGTAAGGGTCAAACTCAAGGTCGTATTGCTACTGACTGCCCGACGTCCTGAAGACCGGTTCTGTCCCAAGGTGCGCTGTACGGCGAAGGAATAGCTGTTGCCCCGCCACTGATTGCTATAACCCGTGGAAAAACTCAGGGTCTTGCCTTGTCTATTCCAGTAATTGAGCGCCGAACCACTGGCATAGAAATGCCCGCCAGTGGCCTTCAACTGCTGGCTGATATTCACATCCAGCCGGTCACGCATTCGGGAGAAGGCTTCCACCCGTTCGCCGTCCTCGACGAAGTCCTGCAACGCGACCGCGTCATGCAGTCCCAAATAACCACGGGTCGAGTAGCGATAAGCCAGTAACGAGAAGTTGGTACCGCTATTGGGCAGGTTCTTGCTATAGGAAAGACGCAGGCTCGTCCCCTTCAGACGGCCCCTTCTGGGCACGTTGGTTTTGGCCTGGGTCACATCGAAGGCAAAGCCCCCCACATCGGTATTGAGCGCGCTCCCCATCAGTACCGACATATAACTGCCCGTGACAGCACTGCCGATGTATCCGGTAATGTCGTTATCCAGACCGTGCTGGGCTGTCCCTTGCAGCACATACTGGTTACTGCCGCGCAGCCCGGGATCGATGATCTGGCCGGCGGTGAAGCTGTATCGGGAGTTTCCAGGGCGCAGTAATTGAACAGTCGTGGCGAAGGGCACGGTAAAGCTGCTGCTCTTCCCGTTGGCCTCGGTCACAGTGACGTTCAAGTCGCCGCCGAAGCTGGCGGCTTGAAGATCGCTGATTTCGAACGGTCCCGGCGCAACGGACGTTTCCGAAATCAAGTAACCACGTTGATAAATAGAGACCTTGGCGTTCGAGCTGGCCGTCCCCCGGACAACAGGCGCATAAAAACGCTCGTTGTCGGGCAGCATCCGGTCATCGCTGGTCAGTTGGGCGCCGCGAAACGATACGGAGTCGAACAGATCGGCATTGGTGACGCTTTCGCCCACCAGCAACTGTGAGCGCCATGCCGGCAATTCGGTCTGGCCGTAGATGGAGCCACGCTGATAACGGCTACCCGCTTCCGGAGACCAGGTCAGGGTGCCGTTATGCCGCAAGCGCACCGACCCCATATTGAGCCCCATGTTCAGACCGGCGTAAGCGTCGGTCTGGGTTCGGCCGTTATTCTGTGCACTGAACAGGTTGGTGTTGTAGTTGAGCAGCCCTGCAGAAATGCCGCGATCCCAATTCGCCGGATCGACATAGGTTTTCGACCGGCCTTTCTGCAGGAAATATTGCGGGACCGAAAGATCGATCGTCAGCTTCTTGAGATCGATCTTCGTGGTGAGACCAGGAATGTAGCGAGCCAGGTCGGCGCAGTAGGTGCCCTCCGGCATGCTTTCGGCGGAAGGTTGCGCCGAAGCCTTGTCCAGATCGATACCGGCACGGACCAGCAACGAACGCTCATAACAGGGCTGGCCCCCTTGCGGCCCATGGGTGTCGCGAAACTCGATGTTCTGCGTGGCACGCCACTGGCCATTTACCAGCAGGTCGATGCGGTAATTGCCCGGAATGAGAAATCCCTGGCGCTCAAAACGGCTGGTATCGATGGGGGCACCTTCGGTCTGAAACAACATCTGCGAATCGAATACCACGCCCTGCCCCGCAGGCTCGGCAGTGGAAGTTTCGGCCCATGTTTCAGTCGCCATGACAATCGCCGCCGTAGAAACAAGACCTAGAAAAAACCGAACTGGGCTCCAACCGTACGAAACTAACGCACAAGCAAAAACAGCCAGATGACTACGCTGGACGTTCAACATATTCGATACCGGCATGCAGCCAGGTCATAGAGATGACAAAAACTGCAGGGTGAGAAAAGTTACAGGGGCAATGGTTTTTCAAGCACCCGCCGCCCACCGAAGTCATTAATGACCTCGTAATGAACAGAGGCTTTGCGATAGGTCTGAGGAGCCCGTTCGGGTAATGGGAAAAACCCACTACTGAAAGGTGCGATCATTTCATCTTTAACTGCAACCCGTCGCCCATCCAGAGCAACTTCTATCTTGCCGAAAGAAACGTAATATGCAGTCGGATTAGTCACCTGAACTCCCAGGCGATTCTCGACTTTACCTTTTCCATCTGGATGCCTGGCCTGTTTGAATTGCCAATCGAGCTTGTTCGCCACCAAGTCCACATCCGACTTCAGGTTCTTGGGTCGAAAGAACACTTTGATTCGGGTTCTGAAGGTAAACTGCAAGACATTTTCATCGACTTCCTTGCGTGGAGGTGTTTCCAGTACATTGAGCCAGAACAAGGATTCCCGATCTTCTGCAAGTTTTTCACCCGTGAAGGAAACACGCAGTGAAGCTGAACTGTCCGAATCCAGGCGAATCACCGCCGGGGACACCAAAAATGGAACTTTCATTTCCTCGGGCCCCTTAGTTGAATCGCCATCATCAATCCAACTTTGGACCAATACAGCAGAGGCACCGGTATTGTTCACTTTTATTGTCACTTCACGAGCATCCGACGGATAAACCAGCCGAGTACCCTGGATGACTACCGACGCCTGTACGATTCCAGAACATACGCCCAAGAACATGACGCCGAGAACGAAAGAAGAAAAAATACGCGCTTTCGGCGTCATGAATCACTCCTCGGGCGCTGGTCTTTACTTATACGACAGGGTGTATCGAACGAAGGAGTTACCCGAACCCGCACCAACACTAGCCGCGGTCGCAACATAGTTCGCCTTGAACTTGAGGGTTGCAGTGTTGGCTGCAACGGTGGCGACCTGTGGCGTGGCTTCCGACTGACCGAGCGGGATTTTCGTGCCAGCAGCGACATTGTCGTTGAACACCTGGATCTGCACGCCGGTGGCAGGCGCTGCGCCGATCAGCTTGAGGTTTCCGGTCGCCGAGTCGACGTTGCCCACTTGGTCAAAATCAACGACGACCTTGGTTCCATTGGCACATTGCGCGCCGGACAGCACCAACGCGAACTTCTCGAACGGAGAAGCATCGCCAATGGCCTTGAAGATCGAAGGAGAGATGCGCCCCAGTTCCACGTTGGTGATGTTGTTTTCACCCGGTGCCTGGCCGTTGATATTGCAAGTCACGTCAGAGATGCTGCCAGAGAAGTTAACCACGCCATCAGTGGCATGAGATAACGAAGGAACAAGCGCAGCAAGCATCAAGCTGGAAGTTGCCAGGGACAGTAAAGATGTGCGTTTCATGTGATTTCCTTGTTCACGTTGATCGGCAAAAGAAGTGCAATCTATTTGATTGTTCTCCCGGTTCAGCCATGACCAAATCACACCGGCCATGGCAGCCCAAGCCTCTCTCACTCAAAGTCTAAGTCAATGGGTCGACAACAATAGCAAGCTCCTTTAGGTGCCCCATGAAGAACCCCCAAAGGAAGCCGTAGCTTACCGATCAGCCTTCGAATTTGAATTGAGAGACGGCCGAAGCACCCATCAGAAATATCTTAATAAACCGCTCATTGATTTCGTCTTTACTTATGAGACAAGACTGTGTACTTCTTCAACGCGCGCGTGTTAGCTGAACTCTACCAAGTGCTCGCGTCGCAGTAGCCTGAACCAGGCCAACTCGCTACTCAATAAAAAATTAAAGGAGTCTACCCGTAGGCCTGCGCAATGAGCGCCGACAAAAAGGCCCAACCTCAATGAGAAGAATTGAATATAGAGAGTAAGAATATAAAACCTACACGCATAACCAATATAGAGAGAGCACACTATGGGATCCATAGTCATAGTCGACGACCACCCCCTGGTCAGGATTGCATTGAAAGTCATACTTGAGCGTAACGGGCACCATATCGCCGCCGAGGCAGACAATGGCGTCGACGCCATTCAAGTTGTTCGTACCCATAAGCCGGACTTGGTAATACTTGACCTCGATCTACCGCAACTGGACGGGCTATCCGTACTTACTCACTTCAAGGCCAATAACTTCCTGGTAAAAACACTGATATTGACTTCCAGCGACTCAAAGAACTTTGCCGTACGTTGTTTGCATGGGGGCGCAGCAGGGTTCATCTGCAAGGACGAAGCGCTGGATGAGGTGGGAGATGCAGTAAAAGCATTGTTATCAGGACATACCTATTTTCCTGAAAGTTCTCTGCTCCTGTTGCAGGAAAGCATTCACACCAACCAGATGCAAAGCATTGCCGCCTCCCAGCTGACCAACAGGGAAATCACCACATTAAGGTTATTGGCACAGGGTCTTAACAACAGGGAGATTGCAGCGACTCTGCTTATCAGTCACAAAACGGTCAGTACTTACAAAGTAAGACTCTTGAAGAAGTTCAACACCACCAACCTTCTGGCCCTGATTGAAATAGCCAGGCAGAAAGGAATCATATAGGCCTCTTGCGACCCCCAGCAACGCATGGACATCTGTCTGTTCCAGAATCAGCGTCTTATCGGTTTTGCGACGGGACATCGAGCACTACTCCCTTGGAGCAGCAGAGGAATCAGCGCTCACGAGGCAGTTCTCTCAGATTGATTGGCCCATCATCCTGTATGGCTACAAGACAGATGTCCTTGAGGTTGAGCAGCGCCTGCTCGACCCACTGCGCCCTTTCCAGCAGCACTGGCCAGGTCCCTGCGATACTGATTTCCCTCAGGCGCTGGCAGCTGGAGATCAGCGGCTGGTACTTCAATACACAAGCCGCACCCGCCATCTTGTGGCACAGCCTGGCAATGGCTTGCCGATCTTTTTGTTCGCAGTACGCCCGCAACAGTTCAAGGTCTTTGATCTGGTAAGTCCGTACCTCCTCGATGAGCCGTCGGGCGACTTGCTCATTGTCGCCAGCAAGGTCCATGAGCCTGCCAAGCACCTCCAGCAACGACTCGGCGGAACCGACCCGAATAGCGTGAAACACCTCCTCATCCACGCTTCCCCCTGCGTTGAAGCTTGGTGTCTCCGGCGTTGCGCCGGCCTGTGCATCCTGCCTATTCATATCTGCCTCCTTGCTCACTTGAATATGCCGCAGCCCGTTCATCGAATACGGGTCAGGCTAGGCAAAACTCCTGGAGGCGAATATCAGACGTTTCTCAAAGCGCTGAATAGGGCGGCTTTACTGAGGGAGTCCCCAGACATTGAAGTCCGGAGAGCATGAAAAAAAACCGCCAGAAAAATGCTCTGCCGGTTTTTTTTAATAACTGACGCTGCAACTTGCGGCCACCCAGCACTGGCATGAGCCAGCCAGCCCTTGCCGCATAAGGGTTTCAGCCAATTGAGCCGCATCAGTGCCGGGTACCTGCGAGCATTTCGCCAAAAACACATCGACACAATATTGACACCAAAACACCCGCCTGTCGGAATATTGGCACTTCGTGCTGTTACTCCCGGTTAACACCTTTACAAGGCCTGACCCCACAACTAAACAACTATCCAACTGATATCAGGAATGGCCGTATCCCTGAATCAGAATGACCCAGATTCATCCAGCCATTACTTCAGGAGTCCCTTTCATATGGGTGCTCTCAGGCTATTGCGCACCCTGCGCAGCGCAGCTCCAGGCTTGGGCTCATGTTCGCCCAACCGCTCCTGCGACTCGCTTTTCAAGTACGGCGAACTTCTTCACCTGCACGCCACCTGCGTCCCTCTTCCGGCAGGCCCAGACGGCCGACGATGTCCGGGATCAGCTCGCACCGCTCCTTGACACCCTGAGCGGTACAAGCATGGGACTTCGTCCTGTCAGCAGGACCTGGCGATTCTAAAAAAAGCATTCTCGGGAGAAAGACATGGCTACCACTACAACGACCAGCGGCGGCACCACCACTTCGTTTTCCAATACACCGCAGGCGCAGGACGACATTTTCACTACAGGTGTCATTGGCACGAGCAGCGCAGCCATCACTGAAGACCTGCTGGGGATCGTGTATCTGGACGTCATGTCCAATGACCTGGGCGGCAATGCAAAGACACTCTGGTCACTCGATAACGCGACCAGCCTTTCTACTGCTACCAAGATTTATGCTCCGGCCGATCTCCTGGTCCAGGACACGAGCAGAGTCGAGGCGACGAGTTCCGACACCAGCTTCAATGGTGCAAAAATCTGGATTACGTCGGATGGAAAAGTCGGCTACGACGCCGCGACCTTATCGACGGCTTTCAAGGCGCAACTTCAAGCGCTTGCTGCCGGAGCGTCCCTGACAGACAGCTTTACGTACGCGATTCGTCTCGGCAATGGCACGCTCAGCTGGGCCACTGCGCAGGTGCAATTTGCAGGTGCGAATGACAGTGTGACGATGAGCCTCGGCACACAGGCCGGTACCGTGACCGAAGATGCGGCCACGACAGCGAGCCCGACCGACTTGCACAGCGCGACGGGCACGATTGCCTTTAGCGATGTCGATCTGAGCGACACGCATACCGCCTCGTTCGTGGCGGCACAAGGCAATGCCACAGCGCTGGGCAACTTCGCCCTCGCCTCTGTGACGGAAGCCGCCGATACGGCCAACGGCACCGTCAACTGGACTTACACCCTGGATAACGCGGCAGCCCAGTCCCTGGCTCAGGGTCAGACGGTCAGCGAAACTTATGTGGTCACCATCAGTGACGGGCATGGCTCGTCGACAACGCAGAATGTGACCATCACCATCACCGGTACCAACGACCAGGTGCAGATCACCAGCGGCGTACAGAGCGGAGATGCCAAGGAAGACAGCGGCGACTACGCTGCCAGCGGCAACATCACCTTTACCGACGCCGACCTGATCGACAGCCATAGCGTTACCGTCACGCCGGGCGCTTCGGGCTACCTGGGCAGCTTCACTACAGACCCGCTGAACGACAGCACCGGCACGGGCAGCGGCTCGCTGGGCTGGCACTTCGCGGTAGACAACACTGCGCTGCAGTTCCTGGGCGAAGGCCAGACCGTCACCCAGACCTATAACGTGGCGATCGGCGACGGCACAGTGCAGACCGTGACCATTACCCTCACCGGTACCAACGACCGGCCGACGCTGACGATTGCCGACACTACCGGCGCCATGAGCGAAGGCAACGCTGCGGCCACACTGAACGACAGCGGCGCCCTGAGCTTTGCCGACCTGGACAACATCGACGTGGTGACGGTGTCGCACACCGCCAACGGTGACATCGCCTGGAGCGGTGGCACTCTCAATGCGGACGTGGCTTCGGCACTGGTGGCCGGCTTCTCGGTCGATCAGAACAGCTGGGACTACAGCAGCAGCCAGAACCTCGACGTCCTCGGCGCGGGTGAAACCATCACCTTCTCGTACAGGGTGGTCGCCACCGACAACAGCGACGCGGCCAACGCTACATCGGCGACGCAGACCGTCAGCATCACCATTACCGGCAGCAACGACGCGCCGGTACTCAGCTTCGCCAGCGGCAATGATGCCGGAGCCGTGCAGGAAGACATTACCCTCAGCATCAGCGGCCAGTTCAGCTCGATCGACATCGATCACGATGCCTCCGCTATCTGGACCATCAATGGCTCGCCAACTGGTAGCTACGGTTCGATTGCCGTGGACGGCAGCGGCCAGTGGACCTACACCCTGGCCAACGGCACCGATGGCGTTGCCGGTGCGGTGCAATCGCTCAAGGCCGGCGAGAGTCATGATGAGGTGTTCAGCGTGCAGGTCAGCGATGGCCTGGGCGGTGTCGACACCCAGCTGGTGACCATTACCGTCACCGGCAGCAACGATGCGCCGGTACTCAGCTTCGCCACCGGCAACGATGCCGGCGCAGTGCAGGAAGACACTACCCTCAGCGTCAGCGGTCAATTCAGCTCGACCGATATCGATCATGCCGCCACCGCTACCTGGAGCATCGTCGGAGCAAACACCGGCTCCTTCGGTTCGATCGCCGTGGACAGCAGCGGCCAATGGACCTACACCTTGGCCAACGGCACCGATGGAGTCTCCAGTGCCGTGCAGTCGCTGAAGGCGGGCGAGAGTTACGACGAAGTGTTCAGCGTGCAGGTCAGCGACAGCCTGGGCGGTGTCGACACCCAACAGGTGACCATCACTGTCACCGGCAGCAACGATGCGCCGGTACTCAGCTTCGCCACCGGCAACGATGCCGGCGCAGTGCAGGAAGACACCACCCTCAGCGTCAGCGGCCAATTCAGCTCGGCCGACATCGATCACGATGCCTCCGCTATCTGGACCATCAATGGCTCGCCAACTGGCAGCTACGGCTCGATTGACGTGGACAGCACCGGCCAGTGGACCTACACCCTGGCCAACGGCACCGATGGCGTTGCCGGTGCGGTGCAATCGCTCAAGGCGGGCGAAAGTCATGACGAAGTGTTCAGCGTACAGGTCAGCGATGGCCTGGGCGGTGTCGACACCCAGCTGGTGACGATCACTGTCACCGGTACCAACGACGCCGCCGTACTGTCCTCGGCCAGCGTCACGCTGAGCGAAACCAATGCTCCATTGACTACCGGCGGCAGCCTGACCGTCAGCGATATCGACAGCCCGGAAAGCTTCCAGGCGCAAATCGACACCGCCGGCAACTACGGCAAGTTCTCCATCGGCACCGGCGGTGCCTGGACCTACATCGCCGACTCCGCCCACAACGAGTTCGCCGCCGGCACCACCTACACCGACACCTTCGCCGTGAGCAGTGCCGACGGCACCCTCACTTCAGTCACCGTGCATATCCTCGGCACCAACGATGCCGCCGTGCTGTCCGCCGGCATCGCCAACCTGACCGAGACCAATGCCGCCGTCGACATCTCCACCGCCGGCACCCTGACCATCAGCGACGTCGACAGCGCCGCAACCTTCATTGCCCAAACCGACACCGCTGGCAACTACGGCAAGTTCTCCATCAACACCAGCGGTGCCTGGACCTACGTCGCCGACTCCGCGCACAACGAGTTCGCCGCCAGCACCACCTACACCGACACCTTCGCCGTGAGCAGTGCCGATGGCACCCTCACTTCGGTCACCGTGCATATCCTCGGCACCAATGATGCGGCCGTGCTGTCCGCCGACATCGCCAACCTGACCGAGACCAATGCCGCCGTCGACATCTCCACCGCCGGCACCCTGACCATCAGCGACGTCGACAGCGCCGCAACCTTCATTGCCCAAACCGACACCGCTGGCAACTACGGCAAATTCTCCATCGACACCGGCGGTGCCTGGACCTACGTCGCCGACTCCGCGCACAACGAGTTCGCCGCCGGCACCACCTACACCGACACCTTCGCTGTGAGCAGTGCCGACGGCACCCTCACCTCGGTTACCGTGCATATCGCCGGCAGCAATGACTTGCCGACCATCACCTCCAACGGTGGTGGTACGACGGCTTCGATCAACCTGGAGGAGAACACTGCAGCGGTCACGACCGTGGCGGCAACCGATGCCGATCTGCCGGCACAGATATTGAGCTACAGCATCGCCGGCGGAGCGGATGCCGCGAAGTTCTCAATCGTTACCAGCATAGGTGCATTGAGCTTTATCTCTGCCCCCAACTTTGAAGCACCGACCGATTCGGGAACGAACAATGTCTATGACGTGATTGTGCGGGCGTCGGACGGCACGCTGTTTGACGACCAGGCGATCGTGGTAACCGTGACGGGCGTCAACGACAACAGCCCGGTGATCACCTCCAACGGCGGGGGTGCGACGGCTTCGGTCAACGTGGCGGAGAACACTACGGCAGTCACGACGGTGGTGGCGAGCGATGCCGATCTACCCGCGCAGACGCTGAGCTACTCGATCCTGAATACGGCCGGCACGGACTTCAGCAAATTCTCGATCAGTTCGAGCGGAGTGCTGACGTTCAATTCGGCCCCCGATTACGAAAATGCCCAGGATATCGGGGGTACCGACGGCGACAATGCCTACGTTGTGGACGTCCAGGTGGCTGACGGCAATGGCGGAACCGACACGCAGACCCTTACGGTAAACGTGCAGAACGTTGTCGAGACGCCAGTCGATAGCGTACCGCCAACGGTGACAGTGACGGGAACGGCCTTGGGCAGCTCGATCGGCTCTACGTCGACGGTCACATTCCAGTTCAGTGAGGCAGTGAGCGGTTTCAGCCTTTCGGATGTCTCGGTGACTAAGACGAGCGGAGCGCCCCGAGGAACCTTCAGTAACTTTACCCAGGTCGATGGCGATACCTACACCGCGACGCTGACCAGAACGCTGGGCGGTAGCGTGAAAGTCGACGTTGCCGCGAACAGCTACACCGACCTGGCGGGTAATGCTGGGGCTGCCGGGAGCAGTGCAAACCT
The DNA here is from genome assembly GCF_003184125.1 of Pseudomonas sp. RW409. NCBI lineage: Bacteria > Pseudomonadati > Pseudomonadota > Gammaproteobacteria > Pseudomonadales > Pseudomonadaceae > Pseudomonas > Pseudomonas sp. RW409. The sequence continues at coordinate 269,370 of NZ_QHHP01000040.1, read as the reverse complement.
TCCGGCAGGCGTTGCCGGCGAGCCCATCAACCTGGCCCTCGACATTCCACCGGCCGAGATTGACGGCCCCGTAACGGTGGCCATCAGCGGCGTTCCTTCGGGGTGGGTGTTCAATGCAGGAACCGACAATGGCGACGGCACCTGGACCGTGCAGACCAACGATCCCGGTGCCTTGACCGTGACAACCCCAAGCGACTTCGCGGGTGCGTTGGTGCTTGAGGTCAACCTGTACTGGAGCAACAGTGACGGCAGCAGCGCAAGCGCCTACGTGTTCAACAACGTCGAAGTCTATGCCCCGGGCTCGCCGATCTTCGCCTTGTCCGCTGACGATAACCTGAGCGGCTCGTCCGGTGCCGACACGTTCGTCTTCGCCCAGCCGATCGGCAACAACCAGATCTACAACTTCGACGTCGCGGCGGACAAGATCGACTTGATCGGCTTCACAGGCGTCACCGCCTTCGCTGATTTGAGCATCAGCAACGACGCAAACGGCAATGCCCTGGTCAGCATCGGCTCCGGCCAGACGGTCACCCTGAGAGGTGTCGATGCGACGGACCTGGGCGAAGCGAACTTCCGGTTCGATACGGACCCACTCACCCACAACAGCGGTACCCTCACCATCGCCGACAGCGCGATCATGCCGTTCGGTGGCGGCCTCCATAACAGCGGCACCATCGAACTCGGCTCCGCCGGCAACGAGACCAGCCTGGAAATTCTGTTCCGTGGCGCGACCTTGACCGGTGGCGGCCAGGTACTGCTATCCGACAACGCGCAAAATGTGATTTTCGGCGGCAGCGCCGACACCGTGCTGACCAATGTCGACAACCGCATTTCCGGCGCCGGCCAGTTGGGTGCCGGGCAAATGATACTGGCCAATGCGGGGCTGATCCTGGCCAGCGGCATGAACAGCCTGGTGCTCGACACCGGCACCCACACCATCAGCAACAGCGGTGTACTGGAGTCCACCGGCACAGGCGGCATGACAGTGACCAGCGCGGTCGAAAACACCGGCCATCTGTGGGCCAACGGTGGCGACCTGCGCCTGCTGGCCGACGTGACCGGCAATGGCAGCGCGACCATCGACGGCGACGCCAGCCTGACCTTCGCCGGTGCCGCACACACCTCCGTCGCCTTTCACGGCGCAGGTGCCGGCTCGCTGGTGATCGCCCAGGCTGAAGCAGCGGGCTCGCTGGTCGGCATCCTCGGCCTCGAGAGCGATGACTTGCTAACGTTCGGCGATCTCGCTTTCGGTGCCAATACCCAGCTCAGCTACACCGCCAACGCCTCTGGCGCCGGCGGCCTGCTGACGGTGGACGACGGCGCACATCGAGCCGAGGTGAACCTGCTGGGACACTACTCGGCGGAAGACTTCCAGGTCACCGATGGCGGCGAAGCCGGCACCCAGGTCAGTTACCACGGCCAATCCAGCGGCACACTGGTGGGCAGCATGCTCGCGGACACGCTCAGCGGCAGCGACGGCAACGACATCATCGTGGGTCGTGGCGGCGAGGACAGCCTCAGCGGCGGCGCGGGAGCCGACATGTTCGCCTACCTCAACGCGAATGAAGGCGGCGACCATATCCTCGACTACAACTTCGCCGAAGGTGACACCCTCGACCTCTCCACGCTGCTCAACGCCAACTTCGTCAGCGGCACCAGCCAGGTGGCCGACTTTGTCCAACTGGCGCAGTCCGGCAGCGACATCACGGTGCAGGTGGATCCCGATGGCGCCAATAATGGCAAGCACTTCGTCGATGTCGCGGTGCTCGACCACATTGGCACACCCAATCCCGATCTGGTGCGCACCTGGTTCGGAGAGGCCGACCAGACGCTGACCGCGTGATGCATTGGGCTGGAGCTGACTGGGAGGGTAAGTGTTCTCGATGTGGATCGAGCAGCCCCCTCAGTCAGCGTTTCTAAATCCAAAGGGGGGAACAAGCGGGAGAATAAAAACAGCCAGAAACGAAAAAGCCCCGTAAAAACGGGGCTTTTTCGTTAAATATGGCGGAGAGATAGGGATTCGAACCCCTTCCCAGGGCTAGCTAGACCGCTATAGACCTGTATTTAAAGATATTTCCATCAACCCAAACGGCCTGTATGAGGCAGAAGCGGCCTGCTGCTTGCCCTAAATCTGCCCTAATGTTAAGCAGCTTTCCTCCGCATGACCCTGACCGACTAAGCACCACCGCCCCAAGGCTGTCCCCAAGTGCATTCTTAGTGATAGAAGAAGCTGACGTGAACATGTCGTCAAAATGATTGAGAAACGTTTCTGTTAAGTGTCCATGGTAGTACCCGAATACAATAACAGGCATCACATCCTCCTTGGCGCCGAGGATGTTAAACAACACACCCAACACGTCTTACCAAGCAAACGCCAATTGTGCTGGGGGTGTATGGCGGCTTCGGCAGGATGGGCCCATGATTTGGGGCTGAAATGCCCATTCTTGCCTGATTGGATTAATGCATAGAGGGTATTGAATGACATGGTTTGGCATATGGCTCGCCCCATTTTTGCCCCATTCAAAACCGTTGAGGCTCTGGACTGCCATTTGAGTTCTTGGTCACGCCAAGCAACCTTAGCGATGGCCAATCTAAAATCCGCATGCAGAGGTGCGCTGAGTACCGTGATTCACTAACGGCCTGGCTGTTCACCCTATAGTGCAAATCTTTCGACACCTACGGCCAGGTAAAAATCCCCATGAAAAGGGTGACGCTCCACCCCCTCGCAGATTAATATGCCACTCCTTAGAATTGGTGAAGTAGTATTTCTGTGACTCTATCTACTCCTTCTACCCCACAAAACAAAAAGATCCACTATCATCTATAACTTTAATTACTCAATGAACATTTACCAGCACAAGGGAAAAGCACTTTGAAAAAAGTTGCAATACTTCAATCCAACTACATCCCTTGGAAAGGATATTTTGACATGATCGCATCAGTGGATGAGTTCATCCTCTATGACGACATGCAATATACACGGCGTGACTGGCGAAATCGTAATCAGATCAAAACCCCGCAAGGGGTACAATGGTTGACCGTGCCCGTCTTAGTTAAAGGAAAGTACCACCAGAAAATAAGAGAAACTGAAATCGACGGTGCCGAATGGGCCGCTGCACACTGGAAATCACTAGTTCAAAATTACAGTCGCGCACCGCACTTCCATGAAATCTCAAAATGGCTGGAACCCCTCTACCTGAACAACTCTTACACTCATATTTCAGAGCTTAATCAGCGCTTTATTCAAGCTATTTGCGATTATCTGGAAATAAAAACCATCATCAGTAATTCTTGGGACTATGTACAGGTAGATGGTAAAACGGAGCGCCTTGCCGGCCTCTGCGCGCAAGCGGGTGGTATGGAATATATCTCTGGTCCAGCCGCCAGGAATTACATAGATGAAAAAGTATTCGAAACGATGAATATCAAACTGACCTGGTTCGACTATGCAGGCTATCCGGAGTATCCGCAATTATGGGGCGAGTTTACCCATGGTGTCACGATCCTTGATCTGCTCTTCAACTGCGGAAAAGATTCTCATCGCCAAATGAGGCATATTACTCAATGAAACTATCCATTGTAGCGACTCTTTATCAGTCGGCACCTTATATAGAGGAGTTTCATTCGCGCGTGAGCGCTGCCGCAATGAAATATGCGGGAGACGACTACGAAGTTGTACTCGTGAACGACGGATCACCAGACAACAGCCTTGATATCGCCATCTCGCTCACTGAGCGAGATCATCATGTTGTATTGGTCGATCTCTCACGAAACTTCGGCCATCACAAGGCTATGATGACCGGCCTTTCCCACTCCAAAGGAGAAAAAGTATTCCTGATAGATACTGACCTTGAAGAGGACCCGGAGTACCTGCTCACCTTTGCCGAACAACTCCAAAAAAGAGCCTGCGATGTCGTCTATGGCGTGCAAGAGCAACGCAAAGGAGGTTGGTTTGAACGCTGGAGCGGCCGCTGGTTCTATCGTTTCTTTCAAGCTCTGACGGGGATAGCACTGCCGAAAAACGTCGTCACTGCCAGACTAATGACACGCCGTTATGTCGACTCCTTACTACGGCATGAGGAACGGGAAGTATTTATCGCCGGGCTCTGGCATATTACCGGATTTGATCAACAACCTCAAATAGTCAAGAAAAGCAACACCAGTCAAACAACCTATACCTTCAGAAAAAAAATGTCTGTATTGGTTAACTCTGTGACCTCGTTCAGCAATGCTCCTTTGGTCAGTATTTTCTACATTGGTATTTCGATTTCATTTTTCGCTGTACTTTACATTGCCTACTTGACAATACACTGGATGTTCCTCGCGAAGCCGATGAGTGGATGGACATCGGTCATGGCCTCTATCTGGCTTCTTGGCGGAATGATCATCTCGTTTATCGGCGTAGTGGGAATTTATCTTTCGAAAATATTTTCCGAGTCTAAACAACGCCCCTATACCATTGTGAGACAGATTTATGCACAGCGACAAGACGAAACTGCTTGACGAAGTAGCAAGCTATTACTCGAAAAAGCTCGCACTGCATGGTGAAACGCCAAACGGGGTCGACTGGAACGGTGAGCAGGGCCAGGCGCTGCGTTTCGAACAACTGTGCAAGGTCATCAACAACCAGCAAGAATTCTCTATCACTGACCTTGGCTGTGGCTACGGCGCGCTGGTAGATTACCTAAAAAATAAAAACCAGGCGTTTTCGTATCTCGGCGTAGATGTTTCAAAAGAAATGATCCAAGCCGCGACGCAACGCTACATAGGAGTGCCTGAAACTCGATTCATTTCTGCCTCCGAACCCGACTGTGTGACGGACTATGGCATTGCTAGCGGAATCTTCAACGTTCGCTTGGGCAGATCTGACGCCGAATGGCTGACCTATCTTAAAAACACCCTTGACGTTCTAGACCGAACAAGCCGCCTGGGGTTCGCCTTCAATTGCCTAACTTCTTACTCTGACGAAGATAAGAAACGGAGTGATCTGTACTACGCAGACCCTTGTTTTTTATTTGATCTATGCAAACAACGCTACTCCCGACAAGTTGCCCTTCTTCATGACTACGGCCTGTATGAATTCACAATACTTGTAAGGAAAATGCAATGAAAAAGAGATTAGTTATATTCGGATCTGGCGATATCGCGCAGCTGGCTTATTTCTACTTCAGCACAGACTCCGCTTATGAAATTGTGGCCTTCACCGTAGACGGTAGTTATATCGAGGCTCCCACCTTTTGTGGACTACCCGTCGTCGCATTTGAAAATATCGTCGACCACTATGCTACCAATAGCCACGATATGTTTATAGCCCTGAGCTATTCCAAACTCAATGCCGTACGAAAAGAAAAGTATCTCGCCGCAAAAAATCTCGGGTACACACTTGCCAATTACATCAGCAGTCATGCCACCGTGCTGAATGAAGGCCAGATAGGAGACAACTGCTTTATCCTTGAAAACAACACCATCCAACCCTTTGTGACTATTGGCAACAATATCACCTTGTGGAGTGGTAACCACATTGGCCATCATTCAACTATCCAGGACCATACTTTTATTGCATCTCAGGTCGTTATCTCTGGGGGTGTTCACATCGGCAAGCAGTGCTTTATCGGGGTCAATGCCACACTACGCGACCACATTAAAGTTGGTGACAAGTGTGTCATTGGAGCCGGAACATTGTTACTCACGGACGCCGAGTCGGAGGGAGTTTATGTTGGCGCAAGTACAAACCGCTCAAAGGTACCCAGCACAAAATTGAGGGGTATATGACAACTCAATGGAAGAAACTCGGCTTGGTTTTTTGCCCATCGGGCGAACAAGACTGGCTGCATTCCCATGCAGCTGTTCCTGTCGCAGAGTGTATTGGCGGTGATCTTTTCAAAATTTACTTCAGCTCAAGAGACAGAAACAATAGAAGCTTTACTGGCTATGTAATTATAGACATAAACACCCCAAATCAAGTTATTGAACTATCAACCACACCCATCCTTTCCCCCGGTTATCTTGGCGAATTTGACGACAGTGGAGCGATGGCGACATGGCTAACCGAACACAAAGATAAAAAACACCTCTACTATATAGGATGGAATCTAGGAAAAACTGTTCCATTTAGAAACTCCATAGGATTGGCTACCAGCCTAGATGGAAATAAATATTCTAGATATGCAAACGGCCCAATACTTGATCGCTCAATGAAGGAGCCTCACTTCTGTGCGAGCTGCTGTGTTCTTCCAGGAGAGGATATGTGGAAAATGTGGTATTTATCCTGCACTGGATGGCATATGAGAAACGGTAAGCCAGAACATCGCTACCACATTAAATACGCCGAGTCACAGGATGGGATTGAGTGGAAACGGGAAGGTATTATTTCCATAGACTATGCAAGCGATGATGAATATGCAATTTCAAGGCCTTCTGTGATTCGTGATAACGACTGTTGGCGGATGTGGTACTCGCATAGAGGAGACTCATATCGCATAGGATACGCGGAGTCGCATGACGGGCAAGATTGGAGTCGACTTGACACTAAAGCAGGCATTGACGTCTCTCCAGCCGGATGGGACTCTGAAATGATTGAATACCCGTTTGTTTTTGATCATAAAGGACAGCGATACATGCTCTATAACGGCAATGACTATGGCAGAACCGGGTTTGGTCTAGCCATTCTGGAGCAATTTCAATGACTCGTGCTGTTGACTATCTCTACATTTTCGCCACTATACTCTTTACTGTATATGGTCAGCTTATTCTTAAATGGAGAATTTCAAATTTTGGCTCACTCCCTGTAGATAGTATTGGGAAATTTAAGTTTCTCCTTTCACTTCTTTTCGACCCTGCAATTTTCTCGGGCTTTGCAGCTGCTTTTCTTGCCTCCCTGGCATGGATGGCTGCGATGACCAAGTTCGACCTAAGTCACGCCTATCCATTCATGAGCCTCAACTTCGTCATTGTCTTGCTGCTGAGTGGTTGGATATTAACTGAGCCTTTATCACCTCAAAAAGCGTTAGGAGTTATTTTGATTGTTGTTGGTACCATTGTTGCTGCTCGTGGATAGTAAAGCTATCGTCAAATCAAAGGATATTAGAAGATGAATCGACACATCCCCTTCAACTGGCCACACATGACAGGTAAAGAGCTTTATTACATCGCCGAGTCCCACTTCAATGGACGCTTAGCAGGTGATGGGCCGTTCACCAAGCACTGCCATAAGTGGCTAGAGGAGCGCACCGGCTGTAGCAAGGCGTTGCTTACACACTCATGTACCGCGGCTCTGGAAATGTCTGCGCTGCTGCTCGACATTGAACCAGGTGATGAAATCATCATGCCCTCCTATACCTTTGTTTCCACAGCCAATGCTTTTGTATTAAGAGGGGGAGTTCCGGTTTTTGTGGATATCCGTGAAGACACGCTAAACCTCAACGAAGAACTCATAGAGTCAGCAATCACCGATCGCACTAGGGCTATTGCACCAGTTCACTATGCGGGTGTCGCCTGCGAAATGGACAGCATCATAGCTCTCGCTAGGAATCACAACCTCAAAGTTGTGGAAGATGCTGCTCAAGGGGTCATGGCCACCTACAAAGGGCGAGAGCTAGGAAGCATTGGTGACTTGGGCGCCTATAGTTTCCATGAAACCAAAAATGTGATTTCCGGTGAAGGTGGTGCTCTTTTGGTCAATGATCCAGAACTGGCCCTGCGCGCTGAGATCATCCGAGAAAAGGGTACCGACCGCACTCGATTCTTCAAAGGCGAAGTTGATAAGTATACTTGGCAAGAAGTTGGCTCTTCTTTTCTTCCCGGAGAACTAATTGCTGCTTTTCTCTGGGCGCAACTGGAAGAAGCAGATCGAATCACTCAAGCGCGCCTAGCCAGTTGGGACCGATATCACAAACTGCTGGAGCCACTGGAGTCCCGCGGCATTCTTCGCCGCCCGATAATTCCTGAAGAATGCCAACACAACGCTCATATGTATTACGTGCTTCTAGCCCCTGATATCGAACGGCAAGTGGTTCTCAACAAATTCAAAAGTCAGGAAATCAGTTCGGTCTTTCACTACATTCCCCTGCACTCATCTCCTGCTGGCCAACGGTATGGTCGCACTCATGGTGATCTTGAAGTCACCAATTACCAGTCCAAGCGCCTAGTTCGCCTGCCACTATGGGCCGGTATTACCGAAGAGCAACAACGCAGAGTAGTTGAGACACTTTCATGCTGAACCGTTGGACTATACCAAGCCAGCAGGCACTCCAGTGGCTTGTGGTACTCGTAGCTATCGGGCTTCCTCGACTTACTGTTTTAGGCGCTTTGCCTTCGACCGACGAAGGTGTTTTTGCTTATTTTTCACAGATTATCTTTTCAAGCCTAGCAGCTGGACGTGGACTTCCCGACACCGGTACATTGATGCTTTATCCGATGCTTTTGTCTTGGGTTTTCGATCTATCATTCAACCACATGATGTTACTGCGGCTCATTGATCTGATCGTTGCTCTGGCGGCGGGCTTGCTTTTTTACAAACTTATCGAACAGGAATCGCGGAGTTGGATTGGGGCTGCTTTGATATCAGCCATATTTCTCTTCACAATGAATCAGCCGCTCTTCATCCAGTCCGGCTTCAAGAACAGTATATTTGCAGCGTACATCCCCCTTCTTATCGCAATGCTATGGGCCCGAAGCGCCGACAGAAACACACACTCTTGGTTCTGGATAGGCGTTTTGGGCGCGTTTTCCATTCTACTTCGAGAAACGTTCTTACCTTTTTTATTCATCGGGGCGATAGCTACTCTAGTAGCTCATGGATGGCGAACGTTTGTCAGGTTCTCCATCGGTGTCACACTAGGCGGTGCCGTTATCGTTGGTACAGTTTTGATTGCGCGCGGAGGAGTACAGTCATTCCTCGATGCTTATATAAATGCCGGCAATTTTTATGCATCAATGAAGGACCAAACGATCCCTCTTATGATTACAAACGGCACCCTTTCCGCCAATGAAGCTACTGTCGCCCTTTGCATTACAGGAATAGCCATTTTCGGACTAATTTCGCATTCTGTTTATTATCGCAAAACAAATTATTTAAAACGCTTCTTGTTTTGGACGAGCGTCGCTATCGTGCCGCTATTGGAGCCTCTTTCAAAGATAGGGTTCCCCTACCACTTCGCTGTCTGCCTGCCAGGACTTGCCGGTCTTTGCGCGTTGGCCTGGGAGCAACTAATTATCGCTCGGTTGCAGGCGGTGAAACTAGCTATAACGGCGACATTCATTGTAGTTTGTACACCATTACTTCTACCTAAGTTTGTCCCTCTTTCAAACAGTTGGATAGCTAACAAGGAAAATCTTGAAGGCATCACAAACAACGCGTGGCGCCCCGAGACCATCGCTCAGTCCAACTATTTATTGGCGGCCGATGCAATCCTCAAAGCGGCTCCGCCTCACGGAACGCTCAGCATCAGTGGGTTCATGTTCTCCCTTTTCCCTCTTACGGGTTTACTACCACCGGCCTACGAGTCGAATCACTTGAGTGCCATGGCAATAAAGTATGGGCTTGACGAACACGCCTTAAAACGTGCCCTGGAGTCCTGCCCTCCTGACGTCCTCATGACTACGTCCAGAACAGATTTACCAGGCTCAGACATCATTAAAAAAGCGGTTGAAAGCTCAAAACTCTACACCGCAGTCGCGACGATCCCAATTGCGCCGGAAAAATCATACGGAAACTTTGGCGGTACCATTTATAAGAGGACGGGGCATACCGATATGCATTGCGAATCACTAGTCCTGTAGAAAGTATGGGAAAACTAATTATCCAACGAGAGATCATTACAAATGATAAAGACCTCCAAAAAACGAAAACACAGCCCTATTTCATCAACTTGAAGAGAATGCGGCCGCTATTCTTCAACACCCTGGTCCTAGCTTATCCAAAGGCTGAACCCCACGAGGGGAAGGCTTTGATTGTTGGCCTGCTGGATGTTGACGCATCTAACAGGCTGCTTTTTACTTCGGTACCGAGACTTCTTTAGGCATAGACCTAACAGGCCGCCAAGACGATCAGCCCTTGGTCGCCAGCATCGGTGATGGTGATAAATCCTTGAGCATGCACTGGAGCAGTCAGGCTCGTGTTCCGCCATGAAACACGCCGCCGGCTGCGGTACCGGCTGGCACTGAGCAGCAACTGGATAGATCCTCGGCGAGGAAGACTGACAGCCACAGATCAGAAGTGGCAAGACGATCACGCAAGCATCCCCCAGCTCCTTGTAGTGGGTTTGTTCGCCGGTCGACAACCGCAGCTCAAGGGTTAAGCGATTGCCCTATACCGTGCGCAACTGGTCAGTAGTGACACTGCTGATGACTATCAGATCGTCCTTGTGCGGGCTGGCCAGTTCGGCGAGTTGTTGGTCTTAGCGTCAACCCTGAACCTTCCAGACCAACGCGACAGATCCGCCGACCAATGAGGTCAACTGCCGGCAAGGGCTGAGCTCAGGTCGACGATACGCATAACACTGCCCTCGCCCACCTCCACAGCTGTAGTCGATCTTCTAGACCGTTGAGACCACCATGATCTTGCAGGTGATTGCTTCGAACTCATCCCGATCCACCAAGGAGTTCAGCATGAACTAAATGGACCTGCGCCGATGACCGGCATCAGCTCCACAACATCACTCCATCATTGCTGGGTGCCGGCAAATCCGGTAGCTCGATCACGATGCAGGCACGATAGGATTACGGCTCATCGGCCAGCCCCTGATTGGCATCCAGTACCTCCTCGACGGTGCCTTCCAGATCCCCATAGGCGTGGTACAGCAGATCCCCGTCAGACACTCTGTAGATCGTAGCCATAGCCAAGATGAACGCCTGCCTGCGCAGAACCCCGCTCTCCAGCAGCACGCTCTGTTCTTCGACGCTCTTCAGGCACCAGGCGCCAAGCACGTCGTTATATCCAGGCGTCAGGGATCTCAACCGGGCACCGATACTGCGCAGGGTGTCGAAGTGTTTGATCCCACCCTTGAAGCCTGGGAAGATTGTTCCCTTGAGGGTGATTTTTTCCTCACCCATACCCACTGCTTGCTGTGCCGACCTTCGGGCCAAGCATTCCTGCGAAGCCCAGCAGAATTCCGTTGAGCGCCGAAGTTCGTCAAAGACCGCTGGGTCCAGACTGAAGTAGTACAGCTGTGCGTTGAGATCCAGCGGCCGCACAATCAGCAAGTGCGGGAACGACTGAACCACTTCCGGTAACAGCGTGGCATCGCCGACCAGAGAAGTGCTCGAAACGATGTTGGCCTGCGATGGGCTGACCTTGCCAGTGATCTTATTGATCGCGGTGGACACCCACGCCGCCCGTTCCTTCAACTACCCTATGCACTCATCGATTTGCGGCACGGCGCGAGTGGTCTTGTTGCAGGTGGCGTCGAAGAAAAAGTCAGTTTTTTGCAGCCCCACCAGCGGCTTACTCTGAAGCGGCAAGACACTGAACAATTGGTTTACCGCACACCTGAAAAGGCCGAAGTCTGCCATCGAGGTGATGCTCCAGTAAAACCGAGAGATGTGGGCGGTTCGCAACGTTATCTTTTGCCCTAAAGATGCCCAGATCAAATCTACGGAAACGAAAAAGCCCCTGTAATCTCTAATGATTACAGGGGCTTAGACGTTATGAATAATGGCGGAGAGATAGGGATTCGAACCCTAGGTACCCGCGAAGGTACAACGGATTTCGAATCCGTCCCATTCGGCCACTCTGGCATCTCTCCAACGGCGCGCATCATAACAGCACCTTTGCCCGAAGCGAAGCCCCTCGGGCAAATTTTTTCCGTGCTATCAGTCGGTTGCGTCGATTACAGCGGTACGCCCAGACGGTTTGCGACTTCTTCGTAGGCTTCGATCACATCACCGAGGCCCTGACGGAAGCGGTCCTTGTCCATCTTCTTGCGGGTTTCCTTGTCCCACAGGCGGCAGCCATCCGGGCTGAATTCGTCGCCCAGGACGATCTGGCCGTGGAATACGCCGAACTCCAGCTTGAAGTCCACCAGCAGCAGGCCAGCGTCGTCGAACAGCTTGCTCAGGACTTCGTTGACCTTGAGCGACAGTTCTTTCATGCGCGCCAGTTGCTCGGCGGTGCCCCAGCCGAACGCCACGACGTGGGATTCGTTGATGAACGGGTCGCCCTTGGCGTCGTCCTTCAGGAACAACTCGAAGGTGTAAGGGTTGAGTTTCAGGCCCTCTTCCACACCCAGGCGCTTGACCAGGCTGCCGGCGGCGTAGTTACGCACGACGCACTCGACCGGGATCATGTCCAGCTTCTTCACCAAGCACTCGTTGTCGCCCAGCAGTTTGTCGAATTGGGTCGGCACGCCGGCCTCTTCGAGCTTCTGCATGATGAAGGCGTTGAACTTGTTGTTCACCATGCCTTTGCGATCGAGCTGCTCGATACGCTTGCCGTCGAACGCCGAGGTGTCGTTGCGAAACAGCAGGACCAGGCGGTCGGCGTCGTCGGTCTTGTAAACCGATTTGGCTTTGCCACGGTAGAGTTCTTCACGTTTTTTCATGATGGGCTCCGCTTGCTAAGTAGGTGGGCTAGGCGATGTGGCGCCAGTCGAGCCCTGAATCTTGATCGGCCAGTTGCAGCCAGTCCGGGTCGCACCCGAGGGTGTCGACAAAACATTGCCGGGCCAGCTGCGGCAGGTTGTTCTTGCTGCTGAGGTGGGCCAGTACCAGATGCTGCAGGTCCTGCCAGCCCAACTCGGCCACCAGGCTTGCGGCCTGATGGTTGTTCAAATGTCCCATTTCCCCACCGACCCGCTGCTTGAGGAAATACGGGTAGTAACCTCGGGCCAGCATGTCGCGGCAGTGATTGGCCTCGATCATCAAGGCATCCAGCCCGCGATAGCGGTCGATCACTGTGTCGCAGTAGGAACCCAGGTCGGTCAGCAGGCCGAAACGCCGCTGGCCGTCACTGAACACGTACTGCACAGGTTCCAGCGCATCGTGGGCGACGCGGGTCACGTCGATGCTCAAGGCACCGACCTGAAGCGTCTCGCCCCCGGCGAGAAAACCCGCGGCGTCCACCGGCTTGCGCATCCCGCGCAACGTGCCGCGACTGAGGTAGACCGGTAAATTGTAGCGCCGAGACAGCAAACCCACGCCATGCACGTGGTCGGCATGTTCGTGGGTTACCAGAATCGCGCTCAGCTGCGCGGGGGCTACCCCCAGGCGCAGCAGGCGCCGCTCGGTTTCGCGCAAGGAGAAACCACAATCCACCAGGACGTAGGTGTCGTCACTGGCTATCAGCGTGCCATTCCCTTGACTACCACTGCCGAGAACGGCGAAACGCATCGGATCAGCCCAGATTGTCCTGAATCACAGTCAACACTTTGCGCGCCACTTCAGGCGGGGCAACGGTGTTGATGTCTTTCTCGACGGTGACCTGGACGTTGTCGCCCACCTTGCTCAGGCGAACCTGATAACGCTCGGCGCGGGCTTCGATTTCTTCCTTGGCCGGTGCGCTGCCGAACAACTTGCCGAAGAAGCCCGGCTCGTCGTTTTTCTTCTCGGCTTTTTCCGCCAGGTTGATGTAGTACAGGCCCAGGCTGCGGTTGATGTCTTCAACGCGCCACTCACCCTGTTCCAGGGCGCGGCCGACGCTCGACCAGGCGCGGTCAAGGTCTTCGCCGAGGTTGAGCACCACGTTGCCGCTGCCGTCCTCGGTGAGGCTGACACGGCTCGGGGTATCGAAATCACGCGCGGCCAGCAGGGAGACCGAACCGCCCTTCTCGGCGCTGCGGCTCATGCTGGCAAGCATTTCGTCGACCAGCGCGGCATCCAGGCTGGTGTTGACCGAACGGTTGGTGAAATCGACGTTGGAGGTACTGCCGACAGGACGCTCGGCGCTGACCACGTAGACTTCACTGGTATTGCGCTGCACGCCGGGTTCGATACGCACCCGCACGCGGGTTTCGTTATCGGCCGAACCTACGCTGCCCAGGCGCTTGGCCATGGATGCGGAGAGCTCGTCGGAACGCTGCCAGGCGGTGCTGAACTCGCCGGTTTGCGGGCGTTGTTCGTCGATACGGAAACCGTTGTCCTGGAAGAACTGCATGGCCACCGGCCAGACTTCGGCCGGGGCGTGCTGGGCCATGACCCAACGTGCATCGCCGCTCTTCTGCAGGGTGTAGTCGCTGGCATCGGCCACCGAGCCCAGCGGCTGCGGACGCGGCACGATGTATTCGCCCTTGACGGTGTCGTCGGCCACGTTGCGCGGAATCGGCAACAGCGGATCAAGGCGTTTGGAGGTGCTGACATCCGACGGCAGTTGCATCGGTGCGGTCTGTTGCGCTTGCAGGTAATCGCTGCCGCGGTCACGGAAGTAGCCTTCCGGCCCCCAGATCCAACCGCAGCCACTGGTGCTGGAGATAATCAAGGCAAGTGCGGAAAGTCCGGCCAATCGCTTCATGCGTAGTACTTCCTCAATTAAACCAATACGCCGGACTGGCGCATGGCCTGCCGCAGCGGTTCGTGACAGGCAGCACTGAGCCAGGTGAGCGGCAGACGGATACCGTTCGCCATCAAGCCCATCTCGCACAGGGCCCATTTCACGGGAATAGGGTTGGATTCGATAAACAGCGTCTTGTTGAGCGGCATCAGCTTCTCGTGGATCGCCCGGGCGGTGGCGGCATCGCCACGCATCGCGGCGGCGCACATCTCGCTCATGGCTTTTGGCGCCACGTTGGCGGTCACCGAAATATTGCCCTTGCCGCCCAGCAGGATCAGTTCGACGGCGGTTGCGTCGTCGCCGGAATACACCAGGAAGTCGCTGCTCACGCCGGCCAGGATGTCCTTGGCGCGCTGCAGGTCGCCGGTGGCTTCCTTGATGCCGATGATGTTCGGCACGGTCGACAGGCGGATCACAGTCTCGGCCTTCATGTCGCAAGCGGTGCGACCCGGCACGTTATAGAGGATCTGCGGGATATCGACGGCTTCGGCGATGGCACGGAAATGCTGATACAGGCCTTCTTGCGTCGGCTTGTTGTAATAAGGGGTCACCAGCAGGCACGCGTCGGCACCGGCGATCTTCGCGTTGGTGGTCAGTTCGATCGCTTCGCGCGTCGAGTTCGCGCCGGTACCGGCGATCACCGGGATGCGCCCTGCAACCTGAGCGACCACGCGACGAATCACTTCGATGTGTTCGTTCACATCGAGGGTAGCCGACTCACCTGTAGTGCCGACCGCCACAATGGCGTTGGTGCCCTCTTGCAGGTGGAAGTCCACCAGTTTGCTCAGGCTGTCCCAGTCGAGACGACCCTGTGCATCCATGGGTGTGACCAGTGCCACCATACTGCCCGCAATCATGCAACCGCTCCTGCCGGAAAAAGAGAGCGGTAATGGTACTGGCGCCAAGATGCTTGCACAAGCGAAGTACCGCGCTGCGAGCATTCCCCTGAGCGATGTATTTCGCTACCCTTCAGACTTTGATCGGTACTGCTAAGCTCGTACGCCGGGTTCCAGCCTCCCTTTTCGGCATCCGAAGCCCCAATCCCGCGTTGCCGCCCTTCGCTCTCGCCTTTATGGAGTTCGTTGCAACCGGGCGGTTCAGGGCTTCTGAAACCGCATCCGGACGTTTACCCAGTACTCGAGCCTGTAAAAGTATCGACCGCTCATCGCTTTAGGAATGCTGCATGTCCACCCCCACAGTCCGCGAACAATTCCTTGTCATCAGTGCCCTCGGCGCCAACCCCATGGAGCTGACCAACGTCCTGTGCCGCGCCAGCCATGAAAACCGCTGTGCCGTGGTGACCTCCCGCCTGACCCGCCACGGCGAGTGCAGCGCGCTGGTCCTGGAGGTTTCCGGCAGCTGGGATGCCCTGGCGCGCCTGGAGGCCGGCCTGCCGTCGCTGGCGAAGAAATACGCCTTCACCGTCAACGTGGTACGCAGCGCGGCCCTGGAAAACCGCCCGCAGGCCCTGCCTTATGTGGCTTACGTCAGCGCCGCCTACCGCCCGGACATCGTCAACGAACTGTGCCAGTTCTTCATCGACCACCATGTCGAGCTGGAAAACCTGACCTGCGACACCTATCAGGCTCCGCAGACCGGCGGCACCATGCTCAACGCCACCTTTACCGTGACCTTGCCGGCCGGCACCCAGATCAGCTGGCTACGCGATCAGTTCCTGGACTTCGCCGACGCCATGAATCTCGATGCGTTGATCGAACCCTGGCGCCCACAGAACCCAATGTAAGGAAAGCCCCAATGGCCGTTGCCATCGACCAACCTGTTGCCAACTTCGAAGCCCCGGCCACCAGCGGTCAGACCGTCAGCCTCGCCGCGCTCAAGGGCAAGCAGGTGGTGATCTACTTCTACCCCAAGGACAGCACCCCGGGCTGCACCACCGAAGGCCAGGGCTTTCGCGATCAATACGCCGCGTTCAAGGCCGCCAACACCGAGGTGTTCGGCATCTCCCGCGATGGCCTGAAGTCCCATGAGAACTTCAAGTGCAAGCAGGAATTCCCCTTCGAGCTGATCAGCGACAAGGACGAAGCCGTCTGCCAATTGTTCGACGTGATCAAGCTGAAGAAGCTCTACGGCAAGGAATACATGGGCGTCGATCGCAGCACCTTCCTGATCGACAAGAATGGCGTGCTGCGCCAGGAATGGCGTGGCGTGAAAGTGCCAGGCCACGTGGATGCGGTACTGGCTGCCGCGCAGGCGCTGAACAAGGCCTGAGCGGGGTAAACGACTAAAAAAGGGGGCGGCTGAATCAGCCGCCCCCTTTTCATTTCCAGGACAGAGCCGTTCTAGAGCAAGGGCGCCACGACCGGCTCCTTGCGCGGCCAGGCATCCAGTACCGCCTTGAACAGGGTGGCCAGGGGAATCGCGAAAAATACGCCCCAGAAGCCCCACAACCCGCCAAACAGCAGCACCGCACAGATGATCGCCACTGGATGCAGGTTCACTGCCTCGGAGAACAGCAGCGGCACCAGCACGTTGCCGTCCAGGGTCTGAATGATCCCGTAGACCGCCATCAGATAGATAAACTGGTCGCTCCAGCCCCACTGGAACAAGGCGATCAGCGCTACCGGCACGGTCACCACCACCGCCCCGACGTAGGGCACCACTACCGAAATCCCCACCAGCAATGCCAGCAGGGCCGCGTAGTTCAGCCCCAAGGCCACGAAGGCGATGTAGGTCACTCCACCACAAATGACGATCTCGATCACCTTGCCACGAATGTAATTGGCGATCTGCCGGTTCATCTCCTGGGCCACCCGGGTGATCAGCGCCCGCTCGCGCGGCAGGTAACCGCGCACCCACTGGCTGATCATCGCCCGGTCCTTGAGGAAGAAAAACACCAGGATCGGCACCAGCACCAGATAGATCATGATGTTGACCAGCAGTGGCAGGCTGGACAGCGAGAAGGTCAGCGCCCACTGGCCGAACTTGCCGATCTCGCCACGCGCCACCTCGATCGCCTGCAACACCTGTTCGTCGGACACCAGGTGTGGGTAACGCTCCGGCAACAGCAGAAGCAGCGATTGCCACTTGGCGAGCATTCCCGGCAGCTCGTTGAACAAAGTGATCAACTGATGCCACAGCAGCGGCACGACGACCACGATGAACACCAGCAGCAGCCCCATGAACAAGGCAAAGACCAGGCCTACCGCCGCCCCGCCTGGCAAGCGCCAGCGTTCCAGCGTGAGCACCAGCCCCTGCATCAGGTAGGCCAACACCATCCCCGCCAATACCGGCGCGAGCATGCCGCCCAGGGTCAGCACGGCGGTGAAGGCCAGGAACAACAGAACGGCCAGCACCACGGCCTCTTCGTCGGAGAAGTAGCGCTGAATCCAGTCGCGTAACACTTTGAACATCAATGATCCTTAGACAGAGGCGCGATGATTTCCGGGGCGGTTCAGGCCTTCTTCAGCCAGTAACGATAGACCCCGGCTTCGTCTTCCTCGCGCAGCAGGGTATGACCGGCCAAACGGGCAAAGGTGCGAAAGTCGCGCTGGGAACCGGCATCCGTGGCGATCACCTTGAGCACCGCGCCGCTGGCCAGGCGATTGAGTTCCATCTTGGCCTTGAGCAGCGGCAGCGGGCAGTTCAGGCCGCTGGCATCGAGCTCGGCGTCGTGGGCTACAGCATCAGTCATTGCGTCACTCCGGGAGGGTCGTCGAGGTGCCTAGAATATCTGGTCCAAGGCCTGGTGTCCGGCTACAGTAGACTCTTTGTCGACTAAGGCTTTGTGCATGACTTTTTTGCGCCCTACCCTGCTGACGCTCGCTTGCCTGCTCGCCTCACCAGGCTTCGCCGACGACCTGCCGTCACTCGGTGATGCCAGTTCTGCCATTGTCTCGCCCCAACAGGAACACCAACTGGGCCGCGCCTGGCTGGCGTTGCTGCGCAGCCAGGTTTCGCAACTCAACGACCCGCAACTCAAGGATTACGTCGAAACCAGCGTCTACAAGCTGGTCGAGACCAGCCAAGTCAACGACCGGCGCCTCGAGTTCATCCTGATCAACAGCCCGCAGCTCAACGCCTTCGCCGCTCCCGGCGGGATTGTCGGGGTCAACGGCGGGCTGTTCCTCAATGCCCAGACCGAAGGCGAATACGCCTCGGTGCTGGCGCACGAATTGGCGCACTTGTCGCAACGCCACTTCGCCCGTGGCGTCGAGGCCTCGCAACGCATGCAGGTGCCGATGATGGCCGCCCTGCTGGCCGGTATTGTGATCGCTGCGGCGGGCGGTGGCGACGCCGGGATCGCCGCCATTGCCGGCACCCAGGCCGCGGCCATCCAGGAACAACGGCGCTTCTCTCGGCAGAACGAGCAGGAAGCTGACCGTATCGGCATCCTCAACCTGGAAAAGGCCGGTTATGACCCGCGCTCCATGCCGACCATGTTCGAACGCCTGATGCGTCAGTACCGCTTCGACGCCAAGCCGCCGGAGTTCCTGCTGACTCACCCGGTCACCGAATCGCGGATCGCCGACACCCGCAACCGTGCCGAACAGGCCAAGGCTGGCGGCAAGGAAGACAGCCTGCGCTACCAGCTGATCCGCGCACGCGTGCAACTGATCTACGAAGAGTCTCCCGGCATGGGCGCCAAGCGTTTCCGTGCCCAGCTCGACGAAAACCCGAAAAACGACATCGCCCGCTACGGACTCGCCATCGCCCAGATCAAGGGCAGCCAGTTCAACGATGCCCGGGAAAACCTCAAGCAACTGCTGGCCAAGCAGCCTAACGACATCACTTACAACCTGGCCCAGATCGATCTGGATACCGCCACCAGCCGTTTTTCCGACGCTCAGGCCCGGGTGGATAAAATGCTTGCGCAGTACCCGGGCAACTATCCACTGAACCAGGTCAGGGTCGATCTGCTGCTCAAGCAGAATCGCCCGGCGGACGCCGAAAAGGCTCTGGAAAGCCTGCTCAAGACCCGCTCCGATGATCCGGACGTCTGGTACTCGGTGGCGGAAACCCGTGGCCTGTCCGGCAACATCATCGGCCTGCATCAGGCGCGGGCCGAATACTTTGCCCTGGTCGGCGACTATCGCCAGGCGATCCAGCAGCTGGATTTCGCCAAACGCCGCGCCGGCAGCAACTTTCCCCTGTCTTCGCGGATCGACGCACGTCAGCGTGAGTTGATGGACCAGGAGCAGATGGTCAAGGACATGATGCGCTGAGCCCGACCGGCGCCCACAAAAAAGCCCGCCTCTTCCGAGGCGGGCTTTTTATTGCGCGATCAACCCGCTAAGCGGATTACTCGGCCAGCTTGAAGGTAATGAAGCTGGCGCGCCCCTGACGCAGAACCCGCATCGAGACCGAACGGTTCTTTGGCAGCGCCTGGGCGATTTCAGTGAAGTTCTTGGTTGAAGTGATCGCCTGATTGTTCAGGTGAGTGATCACATCGCCCGGCTGCAGGCCGATCAGCGCGGCTGGGCCATCCTGGACTTCCTTGATCACCACACCACCCTTGAGGTCGAAGGCTTTCTTCTGCTCATCGGTCAACTCGACCACCGCAACGCCCAGACGGTTGCTGCTGCGCTCGGCACCGGACTTGCTGATGACATCCAGGGTCTTGTCTTCGTCCGGAATCGCACCAACGGTCAATTCGACGTTCTTGCGTTTGCCGTCACGAATCACTTCAAGGTTGGCTTTCGCGCCTGCCTTGAGGGCACCGACCAGATGCGGCAGGTCCGCCGACATGATGATCGGTTGACCGTTCATGCTCAGGATCACATCGCCCACCTGCAGGCCGCCCTTGGCCGCCGGGCCGTCATCCTGGATCTGGGCCACCAGCGCACCGGCCGGTTTCTCCAGGCCGAAGGATTCCGCCAGGTCCTTGTTCACTTCCTGGATGACCACGCCCAGCCAGCCGCGGCTGACTTTGCCACCGGCTTTCAGCTGGTTGGAAACGTCCATGGCGACATCGATCGGGATGGCGAAGGACACACCCATGAAGCCGCCGGAACGGGTGTAGATCTGCGAGTTGATACCCACGACTTCACCGGCCAGGTTGAACAGCGGACCACCGGAGTTACCCGGATTGATCGGCACGTCGGTCTGGATGAACGGCACGTAGTTTTCGTTCGGCAGGCTACGACCGATGGCACTGACGATGCCCTGGGTCACGGTGTGGTCGAAACCAAATGGCGAACCAATGGCCACCACCCACTGGCCGGCCTTCAGGTCCTGGGATTTGCCCAGTTTCAGCACTGGCAGGTCCTTGCCATCGATCTTCAGCAATGCCACGTCGGAACGTGGATCGGTACCGATCAGCTTGGCTTTGAGTTCGCTGCGGTCAGCCAGGCGGACAAGAATTTCATCCGCGTCGGCGATCACATGGTTGTTGGTCAGGATGTAACCGTCCGACGAAATGATGAAGCCAGAACCCAGGGACTG
Source organism: Pseudomonas sp. RW409 (assembly GCF_003184125.1). NCBI lineage: Bacteria > Pseudomonadati > Pseudomonadota > Gammaproteobacteria > Pseudomonadales > Pseudomonadaceae > Pseudomonas > Pseudomonas sp. RW409. The sequence continues at coordinate 248,486 of NZ_QHHP01000040.1, read as the reverse complement.
GGCTTCACGCTGGCGATCGCCCCGTGGCGAACGCGGCTGCGGCGGCATGCCACGCTCGAAAAACTCGCGCAGCATCGGCGGCAAGCCTTCGAGGTCTGGCATCTGGGCGGAAACCTTGCGGTCCGGGAGCTTCTGCGTGGTACTGATGTTGACCACAGCGGGCGATGCCTGCTCGACCAGCTGTGTGAAGTCAGGCAAGTCCGCCGCCTGCGCGGTAACGGCCTGACCGAGCACCAGCACAGTAGCGAAAATGGAGAGATAGGATTTCAAACGTGGTATCGACATACGGCTCCCATTACAACGAGCGTGGTTAAGCGATAGGGACAAGAAATACCAGGCGATTCGCGCAGTCCTTTTGTCCCGGAAACGACAAACAAGGCCAGAACCTAGTGGCTCTGACCTATAAGAAAAAACAGGGGGTTTTGCAAATGAAAATGTTCACCGAACATTTAGATATCTCGATTGCAGAGCTGGCATTGCAGACCTCTTACACAACCAACATTAACGCTCGATGAACACCTGGGCTGTACTCACTGCGCCTTGGGCGCAGCGGCGTCGGTACGCATCGACAAGGCGATCCGTTCGGCGGTGCCGATAGGGATCTCGCCCACCACCGTTACCATCATTTCGCCTTCAGGCGTGGTCAGGCGCCGGGATACCGCCACGGTCGGGCCCAGTTGAGTGCGAGTGTCGGTCACCGTCGCACCGTTGAGCGGCTCGAGGAACACCGAGAAGCGGGCCAGGCCATCGTCATACATCAAGCTGTTGACCATGGCCTTGGTGTCGGGATCCTTGCGCGCACTGCTGCTGGTCAACTCGAAGCCTGGCGGCAACCAGTCGGAATGCCAGGTCTGCGCAGCCTTCACCGCGGAAGCCTTGTCGCTGTCCAGGGCCACAGCCTTGCATTCGGCGCTGGCCTGCAACTCGCTGTCCTTCGGCACATCAGCCGTATCCAGGCGAGTGAACTGGAAGCGCTCGAGCAACTGCCCCTTATCGTTCAATAGCAACGATTTCAGCGGCAGGCCCGTCTCGCGGTCCAGATGCAATTCAAAACCATAACGGTGCTGGTCCCGTGGGGTCAGGGAAACAATGACCGCCGCACGCCCAGCCACACGCGACTTGCCGATGACGGCAAGGTCGTACCAATTCTTGAGCTTTTCTGGATCGAGTGAGTGGGCCGAAGCGTTGGGGGCATCCCCCAGTCCAGCCACCAGCGTACCGCTGACACATTGGGTACGCCCATCAACACGCACAACCTCTTGAGCGGAACCGTCGAGCTGAATCAACCGCTCGCGGACCTGGCCATCCTGGACGCGATGCCAGATGTTATGGGTAGAAAAACTACCGTTACGCTCGTAGACGAAAGTACCCTGGAAGCTTTGCTGCTGTTCGGCTTGCCCAAGACGTTTCAACCAATCCTGAGCTTCGTCGGCGTGGGCTGGAACGATGAACCAGCCACTGAGCAGAAGCGAGAGTAGAGGGATGGCGCGCATGATCCTCCTTAACGGTTTTCCAGGCTCGCCGCACGAGCATAAGGCAGAGCGCTTTCAGTGCCCTTCAGTGCAGCTTGTTGAGCATGCTGACGCAAGTAGCTTGGCAGACGCTGATCGTGCCAGCCTGGCTGACCTTGCAATACGCCGTTGGCCATAGGGCCAGTGGCTTCCGAACTCTCATTGTAGCCGGCCAATACCGCTGGGCCTTTTACTTGAGGAGCGGCCAGGGTTTGTTGGTTCGATTGCTGTGCCAGTTCGACACCAGCGATCTCGTCCTGGTTGTACAGGCGAACACCCGCCAGCACGGCAACGGTCACCGACGCGGCAACAGCCAGGCGACCCAGGCTGCGCCATGGACCACGAGTGGCCTTGGCCGGTACGGCTTCGTCAGCCAGCGCAGCAGAAACGGCCGCGGCGATGTCCAGACGCGGAAGCAGCAATTCCTTGTGCATGGCCGCCCGGGCGATCTGGTAACGAGCCCAGGTCTCACGGGTTTCCACTTCGTCGACGGCATTCAATACCCGACGTAATTCCAGTTCGTCCGCTTCGTTATCCATCACCGCGGACAGCGATTCCTGCAGGGCTTCACGACTCATGGCGGTTCCTCTCTTGGCTGTCGCCGCTGTCTCAGGTTTCCTGCAACAACGGCTGCAGGGCTTTATCGATGGCTTCCCGAGCGCGGAAAATCCGGGAGCGCACGGTACCCACCGGACATTGCATGACACTGGCAATGTCCTCGTAACTCAGACCATCGAATTCACGTAAAGTTAAAGCCGTACGCAAATCTTCTGGCAGTTGCTGAATGGTTCGATGGACGGTGCCTTCGATCTCATCCCGCAGCAATGCGCGCTCTGGAGATTCGAGATCCTTGAGGCCATGATCGCCATCGTAGAACTCCGCATCCTCGGAACTGACATCGCTATCCGGCGGCCGGCGGCCGCGTGAAACCAGATAGTTTTTCGCCGTGTTGATGGCGATACGATACAGCCACGTATAAAACGCACTGTCACCGCGGAAATTACCAAGCGCACGGTAAGCCTTGATAAAGGCTTCTTGTGCAACATCCTGGGCTTCATGGGTGTCGTGCACGAAACGCACGATCAACCCGAGAATTTTGTGCTGGTATTTCAGCACTAGCAGATCGAAAGCTCGCTTGTCGCCGCGCTGAACGCGCTCGACCAGCTGCTGATCCTCTTCCTGGGTTAGCATGAACACTCCTCGATAAGCTCGGAGGAGGCTTGCATAACTAAACGATCAGGCTTGCAAACATAGACTCGGGCTTTTCGCAAAAGTTCTCCCCCTCCAAGCAAGTTTCCTGCGGGCTCTGATTTGGCACGCACGAAAAACGCAGCGCGGGCAAGGCCGGCTGCGCGAATAATCCTGTCGTCGAATTGAGTTGCATGACCACAACACAAGTCCTGCATAAAACCGACGCTGTCCCTTCTATCAGGCAACCTTCTATTGAGTTTGGGGCCGTGTCAAAAGTTCCCAATCTTTATAGCCGTGCAGGGCGAACATTGTGTAACCATGAAGAGAAAAAGGTTGCTACATCTTCGATACAGTCGCCAGTTTCCCGATTTGACGGAAAAATCTAACCGCCCGCCACTGCCTCGCAACACCGCCTTTTCCCGCGCCCATAATTTCATAATGCCACGAAGGCACCGCTATTGTGCCGATCCCCCCCTCTATATACTAGTGGGCTGCATGGCTGCTTTGACTCGCCGATCCAGGCGTCTTGCGCCAACCCCGACCCGGGTCGCTTTTGAGCGGAATCTTCCAATGAGCCAACAGTTTCAACACGATGTTCTGGTGATAGGCAGCGGCGCTGCCGGTTTGAGCCTTGCGCTGACCTTGCCCGGTCATCTGCGCATCGCCGTATTGAGCAAAGGCGATCTCGCCAATGGCTCGACCTATTGGGCTCAGGGTGGCGTCGCGGCAGTGCTGGACGACACCGATACCGTCGAATCCCACGTCGACGACACCCTCAATGCCGGTGGCGGCCTGTGCCACGAAGACGCGGTGCGGTTTACCGTCGAGCATAGCCGCGAGGCCATTCAGTGGCTGATCGATCAGGGCGTGCCCTTCACCCGTGACGAACAATCGGGCAATGAAGACGGTGGTTTCGAATTCCACCTAACCCGCGAAGGCGGCCACAGCCATCGCCGCATCATCCATGCCGCCGACGCCACCGGCGCGGCCATCTTCACCACATTGCTGGACCAGGCCCGGCAACGCCCGAATATCGAGTTGCTGGAACAGCGGGTCGCCGTCGATCTGATTACCGAAAAACGCCTGGGGCTGGAAGGCGATCGCTGCCTCGGTGCCTATGTACTCAACCGCGCCACCGGCGAAGTCGACACCTACGGTGCGCGTTTTGTCATCCTCGCTTCCGGCGGTGCCGCCAAGGTCTACCTCTATACCAGCAACCCCGATGGCGCCTGTGGCGATGGCATCGCCATGGCCTGGCGTTCGGGCTGCCGGGTGGCCAACCTGGAGTTCAACCAGTTCCACCCGACCTGCCTCTACCATCCGCTGGCCAAGAGTTTCCTGATCACCGAGGCCCTGCGCGGCGAAGGGGCACTCCTGAAGCTGCCCAACGGTGAACGCTTCATGCCGCGTTTCGACCCGCGTGCCGAACTGGCGCCGCGGGATATCGTCGCCCGGGCCATCGACCATGAAATGAAGCGCCTGGGTATCGACTGCGTGTACCTGGACATCAGCCACAAGCCGGAAGCCTTCATCAAAAGCCACTTCCCGACCGTGTACGAACGCTGCCTGGAATTCTCCATCGACATCACCAAGCAGCCGATCCCGGTGGTACCGGCCGCGCACTACACCTGCGGCGGGGTGATGGTCGACCAGCAGGGCCGCACCGACGTTCCGGGCCTGTATGCCATTGGCGAAACCAGCTTCACCGGCCTGCACGGCGCCAACCGCATGGCCAGCAACTCGCTGCTGGAATGCTTCGTCTATGCCCGTTCCGCGGCCGCCGACATTCTCGAGCAACTGCCACAGATCGCCATTCCGATCGCCCTGCCCGCCTGGGACGCCAGCCAGGTCACCGATTCCGACGAAGACGTGATCATTGCGCACAACTGGGACGAACTACGGCGATTCATGTGGGATTATGTCGGTATCGTGCGCACCAACAAGCGCCTGCAACGGGCTCAGCACCGGGTGCGCCTGCTGCTGGACGAAATCGATGAGTTCTACAGCAACTACAAGGTCAGTCGCGACCTGATCGAGCTGCGCAACCTGGCCCAGGTCGCCGAGCTGATGATTCGTTCAGCCATGGAGCGCAAGGAAAGCCGGGGCCTGCATTACACCCTCGACTACCCGAACCTGCTGCCCCAGGCACTGGACACTATTCTGGTGCCGCCCACCTACGGCGACTGAACTTGAGCCGCACGCGCAGGCGCCGATGCACATCGGCCGCCTGCGCATCCCGCGGCACACAGACCGACCTCACCCAGCGCTCGCCCGGCAAGCGAAAACGCAACACCACCAGCAACGGCAGCGCCAGGCTGTCAGGCCGCAGTTGCACCGGCCGCCAGCCCTGCCCCGCGCACCACAACTGCCAGCCATCGACATCGCGACGCAGACCGCTGAAAGCCGAGGGATGACTCAGCAGAATCCGCCGCGGCAACGTCCAGACTGCGTGGCCCAGGCACAGCAGAGCCCCGAACAGACCGGCCCAAAGCGGAATATCGAGCATCAGCAAGGCGCCCAGCGCGAACAGCTGGGCCAGGAGATAGGCCGCCAGCAATTGCCTGGAAGGCTGCCAGCGGCATTCGAAGGTGTTACTTGGGTTGGACACGATCCAAGATCATGCGGACCATGCGTTGCAGCTCGGGATCTTCGGATTCGGAGCGTTCCATGAACCAGCCGAACATGTCCTGATCTTCGCATTCGAGCAGCCTGACGTAGCAGGCACGGTCAACATCGTTCAGATGCGGATAGACTTCTTTCACGAATGGCACCAGCAACACGTCCAGTTCCAGCATGCCGCGGCGGCTGTGCCAGTAGAGGCGGTTCAGTTCAACATCTTCGACCATGGAGCGCTCCTCAAATAGAGCGCAAGTATACAGTCCGACGGACGCCAGAACAGTCGGCTTTGGTCGATCGCCACCCATCCTTTGTGAACTACCCATTTCAAGGGCACCACCTTATGATGTTCGCCAGACTTTTTACCCTGCGATGACCCATGGCTGATTCCGCTTTTTTCTGCTCCCTGTCCCACGAGGGCGTTCTCGCCGTCCGCGGCCCCGATGCCAGCAAGTTCCTTCAGGGCCAGCTGACCTGCAACCTCAATTACCTCAGCGATAGCCAATCCAGCCTGGGCGCCCGTTGCACCCAGAAAGGCCGCATGCAATCGAGCTTTCGCATCCTGCTCGAAGGCGATGGCTGCCTGCTGGCCATGGCCACCGAGTTGCTGGAGCCGCAACTGGCGGACCTGAAAAAATACGCGGTGTTTTCCAAGGCCAAGCTCAGCGATGAAAGCGCCCTGTGGGCGCGCTTCGGCCTGGGCAACGCCGATGCGCTGCTGGCCGGTCTCGGGCTGCAGCTGCCGGCGGAAGACGGCGCGGTCGCCCGCAACGACGGCCTGATCGCCATTCGTGTCTCAGCGGACCGGGCCGAGCTCTGGGCCCCGGCAGATAAAGCTGAAGGCCTGCGCGAAAAGCTGGCCGCGCAACTGCCCGAAGGCGATCTCAACCAATGGTTGCTGGGCCAGATCCGCGCCGGTATCGGCCAGGTCATGCCGGCCACCCGCGAGCTGTTCATCCCGCAAATGCTCAACCTGCAGGCCATCGGCGGCGTCAGTTTCAAGAAAGGCTGCTACACCGGCCAGGAAATCGTCGCGCGCATGCAGTACCTGGGCAAACTCAAGCGCCGCCTCTACCGCCTGGCCCTGAACGTCGAAGAGTTGCCGGAACCCGGTACCCCGCTGTTCTCCCCAACCCACGGCAGCTCCATCGGCGAAGTGGTGATCGCCGCGCGCGCCGAACAAAACATTGAACTCCTGGCCGTACTGCAAGCCGAAGCCGCAGAGGATGGCAATCTCCATCTCGGCGCGCTCGAAGGTCCCGGGCTGCAGCTGCTGGAGCTGCCTTACCAGCTGGATCGCGATCGAGAAATCCAGCGCTGATCGCCGCAACTTCCTGCAATACCCCTAGAGAACAGAAATGAGTGAGCTGGCGGAAAAGGTCCAACAGGATTTGGTTGAGGCCATCGATAACGATGACCTGGTTCTGCCAACGTTACCGGAAGTGGCCCTGCAGATTCGCCGGGCCGCTGAAGATCCGGAAATCAGCGTCAGTACCCTGAGCAAAGTGATTGGCCGTGATACGGCGCTGTCGGCGCGCCTGATCAAAGTGGTCAACAGCCCGCTGCTGCGCGCCACCCAGGAAGTCACCGACCTGCACACCGCGATTACCCGGCTGGGGGTCAACTACAGCAGCAACCTGGCCATCGGCCTGGTCATGGAGCAGATTTTCCATGCCCGCTCGGAGGTGATCGCACAGAAAATGCACGACGTCTGGCGCAAAAGCCTGGAAGTGGCCGGCGTCAGCTATGCCCTGTGCCGCAGCCATACCCAGTTGAAACCCGACCAGGCCGCCCTTGGCGGACTGGTGCATCAGATCGGCGTGCTGCCGATCCTGACCTATGCGGAAGATCACTATGAGCTGCTGTCCGACCCGGTCAGCCTCAACCACGTGATCGAACGCATCCACCCGTTACTGGGCGACAAGCTGCTACAGGTCTGGGAGTTTCCGGAACAGCTGGCCAAATTGCCGGGGCAGTACCTGGACTTCAAGCGCCAGTCCACACGTGTGGATTACGTCGACCTGGTGCAGGTCGCCAGCCTGTATTGCCACAAGGACACCGATCATCCGCTGGCGAAGATCGATCTCCTCAGCGTACCGGCCTTCAAGAAGCTCGGGATCGATCCCGAGAACAAGGTGATGTGCAGCGATCTGGCCGAGTCGCGGTCAATGTTCTACTGAACCTGTACCGCAAGCCCCTAGCCCGCGTTAAAACTCACCCGCACCTTCAGCCCCGCCTGCGCGCCATCGTGCAGGCTGATCTGCGCCAGATGGGCGCGACAGATTTCGCCGACAATCGCCAGGCCCAGGCCGGAACCCGCGACATGGGGGTTACGCCGGTAGAAACGCTCGAATACCCGGTCGCGGTCTTCCAGCGGAATCCCCGGGCCGTCGTCCTCCACCTCCAGCACCGCCGGCGCGCTGACCCGCAGGATCACGTTTCCGCCCGGCCTGGTGTGGGCCAGGGCATTGTCCACCAGGTTGCTCAGCAGCTCGTTCAAGAGGGTCGGCTCGCCGCGTAGCCAGACCGGCTCGTCGGCTTCCAGGGCCAGGGCGATCCCCCGGGCGTGGGCTAAGGGCGCCATGGCCATGCCCAGTTCGCGGGCCAGCTGGCTGAGATCGAGCAATTGCGCGCCGCCCTCGGCAATCGCCCGGGCACCGTTTTCGATCCGCGCCAGGGACAGCAACTGATTGGCCAGGTGAGTCAGGCGATCGGTGCCCTGGGCGGCGCTTTCCAGGGTACTGCGCCAAGTCTCGGGCTCCGAGGCCCGCAGCCCCAGTTCCAGGCGCGCCTTGAGTGCCGCCAACGGGGTGCGCAATTCGTGTGCGGCATCGGCGATGAACTGCGCCTGGCGCTCGAACTGCCCACGCAGCCGCTCGGTGAAGTGATTCAGCGCCCGCACCAGTGGCCACAGCTCGCGCTGCACCTCGACCAGCGGCAAGGGGCGCAAATCATCGGGCTGGCGCTCTTCCACCGCGCTGCGCAAACGCTCCAGCGGGCGCAACGCGGCGCTGACCGCGAACCACACCAGCAGCAAGGCCCCCATGGCCAGCATGCCCAAGCGCAACAGGGTATCGGCCATCAGGCTGCGCGCCATGCGGACCCGCGCCTCGTCGGTCTCCGCCACGCGAATCTCCGCCATGCCGTTCATGTTCGGCTCGCTGACCGCCTTGAGCAGGCTCACCACCCGGACGTTCTGCCCTTGATAGGTGGCATCGTAGAACCGCGCCAGCGCCGGATAATCGTCGGTGCGCGGCGTGCCCGGCGGCGGACCGGGCAGGTTTTCGTAGCCGGAAATCAGTTTCTGGTGGATATCGTTGACCTGGTAATAGATCCGCCCGGCGCTGTCGTAGGCGAAGGTATCGAGGGCGACATAGGGCACATTGGCGCTCAGGCCGCCGTCGCGCTGGGACAGGCCGGCGGCGATGGTGCGGGCCGAGGCCAGCAGGGTCCGATCGTAGGCGGTGTCCGCCGCCTCGCGACCGTTCCAGTAGGCACTCAGGCCGCTGGCCAGCATCAATACCACCAGCAGCAGCGCCAGGTTCCACAGCAGGCGCCAGCGCAGGCTGCTGGGCCTATGCATCGCGGCTTTCCAGCAGGTAGCCGAGGCCACGGAAGGTGACGATGGCCACCGGCTGGCCGTCGAGTTTCTTGCGCAAGCGATGGACATAGATTTCGATGGCATCCGGGCTGGCCTCTTCATCCAGGCCGAAGACCTGGGAAGCCAGTTGCTCCTTGCTCATGACCCGCCCCGGCCGGGCGATCAGCGCCTCGAGCACCGCCTGCTCGCGAGAGGTCAACGTCAGCAGTTCCTCACCGAGGGTAAAGCGCCGGGTATCGAGGTCGTAGGCCAGTACTCCGCAGCGCTGCACCCGCTCGCCGCCGAGCACGCTGCGCCGCAGCAGGGCCTTGACCCGCGCTTCCAGCTCGGTCAGTTCGAAGGGTTTGGCCAGGTAGTCGTCCGCCCCCAGATTGAGGCCATGGACCCGGTCCTTCACATCGCTGCGCGCGGTCAGCATCAGCACCGGCAGGTTCTTGCCCCGTGCACGCAGGCGCGCCAGCACTTCGAAACCATCCAGGCGCGGCAGGCCCACATCGAGGATCGCCATGGCGTAATCCTCGCTGCCCAGGGCCAGGTCCGCGGCAACCCCATCGTGCAGCACATCCACGGTCAAACCCGTGCTCTTGAGCGCCTGGGCGACACTTTCAGCCAGCTGCAGGTGGTCTTCGACGAGAAGCACGCGCATGGATTTCCTACCTCGTTCAGGGGATCGACGGCACTTTTTATTGCCGCGGAGTTTACAGCCGGGACCGCTGCTGTGAAGCCCGAAAACCGTGAAAGTCTGCTGAAAGGTTAGCGAAAGGTTGGCCCTTTAGAGTCCTGTTACGGATTGTTTCGACTTCCGTGGCTACCTCCGGTGGCCTCCCGAAAAACGCCTCGAAGCGTTTTCGCCAATAAGAACAATAACGGAGTACAACACGATGCTGTCCATGCAGCCTCAGGCCTGCCAGCCTGTTCGTTTTTCCCGTCTCAGCCACACCGCCCTCGCCAGCGCCGCCGCCCTTGCCGGTTTCTCACCGATCAGCCAGGCCGCCTTCTTCGAAGACAGCAGCGCCACCCTCGAAACCCGCAACATGTACTTCAACCGCGATTTCCGCAGCGGCACCAGTGCCCAGCAATCCAAGCGCGACGAATGGGCCCAGGGCTTCATGCTCAACCTGCAATCGGGCTACACCGACGGCACCGTGGGCTTCGGCCTCGATGCGCTGGGCATGCTCGGCATCAAGCTCGACTCCAGCCCCGACCGCACCGGCACCGGGCTGCTGCCGACCCACGACGACGGGCGCGCCGCCGACGAGTACTCCAAGGTCGGCCTGACCGGCAAAGTGAAGATCTCCGCCACCGAACTGAAGATCGGCAGCCTGATCCCGGAACTGCCGACCATCAAGCCCAACGACGGGCGCATCCTGCCGCAGACCTTCGAGGGTGGCCTGCTGACCTCCAAGGAAATCAAGAACCTGACCTTCACCGGCGGGCGCCTGGAGAAAGCCAAGGATCGCGACAGCACCGACTTCGAGGACATCGCCCTCAACAACAAGAACAGCCGCTTCGCCGGCACCGTCGCCGGCAAGCACTTCGACTTCGGCGGCCTGGACTACAAGTTCACCGACAAGATCACCGGCAGCTACCACTTCGCCCAGCTCGCCGAGGTCTACAACCAGCACTTCTTCGGCCTCCTCGCCTCGCAGCCAATGGGCCCGGGCACCTTCGCCACGGACCTGCGCTTCGCCGTCAGTGACGACCAGGGCCAGGCCCGCGGCGGCAAGATCGACAACAAGTCCCTCAACGGTTTGGTGAGCTATGCCCTGAACGGGCATAAACTCAGCGCCGGCTACCAGCACATGTCCGGCGACAGCGCCTTCCCCTACCTCGACGGGGCCGACCCATACCTGGTCAACTTCGTGCAGATCAACGACTTCGCCGGCGCCGAAGAACGCTCCTGGCAAGCCCGCTACGACTACGACTTCGGCAAGCTCGGCATCCCCGGCCTGACCTTCATGACCCGCTACCTGAGCGGTGACAACATCGCCCTGAAAAACGGCGACACCGGCAAGGAATGGGAACGCAACACCGAGATCAAGTACGTGGTGCAAAGCGGCACCTTCAAGGACGTCGCGGTGCGCCTGCGCAACGCCACCTACCGTTCCAACTATTCGGCCCGCGATGCGGATGAAGTGCGCCTGCTGGTGAGCTACAGCCTGGCGCTCTGGTAATCGACCGACCTTCGGCAAGTGCTGACACCTGCCGAAGCCCCTGGCATGCAATACACAACAACAACTCCTGTGGAGACAAGCATGAACCCATCACTGCGTAAATTGGCCCTCGCCGCCGGCTGTATGCTGTTCGCCGGTCAACTAGTCGCCGCCAGTGGCGAACCCAAGCGCCCGGAATGCATCGCCCCGGCTTCCCCCGGCGGCGGTTTCGACCTGACCTGCAAACTGGCGCAGAGCGCGCTGGTCAACGAAAAGCTGCTGACCAAACCGATGCGCGTGACCTACATGCCCGGCGGTGTCGGCGCGGTGGCCTACAACGCGGTGGTGGCCCAGCGTCCGGCCGACGCCGGCACACTGGTGGCCTGGTCCAGCGGTTCGCTGCTGAACCTGGCCCAGGGCAAGTTCGGCCGCTTCGATGAAAGCGCGGTGCGCTGGCTGGCCGCGGTCGGCACCAGCTATGGCGCCATCGCGGTGAAGAGCGACTCGCCGTACAAGACCCTCGACGACCTGGTCAAGGCCCTGAAGAAAGACCCGAGCTCGGTGGTGATCGGCTCCGGCGGTACCGTCGGCAGCCAGGACTGGATGCAGACCGCGCTGATCGCCAAGGCCGCCGGGATCAACCCGCGCGACCTGCGCTACGTGGCCCTGGAAGGCGGCGGCGAAATCGCCACCGCACTGCTGGGCGGGCACATCCAGGTCGGCAGTACCGACATCTCCGACTCCATGCCGCACATCCAGAGCGGTGACATGCGCCTGCTCGCGGTGTTCTCCGACAAGCGCCTGGACGAGCCGGAAATGAAGGACATCCCGACCGCCAAGGAGCAAGGCTACGACATCGTCTGGCCAGTGGTGCGCGGCTTCTACCTCGGGCCGAAGGTCAGCGACGAAGACTACGCCTGGTGGAAAGACGCCTTCGACAAGCTGCTGGCTTCCGAAGAGTTCGCCAAGCTGCGCGACCAGCGCGAACTCTTCCCGTTCGCCATGACCGGGCCGGAACTGGACGCCTATGTGAAGAAACAGGTGGCCGACTACAAGACCCTGGCCAAAGAGTTCGGCCTGATCCAGTGATCGCCCCTGTCTAGCGGTCCTGCCCCTTTCGCGGGGGTAGGGCCCAGGAGTTTCCCATGCTCTTACAACGCATTTTCGCCTCGCTGCTGCTCCTGGTCTGCCTGGGCCTGGCACTGATGGCCTGGCCTTACCAGGCCGCTTTTTCCTACGAACCGGTCGGCCCGCGCGCCTTTCCCCTGCTGATGCTCGGGCTGATGGGCCTGGCGCTGCTGTACATGGTGTTTCGCCCGGCGCCGATCAAGCACAGCGAAGACGAGCCGCCGCTGGACCGTGAAACCCTGACCAAGATCAGCATCTGCGTGGTCCTGCTGCTGATCTTCGCCGGTCTGTTCGAACCCCTGGGTTTCATTCTCAGCAGCATCCTGATCGGCATTCCGATGGCGCGCCTGTACGGCGGCCGCTGGGTGCCCAGCGCCGTGGTCACCACGCTGATGGCCATCGGTCTGTACGTGCTCTTCGACCGGGTGATGGACGTGCCACTGCCCCTGGGCCTGCTCGACGTTCTGGAGAACTGATATGGATACGCTTGGCTATTTGGGCCAGGGTTTCGGCGTCGCGCTGAGCCCCTACAACCTGGTCACCGCCCTGACCGGCACCCTGATCGGCACCGTGGTCGGCCTACTCCCGGGCCTGGGCCCGATCAACGGCGTGGCACTGCTGATCCCGATCGCCTTCGCCCTCGGCCTGCCACCGGAGTCGGCGCTGATCCTGCTGGCGGCGGTGTACCTGGGTTGCGAATACGGCGGCCGGATCAGTTCGATCCTGCTGAACATCCCGGGCGAAGCCTCCACCGTGATGACCACCCTCGACGGCTACCCGATGGCGCGCCAGGGCCTGGCCGGGGTGGCCTTGTCGCTGTCGGCCTGGAGCTCGTTCATCGGCGCCTTCATCGCCACCTGCGGCATGGTGATGTTCGCCCCACTGCTGGCGAAATGGGCAATCGCCTTCGGCCCGGCGGAGTACTTCGTGCTGATGGTGTTCGCCATTGTCTGCCTCGGCGGCATGGCGGGTGACCGACCGATCAAGACCTTTATCGCGGCGCTGATCGGGCTGTTCCTGTCGTCGGTCGGCATCGACGCCAACAGCGGCGTGTACCGCTTCACCGGCGACAACATCCACCTCACCGACGGCATCCAGTTCGTGGTGCTGGTACTGGGCCTGTTCTCCATCAGCGAGATCCTGTTGCTGCTGGAAAAAACCCATCGCGGCCAGGAAGCGGTGAAAGCCACCGGGCGCATGATGTTCAACTTCAAGGAAGCGGCGTCGGTGTTCGTGGTGAACATCCGTTGCGGCCTGCTGGGCTTCATCATGGGCGTCTTGCCGGGTGCCGGCGCGACCCTGGCCAGCGCCGTGGCCTACATGACCGAAAAACGCATCGCTGGCGCCAGCGGCAAGTTCGGCCAGGGCGACAAGCGCGGCCTGGCGGCTCCGGAAACCGCGATCGGCGCCTCGGCCTGCGGCGCCCTGGTGCCGATGCTGACCCTCGGCGTCCCGGGCTCGGGCACCACCGCGGTGATGATCGGCGCCCTGTCGCTGTACAACATCACCCCGGGCCCGCTGCTGTTCCAGCAGCAACCGGACATCGTCTGGGGCCTGATCGCCTCGCTGTTCATCGCCAACATCATGCTGGTGATCCTCAACATCCCGATGATCCGCGTCTTCACCCGCATCCTCGCCGTGCCGAACTGGGCCCTGGTGCCGGTGATCGCAATCATCACCGGAATCGGCGTCTACGCGGTGCACGCCACCACCTTCGACCTGTTCCTGATGGTCGGCATCGGCATCTTCGGCTACATCCTGCGCAAGCTGGATTTCCCGCTGTCGCCAGTGTTGCTGGGCTTTATCCTCGGCGGGCTGATGGAACAGAACCTGCGTCGCGCGCTGTCGATCTCCAACGGCGCGATGGAAATCCTCTGGTCCAGCCCGATCACCGTCGGCGTCTGGGTGCTGACCGTGATCATGCTGCTGATGCCGATGATCCGCATCTGGCGCAAGCGCTCGGCCCTGCAACGCGCCGTGGCCGATGTCTGAGGTCAGCTTCAAACAGTGGTGGGGTACGCCCCTGGTCGGTCTGGTCGGCGGTTACCTCGCCAGCCAGATCGGCTGGCCGCTGCCGTGGATGGTCGGCTCGTTGCTGGCGATCATCCTGGTGCGCTGCCTGACGCCCTGGCAACTGGGGGAAATTCCCGGCGGCCGCAAATGCGGGCAATGGGTGGTAGGGATCGGCATCGGCCTGCACTTCACCCCGGTGGTGATGGAGCAGGTCATGAGCCATTTCGGCCTGATCTTCTTCGGTGCCCTGGTCACCAGCCTGTCCAGCGTGGTCGGGGTTTGGCTGCTGCGGCGCACCGGTGAGGACCGGGCCACCGCGTTCTTCTCCAGCATGCCGGGCGGCTCCGGCGAGATGGTCAACCTCGGCGCGCGCAACGGCGCGGTGCTCAGCCGTGTGGCGGCCGGGCAGAGCCTGCGGGTGCTGGTGGTGGTCTTGTGTGTACCGGCGGCCTTCAAGTACCTGTTGGGTGAAGGCGTGCCCCAATTGCATCCGGCCAGCGTCGATTGGCGCTGGCTGGCGGTATTGTTTCCGGCGGGCGCCCTGCTCGCCTGGCTCTGGCAGCGTCTGCGCCAGCCCAACCCCTGGCTGTTCGGGCCGCTGCTGGTCAGCGCCGCGGTCAGTATCGGCTGGGACCTGCACATCGGCCTGCCGGACGGCGGCAGCCAGATCGGCCAGTGGCTGATCGGCAGCGGCCTTGGCTGTCACTTCAATCGCCAGTTCTTCCGTCGTGCGCCCTCGTTCATGGGCCGCACCCTGGTCGGCACCGCGCTGACCATGCTGATCGCCAGCCTCGCGGCCGTGGCCCTGAGCGCCCTGACTCATCTGGATTTGCGTTCGCTGACATTGGGCATGATGCCCGGCGGCATCGCGGAAATGAGCCTGACGGCCGAGACCCTGCAACTGTCGGTGCCGTTGGTGACGGCGATGCAGGTGATGCGCTTGCTGTTCGTGCTGTTTCTGGCCGAGCCGCTGTTCCGGCATTGGGACAAGAAACCGGACTGAAGCCGGTCCCCCGTAGCCGCTGCCGCAGGCTGCGATCGACCCCGAAGGGGGCGCAATATACAGAATCGCCGAGGTCCTTCGGACCTATCGCAGCCTGCGGCAGCGGCTACAGGGTTTTGCGTTGTTTCTGTAGGAGCGGGGCTTACCCGCGATGACGGCCTTCAACCCTCCATCAAACCGGCGGCAAGCGCCATTCGATCGGCGTCTCGCCATTCTGCTCGAGGTATTTGTTGGTCCGGCTGAAATGCCCGCAACCGATAAAGCCGCGGTACGCCGACAGGGGCGACGGGTGTACTGAGGTCAGCACCAGGTGCTTGGTGGCATCGATCAGCTTCTGCTTGCTCTGGGCATGGGAACCCCACAGCAGGAACACCAGGTGGGGCTGGTGCTGGCTCACCACTTCGATGATCCGGTCGGTGAAATGCTGCCAGCCCCTGCCCGCGTGGGAAGCGGCGTTGGCCCGCTGTACGGTCATGGTGGTGTTGAGCATCAGCACACCCTGGTCGGCCCAGCTCTGCAGGTAGCCGTGGTTGGGCATGTCGATGTTCAGGTCGCGCTTGAGCTCTTTATAGATGTTCACCAGGGACGGCGGCGCCGGTACGCCGGGCTGTACCGAGAAGCACAGGCCGTGGGCCTGGCCCGGACCGTGATAAGGGTCCTGGCCGAGGATCACCACCTTGACCTTGTCCAGCGGCGTGGAATTCAGCGCGTTGAAGATCAACGGGCCCGGCGGATAGATCTCCTTGCCGGCGGCATGTTCCTGACGCAGGAACTCGCGCAACTCCGCCATGTAAGGCTGGTCGAATTCGGCACGCAGTGCCTGCTTCCAGCTGGGTTCGAGTTTGATACGGTCGTCATCGGTCATGGTTGCACCCGGTAAAATCAATGGGCGCACCCTAGGAAAGCCCACCACGCTTGTCAATTGATCTGACGCAGAACCGCCACTTTCGCCTATAGCGATCATACTGAACGCTCAAATTCCCGATCGAGGTCACGATGAATCTGCACTTCGAAGAACTCACCGGCACCGATGGCGCACGCATCGCAATTGCCAGCCTGGATGCCGAACAATCCCTCAACGCCTTGTCCCTGCCGATGATCCATCTGTTGAGCGACCGCCTGGAAGCCTGGGCCAAGGACCCGCAGGTGGTCTGTGTGCTGTTGCGCGGCAACGGCGCCAAGGCCTTTTGCGCCGGCGGCGAAGTGCGCAGCCTGGTCCAGGCCTGCCTGGCCCACCCCGGCGAAGTACCGCCGCTGGCCGGGCAGTTCTTCGCCGCGGAATACCGCCTCGACTACCGCCTGCACACCTACCCGAAACCGCTGATCTGCTGGGGCCACGGCTATGTGCTCGGTGGCGGCCTGGGCCTGCTGCAAGGCGCCAGCATTCGTATCGTCACACCGAGCAGCCGCCTGGCGATGCCGGAAATCAGCATCGGCCTGTACCCGGATGTCGGCGCCAGCTGGTTCCTCTCGCGCCTGCCGGGCAAGCTCGGGCTGTTCCTCGGCCTGACCGGCGCGCATATGAACGGTCGCGACGCCATCGACCTGGGCCTGGCCGACCGCTTCCTGCGGGACGACCAGCAGGAAGCGCTGATCGACGGGCTGCTGCAACTCAACTGGCAGGAGCAGACGCCGATGCAGCTCAACAGCCTGCTCAAGGCCCTGCAACAGGAAGCCATGGCGCAGATGCCCGCGGCCCAGTGGCTGCCACGGCGCCAGCAAATCGACGAGTGGCTGGACGTCAGCGACGTACGCTGTGTCTGGCGCGCCATCAGCCAGCTGCACAATCACTCGGATGCCCTGCTCGCGCGGGCGGCGAAAACCCTCGGCGAGGGCTGCCCGCTGACCGCCTGCCTGGTCTGGGAACAGATCCAGCGGGCCCGGCACCTGTCCCTGGCCCAGGTGTTCCAGATGGAATACACCCTGAGCCTGAACTGCTGCCGGCATCCTGAATTCAGCGAAGGGGTGCGGGCGCGCTTGATCGACAAGGACCACAAGCCCCGCTGGCACTGGCCGGACATCAACAGCGTTCCCGCCGCCGTGGTGCAGGCGCATTTCCACAAGGCCTGGGAAGGCCGTCACCCCTTGGCGGATCTGTCGGACTTCTAAAAAAGCCCGCCATGAAAAAAGCGGCGCACCAGGCGCCGCTTGTTCGTTGTGGGCAGATCAGCGGTTGTGATGACGGTCACGACGGTGATCGTCGCGGCCGCGATCGCTCCAGTCTCGACCGCCACGCCGGCCGTCATGGTCGCGGCGGCCGTCATGACGCCGATAGTCGTTGTTCCAGCCCTGGCGGTGGCCATCCCAGCCACGGTTCGGGTAGGCGCGATAAACCGCCCGCGGCGCCGACTGATAGTAACGCGGAGCCGATTGGTAATACCGCGGCTGGTAGTACCGGGGCGCTGGCTGATAGTAGCGAGGCGCAGGTTGGTAATAACGCGGCGCGTAATAGCCGCGGCCGGAAGAATAATAGGAACCGCCGTAGTAGACCGGCGCCGGCGTCGTATAGACCTCAGAGCGGTAGTAAGTGGAACCTCCGTCGTAGTCGTAATAGGGAACGCAGGCAGAAAGAGCCAAACCCAGGAACGCAGTGAGAAGAATTCGACGATACATGGCGGCCTCCTGGACCGCTGATGGGCCATGCCAGCGACGCTGGCCGGCGGCAGCCAAGGATGTTCTGGCTGACGGAATATCTGACCGCGAAAACCGGGTCTGGTGCGATTTTGGTTACACCTTGATACAAGTCGCCAGGCGAGGATTTTGGATCCGAGAAGGCCCGGTTTTCGCTGGCTGGCGAGCTATCAAATCACGCCGCTACTCGTCGACGCAGCCACTAGAATGCTTGCATCGGGTCACTGCCAGGGGATCGCCCATGCCGCTTAGTTCCCCGCTGTATTCGCAGCGCTGGTTGATCATCACGCTCATCGTGCTGCTGGGTGGCGGTTTTATGGCCACGTCCTTGCTCAGCTATTACGCCTCGCGAACCTCGATCCGCGACAATATCGTCAACACCGAGCTGCCGCTGACTTCCGACACCGTGTATTCGGAGATCCAGAAAGACCTGGTACGACCGATCCTGATTTCTTCGATGATGTCCCGCGATACCTTCATGCGCGACTGGGTGATGGGTGGCGAACGCGATCCCGAGCAGATGACCCGCTACCTCAACGAAGTCATGACCCACTACGGCGCCTACACCGCGTTCTTCGTCTCCAACAGCACCCTGACCTACTACCACGCCAAGGGCGTGCTGAAAAAAATCGCCCCTGATACCCCTCCCGACGCCTGGTATTTCCGCGTCCGCGACATGGCCACCCCGTATGAAATCAACGTCGATCCGGACCAGGCCAACCAGAACAACCTGACGTTTTTCATCAATTACAAGGTCTACGACTACCAGGACAATTTCATCGGCGTTGCCGGTGTCGGCCTCAAGGTGGATACGGTGGTCAAGCTGATCGACCGCTACCAGCAGCGTTATCAGCGCAGTGTGTATTTCGTCGATACCCAGGGCCGGATCGTCCTCACCGGGGCCGAAGGCGGTCCGCAGGGCGCGCGGGCCGGCCAATCGCTGTCCGAACTGGAAAACCTGCGCGACCTGCAGGCCAGGCTGCCCAAGCCTCACAGCGGCAGCTACGAGTACAGCGCCCCAGACCAGCGGCACTTCCTCAATGTGCGTTTCATTCCCGAGCTGAATTGGTACCTGTTCGTCGACAAGCACGAGGGCAGCGCCCTGGGCGATATCCGCCGCTCGCTGTACCTCAACCTGCTGATCTGCCTGGTCATCACCCTGATCGTGCTGGCCCTGCTCAACGGCGTGGTCAGGCGCTTCCAGCGCAAGATCGAAACCCAGGCCACCCTCGACAGCCTCACCGGCCTGCACAACCGCCGCGGCTTCGACCTGCTGGCCGCCCAGGCCATGCTCGAAGCCCAGCGCGAGCCCAAGCCGCTGACCGCCCTGCTGCTGGATCTGGATCACTTCAAACGCCTCAACGACACCTACGGCCACCTCGCCGGCGACCAGGTGCTGAGCGGCTTCGCCCGGCACCTGGAAAGCTGCCTGCGCAAATCCGATATCGTTTGCCGTTGGGGCGGCGAAGAGTTCATCGTGCTGCTCAAGGACACCGACAGCGCCACGGCGCTGAAGATTGCCGAGAAAATCCGCCTGCTGATCGAGCAACAGCGCTACGCCTATGAGGGCAAGAACATGCAGCTGACCGTCAGTATCGGCGTGACCACGCTGCAGGCGGACGATACCCTGCACAGCCTGCTGTCGCGCGCCGACCATGCGATGTACCGTGCCAAGCAGACTGGCCGTAACCGAACCTGCGTGGAAATGCCTCACTCCCGTTATGAATGAACCGACCCTGAACAGCCCCAGCCTCTGCCCGGCCTGCGGCGCCCGCAACGACTGCAGCCTGGCCGACCCGCGTACCGCCGACCAGGCCTGCTGGTGCTACAGCGTGAGCATCGATCCGGCGGTGCTCCAGGCGCTGCCGCCGGAGCTGCGCGATCGTGCCTGCCTGTGTCCGCGCTGCGCCCGGGTCGAGGCGCAACTGCAAGCGGCCGCCAGGCCGATCCCGTAAGATGCGCAGCCCTTTGCCAGCCTGCCGATAGCCATGCGCGTTGACCGTTTCCTCAGTAACCTGCCCCGCTTCAATCGTCAGCAGGTGCGCCTGTTGCTGGTGGCAAAGCGCATCCGCATCGACGGCCAGGTGGTCAGCGATCCCCACGCCGAGGTGCGCGAATTCAGCCGGGTCGAGCTCGACGACGAAGTGCTGCAGGCCGGCAAGCCGCCGCGCTATTTCATGCTGCACAAACCCATGGGCTGCGTCAGCGCCACCCGCGATCCCGAACACCGCACCGTGCTCGACCTGCTGGACGAACCGGACAAGCACGAGCTGCACATCGCCGGGCGCCTGGACTACAACACCACCGGTTTATTGATCCTCACCAACGACGGCAACTGGTCGCGACGCCTGACCCAGCCGCAGACCAAACTGCCGAAGCGCTATTACGTCGAGACCGAACAGGACATAGGCCCGGAGTACGCCGAGACCTTCGCCCGGGGCCTGTACTTCGCCTTCGAGGACCTCACCACCCTGCCCGCCGAGCTACAGATCCTGGGCCCCCGGTGCGCGCGGCTGAGCATCGTCGAAGGCCGCTACCACCAGGTCAAACGCATGTTCGGCCATTTCGACAACAAGGTCTTGCGCCTGCACCGCGAACGCATGGGACCGCTGGCCCTCGACGAAAACCTGGCGCCCGGCGAGTACCGGCCGCTGACCGATGAAGAAATCCGCCTGATCTGAGCACCTACAATTTCTGTAGCCGCTGTAAGCCATCGACGATGCGATGACCATTCAGCCGAAAGTTGTCGAACAATTTACCAACGGCACTTGCGAGACGGCGTTCTCCCTGCTTGAATCAGTCCGTCGGCCGAAATGTGACCGATGAGTCACGAACATACTTCTAAGAAATCCTTTGCCGTCCGAGCCGCCTGTGCTCATTCCTGTTGTCCGGCAAATTGCCCGCCTATAACAACACCCGTCGACCATCTGTTGCGGATCGACATGGGCTCAAAAATTCCAGGCGTATGCCTACCTGTCACAAATCTCGTGCACCCTCGGTTGCGCGCATACCCGCTTGCCAGGAGTCTTATGACATGAGGCCAGAAATCGCTGTGCTGGATATACAAGGTCAGTATCGGGTTTACACGGAGTTCTATCGCGCAGATGCCGCAGAAAAGACCATCATTCTGGTCAACGGCTCAATGGCCACCACTGCGTCTTTTGCGCAGACCGTGAAGAACCTGCATCCGCAGTTCAACGTTGTGCTCTACGACCAGCCCTACGCCGGTCGTTCGAAAGCCCACAACAGACACGAGAAAATGCTCACCAAGGAAGTCGAAGGACAGATCCTCCTGGAACTGATCGACCACTTCGCCGCCGAGCATGTGATGTCGTTTTCCTGGGGTGGCGCGCCGACGCTGCTCGCCCTGGCACAGCGCCCGCGACGCATCGAAAAGGCGGTGATCAGCTCGTTCTCGCCAGTGATCAACGAGCCGATGCGCGACTACCTCGAACGCGGTGTCGATTACCTCGGCAGCCTGGACCGCGACCGGGTCGGGCACCTGGTCAACGAGACCATCGGCAAGCACCTGCCGTCGTTGTTCAAGCGCTTCAACTATCGCCACGTCAGCACCCTGGCCGAGCATGAATACGGGCAGATGCACTTCCACATCAGCCATGTCCTCAACAGCGACCGCCAGTGCTACCTGAAAGCGGCGAAGAACATCGACGTACCGGTGCTGTTCATGAACGGCGAATGGGACGAATACACCGCCGCCAATGACGCCCGGCTGTTCGGCAACCATGTCCGGCACTCGACCTTCAGCACCATCCAGGCCGCCGGGCACTTCCTCGACATGGAACACAAGGCCGCCTGCCGGGACAGCCGCAACGCGCTGATGGGGTTTCTCAAACCGACCCAGCACACCAGTCGCCCGCGTTATCACTACCTGCAGGACCACCATGCCCTGGCTATCTGAAGTGGCGTCATCGCGAGCAACTCGTCCCCTGCCGCAGGAGCGAGCTTGCTCGCGATAGACCGCAAGACGGTCTTCGCCCCGTCACCGCGATGACGGCGTAGAAGCGTGCCCGTGCACGTCTCCCGCCGCCTCGCAGACACAGGCCCGGTAAAGAAAAACTTCAAATCCGCGCGCACTTCTGGTACAAAGTCAGCCGCTCCGAGCGGGTGTCGTATAATGGCATTACTCCAGCTTCCCAAGCTGATAACGAGGGTTCGATTCCCTTCACCCGCTCCACTTCCCCATTCCGGGACGTCTCGACCCAAGGCGGACGAGCCTGGAAACGCCGCTACTACCAGGCGAACACGCAAAACCCCATCTCCCCCAATCGACCAAGACTTCCAGCCCACGCCAGCGTGATGGTTCTGTTGGGCCTGCCGCGTCAGATATTACTGAAACATCTCAATGAACATCCTTGTCGCAGCCATGGTTTGCCCGATTGTATTGGCAGCCACTGAAGGGTTACGCCGCGGCGGGGCAGCCATTGCCTGCGTTGGAAGCGCTGCGGGAGCCGGGAAAAACACGCTCTGGCCGCCGTGTCATACAAGGCCGTTTTTAAGAACCTTCTTATGTTCTCAGTGCAGAAACGGCGGGGAGAATTGCGCATTCGAACTCGTCGCACACTCACGAATCGTTGACGACTCGTGGAGTCGGCGCAGTCGAGACACTCCTGCCAACCCTTCACGCCCATCGATTCTGTACGAATGAAATCCATCAATATCGCAGTCTGATGATTCGATAATTCGTGTGGAGCGGCGTCCAGCGGAGCCCTACTCCATGACACTGAAGCCGACTCGCCTCTCTCTCGCCATCCTGGCGGTGTTGTTCCCGTCACTCTCCATGACCGCAGCAGCGGCCACCTATCCCAGCATCGACCTGTCCTCGCCCAATGGCGAATCCATGCTGCTCGATCCCGGCGATACGGTGGTCAATCGGCAAGTCGCTCCAGCCATCCTTATCAGTGGGGCCGGCAACGCTCTCGCGGGCGATCGCGTCAGCATCGAATCCGGGATCGCCGATACGGGAGTCGGGGCCACGGGTATTACCCTGAGATCGGGCGGGACACTGGACCTGTCCAATAGCACGATCAACACCCAGGGCTACCGCAATGCCCAAGGCGTAGTGGTGCAGGACGCCGGCAGCAAAGCCGCCCTGAATGGCAACACGATCACCACCGAAGGACAGGAATCCCACGGCGTATACGCCCGCGAGGGCGGCCAGGCCGAAGTCACCGGGGGGACGATCAGCGCCCGGGGCTATGGCGCCCATGGCCTGAATAGTGCGGGAGCAGGTTCGACAATTACCGCTCAAGGCTTGGAAATTACCGCCTGGGGAGCGGAAGCCGCCGCGGTCAATGCCGAGGACGGTGGGAGTATCGTCCTGGACAAGGCCAGGCTGAATGCCAACGACACTGCCACGCAATGGGGCAGCAGAGGCATCATGATCAACCGTGGCTCGGTCACTGCGACCCATACCGATATCCGCACGCTCCGCGGAAGGGGTATCGAGACATCCGGGGGAACGCTTTCGCTCTCCCAAAGCACCATCGACGCCTATAGTTCCGGTGTTCACCTGGGCAGCGCTTCGGGGGCCAGCATCACCCAATCCACAGCCAAGTTGACCGATGTGAAGATTCATTCCGAGGCGGGCTATGGCCTCAACGCACAAAGTGAGAGTCGCGCCACCCTGGAACGCGTACAGATCGACAGCAACGGTTCCCAGGTTTCAGGCATCTGGCTGCCGAGCAAGGCGGTCGTATCCGTCAAGGACTCGACCATCGAGATGACCGGCGCCAATGGCGTAGGTGTCGACAACCGCGCGGGTACTTTCACCATGGACGGCGGTTCGATCACCACCCACGGGACCAGCGGCCACGGTCTCTACTCATCCGAAGCCTGGACCGGCAGTGGCGGCCGCGCGACCAGTACGCTCCGTAACGTTGCCATCGAGACCTTTGGTCAGGCGGCCATCGGTGTGGTGTCGCGTACCGCTGTGTCCGATATCGCGTTCGAAGGCGGTTCGGTGACCACCCATGGGAAGACCGCCTACGGCATGCTGGTCAATGGCGGTCGCCTGCAGGCCACGGGGACGACAGTACGCACCACGGGAGATTTCGCCACCGGCTTGAGGATGGGCAACAGCGGCGCAACGGTCACGCTGGACGGCGTTGACATGCGCACCAGCGGTACGGGCGCTGCCGGCTTAATGGCCTACTCGATGAAGGCTGGAGTCGACAATGAAGTCACCATCCGCAACAGCCATATCGAAACCGAGGATGGGCATGGCATCACCGTCGAAGGTTCCGGCCTGACAGCGAACCTGGTCGATAGTATGGTCATCGGCAAATCGCGAAATGGCGGCAATGGCACCCTCCTGCAACAGGATGAATGGACCGGCAGCGACAACGCCAAGCTGAACATCGCCGCGCGTAACGTGCAACTCAATGCACTGCGCAGCCGCCTCGAAGGCGATGTAGCGATCGATAGCGGATCGGCGAGCCTGAGCTTGCAGGACCATTCCATGCTGACCGGCGCACTGCTCGATCGGAACGGGCGGACCGTGGACAAACTGAGCATCGACGACAGCAGTGTCTGGCGCGTGCGCGGCAACTCGGCAGTAGCGGACCTGGACACGACGGGCAGCGTTTCCTTCGACACCCCTGGAAGCGATTTCAAGACGCTGGACATCAGCGGCAATCTCAAGGGTGGCGGCCTGTTCGAAATGCGCACCGACATCGGCTCCGGCCAGGGTGATCTGCTGCGTGTCGCAGGCACCGTCGAGGGCAATCACCGCGTACTGGTGGCCAACAGCGGGACCGAACCTGCGACGGCCAATGGCGCCCTGAAGCTTATCCAGACCGAAGGCGGTCCAGGCTCCTTCTCGTTGGCCAACAGGGGCCAGGTCGTGGACGTCGGGACCT
>NZ_QHHP01000040.1:0-223751 GCF_003184125.1 Pseudomonas sp. RW409 | reverse complement strand
GCGGTGTGGGAGGGGGCGGAAGCGTTGCAGGCGGCGAGGCTGAGGGCGACGGCTATCAGCGAGAAACTGGCAAGCCGGCGGTGACGCGGATTGAGGGTCGAGAACACGCGTTGAACTCCGTTCACTGGGTAAATGATGTGTCGTCCGTGGGGAGGAATGTACAGCAGTGAACGGGCCCATGCTGAGCCTTTCGTTGATCGCTACGGTGCCGATATGGCTGGCGCTTCTGGGCAAGGCCCGATGCCAGACGCTGGCCTGGAGGTGGCGGGTGGCAAGCCAACCGGCGACAGGCTGACCGCTACAACTGAACGAGCCTGCCAAGTGGCATGGCTCGAACAAAGGGGGGGCCGGTAAACCTGGCTCGTCTCGGACCGAGATCCCGTGCAAGCGTAGCCAGGCATCCAGCGCCAGCGCTGTAACGGGCTCCTGCTGTATTCATTTGGATGCTAATGGGGCGGTGTACTACCGTTGAAGGTTGGAAACTTACGGGATGCCAGGGGCCGGAGGCGGACAACCCTTCATTCGTGCCGAGTTCAGTCGGCACGAATGAAGGGTTGCGCGGCGCCTACACGCCAATCAGGTCTATTTGGCGTTGAGCCCCACCATGCGGCGTATCAGGCTTGTGCTTTTGCGGTAGTCGTAGTCCAGCACCAGGCTATCGCGCAGCAGGGGCTCGCTGAGTGCGTGCTGTTCTTCAAACACCAATGCACGTGTGGAGTGCTCACTGGCAGCCACGTCCCACACCAGATTCATCAGCAGGTTCTTCTCTCTGGCGCCCACGCTTTGCGTGTCAAGAAACCAGGAGAACTTCTGGCCAAAGGCGGCGTCGGTGGCCAAGTCTTTCTCGTTGAACCTGAGGATCAAGCCCTGTCCGCACAGCTCTCTGAGCAAATGCAGCACCCGAGGCAATTTCTCCATGGCAAAAATCCTTCCGGCGGCCAGTGCGTTGGGGCCAGGCAGCAATATGTCGCCTTCGGACATCTCGGCCGTTTCGATGGAGGCGATGCACATGCCTTTGAGTATTTCCGCAAGCTGCACTATTTCGCTGACCCGCTGGCGAACCACCGCAATCCCCTCAAGGCCCAGGACTTCCATGATCACCTTGGCCAGTCCGGCATACAGGTCAGCCTTGGTTTCCAGGCGCACGAGCGTGTACCAATGGCTGTATGAGGTCCACAGGCTGAAGAAGCCGGCGTTGGCCAGTTCCGGCACGTTCGCCGCCATGATTCGCCAGCGTGGAATGAACACGTTATCGAATACCACCATCGCCTCGGCTTCTTCACCTTTGGATATGAGCGGGTGGTCATAGGCGCTGGCGTGAGGCTGGGAGACAATCTCTCGGCAAAAAATCTTCACCCCCGGCGCATCGGCAGGGACGTAAGCCCAGAATGACTCGTTGGGCGCTGCGGGGAACAAGCTGCCAACAAATATTTCATTGGACTGCGGTGCTACCGTGCCCACGCCTTTGACGCCGCTGATCCAGATGCCCTCGGCGTTCTGCTTGTTGATCCTCATCACGGCACGATCGGGCGGCGGCAGGTTGAGGTCGGTGCCGTGGGTACGTGCCCGATAGCCCTGTGGATCAACAATGGCCTCAGACAAATACAGGCTGTTGCGCTCGGCGTAGTCATGGTATTCGGTAATGTTTTCTGCGTACTCAGGGCATTTTTTCCTGAATGTCGGCCGATATCCCATCATGCCGACGGTGAAGCTGGCGATCATGTCCAGGTTACGGCAGTGGGTGCCCCAGGTTTTTTGCGAGACGTACGTGATTGCGCGGCGTCGCGACGCCAAGTCTTCTTTGTTTCTAGGGGGCATATAGGCAGAAGAGGCCAGGTAACCGTCGGGGCGTACGTAAGTCAGAATGTCGTCGTGTTCACCGCTGAATTGTTCTTCGTAGATTTCTGCAACTTGCGATATGCCTCCAGCCGTAGAGAAGTGTGTAGTCACATCCTCAACAACTTGGCCTTGATAAATAACAGTGCGGTCATCACGCAGTGAAGCTTTGAAGGATTCTGCACTTTTCAGATATTTACGCTTGTTTTGAAGATCTAGCATGGTAGCAGCCTCAGTAATGTCTAACTTTGTTTGTGTCGTCTCTGGCCCGATGTCTATCGCTGGGTCAAGGACAACGTTCTAGAGCAACTATAAGATTCAGATAGGAATTAATGTCGTTACACACTTTGGTGATCCGGACTCTCTGTTTGGTATTTCGAATACGCGTTCTTTCGCATCTGGACTCTTCTCATGTTGACCGGGTGTCATAAGTGTTGAAGTTCGCGCAATGAGTTCGAAGTTGGAGCAGCCAGCACTTCAAAGCATATTTATCTCGGTACCCTACGGCTGTAATCGGCGATGTTTCCAGCCTTCAGCGCTGCGGTCATAGCGCAAGCGTTCATGCAGGCGATCCTGGCCGTTACCCCAGAACTCCAGCGATTCAAGCCGCAACTCAAACACGCAATAACCCTCGGGACGCGGCAGCGGACCTTGAACCTCGGCCAGTTCCCTGGCGGCGTTGCGCAGGGCCTCGACATCCGTGAGCTCTTCACTCTGGCGAGACGCCGATGACATCGGATGCGTGGCATAAGGGCGCTTCAACCAGGCCTCGTCAGCCTTGGCATCCGGCATGCGCACGGCCTGGCCATTGAGGATGATCTGCTGGCTGGTTTCGCGCCAATACAGCGTGCCCGAGGCCCAGGGGTTCTCTGTCAGTTCGCGGCCTTTCTGGCTTCCGGCATGGGTGCTGAACAGCACCCCGGTGTCATTGATCTCACTGATCACCACGATGCGTGTCGAAGGCCGGCCCTGGCTGTCAGCCGTGGCCAGTGCCAGCGCACGGGGTTCGCGGATGCCCACGCGGCGTGCGCGTTCGAGCCAGTTGTGCAGCACGCTCATGGGATCGGCAGGCGGCTTC
Organism: Pseudomonas sp. RW409; assembly: GCF_003184125.1. Taxonomy (NCBI): domain Bacteria; kingdom Pseudomonadati; phylum Pseudomonadota; class Gammaproteobacteria; order Pseudomonadales; family Pseudomonadaceae; genus Pseudomonas; species Pseudomonas sp. RW409. Next base: position 220,837 of record NZ_QHHP01000040.1, on the reverse strand, counting down.
TGGTACTCGGGGAACGGCGCATCCAGGGTGCCGGTCAGCGATTCCGACATGCCTTTACCCAACAGCGGCTTGCCTAGTACTGAACTGTTCATAGAACGATGGTCCCCCGTCCGAAGGTGATGCCATTGCCTGATACTTCGACCCGCGTCAGTTGATCGGCGCGGCCCTCGGCCCGGGCGAACATGAGTGAAGGGCGGCCGATTTCCACGCCCTGGAGAATTTCGATCTGCTGGCCGAACTCGATCTGGCCATGCCGCGCCAGATGGATCGCCAAGGGCCCGGCAGCGGAGCCCGTGGCCGCATCCTCGACCACCCCATAGGCCGGCGAGAACATCCGGCTGCGCCAGCGCCGTCCCGCACCGGCAAAACAGTTGATGGCCATGTCGTGGAAGCTGCACAGGGCACGGTGGTCGGGATGCAGGGCCGACAGCGCGGCGATGCTCGGCAGGCCGACAAACACATGGCGCGGGCCGTTGTGATAGATCTCGATGGGAAAGGTCGAGTCGCTGATGCCCAGGGCCTTGAGCAATTCGGCGTCGCGCCCCAGGGCCGTCCAGGTCGGTATCGGCTGGTCCATGCTGGCGGCGATGACGCTGCCGTTCTGGCGTTCCAGCTCAAAGGCGATGGTGCCCATCTGGGTTTCCAGGAACAGCCGGTGATTGTCGGTGCGCGCACCCAGGGCAATGGCCGTGCCCAGCAACGGGTGCCCGGCGAAGGGCAGTTCGTTGACCGGGGTGAAGATCCGGATCAGCGCATCACCACAGTTACGTGGCTTGAGCACGAAGGTGGTTTCCGACAGGTTCATCTCCCGGGCGATGCGTTGCATTTGCTCGGCCGACAAGTCATCGGCGTCAAAGAACACCGCGACCGGATTGCCTTCCAGCGGGACGCTGGCAAAGGCGTCGATGATGACGTAGTTGTGCATGGTTATCTCCCGGCGGCCGAAGCGTTGTTCTCGACAGGTGTGTGGATCAGGGCGTGCCGCAGCAGGTCGGCGATGATGCGCGGACCTTCCTGGGTCAGTAGCGACTCGGCATGAAACTGCATGGAGGCAAACGACGGTCCACGCAGGGCATGCACCTCGCCGGTCTCGCTGTCGCGGCTGATTTCGACGGTGCCGATGCCGTCGATGTCCAGGCGGTCACTCGAGCTCTGGGCGGCGAAGGTGTTGTAGAAACCCACCCGTTCGGTGGCGCCGAACAGGTCGATCTGTTTTTGCACGCCCTGGTTGGGAATGGCTTTGCGCTGCAGTTCCAGGCCCAGGCACAAGCTCAGCACCTGATGGCTCAGGCACACTGCCAGGAACGGCCGCTGCTGGCTGAGCAAGGAGCGGATGGCCACATGCAGGTGGTTGATTTTCGGCTGTTGGACTTCGCTCGGGTTGCCGGGGCCGGGGCCCATGATGACCAGGTCGTAGCCGTCAAAGCTGTATTCGTCGCTGAAGCTGCACACCGTCACTATCAGGCCCAGGGCCCGCAGTTGCTTGGCGATCATCGAGGTGAAGGTGTCTTCGGCGTCGACGATCAGCACCTGGCGGCCACTGAAGTCAGCCTGGATCTGCTCCCGCTGCTGGCTGTCCATCAGCCAGAAGTCCGAGACGTAGGCATTGCGGCTGGCCAATGCGGCGCGTACTTGCAGGTGGTTGCCGAAGCGCGAGGGCGCCTGGTTTTTCAGTGCGCTGATCAGGCCAGTGGCCTTGGCCCGGCTTTCGGCAGCCTCGGTCATCGGGTCGGAATGGCGCACGATGGTCGAGCCCACGCTGATTCGCACCTCGCCGCTGTTATCGATGTCGGCGGTGCGAATCAGGATCGCCGAGTCCAGGGAACGGCCGCCCTTGCCATCGCTGCCGATCAGCGCGGCCATGCCGCTGTAGTACGCGCGGCCTTGCGGCTCATAACGCTGGATGACCCGGCAGGCGCTTTCCAGCGGGCTGCCGGTGACGGTGGGCGCAAACAGGGTTTCGCGCAGGATTTCCCGTACATCGCGATGGGTCTTGCCTTCGATGAAGTACTCGGTGTGGGCCAGGTGCGCCATTTCCTTGAGGTAAGGGCCGAGGACGTGGCCGCCGTCCTCACAAATGCGCGCCATCATTTTCAGCTCTTCATCCACCACCATGTAGAGCTCGTCGGCCTCCTTGCGATCCGCCAAAAAGTCCATGACTTCGCTCAGGTTGGGGCCGGCGGGCGGATAGCGGTAAGTGCCACTGATGGGGTTCATCACCGCGAGCCCATCCTTGATGCTGATGTGGCGCTCGGGGGAGGCGCCCACGAAGGTACGGCTGCCGGTGTGGATGATGAACGTCCAGTAGGCGCCTTTCTCCCGTTCCAGCAGATGGCGAAAGAACGACAGCGCACTGGCCGGGCCGTACTCGCTGATCTCGGCCAGGAAGGTGCGCTTGATGACGAAGTTGGCGCCTTCCCCGGAGCCGATTTCGTTGGCGATCACCTGGCTGACGATCTCGGCGTAGCTCGCGTCGCTGAGGTCGAAGCGTTCGCTGTTCAACTGGATCGGCACGTTGGGCAACAGTCCCAGCAAGCGCTCGATGCTGATGGATTGCTGCTCGGTGATGTTCATCGCCAGCAGCGGCGACTGGTCGTCCACCGCCTCGAAACCGCGTTCGGCGATCTGGCGGTAGGGGATCAGCGTCAGTACATCCAGGCGAGGCGCGCCGATCGAGGTGGCAGGCAAGTCGATATCGGCCAGGACCTGCGGCTCCGACATTTCGCCGATCAGCACATCCAGCAGGCCAGGCCCGCTGGATTCCGGGCGGTATAACAGGGCAAACGGCTCGGGAACCGGTTGCAGGATGCGCTCCATGAGACGGGCGGCTTGGCTCATAGCACCACCTCGTCGGTGGTGATGACCATGGCGCAACGGCTGGCGGCGTATTCGATGGCCATCCAGTGGTGCTCCTTGCTGAAGTCGGCGATGGCGTCGGCAACGAGGAAGGGCTGGATGTCGTTGGAGTAGGCATCCACGGTAGAAATCAGTACCCCGACATGGGCGTACACCCCGCACAGGATCAACTGATCGCGATTGTTGGCACGCATGCGTTCCAGCAGGTCGGAGTTGAAGAACGCGCTGTAGCGCCACTTGGTCAGCAGCCAGTCACTGGGCTTGGGGGTCAGGGCGTCGACCACCTCGCGGTCGGTGGGGCTGGCCTTCATGCCCGGGCCCCAGAAGTCCTTGAGCAGCCCGCGTTGCTCCTCGCTCATGCTGCCAGGTTGGGCGGTGTAGGCCACCGGAACGCCGTTGTCGGCGGCCCACTGGCGAATGCGCGCGGCATTGCTCACGACTTGTTCACGCAGGGCGTCGGGCAAGGGCCGCAGGAAGTAGCGCTGCATGTCATGCACCAGCAGCACGGCACGCTCGGGGTCGATGCTCCATTGCGCGAGGTTGACGGGCAGGTCGCGCGAAGTAGGCAAGACGTAAGGGACGATCGATGGAATGCCGGTCATGTCGACAAACTCCAGTCAAAAGGAGGCAAGGGTTGAGGTGGGCTGGTTCTTCCAGGCCATCACCGCGGTAATGGCCTGCCAGGGGTTCAGGCGCGGGTCGCACAGGCTCTTGTAGCGGCTGGCGACCTGATGCAGGCCGGCGGCATCGGAAGCGCACTCGCTGACGTCGTCAGGGGTGGTTTCCAGGTGCAGGCCGGCGGCCACGCCACCGGCTGAGGTCACGGCATGCTTGAAGGCGGTGATTTCCTCGGTGATGGCCTGCACCATGCGGGTCTTGTTGCCGCAGGGCGCGACGATGGTGTTGCCGTGCATCGGGTCGCTCAGCCAGATGATCTTGTGGCCGGCCTGGCGCACCGCTTCAACCAGCGGCGGCAGGCGATCGGCGACCTTTTGCGCGCCCATGCGGGCAATCAGGGTCAGCCGGCCGGGTTCGCGCTTGGAGTCCAGGCGTTCACACAGGCTCAGCAACTGGTCCCGGGTGATGTCCGGGCCAACCTTGCACGCCACCGGATTGAGCACTTCGCTGAGCAGCGTCACGTGAGCGCCCGTTAACTGACGGGTACGCTCGCCGATCCACGGCCAGTGGGTCGAACCGAGAAATACCCGGCCCTGTTCGTCCTGGCGCAGTTGTGGCAGTTCGTAGTCGAGTACCAGCATTTCGTGACTGGTCCAGGCCGGTGAACCGCTGAGTTGTTCCTGGCTTGCCGACGCTTTCCAGCCCAGGTGTTGCATGATGTCCCGCGCGGCGCTATAGCCTCGAACCAGGCGTTGCGCATCGTGCTGGCGATGACCGCAGATGGCCTCGCGGCCGTTGACCATGTCGCCGCGATACACCGGCAATTCGACATCGCCGATGCGTTCGTTGTTGTTGGAGCGCGGCTTGGCAAACTGCCCGGCAATCCGGCCCACCCGTACCACCGGTTGCTGGGTCACCAGCCGGAACGTACCGGCCAGGATGTCCAGCACCGCGGCTTTGCGGGCCACATGGTCGGGAGTGCTTTCATCCATGTCCTCGGCGCAGTCACCGGACTGGATGACCATCGCTTCGCCGGCCGCTACACGCGCCAGCGTGGCGCGCAGCACCAGGATGTCTTCCACTCGTATCAATGAGGCGCTGTCCCTGAGGTAGGCCTGCGCGTCGTGCAATTGTGAGGGCTCGCTCCATTGAGGCTGCTGGAACGCTTCACAACTTAAAACCCGTTTCAGTAAGTCTTCCATGATGCGATCACTCTCACGAGGGATTAAGTTGGAATGCCTTCGCGTTTGATTTGCGGTACTGGAATACCCAGGGCGCGCAGTTGCTGAAAGACGTTCATGAATTCGCGATTGCGTTTTACTTTGCCGTCTTCCAGCTCGAAGGAGTGCAGGAAGTGGTTCTCGTAATAGCCTTCCGGATAGCCGGGAAAGAGGATCTTGCCGCGGCCATCGCACTCGACCCAGATATGGTTAGGGTCATCGGTTTCAAATACTTTGACGTTGTACCATTCCCAGTCCGGGAAGCACTTGAGTGACCAAACAGCATGTTCGGCCAACTTGGCTTTGCCACTGATTACAATCGGCGCGCCGGTGTCGGTGGTCCATAAGCCGCCTGTACCATCTTCGGTAAATAGTTCATGGCGGCGCAGGCGGTCCTGGCCTTTGGTCCGCATATATTGCTCGACCGTGGCGCGGTTTTTGCGGCGAAGTTCAGTGGTGTCGTTAGCGGTTAGTTGTTGCGTTGCACTGTTAGGCATGCTCAATCTCCAATGAATTAGGGGGGGCTTATGAGGCGGGGATACCTTCACGCTTGATTCTTGGAACGGGGATACCCAAGGCGCGAAGTTGTTCGAAGGGGTTCATGAATTCACGGCTCTGCGTGATCTTGCCGTCATCCAGTTCGAAAGAATGGATGTAATGGTTTTCGCAATAACCTTCGGGATAACCGGGAACCAGAGTCTTGCCGCGACCGTCGCTCTCCACCCAGAAGTGGTTGGGGTTATCGGTTTCAAACACCCGGACGTTGTGCCATTGCCAGTCTGGAAAGCACTTCTCCAACCATGCGCCGAGGGCGGCCAGCTTCGCGTGGCCCTGGAACACGAGGGGTTTACCGGTTTCGGTGTTCCAGGAACCGCCACTGCCATCCTGAGTGAACAGTTCATGCCGGCGCAGGCGATCTTTGCCGTTAGTGCGCATGTACTGTTCGACGGTGGCGCGATTTTTCTGGCGAAGTTCAAGATGATCATTAAAGCCGCTAGGGGAAAGCGAAGCAGGCATGGGCAGCATCCTCCTTAGTTGGGGGTGATAATGTTGAAAGTAAATATTTAGTTAATTGACGTGGGTGAATATTTACAGTGTTTAACTATGTTCCTGCGTGGCGGTGCTGAGCGGGTGTTGTTTATACACCTGCGTTTCTTGGGGGTGGAACTACCAGATCTTGTAGTGATTAGCGTATGAACGGGTTGGCTGCAGCCCACCGAATGAACTGTTGCATTATTGTGAAGAGGCAGGTTCATTCGTCGGCTGAAAGGTGGTAATGGCTTACTAACATCGCCGGGATGCAATGTTCTAAGTAGTTGGTAGGATTAGGCGCAATGAATCTAGTGCTAGCGCAAAGCCTTCTATGACGATGTGATTTTGCTTGTTGACAGAGATTCAGGTTGGTCTAGTCTAACGGCCTGTTTTCAACTTTAGTGGTGCTCAAAATGGAATTAGGGCAGCAGTTGGGATGGGATGCGTACTTTTATAGTATCTTTGCGCGAACCATGGATATGCAGGAGTTTACGGCTGTCGCGTTGAGGGCCTTGCGCGAACTACGGTTTGATTTTTTTGCCTACGGCATGTGCAGCGTGACCCCGTTCATGCGGCCCAGGACTTATATGTACGGCAATTACCCCGAGGACTGGGTGCAGCGATATCAGGCGGCTAACTACGCGGTGATCGATCCCACGGTGAAGCACAGCAAAGTCTCGTCGGCCCCCATTCTATGGAGCAATGAGTTGTTCCGGGGATGCGCGGACCTGTGGTCTGAAGCCAAGGATTCACATTTATGCCACGGCCTGGCACAACCCTCGTTCAACGCCCAGGGGAGGGTCGGGGTGTTAAGCCTGGCGCGCAAGAACAACCCCATCAGCCTTCAGGAATTTGAAGCCTTGAAGCCGGTGACCAGAGCCTTTGCCGCCGCGGCCCACGAGAAAATTTCCGAGCTGGAGAGCGACGTGCGTGTCTTCAATACGGGCGTGGCGTTCAGTGGGAGGGAATGTGATGTGCTGCGCTGGACGGCCGACGGCAAAACCTCGGAGGAAATCGGCGTGATCATGGGGGTGTGCACCGATACCGTGAATTACCATCACCGCAACATCCAGCGCAAAATCGGCGCCAGTAACCGCGTGCAGGCAGTGTCTTACGCAGTCGCGATGGGCTATATCTGAGGGGCATTCAAAAAGGACGACTCGGCCCGTATCAAGCTGTCTCTTTCAATAATGTGTCGGACATGAAGGCTGACGGTGCGACCGCGCTGCGATGGTGCTCGCGGTGGGCCGAGAGTTTGATGGCGAGGATTTTCTCATTCTGGTGCACCGTGACCGGGCCCAGCCGTTCGTAGTGGACGCCGTTGATTTTGTAATAGCGCTCCATGGTGCTGTTGACGATCCCGACGATGGCCTCTGCGCCCGCCAGGGCGGCCGTCTTGAGGCTTCTCCAGAACAACGGCATCGCCAATTGCGGTTCGCAGGTGGTGAAGCGAGTCATTTCCCAGATGGCTGCATGCTTGGGCGGCGCCTCGGCGCAGGCATGGCTGAACACCCCTTCAAGCAGGTTGGGGAGCGTGGTGGGAATCAGCCGGGCGCAGCCAACGATGGCGCGGTCTGCATTGAACGCCAGGAGGTAGCGGGCGTGTTCGGTGTCGTATTGATCCCATTCACAACCTGCCTGGCTCGGATGGGCGGGCAGCCGCCATCCGAGTTTCTCGACGAATTGTTCGTGCCGAAAGCGGCCGAGCATGAGTTTCAGCTCATCGTCCATTTCGCTCAGTGTGTGCTCTTCCATGTGCATTGCTGGGGTTCCTTAGGGATGGAGTGCAGTTTTATAGAGGACTTGCACAGGCTTGGCACCTGCAAGATCTGGTAGGGGCTTCGGTGGAATCGAGGTCAAGCCATTCGTTGGGGGCTTTGTCGAAGCGAGCGGCGGCGACAGGGGCATTGATCCAGCCGTCGGCATTGAAGGCAATAGTCTGGCCCAGGCAGTCGCAGAGAATGCTTCGTGCGCTCATGGGGCAAGAGGGCGGAGGGAAGGCGAGGTAGAGGGGGGATACGAGGAGAGATAGCCAGAAACAACAAAGCCCGCACAAGGCGGGCTTTGTTGAGGTACTTGGTGGTACACAGACATTTGAACTGGGCATGTAATATACTAATTTTATTGATTATTTTGTATTCGTGTTTTTTAGGGGATACACATGGGGATACAGGGTGCTGTCTGCTGGGGTGTTTTTGGCCCGTTTCCCGCTGGCTGAAAAAGCCGCTGAGGTTCGTTGCTCCATCCCCGACGAACGGTAAACGTCATCGTGATAATCCCGTCGCCGGTGCAAAGGTGTGGTCATCACCACCACTCCTTTGATGGATCGGTCCAAAAGTGGCCCGATTATCTCGCCCCTCACTTTTGAGGAGTCATCGCCACACTTTGCGGCAATGGTGTTGGCGCCGTGTGGCGGTTCCACCACACAGAGGCGTTCTTGCCATTCACCCGCGCCAGCACCACCCCGGATCAGGGTAGTGGTCATTCACGGGTGTTTTCACAACCACGCCATTCGATGCTCTGTCATGGAGGGCGCAAATCATCGATTGAGGCAAATAGCAGTCGTCAGGATGAGCTGACCTCCCATTTCGTTAGGTCAGTTGTTGTGAACCAGATTCAGGCAGGTTTTTCGGCGCGCCTCTCATCAACTCATCTATCCTCCAAACTTTGAGCGCAAATTTGAAGCGGTTCAAAGCACGCAAGGAAAACGACTAATGGCCATCCCGCATACTCCGACATTTGTTCCGCAGCCTGCTGATACTCCCGCATCCGAGATCGCCTTGCGGGTACTTGTTGAGTTTGCAGGAGGAGAGACTCATGTCATCGGCACAGCCGTGATCATAGCGGGCCATTTAGCAGTTACTGCCGGACACGTTTTGGACGATATCACCACTAGATTTGGGAGCGGTCAATCGGAGGGTAGTAAGCAGGTGGTTTCCGATTACGCGATACGGCTTTATCAAATAACCCCTGGGCCGGAATACGTAGTATGGAACGTCTTTACGGCTTGGCGTTGCCCTGACTCGGACCTAGCGCTTTTACATCTTGGACTACACGGGAGTAGTGACCCAACAAAGCCGATTGCCTGGCGAACCACTCCAGTGCATTTCACGACACCTTCTGTGGGCACTCCAATAGCTGCTTTTGGGTACCACAGCTCTGTGCCACGAACGACCCCGAATGCGGATGGTGGTTACCATCTCGATCTTGACGATAAGCCTACAACGTCCACTGGTGTGGTCGAGGAAATACTACCTGCCGGTCAACCCAGTGGTAATTTTACCTTTCCATGCTTCCGCGTTGCGGCGCGTTTTGACGGTGGAATGAGCGGAGGGCCTGTATTCGATGAGGCAGGCATGCTGAGAGGCATCATTTCAGGCACCTTGTCCGCAGGTGATGAGATTGATCCTCCAATCAGCTATGTCTGCATGTTATGGCCTCTTTTACGGCTCCGTATTGATGTAAATCGCGGCGACGCTCACCCCCGAGACGTGAAGTACCCATTGATTCACTTGGTTCGTGATGGGCTTATCCACTCACAACCGTCTAGTTTTGAAGGTATTCATCCTTCCCTGATCAGTAGTTGGATGAGTACTGAAGTAGAGCCTTCTAAGTCATAGCTATCCGCACAAAAAGTGCAAGGTCAGTCGATTTGTTATGCCGTGCTTTTGCCTGCTGTCAGGTCCGGGGCTTCCCAATAAATTCTTGACGAGCATCAAGCTCCAGCACGCCACCTTCAACGCTGGAACCAGCGCATTGCTTGGGTTATGGGTAACTTGCCCGCGTTCTGTAGTCGGAAATCCGTCTAGGGCCTGTCTAGTATTGCCTGGTGCGCTAAGCATTTGTCTGGTCCGGTATTTCACCACAGCATCCCGCCAGCGCGGGTCTGGATACTGGTCGGGCAGTTACCTTGACGACTACCTCTTGAATTCTTGACGAGGCTGGCGCCGGCCAGGCTGCGGGAAGCCCGCAAAGTGTTGTCCTGCGTGGCTTTCAGCGTTCCAGCTACTGGTGGCGAATGACCAATCCGTCAATATCTGTCAAAAATTTCGTCAAGGTTCCGTCAAGGGTGGTCAAGGATTATGGCCTCGTTTGCCTGGGGCGGCCGCGGGCCATTGGTCCCGCAAGTGACCGTTGCGGTCCCTCCCGGTTTCTGGACGTGGTGGCTATCCGGTTTGCTGCCCGACCTGCTTCCGTCCACGCTGGCTGTGGCTCTCAGCTGGAGTAGTTCAAGCTGCCATTGCGGCGACCGTCCAGAGCCTGTCCAGAACTCGTCTGGGGTCTGTCGGGGGTATGAGACAGCCAAGCCCGTTTCTTTGACGGCCGCCGCATGTAACGGACCTCAGACGCCCACGCTATATGGGTTCCGTCTCATGCCTGTCTCACATTCCGTTAAAGCGTGGCGCTGTGACGAATAGTTTTCCTGAAGGGACAGGAGGAGGGGAGAACGTAGGCGCTATAGGCTGTGTTGCTTCAGAAATCGAGCAATCTTTATTTTGACGTCGGGGGAAGTGTCAAAACCTCCTCGAATCCGTAGGTACTCGTCAGTGAGGAACGGATCGTGAGTTCTGATCTGGTTTTGCGCTACGCCGGTCTCGAGGGCGTCCACTCTTTTTATCACCGCTTCACGGTAAACGACCCAGCTGTCATGTTTAACGAATCGGTGTGAGCCCGGCGAAAGTATGCATGTCGTGTCTGCGTATTTGCCCGGATAGACGGAAGAGATGTTCACGAGCAATACAACGTTATCACCCTGAAACGGACAATAAACTGGGTCGTTGATCACTATGTGTAAATGATCAGAGCCGCCAGTAGGGATCAACAAAGTTCCTTTCTGAAGTATTGTCCCTGGCATCAAATGAACTCAGATATTTTCCTAGCAAGGGCCCGCCGCTCACGGAGATCCTGCGCTTTGCTTTCAGCAAGATCCTCACCAACGCCGAGGGCTATGAAGGTAGATTTCGGATCAATATCTACCGAGGTGCCGTGCGGGTCGCGCCATTCGGGGATGTGCTTATGAGTGTAGTCCCGAAGCTGGTATTTGTTCATGTGCCCAAATTGATGCCAGATGGCGTCAAGTACCGAAAAATCGGAACGACTCAACTCATCAAGGTCATCAAAATTTTTCAACTCTTTGGACAGCTTCACTTCATGATCAGAGGGTGGCGAGATCCAGGAGCTCCATTCCTTCGATTTCCGTTTACCTTTAATCAAGTCCAAGGTCGCAGACAAAACGGGGCCATGAGTCATCGAAACTGCTCGATCCTCTGACATTGGGACGTCAAACCTGTTCATCGACTCTCGATCAGCTAAGTACATCAGCTTGATGAGCTTCAGATTGGGCAGCGAACCTTCGGCGCGGGCCAAGAAGAAAGCTGCGATCTGCGCTACTTTCTGTTCACTGAAAATCACGTGTTACCTCTCTTCCCCAGTCCCTGGGATGGTCCTGCGTGCAAATGGTCGCGAATTATCAGCCGGCCTATATGTTAGTCAAGAGGCCATCCCACAGGTTCCGCCCAACGGTATCGATATACCTAGTAAATGGCATGAGCAACCGTGAAAGGCCCGCAAAGGTCATCCTGTTTGCGTTAGCTATAGCACTCCATGAACGCCCGCGCACGCAAAGCACCATAAAGAATCGACATAACCATTCAACTGGACTGCGGAAATCGCGAATTGCATGAGAGCGGGTCGCGTATGGATTGGAAGCCTCGTTGTGCCGACTCATTAGATTTATTTCGAAGTTAACTAGGTTTCCAGAGAAAACACCTATTTTTTATGGAAACCACCGTGGAAACCTCGCGTTTGGTAACCGCTCGTTCTGATAGCCGCGCCGGTAACCGTCAGCCAGGTTCGCGCCAGCATCGCGTAGGAAGGTGCGTACCTGGCTGCGTACCATCGGCACACAGCTCGCTCCCACAGAACGTTCGCGCACTCCAGGTGCGTGAAGACACTGCGTGAAGGGTGCGTGAAACCTTGCCGGGGGAGGGCTTCGCGCATTGACCAAGTGCGCGACGGAAGTGCGTGAGAGACTGCGCGAAACACGCCGGCCGGAACTTGGCGCTAACCTCCATGGGGTGTCTCGGCAAGGCGATCTGATGCGCCAGTGACCAAGGGGCGAAGCGGTCACCGGTGGTGGTCACCGCGCATGGTAACCACTGACAGCGGTATCCGTTTTATCTAGTCAAATACTCCCTGGCGATACAGCTGCTGGAGGCAATCCTCCACCAGTGGGTTGATTTCGCTCGTCGGGCAGATTGCGCAAATATCACGGAGAGAGCCAACCTCGAGCGTGAACGGGCCTCCATCCGCATCGGGTCGATCCAGAGCAATACGATATTCACGCTGGTGCTGGTAGCTATCTCGTTTATTGAAGGGGATTTTTTCGTCAGCAAAGTTGCCATTGAACGTCGCAGCATCGTAGTAGCTGACCAGACCAGCGGTTGCATCAAAGTTTTCTCGTTTGATAGCTGCTATCACCCGCTCTTGAAAAGCCCGTGCATTCACAATCAATACGGAATGACTTCCCAGTTTTTCGACGTCTTCATTCAATCTTTGGCTGGCTACGAACGCTTGAAAATTATCTTTGGTGATTGGTGGAAACAGACCATCGTGGATGCAGAACAAACAGCAGAGATTGAGATCGTCGTGATGTTTATATTGGACGATCATTGGACCGGCCATTGCCGACGCGGGAATTTCCATCTCATTTATAATGAGCCTGACTTGATCAGGTTGGAAATGAGACGCCACGGCTTCAAACCTATCGCCCACGTTTGCCTCTTCTTGCTCCTCGTAAGCTTTGAAATATCCCAATGTGTTCATGTAGAGCTTTCCATCGAGGAAATCGTCTCGATATGCTGCTTTCTCAAAAGCTTTGGCGTAGAAGTGAATTCGTACAGTCATGCGCTCGTCTTCGTGGCTTGGAAGTACGGATGGTAGCTGATTGTTTTCCTCGGTTCGGTGTCCAGAGTGGGCAGGCCCGGCATGCAAGGGATGCCGGGCGATCTGGCCAGCTTCAGCAGCCTGACATTGGCCAGCCAATCAGCCTGTTAATAATTATCAAGATTGGTGGGCGCCAGGCGACTCCGTGACGGAGATCCCTTTGATGGATGGTAACCCGGTAAGGTGGTTACTTTTGGTGGTTACCGGTCTGGTTCCAACGCTCCGGCAAGACCACCAGTGAGAGACGATATGGTTTCAGTTGCGCCATATCGCCTATCTCAAGGCAACGCCAAAAACTCTCTGGTACGCGACCTCAAAGGGTACTTGGCAAAATGTCGACATCGGCCTCGCTGCTGATGAACACGCGGTATTTCTTGTTTTGCCCAGCGTTCAAAGATACTTCCCGCTCTCGCCGATCCGCGGCCGTGCCACAAAGCCCGCTGCCGATTACCCCCGCCCCAAGGACGACCTCACCGGCCGGAATTTTGAATGTGGCCTTTTCTTTCGTTGATAGCTTGGCCACCAGTTTGCCGTCGACATAAATACCCATGTCGCAACCCGAACTGATGAACCCGGAGTCTCGCACCACGGTAAGCGTTCCGTAGGGCGTAGCAGGGGTGATCTGGAACGAATACACCTTGTCCGGGCCTACTTGTCTTGCTTTATCGGTAGGTACTGCAGAGGTCGAGCAACCCACCAACAGGGCACCTAACAAGCACGGGGCAATTATCCTTTGCATTGCGGCTCTCTCCATAAAATGAGGAATGTATCACCCCCCTCAACAAGTTGGGGTCGCTTGCTGAAGGCCACCCCATTGAGTCGAGTATGTGCAAGCTACATTTGGTCTTCGGCGTAGATCCCGGCGCTGATGATCGCACCACCCCATCGACGGTAGCCGATGCAGATTGGTACCGGGTTCCCGCTGGCAGTGGTGTTTCGCGCCGATCCAAATGCGTAACTTGGTGCATTTTCGGGTGATGCACTCTGCTTAAGACCAGAGACCTGGGGGCTGAGCATTTGGATTACGCCACCAACGCCCACCACCGCCCCCATTTTCATCATGGGCACACCAACAGCACCGCCGCCAAGCGCGGTAACCACCGCCCCTGCCATCACAAGCACGGCCCCTATGACCGTTTGCAGAGATCCAGCACGCTTGCTCCCACAGATCACCGGAACAATCTTGATCTCGCGACAACCACCCAGCTCAAATTCTTCCTCTCCGACATTCTTTCCATTTCGGAACACTGCGAACTCGAGACCCCTGGTCTTGGCGCTGGCCAACTCCTGAAAGAATCCTGGGTGGTTCACGTCGATAGCCCTCATCGCTTCCCGGGTATCCCCGCGATCGAGAAGAAAGGTGTGCTCTTTTCCGAACTTCTTACCGAGCGATCCGCACAAGGTGATTTTGGTTCGTGGGGTGTACTCAATTGCTAATGCGGTCATGGCCTTTTCCTCTTATTTAGCGTTGGTGGTGTGGGTTGGTACTGCGGCGCCGATCTGCATGGCTAGCATCATTCGAGCGGCCATCGCGTCGTTTCGAATCGCGATCTCGCGTTTCACGTCGGGATTCCAGGCTGAACAGTGAGTCGATTGATAAGCCCGGGCTCCGCGGTACTCGATGCGCATCAGTTCGGCGGAGACTCTGGCCTCTTCCTCGGTGAAGAAAGGCCCCTCGATCTCGACCCTTTCACCATCCCGAACGTGTTGAACGGTCCACACGACATACCCTCCGATCGTGCCGGGGTCAGTGGTGAAGTCCGTGGCCTTACACGCTTCGGCGAAGCGTATGTGATGTGACATGTGTTGCCTCCTTCGGCGCCTTGGCGCGATTGTTGGGCTGATGCCCGGTGGTGTTGCTCTATGTGTCGCGACACGTTTTGCGAGTGACCAAAACGTGTCGCGTACCGAAAGGGTTATTTGCTGACGAGGCGCAGGTCTGGTGGCAGCTTCGGGCCGAACGGCCCGCCGGGCGCGAAAGGATCGGGCAGTAGGTGCTCCGGGCATTCCTTGATGAAGTTCGCCATCGCGAGCTGGCAGGCGTTGAACAATGGCGCGTCGTTCCAGTCCTGCCCGCGGCGAGTGGCGCTTTCCTCGAGTGCATAGGCGAACACCAGATCGGCGAGGCTGGCCAAGCCATCCTTACGTGCCGTCTCCCGCTCCACGGTATTGATTGCCAGCAGGTCGCACAGCCGATCGAATCCAAGCCCTTCGGCCAGGCCCTCGGTGTCCAGCACCAGAGAGCGACCGAAACCGGAGAGCACTGTGCGCAGGTCTTGCCACTCCGACCCGCGGTGGTCGGCGGCTGCCTGCTCAATCTCAGTGATGGCGCTGGCGGTGAATGGCAGGTACTGGCGCAGTTTGCTGGCCTTGCGGCGCATGGCCCGGCGCTCAATGCGGATCGAATCAAGCCGCGCCCCGAAGATGCGGCAGATCCGCCGAGTGGTGATCAAGCTGGTGCTCATGCTGGCGCCTGGTTTTTTGGCAATGTCCACCAGGGCAATGACGATGCTGGTGCTCATGGGTGAGCCTCCATAGATGTGTTGTCGTAGCTGGCACGCAGGTGAGCGCCAACCGTGCAATGGCGGCCGGTGGGCGCGTAGCAGCCCCGACAAGCCATGATGTGGTTGAGGTATTGGTCACGGGCCAGTCGCCACTCAGGTGTGGCAGTGGCGGCGCTTGCGTGTGGGCTGGTGACGAACCGGGGAGTGCGCTCGATGCGGTTGGCCAGCACTAGGTTCGAGCGAGGTTGAGGCCGACTATCCACTTTTGGCGAGTCGGTACCGGTAACGGCTGGCGGCATGTGATTGAGCAGGCCGGAAAGGAGGCTCACAGCGTCACCTCGCCCCGATTGTTCGTAATCCAATGTTCCTGTGATTTCAAAAACACCGGCAACAGCGGCAACAATGGCAACAGCCCCGTAAACCGTGGCCTCCAGGCGTTGCCGATGCTGCCATTTCGTTGCCACCGGTTTTTTACCGGCAACAGTGATAACCAAACGGATGGATTGAACCGCTTACTTATGTTGAAAATGAGGTGTGTGTTGCCAGTTGTTGCCACTTTTTTTATAGGCCGGCAACGGCTGTAAGCCTCGCCCCACAAGGCCGTTGCCGGTGTTGCCACTGTTGCCAGTGATTCTAGGTTCCTGTGAACTCGGGCAATCCGGGCAAGTGGTGTTTGGGGACCGTTCATGCGCCACCCCCTTCGCGATCTATTACCTCTGGATCGACCACGTACAGGCGAGCCTGGCCACCGCCCGGGAGACGGTAGTTTTTGGTTTTGCGTTCGCTGTCGCGGCGGGCGAGAACGTTTGCACCCTCCAGCGCCTTGATGATGCGAGACAGGCCGTAGCCATGGGCGGCCTCGATCAGAGCTGGCTTGTTGAACAGATACAGACGGTTGTTGCCCACGAGCTCCCAATAGCCGGCCCGGTTGAATACCTTGGTGTCGGGTGTCGTGTCGTCGACATCGGAAAAGCGGCTGCTGCCGTGGCGATCGATAAAATCGAGGATGCCGGCCAGGATCTGGCGATCTTCGGCATTGCCGCTACCGACCCGGCTGAGCCATTCGCCATACAGCAAACGGCAGTCGGCGAGGGCGGTGCCCGGCTCCCAGGGCAGCAGCCCGTAGGCGGTGGCCATCTCGCCCGCCAGCGCGATCACCGCGAAACGGTCAGCCACTCGGCCGGCCTGGGCGTTGTCTTCGACGAAGGTGGCGCGCACACCGGCAAAGTCTTCGAGCAGCCCGGCCTGGTCGTCGCTGGCGAGCAGCTTCTCGACGAACGCTGGTCCGAGGTGGCCATGGTGGGCGCCGACCGCCACGGTGAGCTGGCGGTGAAAGTCTGCGCCCTCCAGGCCGTGCAACTCATCAAAGGCCCGATGCGTGCGGGTGCCGGCGTTCACGTCGACCATGCGCAACTCGGCGCCAGCGTGAGCAGCATTGCCGGATATGGCGGCGTGTTCGGAGAGGGAGCGCTCGCCGCTGGAGAGTGTCAGCAAGCGCCAGCTCAATTTGGCGCGACCTTCACGCTCCCGGGTCATGGTGCCTTTGCCCTGGCCGTTGGCGAGTGAGTAGGCCATTTCCTGGACGCGCTTGGGGTCGGCGCGCTTGATCTCGTCCAGGGGCAAGATGGTGTCGTTACGGCTCGACGCCTCGATCTCCAGGCCGCCCTTGGTCATGTCCCAACTGGCGGCGAACACCCCCGGGTCACCCCACACCGACGAGCCGATCAACTGCGCCAGCGACTTGCCGCTCGAGCTGTCGCCCACCAGGTGAACACCACCGCCCAACACACCGACCAGGCTTAGCAGCGGCCCAGCCAGCGAACAGCCGATTGCCAGCGTCAGTACCGGGTTGCCGGAGCACTTCGCGGCCACTTCTGTTTGCCATAGCGCCAACTCGCCGCGGCGACTGAAAAGCACCTGGGCCTTGTTGCTGGCCTGATACCGTACCTTGTCGCTGCCGATCGTTCGCCCGGGCAGCACAAACGCCCCCGACTCGTGCCAACCCGGCCGGCTGGTGGTGGCAAGCACCTCGGCGGGGCGCTGGTCGAGCAAGTACTCCATGAACGTGCCGCGTTTCTTGAGGGCGATGATGACGCCCATGCCGAACAGTGCACGCCGGGCGTCTTCACCACTGCCGCCGAACACCTCCATGGCGATGATCCATTCCTTGATCCCGCTCTCGGTCACCAGGCGCAGCAAACGCCCTTCGCTGCCGTCGTCGCTGTTGGTGGTGCGGGCGACGACAGTCACGGGGCTGGCAATCCACTCATCGGTGATAGGCCGGTCGCCGATATCGCCATCGGCGTCGTCCTGGTCGGCGGCGGCACGCTTGAAGCTGTGCCAGTAAACGCCCGGGCGCAGCTTGCGACCTTTCTCGTTGGTTACCCAGTGCTCGTACACGGCCCAGCAGGGACGATCAGGCGCAATGGTGGCCACATCAGGTCGAAGGTTGATCACGTTGGTGTCAGGCTTGGACATGGGCGAGCTTCCAGTTGGCGAGGTCGTTGAAGTCGGTGAGGTCGTCAGGGGCGCCCTCTGGCCATTCCGGAAAGGCCACTTGGCCACCCACGGCCGCTGCCGCGGCATTCGCCGCTTTGCGTCCGGGGTTACCGTCGGTGAGTCGATCGTCGTCGCCGGCGATCACGATTGCCTGCCCCGGGTAGCGGGAGCGCAGGCCCATCGCCGCCGGGATCAGGTTGCCCGCGTTCATGGCAGCGGCGACGACGTAGCCGCCGTGCTGGTGGAGGCTGGCAGCCGTCGCCCACCCCTCACAGATGCAGAGCGGGGTACCTGGCTCGATGATGCCCAGCGGCGAATAGGTGCCCTTCACGCGACCACCGGGCAAGAAGCGCTTGGCGCCGTCCGGGGCAATTCGTTGCAGGTTGACCAAGTGCCCATCCAGGTACAGCGGGATCAGCAGATCAGCGCCGCGCTGGCGCAGGCTGTAGGAGCGAACCGCTTTGGCGGCGAGGTATGGATGGTCTGGCGAGGCGCGGCGCGCATTCCGCCACCAGCGGTTGGCCAACTCCGCGGCCTGCTGCTGGCGCTGGTGCTGCTCGGCCTCACGCTGGCGCCGGGCCTGGTCCACTCGTTCACGGACCTGCGCCGCTTCCTGGGCGTCCACCGGCTCACGACTACACCAGGTGCTGGCGCCGCCAGCTTTCCAACTGCCGAACGCGCCAGAGGCGATGCCGTCCAGGTACAGCACGTACCAGCCGTTGAGGGTGCCCGGCTTGTCGTCCGGGACGCGGAACCGGTGAATGGTACCGTCGGGCAGGGGAAGCCAATCGAGCGGCCCGTAGACGGCCTGGAGCGCATCACGGAATAGGATCGTTGCGTCAGTCATGCGGCCCCCTTCGGCGGGGTAAACCGCTTGGCCAGACTCTCCAGTTGCAGCGTGAGTCGCTCCAGTTCATCGCAGTGACGGCCTTGGTCGCCTTCCGAGATGCGCAGCTCCAGGAAGCCAATCAGGGTTTCCACCAGCAGCGCATAGCTGGCGCTGTCGATGTGCGAGCCTGTGCTGGGCGGACCGCCGCTACCTTTGCGCTTGAGCGGAGTCATGTTACCCATGGCGACCTCCCGGCGATCAGCACCAGCAAAGGCCCGGCAGACCTGGCCGTTGTTCACGCCGTGCCAGTGGGTAATGTCGTCGATTGCGTCAACCAGGCAGGCCGTCACCTGAGCGCCAGCACTACGCATAACTACGCGCCCACACTCGGCGTCGGCCTCGGTCAAAAACGGTCCCAGCAACGCCCTGGGCATCTTCGGGTGGATGACGTAAAACAGCTCGATGGCTTTTTTCGGGCAAGCCGATCCCGTCGACGCTGATGCGCCGTTTTGAATTTTCATGGTTTAAGTCTCTTCGGAGGCTGTTGGTTCGAACCGTGCTGTGCCGTCGCGCATCGCACGCAAGCCCAGGACTGCTGCCCGCGCTACCGACTCTGCAAAGCCGATCTCCAGACTTGTATAGTGACCACCCATGCCGGTGATCGCGAACTCGATAGCGTGAAATGCTTCGGTTTCATCGTGGGCGGCGAGCTCGTAAACCTCGCACTCGAAGAGACCGATACCCTTCTTCCAGTCAGAAGCCACACCCGGATTGTTCCGAGGCCAGTTAACCAAACGGCCTTCGGAGTCGCGTCTGGTGAAGCTCAGATCGTCCCGCGTTTGGATGGCATTCATTTAGCCACCTCCGCAGCGTCCAGCGCTTTCTGCATCTTCTCGACTTCACAGTCGACGTAGTTCGCCCAGTCGTAACCCAAGAAACTGCCGAGGTTGGCCAGCTCCTCAATGTCGCGAGACTTGCCGTGCTTCATATCCTTGATGATGGAGTTGAACAGCACGCGCATGTGATTGATGCGTTCGTGAGTGGCGCGGAGCAGGTCGAGAGCATCGTCGGTGATGCTGGCAGTGGTCTGACTCATTGCGCACCCCCGTTGTCTATTCCACTCCGCTTACCAACCACGCCATAGGAGGCGCCCAGGTGACGATGCCGCCAGCAGAAATTTCCGCTGAAGGTGCGGATTTGCTCAAGGTGCCGTGCGATATCACAAGCCAATTCATTGTTGTAGCCACCCATGGCGGGTATCACGAACGTCAGCAGGATTTTCTCCAGCTCCGCGCATTCTTCCCTGGCGAAGTTCATTGAGCACATTTCGTTGGCATCCAGAACTGCTTCACGCAGCACCTCGCCCTCGATGGTTGCTATGGCAGGCAATGTCTGCAGATTCATTGCATACCCCCTTGCGCTTCCAGACTGCGAACGATGCTCATGTGGGCGTTATAGCGGGCGAGACGAACGGAGAGGGACGAGTTTGCGCGGAGAGCGCTCAGGGCCATGCGGCGGTGAACAAAGGCGCGAATTGCGGACGGAATGAGGGCGTGTTTCATGGGTGTAGCTCCTTTTGCTGGGGAGCTACCACCGTTCGCGACCAAGCGAATTTGGGTGGCAGCTGTGCGCGGGTTGGTCGACTGGGGCAAAAGGAACCCAGCAGGCCCGAAGGCCTCCCGCACACAGCCGCCATAAAACGAAACTGCGAGCGCAAAAAAAGCGCCTGCAATCGAAATGGGGGCGCTGTTGCGCCTTTTGCTTACCGGGCGACCAAACCCGATCGCTGAATTTGCAGCGACGGGTAAACCATACCGGCGAGCATGATTGCTGGCAAGAAAAGTTATCGACCTTTCATCGCCGATCATGAATGTGGTGTTCATGCGGCATCACTCCGAAGGTGCTTGGCGGTCAGGCTTTGGACGTAGCGCAGGAGAGATGCTTTACGGGCTGCGAAGTCTTTTCCCTGGCCGATCAGCAACACGTCGCGGATCTCGATCAGCGTCACCAGCAGCAGCTCATGTGCGGTGAGTTCGTCGCGATTACGTCCAGCAAATTGGCCGGTGATTACCTGGTTGATCAACTTGGCTTCGTTGATGAAGTGGTGGCGTTGGGGAGTCTTGCCGTTCTCCTCGTAAGCGATTGCCAGAGCGTCACACAGGCCGCGATAGCCGACGGCAGATTGCTGGCGGGCTTGCTGCCAATTGGCTTGGTCACCACGCACCAGCACGTCGATCTGCTCATCGCACCAGATTTCAAAGTCTACAGAGAGCCAGCGAGCGAACTTCACTGCGAGTTTTGGGTGGAGCCAGGTGCCGCTGTTGGCAGTGTTGCCCCGACGGGTTGTCACAAGAGTAATGCGGGATTTTCCCGTATTACTCTCGGCCATCCTGCTGGCGAGCTTCTTGATGTACTCCTCGGTGGAGCCAAGGCGCAGCCAATCATTGGGAACCTTGCCGAAGCGGGCTGCTGCAACGGTGGCGTTGATCCAGCCGTCAGCGTTGAAGGTGACAGTCTGGCCCTGATAGTCGAAGGGAACGATGCGAGCCTTCATGGCGTCACCCCTGCCGGTGGATTGGTGCTGAGGTAGTAGAGCGCCATGCCGCGATGGGTACGACCTTGATCGTCGGTCAGCGTGAGACGCTCCGTCATGATCCTGTGGCCCATGTCGCGCAGCTCGTTGATGCGGGCCCCCGGGCGAACGATGTTCAACTCGCGGATGGCGGTGAAGGTATCAATCGGGCCTGCTTGCAAGCGCTCCAAAAGGCGAGCGCGTTGAGCTGTTCCGCTGGTATTCTCGACGTGAGTATTTTTGTGGCTGGCCTGTTGGTCGACCTTTTTTTTGTTCATTAGGCGGTCACCTCGCGCAGAGCGATGCGCTGGCGCACCCAGGCTTGTGCCTCAGCCAAAATCCAGCCGACAGGTGCCCCGCGCGATTTGCTATCGCTCAACGGTACGGGGCGTGGGAAGGTCGGATCGTCTTTGAGGCGTTTGTAGATTGTCGGACGCGCATAGCCTGTGATCGCGGACAGTTCGCTAATGCGGATGATGACAGTGGAAGGGTCAAAGTGATGGTTTGTCGCAGTTTCTGGGTGTGTATTAGCTTGGATGGTACTCATGGTCTTTATCCCGACTGATATAGATTGGTGTGTCGCCGGGGATAGATTTAAAGTTGTTCAGACGATTAACTGAAGTCATCGTAGAGTGTGTTTTACATTCCGGGCCAGCCATCATAGGTAACTCTCCCGGCATCGAAGTGCCGGGATTTTAATCCGGCGCTCAGGCGTTTCTTTCCTGTTCCGGAATGATTTTTACTGTGTCTGATTCCAGCTTTTTAATCGACCTCCTTTCCTGATCCTCGGCTACGATTTGCCCTAGATACTTTTCCAGTCGGACTGTTGCGGTGATTAAGCGTACCGTGGAACCGGTAATCGTCTGCTCCATGAGAGGTTTCACGACCTTTCTGAGTCGCTCGCCCATGTCAATGTCACGATCCTCCATGGATACTGAGTCTGGTGGAAATAAGGCGTTGGCTATCTGAGTGTTAGTGAGTCGGACGTTATTGATTTCGGCCCATTGGTAAAGATCGAAAGCAGCCAATATCTTGAATTTGTGCCACTTCTGAAAGTCCTCATCATTAAATGAACGCTTAAATCTATTATTGATCTCATCTCTTGCACCAGCGAGCCATATACTAAATGAAAGCTTTAAGGTCTCGTCGTCGCTATCCAAATCAACGGTTATGGGGATTCCATGGCAGAACTCCGGAGCCAGCCAGCCTACTTTTCCTATAGCGTCATTTTTTAACGATTCTTCTTTTTGATATATCGCTATTATTTCGTCAAGAAGTTCCCAGTGTCCTGGCTGTCCAACTACTGAGCAAACTTTCTGATATAGCTCTTGCCATCCTTGATCAACTGACCAAGACGCTGAGATAACGGCCATATCAGCAGCATTCATTGTCCTAACGGGGAAGGGGTTAGTGTGTCGATCGCCAAGGTTGAAGCTTTCTATTGATCTGCTTGCAAAGATCTCAAAAAAAGCTTTCTGCTTGTCGATTGATAGGCGGCTTTTCGCTTCAAGGAATCTCGATCGCAGCTCAATGCTAGCCCCCCACTCATCCGCGCTTTCGGGTAATTTGTAATTGGATAGATCAAACCATTCTGGAATCTTGGCTCTGGCCATTGTCGCCTCCCAGGCGTCCCCTTTTGAATAGATTGGCCAACCAGGCGGTTGGGAAGTCCACTTTTCGCTCCGTCGAACTAGGTTGGCCAAAACGGTTGTTTATACGAATACTGTCTATTTGAACAGTGATGGCTCTCAGTCTATATGCGTCTATACGGCCAATGGAAGACCCCCATCAAGCCCTTTTGCCGAAGTCGCCTTGCACCACTATTCCACCAGCAAGACCGTCGAGGTAGTTCGCGTACCATTGCATCATCGTCGCTCGCTGCGGCAGGTACTGGGCCTTGTTGTAGACGCCAGCAACGCCAGGCTTTTTGTGTGATAGCTGGGCCTCGACGTGGTTCTCGTCGAATCCGTTTTCGTTGAGTACCGTCGACGCGATATGACGGAAGCCGTGACCAGTTTGTCGGCCTTCGTATCCCATCCGGCGTAGAGCCATCAGAAACACGGTGTCACTCCGCGGCTTGGTGTGGTCACTGCGGCCAGGGAATAGAAGCGGGTAACTACCTGTGTATTTGCGCAATTCCTCCAGCGCCTCGATCGCTTGCGACGAAAGCGGCACCAGGTGCTCAAGTCCCTTCTTTCGGCCTTTGCGCTCGACGGGGATCGTCCAAACCTTCTTCGCAAAGTCGAACTCAGACCACTGTGCTTCGCGTAGCTCGCTGGGGCGCACGGCGAACAGGCTCAGCAGACGCAGACCGAGACGCACGTCGTGGGCGTGTGGATAGGCTGCGATGGCGCGGATCAAACCGGGGAGTTCATCGGGTGAAACGTGGGCGTAGTTCTCGGCCTTGCCGGACTGGAGGTACTTTTGCAGGCCTTCAAGCGGGTTGTGAGTTGTCCGGCCAGTCACCCTGGCCAAGTCGTAGGCGTCTCGGCAGTACGAGCGCACACGGCTCATCTGCTCGAGAATTCCCTGCTGCTCCATGCTGCGCAGAAACTCCATCCACTCGAGGGGGGTGATTTCTGTATAGGGGCGCTTGCCGAACACAGGGAAGACGTGACGCTCCAGGGCACCAATGATTCGCTTCGCAGTGCCTGCGTCCCAGTTGGTGAGGCGTGAGGCGTACCATTCCCGCGCCAGCGGCTCGAATGTCTCGCCGGCGATCTCTCTGTCCGCTTTCTTGCGGACCTGTTTTGTGATGATCGGATTTTTCCCATCGGCGGCGTCGGTGCGGAGTTCGGCAGCTTTCTGCCTGGCCACCGATCCGCTCACCTCAGGGTAACCGCCAAGTCCAAGCCAAGACCATTTGCCGTCGGGCTTCTTGTAGCGGAACTGCCAGGACTTTTGACCGTCGGTCTTCACACGGAAATAAAGGCCGTTCCCGTCGAGTTCGCGATACTCCTTGGCATCGGGCTCCAGGCCGGCCAATGCGGTATCGGAAAGCGGACGGCGCTTTATCTCGGATCGCTTCATTTTGGTTTGTATCCCCTCGGTTCAATTATTTGCCGAGGATACACAGCGGGATACACGGAGGGAAGGTATAGGGGAATACAGGGAGAGATAGCCAGAAACAAGAAAGCCCGCACTAGGCGGGCTTCTTGAGGTTGTTTAGAGACTTCCGTAGATGTCTGTAAACAGGTACTTGGTGGCTACACAGGGACTTGAACCCCGGACCCCAGCATTATGAATGCTATGCTCTAACCAACTGAGCTATGTAGCCAAGTGGCGCGCATTATTCGCGTAGAACGGTAAGGCGTCAAGCGCTTTTTATAAAAAAATTATCTACGCTATCAACCGTTTATCCAATTCCCTCCTGTAGCCGCCAGTGCATCCTGCGATTGCACGTGCAGCGGTCGTGACCCCTGACCCGCATTTTAGTCGCTACCCCGTATTGGCCGGTTTGCGTCGGCTGTGTTGCGGAACGCGGGCTTCGATGCTTGTTGTGCTGCGCATCAAGCGAAATATTCAAGTCGTTAGCAAGCTAAGGGGATAGCCGCGGCGCACCGAAAAATGGCACATTGGCCACCCCTGCAACTGCGCATCCATCTGCTGTACGGAAACTCTCATGGCTATCAGCAACCTTCAGTCCGCCTCCGTGGCGACTCCCGCGGCCTCTCAAAGCAGCCCTCTGGTGCTGCGTATCATCGGCGCGGTGGCGCTGGCGCATTTGATCAACGACCTGATCCAGGCGGTGCTGCCGGCGATCTACCCGATGCTCAAGGCCAGCTACGGCCTGACCTTCACCCAGGTCGGCCTGATTACCCTGACCTTCCAGCTCACGGCCTCGCTGCTGCAGCCCTGGGTCGGTTATTACACCGACCGTCATCCCAAGCCGTACCTGCTGCCGGTGGGCATGGTCTGCACCCTGATCGGCATTCTGATGATGTCCCAGGTCGGCAGCTTTGCCTTGATCCTGCTGGCGGCGGGGCTGATCGGCGTCGGCTCCTCGACCTTCCACCCGGAAGCCTCACGGGTGGCGCGGCTGGCTTCCGGCGGGCGCTACGGCCTGGCGCAATCGAGCTTCCAGGTCGGCGGCAACGCCGGCACCGCCTTCGGCCCGCTGCTGGCGGCGGCGATCATCATTCCTTTCGGCCAGGGCAATGTGGCCTGGATGGGCCTGTTCGCGGTGTTCGCCCTGGGGCTGCTCTACGCCATCAGCCGCTGGTACGCCAGCCACCTCAAGCTGTTCAAGCTCAAGCAGGGCCAGTCGGCGACCCACGGGCTGTCCAAGGGGCGGGTGCTCAGCGCCCTGGTGGTGCTGGGGCTGCTGGTGTTCTCCAAGTATTTCTACATGGCCAGCCTCACCAGCTACTTCACCTTCTACCTGATCGAGAAGTTCGACCTGTCGGTGGCCAGCTCGCAGCTGCACCTGTTCCTCTTCCTCGGCGCGGTGGCGGCCGGGACCTTCTTCGGCGGGCCGATCGGCGACAAGATCGGGCGCAAGGCGGTGATCTGGTTCTCGATCCTCGGCGTGGCACCGTTCACCCTGCTGCTGCCCCATGTCGACCTGTTCTGGACCAGCGTGCTCAGCGTGGTGATCGGCTTCATCCTGGCGTCGGCGTTCTCGGCCATCGTGGTCTACGCCCAGGAGCTGGTGCCGGGCAATGTCGGCATGATCGCCGGGGTGTTCTTCGGTCTGATGTTCGGTTTCGGCGGGATCGGCGCGGCGCTGCTGGGCCACCTGGCGGACATCCACGGCATCGAGTACGTGTACTTCCTGTGCTCGTTCCTGCCGCTGTTCGGCCTGCTGGCGATCTTCCTGCCGCGGACCCCAAAAGCCTGAGTGCATGCCGTGAACGAAAGGGCGCCGACAGCGATGTCGGCGCTTTTTTTTCCCTTGGCCAAGGCGCTCGTCGAGTCAGATCGAGCAGTGTTGCCCGGCCAGCAGGATGCGTCCGAAGCTGCGCTTGGCATCCAGCGGGGTAATCGCCAGCAGCTGGTCGAGGCGTATTTCGAGCGGACCTTCGGCGTCCTCCAGGCAGAAGAATTCTTCGCCATTGGCGCTGGTGCGGGTGGTCTTGCCGAGCGCTTCGAACTGGCTGCCATCGACCCGTTCCACCAGCAGCCGGTAACCATGCATGCAGGCGATTTCCAGGTAGTCGTGCAGGTCGCAGTCCAGTGGTTTATAG
Source organism: Pseudomonas sp. RW409 (assembly GCF_003184125.1). Taxonomy (NCBI): domain Bacteria; kingdom Pseudomonadati; phylum Pseudomonadota; class Gammaproteobacteria; order Pseudomonadales; family Pseudomonadaceae; genus Pseudomonas; species Pseudomonas sp. RW409. Next base: position 194,576 of record NZ_QHHP01000040.1, on the reverse strand, counting down.
GCGTTCATCCGCTCACCTCCAGGCCGGTCGCCTCGAAGCCCGCTCTCTGGAAACCTTGCAGTGGAATGATGAAATAGCCTTGGCGGGCGATGCCTTGCATCACCTGGGGATCGCCGATCCGGCTGTGGCAGAAGCGGCATTCGTTCTGCGATACGTCGCTTTCCCGCACGCCCAGGCTGTCCAGCCAGGCAAAGGCATATTGCCGGGCCAGGGCGGCGTCGTGGGTTTCGGTCAGCACGTCGAAGTGCAGGTAATGGCCTGCGCGGGTGCGCACATGGGTGTCGAAGACTTTCACGTTCATGGCGGTTTCATCCGTCGAAAAAAGAAGGGCGCCAGCGCCTCGTCAGGAGGGCGCTGGCGAGCGGGTCTACTTGAGGTCGGCCAGGGCCGCACCGAAGTTCAGGTGCAGGACCTTGTCCGCGACCACCAGGGCCGGTACCGATTTGACCCCGGCGGCTTCGGCCTCGGCGATCCGCGCGGGTGCCTGGCCGAGGTGGATGATTTCCACTTTGATTTGCGGGTCCAGCAGTTCCAGCAGGGTCTGTTCCGTCTCGACGCAAACCGGGCAACCAGCGTGGTAGTAACGAGCGTGTGTCATGGGCTGAGCCTCCAATAAAAGTATCGGATCGATACTGTATTTAGATTTTCACTGGCTCAGGTCTTTGTCAATATAGTTTTTATTCGATACTATTTATCGCAGACATTGATCCGGGAAATGCCCCTGTGCTGTTCGATTTGCTTGAAAGGCTTAGCAGCCTGACCCGCGTCTGGTTCCGCGAGCACCCGCTGCTGGCGGATATCCAGCCGATCCAGTTGAGCGCGCTGCTGTACCTGGCGCGCTGCAACGGCTATTCCAATACACCGCTGGCGGTGGCCGATTACCTGGGCCTGACCAAAGGCACGGTGTCGCAGTCGCTCAAGGCGCTGGAAGCCAAGGGCCTGATCAGCAAAAGCCAGGACGCCCGGGACAAACGCAGCGTGCACCTGTTGCTGACCGAGCAAGCCAGGACCCTGCTGGCGGAAGTGATGCCACCGGCGTTCCTCGAGACCGCCGCGCAACGCATGGGCGGGCAGGCCAGGGAACTGGAGCACTTGCTCGGCGAGCTGCTGCGCAACGTGCAGCGCACCCAGGATGTGCCGAGCTTCGGCCTGTGCAAGACCTGCCGCTTTCACCAACAGGTCGCGGGCGGGCCTTTCTGTGGCCTGACCGAAGAGCCGCTGGCGCCTGCCGACATTGAGTTGATCTGCCGGGAACATCAGTTCGCCGATGAAACCATGGAGTAAGGTAATGACCCCTGAGCGTATAACCCTCGATGCCCTGTTGACCGGCCGCGCCGTGGCCTACAGCCGCCCGGGATCGATGAGCGCGATCGCCAAGACCGCGCGCACCGGCAGTCTGCAGGTCGGTCCGCTGGGCCTGCTGGACGACGAGCAGGGCGACCTGCGGGTGCATGGCGGCACGGAAAAAGCCATTCATCACTACCCCCGCGAGCATTACGCCGCCTGGGCCGCCGAGTTGGGGCCGCACGCGTTGCTGGAGCAGCCGGGCGCCTTTGGCGAGAACTTCAGCAGCCACGGCTGGACCGAGCAGAACGTCTGCCTGGGCGACCGTGTCCGGGTCGGCAGCGTGTTGCTGGAGGTGTCCCAGGGACGCATGCCGTGCTGGAAACTCAATGACCGCTTTGCCGTGAAAGACATGTCGCTGCGGGTCCAGCAGAGCGGGCGTACCGGCTGGTATTACCGGGTGCTGGAAGCGGGCAGCATAAGCGCCGGGGACGTGTTGCAGCAGGTCGAGCGCCCCTTCGAGCAGTGGCCGCTGTCGCGCTTGAGCGCGGTGCTGTTTTCCCGCGAGGTGGCAGTGGAGGAGATTCGACTGTGCCTGGAGTTGCCGCTGGTGCCCTCCTGGCGCCGCACCCTGGAGCGCCGGGTCGAGCAGGCGGCGGTCGAGGATTGGGGCCCGCGCCTGCTGGGCACTGAGCGGGTCGATGAGGAGCCCGTCCGCTGAGCGGCGGGCGCGATCAGTTCGCCTCCAGGGTCAGGCGCGCCTGGACCAGGGCCTGAGGGTCGACCTCCAATTGCAGCGACACCAGGTTGACGCCCTGGTTTTCCACCTCGTCCAGCCAGGTCAGCAGGTCTTGCAGCGCACCGCCCAGGTTGAGGTTGAGGCGTCCGGATTCTTCGCTGTCCATGCGTTCGATGCTCAGGTTGGCCGCGGCCGTGCTGGCGGTGATCAGGCCGGCCAGGGTGCGGCTGTTGGCCTGTTGGCCGCGGGCCTGGGTGGACGAAGGGAGCTTGAGCAGATCGGTTTGCAACTGTAGAGCCTCCTGGAACTGCTGTTCAGCCTCGCGCAAGGCCTGGTGCTGCGGATTCCAGAGCAGGGTCCAGAACAGCGTCACGGCCAGAAACAGGCTGAGCAGCTTCAGGGCCAGGCGATCGCGGGCCGGTAGCTGCTGCCAGCGGTTCGAGTAACGATTGAAAAGGGTGGTCATGGTTTAGTCCGTGATTTTCAGGCGGGCGCTGACCCCGTCGGGAGCGAGCACGGCCGAGTCGGCCTGGACGTTCGCGCCCTGCTGCGCGAGGGCTTCGCGCAGGCGTTCGAGGGTGGAAAAATCCGGCGCGTTGACTTGCAGGGTCCAGCCTTGCGCCTGTTGGTAGTCCAGCCGGCGGATCCGCGTATCGCCGCCGTCGCTGTTGGTCCATTGGCTGGCCAGGTTGTCGAGCCGGCGCGCCAGGCTTTGCCGGGGCTGGCCGGCCTGCCGGGCACGGGCCTGGACCTGGCGGGCGAGGTCGATCACCCGCGGCTCGTCGGGGAAGCGCTGGCGCCAGAGCTCCAGACTGGCCTCGGTCACCTCGGCGGTCTGGTGTTGCAGCAGCCAGCGGTGGCCCAGGTCCTGTGCCACTTGAGCGCCGCAGGCGATGGCCAGGATCGCCAGCAACGACCGCCAGGGTGTACGCGACGGGCTGCGCAGGGCGAACGCGCCCTGGCGCAGATCGATGGCCTGCGCGCTGCCCCGGGTCAACAGCGGCCAGGGTGTTTCCTCGCTGCGTTGCAGATTGTCGGGCAGCAGCGGGGCCAGCTCTTCGAGGGTCTGGTCATCGAGTGCCAGGCGTTGCTGGCAGGCCCCGCCGATCAGCCAGCGGTCGTGGCAACGCAGGGCCAGTGTCTGGTTGTCCGGCAGGCAGTCGGCATCGACGTGAATGCGCTCGGCCGTCAGGCCATGGCGGGCCAGCCGTTCCAATAGTTGTTCCAGCCACTGCCGTTGCAGGGCGAACAGGCGACAGTGCCGACGCGCCTGCAACGGTCCACGGGCCAGATGCAGCTGCTCGGGGTCGTCCAGCAGCCGTTCTTCCAGTACCGAATGGATGGCTTGCTGCAGCCAGCGGCCGCTGCGCGGCGGTACGTCGAAGCGGTGATGGCTGGCGATTTCGGCCGGCAGCAGCAGGGTCAGGCGCAGGCCGGCCAGCACCGCTGCCTGCTGCAGCGTGCCGTGCACCGGCTCGCCGTCGGTTTGCCACCAGGTGACGGGCGAGTCGTCGTCCGCATTCACGGTGGTGAGGTAAAGCCAGGCTTGCATGGGATTACTCCAGAAAACGGGAAGGGGCGGCGAGGGTGCGCTGCAGTACGCTGACCTGGCCGTCCGGCTCGATGCGCAGGCGGCTGATCAAACGCAATTGGCGGTCACCCAGTTCGACATCCAGCACCGCCTGGAAATAGCGGCTGCTGACGTCGAGCCCCTGGCTGTTGATCTCGTGCTGTTTCAACACGGGGGCGTCGAGAAACTCCTGCACCGTCTTGTAGCCATCGGCGGGGCGCGCCTGCACCAGGGCGACGGCCTGGGCCAGGTCGAGCTTGCCGAGGCTGGCCAGTTGTTCGGCCGGGGCGGTGTTGAGGTTCAGGGCCCCCGGCGTGGTCCTGACCCAGGGCCGCAGGCGTTCCATGACCGCTGTGTCGACGCCTTCCAGGCGCATCAATTCGTTGCTGTCGTTCCAGGCCAGCGGCTTGCCGTCGAAACCACGCACCGGCGGCAGGCGCCTGGGGTCGTGGGGTGGCAGGCCGAGCACTTGCAGCAGGCGTTGATAACGCAGGCGGCTGATCCGGTCGTTGGGCGTGCGCAGGGTGCCGAGGTTGAAGCGCGCGCTGAGGTCCTGCAGCTGGATGCGGATACGCCCGCCGTCGATGTCGAACAGCGGTGTGTTTTGCGCCCAGCGCTGGCCCAGGTGCACGCGCTTGGGCTCCGGCTCATCGCGCCAGTCGTCGCGCAGTTGGCCACGCGCCCAGGCTTCGCCACTGAGCGCCAGTTGCCACAGTTGCTGCTGCAACAGCTGGTTGGAACTGCCGATCAGGCTCAGGCGCTGGCGAGCGAGCATGTCACTGACGATCAGGGTCGCCAGGGAGGTGATCAGCAGCACGCTGATCAGCGCGATGCCCCGTTGTCTACAGGCCTTAACCATGCTCCAGCCCCTTGAAGCCCGGCAGCAGGATCACCCGCCGCAGGCCGGGATAACCCGGGGCGTCGAGCTCCAGCTCAATGGCCTGGGGCAGGCTCAATGGCGCCTGGCCGACGGGCCAGTTGGGGTGGGCCTTACCCTGGTCGTCGATGTAGCGCAGGCGTTCGAGCCGGACGCCATCGAGCAGCAGCTGTTGCGCGGCGGTGCCGGACAGGTCGGGGCCGTCCACCGGGCTGCGGTATTCGCGCAGCCATTGGTCGTCGTTCCAGTGATAGGTGACCAGCAGCAGGTCGTTGCGCGCCTGCTGCAAGGGGTTGCTCCAGCCGCCGCGTACCAGCTGGATGCGCCCGGGCTCGCCGATCAGTGCCTGGCGCGCCGAGCTGCCGTTGACCGGGTAGGCGATGGCCTGGGTCAGGTCGCGCTCGAAGATACCCACCGCACGCTGCAGGCGCCGCAGTTGCAGTTCGTGCTGATGAATCCGCTGGTCGGTATGGATCATGCGTTCGAGCAACTGATAGCAGGCCAGGCCGAGCAGGCTGAACAGGGCCATGGCGATCAGCACTTCGAGCAGGGTGAAGCCCTGCTGCCGGCGTTTCATGGGCGGGCCTCCAGGTAGCCCGCCAGGCGCGCGCGTTGCCGGGGCATGGGCGCGTCGGTGGAGACTTCGAGCACGATCTTCAGCAAGCGCGGGTCGGGCGCGGCGGCGGTTTCGCTGGTCAGCAGCCAGTCGCGTCCGGCGAAGCGAATCGGTTCCTGGCGCTGGCTCTGGGCCTGGCGCATGCCGGCGCGTAGTTCGTTCAGGCGGTTGTCCGCCAGCCATTGCGCCAGGGTGCGTTCGCTGAGGCCGCCGTTGTTGCCGATCAGGTGTTCGGTGGCGCTGTAGAGCGCCAGCGACAGCACGGCGAAAATGGCCAGGGCCACCATCACTTCCAGCAGGGTGAAGCCCGCCTGTTCATTGCACCGGGGCAAGACGCACCTCCTCGACTCCGTCGCTGGACAGCGACAGCAGCGGCTGCTGGCGGTATTCCAGCAGCAGGTTGAAAGGCGAGATCTGGTCGTTGGCCAGCACCCAGAGTTGCGGCTCCTTGCCCTGCGGTCGTGGCTCCTGCAGGTTCAGGCGCAGCTCGCCGGGCAGCCGGTGTTCCTTGAAGCGCTGGTCCACCTGCCACTGGCCGCCGCGGTCGAGGCTCAGCACTGTGTAGTGGTCCGGCGCCAGGCGCAGGCCGTGGTTGATGTTGTTCAGTACCGCGTCTTCGCGCAGCAGGCCAATGAGGTTTTGCAGGCGCTCAGCCTCGCGCCGGGCCTTCTGCCCGCCCGAGTCGCTCTGGACCAGCCCGACCATGCCGGCCAGCAAGCCGATGATCACCATGACCACCAGCAGCTCCAGCAGGGTGAAACCCGCCATTGGCTTGCGCACTTCAAGGCTCCCAGTTGCCGATGTCGGCGTTGGTCCCGTCGCCGCCGTTGCGGCCGTCGGCACCGAAGGAATACAGGTCGTAGGCCGAGCCCTCGCGACCCGGGGCGAGGAACTGGTAAGGGTTGCCCCACGGATCCTTGGGCAGGCGCTTGAGGTAGCCGTCGGGGTTCCAGTTGAGGGCCGCCGGCAGGCCGGCCGGTTTTTTCACCAGGGCTTCCAGGCCCTGCTGGGTCGAGGGGTAGTGGTGGTTGTCGAGCTTGTAGATTTCCAGGGCCGTGGCCACGGCCTTGATGTCGCTGCGGGCGGCGGTGACCTTGGCCTGGTCCGGGCGGCTCATGATCTGCGGGACCACCAGGGCGGCCAGGACACCGAGAATCACCACGACCACCATGATCTCGATCAGGGTGAAGCCGCGTTGGCGGGAAGGGTTGCGCATGTTGTGGGCTCTTCAGGTGATGAGTTGGTTGAGGTTGAGAATGGGCATCAGGATCGCCAGGACGATGACCAGCACGCTGGCGCCCATGAACACCAGCATCGCCGGCTCGAACAGCCCGACCAGCATGGCGATGCCGTTGGACAGCTGGGTCTGCTGCTGGTGGGCGGCGCGTTCGAGCATGCTGTCCAGTTCCCCCGAGCGCTCGCCGCTGGCGATCATGTACAGCATCATCGGCGGGAAATCGCCGCTCTGTTCCAGGGCCCGGGTCAGCCCGCTACCTTCGCGCACGGCCCGCGCCACGTCTTTCATACGAGTACGAATCTGCTGGTTGGCGACCACTTCGGCGGAGATTTCCAGGGCATCCACCAGCGGCACGCCGCTGCGTCCGAGAATCGCCAGGGTGCTGACAAAACGGGTGCTGTTGCTGGCCTGGATGACCCGCCCGATCACCGGCAGGCGCAGCTGGAGCTGGTGCCAGCGCATGGCCAGGGCAGGCTTGCGCAGGGCCACGCGCAGGCCGGCGGCGAGGCTGCCGAGTATCAGCAGCAGGAGCAGGCCGTAGTCCCGGGCGAAGTCGCTGGTGGCGATCAGGCCACGGGTCAGCACCGGCAGTTGCTGGCCACTGTCGATGAACACCTTGACTACATCCGGCACCACGAAACTGAGCAGGAAACCGACGATGCCGAAGGCCGCCAGCAGCAGGATGCTCGGGTACAGCATGGCCAGTTGCAGCTGCTGACGGGCGGCGTGCCGGGCCTCGGTGTAGTCGGCCAGTTGCATCAGGACCTGGGCCAGGTGGCCGGCGCGTTCGCCGGCGGCCACCGTGGCCCGGTACATCGAGCCGAAGGCGCGCGGGTATTCGCCCATGGCCCGCGCCAGGTCATGGCCTTCCAGCACCCGCGCGCGGATCGCCAGCATCATGCTCTGCTGCGCGCGTTTGCTGCATTGCGCGGCGACGGCGGCCAGCACTTCTTCCAGTGGCAGTGAGGCCTGGACCAGGGTTGCCAATTGGCGGGTGAGCAAGGCCAGTTGCGCCGGGCTGAGGCGTTGGTTGCTGGTCAGTGCGGCGCCGGAATGGTCCTTTTGCCCGCGGGCCGGCTTGACCTGCAGGGCGATCAGATTGCGTTCACGCAGCAGCTGGCGGACCTGCCGCGCGCTGTCGGCTTCCTGTACGCCGCGGGTCTTGCGCCCGGCGTTGCACATTGCGAGGTATTCGTAGGCGGCCATGGTCAGTGCTCCCGGGTTACACGTAGCAGTTCTTCGACGCTGGTGACGCCTTGCAGCACCTTGTCCCGGCCGTCGGCGAACAGGCTGTGGGCATGCTGGCGCGCGTAGTGGGTCAAGGCGGCCTCGCCAGCCCCTTCGTGGATCAGCTGGCGCAGCGGTTCGTCGAATAGCACCAGTTCGTAGATGCCCTGGCGACCGCGATAGCCGCTGTGCTGGCAGGCCGGGCAGCCGACCGGGTGGTAGAGCAGCGGCGCCTGTTGCGGGTCGAGGTTCAGCCGGTGGCAGGCCGCGGCGTCGGCGGGCGCGGCGCTTTTGCAATCGATACAGAGCACGCGCACCAGGCGCTGGGCGACCACGCCGAGCAGCGAGGTACAGAGCAGGAAGGGTTCGATGCCCATGTCCAGCAGGCGGGTGACGGCGCCGATGGCGCTGTTGGTGTGCAGGGTGGACAGCACCAAGTGGCCGGTGAGGGAGGCCTGCACGGCGATGTCGGCGGTCTCCCGGTCGCGGATCTCGCCGACCATGACCACGTCCGGGTCCTGGCGCAGGATGGCGCGCAGGCCTCGGGCGAAGGTCATGTCGACCTTGGTGTTGACCTGGGTCTGGCCGATGCCGGCCAGGTGGTATTCCACCGGGTCTTCGATGGTCAGGATGTTGCGGGTCTGGTTGTTCAGGCTGCTGAGCCCGGCATACAGCGTGGTGGTCTTGCCGGAACCGGTGGGGCCGGTGACCAGCAGGATGCCGTGGGGACGCAGCAGGGCGTCTTCGAGTTTGCCGCGGATCGCCTCGGCCATGCCCAGCCGGCCCAGGTCCAGGCGCCCGGCCTGTTTGTCGAGCAGGCGCATCACCACCCGCTCGCCGTAGGCCGAAGGCAGGGTGGAGACCCGCACATCCACTTCATGGCCGCCGATGCGCAGGGCGATGCGGCCGTCCTGGGGGATGCGCTTTTCGGCGATGTCGAGCTTGGACATGACCTTGATCCGCGACACCAGCAGGCCCGCCAGTTCCCGGCGCGGGCGCAGCACTTCGCGCAGCAGGCCGTCGACCCGCAGGCGCACGGACAGGTGTTGCTCGAAGGTTTCCAGGTGGATGTCCGAAGCCTTGACCTTGACCGCCTCGCCGAGGATCGCGTTGATCAGGCGAATGATCGGTGCGTCGTCTTCCTGCTCCAGCAGGTCGGTGATCTGCGGCAGTTGCTCGGCCAGGCTGGCCAGGTCGTCCTGGCCGGCGATCTGGTCGCCCAGGCCCTCGGCCATTTGCATGGCGTCGTCGCGGCCGTCGCGATACTGCCCGGCCAGCTGCTCGGCGAAAGCCTCGGTGTCGAGTATCCGATGGCCCCGCAGCGGGCCGTGGCAGCGGCGGATCTCGGCGAGGATTTCCACCGGCGTGTCGGCCCGGCAATAAAGCCGCAGGCCGCTCTCCATGGGCTCCAGCAGGACCCCATGGCGCTTGGCGAAACCGAAGGGCAGGCGCGCGACCGGGTTCATCGGCGTGGCTCTCTGGCGCGCATGTCGATGGTCCCATCCTGCGGGGCGGCATCGAACAATTGACGCGAGTCGGCCGGCAGGGCCAGGCCGCTGCGGCTGTCACCGTTGGCGCGCAGCTTGCGCAGGTCGTTGTACTTGCGCTGGCTGACGTTGACGGCATCGGCGCTGCCCCGCACCAGAGTCGGCCGCAGGAAGACCATCAGGTTGGTCTTTTCGGTGACGTCTTTGGTACTGGTGAACAGCCGGCCGAGCCAGGGAATGCTGCCCAGTACCGGCACCTTGCTGACCTGGGTCTTGACGTTGTCCTTGATCAGGCCGCCGAGCACGATGATCTGGCCGTCGTCGGCGAGGATGGTGCTTTTCACCGAACGCTTGTTGGTGATCACGTCGCTGGTGGTGATGCCGGGCGGGGCGCTGGCCAGTTCCGAACTTTCCTGCTCGACTTTCAGGCGCAGGGTGTTGCCCTCGTTGATGTGCGGGGTCACCTTGAGGGTCACGCCGACGTCCTGGCGCTCCACGGTGGTGAAGGGGTTGCTGGCGCCGGCGGTGTCGGTGGTGTACGAGCCGGTCTGGAACGGCACGTTCTGGCCGACGAGGATTTCCGCCGCTTCGTTGTCCAGGGTCAGCAGGCTCGGGGTGGACAGCAGGTTGTTCTTGGAGTCGCTGGACAGGGCGGTGACCAGCGCGCCGAAATTGCTGGTGCCGATGCCGATGATGGCGCCGTCCGGCAGGGTGATGTTCTTGTCCTTGCCATTCCCCAGCAGGGTACCGATCGACAGGCCGGTGCCGCTGAAATTGGTGCCGCCGGCGACGTTGCCGGCGCGCGCCGCCCATTGCACGCCGAGGGCTTCGTTGATGTCGCCGCTGACTTCGACGATGGCCGCTTCCACCAGCACCTGGGCCCGTGGCTGGTCCAGCTGGGTGATGACTTTGTCGAGCATGCTCAGTTGCGCCGGGTCGGCCATCAGCACCAGGGCGTTCTGGCTTTCATCGGCGCTCACCAGTATCGAGTTGCCGCTGCCCTTGCCTTCGCCGCCACCGCGATTGCCGTCGTCCAGGCGCTTGCCGATGCCGTTGAGCAGCTTCGACAGCTGCTTGGCATCGCTGTGGTGCAGGCGCACCACCCGCGCGCTGTCGTTGGCATTGCTCGGCACGTCGATGGCCCTGACCAGCTCGGCCATGCGCTGGCGGGCCTGGGTGTTGCCTGCGAGGATCACCCGGTTGCTGCGGGCGTCGCCCACGGCCTTGGCGTCGCTGGGGCCGTTGCCCGTCTGGCTGATGCTTTCGTTCAGGGTGCGGGCCACGTCGCTGGCCCAGGCGTGCTTGAGGGCCACGGTGCTGAACGAGCGGTTGCCGGCCTGGTCCAGCTCGCTGACCACCTGGCGGATGCGCTCGACGTTGCTGGCGCTGTCGGAAACCACCAGGGCGTTGGAGCTGGCCGAGGGCGCGACATAGGCGTCATCGCTCACCAGCGGGCGCACCACCCCGGAGATTTCCGCGGCGTTGGCGTTGCGCAGGTCCAGGACCCGGGTCACGAACTCATCGCCCGATTGCTCGCTGGATTTGGTCTTGGCTTCCACCGCCGGCACGATCAGCACCCGGTCGCCCTGGTCCAGGGCGACGAAACCCTGGCTGCGCAGCACGCTGAGGAACAGCGAGTAGATCCCGTCCTTGTCCAGGGCATTGGACGATTGCACGCTGACCTTGCCTTGCAGGCGGGCATCGACCACCAGGGTCTTGCCGGTGATTTCCCCGACCTCGCTGGCCAGGTCGCGCAGTTCGGCGTCCTTCATGTTCAGCGTCCACAGGCGCTGGGTGGTGAGGGCCGCGCTGCTGGGCAAGGCATTCAGCAGGAGGCCGAGGCTGAGCACGGCGCCGGCAATCTTGGACAGTTTCATGGTGTGTTCTCTATCGCTTGCAGAAGGGCCGTGGCTTTTCGGTCGGCGACCTCCGGAGGGGGTGTCTGGGGGCTGAGCAGGTGCATCTGGCGCCCGGGCAGCAGCAGGTTCTGTTCACGGCCGTTACGCAGCACCACGACCTGGTCGGCGCTGACGCTCTTGAGCAGCGTGCCGTCGGGCAGGCGTTCGCCCGGGGAGTAGAAGGCCCGGCTGTCGGCATGCTGGATCAGTGCCCTGGATTGCTCGGGCTGGTTGCCCAGCAGGCTGGCGAGCAGGACCAGCGGCAGGCTGGCCTGCGCGCTGTCGAATTCGACCGGCACGGCGCCGAAGACCCTGGCGATGTTGTGATCGTCCAGAGGCGCGGGCAGGAGCTTTTCGGCGCTGGCACTCGGTACCGCGGCCGGCACCGGCTGGCCTGCCAGCACTTGCCGGTAGGTCCAGCTGTCGAGGCCGAGCCAGGCCAGCCACAGGCCCAGGGCGACCAGGCTGGCGGGAAGCAGGCAGCATTGCCCGAGCCAACGCGGGCGCCATGAGAGCAGCGTCTTCATGGGCGTTTCGGCAGCATGCGTCTGAGCACGCCATGGCCGCGCAGTTGGTGGAGGATCACCGCGGCGATATGGCCGGCCACCAGCAGGGCCAGGGCCATGCAGCTGTAGTGGTGAAGCTCCTCGAAAAAGGTGATGGCCGCCGGGTCCTGCAAAGGTTGCGGGAGTTGCAGGCCGAACAGGTCGATCGGGCGCGACATCATCAGCACGCCGCTGAACAGCACGGTGCCGAGGGTGACCAGCAGGGCGGCGTGCCCGGCATGCACCAGGCGGCGTTCACCCGCGCTCTGATGGGCAGGGGCCGGCGGAGCGGGATGACGCGCGAGGTAGAACAGCCGCAGGACGAACAGCGGCACCAGCAGGGTGGTCAGCGAGACGTTGATAAAGGCGATCGCCTGCCGGACCGAGGGCGCAGGCTGCAACAGGGCGCTGGTGTAGCCGCTGATGGTTGCCCACAGGACAACGGCGGCGAACAACCAGTGCAGCAGCCTGCGCGGTCTTGAGTAGTGAGGGTGGTTCATGTCGATTCCCAAGGTCCGCAACGCGGTGCCGAGGCACCACGCTGCGGTTGGTCAGGTTATGGATTACTTGCGAATCCAGGCGTCCTTCCAGTTGCTGCCAACGCCAGGCTCGAACTGAGTGGCGCCGGCGTTCCACTGGATGCAGTAGCCGCTGTAAGGGAACGGCTTGCACTCATAGACGTTGCCGTCCTTGGCCAGGACCTTGGTGCCGGCCTTGTAGCCGGTCAGGCCTTTGGGGAAGACGAAGTCGTAATCACCGCCGCCCACTTCCTCGGCTTTCAGGGTGATGCGCTGGCTTTGTTGCAGCTGCTCGCCTTTTTCCGGCTTGGCCACGACCACCACGTCGTATTCGCCTTCGCTGACGTTACGCAGCGGGATGGAGAAGTGCGGGGTGTTGTTGCCAGGCTCGGCTTGCACGTGAGCGATGCTTTCGTTCTTGCCGTTGAAGACCGTCGAACTGATGGTGTACTTGCCGCCCTGGGCAATGGCGTTGAAGTGCAGGTCGGTGGCGTTGTCCTTCAGGGTGTACTCGGCCTGCAGGCCGGAAAGCTTCAGCTCGCCAGGAATGCTCGGCTGCTCTTTCTGGATTTCCACGCGCACCACGTCGCTGTTGTTCTTGGCGTAAATGGTGTTCTTGCCATAGTTGGGCACGACTTCGTTATTGGCGTTGAGTTCGCCCATTACGTAGCCGGCATTGGCCTTGTTGACCTGCTGCGCTAACAGGAACGGCCAGGTGTTGGCCTGGGCCTGTTCCGCGGTCTCGATGCTCAGGCGGGTCTGGCGGTTCTGTTGCTCGCCGGCATTGGTGAACACGCGGGTGCTGACTTTGTCGCCGACACGCAGTTGTTCAGGCTGCACCGCGCCGAGGATCTTCCAGTCAGGAATCGGCGCGCCATCGTTGTCGATGTTGACGTCGATGGCCTGGTAGAAGGTGGCGGCGGTGTCGGCGATTTTCCAGGTCGCCAGGATCACGTGGTAACCGCTGCGATCGGCCGGGATGTTGACCTTGTGCTTGGTCCTGCCACCGGCTGGCGGACGCGCGCCGCCGGCGCTTTCATTGAGCAGCGGGGTCATCTCGAAGGAGTCGCGGGTCAGCGGCTGGTTCGGGTTCCAGTCCTTCTTGGTGATGTAGAACTGGTAGTAGGCGCTGGCGTGACCGGCGGAGTAGTACCTGGTGAATTCATTCATGCCCGGCTTGATCGTGGTTTTCTGCCAGCGGGTCGCCGTCTGCTCGTTGAGTTGGGAGAAGCTGGTGATGCCGCCCGCCGGGATGGTGCCGTTCGCCGGACCGCATTTAGTGAAGTCGCCCGAGCAGTAATCCTTGGGATAGTGATGCTGGACCGATGGCGAGTACTCGACACTTTGCGGCTCGTAAGTGACGGGGCCGCAATCGCGGTTGAGGTTGCCGCCGGTTGCGGAGCACATGAAGGCACGGGATTTTGGGCTCTCGACATACCCGTGGGCGAAGGCTTGTTGAGTGGCCAACGAAACCAGACCGAGGGTGATGGCCAACGGCAGCTTGCGCATGGCGTTGACGCGGTTGTTATGAGGCATCGAATCACCTTGATTTATGTATATGAAATGGTTTTTTTTTTGAGGTCTTCGATGCCGGCCGCTGCAAGACGCGACCAGGGTTGCCCATGGCTGGCAGTGCCCGGTAACGAAGGGCGCCTAGGATGCCGAGCAGGCGTGCGGGCTTGTATGAGACGAGTACGAAAGGCGCGGGGAGGGAATGGAACAAGATGTTTCAGGGCGCCGACCCGGGCGTCGCCCAGGGCGGGATGCGTTGCGCAGGGCTGCCCGGAGCGGGTCAGCCGTGGCGTTCGATGTCGCGCAGCATGCGTTCAATGACGGACAGCACTTCTTCGCGTTGGCCATCCATATTCTGCGCACCCTGGCGGGCTGCGAGTTGCAGGTCGAGGCAGGCCCGCATCAAGGCTGGCGAATCGACGGTGCAGGCCAGCCCGCTGACCCGGTGGACCCACTGTTCGAGGAAGTCCGGCGTGTCGGGCAGCGGGGTGCTCAACAGCTCATGCTCCTGTTCCAGGTTACGGCGCAGCTCCTGGAGCAAGCGTTCCTTGAGTTGTGGATCGTTCTGGAAAACCTCCAGCTGGGACAGGTTGAAGGTCGCGGGAGCCGCCTGGTCGGAGGCAGGCTCGGGTGGGGCGAGGGGTAAAGCGGCTGTGGTTTGGGGAAGGAAGCCGAGCGCTTTCAGCCCACCGAGCATTTCCCGCAGGCGTTCGAGGACGATGGGCTTGATCATCAGGTCGTCCATGCCGGCCGCCTGGCAACGCTGCCTTTCATCCGCCAGGGCCCGGGCGGTGTAGCCGATGATCGGCAGCCTTGGCAGGCCGCGCGCCTGTTCTGCGGCCCGAACGCTGCGGGTGAGGGCGTAGCCGTCCATGTCCGGCATGTTGCAGTCGGTGATCAGCACATCGAAGTCACCCTTTTCCCAGGCCTGCAGGGCCGCCTTGCCGCTGCTGACATAAGTTCCCCGATGGCCGAGCCTGAGCAGTTGTTGCTCGAGCACCAGGCCGTTGGTGGAGACGTCGTCGACGATCAGCACATTCAGCGCGGCGACCGCCGCAGCGTCATGAGCGGCCTGCTGCGCCTCGTCCTCGGCAAGCTGCCAGGGCAGGATCAGTTCGAAGCTGACCCGGCAACCCTGGTCGGGGGCGCTGTCGAGTCGGATGGTGCCACCCATGAGTTCGACCAACTGTTTGCAGATGCTCAGGCCCAGGCCGGAGCCGCCGTGCAGGTGGGCGATCTGCGCATGGGCTTGCTGGTAGGGCGCGAACATCTGTGGCTGGAGCTCCTCGGCGATGCCAATGCCGCTGTCGTTGACCTGGAATGTCAACCGGCTCTGGCGCGGGGCCACGTCCAGTTCCCGGACCTGCAGTTCGACCCATCCGTGATCGGTGAACTTCAGGGCGTTGGACAGCAGGTTATGGAGGATTTGTGTCAGGCGCATGGCGTCCACCTGATAGCGCCGCTGCGGGTCCAGGTGGTGTTCCAGTTTCAGCTCCAGGTGCTTTTTCCGGGCCTGGACAGCGAACAGCTCAAGGCAGTTTTCCAGCAACGGGGCGAGCGCGGTGGGGCTGGACGCCAGTTCCATCTGGCCTGTTTCGACCTTGTCCAGATCGAGAATATTACCGATCAGGTCGATCATCGATTGCGCCGACTGCTGGGCAATGCTGAGGTTTTGCGAAGGCTTGGACGAGCCGCTGGTTTCCAGCTCCAGCAGGCCGACCATGGCATTCAGCGGGGTGCGCAGTTCATGGCTCATGGTCGCAAGGAACTGGCTTTTCGCCGCGCTGGCGTCGAGCGCCTGTTGCTGGGCTTCGAGCAGTTTGTTTTCCAGGTGCTTGCGCACGCTGATGTCGATCCAGCCGCCCAGCAGCCCCTGCTGTTTGCCGAGCGCGGTGTAGAAGGGCACCAGCCATTGGTAGATATGGTGGGTCTTGCCGTCGACCTCGATCACGCTGTCGAGGAACTGCGACTGGCGGTTATCCAGCAGTCGCTGGTGCTGTTCCTCCAGCTCCCGGGCCAGCGCGGGTGGGCTTATGCCTTGCTCCTGGGGCGTGGTGCCGCGGATCTCGTCCAGGGATTGGCCGAAGAACTGCTCATAGGCGTGGTTGCAGGTGCTCAGGCGCCCCTGCAGGTCGCGTACGTAAAGGGGAATGGGCAAGCCGTTGAGCAAGGCGAACTGGAAGGCCAGTTGGTCCTTGAGCTGGTTCTGCGCGGCGCGCCGCTTGCGAATCTGAATCCGCAGGCGCCAGTTCCAGTGCAAGGACAGCAACACCAGCACCAGGACCAGTGCAGCGGTCTGCCACAGCCATTTCGGCAGATAGTCCCAGAGCGAACCCTTGGTCGCGGGCCGTGCCAGAACGCTGATACGGTCCTGGTTGCCGTCCGAGTTCTTCAACGAGTACAGGAGCTTGTTGAGGATGCTCAGGAGTTCGGGGTGCTCGGCCGAGACGGCGAACACCAGCGGCTCGGGCTGGGCCTGGAACTGCTTGCCGGCGCGCAGCCCCGGGTTGGTCATGTGCCGGGCATCGGCGGCGCTGTTCAGCATGGCGTCGACCATGCCCTGTTCCACCAATTGCACGGCCTGATCGTAATTGTCGGTGAGCACCAGTTCGATGCTCGGGTAGCGGCTCTGGAGCAGGTGCTGCAGGGGATGCCCGGCCTGGAGTGCCAGGCGCCTGCCGCCCAGGGCCGCCAGTGAGCTGGGGGAACTGGCGCCCTGGCGGGTAACGAAGGCCCAGTATTCGGTGCCGAAGCCATCGCTGAACAGCAGGCTCTTTTGTCGGACCGGGGTCGGTACCAATGACAGGGCGATTTGCGCCTCGTTGCGCTCCAGGCGCTGCCGATCGATTTCCGGCGACTGGCTGTCGATGATGTTCAGTTGCAGCTGATAGTCGTCGGCCAGGCTGCGCAGCACATTGAATGCCAGCCCGGCCCATTGGCCGTCGGCATTGCGATACAGGTAATTGGGGATTTGGCGGGCGATCAGGTTCAGCGACGCAAGGCGCTTGAGCCAGCTGTCTTCCGCACTGTTGAGGGCGAAGGAGTCGGTCGGCGCGAACAGCCAGGGCGAGCGTTCCCAGTGCTGCAAGATCTCTTGCTTGCGCTCCCGGGTCACCGTCTTCAGCGAGGCGTTGATCAGGGTGACCAGATTCTCTTCATGCCCCTGTGCGGCGAAGCTGAAGCCCATGGCCGGCAGGTCGGCGACGTATTTGTTCTGCAGCTTGAGGTTGGCCAGGCTGCGCATGTAGAAGTTGCTGCGCAGCTGATCGCCGATCAGCGCGTCGGCCTCGCCGTCGGCCAGGCGTTGCAGGCCTTCGATAATGCTTTTGATCACAATCAGTTCGGCCTTGGGGTAGGCCCTGGCGACCGTTTCGGCCTGTACATAGTAGGCCGGGACCAGCACGCGCTTGCCCGCCAGGTCCGGGGGCAGGTCCTTGTCGGCGATGCGGCCGACGATGATCGGCTCGTTGTCCAGGTAGGGCAGGCTGTAGATGAACCCGGGTTGCTTCCTTTCGTATTCGGTGGCGCGGGGCATCAGGTCGATGTCCCCGCTGGTCAGGGCGGCGATGGCGGTGTCCACCGTAGGGTAGGGCACGCGCTGGATCGGCAGTTCGAGAAACTGGCTGATGTGTTCCAGGTAGTCGTTGGTGATCTGGTTGAGGACAACGTTGCCGCGCGGCTCGGGTCGCTCGTTGGAGGCGCTCACTTCGGCGACCCGTAGCGGGCGCGGGGGCAGTGTCTGACGCAGGGCCATCAGCGTGGCCAGGGACAGCGGCGCAGGCTCAGGCTCGGTGGCGCCCAGGGAAGCAACGCTGGTCAGCAAGAGTGTGATCCAGAGGGTCAGACGCGACAGGCCCGCTAGAGGGTTAGGCATAGTCTCAGGTCAGCCCGACTTCCTGGATGTACAGGTACAGGCTGGCGTTGTTATCCAGGCCCAGTTTGCGCATGGCGCTGCTTTTCTGGCTGCTGATGGTCTGCTTGGAGCGGTTGAGGTGCAGGGCTATTTCATTGACCGACAGCCCGGCGCCGTACAGGCGCAAGACCTCGACTTCGCGAGGGGACAGTTGTTCGATCTCGCTCAGGGGCTGGCCGGGGTTGAGCAGATGCTTGATGGACGGGGAGATGAAGGGTTTGGCCTGGCTGGCGCGAACCGCCATCTGCAGGTCGCCCTGTACCCCGCGCTTGC
Organism: Pseudomonas sp. RW409; assembly: GCF_003184125.1. Classification (NCBI taxonomy): domain Bacteria; kingdom Pseudomonadati; phylum Pseudomonadota; class Gammaproteobacteria; order Pseudomonadales; family Pseudomonadaceae; genus Pseudomonas; species Pseudomonas sp. RW409. The sequence continues at coordinate 176,880 of NZ_QHHP01000040.1, read as the reverse complement.
TGATCAGCCCCTGGACGCCCAGCTTGAGGATCGAGGCCAGCAGCGCCGGGTTGTTGAGCATGGTCACCACGATGACCGCAATGGCCGGATAACGCCGGCGCAATTGCTCGATCAGGCGGATGCCATCGGCCTGTTGGCTGTGGGGCATCATCAGGTCGGTGATGACCAGGTCGCAGGGCTGTTCGGCCAACAGCTGGAAAAGCCCTTCGACATCCTGGGCCTCGCCGACGATCTGCAGCGTGCTGTCATCGCTGAGCGACGCTCGAATGCCGATCAGTGTCAGCAGGTGATCGTCGACGACGATAACTTTCTTTTGCATCTGTGGCGGGGCCCTGTCCGTGCGTAGCGTGAGCGAGTGCATAGAGTTAAGCAGAACGCATGCAAGTATCTGCCTGTGTCAGAGGGATGCAGGGTACTCCTGTCGCGTGGTGCGATGAAGTGTCCGTGGCGCTCAGGCAAAACAAGTGTTGGCCAGACGGCGGGCATGGGGCTTCGGCGGAGAGGGGATGTCCGGAGAACATTGGTAATTAGGGGGGAGTAAGGAGGGGTAGCAGCCAGCAGGGCAGGAGTCCTATCGGCGAGCCCGTGGCTTGAGCTTCAAGCCACGGGGCATTTCGCAAAGTCAGGTCAGACGTTGAAACGGAAGTGCATCACGTCGCCGTCCTTGACGATGTAGTCCTTGCCTTCCAGGCGCCATTTGCCGGCTTCCTTGGCACCGGCTTCACCCTTGAACTGGATGAAGTCGTTGTAGGCGATCACTTCGGCGCGGATGAAGCCTTTCTCGAAGTCGGTGTGGATCACCGCGGCGGCCTGCGGAGCGGTAGCGCCGACGCGGACGGTCCAAGCGCGAACTTCCTTGACGCCGGCGGTGAAGTAGGTCTGCAGGTGCAGCATTTCGTAGCCGGCGCGGATCACGCGGTTCAGGCCAGGTTCTTCGAGGCCCAGGGCTTCGAGGAACATGTCTTTCTCTTCGCCGTCTTCAAGTTCGGCGATTTCCGCTTCGATCTTGTTGCAGACCGGCACCACCACGGCGCCTTCTTCTTCGGCGATGGCCTTGACCACATCAAGGTGCGGGTTGTTTTCGAAACCGTCTTCAGCAACGTTGGCGATGTACATGACCGGCTTGGTGGTCAGAAGGTGGAAGCCTTTGATCACCGCTTTTTCGTCGGCGCTCATGTTCTTCATCAGGCTACGCGCTGGCTTGCCTTCGGTGAAGTGCGCGATCAGTTGCTCGAGCAGGGCTTTCTGCGCCACGGCGTCCTTGTCACCGCCCTTGGCGTTGCGCGCGACTTTCTGCAGTTGCTTTTCGCAGCTGTCGAGGTCGGCGAAGATCAGTTCCAGGTCGATGATCTCGATGTCGCGTTTCGGGTCGACGCTGTTGGACACGTGGATCACGTTGTCGTCTTCGAAGCAGCGGACCACGTGGGCGATGGCATCGGTTTCGCGGATGTTGGCCAGGAACTTGTTACCCAGGCCTTCACCTTTCGAGGCGCCCGCCACCAGGCCGGCGATGTCGACGAACTCCATGGTGGTCGGCAGCACGCGCTCGGGCACCACGATGGCGGCCAGGGCATCCAGGCGCGGATCCGGCATCGGCACGATGCCGCTGTTCGGCTCGATGGTGCAGAAGGGGAAGTTCTCGGCCGCGATACCGGATTTGGTCAGGGCGTTGAACAGGGTGGACTTGCCGACGTTAGGCAGGCCGACGATGCCGCAGTTGAATCCCATGGTGTTTCCCCTCGGATAAGAGTCAGGCCTTCTGGCTGTGCAGGTTTTTCATCGCCCGGTTCCATTCACCGGCGAAGATATCCGGCAGCACGCCGAGGGCAAAATCGATGCTGGCATCGAGCTTTTCCTGTTCGGCGCGCGGCGCGCGACCCAGGACAAAGTTCGAGACCATGCTGGCGACGCCTGGGTGGCCGATGCCAAGCCGCAAGCGGTGAAAGGTATTCTGGTTGCCCAGTTGCGCGATGATGTCGCGCAACCCGTTGTGCCCGCCATGCCCGCCGCCCTGTTTGAGCTTGGCGACGCCGGGTGGCAGGTCGAGTTCGTCATGCGCCACCAGGATTTCTTCGGGCTTGATGCGGAAGAAACCGGCCAATGCCGCCACGGCCTGGCCGCTGCGGTTCATGTAGGTGGTGGGTATCAGCAGACGAATGTCCTGACCCTGGTGCGAAAAACGCCCGGTCAGGCCGAAATATTTGCGATCGGCCACAAGGTTGACGCCTTGTTTCTCGGCGATGCGCTCAACAAAAAGGGCCCCTGCGTTATGCCGGGTCTGTTCGTATTCGGCGCCTGGATTACCCAGGCCAACGATCAGTTTGATGGCAGTCACAATAGGGGCCCTTCCTTGGAGTTGTGGATAACATCGCCGCGACGGGAGTGTGCGGCGAAAGTGGACGACAAGTGCTCATTTACCATTATGTAAACTCCGCGTTCCCGCCCGCTTTCTCGCTACGTTCCAGTCCGCGATGTTTCCGGTAACTCCGGCAAGCAGAGTGAATTACTCTGCAGCGCCTTCTGCAGCTTCTGGGGCAACACGTGGAGCGTGAACGTTGGCAACAGCCAGGTCGTTACCGTGAGCCAGAGCAACGAACTCAACGCCTTTAGGGGCCTTGAGGTTCGACAGGTGAACGATGGTGCCGATTTCAGCGTCGCCCAGGTCGACTTCGATGAACTCAGGCAGGTCTTTCGGCAGGCAGGACACTTCGATTTCAGCGATAACGTGCGAAATCTCGCCGCCTTTCTTGACCGGAGCAGCTTCGTTGATGAAGTGCACTGGAACGATAGCGGTCAGTTTCTGACCAGCAACAACGCGTACGAAGTCAGCGTGCATCACGTGGCCTTTGGCCGGGTGACGTTGCAGCGCCTTGATCACGACGTTTTGCTTGGTGCCGCCAACGTTCAGTTCGATAACGTGGCTGAAAGCCGCTTCGTTTTCGAGCAGTTTGGCAACTTCTTTGGCCAGCATGCTGATGGATTCAGGGGCTTTGTCGCCACCGTAAACTACAGCTGGAACCAGGCTTGCGAGACGACGCAGGCGGCGGCTCGCACCTTTCCCCAGGTCGGAACGCACTTCAGCATTCAGAGTAAAATCGTTCATGTTGTATCTCCAAAATAACCACACTCGCCCCAGCGTTTGCGACCAGCGCTAAAGGCGATATGGGCAAAAAAGCCCCGCCCCAACAGGAATGCTGGGGCGGGGCGCTTTTCGTCATCGAGATGTCAGGCTAGGGCAGGGCCCTAGCGGAACATCGCGCTGATCGATTCTTCGTTGCTGATACGGCGAACCGCTTCGGCAACAACCGGTGCGATATCCAGTTGACGGATACGCGCACAGGCTTGTGCTGCAGCGGACAGCGGGATGGTGTTGGTCACCACCAGCTCGTCCAGCACGGAATTTTCAATGTTCTCGATTGCTCGACCCGACAGCACAGGGTGTGTGCAGTAGGCAAAGACCTTGGCAGCGCCATGCTCTTTCAGGGCCTTGGCCGCGTGGCACAGGGTGCCGGCGGTATCGACCATGTCGTCAACCAGGATGCAGGTACGGCCTTCAACGTCACCGATGATATGCATCACTTCAGAGTGATTGGCTTTCTCACGGCGCTTGTCGATGATCCCGAGATCCACGCCCAGGGATTTGGCAACGGCACGTGCACGCACGACGCCACCAATGTCCGGGGAGACGATCATCAGGTTTTCGAAACGTTGGTCTTCGATGTCATCCACCAGAACCGGGGAGCCGTAGATGTTATCTACCGGAATATCGAAGAAGCCCTGAATCTGGTCAGCATGCAGATCAACCGTGAGAACACGGTCGATGCCGACTACGGTAAGCATGTCAGCCACGACTTTCGCGCTGATAGCCACACGTGCGGAACGCGGACGGCGATCCTGACGGGCATAACCAAAGTAAGGAATTACAGCAGTGATTCGAGTCGCTGAGGAGCGGCGGAAGGCATCAGCCATCACGACGAGTTCCATCAGGTTATCGTTGGTCGGAGCGCAGGTCGGCTGAATAATGAAGACGTCTTTACCACGGACATTTTCATTGATCTCAGCGGTAATTTCGCCGTCGGAAAACTTACCGACAGAGATGTCACCGAGAGGGATATGCAGCTGACGTACGACACGCCGAGCCAGATCGGGGTTAGCGTTCCCCGTAAAGACCATCATCTTGGACACGCGCAGTACCTGAAGGCTGAGGGTATACCTGGATGAGTATAAGGAAAATGGCAGGGGCGGCTGGATTCGAACCAACGCATGGCAGGATCAAAACCTGCTGCCTTACCGCTTGGCGACGCCCCTGTATCTGTTGCATCAAGTGCCTGGCACTTGGTTCCTTTTAGAGCAGACTTTGCAGCTTGCGATGCAACATCGAAACGTTGCTTCCTTTTGCTACAAACCCTGTAAGGGTCTCTGTAAGAAGGGCCGAGACTTTATCAGCTTCAGCTTTGCTTGGGAAGCCCCCAAACACACAACTTCCAGTCCCGGTCAGTTTTGCTTCGGTAAATTTACCTAACAAATTCAATGCGTTACGTACATCTGGATAACGCCTTGCAACCACCGGCAAGCAGTCATTTCTGCTGTTTCCCTTGGGAACGGGGCGCACTTTAATGGGCGGAGTGTCACGTGTCAACAGCGGATCTGAAAAAATTTCTGCTGTACTTACAGAGACTTGCGGCACCAGCACGAGATACCAGGGCTCCTCGGGGTCTACCGGGGTGAGTTTCTCTCCCACGCCCTCGGCGAAAGCCGCATGCCCGCGCACGAAAACCGGCACATCGGCGCCCAGGGAAAGGCCCAGTGTGGCCAGGCGATCTTCGTCCCAGCCCAGTTGCCAGAGGTGATTCAGGCCCAGCAGGGTGGTCGCCGCATTGGAGCTGCCGCCACCGATGCCGCCGCCCATGGGCAGGACTTTCTCGATCCAGATGTCGATACCCAGCGGGCACCCGGACTGTTCCTGAAGCTGCTTGGCCGCCCGCACGATCAGGTTGCTGTCGTGGGGGACGCCGGCGAACTCCGTATGCAGGCGAATGACGCCGTCATCGCGCACGGCGAAGGTGATTTCATCGCCGTAATCGAGAAACTGAAAGATCGTCTGCAATTCGTGATAGCCGTCTTCCCGGCGACCGAGGATGTGCAGCATCAGATTGAGTTTTGCCGGGGAGGGCAGGGTCAGTCGTGGTGCGTTCATGCTTACTGCCCCAGCTTGCGTGGTTGCCATTCCTTGATCACCAGCGTGACGTCAAGGTCGCGGCCATGCAGCTTGATCCGCTCGGGCAGCCAGTAACCGCTCTGTTGTGCATAACTCAGGTACTCGACCTGCCAGTTGTCCTGTTCGAGATTGGACAGGCGGCTGTCGCCATCCAGGGTCAGGCGGCTCTTGCTGTCGGGGGCGGGCAGCCCGCGAACCCACCAGGCCAGATGCGAGACCGGCAGGTTCCAGCCCAGCTGTTCTTCGAGCAGGGCTTCCGGGGTTGGCGCTTCATAACGTCCCTGGTTGGCGACTTCCAGCGCGACCTGGCCGGGACGACCGGTCAGGCGGGCGGCGCCACGACCCAGCGGGCCGGACAGGCGGATATCGTAGTAATCCTGGCGCTGCAACCAGAACAAGGTGCCGCTGCCCGAATCCTTGGGTGCACGAATGCCGATCTTGCCGTTGATCTGCCAGCCGTCGAGACCAGTCAACTGCTGCTTGTGTTCGCGCCATAGCGCAGGGCTGCCGTGGCCCTCGACGGATTCGCGGGTACCGAAACCCGAGCAGCCGGCGAGCAGAGCGATAAAGCTGAAAACGATAAGGTGGCGCAAAAACATAGTCTTAAAGGGTCTCTGATCCGGTCAGGCGCTTGATGGTACTGCGCAGGATAGGGCTGTCGGGCTGGTCCTTGAGGAACTTGCTCCAGATCTGCTTGGCTTCGCGTTGCTTGCCGTTGGCCCAGAGCACTTCGCCCAGGTGCGCGGCGACTTCCTGGTCGGGGAAGCGTTCCAGCGCCTGGCGCAGCAGGCGTTCGGCTTCCGCGAGGTTGCCCAGGCGATAGTTCACCCAGCCCAGGCTGTCGAGCACCGCCGGATCGTCCGGGGTCAGCTGATGGGCCTGTTCGATCAGGGCCTTGGCTTCGGCGTAGCGGGTCGTGCGATCCGACAGGGTGTAGCCGAGGGCGTTCAATGCCATGGCGTTGTCCGGCTCGCGCTTGATGATCAGGCGCAGGTCTTTTTCCATCTGCGCCAGGTCATTGCGCTTCTCGGCCTGCATCGCCCGGGTGTAGAGCAGGTTCACGTCGTCCGGGTATTGCTGCAGGGCTTGCTGGAGAATCTTCCAGGCCTTGTCGCCCTGCTTGTTGGCGGACAGGGTTTCGGCTTCGATCAGGTACAGCTGGATGGCGTAGTCCGGCTGGGTGTCGCGGGCGGCGGCCAGGCGTTTTTCGGCTTCGGCGGTACGGCCGTTGTTCATCAGGATGTCAGCCTGGCGCAATTGTGCCGGCAGGTAGTCGTTACCTGGGCCGACCTGGCCGTATTCCGCCAGCGCGCCCTGCGGGTCGTTGAGCTCTTCGGCGATACGGCCCAGGTTCAGGTGCGCCGAATCGACATGGCTTTCCCGGGCGATCAGGTCTTCCAGGTAACCCTTGGCTTCTTCCCAGTCCTTGGCTTCCAGGCAGACCAGCGCCAGGGAGTAACGCAGCTCGTCGTCTTCCGGATACTGCTGGACCAGGCTGGAGAACTGGGCCTTGGCGTCGTCCATGCGATCCTGCTCGACCAGCATGCGTGCATAAGTCAGGCGCAGGCGCTTGTCGTCCGGGTATTTGCGAATGCTTTTTTCCAGCAGCGGCAGGGCTTCGTCGGCGCGGCTGAGGCTTTGCAGCAGGCGGGCGCGCAGGAGGATCGGGGCGATTTCGCCTTCTTCCGGCGGGTTCTGCTCCAGCAGTTGCAGGGCTTCGCGGGTGTCGCCGTCCTGTTGCAGCAGCAGCGCCTTGCCGAAGACCAACTGGCCGTTGTTCGGGTGTTTTTGCAGCAAGCGGTCGAAGCTTTTCATCAGACCGTTGCGGGTGTCCTGGTCGGTGTCGGCGGCCGACAGCGCGAGGAAATCGAAATGAGTATCGCCCTTGCCCTGCAGGACTTTCTCCATATAGACCATGGATTCGTCGTAACGCCCGGTGCGGGCCAGCTGGATGGCGGCGGCGCGCTGGGCTTCCAGGTCGTCCGGGGCGTTTTTCGCCCAGATCAGCGCGGTGTCCAGCGCAGCCTGGTCGGCGCCCAGGTATTCGGCGATGCGAAACGCCCGCTCGGAGATGCCCGGGTCCTGGGTGTTGATGGCCTGGGTGACATAGTTGTCCAGGGCAATGTCGAAACGATTGCGTTGGCCAGCCAGTTCCGCGCTCAGCAGGCTGAAGATCGTGTCTTCGCTGAACGAGGAGTAAACCTTGGGCTTTTCAGGAGCCGGTGTGCTGTCTTCGACCGGCGGTGTAGCGTCCGGTGAAACGGGTGCCAAGGCCTGGCAGCCGCTGAGGAAGACAAAAGCGAGGAGCAACGCGGAAGATCTATTCATATAGGAAGAGGACGACTAACCTGCGGTCGGATCATCATGACACAAGCCTTCGGCCAAACATAACCGAGACTCAGCGGATGCCTTACAGAGGCAGTCTATTGGGACAATAGTCGGCAATGGTTGTTCTGAATCTTTCGAAGTAGGACAATTGTCGGCTTCTCGACATCATCAGCGACCTTGAATGGCCTTCCTCGCACTCGGTATTAACCACAAGACTGCTTCAGTAGACGTCCGCGAGCGCGTGGCCTTTACCCCTGAGCAGTTGGTTGAGGCCTTGCAGCAGCTCTGCCGCCTCACCGACAGCCGCGAAGCTGCGATCCTCTCCACCTGCAATCGCAGTGAACTCTATATAGAACAGGATCACCTTTCGGCGGATGTCGTGCTGCGCTGGCTGGCCGAGTACCACCATCTGAGCCTCGAAGACCTGCGCGCCAGTGCCTATGTGCACGAAGACGATGCGGCCGTTCGTCACATGATGCGTGTCGCCTCGGGGCTGGACTCGCTGGTGCTGGGCGAGCCGCAGATCCTCGGGCAGATGAAATCCGCCTACGCCGTGGCGCGTGAGGCCGGAACCATTGGCCCGCTGCTGGGGCGGCTGTTCCAGGCCACCTTCAGCGCCGCCAAGCAGGTGCGCACCGACACCGCCATCGGCGAAAACCCGGTTTCCGTGGCCTTTGCCGCGGTGAGCCTGGCGAAACAGATTTTCAGCGATCTGCAGCGCAGCCAGGCACTGCTGATCGGCGCCGGCGAGACCATTACCCTGGTCGCCCGCCACCTGCATGACCTGGGGGTCAAGCGCATCGTGGTCGCCAACCGCACCCTGGAGCGCGCCAGTACCCTGGCCGAACAGTTTGGAGCCCATGCCGTGCTGCTGTCGGACATTCCTCAGGAGCTGGTGCACAGCGACATCGTGATCAGTTCCACCGCCAGCCAGCTGCCGATCCTCGGCAAGGGCGCGGTGGAAAGTGCGCTGAAACTGCGCAAGCACAAGCCGATCTTCATGGTGGACATCGCCGTTCCCCGGGATATCGAGCCGGAAGTCGGCGAGTTGGACGACGTTTACCTCTATACCGTCGACGATCTCCACGAAGTGGTCGCCGAAAACCTCAAGAGCCGCCAAGGCGCGGCACAGGCAGCGGAAGAGCTGGTGAACATCGGCGCCGAGGACTTCATGGTGCGCCTGCGCGAGCTGGCTGCGGTGGATGTGCTCAAGGCGTATCGTCAGCAGAGCGAGCGCCTGCGCGACGAAGAGTTGCAAAAGGCCCAGCGCATGCTGGCCAACGGCAGCAGCGCCGAAGACGTCCTGATGCAACTGGCTCGCGGCCTGACCAACAAATTGCTGCATGCGCCCAGCGTCCAGTTGAAAAAGCTGACCGCTGAAGGCCGCCTGGATGCGCTGGCCATGGCCCAGGAACTCTTTGCCCTCGGTGAGGGCGCTTCGGACTCTTCGGATAAAAAACCGCAATGAAAGCGTCACTGCTCAATAAGCTGGATGTCCTCCAGGACCGTTTCGAGGAACTGACCGCGTTGCTTGGCGACGGCGAAGTCATTTCCGATCAGGCCAAGTTCCGCGCCTATTCCAAGGAGTACGCCGAAGTCGAGCCGATCGTCGAGACCTATAAACAGGTGCTCAAGGTCCAGGCCGACCTCGAGGGCGCCCAGGCGCTGCTCAAGGACAGCGATCCGGACATGCGCGAAATGGCGGTGGAAGAAGTCCGCGAGGCCAAGGAGCAACTGGTCGAGCTGGAAAGCACCCTGCAACGCATGCTGCTGCCCAAGGACCCCAACGACGGGCGCAACGTGTTCCTGGAAATCCGCGCCGGCACCGGCGGCGACGAGGCGGCGATTTTCTCCGGCGACCTGTTCCGCATGTATTCGCGTTATGCCGAGCGGCGTGGCTGGCGGCTGGAGATCCTCTCGGAAAACGAGGGCGAGCACGGCGGCTATAAGGAAGTCATTGCCCGGGTCGAAGGCGAGAACGTCTACGGCAAGCTGAAATTCGAATCCGGCGCCCATCGTGTACAGCGGGTGCCGGCCACCGAATCCCAGGGCCGCATCCATACTTCGGCGTGCACCGTGGCGGTGCTGCCCGAGCCGGACGAACAGGAAGCCATCGAGATCAACCCGGCGGACCTGCGGATCGACACCTACCGCTCCTCCGGCGCCGGCGGCCAGCACGTCAACAAGACCGACTCGGCGATCCGTATTACCCACATCCCGTCGGGCATCGTGGTCGAGTGCCAGGAAGAACGTTCCCAGCACAAGAACCGGGCGCGCGCCATGTCCTGGCTGTCGGCCAAGCTCAACGACCAGCAAACCAGCGCCGCGGCCAATGCGATCGCCAGCGAACGCAAGCTGCTGGTGGGCTCGGGCGACCGCTCCGAGCGCATCCGCACCTACAACTTTCCCCAGGGTCGGGTGACCGATCACCGGGTCAACCTGACCCTCTACTCCCTCGATGAAATCCTTGCCGGTGGCGTCGAAGCGGTGATTGAGCCACTTCTGGCCGAGTACCAGGCCGATCAACTTGCGGCGCTGGGCGAGTAAACATAAATGACCATCATCGCCAGCCTGTTACGCGCCGCCCAATTGCCCGATTCGCCCACGGCCCGCCTGGATGCCGAGTTGCTGCTGGCCGCTGCCCTGGGCAAGCCGCGCAGCTTCCTGCACACCTGGCCCGAGCGGATCGTGCCCAGCGAAGCGGCATTGACCTTCGCCAGTTACTTGCAGCGGCGCCGTTCCGGCGAGCCGGTGGCCTATATCCTTGGCCAGCAGGGCTTCTGGAAGCTCGATCTGGAAGTGGCGCCCCACACCCTGATCCCGCGTCCCGACACCGAATTGCTGGTGGAGGCGGCGCTGGAATTGCTGCCCGCCACGCCGGCCAAGGTGCTCGACCTGGGCACCGGCAGCGGCGCCATTGCCCTGGCCCTGGCCAGCGAGCGCCCGGCGTGGCGGGTCACCGCGGTCGACCGGGTGCTGGAGGCCGTGGCCCTGGCCGAACGCAATCGCCAGCGCCTGCAACTGGACAATGTCACGGTGCTGAACAGCCATTGGTTCAGCGCTTTGCAAGGCGAGCGTTATCAACTGATCATCAGTAACCCGCCCTATATCGCCGACACCGACCCGCATCTTGCAGCCGGCGATGTGCGTTTCGAGCCGGAGAGCGCGCTGGTCGCGGGCAAGGACGGGCTGGACGATCTGCGCCTGATCATCGCCCAGGCGCCAGGGCACCTCGAAGCCGGCGGCTGGCTGATGCTGGAGCATGGCTACGACCAGGCGCCGGCCGTACGCGACCTGTTACTCAGCCAAGGGTTCGCCGAGGTCCACAGCCGTGTCGACCTGGGCGGTCATGAACGCATCAGCTTAGGAAGCCTGCCGTGCTGAACGATCAGGAGTTGCTGCGCTACAGCCGGCAGATTCTGTTGCAGCACGTCGACATCGACGGCCAGTTGCGACTCAAGGCCAGCCGCGTATTGATCGTCGGCCTGGGCGGCCTGGGTGCTCCGGTGGCCTTGTACCTGGCCGCCGCAGGTGTCGGCGAGCTGCACCTGGCCGACTTCGATACGGTCGACCTGACCAACCTGCAACGCCAGATCATCCATGACACCGACAGCGTCGGCCTGAGCAAGGTCGATTCGGCGATGCGTCGCCTGTCCGCGATCAATCCCGAAATCCAGCTGGTGCCCCATCGTGCCGCGCTGGATGCCGACTCCCTGGCGGCCGCGATCACGGCGGTGGACCTGGTGCTCGATTGCACCGACAACTTCTCGACCCGCGAGGCGGTGAACGCCGCCTGCGTCGCCGCCGGCAAGCCGCTGGTCAGCGGCGCGGCGATTCGCCTGGAAGGGCAGCTGTCGGTGTTCGATCCACGGCGTCCCGAGAGCCCGTGCTACCACTGTTTATATGGGCACGGCAGCGAAGCCGAACTGACCTGCAGCGAAGCCGGCGTGGTCGGGCCGCTGGTGGGCCTGGTGGGCAGCCTGCAGGCGCTCGAGGCGTTGAAGCTGCTGGTGGGGTTCGGCGAGCCGCTGGTGGGCCGCCTGTTGTTGATCGATGCCCTGGGCACACGCTTTCGTGAACTGCGGGTCAAGCGTGACCCGGGCTGCAGCGTCTGTGGAGGCCGGCATGCGTGAAGCGCCAATCGGCGTCTTCGACTCCGGCGTCGGCGGCCTGTCGGTGCTGGCGGAGATCCAGCAGCGCCTGCCCCATGAGTCGCTGCTATATGTAGCCGATTGCGGCAACATTCCCTACGGCGAGAAAACCCCCGAATTCATCCGTCAGCGTTGCAGCCTGGTCGCCGGGTTTTTCCGCGAGCAGGGTGCCAAGGCACTGGTCCTGGCCTGCAACACCGCGACCGTGGCCGCTGTCGCCGACCTGCGTCGGGATTATCCGGACTGGCCTATCATCGGCATGGAGCCCGCGGTCAAGCCGGCTGCCGCCGCGACCCGCAGTGGCGTGGTCGGCGTGCTGGCCACCACCGGCACCTTACAGAGTGCCAAGTTCGCCGCCTTGCTCGATCGTTTCGCCACCGACATCAAGGTCATCACCCGGCCATGCCCGGGCCTGGTGGAGCGGATCGAAGCCGGTGACCTGCACAGCCCCGCGTTGCGCCAACTGCTGCAGGGTTATGTCGAGCCGCTGCTGGCGGCCGGCTGCGACACCATCATCCTTGGTTGCACTCACTATCCGTTTCTCAAGCCGTTGCTCAAGTCGATGATCCCCGAGGACATCAGCCTGATCGATACCGGGGCCGCGGTGGCCCGCCAGTTGGAGCGCCTGCTCGGTGAGCGCGAGCTGTTGGCCGCGGGGCCTGCACGCCAGGCTCAGTTCTGGACCAGTGGCGATCCGTGTCACTTCAGACATATCCTGCCGTTGCTCTGGAAAGAGGCGGGAGCGGTGCAAAGCTTCGCTTTATAAATAAATCCTGCAGAAGCGCTGATTTGCGCTGAACTTCTGTTCAAGCGCTGATTTCTATTAACGTGTCTGCGGAATCTGTACAACACCATACAAATCGTTTGAAAAGGATGTTCCTGATGAGACGAGTGTTTTGTTTGGCTGCACTTGCAGCCACGCTATTGGGGCAAAGTTTTTCGGCACAGGCGGCCGGCGTCGAGTTTTCGGTGGGGCAGACCGGCGATTCGACCCAGACCTATCGCCTGGGCATGCAATTCGATTGGGACAAAAGCTGGCTGCAAAGCGATGTCGGTCGCCTGACCGGCTACTGGAGCGGCGCCTATACCTTCTGGGATGGCGACGAGAAGTCCAGCAACCACAGCCTGTCGTTCTCGCCGGTGCTGGTGTACGAATTTGCCGGGCAGAACATCAAGCCTTACATCGAGGCGGGGATCGGCGTGGCGGTGTTCGCCAACACCGAGGTGGAGGACAACAAGCTCGGTTCGGCGTTCCAGTTCGAGGACCGCTTCGGTTTCGGCCTGCGGTTCAACGGCGGGCATGAAGTCGGTCTCCGTGCCACGCACTATTCCAACGCCGGTATCGCGACGCCCAACGACGGTGTAGAGAGCTACTCGCTGCATTACACCATGCCGTTGTAAGACCCTTTTCAGCGATACGCCGTGGCGATGCCGCGGCGTTCGTTGAGGCAGTCCACTTCCCCCATCTCGAACTCCCGGCAGATCAACGGCCGTTGTTCGTAGATGCTGCACAGCATGCTGTTGCGATCCAGCGCGGCACACCAGCCATCATCCAGCCGCAGCATGACTTCGCCACCCCAGTCGTCGGTGTCGATAAAACGCTCGGGCACCCCGGTTTCGGTGATCAGCATCACTTCCAGTTGGCAGCAGCAGGCCGCGCAGCTCGAGCAGGTGACCGCCGCTTCGGCGATCTGGGTGACAGGAATAGTGGTCATAGGCGCGCAGTGTAAGGCAGTGGCCGCAGGCTGTGTGAAACCACTGACGGACGCCTGCCGTCCCCTTATTCCCGATCCCCCTCGGCAACGCCCCGTGACGGCAGGTTCTTGAAGGCCGCCAGGGCGCGTTCGCGGGACATCGACAGATCGACCATCGGTCGCGGGTAATCGGCCACGCCGAACAGACCGCCGATGGCGGCCGGGTTGTGGATATCTTTTTCATTCAGCTCCGCCAGCTCTGGCAGCCAGTGCCTGATGAAAGTCCCTTGGCTGTCGAACCTCTGCGACTGGCTCAACGGGTTGAAGATCCGGAAGTAGGGCGCCGAGTCGGTGCCGGTGGATGAGCTCCATTGCCAGCCACCGTTATTTGCCGCCAGGTCGCCGTCGATCAGGTGGCGCATGAAAAAGCGCTCGCCCTGGCGCCAGTCGATCAGCAGGTTCTTGGTCAGGAACATCGCCACGATCATCCGCAGGCGGTTGTGCATCCAGCCGGTTTCCAGCAACTGGCGCATGGCTGCGTCGATGATCGGCAGGCCGGTGCGGGCCTGCTGCCAGGCCGCCAGCTCATCGGGGGCATCGCGCCAGGCCACGGCTTCGGTTTCCGGGCGGAAGGCCCGGTGCCGGGACACCCGTGGATAGCCCACCAGGATGTGTTTGTAGAACTCGCGCCAGAGCAGTTCGTTGATCCAGGTGACGGCGCCGGGGCTGCCGCTGGCGAACTCGCCCCGGTTGTTTTGCAGCGCCGCGTGCAGGCATTGGCGTGGCGACAGCACACCGGCGGCGAGGTAGGGCGAAAGCTGACTGGTGCCAGGCTTGGCCGGGAGGTCGCGCTCGGCCTGGTAGTGGACGAGTTGGGCCTCGGCAAAATGCGCCAGGCGTTGTTGCGCCGCGGTTTCACCGGCTGGCCAGAGCGCCTGCAGGTGCGGGCCGGGTGTCGGGAACCCTTCGACCTGCCTGGGCAGCGCATCGGCTTTTATCCTCAGCGCGGCTTGCGCCCTGGGAGCCGCCAGCTGTGGCGGCAGGGCGCTGTGCAGCCGGTTGTAGCAGACCTTGCGAAACTGGCTGAAGACCTGGAAGTAACCGCCGCTTTTGGTCAGCACGCTGCCGGGCCGGAACAGCAACTGGTCGAGGTAACTGTGGAAGCTCACGCCCTGGCTCTTCAGCAGGCTGGCTACCGCCGCATCGCGGCGACTCTCGTGAATGCCGTATTCCTCGTTGACGTGCAGCGCCTCGACGGCCAGTTCCCGGCACAGTTGCAGCAGCACCTGGGGTGCCTGCTCCCAACTCGGCGCTTGGCGAATCAGCAGCGGGATGTTCAGCCGGGCCAGGTCGCTGCTCAGTCGCTCCAGGTTGCGCAGCCAGAAGTCGACCTTGCACGGTGCATCGTCATGCGCCTGCCATTGCCGCGGGCTCAGCAGGTACAGGGCCACGGTCGGCCCGCGCTGGGTGGCGGCGCTCAGCGCGGTGTTGTCATGCAGGCGCAGGTCGCTGCGTAGCCAGATCAGTTGCATGGGAGTTCCTGCATTTAGAGAAGTCCTAGCCCGGTCAGGGCCTGGTGCGCCGAGAGTGGGTCTGCGGCGAGGTGCAGATTGGCGATCTGGTTGGTGCAGATGGCCAGTTCGGCGGGGTGGATGCTCACCGCGGGGCCGACGATGAATGCCGGGCGCTCAAGGCCGCCGAGCAGGCGTGGCAGTTGCCGCAGGTTGATCGACTGGCTCGCGTACAGCAGCACGCCCCGCGCTTTCAGGCGCTCGACGGCCAGGGCCAGCTCACCGGGGGGCAGCGGCCAGTCGAAGACTGCCACCGGGCAGTCGCTATTGCTGATCAGCCAGGCGCAGAGCCACAGGTGCGGCTCCAGCGGCAGGTCCGAGTGATTGATCAGCAGCAGCGGGGCGCCTTGCAGTTGGCGGTTGTTGTGATAGACCCGCACTGCGAATTTGCTGCGCAGCCAGGAATGGAAAAACACCCGCTCCATCTGCATGCCGAAGCGGCCCCGCCAGCGCTGTTCGAGTTCGTCCAGCAGCGGTAGCAGCAGGTGCTCGCACAAGGTCCGCGGCGGGTAGAGTGCCATGGCCTGGTTGACGCTTTCGTCGACCTGGCGCTCGGCCAATTGGCTGATGGCCTGGATCAGGCTCTGGCGTTGCAGGTGCCAGTCGTTGTGGGTCGCTTCGCCGAGTGCCGGCTCGGCGTCCAGCAGGTGCTTGACCTGGCTGACCGCCACGCCGCGATTGAGCCAGGTCAGAATCTTCAGAATGCGTTGCACGTGTTCGTTCGAAAACAGCCGGTGACCCTTGGCGGTACGCTGCGGCACGATCAGCCCGTAACGACGTTCCCAGGCCCGCAGGGTGACGGCGTTGACCCCGGTCTGGCGGGTCACCTCGCGAATCGGCAGCCAGCCTTGCCCATGGGCGCGATCGGATTCGCTGGCGGATGCATCCGGGTCGTCGAACGTCGAATCGTTCATGGTTCAGAGCGCATTGCGCAGGCTGAGACTTTCCGGATGCGGCTGCAGGTACACCTGTTGCGCGATGTAGGGATCGGGGTGCCGGCGCAGGTGATGCTTGAGCAGGGTCAGCGGCACCACCAGCGGCACGATGCCGTGGCGGTACTGGCCGATGAGGTGCTGCATTTCCTGCTTGTCTTCGCGGCTGATGGCTTGCTTGAGATAGCCGCTGATGTGTTGCAGTACGTTGCTGTGGGTACGGCGGGTGGCGCACTTTTTCAGGGCCGCCATCAGCTGGCTGAAATAACGTGGGCCGATCTGCGCCGGATCGCTTTGGCCCATGTTGCCCAGCAGGGTGCCGAGGGCCTTGTATTGCTCCGGGTTGTGGGCCATCAGCAGGTATTTGTAGCGCGCGTGAAAGTCGGTCAGGCGGCGACGGCTCAGGCCTTGCCTGAGCACATCCTGCCAGGCGCTGTAGGCGAACACCCGGGTCAGGAAGTTTTCCCGCAGCACCGGATCATTGAGTCGGCCGTCTTCTTCCACCGGCAGGTCCGGATGGCGGCTGCAGAACGCCTGGGCATGGATACCGCGCCCACTGAGCTCGGCGGGACGGCCCTGGTCCTGGTAGACCTTGACCCGCTCCAGGCCGCAGGACGGAGATTTCTGCATGAAGATGTAGCCGCAAAGGCTGCCCAGTTCATCGGCCATGCGCTGGCCGTAATCCGTGAGGGCCTGGGTGACATCCATGGCAGGATTGATGCTGCCAACGGCCCGCGGTTGCCGCGGATCGCCCACCAGGCGGATCGGTTCGCGGGGTGTGCCCAGGCCGATGGCGACTTCCGGGCACAGCGGGACAAACTCGAAAAACTCAGCGAGGTCCTGGCTGCACAGGCGCGATTCCTTGTGCCCGCCGTTGTAGCGCACAGGCGCACCCAGCAGGCAGGCGCTGATGGCGATTCTCGGTTTGTCGGCCTGGGTCGGATTGCTGGGCATGTGCAGGGCTCCGGTTTTTCATGTACAAGAAATATGGTCTTGTACAACTTTGCTTCATCATAGGATCAAAGGTGTGCAAGTCAAATATTTTGTACAGGTTTTTTGCGCAGCCCTTCGGGTTACGTCCTGCTCATCTGTCGGTCGCTGGGCTGTAGTCGTTCGATTGCTGGCTGGCTAACGCAGGAGATTTTGGCGCGTGTTTTTCTTCATCTCGGAACAGTCCGATCAGCAGAAGTATGTTTCGGGTTTTGGTGCGGGGGAGACAGGCTGCTGTCCATGGCGACAGCAGCAAGGTTACGCGGGGTGATGCGCTTACAGGTTTTCGTGCAACCGGCGGGCGGCCTCCTGCCCGCTGAGCCAGGCCCCTTCGACGCGACCGGACAGGCACCAGTCGCCGCACACATAGAGTCCCAGGTCGACATCCGCCAGGGCTCCCCATTCATGGCTGCTGGCCGGGCGGGCGTAGAGCCAGCGGTGGGCGAGGCTGAAGCTGGGGGCGGGCATGGCGCTGTGCAGCAGTTCGGCGAATGCGCCGTGCAATTGCTCGATCACCGCTTCTTTCGGCAGGTCGATGTGCTGGCGGCTCCAGGTGCTGCTGGCGTGCAGGACCCAAGTGTCGAGGCTGTTGTCGCGCCCTGGTTTGCTGCGGTTGCGGGCCAGCCAGTCCAGCGGGCTGTCCTGTACGAAGCAGCCTTCCACCGGGGTTTCCAGCGCGGTCTCGAATGCCAGGGCGACGGCCCAGGTCGGGTCCATCTTCACCCCGGCGGCGGCACTCGCCAGTTTTGGCGCGGCAGCCAGCAAAGCGGTGGCCTGGGGGGCCGGCGTGGCGATGATCACGTGGCTGAACGGGCCGTGGGTGAAACCTTCGGCATCCTGCAGGTGCCAATGCTGTTCGCCGCGGTAGACCTCGGTGATGCGGCAGGCGAAATGCACCTCCGTTTCGCCCAGCAAGCCACGGGTAATGGCGCTCATGCGCGGTGTGCCGACCCAGCGGGTCTGTTCGTCCGGCGACGGAGTGAGCTGGCCGCCATGGAAGTTGTACAGCTGCGGCGCCCATTCGGCGGCCCAGCCATTGGCTTGCCAGCGCTGGACTTCGGTGACGAAGCGCCGGTCGCGAGCGGTGAAATATTGAGCGCCCATGTCCAGTGCGCCTGCGTCGCTGCGCTTGCTGGACATACGCCCGCCGCTGCCGCGGCTCTTGTCGAAGAGTTGCACGACATGCCCGGCGTCTCTCAGCGCCTGGGTGGCCGAGAGTCCGGCGATGCCGGTACCGATGATTGCGATGGGTACGGTCATAGGGGCCTCGTTTACCTTTCTGTGCAGACGCCGTCGTTAAAAGCTGTACAATTTTGTTTTTTGGTATAACTTTCGGCGTTATCGGTTTTACAGGGTGTCCTATTGTTAAACACAGAGCCTGCCCGATTGAAAAGATCCCTGCTTATAAAAATAGACTAGTGATCCGGGTAAAACGCCACGCGAGGAAGATGTCATGCACATATTGCTGACCGGCGGTACTGGTTTGATAGGACGTCAACTCTGCCGTCACTGGCTGACCCAGGGCCATCAGTTGACCGTATGGAGTCGTCGGCCTGCCGAGGTGCCCAAACTGTGTGGCACCCAGGTCCGCGGCATCGCCCGCCTGGACGAACTTGCGGAGGAGCCGGTCGACGCCATCATCAATCTGGCGGGAGCGCCGATCGCCGATCGGCCCTGGACCCACAAGCGCAAGGCGCTGCTCTGGAGCAGCCGAATTACCCTGACCGAAAAGCTCCTGGCCTGGCTGGAAAGCCGCGGGCAGAAACCCGGGTTGTTGATCTCCGGGTCGGCGGTGGGCTGGTATGGCGATGGCGGGGAGCGCGAGCTGAACGAAGACTCACCTCCGGTCAGTGAGGATTTCGCCAGCCAGTTATGCATCGCCTGGGAGGAGACCGCGCAACGTGCCGAGGCCATGGGCGTGCGTGTGGTGCTGATTCGCACGGGCCTGGTGCTGGCGGCCGAGGGCGGCTTTTTGTCGCGCTTGCTGCTGCCCTTCAAACTGGCCCTGGGCGGGCCGATCGGCAACGGTCGGCAGTGGATGCCGTGGATTCATATCAAGGATCAAATCGCCCTGATTGATTTTCTTCTGCACCGCAGTGATGCCAGCGGTCCTTATAATGCCTGCGCGCCCAAGCCGGTGCGCAATCGCGAATTCGCCAAGACCCTGGGCAGCGTCTTGCACCGGCCGGCGGTAGTGCCGGTGCCGGCCTTTGTCTTGCGCGTCGGCCTGGGGGAATTGTCGTTGTTGTTGCTGGGTGGTCAACGCGCGGTCCCTGCGCGGTTGTTGGCCGCCGGATTCACTTTCCAGTTCACTGATTTGCGCGCGGCCCTGGATGACCTGTCCAGCCGCCTCTGAAATAGGACGTTGCATGACCGATCACGCGTTGCTCCTGGTCAACCTGGGTTCGCCGGCCTCCACCTCGGTGGCGGATGTGCGCAGCTACCTCAATCAATTCCTGATGGACCCTTACGTGATCGATCTGCCGTGGCCGGTCCGGCGGCTGCTGGTGTCGCTGATCCTGATCAAGCGTCCGGAGCAATCGGCCCATGCCTACGCCTCGATCTGGTGGGAGCAGGGTTCGCCGCTGGTGGTGCTCAGCCGCCGTCTGCAGGAAACCATGACGAGTGAGTGGAAGCACGGCCCGGTGGAGCTGGCGATGCGTTATGGCGAGCCGTCCATCGAGTCGGCGTTGTTGCGTCTGGTGGCCCAGGGGCAGAAGAAAATCACCCTGGCGCCACTCTATCCACAGTTCGCCGACAGCACCGTGACCACGGTGGTGGAAGAGGCCCGACGGGTGATTCGCGACAAGAAGCTGGATGTACAGCTTTCGGTGCTGCAGCCGTTTTACGATCAGCCGGAGTACCTCGACGCGCTGGTGGCCAGTGCCAGGCCGCACCTGCAACAGGACTTCGATCATTTGCTGTTGAGCTTCCATGGCTTGCCCGAACGGCACCTGAAAAAACTCAATCCCGGCCACAGCCTGGACGGCGATTGCTGCCGCGACGCAACCCCCGAGGTGGCCGCCACCTGTTACCGCGGCCAGTGCCTGAGCACGGCCCGGGCATTCGCCGAGCGCATGGGGCTGCCGGACGGCAAGTGGTCGGTGTCGTTCCAGTCTCGTCTGGGGCGCGCCAAATGGATCGAGCCCTACACCGAGGCGCGCCTGGATGAATTGGCCCGGCAGGGGGTGAAGAAGATCCTGGTGATGTGCCCGGCGTTCGTCGCCGACTGCATCGAGACCCTGGAAGAGATCGGCGATCGCGGTCGCGAGCAGTTCCGCGAAGCGGGAGGGGAGGAGTTGGTGCTGGTGCCATGCCTGAACGACGACCCGCAATGGGCCAAGGCATTGAACGCCTTGTGCGAGCGCGCGCCTTTGGCGTTGTAAAAGCATCGCGGGCAAGCCTCGCTCCTACGACCGACATCGTCTGTAGGAGCGAGGCTTGCCCGCGATAGATGTTCCGACTGACACCGATCTCAGATCAGCGGCTCGTCAGCCCTCTTGTTCTTCCAGCTATCGTTGCCCGGCAGGATCAGGTTCAGCGCAATCGCGACGATGGCGCACAGGGCGATCCCTTTCAGGCCGAAGTCGTCCGGACCGGTACCGGTACCGATCAATACCCCGCCAATCCCGAACACCAGAGTCACCGAGACAATCACCAGGTTGCGGGCTTCGCCCAGGTCGATCTTGTGACGGATCAGGGTGTTCATGCCCACCGCTGCGATCGAGCCGAACAACAGGCAGAGAATCCCGCCCATCACCGGTACCGGAATGCTTTGCAGCAGTGCGCCGAACTTGCCGATAAACGCCAGGCTGATGGCGAAGATCGCCGCCCAGGTCATGATTTTCGGGTTGTAGTTCTTGGTCAGCATCACCGCGCCAGTCACTTCGGCGTAGGTGGTATTGGGCGGACCGCCGAACAGGCCGGCGGCGGTGGTGGCGATGCCATCACCGAACAGGGTGCGATGCAGGCCGGGCTTCTTCAGGTAGTCGCGACCGGTCACGCTGCCGACCGCGATCACTCCGCCGATGTGCTCGATGGCGGGAGCCAGGGCCACAGGAACGATGAACAGGATCGCCTGCCAGTTGAACTCCGGCGCGGTGAAGTGCGGCAGTGCCAGCCAGGGCGCCGCGGCGATCTTCGCGGTATCGACCACGCCGAAGTAGAACGACAGGGCAAAGCCCACCAGCACGCCGGAGATGATCGGCACCAGGCGGAAGATGCCTTTACCGAACACCGCGACGATCAGGGTGGTGAGCAGCGCCGGCATCGAGATCATCATCGCCGTCTGGTAATGAATCAGCTCGCTGCCGTCACCGGCCTTGCCCATCGCCATGTTGGCGGCGATCGGGGCCATGGCCAGGCCGATGGAAATGATCACCGGGCCGATTACCACCGGCGGCAGCAGCCGGTCGATGAAACCGGTGCCCTTGATCTTCACCGCCAGGCCCAGGAAGGTATAAACGAAACCGGCCGCCATCACGCCGCCCATGGTCGCGGCCAGGCCGAACTGGCCCTTGGCGAGAATGATCGGGGTGATGAAGGCAAAGCTGGAGGCCAGGAATACCGGTACCTGGCGCCCGGTCACGAGCTGGAACAACAGAGTCCCGAGACCCGCCGTGAACAGCGCCACGTTGGGGTCGAGACCGGTAATCAGCGGCATCAACACCAACGCGCCAAAGGCCACGAAGAGCATCTGCGCGCCAGACAGCACCTGGCGCCAGAGCGGATCGTTGAACTCATCCTGCATGCTCAGGCGTCCTTCTGCTTGGTGCCGAAGATCTTGTCGCCGGCATCGCCCAGGCCCGGGATGATGTAGCCGTGCTCGTTGAGTTTCTGATCGATGGAAGCGGTGTAGATGGTCACGTCCGGGTGAGCTTTCTCGACGGCTTCGATGCCTTCGGGGGCGGCGACCAGCACCATGGCGCGGATGTCCTTGCAGCCAGCCTTTTTCAACAGGTCGATGGTCGCGACCATGGAGCTGCCGGTGGCGAGCATCGGGTCGATGATCATGGCCAGGCGCTCGTCGATTTCCGGAACCAGTTTTTCCAGGTAAGTGTGCGCCTGCAGGGTTTCCTCGTTGCGGGCTACGCCCACGGCGCTGACCTTGGCGCCCGGGATCAGGCTGAGCACGCCTTCGAGCATGCCGATACCGGCGCGCAGGATAGGTACCACGGTAATCTTCTTGCCGGCGATCTTCTCGACCTGGACAGGGCCGCACCAACCCGGAATTTCATAGGATTCGAGTGGCAGGTCCTTGGTGGCTTCGTACGTCAGCAGGGCACCGACTTCCTGAGCGAGCTCGCGGAAGTTCTTCGTGCTAATGTCGGCGCGGCGCATAAGGCCAAGTTTGTGTCGGATCAGCGGATGGCGGATCTCACGGATGGGCATAGGGAAAGGCTCCGGCGGCGGGCAAAAAAACCGGCCTAGATTAATCTATCCGAGGGTGTTGTCCTATAGACATCTAAGTACGTTAGTCCAGAAACGCTTGATCTGACCGGGCCGGATGCGTACCTTTGCTCGCTTTTCCGAAACTGCCACCCCCCTGGAGAGCGCCATGTCCGCTGATCTCGAGCATATCCGTCAAATCATGCGCGAGGCTGACTGCCTGTACACCGAAGCTGAGGTCGAGGCGGCCATCGCCCGAGTCGGTGCACAAATCAATGAACAACTGGCGGAGCGCAATCCGGTGGTTTTCTGCGTGATGAACGGTGGCCTGATCTTCTCCGGCAAGCTGCTGACCCACCTCAAATTCCCGCTGGAAGCTTCCTACCTGCACGCCACCCGCTATCGCAACGAAACCAGCGGCGGCGAGCTGTTCTGGAAATCCAAGCCGGAAGTGTCCTTCATCGACCGTGACGTGCTGATCATCGACGACATCCTCGACGAAGGTCATACCCTGGGCGCGATCATCGACTTCTGCAAACACGCCGGCGCCCGCGCGGTGCACACCGCCGTGCTGATCGACAAGGACCACGACCGCAAGGCCCGTCCCGACCTGAAAGCCGACTACGTTGGCCTGCCATGCGTGGATCGCTACATCTTCGGTTACGGCATGGACTACAAGGGTTACTGGCGCAACGCTGCCGGCATCTTTGCCGTCAAGGGCATGTGAATCATGAGCGAGCCGAGCTTTCTGGATCAGTCGCTGTTTGCCGAACTGGCTGAAAAAGCCTCGGCCAGCCCCCGTGGTCGCCACCACCACAACTTCCATCAGATGCAAGAGCCTTGTCACCGCATGGCGGTGGGGCTGCAGCCCTCCACCTACATCCCGCCCCATCGCCATCTAGGTGACGACAAGGCCGAGACCCTGCTGGTGCTCAAGGGGCGCCTGGGCCTGCTGATTTTCGACGACGCCGGTCAAGTGCTGGGCAAGCGGGTGCTGCAAGCGGGTGGGGATTGCATGGGCGTCGACCTGCCGGTCGGCGTCTACCACGGCCTGGTGGTGCTTGAGCCCGATAGCCTGATGTTCGAATGCAAGGCCGGGCCTTATCGTCCAGTCGGCGAAGGCGAACTGGCCGCTTGGGCGCCCCGCGAAGGCGAGCCGGGTGTGGCCGAGTATCAGGCCTGGATGCGCGCCCAGTTCGACTGAGCGCCATCCTCGCTCCTGTAGCCGCTGCCGCAGGCTGCGATCGAGCGGCACGCTCGTAGCGATCTCAAGGATGTCAGAGGTCCTGCGGCAGCGGCTACAGGGTGGAAAGGACAACCCATGCTAGAGTGCATCACTCTTGCCTGGAGTCCCTCATGAGCCTTTTGATTCGCAGTTGCGCGGCCTTTTTTCTGATCCTGAGCCTGCCCCTGGCCGCCGCCCCTGCGCCCATGCACGCGCAGTTCCTGCCTCCCGATGACCTGACCCTGCGTGATGCCGCCCCCGAGCAGCAACAGTTGTTGCAGGTCACCGAGTACTCGGTGGTCATCGGCAGCCAGCGCCAATCCAACCAGCAACCGATCCCGGTGACCTCGCCGCTGCTGGTCCGCCTCAAGGGCAAGCCGCTGAACAAGGGCGCGACCATCAGCCAGGTGCTGGTGAACTTCGACGGCGAGAGCAAAAGCCTGAAAAAGCCGCAGTTCGACGACAAGACCAAGACCCTCACCCTGTTCTACCCGCTGGCCCAGTATCGGGTGGTGATGGACCTGCTGCGCAACGACACGGTGTATTGCCAGTTCCTCAGCTACGCCAACGGCCACATCTGGGCCGATCTGCACACCGGCGCGGTACGCTCGCGTTGAGGCCCGACGCGGCCTGGGGGTAAACTGCCTGCCCCGTGAAATGTCTGCGAGCTGGAGTCGGCAATGCGTAAAGATAAGAAACAAGTGATTGGTGACGAGATCGGCGATGCGCAGATCAAACTGTTCCTCGATTTCGAGCCGGCCGACGCCACTTCGCCGTCCCTGCACAAGCTGATCAAGGCCTATCGTGGCCTGCGTATCGACGATTTCGAGCGTTTCCTGGTGTTCTTCGTCGAGGCCGGCTACGACCTGGATGGCAAGGACGAACACGGCAAGGACTTCGTGGCCCTGATCCAGGACCAGCGCAATGCCGCCGATTACATCGAACTGATCGAAAAAGCCCGCGGCTGAAAACGCGCCGCGCCGGCTGTGGTTGTCTTTAAGCGGCCATAAAAAACGCCCCGTTCTCCAAGAGAGCGGGGCGTTTTTCATGAGCGCGGCTTAAGCGTAGCTTTCGGCTTCGCTGCTCTGCTCGACCAGCTCCAGGCTGACGTTGTTCTCGCTGTTGATCTTGCGGTACAGCGTAGCGTCGGTTTCCAGGGCCTTTTCACGGGCCGGGAAGATTTCCTTGAGCTTGCTGGCCCACTCACCGGTCGCCTTGGCCGGGAAGCAGCGCTCGATCAGTTCGAGCATGATCGAGACAGTCACCGAAGCGCCTGGCGAAGCGCCAAGCAGCGCGGCGAGAGAGCCGTCCTTGGCTGCGACCAGCTCGGTGCCGAACTGCAGCACGCCGCCTTTCTTCGGATCTTTCTTGATGATCTGTACCCGCTGGCCGGCCACTTCCAGGCGCCAGTCTTCGGCTTTGGCTTCAGGGTAGAAGCGACGCAGGGATTCCAGGCGCTGCTCCATGGACTGCATCACTTCGCTGACCAGGTACTTGGTCAGGTCCATGTTGTCGCGAGCCACCGCCAGCATCGGGCCGATGTTGCCGGCGCGAACCGACATCGGCAGGTCCATGAAAGAACCGTGCTTGAGGAACTTGGTGGTGAAGCCGGCGTAAGGTCCGAACAACAGGGACTTCTTGCCATCGACCACACGGGTGTCCAGGTGCGGCACGGACATGGGTGGCGAACCCACGGCCGCCTGGCTGTAGACCTTGGCCTGGTGCCGCTTGACCACTTCCGGGTTGTCGCAACGCAGCCACTGGCCGCTGACCGGGAAGCCGCCGAAGCCTTTGCTCTCCTCGATGCCCGAAGCCTGCAGCAGCGGCAGCGCCGCGCCGCCAGCGCCGAGGAACACGAACTTGGCATCGACGTCGCGGCTGTTGCCGCTGTTGACGTCCTTGATGCTCACGGTCCAGCCGTTGTCCTTGTTGCGTTTCAGGCCGGTCACGCGCTTGCAGTACTTGACCTGGGCATCGGGTGCGCTGGTCAGGTGCTTGAGCAACTGGTTGGTCAGGGCGCCGAAGTTGACGTCGGTGCCATTGATCACGCGGGTGGCGGCGATGACTTCGTCAGCCGGGCGGCCAGGCATCATCAGCGGCATCCACTCGGCCATCTTGGCCTTGTCCTCGGTGTATTCCATGTCCGCGAAAGCGTGGTGCTTGCTCAGCACTTCATAGCGCTTCTTCAGGAAGGACACGCCGTTCTCGCCCTGGACGAAGCTCAGGTGCGGCACCGGGCTGATAAAGGACTTGGACGAGCCGAAGGTGCCTTTCTTGGTCAGGTAGGACCAGAACTGCTTCGACACCTCGAACTGGGTGTTGATGTGCACGGCTTTCTTGATATCGATGGAACCGTCGGCGGCCTGTGGCGTGTAGTTCAGCTCACAAAGGCCGGCATGGCCGGTACCGGCGTTGTTCCACGGGTTGGAACTTTCCGCGGCACCCGAATCCATCAGCTCGACGACTTCCAGCTTGATCGCGGGGTCGAGTTCTTTGAGCAGTACAGCGAGGGTGGCACTCATGATGCCGGCCCCAACCAATACGACGTCTACTGCTTCGTTATGCGCCATTAACGCGTCTCCAAAATCTGCAGCACCAAATTGACGGCATAGCTGCCAGGAGTAGGGGGCGGTTCACGTTATGCCCCAGGTCACTCATGGCCAGGATCGCCATGTCCGAATCTTCGCAATTTTTCGCAACTTCGACGGACGCTACCAACCAGGCCTGATCCGCGTATGAACGCATTTCAGGGCAGGGCGGGCAATTCGACTTATGGTCAAGAGTCCGTTTGTGCAACCAAATCCGTAGCGGACAGGCTTCAAGCGCAAGTATCTGAGGCGTGCTCGGTCCTGTGTAATCGGGCTGTTGTAGACGCTAATGGTGCCAGTACAGACGCAAAACTATTCATTTGCTCGCCACACTCTTGTGAAGTTGTGAAAACCCGTTTTTTCACGCTCTTTTGAAGACGTGAACCTCAAAAAAGGGCTGTCCAAGCCTGGCACCGGCCCGAGGGGTGAATGCCGACATGGAACACGTGGCATTAACGGGCGAACAGCTCAGTGGCCGAGCAATGGCAGCTCTGCAGATGCGCGAAAAGCGGTGGTTTGCAAGATGAACAGCAAGCACGCCGGCTTCACTCGATCTGTGTGGGCGGCTCTCTGTGGGCAATGCGGGGGAGCTGATGCTGATGCGTCAGCGATGCTGCGAGGCCCGATCAGGAGACGTCCTTATAATCGGGGGGAGATTGTAACGAAGAAACGCGCAGAAATGATCCTGTTTAATGACTTTTATTAGGCTTTTGGTCAGGTAGCCATCATCGGTTGTACCCGGGCGCGGGCAATGCGTGGGCTGACACGGGCGCTGGCGGGGAGCGGCTGGTGCAACCAGTTGAGACGGATTTCCTCGATTTCCACCCAGCCGTCGCCCATTGGCGGCACTTTGCAGTGCTTGAACGCCTGGCAACGGCCCTGTGGGTCGAGCTTGGCGAAGCTGCGGTATTTCTGGCGCGGAGCGAACAAGGACCAGAGGAAATGCATGGCGATGTACCTGTTGGGCAGTTGCGATGAAGAATGCCGCCTGGGCGTTACATGGCCATGTAACGCTCGTGACGGGGAGGTTACAGCAAGCGCCTGGCACCGAACCTGTATGAGAGCTGACTGACTCGCGCCGGGCCGCTGGTTAGCGGCCGCCGACCCCCGCTATACTGCGCGCCTGTCTGTGCCTGATTTCTGGAGAAATGAGCATGTTGCAACGCCTGTTGTTCGGTTTGATCACTGTGACCAGTTTGACGCTGGCTGGTTGCGCCCATAGCCCGCAACAACTCAGCCCGGAACCGAAGCTCACCACTCAGCTCGCGCCGGTCGGCCATGGCCAGCCGGTGGTCGTGAAAGTGGTCGACGGCCGTCCGTCGCCGACCCTGGGTACCCGTGGCGGGCTTTACCCTGAAACCAGCGCGATTACCGTCCAGGGCGCGCAGATCCTGCCGAAGCTGCAGGCCCAGGCCGAAGCTGCGGTACGCCTGCTGGGCTTTACCCCGACCGCCAACGCGCTGAATGCCCCACAGCTGACTGTGACCCTGGCCGAGCTGAAGTATCAGTCGCCCAAGGAAGGCCTGTACGTGACCGAGGCCACCATCGGTGCGACC
Source organism: Pseudomonas sp. RW409 (assembly GCF_003184125.1). Lineage (NCBI taxonomy): Bacteria > Pseudomonadati > Pseudomonadota > Gammaproteobacteria > Pseudomonadales > Pseudomonadaceae > Pseudomonas > Pseudomonas sp. RW409. The sequence goes on along the minus strand of NZ_QHHP01000040.1, from coordinate 149,239 downwards.
TTCCGTTCCGATGTGCAGAACGCCAACCGCCGCTACAGCGGTCGTTACGGCGCCTCCCTGGACCAGCGTTTCGGCATGGCGCCGAACCAGGAAACCAATACCAAGCTGGTCAGCGACGTACTCAGCGATGCCCTGACCCGCCTGTTCAAGGACCCGAGCATCGGCCAGATCCTCGGTGAATGATGTGAACCTGTAGCCGCTGTCGCAGGTTGCGATAAGGCCCGAAGGGCCTTGCTTGACGGCTTCGGCGCGGTACACAAAAAAGCCCGGCTTCCACAGAAGCCGGGCTTTTTATTGGCTGTCGATTTGTTTCGAGCCTGGCCTCACGCCGCCTCGACGTAAAAATCCAGCACGCTGACCCCTGTCAGCAGATCGGTTTCCGGAAGGTCCGCATGCTGGTGCCCGCCGAGGGCGCAATACACCAGCCAGTGGCGGTCCTGGACGTTGAAGGCCAGGCCACCGACCAAGGCTTCCTGTTCGTCGCTGGGGGCGATCAGGTAGAGGCGATCCTGGTTTTCTGCGTGCAGCATGACAAGCTCCGTGTCGGTTTCGAGGGGCGCCAGACTGGCCTGTTTGTATGACGAACGTATGACAGGGCGAATTAACCGGCCAACGGGTTGTTATCTGTCGGAAAGCCCAGGCAGAAAGTGGGCCTTTGGGTAAAATCCGCGCCGCGAGCCGCCAGGGCTCGTTATCCGGTTTCATTCGAGGTTCGTGATGTCGCTGCAACTGATCTGGTCGCTGTTCAGCGCCCACCCCGCCAAGCTGATCAATATTCTTGCCTTGCTGTTCGCCTTTCCCGGCAGCTGGTTGTTGCACGCCACCCGACGTCGCGAGCAGCGCGCACTGGCCAATCTGGCCGCCCAGGGCCAATCCCGTTCCCAAGAACCGCTACCGGCGCAGACGTTGGATGATGCGACCTTGCGCATGAACCGGTTCTTCTACCGTTTCGGTTTTGCCTGCCTGGGGCTGGCGTTGCTGGTGTCGTGGATCAGCACCCGGTTCTGATGTGGCCCGCAGATCGCTATCGCGAGCAAGCTCGCTCCTACAAGGGGCGTTACTCGCAATCAACGTACAGAAACGACAACGGCGCCCGAAGGCGCCGTTGTTGTGTGCGGTGAGCGTTATGGCAAGGCCAGTCCCGCCTTGACCCGATACTGATTGCGCACCGGCGTCGCATATTGCAGCACCAGGTACGGGCGATGCTCCTCCGGGCAGGCGTCCAGGCGCCGTTGCCACTCTTCCTGGGCCTTGGCCAGTTCGTCCGCCGGGAACACCTGGGCCGCGCTCGGAACCTGCAGCTCCGGATCGGCATCGCTCCACTGGGCGTAGGCCAGGTAATGCACCGGGAACAGGCGATAGCCGCCGAGGATCTGCCGGTCCATCTCCACCGCCAATTGCTTGGTGTCCTCGAACAACTCGCTGATCGGCGCGGCGAAGTTCACGTGGACCCGGCCTTTATAGCCGGTGATGCCCTTGGCGATGCTGATATCGTCCTCGCCCGGAGCCTTGGTATAGCTGCCGGTGGTGGCGCGGATATACAGCTCGCGGGCCTTGGCCTGATCGCAAGGGTCGTATTCGTAGCTGATCGACACCGGGGTCAGGTTCAGCGACTGGATGACCTCGCCGAACGGCTCATCCTTGCGGCTCATGTGGAACATCTTGAGGATCGCCGACTCGGTACGGTCGTCGCCGTCCTTGGCCCGGCCTTCGGCCTGGGCGATCCAGATCGACGCGCAATCGTTGCGGATCGAGTGGTTGATGTAGGCCGACAGCAGTTGGTAGGCGGCCATTTTTTCCCGGCGTCCGGTGATCGAACGGTGCACGATGAAGCTCTTGTTCAGACGCATCAGGTCGCTGACGAAAGGCTTCTGCAGCAGGTTGTCGCCGATGGCGATGCGCGGGGTCGGCAATCCGGCGTGGTACACCGCGTAATTGACGAAGGCCGGGTCCATCACGATGTCGCGGTGGTTGGCGATGAACAGGTAGGCGCTGCCGGACTTGAATTGCTCGACCCCGGTGTAGGTCACGCCGTCGGTGGCCCGCTCGATGGTGTGGTCGACGTAGAACTCGACCTTGTCCTGCAGGGTCGCCACCGAAGTGACCGCGGCGAACTCACGACGCAACCGATGAGCTATAAGGGGTTTGAGCAGCCAGCCGAAAGCGCCGGCAAAGCGCGGGAAGCGGAAGTGGGTGAGGATATCTAGAAACGCCTTGTCGCCGAGCAGTCGAGCCAGCACCGCTGGTACTTCACTGTCGTCGTAAGGTCGGATGGCATCGAATTCGCCCATCATGCTCTCTTGTTGGAAACGGCTAGGTAAGAAAAGGTTTGGATCGAAAAATAGCCGGGCGCGGTCTGAAAAGTAAGCTCAGATCTCAATAGCCCTGCAAATAGACCGGCGATTATACGCACAAGTCACTCCGGAGGCCGCGATGCTGGAAACCGAACGCTATCAATGTCCCTACTGCGGTGAAGAGGCCGAGGCCGTGCTGGACCTGTCCGGCGGCGATCAGCAGTACATCGAGGATTGTCCGGTCTGTTGCCGGCCCATTGTGTTCACGTTGCAGACCGACGGTGAGGAATGGATGCTCGAGGTGCACAGCGAAAACGAGTGAGGGGGTTATATGCAGCGAGTCTACGAACCGGAAAACCTGCTGGAAGGGGAATTGCTCCAGGGCATGCTGGCCAGCGAGGGGATCGAGGCACACCTGGTGGGGCGGGATTTGCTCGGCGGCACCGGTGAGTTGCCGGCGTTCGGCCTGCTTGGGCTGGCGGTGGATAACGACCAGGCGCAATACGCCCGGGAGCTGATCGCTGCGTACAATGCCGCGCTGCCGATGCCCGGCGACGAGCCGGCCAATCATGCTGGCGTGCTGATCTGTTAGGCTGGCCGCCGATTTTCCGAGAGTTGTTTGCCCCATGTGTGGACGTTATGCCCTGTTTCGCTGGAACCAAGCGTTTGCCGCCTTGCCCGGATTTCCGGCGGATCAGCAGGCGCAGTGGAATATCTCGCCCAACGATTCGGTGCTGATCCTGCGCAGCAGCGATGGCCAGCGCAACCTCGCCCGCGCCCGCTGGGGCCTGACGCCGCCCTGGCTGACCGATCTGTCGCGCACCCCGGCCCATGCCCGTGCCGAAACCCTGGCCGAACAGCCGATGTTTCGCGAAGCCTTTCGCCAGCGCCGCTGCCTGTTGCCGGCCAACGGTTTTTACGAATGGCGCGGCGGCACCCGTAAACGCCCGTACTGGCTGACGCCAGGGGAGGGCTCGTCGCTGTTCTTCGCGGCGATCTGGGAAGCCTATCCGGTGCAGGAACAGGTCTGGCTGAGCACCGCGGTGGTCACCCAGCCAGCGGCCAGCCAGCGTCGGCCATTGATCCTCGATGCCCAGGGCCAGGAAGCCTGGCTCGACCCACAGACGCCATTGCCGGTGTTGCAAGCCTTGCTGGCCAGCCCACCGGCCGCCTTGCGCGAGCGGGTGCTGGCCAACCTGGTGAACGATCCGAAGCTCAATGCCCCGGAATGCCTGACCCCGGGTTGATGCTGTCCTGTGGCTCCAACCCGGAATCGTGTGGCCTGAATCAGCGAGCGCTTCGCACGGAGTGCCGCCCAGCTCGATCGCTGCCGAAGGCTGCGCAAGGTCCGCAGGACCTTGAGCGTTAGTACGGGCCACGCCTGCTTTGCGGCCGGTCGCAGCGGCTTACACCTTGAACTGATTGATCAGGCGCCGCTGCTGCTCGGCCAGCTTGGTCAGGCCGGCGCTGGCCGCGCTGGACTCGTCGGCGCCGCCCGCCACTTCGTTGGCCACCTGGCCGATATTGATCACGTTGCGGTTGATGTCCTCGGCGACGGCGCTCTGCTCTTCGGCGGCGCTGGCGATCTGGGTGTTCATGTCGTTGATCACCGACACCGCCTGAGTGATGGTTTCCAGGGCCTCGGCCGCTTTCGCCGCGTGCTGCACGCTTTCGTCGGTGCGGTTCTGGCTGTCTTCCATGACCCGTACCACATCGCGGGTGCCTTGCTGCAACTGCTGGATCATCGACTGGATTTCTTCGGTCGCCTGCTGGGTCTTCTGCGCCAGGTTGCGCACTTCGTCGGCCACCACGGCAAAGCCGCGGCCCTGTTCGCCGGCGCGGGCGGCTTCGATGGCGGCGTTGAGGGCCAGCAGGTTGGTCTGCTCGGCGATGCCGCGAATGGCGATCAGGATCGCGTTGATGTTCTCGCTGTCCTTGGCCAGGGTCTGCACGACGCCCACCGCCCTGCCGATTTCCACGGCGAGGGCGCCAATCGCGGTCGAGGTGTCGCGCACGATCCGCATGCCCTGGCTGGCGGCCTGGTCGGCATGGTTGGCGGCTTGCGCGGCCTGGGTCGCATTGCGGGCCACGTCCTGGGCGGTGGCAGTCATTTCATGCACCGCGGTGGCCACCTGGTCGATCTCGGCCATCTGCTTGTGCACGCCCTGGTTGGTGCGAATGGCGATATCGGCGGTGTGTTCGGAGGAGTCGCTGACACTCTGCACCGAGGTCACCACCTGGCTGATCATCGCCTGCAGCTTGGCCAGGAAGGTATTGAAGCCCTTGGCGATCGAGCCCAGTTCGTCGGCGCGGTCGCTGCTCAGGCGGCGGGTCAGGTCGCCTTCGCCCTGGGCGATATCGTCGAGCATGGCCACCATCTGCTTGAGCGGACGGGCGATGCCGTGGCCCACCAACCAGATCACCAGCAGGCCGAGGCCGGCGATGATCAGGCCGACCATGGCCATGCCGAAGGTGTCGGCCTGGCGTTGTTCGGCCAGGTCGTTTTGCAGTTTCTGCAGGTCGGCCATGACGGCGTCCAGCGGCAGTTGCAGCATCAGGGTCCAGCGGGCGTCGGTCTGGCCAATGCCGAACGGCAGGTACAGCTCGATCCGCCCGTGGGCCTGGTCGACGTTGTAGTTCACTTCGCCGCGCTTGAGGTTGCCGAGCTTGGCGACTTCTTCGCTGTCGAGAATGTCGCTGACCTTTTCGCCGAACTTGCTCGGGTCCTTGGTGTAGGCCACCAGCCGGCCATTACCACCGATCAGGGCCATCTCGCCCACACCGTTGTAGAGCTTCTGGTTGGCGCCCAGGAGCATGTCCTGGATGAAGTTCACCGACAGGTCGGCGCCGACGATGCCCTGGAAGGCCCCGTCGAGCAGGATGGGTTCAATAAAGGAGGCAAGCATGACGATCTTGTCGCCGACCTTGTACGGCGCCGGATCGATCACGCAGGATTTCCTGCTTTCCTTGGAGCACAGGTAGTACTCGCTGGCGCGTACGCCGGTGGACAGGACTTTCTGGTCGTCCACGTCCACCAGTTTGTCCAGGCCCAGGCTGCCATCTTCGTTGCGGAACCACCATGGCAGGAAGCGCCCGTTGCTGGCATCGATACCCACTACCTTGGTGTCGACATAGGCGCTGTCGTTATGGTCGATGGCGTTCTTTTCCCAGCCTATATAGGCACCGAGAATCTTCGGGTTCTGTGCGACGTTTTCCTTGATCAGGCTGATCAGCTGTTCGCGGCTGAGATTGAGCTGTGGATTGCCGTCCGCGCCCTTGCTGCCGATCAGCGCGTTGACCCGCACCAGCCCGCCGGCGATCAGCAGGGGCGCCTCGAGTTCACGCTGGATCTGGCTGACCTGGGTCTGTGCCAGTCCGACCAGCCGCTGTTCGATGACTTGCTCGAATTGAGCCTGGGTTCGCTGTTGCACCATCTCCTGGGTCCGGGCACCGGCGAACAGGGCGTACAGCACCAGGGCAACGACCACGCTGAGGACGATGGCACCGGCCAGGGCGGCCACGGAAAACTGGATCGACTTGAATTTCATAAGGGCTCCGGACGCAGGAATGACGTCTGCCCCGCTGTATCGGCAAGGCCCTCGCCGACCATGAGCGAGGATCGGAAAAATGACTGTTTTGTAGGCTGACATGTCGCAAATGGACAGCTGCCGGGCGTTGTCGGGCGCGGCGGGGAGGGTTCTGTGAATTTTTTCCTACGCTGCCCTGTAGCTGAAAACAGCGTGCTACACGTCCGTTGTATCTGGCGTCGATACACAACTGCGCCTAGGATACGCGCCATGTTTTCAGGGAGCGTTTTCATGAGTAAGAAGCAGGTTTTGGGTGCACTCACCGCTGCGTTGCTGCTGTCGGGTTGCCAGTCGGTCAACACCACCAGCGGCGGCGCTGTCGGCGTCGATCGCAAGCAGTACATGTTCAGCATGCTGTCGAGCGATGAGGTCAACCAGTCCTACGCGCAGTCCTATCAGCAGAAGATCGGCGAAGCGAACAGCAAGAACGTGCTGGACAAGTCCAGCGCCAATGCCAAGCGCATCCAGGCGATCGCCAACCGGCTGATTGCCCAGGCCCCGGTTTTCCGTCCGGATTCCGCGCAGTGGAACTGGGAAGTCAACCTGATCAAGAGCGATGAACTCAACGCCAACTGCGGCCCTGGCGGCAAGATCATTTTCTACAGCGGCCTGATCGACAAGCTGCAACTGACCGACGATGAAATCGCCGCGGTCATGGGCCATGAAATCGCCCACGCCTTGCGCGAGCACGGTCGTGAAGCGATGTCCAAGGCCTACGGGGTCAGTGCGCTGAAGCAGATCGCCCTGATCGCCGGCGCGCCGCAGGAAGCGGTCGCCGTGGGCGACAACGGGGTCAACCTGTTGATGACCCTGCCCAACAGCCGCGGCAATGAAAACGAAGCCGACCTGATCGGCCTGGAACTGGCGGCCCGCGCCGGCTACAACCCGAACGCGGCCATCACCCTGTGGAACAAGATGAGCAAGGCCTCGGAAGGCGCGCCACCTGAATTCCTCAGTACTCACCCGGCGTCCGGCAGTCGTATTTCCTCGTTGGAAGCGGCGATTCCGAAGGTGATGCCGTTGTACCAGCAGGCCAAGAGGCCCTGATCATCAGGCGTCGTTGTTGACGACAGTGTCGTGAACAAGCCGGCCTCTGCAAAAAAAGCCCCGACTGGTTCGGGGCTTTTTTGTGCTCGCAGGTTTGCCTGGAGGCGTGCCTGCTGATGGGGCGCTTACAACCAGCCGCTGCTCTGCATGGCCTTGTACACCGCGACAATGGCCAGGATGAAGAACGCCGAGGCCGCGAGGCGACGGATCAGGGTCAGGGGCAGTTTCTCCGCCGCGAAATTGCCGGCCAGTACCACCGGGACGTTGGCGATCAGCATGCCGGCGGTGGTGCCGATGATCACCAGCCACAGTTCCGGGTATTGCGCCGCGAGCATGACGGTGGCGATCTGGGTCTTGTCGCCGATTTCAGCGAGGAAGAATGCGATCAGCGTGGTCAGGAAGGGGCCGAACTTGCGGGCGGTGCTGGCTTCGTCGTCGTCCATCTTGTCTGGCACCAGGGTCCAGAGCGCGGTCGCGGTAAAGCTCGCGGCGAGGATCCAGTGCAAGGTCGCATCCGAGAAGAAGCTGCCGAACCAGGCTCCTACCGCACCGGCTGCCGCATGGTTGGCCAGGGTCGCGGCGACGATGCCGGCAATGATCGGCCAGGGTTTGCGAAAGCGCGCGGCGAGAATGAGGGCAAGCAGTTGCGTCTTGTCGCCGATTTCGGCCAAGGCAACGATCGCTGTGGGAACCAGTAGAGAATCCAGCATCAGGGCATTCCTAAGGGGCGGGTCGACACGGCTATGACACGTACAGCCTTCCCGCCCCGGGTAAGGTGTGCGTGTCATAGGTCTTGTCAAACCCTGCGGTCCGTCTGTGCGGACTCTTGGGTCGCATGCGCCATGATCTGAGGATCAAGTATGTTGACGCATGCCGGGCGAGCGTGGCGCTCGCGGGAGACTACTCCCCTAGGACGGAGCGGATTCTGCCTAGGCAAAATCCATTCGGCAAGCGTTCTTTTGCAAAAAGGTTTTCAGCCGCGCTTGGCGCTGTAGATGCGAAAACCCTGGCCTTCGGCCTTGATCGAACAGGGGCCGAGATGCTCTTCGATCAGCGGTTGGTAACGCAGGAAACTGTTGGCTACCAGCCGGAGTTCGCCACCGGTTTTCAGATGTTTGGCTGCTTTTCGCAGCAGGTTCTCTGTGGCCTGGTAGTCCGTGTGGACCCCGACGTGGAACGGTGGATTGGTCAGGATGGTGTTCAAACCCATGGGCGCGGCATCGATACCGTCACCGGTCAGGACCTCGGCTTCCAGGCCATTGGCGGCCAGGGTCAGGCGACTGCTGGCAGCGGCGAAGGCGTCGACGTCGAGCAGGGTCACGCTGTTATGCGGGTAGCGCCGTTTGATCGCCGCGCCCAGGACCCCGGCGCCGCAACCGAAATCCAGCAGGTGGCCGCTGGGCAGTTTGTCCAGGTGTTCCAGCAACAGGGCGCTGCCGCGATCCAGGCGACCATGGCTGAACACCCCCGGCAGGCTGACCACTTTCAGCGGTCCTTCGACCAGCGGCAGTTCATATTCCTGGGCCAGGCTTTCCAGGCTGACGGCTTGCGGCGCGTTGTCGACCGTCACTTGCCACAGCTGGCAGTGCCGCGCGCTGTCGAGCTTGCGCGGTTTGCCGAAGGGGTTGAGCTGCTTGGCCGCGCGTTCGATGCCGCTGCGTTTTTCCCCGACCAGGTACAGCTCGCGCCCGGCCAGGCGCGAGGCGAGGGCGTTGAGCAGGTAGTCGGTCAGTTCCTTGGACTTGGGCAGGAACAGCACGGCGTTGGCAAAGGCTTGCTCGGGGGCGGTCACGCCGAAGTGGCTGCGTCCGCTGAAGCGCGCATCCAGCGCGGCCTGGTCGCCAGCATGCCAGCACCAGCCATGGGCGGCTGGCAGGCGGCCGAGCAGGTCATCGGCGGGCAGGCCGGCCAGCAGCAGCGAGCCTTGAAACAAGTCAGCCTGACGAAGCAGTACTTCACTGCGCGGATCCATAATCTGCTCCTGGGAAAAAAGTGGCGCAGTTTATCAACTGACGACCCGCAGCGCTGTACCGCTGAAAAACGCCTGGGCGTTTTCCGCCAGCTGGCCGACGATGCGCTGCCGGGCTTCACGGCTGCCCCAGGCGTTGTGTGGGGTCACGATCAACCGTGGGATGTCATGGGCCAGCAGCGGGTTGCCCGTGGTCGGCGGCTCGACGCTCAACACGTCGGTGGCCGCGCCACCCAGGTGACCGCTGCGCAGGGCGTCGGCCAGGGCCTGCTCGTCGATCAGGCCGCCACGGGCGGTGTTGACCACGAAGGCCTGGGGCTTGAGCAGGGCCAGCTCCCGGGCGCCGATAAAGTGCCGGGTGTGTTCGTTGAGCGGGCAGTGCAAGGTCAGCGCATCGACCTGCGGCAGCAGTTCATCCAGCGGCAGACGATCAGGACGGGCCGGACGACCGGGAATCTGCCCCAGCAACACGCGCATGCCGAAGGCTTCGGCCAGGCGAGCGACGGCGCCACCCAGCTCGCCATGGCCCAGCAGGCCCAGGGTCTTGCCTTGCAGCTCGACGATCGGGAAGTCCAGCAGGCAGAACTGCCGCGCCTGCTGCCAGCGGCCGTCACTGACCGCCTGGCGGTAATCGTCGAAGCGGGTGGCGAGGTTGAGCAGCAGCATGAGGGTGTGCTGGGCCACCGATGGCGTGCCGTAGCCCTGGCAGTTGGCGACTGTGATGCCTTGGGCGCGGGCGGCGGCCAGGTCGACATTGTTGGTGCCGGTGGCGGCCACCAGGATCAGTTTCAGTTCGGGGCAGGCCGCCAGGATTTCGGCGTTGAGCAGTACTTTGTTGCTGATCGCCACCTGGGCTCCCTGCAGGCGCTCGACCACTTGTTCGGGGTTGGTCCGGTCATGCAATTGCAGTTCGCCGAAGCTGTGGCGCAGCGCGCCGAGGTCGAGGTCGCCGAGGTCCAGGGAGCTGTGGTCGAGGAAGACGGCGCGGCGATTGTTAGTCATCAACTGTACCTTTTGCACGAGGGTCTGAAGGCGTAATCTGCCGAGCCTAACAGATGAAATAATTAGATACACAGGAGTGTCCATGTACCTCGCCGAGTTCTTGACTGTCGCCCTTATTCACCTGCTTGCCGTGGCCAGCCCGGGCCCGGATTTCGCCGTCGTGGTGCGCGAAAGCGTGACCCACGGTCGCCGCGCCGGCACCTGGACGGCATTGGGCGTCGGCACCGCGATCTTCCTGCACGTGGGCTATTCGCTGCTGGGCATCGGCCTGATCGTGTCGCAATCGATCGTGCTGTTCAACGCGCTGAAATGGGCCGCCGCCGCTTACCTGCTGTACATCGGCTACAAGGCCCTGCGGGCGCAGCCGGCCAAGCCGGCTACCGAGAACCTGCACCTGGAAGCCGGCGAGCGCACCGCGCGCGGCGCCTTCACTTCCGGTTTCGTGACCAATGGCCTGAACCCGAAAGCGACGCTGTTTTTCCTCTCGCTGTTCACCGTGGTCATCAATCCGCACACGCCCCTGGCCATCCAGGCCGGTTACGGCGTGTACCTGGCGGCGGCGACGGCTACCTGGTTCTGCCTGGTGGCGCTGTTGTTCAGCCAGCAGAAAGTCCGTGCCGGTTTTGCCCGCATGGGCCACTGGTTCGACCGCACCATGGGCGCGGTGCTGATTGCCATCGGGGTGAAGCTGGCCTTTACCGAGATGCATTGAGTCGGTCTTTCCCGCTTAGGCTCTTATCGGATATTTCTGATCATTAATTGGGATTAATCGTACAATCGTCCGCTTTTATGCCACTCCGGCCGGTCGAGCCCCTTGACCGCCCGGAGGGCGCGCGAGACCGGACGCTTGATGACGATACAAAAAGTACCGCAGCAGTTGCTCTATCTGGTTTATGGCGGCAAAGAGGTTTATCGCCATGAAGCGAAATTCAGCATTCTGACGGCCCTCGACCAGAGCAAGAGTGCCGAGCCGCTGGTGATTCGGGTCATGACCGACCGTCCCGAGGACTTTCACGGCTGGCCGGTGCACGTAGTGCCGTTGAGTACGCAAACGCTGGTCGAGTGGCAGGGCGACCAGGGCTACTACCATCGGCGCAAGGCCTGTGCCTTTGCCGCGGGCCTCGAGCTGGCGGACAAGACCCTGTTTGTCGATACCGACACCTTGTTCGAGGCCGACCCGCAGCGGCTGTTCGATCGTATTGCGCCCGGCCAGTACCTGATCGATGAAGACGAGTTTCTCTGGTCCGAAGTCCGTGCCCGCCCCGAGTTCGTCAAGCTCGACCGCTACCTGCGGGCCAGCGGTCAGTCGGTGCCTGACGACCAGCGCCTGTTCAACAGCGGGGTCTGTGGCCTGACGGCTGGCGACGGTCCGTTGATGCAGGCCTCGATTGCCTTGATCGATGAGTGGAGCGCGCACATCAACGACCTGCACACCCTGGAACAGATCGCCCTGTCATTTGCCTTGCGCGGTCAATCCGTGGGCGAGAGCAAGAGTTGCATCTATCACTACTTCTCCGACAAGGACTTCTTCCACGCCATGCAGGCGCTGTTCTTCCAGCGTCACGGCGAAGCCTTCCGGCCGGAATTGTTGCGCATGCAGCGCGAGGTGCCACGGCGCAAAACCTTGCCGTCGCTGTTTCAGCGCTCGCGGATCAAGTTCTACTTGAGGCGACAGAACAAGGACATGCAAAAGGTCGGGCGCGACCTGCTGTATGGCAGCTGCGGCCCGATCTCGCCTTATGTCGAGGCTTGCCGCCATGTCTGGTGGGATCAGGGGCTGCGCCAGATCCAGCGCCGCGGCATGAGCCAGCAGGCGCCGATTCGCGCGCTGGCGCGTGGCGAATGGCCGGCCGGGTTGCCCCGGCCGCAAAACCGTGACGTGGAAAAACGCCTGCGCCACTACCTGCAACAGCATTTGCAGCCGCACGGGCCTGCACACGGGGTTAAGTGATGGGGCCTAGCGCCTTGAACTGATTCAGGGCGCCGAGGTATTCCCGCGGGTGGTGGCCGAGCAAGCGGCAGAACATCGCGCTGAAGGCCCGGGCGCTGCCATAACCCAAGGCCGTCGCCACTTGCTGCACGCTCTCGCCGGCGATCAAGCGTGGCAGGGCTTCCATCAAGCGCAGTTGCTGGCGCCAGGCATTGAAGCTCATTTGCAATTCCTGCTGAAACAGCCGCGCCAGGGTTCGTGAACTGGCGCCGACCTGCTGCGCCCAGTCTTCCAGGGTATTGGCATGATCCGGCGTCTGCAGCAGCGCCTGGCAAATGGCCTGCAGGCGCCGGTCGCGAGGCATGGGGATATGCAGTGGCAGGTTCTCCAGGCGGGCGACTTCTTCCAGCATCAGTTGCTGGATCAGTGGGTTTTCCGCGTGTTCGCGACCCTGCACGGCCCGCAGGATCAGCTCGCGCAGCAGCGGTGTGACCGCCAGCACGCAACATTGCTGCAGCGAAGGCGGCGACAGCTCGGGGGCGATGAACAGCGAACGCATGTGCACATCGCCGGCCATGAAGATTTCATGTTCCACCAGGGGCGGAATCCACACCGCGCGGGTCGGTGGCAGGACCCATGCGCCCTGGGCCGTTACCACGCGCATGGTCCCGCGCACCGCGTACAGCAGTTGTGCCTCGCGATGCCGGTGCAGCTCCTGGTGGGCACCGTCGAGATAATCGCATGGGTAGGCGCTGACCGGGCCGTGCTGAAAGTGGCTGATTAACATGTCCGATCCAATGACTTTATTGTCAGGAGTGCGTTTTATAGCCAACCTAGCATAACGGCATACCTACAACGAAACAGCGTGCCGTCATGAATCAGTCTCGAAACGTAATCCGCTACATCAACGCCGCCCATGTGATCGATCACATGTTCATGCTGATCTTCCCCGCCGCCGTGCTCGGGATGACCAGGGCCTTCGACCTGGACTATGCCGCGCTGATCGGTCTTTCCCTGGGCGGCTTCATTGCCTTCGGCGCCTGTTCGCTACCGGCCGGCTGGCTGGGCGACCACTGGAGCCGGCGGCAGATGATGCTGCTGTTCTTCTTCGGTATCGGCGCCTCGGCGATTTTCACCGGCCTGAGCAGCAGCCCGACGATGCTGGTGGTCGGCCTGACGCTGATGGGGGTGTTTGCCGCGATCTACCATCCGGTGGGCACGGCGATACTGGTGGCCTATGCGCAGAACCGCGGGCGGGAGATCGGCATCAATGGCATGTGGGGCAATCTCGGCGTGGCCTTTTCGGCATTGATCAGCGGGCTGCTGGTGGCGCATTTCGGCTGGCGTTCGGCGTTCATCCTGCCGGGCGTGGTGGCGATTGCCCTGGGCCTGGGGTTTGCCTGGCACGTGCGTGAAGAGCCCATCCCGGCACGGCCCCATGTGCGGCTCAAGGGCGTGGACGGCCGGCGCATTTCCATGGCCATGGTGTTTGGCGTCCTGGCCCTGGCAACCGCGACCGGCGGGGTGGTGTTCAACGCCACCACCATGACCTACCCGAAGCTGTTCCAGGAGCGCCTGCAGGACCTGTTCGCGTCGCCGCAGACCCTGGGCCTGGTGGTCAGCCTGGCGTATGCCTTCGGCGCCGTGGCACAACTGAGCATTGGCCGGGTGCTGCATCGCTTCAGTCTGAAATGGCCCTTTATCTTCTTGACCCTGTGCCAGGCGCCGCTGCTGTTCGGCCTGGCCGAGGTCGAGGGCTGGGCGGTCATCGTCCTGGGAGCGGCCTTTATGTTCGTGGTGTTCGGGCAGGTCACGGTGAACGATGCGATGGTCGCCAACTTCGTTGCCCCGCAGTGGCAGTCCCGGGTGTTTGCCTTGCGCTACTGCCTGTCGTTCGGCGCCAGTGCCACGGCGATTCCGTTGATTGCCTTTGTCGAGCCGCGCCAGGGGCTGGCCGGGCTGTACCTGATCCTGAGTGGTTTCGCCGCGCTGACCTTCGCCGCCGCGTTGATCTTCCCGCGTACCCCGGCGGAGGCCGCGGCGGGGCAGGCCGCTTGAGGGGGCATAGGAGTGTCTTCGCGTGAATCCCCGGTCGCACGAATGCTGGCTTGGAGCTAGCATTCGTACGGCTCTGCAAATCATTCCTTTGGCTGATTTGGCAGAGCCAACGGCGCTCTAGAGTGAGCGTTCTCAAGCCACGACCGTGCAGTCACGAAAAGGGATGCTTATGTTGCAGACTCGCGTTATTCCGCCAGCCGAAGGCGCTTACCAATACCCGTTATTGATCAAGCGGCTGCTGATGTCCGGCACCCGTTACGAGAAGACCCGTGAAATCGTTTACCGGGACAAACTGCGTTACAGCTACCCAACCCTGATCGAGCGCGTGGCCAGGCTGGCGAACGTGTTGACGGCTGCCGGGGTCAAGGCCGGGGATACCGTGGCGGTGATGGACTGGGACAGCCATCGCTACCTGGAGTGCATGTTCGCCATCCCGATGATCGGCGCGGTGATCCACACCATCAACGTGCGCCTGTCGCCGGAACAGATCCTGTACACCATGAACCACGCCGAGGACCGCTTCGTGCTGGTCAACAGCGAGTTCGTCGGGCTCTACCAGGCGATCGCCGGGCAACTGACCACGGTGGAGAAAACCCTGCTGCTGACCGACGGCCCGGAAAAGAGCGCCGACCTGCCTAACCTGGTGGGCGAATACGAGCAGCTTCTGGCCGCGGCCAGCACCCAGTACGCCTTCGAGGATTTCGACGAAAACTCGGTGGCCACCACCTTCTACACCACCGGCACCACCGGCAACCCGAAGGGCGTGTACTTCACCCACCGCCAGCTGGTGCTGCATACCATGGGCGTGGCGGTGATCATGGGCAGCATCGACAGCGTGCGCCTGCTGGGCACCAGCGATGTGTACATGCCGATTACCCCGATGTTCCACGTGCATGCCTGGGGCCTGCCTTATGTGGCGACCATGCTCGGCCTCAAGCAGGTCTATCCCGGTCGTTACGACCCGGAGCTGCTGGTGGAGCTGTGGCGCAAGGAAAAGGTCACCTTCTCCCACTGCGTGCCGACCATCCTGCAGATGCTGCTCAATGCCAAGGCGGCCCAGGGCACGGATTTCGGCGGCTGGAAGATCGTCATCGGCGGCAGCGCGCTCAACCGTGCGCTGTACGAGGCCTCCAAGGCCAAGGGCATTCAGCTGACGGCGGCCTATGGCATGTCGGAAACCGGGCCGCTGGTGTCCTGTGCCCACCTCAATGAAGAGTTGCTGGCGGGCACCGAGGATGAGCGCACCTCCTACCGGATCAAGGCCGGCGTGCCCGGACCTCTGGTGGAGGCGGCGATTGTCGATGGCGACGGTAACTTTCTGCCGGCCGATGGCGAGACCCAGGGTGAACTGGTGCTGCGCGCACCCTGGCTGACCGAAGGCTATTTCAACGAACCGCAGAAGGGCGCGGAGCTGTGGGAAGGCGGCTGGCTGCACACCGGCGACGTGGCGACCCTCGACGGCATGGGTGTGATCGACATTCGCGACCGGATCAAGGATGTGATCAAGACCGGAGGCGAGTGGGTATCGTCCCTGGCCCTGGAAGACCTGATCAGCCGGCACCCGGCGGTACGCGAAGTAGCAGTGGTGGGTATTCCCGATCCGCAGTGGGGCGAGCGCCCGTTTGCCTTGCTGGTGGTCCGCGAAGGGCATGCAATCGAGGCCAAGGAGCTCAAGGAGCATCTCAAGCCGTTTGTCGAACAGGGGCACTTGAGCAAGTGGGCGATTCCCAGTCAGATCGCCCTTGTTACTGAAATTCCCAAGACCAGTGTCGGCAAGCTCGACAAGAAGCGCATCCGCCTCGACATCACCGAATGGCAGGCCAACAACAGCACCTTTCTTTCGACCCTGTAAGCACCTCCTGCCGTGCCCGAAAGGGCACGGTAGAGCCCACCAAGCAAGCGCTTGCCTTGTCAAATCCGAATTTTCAGCCATCCTTGCCGTGCCGGCATTTGCCGGACTGGCGAAAGGACTGTTCCAGAGTGGTTGGAGGCTGCAAATCACACTTTAGAGGGATCAAGCCGTACCACCTGCTGGCTATAGTCCGCCCAAGGATTTTTAAGAACGGGGCAACCGCACAACACGGGGCGATGCAACTTTGAACGACTTCGGGGCTGACTGGGTTCCGCCCGTTCAGAGCGTTTTTAAAAGTGCTCACTGCCATAACAATAAAGCACATGGAGTAGCGTCGATGACATCAGTAAACCAGCTCTGGCGCCGGGCGAAACTGCCTCTGGCCGTCAGTCTCGCCTCTACGCTCGCCGGGCCTGCCTTCGGCGTCAGTTTCAACATCGGTGAAATCGAAGGTCAGTTCGACTCCTCTCTATCGCTGGGTGCGAGCTGGTCTACCCAGAGCCCCAACAAGAACCTGATTGGTGTCAACAACGGCGGTCATGGCCTGTCCCAGACCTCCGACGATGGCCACGCTAACTTCAAAAGTGGCGAAACCTTTTCCAAGATCTTCAAGGGCATCCATGACCTTGAATTGAAATACGGCGACACCGGCGTCTTCGTCCGTGGCAAATATTGGTATGACTTCGAACTCAAGGACGAAAGCCGCGAGTTCAAGGACATCAGCGACAGCAACCGCAAGGAAGGCGCCAAGTCTTCCGGCGGGCAGATCCTCGACGCCTTCGTCTACCACAACTACTCGATCGCCGAGCAGCCGGGTTCCGTGCGTCTGGGCAAGCAAGTGGTGAGCTGGGGTGAAAGTACCTTCATTGGCGGCGGCATCAACTCGATCAACCCGATCGACGTATCGGCTTTCCGCCGTCCTGGCGCGGAGATCAAGGAAGGCCTGATCCCGGTCAACATGTTCTACGTCTCCCAGAGCCTGACCGACAACCTCTCGGCCGAAGCCTTCTATCAGCTGGAATGGGACCAGACCGTCGTCGACAACTGCGGCACCTTCTTCTCCCAGCCGGACATCATCGCCGACGGTTGCAGCGACAACCTGCGGGTGCTGAACAAACGCTCGACCATTCCATCGATTGCCCTGGGGCCATTGGCCGCCGCGGGTGTCGACGTCAACCAGGAAGGCGTGCTGGTACGTCGTGGCCCGGACCGCGATGCGCGGGACAGCGGGCAGTGGGGCGTGTCCTTCAAGTACATGTACGAGCCGCTCGACACCGAGTTCGGCGCGTACTTCATGAACTACCACAGCCGTGCGCCGATCTTCAGCGCCACCGGTGCTCCGCAGTCGGTCTTCGATCGCGTGGCGGCCTTGCCTCCAGCGTTCCGCGCCTTGGGCCCACTGGTGGTTGCCGGTAGCTCCGAGTACTTCGTCGAGTACCCTGAGGACATTCGCCTCTACGGCCTGAGCTTCTCCACCACCTTGCCTACCGGTACCGCGTGGAGCGGTGAGATCAGCTATCGCCCGAACGCTCCGGTGCAACTGAACTCCACCGATATCCTGTTCGCCGGTGTTCGCCCATTGGGCGGTACCCTGGCCAATGCCTCGCTGCTCGACGGCTCGCCGGGCCAGGACCTGCACGGCTATCGCCGTAAAGAGATCACCCAGTTGCAGACCACCTTCACCCACTTCTTCGATCAGGTCATGGGCGCCAGCCGCCTGACCCTGGTCGGTGAAGTCGGCCTGACCTACGTGGGCGGCCTGGAAAGCACCTCCAAGGTTCGTTACGGCCGCGATCCGGTCTACGGCCCGGGCGAACTGCCTGCCACCGGCAGCCTGGACACCTGCTCGCAGATCCTCAATACCAGCACCATCAACGGCGCGGGTCCAGGCGCGGCGACCAACAATCGCAGCCGCAACTGTAACGACGACGGCTTCACTACCTCGACTTCCTGGGGTTATCGCGGTCGTGCCATCTGGGAATACAACGACGTGTTCGCCGGTGTGAACCTCAAGCCGAACGTGGCCTGGTCCCATGACGTCAGTGGTTACTCGCCTGGCCCTGGCGGCAACTTCGAGGAAGGTCGCAAGGCCATCAGCCTCGGCGTGGATGCCGAGTACCAGAACACCTACACCGCGAGCCTGGCGTACACCAACTTCTTCGACGGCAAGTACACCACCGTGGATGACCGTGACTTCGTGGCCCTCAGTTTCGGCGTGAACTTCTAAGCACTGCATTTTCAGGAAGAACAAGAATATGAAAGTAACCAAGAGTCTGTTGCAGGTCGGTGTCCTCGGGCTGTCGCTGCTGGCGACCGGGGTCATGGCCGCGGTCTCGGCCGATGAAGCGGCCAAGCTGGGTACCTCCCTGACGCCGATGGGCGCGGAAATGGCCGGTAACTCCGCCGGTACCATTCCCGCCTGGAAAGCCTTGCCGACCAACGCCGGCAATGTGGACGGCAAGGGCTTCCTGTCCAACCCGTACGCCAGCGAGCAGCCGCAGTTCACCATCACCGCGCAGAACGTCGAGCAGTACAAGGACAAGCTGGCGCCGGGGCAGTACGCGATGTTCAAGCGCTATCCTGAAACCTACAAGATGCCGGTCTATCCTTCCCACCGCGGTGCCACGGTGCCCGCCGACGTGTTCGCCGCGATCAAGGAAAACGCCACCAAGACCAACCTGGTCAGCGGCGGCAACGGCCTGGAAAACTTCAAGACCGCCATTCCTTTCCCGATTCCGAAAAGCGGCGTGGAAGTCATCTGGAACCACATCACCCGCTATCGCGGCGGCAGCGTGACCCGTCTGGTGACCCAGGCGACGCCACAGGCCAACGGCTCGTTCAGCCTGGTGTACTTCCAGGACCAGTTCGTGTTCCGCGACAAAATGAAGGACTACGATCCGGCGAACCCGGGCAACATCCTGTTCTACTTCAAACAGAAAGTGACCGCGCCGGCGCGCCTGGCCGGTGGTGTGCTGCTGGTGCACGAAACCCTCGACCAGGTGAAGGAACCGCGCTCGGCCTGGGTCTACAACGCTGGCCAGCGTCGTGTGCGTCGCGCCCCGCAAGTGTCGTATGACGGTCCGGGTACCGCGGCCGACGGCCTGCGTACTTCCGACAACCTCGACATGTACAACGGCGCGCCGGACCGCTACGACTGGAAGCTGGAAGGCAAGAAGGAGATGTACATCGCCTCCAACAGCTACAAGCTCGACTCGCCGCAACTGAAGTACGCCGAGATCATCAAGGCCGGCCACATCAACCAGGATCTGGCACGCTACGAGCTGCGCCGTGTCTGGCACGTGGTCGCGACCCTGAAGGAAGGTCAGCGTCATATCTACGCCAAGCGTGACTTCTACATCGATGAAGACACCTGGCAGGCCGCGGTGATCGACCACTACGACGGCCGTGGCCAGCTGTGGCGCGTGGCCGAGGCGCATGCCGAGAACTACTACGACAAGCAAGTGCCGTGGTACGCCCTGGAAACCCTCTACGACCTGCAGTCCGGCCGTTACCTGGCACTGGGCATGAAGAACGAAGAGAAATCGGCCTATGACTTCGGCTTCACTGCCACCACCAGCGACTTCACCCCGGCGGCCCTGCGCCAGGATGGCGTTCGTTAACCCGCGGTAAATCGAGGCGCATCCTCGATCGACGCCCCGACTGGTTCGGGGCGTTTTTTATTGTCTGGGTTTTTCTACAAAACACGGGGTGGCCCCTGTAGGAGTGAGCTTGCTCGCGAAAAATACTCCAGACAATGCCACCTCCCGGTAAAACCGCGCTGAGCTGATCGCGAGCAAGCTCGCTCCTACAAGTACGCGGGGAGCGCTGACAAACCCGGTTGTATTCTTTTTCTATCCATCTGTAGCAAAAATCTTCAACAGGGGGCTTTTTACCGCTAGTCTGCCGACATCTGTATTGCCGACAACAGCACTTCAATAAGAGTTGGCCATGACTGATCTGTCCCGTATCCAGGGGCCTGCCGGTGCGGCCATCCCCGCGCCGGAAGGGCGCTTCTACCGACCTCCCTTGCCCGACGGCTACGTTCTGCGGCCGCGTCTGTGCGAGCGCTTGAGCGCGGGCCTCAATGGCCGGTTGCTGTTGGTCAGTGCGCCGGCCGGTTTTGGCAAGAGTTCGCTGGCGGTGGAGTTCTGCCAAAGCCTGCCGCCGCACTGGCGCAGCCTGTGGCTGGGGCTCAGTCGCCGGGACAACGATCCGGGACGTTTTCTCGAACGCCTGCTCGAGGGGCTGCAACAGTATTTCGCCCAACTGGGCAGCCAATCCCTCGGGCTGCTGAAGATGCGCCAGCGCCACCAGCCCTTCGCCTTCGAAGAATGGCTGGACGGCCTGCTCGACGAGTTGGCGGCCCATCTTTCCAGTGCGTCTCCCTTGTTGCTGGTGCTGGACGATTACCACCTGGCCCAGGGGCCGGTGCTCGATCGTTGCCTGCAGTTCTTCCTCAATCATCTACCCGACGGCCTCTTGGTGCTGGTGACCAGCCGCCAGCGCCCGGACTGGCACCTGGCGCGTTTGCGCCTGTCGCGGCAGTTGCTGGAACTGCACGAGCAGGACCTGCGCCTGACCTACGACGAATCCCTGACCCTGCTCGACCGGCACAGCAGTTCGTTGCGCGGCGAGGCGCTGGAAAGCCTGATCCTGCGCAGCGAAGGCTGGGTAGCGGGGTTGCGTTTCTGGTTGCTGGCGGCCTCGGAGGCGGGCAGCGGTGGAGCCTTGCCGCAGTCGCTGAATGGCGGCGAAGGCCTGATTCGCGATTATCTGCTGGAAGAAGTTATCGATTGCCTGCCTGCCGAAGTGCAGTCGTTCCTCTACGACACGGCGCCCCAGGAGCGCTTCTGCAGCGAACTGTGCGATGCGCTGCGCGAGTCCCACGACAGTGCCGAGATCCTGCGTTACCTGCTGGCCCACCAGGTATTCCTGGTGCCGCTGGACGAGCAGGGGCATTGGTACCGTTATCACCACCTGTTCTCCGACCTGCTGCGCACCCGGCCCACCGCCAACGCGGTATTGCCGCCGGCCAGCCTGCACCTGCGGGCCTGTCGCTGGTTCAACGCCCAGGGGCTGCTGGACGAAGCGGTGGAGCAGGCGTTGCGCGCCGGGCACCTGGATGTGGCGGCGAACCTGGTACAGAACTTGTCCGAGGAACAACTGCTGGCCGAGCAGAACGTCGGCATGTTGCTGCGCTGGAAAATGGACTTGCCCGACAGCCTGCTGATCAGCACCCCGCGGCTGATCGTGCTGTACAGCTGGGCGCTGGGGCTGGCGTGCCAGCTGGATGCCGCCGAGGAGCTGGCCAGCCATTTGAGTCGCTTCCTGCCGGCCCCTTCGGCCACTGCGCAGAAATCCATGCTGGCGCAATGGCTGGCCTTGAGCGGGATCGTCGCCCGCGGGCGGGGGAATCGCGAGCTGACCCTGCTGTATTGCACCGAAGCCCTGGAAACCTTGCCGCAGAAACGTTACGGGCAGCGGCTGGTATGCCTGTCGACCCTGTCCAACCTGGCGATCGCCGATGGCGACCTGTGGCGCGCCCGGGGGCTCAACCGCGAATCCCTGGAGCTGGCGCAGCGGGTCGGCAACCCCTTGTTCGAGGCCCTGGCCCATTACGACCGGGCCCGGGTGCTGCAGGCCCGCGGCGAGATCCTGCGGGCGCTGGATGAAGTGCGCCAGGGCTTGCAGCGCTTGTATGGCCTGTCCGCGCAACGCCTGTACGCGGTACGTGCGCGGCTGACGCTGTATGAGGGGTATCTGCTGACGTTGCGCTGCCAGCCCGAGACCGGGCTGGCGCGCTTGCGGGCGGGGCTGGTCGAGGCCCGGGCCTGTCGCGATATCAGCGTGCTGATCGGCCATTGTGTGATCGCCAACCTGGAAGGCCACAATGGTGAGTTTGCCAAGGCCTTTGCCGAGCTGGCCGAGGCCGAGCGCCTGATGCACATCTGGGACGTCCCGCCGATCTACTACCTGGCGATGATTACCCTGGTCAAGTGCGAACTCTGGCTGGCCCAGGGCCGCACCGACCTGGCGCAGGCCTGGCTGGCTCGCCTGGGGCAGACCTACACCGGCGACCAGGCCGCCGCGGCGCCGGAATTTCATCCACAGCTGCCGCTGCATATCGAGTTGCAGCAAGCCTTGCTCGACAGCATCCAGGGCGAGCCGGCCCTGGCCGAACAGCGCCTGGACAAACTGGTGGAGCATGGCCGCGAGACCGGGCGGCAGATGCTCAATGTGATGGCCTTGAATCAGAAGGTCGCGCTGTTGCTGGCCCAGGGGCGCGACCCCGAGGCCCGGCAGGCCTTTGCCCTGGCGCTGGAGGCGGCCGTGGGCGGGGCATTGCAACCGTTCGAATGGGCGGTGCGGGCGCATCCGGCCTGGGTCCGCGAGCAGCTGCAGCAGGGGCCGGCGACGCCATTGCGCCAGACCTTGCTCGAACGCCTGCCGGCCGCCGTGGCGCGCGAGCCTCTGGAGCAGCATCACGGCGAAGCCCTCAGCTCCCGCGAACTGGCGGTGCTGCAACTGATCGCCCAGGGCTGTTCCAACCAGGAAATCAGCGATCAGTTGTTTATCTCGCTGCACACCGTGAAGACCCACGCCAGCCATATCAACAGCAAGCTGGGGGTGGAGCGTCGCACCCAGGCCGTGGCCCGGGCCCAGGAGCTGGGCTTGCTGGGTTGATCGGGCTGTCAGTCGATCTCGCGGGCATTGCCTTCGGCGCGCTCTTGGGGCGCAGCTGGAGGCTCGGTGGGGGTGAAGTCCAGGGTCACCGTGAAGCGCTGTTGTTCGGTGACGACCTGGATTGTCCAGCCCAGCCTGGCGCACAGCTGGCGCATCAGCTCCAGGCCCAGGCCATAGCCGAAATCGCTGGATTCTTCCGGCTCGCGGGTGTCACGGACGCGGTTGACGATGCGCAGTCGCAGCTGCTCGAAGGTGATTTCGATGCTGCCGTCGTCGGCATATTGCAGGGCATTGCGTAGAAAATTGCCGACCACGATCCGGCAGGCGGTCGGGGGCAGCCGACAGGGTTCGTTGCTGATGTCGAGGATCAGTTCGATATCCCGCTTGCCGATCAGGTAGCGATGCTCCTGGATCAGTTCGTTGAACAGCTCGGCCATGTCGATGGCTTCTTCCGGCAAGGGTTCAAGGCGCTCGCGGCTCATCCACAGCAGCGTCTCGGCAATGCGCTGCATGTTCAGCACCGAGCGTTCGATACGTTGCAGAGGTGGGGGCAGGGTGCCGCCGGACTGCAGGGTCAGCAGTTCCAGGTTGGCCTTGAGCACCGCCAGCGGCGTGCGCAACTCATGGCTGGTATAGCGCAGCAGGCGTCCCTCGCGCAGGCTGGCGGCCTGCACCTGCTGCACGCTCTGGGCCAGGGAGTCAGCCAGTACATTGAATTCCTTGAAGCGGAAATTCGGCCGTTGGCTGGACACCGCATGAGGATCTTTCAGGGTGGTGGACCACTGGGCCAACCGGCCGAGAGGACGTACCAGCCACCAGACCAGCAGGACGATGATGATCAGTGCCGGGACGAAGACCCCCAGGCTGATGAAGTTGACGCTGTTCAGTTCGTGATCGAGATAGGCATCGGACAACGGAGTCTCGACCTCGCCACCTTCTTCATGGTCGTGGTCGACATCGAACATGTACAGGGTTTTGCCGTCACCCAGGGGCTGGGCCAGGATCGCTTTGACTTCATCCTGTCCATCGGCGTCCAGTTCGCCGAACACCTGCACGGCGCCGAAGGACAGGGTTGGCGGCGTATCCAGCAACTGGCGAATTTTCGGCGGCAACGCCTCCTTGCCGATAACGCTGCTGAAGAAATAGTTCTGTGGCGGGGGCAGGCTTGGGTCTTTCTTGTAATGCCTGACGAAGTACAGGGCTTGCTCTTCCATCATGGCGCTGGCGGTATAGAGCAGTCCACGGACGCTGTAGCTCGAGAGCAGTTGGCTGTAGATCAGCAGCACCACGGCGATCAACAGCAGGAAACTGCCGCTGATCACCCATTTCAGACTCAGCCCCTTGCGCATGGAGCCCTCAGCTGTACGCCAATGCCGGAAAGAGTGTGGATCAGCGGTTGGCTGAAATCCTTGTCCACGGTCTTGCGCAAGCGGTGCATATGCACCTTGAGGGTATTGCTGTCCGGTGGCTCGTCGCCCCAGACCGTGGCCTCGAGACGTTCGCGACCCACCGGCTCGGGACTGGCACGCATCAGGCACTCCAGCAAGGTCCAGCAGATGGGCGACAGGTGCAGTTCTTGTCCGGCGCGGCTGACCTTGCGGGTGGACAGGTCCATGGTCAGGTCGGCCACCTGCAGGCGGCTGGCCTGGCCGCTGCGCCGCAGGCTCAGGGCGCGGATCCTGGCCACCAGTTCGGCCAGCTCGAAGGGCTTGACCAGATAATCGTCGGCGCCCATGGCAAAGCTGGCGAGCTTGTCCGGCAGGGCATCCAGCGAGGTGAGCATCAGGATCGGTGTCTGTTTGCCCTGTTCGCGCAGCTGTTTGCACAGCTGTTGGCCATCCAGGCGCGGCAGCATGATGTCCAGCAGGATCACATCATAGTGCTGATCCAGCGCCAGGCTCAGGCCGGTCCGGCCATTACTGGCGTGATCGCAGACGATTCCGTTGATCTCCAGGTATTCGATGACGGTGTTGGCCAGGTCGAGGTTGTCCTCGACCAGCAGCAGGTGGATATGCACGGGAACGTCCCCTTGGACCCTTGTCGCTCAGTGGCCCAGAGGATAACGGAGTCGGGCGTTTTTTTAGCGATGTTTACCTGGCGTTAACCTGTCGGACTCTAGGGTGGCGGCTTTTACACCAAGAGGGCGCCACCATGAACCTGTCTCCTTTGATCAAAGACATTCTGCTGGTCTTGATTGTCATCGGCCTGCTGGCCTATGGCTCGCTGTCCAGAACGCCCGCGGTGCGCCTGGGCGAGGGTGGGCCGCGAGGAGGATTCTTGATCGGGCATGGCAGGGAGCTGACAGCAGGATCGGACGCCATTGCCCATGCATTCTGAAAAGGCCGGCGCGGGCTACACCGACCAACTGGTGTTTTGCTTGCTGCTGATTCTTTGCGTGTCGCTTGCGCTGGGCACCTATATCGTCCGGCTCAATGCGCGCATCGATCAGCAGCGTGAACTGTCGCCGGTGCATCTGCTCGAGTGCGGCAATGGGCGCGGCGCCTTTATCGTCTATCCCCATGGGCGGCGCAGCAGCAGTGACAATTGTTATCTGATCGAAGAGGATGAGTAGCCAGCGTAGCGCCATCCAGGAAGATCCGGCCCTGAATTCAAGCACAAGAAACGTAGTTCTTGCGCTTGAATGTCGATCTACAGTGCAGGCGTACCGGGATGAAGGCCAGGTCCGGGCCTGATCTCCCTGGAAGATAAAGGAGGCTTAGCATGTCCTGCGTATTCAAATTGATGAACTCGCCCGTCGGTCAACTGACCCTGGTTGCCAGAGGCACGAAGCTCGCCGCGATTCTTTGGGAGAGCGAGCGCGAAAACCGCGTGCGTCTCGGCCCGTTGCAGCCTGCCGACGATCATCCGGTCCTGCTGGAAACCGAACGCCAGCTCAACGAGTACTTTGCCGGCAGCCGCGATTGCTTCGAGCTGGAGCTGGACTTTGTCGGCACCGAGTTCCAACGCAAGGTCTGGCAGGCGCTGCTGACCATTCCCTTCGGTGAAACCCGCAGCTACAGCCAGATTGCCGCCCAGGTCGGCAGCCCCAAGGCCGTGCGCGCAGTCGGCGCGGCGAATGGCCGGAACCCGATCTCGATCATCGCCCCCTGCCACCGGGTGATCGGCGCCTCGGGCAGCCTCACCGGTTTTGCCGGCGGCCTGCAGGCCAAGCAGTTCCTGCTGGCGCTGGAGGGCGAGCAGACCTTGCCGCTGGACTTCTAGCCCTGCCGCCTAGGGCTTTGTCGGGCTGCTGGCGACAAGAACTTCCTGTCTCCAGCAGCGGTTGTAGAGCGGTTGCCGCGATATCGTTCGGTATTAACCGAACGGGTAATAAGAGTTTTGTATTCTGTCGTCAAAAAAACATCACAAACCGCTCGCTATAATTTCCTCGAAATACAACTAAAGCCGTATAGCTCGCCTGCTTGATTTCTATCAAGGCATAACTGAATATAGCCCGCCAGCGTATCGGGATTTACCAACTTGGTAGGTCAGCAGCTATGCATTCACGTGCTTAGGCATAATAAGAAAAATCTTGCACCGTCTTCACCCTCTCCCGAGAGACTGAAGTAATCCTGAAATATGACGAGCTCATGACATGGATAGTCGACTCAAATACTCTGGCTTTATTCCGGCCGACGAAAGTAATTCAAATGTCTGTTTAAATTTAGAGCTTGAAAAGCTGTTGGGCGATCTGCAAGGGGCAAGTTATGCCTACTTTGCCGCCCCTCGAAATCGCGAAGTAGCCCCTCTTATTATTTCGAACTACCCATCGCGCTGGCTGAAAGCCTATAAGAATGCCAACTATCATTTGATCGACCCGATCATTCATCACGGTCTTAAAAGTTGCGCGCCGTTTTCCTGGAGCGACGCTCTCCAGGCCGCCTCCTGTGACAAGAGTCAGGAGTTGTTTCGACGTTCCAGCCAATACCGCATCTGCTCCGGCGCGACGTTTACCCTGCATGACGCCTGCGGCATGTTCAGTTCGCTGAGCCTTTGCAATAGCGGGTCGCAAGCCGAATTTGAGCGGCGCATGGCCGACCAGCAGGGGCAGCTGCAGATGGCGCTGATCCGCTTTCATAGCCGGCTGCTGAGCCTGCGGGCGATGGACGAGCTGTTCCCCGAGCCTCAGACCGGGCCGCTTTCGGCCAGGGAGCTGGGGGTGCTCAAGTGGGTGATGATGGGCAAGGCCTACCGGGAAATCGCGCTGATCTGCGCGATTTCCGAGCGGACGGTCAAATTTCACATGTCGAACATTTCCGGAAAGCTGCAGGTCTGCAACGCCAAGCAGGCGGTCTACGAGGCTCAGCGCCAGGGCATCCTCTGATTCAGGCGCTGATCCGCTGAGGCTCGTAGAACGCGGTGTGGAGCGGGTTCAGGCGCTGCGGCCAGCAGCTGAGCTGCGTGGATGACAAGGGGCATTTGCGAGCGATGCTGGACAGCAGGCGCTGACGATTGGCGTCGCTGATCGGCATGTTCAGCAGCAGCACCTTTTCTCCCGGCGCGGCCTCGCCGGTGTCCATTACTTCGTAGTGCCAGCCGGCGTTGCGGACGATCCGTCCCATGGCGTTGCTGACCACCGTGATGATCGATCCCAGGCCACTGCGCGCGGCATGGTTGTGCATGCACAACAGGAGCATTTCGGTCAGCGGCAGATGGGCCAGGCCGAGCTGGCGCGAGCGGGTCTTGTCGACGAAAAAGCGGCTGGATTCAGCCATCAACGCCTGCTTGGGCGGCGCGCAGCGGAAAAAGTCGCGGAACGGCCCTTCGACCATGTAGGGATCCAGGGTGTTGATCAGGCGCAGGCCGGCCAGGGGCACGCCTTTCCAGGTACCGATCAGGTAGGTGGTGCGCTCGTTGTCGTACTCATCGAACTCGATGTCATTCTTTATATTAACCTTCCAGTTCAAACGATCGGCGAATACTTCCTTGCGCAGGCCATACAAATCGGCGACCCAGGCGTGGGGCGTCGCACTATAGTCGAGCGCGTGAAATTCGATAAATTCCATATTGTTGAAGTTCTTCCATGGGATATGGTCAGTACTAAAGATTGGACTCGCACCGTTCGCGGAGAGTCAACTTACGGCTAAGGCAAATCAATTGTGCGGCGCTTGTTAGTTTAACAATGTCTGCCCGGAGACAACCTGTACTTAGGTGCAGTTGCAGGTTATCTGATTTGATTTTCATTACGCACTTGGCCATCTGTACCTAGATACAGTTGTCCTCCCCGGGCAATTACGACAACTTATGCCGGGCAGTGGTTAAGCCCTCAATAACGCCGTAGAGCTGAGCTTTGCAATGTTGGACGATTGTTCCAACTAGTGCGTACATGGCTTGTACTTGCGAGTACTCCACTTGCCTTAATCGTCGAATATGCCAATGGCAGTCTGAGTGTCTGGATCAGGCTTCTTCACGCTGCGTGGCATCTCCAGCCAAGACATCGAAACAGGGAAGATCATGGAAAAGTCCGCCTCTTCAGAACCGCGCCGGGTGGTTGTAACCGGTTATGGCGCCATCTGCTCGCTCGGCGAGAATGTCGAAGCCATCTGGGACGCAATGATGGATTACCAGGTCGGTTACCGTCAGCACAGCTTCGACGATCCGAGCATCCATGCGCGTTACTTTGGCTTTATCGATGACTTCGGTCGTGAAGCGATGCGTCCGTTCTCGAAGAAAATCTCCAAGATGTTGCCGCTGTTCGCCAAATACAGCCTGGTGGCCACCCACGAGGCGATCCGCATGGCGTATGGCGACACGCCTCTGGATGAGATCGTCTCGCCCTTCGATCGCGGCGTGATCCTGGGCACCGGCTGGGGCGGGCTCGATACTGCCAACAGCAACAACAACGAATACCGCGAGCAGGGCATCTCCACGTCCTTCGCCACCGTCATGTCGATGTGCAATGCCGCGACTGCCGGCA
The DNA here is from genome assembly GCF_003184125.1 of Pseudomonas sp. RW409. Taxonomy (NCBI): domain Bacteria; kingdom Pseudomonadati; phylum Pseudomonadota; class Gammaproteobacteria; order Pseudomonadales; family Pseudomonadaceae; genus Pseudomonas; species Pseudomonas sp. RW409. Next base: position 120,899 of record NZ_QHHP01000040.1, on the reverse strand, counting down.
TCACCATGAACTGGAACATGCGCGGTATCCAGAACAGCCCGGTGGCGGCTTGCGCCACGGGTACCATCGCCATTGGCGAAGCCTACGAGGCGATTCGCAGCGGCCGCGCCAAGGTGATGATCGCCGGTGGCAGCGAATCCCTGAAAGAACAGTTCAACGTCTGGTCGGTGGATGTCATCCAGGCCTTGAGCAAGGAACAGGAAAACCCACGCCTGGCCTGCTGCCCGTTCAGCAAGGGACGCAGCGGCTTCGTGCTCTCCGAGGGCGCGGCGGTGTTGTGCCTGGAAGACTATGAGCTGGCCCGGGCACGGGGCGCGAAGATCCTCGGCGAAATCACCGGCTACGCCAACTATTCGGACGCCTACGACATGACGGCCCCGGCCGAAGACATGCAGGCCCGGGTACGGGTGATCAATGACGTGTGCCAGCAGGCAGGCGTAGAGGCCTCACAGATCGACTACGTCAACCTGCACGGCACCTCGACCCCGCTCAACGATGTCAACGAAACCCGCTCGATCAAGCTGGCCCTGGGGGATGCGGCATACGGCATTCCGATGTCCAGCACCAAGTCCTACACCGGGCACTTGATCGGCGCCGCCGGTTCCATGGAGGCGGTCTTCTGCCTCAAGGCCATGGCCCGGGGCACGATTCCGGCGACCATCCATATGGATGAGGCCGACCCTGAGTGCGACCTCAATTACGTGCCCAACGAACACCTGCATGGGCAGACCCTGAACAACGTGCTGAACCTGAGCTTCGGCTTCGGTGGCGCCAACGCCGGCATCATGCTGCGCAAGGTGGTCTGATCATGCAGCTGCAATTCGGAGCCGAGCAGATCGAGGCATGGGCCGGTCTCTCCGGCGATCGCAACCCGATCCACTTCGACCGCGAGGCGGCGCGCCGCATGGACGCAGCCGATGTGGTGGTGCATGGCATGCTCGCGCTGCTGCCGGTCAAGCACCGCATGGGGCGGGCCAGCCCGGTGTTGCCCCAGGACTGGATGCAGTTCAAGGCGCTGCTCAAGACCCCGGTGCTGCGCGACAGCACGGTAGCCCTGTCGACCCGCGAACGCAGTGACAGCACCGGGTTCAAGTTGCACTCGAGCGCTGACAACAGCGAACACGTGATCGGCCATGTACGCATCGTCGAGGCACCGGAGTGGTCATCCACAACCCCGGGTTTCCTGCTGGCACACGAGGAGGTCGCGGCCTGGCTCGCGCGCTTTCGTGATGACCTGGGCCGGGAGCTCGATGACTGGGTCGCGCTCGATGCGCTGATCTTTTCCCACTTCATCCGCAACCATCTGGGCGTGATCTTCGATTGCCTGTCCCCGCAGTTCCGTCAGCGGCAGCGGCCGAACCGGCTCGAGGATCTGTCCGATCACCTGGTGGTGCAGACCAGCCACCAGATCACCTTCTGCACATCGCTGCGCTCGCTGGGCGAGTTGCAGACCGATATCCGCTGCGAGATCGACAACATCCACCTGATCGAAAGCCCCGGCAAGGCCGTGGGCACCCTCGATCTCGGGGTGCATGTCAGCGATCGCCACGTAATGACCATCACCCTCGGCCTGATGATAAAGGCCCTTCCAACCTCCCAAGGAGCTATGCAATGACCACCGTAGAGAAAGTATTTGCCGTTGTTCGCGACCTCATCCTGGAACTCAAGGATGTCGACGAAAACGATGTGACCCTCGATACCCACATCGAAGCGATGGAGTTCGACAGCCTGGACTTCGTCGAGATGCAGGTCGTGGTGCAGAAGAAGATCGGCGTGGCGCTGGATCCCGACTCGTTCGTCAGCCGCAAGATCGCCACGCTGCGCCAGCTGTGCGAGTTCGTGGTCGAGCTCAAGGAATCGGCCGCTGTCCCTGCCTGACTGGCAGGTCCACCGTTACGGATAGGAGCAAGGGAATGTCCACGCTGACCAATAGTGTGCTCGCCATTTCAGAAGCAAGAGAGTCCAAGGTCCGCAAGCTGAGCGAAGTCTCGCACCACAAGACCATGGACCACGCGACCGTGCTGCCCTGGGACCAGGAGGTCGATCGCAGCCTGTACCCGAAGGACCCCGATCACCTGTGGATCAATGGCACGCGTTTCTGCGAAGGCCTGAGCGAGGCGCAGAAGCTGGAACTGGCCTGGCTGGAAACCGGCCGTGACATCTCCATGTTCATCTGGCTGGAGCAGACCATTCCACCGTTGTACATGGGCTATGTCACTCAGTTCCACGACCGCATCTCCCAGGACCTGCAGGAGTACCTGATGATCTTCTCCAAGGAGGAGATCGTTCACACCCTGACCTTCAAGCGTTTCATGGGCAAGGCCGGCCTGCAGTTGTGGAACCCACCGGTGGGCCTCTATGAGTTGCTCACCGAGACGCTGCCGAAGATGGAGCCCGCGGTGGGCGTGCTGTTCACGCTGCTGATCGAGTGGGTCGCGGAAATGGGCGCGATGCACACGTCCCAGGGGCCAGGCGTCGAGCCTATGACCCGGACCATGTTCCGTGAGCATCATCATGACGAGGCCCGGCATATCGCCTTCGGTCGCTGGATCAGCGAGTCGTTCTTTGAAACGGCGAGCCCCGAGTCCATCGCCCAGGTGAAGGCCATGAGCCGCCGGATCATTCCGGCGCTGATCGACATGTTCACCTACAACCCGGAAATCGCCCGGCACACCTCGTTCGAGTTCCCGATCGCGGTGGATGACAAGGCGAAGATCGAGGAAGTCTGGCGCTCTGCCCATAACGCCCGGCTCAACGACGCACGTTTTGCCGAGATCTATGCCTGGGTCGACAAGCTGGGGTTGCGGCAATGAACCAGCCGTCCTGGGACGCGATCTTCGTCGGTGCCGGGATCACCAGCCTGGCCTGTGCGGCGATGCTGGTCAAACGTGACCCCGGGGTGCGCCTGCTGATGGTCGACAAGCATATTGTCGTCGGCGGCTATGCCTCCACCTTCAGCCGGCCAAAGCAGGGTGCGGTGTTCGACTGCAGCCTGCACAAGCTCAGTGGCATGGCCGAGGGCGGCAACCTCATCCGCATCCTGCGTGACCTGGGGCTGGAGGAGACGCTGGATCTGGTTTATCCCCAGGACTACTTCTGCGCCTACCGGGACGGCACGGAGCTGCCGCTGGCCAACGATGCGGACGGGGCGGAGCGGCAGCTGGTCGAGCGCTTTCCCCATCAGGCCGAGGCCATCGCGACCTTCTTCGAGCACGTCCGGACCTATGGGCGCAACGGCTATTACCAGTTCCAGATGCTCGACGGCAGTTTCGAGCCGGACATGGCCCAGTTGCGTTTCGCCCATCGCAACCTGAAGCACAAGACCGTGCGCCAGGCGCTGCACGAACTGTTCGACGACCCGTACCTGATCGAGATCCTGGCGGCGCCGGGCATCTACGTCGGCGGCTACTCGGAAGACCTGGGCTATCTGTACTACCTGCATGTGGTGTACGCCACGCTCAACCGTGGCAACGCCTATGTCGCCGGCTCCTCCCAGCACCTGTCCAACCTGCTGGCGCAGCAGATCGAACAGGCGGGTGGGCAGATCCTGCTCAGCACCCGTGTCGATGGCGTGCTCACCGACGGCCAGGGCAACGCCACGGGCATCAACACCAATCGCGGGGTGTTCCATTCTTCGCGGGTGTACATCAACGCTTCACCGCATTACGCGGTGCAGCACCTGTTCGCGGCGGATGTGGAGCTGGCGGCCACCCGGGAGAAGCTCACCGGGCTGAAGCCGGCACGCTCGACCACCACGGTGTACCTGGTGACCGACCTGCCACCGGAGCAACTGGGCTTGCAGCACAGCGAATCGATGCTGTTCGCCGATGATCCGGCGGCAGGCGCCGAGTTGCGCATGGCGGCCGCCCTCAGCGGTTATGAGGCGCAGCTCAGCGAGCGGGCCTTCTGGGAGATGTCGCCGATCGAGGTCACCAACTATCACGCCCTGGACCCGGCTGCGGGCCAGGTGGTGTGCATCAACGTGCTCGACTCGATCGCCCATTGGCCGCAGCGCCGTACCGCGCAATACCGGGCCAAGAAGCAGCGGGCCAGCGACATCCTGGTGGAGCGTCTGTTGCGCCAGGTGCCGGGGCTGCGCGGGCATGTGCTGCATACCGAGGTCGCCACGCCCCATACCTATGTACGTTTCACCAACAACACCGACGGTTCGGGTTATGGGGCGATGGTCGGCACCGATCTCAAGGGCCATGTGTTCCATCACGGCTTCCCGGTGCAGGGCGTGCAGTTCCTCAGCGCCTGGGTGGCAGGTCCCAGTTACGAAGCCGCCTTCGGCTATGCCGAAATGAAGGCCAGGCAATGGAGGCGAGCATGAGCAAGAACGAGCAATCGACCGGTTGGCTGGGGATCGCCATTTCCAAGCTGTTCATCCGCGTCATGTTCCGTCAGGTACAGGGCTGGAAGCGTGACGTGCCCAAGCGTGCGGCAGGCTTTGTGGAGATCGCGCGCGACGGCAGCCGACTGGAGGGGGCGTCGCTGCGCACCAGCGCCATGCACCCTCGGGGCGTGGTGCTGTTGTGTCATCCGTTCCTCAAGTACGGCATGCATTACTTTTTCGAGAACAACCTGGACCAGGCATTTCTCGAGCAGGGCTATCACGTGGTCGCCTTCAACTTCAAAGGCTTCGGCCGCAGCACCATCGGCGGCCATGCGTTCGCCGACGATGTGCTGGCGATTGCCCGGCGCGTGTCGCGGGACAACCCCGGCCTGCCGATCCACCTGGTGGGCTGTTCGTTCGGTGGTTATCACCTGTCCCATGCCCTGGCGCGGGATGCCACGCCCTTTACCTCGGCCGTGCTGGACAGCGTGCCGATTTCGGTGCGCAGCTACTTCACCCGCGGGCCGTTGCGACTGGCCATGCGCTGGATCAGCGGCAGTCGCCTGGCGGTCCCCACGGGCACCTGTGCCATCGATCACTCGCTGCGCGGCGTGCGTCACCTGCCGATCGCCTACTTCTACGGGCGCAACGACCACTTCATCCCGGATGCCAGCGTGACCGGGCTCAGCCAGGAGTGCGAGGCGCTGCACGTGGTCGGTTTCGAGGGCTGTCGCCACCTGGAAAACCACAAGAAACACCGGGACCGCTACTTCGAGGAAATCTTCGATTTCTTCGCTCGTGCGGAAGCTCGAAAAACCGCCGTGCCGGCATGACGGCGGCAGGGATCATCAGGTCAAAGGATGTAGATCATGGAAGTTCAGCAGTCTTCAAACGGCAAATGGGTACTGGTCAGCGGCGGCAGTCGCGGCATTGGCCGCGCACTGGTCCTGGCCCTGGCCCGGGAAGGGTATCGGGTCGCGTTCACCTACCAGTCCTCGGCTGACGCGGCCTTGCAGCTGGAGCAGGAAGTGGCCGCCAGTGGCGGCCTGGCCAGCGGGCATGCCTGTGACGGCAGGAACCACGATTCGGTCGAGGCGGTGTGCGCACAGCTGGTGGAAACCCACGGCGAGCCCTACGGCTTGATCAACAATATGGGCGTGACCGGCGACCAGCTGCTGTTCAAGTTCGACATCGAGCGCTACCGCGACGTGGTCGCGACCAACCTCGATTCGGCGGTGTATTTCAGTAAATGCCTGGCTCCGGCGATGGCCGCCGAGCGCCGCGGCAAGATCCTGCACATGTCCTCCGTCAGCGGGCTCAAGGGCAACAAGGGGCAGATGGGGTACTCGGCGACCAAGGCGGCGATGATCGGCATCACCAAGACCATGGCCCTGGAAATGGCGCGCTTCAAGATCACCGTCAACGCCATCGCCCCAGGCTTCATTGCCACGGAGATGGTCGGGCAGATCGCCGACCCGATACGCAAGTCGATCACCGACACCATCCCCCTCAAGCGCTTCGGTGAAGTCCGCGAAGTGGCGGCCCTGGCCAGCTTCCTGCTGTCGCCCCAGGCCGACTACATCACTGGCCAGACATTCGTGATCGATGGCGGTCTGACGGCCTGATTAGCAGTTCTGATCTGGCCGCAGAGCCAGGAGAAATCATGAGTCAAGAATACGATACCGTTTTCGTCGGCGCGGGCCTTGGCGCGTTGGCGGGTGCCAGCCTTATGGCGCAGCGAGGCCAGAAAGTCCTGGTGGTGGAAAAGCACAACGTAGCCGGTGGTTACGCGAGCAATTTCCGCCGCAAGGATTTCAACTTCGATGTTTCGCTGCATTCGTTCGACGGCGTGGTGCGGGGCGCCGAGTCGTTCAATGTGATCCAGGCCTGTGGCGTGGCGGACAAGGTCGAGTTTCTCCATCACCCGACCTTGTATCGCTATCGCTCGCAGGACATCGACCTCACGGTCGGGCACCGCGACCTGGAAGGTTACAAGCGCGAGTTGTTCCGCTTCTTTCCCGAGGAGGTCGATAACATCAACCGGCTGTTCGCCGAGTCGCAGCGCAACTACAAGGACCTGTGCGGCTTCCTGTATTCGCGCAAGCCGTTCTGGATGAGGCTGGTGGCCACGCCGATGATCTATCCCCGGGTGCTCAAGTATGGGCATGAAACGGTGGATCACTACTTCTCGCGCTTCACCTCCAATGAGCGCCTCAAGGAAGTGCTGTCGGCGCAATGGAGCTACTACGGCCTGCCGGCCAAGGACCTGGCGTTCGGCTACTTTTCCTATCCCTTCATCGATTATCTGGAGAACGGCGGTTATTCGATCAAGGGCGGCTCACAGGCCTTGTCCAACGCCTTGGTCGAGGTCATCGAGCAGCATGGCGGCCGGGTCGAGCTGGAGTCGGCGGTCAACCAGATCGTGGTCGAGCGCGGCCGGGTCAGTGGCGTGGTGACGCGCAAGTCGGGCAAGGTCAAGGCGCGCAACGTCGTGGCCAATATCTCGCCCCATGCGGTGCTGGCATTGGCGGGCGAGCAGCACTTCGGTGCCAAGTACCGCTCGCGCCTGCGCCAGCTCAAGCTGTCGGTGTCGGGGTTCCAGGTCTACCTGGGGCTCGATTGCCCGCTGAGCGAGCTGGGCGTGGGCGCCGAGGAGTACATCCACTTCTTCGCCCCGCCGAAAACCCAGCGCCAACAGTTCGAGCATATCCAGGCCGGAGAGCTGCATGGCGACAACACCAGTTGGTCGATCAACTACTTCTCCAACGTCGATCCCTCGATGGTCCCGGTCGGAAAGTCCAGCCTGGGCCTGTTCACCCTGACGGGCGCCGGCGAATGGCACTCCCTGGACAAGCTCGCCTACCGGCGCAAGAAGATCGAACTCACCGAGCTGCTGATCGCCAACGCCGAACGGGTCATCCCCGGCCTGCGTCGGCACATCGAGGTCTGCGAGGCAGGTTCGCCGCGCACCATGAGCAAGTTCACCCATAACCCGGCGGGCGCGATCTACGGCTTCGAGCAGAACACCCGACAGTCCGGCCTGTTCAACCGTTTCCCGCAGAAATACCCGGTCAAGGGGCTGTACCAGGTCGGGGCCTGGACATTCCCGGGCGCAGGCTTCATCGGAACGATGTTGTCGGCGCGCTTGTTGGTCGACCGCTATTTCTGAGCGGCGACTTCCCAGTCCAACCAGACGTTTACGAGACTCACCATGACCTACGTAGTGACCGACAACTGCATCCAGTGCCGCCACACCAACTGCGTCGATATCTGCCCCGCGGATGCCTTCCACCTGGGGCCGAACTTCATCGTCATCAATCCCCAGGAGTGCGTCGATTGCGGCCTGTGCCTGCCCGAATGCCCGGAGGAAGCCATCCAGCCGGAGAACCAGCTCGATGACAGCAACCGGCATTTCCTCAAGCTCAACGCCGAGCTGGCCGAGCACTGGCCGGTGATCCTGCAGCGGATTCCGCCCCTGGCGGAGCATGAGCACTGGAGCCGCAAGCCGAACAAGCTGCCCCACCTGATACATGAGGCCGAGGCGGTCGATCCGACCCGCGACCACCACCTAGCCCACGCCTGATGCGCGACTGGAACCGTAACCCATGCAAAGCTTTGATCGATTCAAGACCCTCGAGAGCGACACCTTCGACGTGATAGTGGTCGGCGCCGGCATCGGTGGCCTGACGGCTGCCGCAACCCTGGCCAACCGCGGCAAGCAGGTGCTGGTGCTCGACATGCACTACGAAATGGGCGGTTGCGCCACGGTGTTCCACCGCAAGGGCAAGGACTACGAGTTCGATGTCGGCCTGCACTACATCGGCGACTGCGGCAAGGACGGCCTGATTCCGCGGATCCTGCGCGGGGCCGGCATCGATGACGGTGAAATCCGCTTTATCGAGCAGGACCCGGAAGGTTTCGAGACCCTGTGCTTTCCCGACTTCCAGTTCGCGGTTCCCCGCGGTTATGAACGCTTTCGCGAAAAGCTGCTGGAGGCGTTCCCTAAGGAGCGGGCGGGGATCAACCGCTATTTCAAGATGCTGCAGCAGGTCTGGGATTTCATGGGCATCCACTCGCGCCCGCTGACGGCGCTGTGGGTACTGCCGCGCTCGTGGATGCTGATGCGTCACGCCAAATCGACGGTGGCGCAATTCCTCGACACCTGTACCCAGGACCAGCGCCTGCGGGCCATCCTGACCGGGCAGCTGGGGGTCTATCACCAGCCGCCGAGCCGCGCGACCATGGCCGGCCATGCGGCGGTGGTCAATCACTTCCTGCAGGGTTCCTACTACCCCTCGGGCGGTGGCCAGATGTTCTCCGACAAGCTGGGCGAGGTGGTCGAGCGCAAGGGCGGCAAGATCCTCCTGCGCTCCAAGGTCGAACGTATCCTGATCGAGAACGGGCGTGCCGTGGGCGTCGAGTTCAGCAACAAGCACCTGGGCAAACGGGTGGTCAAGGCCGATGCGGTGATCTGCAACGCCGATATCAAGCAGGCCCTGCTCGGCCTGATCGGCCGTGAACACCTCAAGCCCAAGACCGTGCGCCGTGCCGAGCAGTTCGAGATGTCACCGGCCATGGGTGTGGTCTATCTCGGCATCGACATGGACCTCAAGGCCATGGGCCTGAAGAACACCAACTATCGCATCTACCCAGGCTGCGATTACGAGAAGGCCTACCGCGAGGTGTTCGCCGGGGCGTTTCCCGAGGAGCCCCATCTGTTTATCGGTAACGCCACCATGAAGGACCCGGATAACCCGGCCATCGCGCCACCGGGCATCTATAACCTGCAATTGATGTCGGCAGTGCCTTCCTCCCCGCAAAGCTGGGGCGTGACCCAGGCCGAGCTGACGGATGGCAGCTATCGGACCAACCCGGCCTACCTGGCGAAAAAAGAGTGGTACGCCCGCCAGTTGATTGCCTTGGCCGAACGGGTGATTCCGGGCATGTCGAAGCACATCGTCTATCAGGAAGTCTCGACGCCTTTTTCGGTCACGCGCTTTATCGGCTCCGAAGGCGGGACCTCCTACGGCCTGGCCTTTACCCCGGAGTACTTCCTGCACAACCGGCCGGGAGCCAAGACGGAGATCCGCAACCTGTACCTGTGCGGCGCTTCCACCCGTACCGGGCACGGCATCTTTGGCGCCATGACCGGTGGCGTGGAAGCGGCCGCGGCGGTCAGTGGTCGTCACGTGCGTTACCAGGTCATGGACATCGGCACCCGCGCCGAAGCGGCGGTCCGTTGACGGCGACGTCATGGCGCACCCCGTCGGTGCGCCATGACGTCTATGCTGCAGCGCGTGAATCATTGGATTCACCGAGAATGGACTGGCATCAAGGAGCGATGGAATGACGAATGGATACAACATGGCGCTGGTGATCGGCGCCGGGCTCAGCCTGTTGGCGGCGCTGATGCACGTCGGGGTGATCATGGTCGGGCCTTCCTGGTATCGCCTGTTTGGCGCAGGCGAGCGCTTTGTGCGGGCAGCCCAGGCCGGGCGCTGGTTTCCCGCGGTGGTCACGGCCGGGATTGCCCTGGTGCTTGCCGCCTGGGCGGCGTATGCGCTGTCCGCGGCCGGGGTGATCGCGCCCTTGCCCTTGCTGCGCCCGGCGCTGATCGCGATCACCCTGGTCTACCTGTTGCGTGGCCTGTTGGGGCCGGTCGCCCTGGCGGGCACCGGGCGCAGCCGGCGCTTCATCTTTGTCAGCTCGACGATCTGCCTGGTCTATGGCCTGGTGCATCTGTTCGGCCTGGTGCAAGTGTGGGGTTCCCTGGCCTAGGGGATGCTGCAGAGGGCTGCGGAGTTGAAAGTCAGGGCCCATTGCGGTCACCCTTGGCGTCATCAGCTTGGCCTCAGCCCTTTAGGACCCTCATGGACATCGCAAAACCTGCCCTTATCCGCGAAACCTTCCCCGTCGGCCCGTTGCAGTGCAACTGCACGATCATCGGCGACCCTGTTACAAAAAAGGCTATCGTCGTCGACCCGGGCGGCAACCCCGACCTGATCATGGCGCGGCTCGACGCGCTGGGGCTGAAGGTGGTGAGCATCATTCATACCCATGCCCACCTGGATCACTTCCTGGCCTCCGGGCAGATGAAGGAGAAAACCGGCGCGACCCTGCACCTGCACAAGGAGGATCAGTTCCTCTGGGACAACCTGGAGATGCAGTGCGGCATGTTCGGCGTGCCTTACACGCCGGTACCGGCGCCGGATCGCTGGCTGGCGGACGACGAAGAGCTGGCCTGCGGCTGCGGCGTGGCCCTGCATACGCCGGGGCATACCCCAGGTTCCATGAGCTTCTGGTTCGAAGAGGCTAAGCTACTGATTGCCGGCGACACCTTGTTCAAGCGCGGGGTAGGGCGCACGGACCTGTGGGGTGGCGACCAGGCCACCATCGTGCGTTCGATCAAGCAGCGTCTATACACCCTCGATGAAGACGCGACCGTGGTGGCCGGGCATGGTCCGGACACCCGCCTGGGCGATGAAATGCGTGAGAATCCCTTTGTCAGGGCCTGACATTTGCTGTCAAAAGTTTCACGGAATTTTTGTCATTGGCCGTGTTCAAACGCCTGCAAAGGTCTGTTGCCAACGTCCGCTGCATCACAGAATGAAAAAAGTAGGAGCTTCTCCATGTTCACCTCGCGTCGTTTGATCGTTGTTGCTACTGCTGTGGCCTTGTTGTCCGGCTGTGCTTCGCCTAACCCCTATGACAATCAGGGGCAGGCCGACGGCTCCACGGGCATGAGCAAAACTGCAAAATACGGTGGCTTGGGTGCCTTGGCCGGTGCGCTGGCCGGTGCCGCCATCGACCACAACAACCGTGGCAAGGGCGCGCTGATTGGCGCCGCGGTAGTCGGTGCTTCCGCCGCCGGCTACGGCTACTACGCCGACCAGCAGGAAAAGAAACTGCGTGCCAGCATGGCCAATACCGGGGTCGAAGTGCAGCGCCAGGGCGATCAGATTAAGCTGATCATGCCGGGTAACATCACGTTCGCCACCGATTCGGCGAACATCGCTCCAAGCTTCTATCAGCCGCTGAACAACCTGGCCAACTCCCTCAAGGAGTTCAATCAGAACCAGATCGAAATCGTCGGCTACACCGACAGCACCGGCAGCCGCCAGCACAACATGGACCTGTCCCAGCGTCGCGCCCAGAGCGTGGCGACCTACCTGACCTCGCAAGGTGTCAGCGGTGCCAACCTGTCGGCCCGTGGCGCTGGCCCGGATAACCCGATCGCCAGCAACAGCGACGTCAATGGCCGTGCGCAGAACCGTCGAGTGGAAGTGAACCTCAAGGCGATTCCTGGCCAGCAGTATGGTGGTCAGCAGCAACAGCCGGGTACGGTTCAGCAGTATCCGTAACTGATCGCTTGAATGAAGAAATGCCCGATCCTGTGATCGGGTATTTTTGTGTGTGGCCTTTGCCAGCCCCTTCGCGGGCTTGCCCGCGAAGAGGTCCGATCAGTCGCTATCCAGTCACCAGATACAAAAAAGCCCCCGGACAACCGAATTGTCCGGGGGCTTTTTATTGGACGCGAAGCCTGATTACTTCTTCAGACCATAATGCTCGTCGAGCATGCCAGGCGCGTTAGGCGTCTTTGGCGCGTAGTCCCGTGGCGGTTCCTGGTCGCGCGGCGGCGTCAGGCGTTCCCGTGGAGCCTGCACCGAGTCGGAGTGCAGCGCGGCCAGCAGGCGTTGGCGGGTCAGCTCGTCCAGGGCCAGGCGGTTGGCGCCCTCGGCGAGATGGTCCTGCACTTCCTGATAGCTTTGAGTGAGTTTTTTCACCAGGGTGGCGGTGCTGTTGAAGTGGGTGACCACTTCGTTCTGATAGCTGTCAAAACGTTCCTGAATATCATCCAGCTGACGTTGCGTGCGGTTAGGCGCGGCATTCGGCAGCAGGCGAGCGACCAGAAATCCAATGGCGACACCCGCGATCAGGGCAAGAGTCGGCAACAACCAAACTAAGAGCGAGTGTTCCACGAGTCCTTCCTCTATAAACGGCTTTGCTTTACGTTAACGGCTCGAACCTGCGCTGTATACCGCGATTCACTCGCAATAGATTGGCACAGACAATTTGCTAGACGAGTCGACCCGATTCGAGGTCACGGAGTTCCTTCCTTGCTTATGCGTGAAACCCCCGTAGTGATTGCCGGCCCGGTCGGCCAACTGGAAGCCCTGTATCTGGATGTCGCCGACGCCCGTGGCGTGGCGCTGATCTGCCATCCGAACCCGGTGCAGGGCGGCACCATGCTCAACAAGGTGGTCTCGACCCTGCAACGTACGGCGCGCGACGCCGGCCTGATCACCTTGCGTTTCAACTACCGTGGCGTCGGCGCCAGCGAAGGCAGCCACGACATGGGCAGCGGTGAGGTCGATGACGCGCAGGCGGCTGCCGAATGGCTGCGGGCCAGGCACCCGGATCTGCCGATGACCCTGCTCGGCTTCTCCTTCGGCGGCTTTGTCGCCGCCAGCCTCGGCGGGCGCCTGGAAGCCCGCGGCGAACAGCTCAAGCACCTGTTCATGGTCGCCGCTGCGGTGATGCGTCTGCGCGACAGCGACCTGCTGCCGCAGAATTGCCCGCTGACCCTGATCCAGCCGGAAACCGACGAAGTGGTCGACCCGCAACTGGTCTACGACTGGTCCGACGCGCTTGAGCGCCCCCATGAGCTGCTGAAAGTGGCAGAATGCGGACACTTTTTTCATGGCAAGCTCACCGATCTCAAGGATCTGGTGCTGCCACGACTCTCGAATTGATTGCAGTCTGATAAGCGATTACCCATGACTACTCGTACGCGCATCCTCACCGGCATCACCACCACCGGCACGCCGCACCTGGGCAACTACGCCGGCGCCATCCGCCCGGCGATCCTCGCCAGCCGCGACAGCAATGCCGATTCGTTCTACTTCCTGGCCGACTATCACGCCCTGATCAAGTGCGACGACCCGCTGCGTATCCAGCGCTCGCGCCTGGAAATCGCCGCGACCTGGCTGGCCGGTGGCCTGGATGTGGAGCGCGTGACTTTCTATCGCCAGTCGGACATCCCGGAAATCCCGGAGCTGACCTGGTTGCTGACCTGCGTGGCGGCCAAGGGCCTGCTCAACCGCGCCCACGCCTACAAGGCTTCGGTGGATAAAAACGTCGAAACCGGTGAAGACCCGGATGCCGGCATCACCATGGGCCTGTACAGCTACCCGGTGCTGATGGCCGCGGACATCCTGATGTTCAACGCGCACAAGGTGCCGGTCGGTCGCGACCAGATCCAGCACGTGGAAATGGCCCGTGACATCGGCCAGCGCTTCAACCACCTGTTCGGCCAGGGCAAGGAGTTCTTCACCATGCCCGAGGCGCTGATCGAGGAAAGCGTCGCCACCTTGCCGGGCCTCGATGGCCGCAAGATGTCCAAGAGCTACGACAACACCATCCCGTTGTTCAGCAGCGCCAAGGACATGAAGGACGCGATCTCGCGCATCGTCACCGACTCCCGCGCTCCTGGCGAAGCCAAGGACCCGGATAACGCACACCTGTTCACTCTGTTCCAGGCATTTGCGACACAGGCCCAGGCTGACGAATTCCGCAACGAACTGCTGCAGGGCCTGGGTTGGGGCGAGGCGAAGAATCGTCTGTTCCAGCTGCTGGACAACCAGCTGGGCGAAGCGCGCGAGCGTTATCACCAGTTGATCGAACGCCCTTCGGACCTGGAAGACATCCTCCAGGCCGGCGCCAAGAAAGCCCGCGCCGTGGCCACCCCGTTCCTCAACGAACTGCGTGAGGCCGTGGGCCTGCGTTCGTTCGTCAACCAGGTGCAAGTGGCGGCGACCACCAAGAAGAAAGCGGCCAAGGCCGCGCGCTTCGTCAGCTTCCGTGAAGACGACGGCAGCTTCCGTTTCCGCCTGCTGGCCGCCGATGGCGAGCAGCTGTTGCTGTCGCGCAACTTCGCCGACGGCAAGACTGCGGGTGCCGTGACCAAGCAACTGCAAGCCGGGCAGGCGCTGGATCTGCGCAGCGAAGCGCTGAGTTTCAGCGTCTGGCTGGAAGGTGAGTGCGTGGCCGACAGCCCGGCCTTTGCCGACGCGGCGGCCCGCGATGCGGCGATCGATGCACTGCGTGTCGCCCTGACGCCTGTGCAGGACTAACCGCAATCTCCCGACCAAGGGCTGATTGCCATTCTCAAGGGCCGTCGCTACAGTGACGGCCCGTTTTTGTTGCCTTGCTAACGAATTATGACGCCCCTAGAACGATACCAAGCTGATCTGAAACGCCCGGAGTTCTTCCACGACGCTGCGCAGGAAACCGCCGTGCGTCATTTGCAGCGCCTGTACGACGATCTGATCGCCGCGTCGAACAACAAGCCGGGCCTGCTGGGCAAGCTGTTTGGCAAGAAAGACCAGGTGCCGGTCAAGGGCCTGTACTTCTGGGGCGGGGTAGGGCGTGGCAAGACGTATCTGGTCGATACCTTCTTTGAAGCCCTGCCGTTCAAGCAGAAGGTCCGTACTCACTTCCACCGCTTCATGAAGCGTGTGCACGAAGAGATGAAGAGCCTGGGCGGCGAGAAGAACCCGCTGACCATCATCGCCAAGCGTTTCGCCGATGAGGCCCGGGTGATCTGCTTCGACGAGTTTTTCGTCTCCGACATTACCGACGCCATGATCCTCGGCACGCTGATGGAAGAGTTGTTCAAGAACGGCGTGACCCTGGTGGCCACCTCGAACATCGTGCCGGACGGTCTGTACAAGGACGGCCTGCAACGGGCGCGCTTCCTGCCGGCCATTGCCCTGATCAAGCAGCACACCGAAATCGTCAACGTCGACAGCGGTGTCGACTACCGTCTGCGTCATCTGGAGCAGGCCGAACTGTTCCACTTCCCGCTGGACGAAGCGGCCCACGAAAGCCTGCGCAAGAGCTTCCGCGCGCTGACGCCGGAATGCACCCAGGCGGTGGAAAACGATGTGCTGATCGTCGAGAACCGCGAAATCCGCGCCCTGCGTACCTGTGATGATGTGGCCTGGTTCGACTTCCGCGAACTGTGCGACGGTCCGCGCAGCCAGAACGACTACATCGAGCTGGGCAAGATCTTCCACGCTGTGCTGGTCAGTGGTGTCGAGCAGATGAGCGTCGCCACCGACGACATCGCCCGTCGCTTCATCAACATGGTCGACGAGTTCTATGACCGTAACGTCAAGCTGATCATTTCCGCTGAAGTCGAGCTCAAGGACCTGTACACCGGCGGTCGCCTGACCTTCGAGTTCCAGCGCACCCTCAGCCGTCTGCTGGAAATGCAGTCCCACGAGTTCCTCTCGCGGGCGCACAAGCCTTAACGGTTGTCCGGATAAAAGAAGGGCCTGCATTGCAGGCCCTTTTTCATTTATGCGGCTTGTTGGTGAAACTGCTGCCGGTACTGGTTCGGCGACAGCTCGGTGTGCTGGCGGAACAGGCGGGCGAAGAAGCTCGCATCGTCATAGCCAACCTCGTAGCTGATGGTCTTGATGCTCTTGCGCGTTCCCGAGAGCAGGCCCTTGGCGGTTTCGATACGCAGGCGTTGCAGGTAATGCAGGGGCTTGTCGCCGGTGGCGGTCTGGAAGCGCCGCATGAAATTGCGAATGCTCATGCCATGTTCCCGGGCCACGTCCTCGAAGCGGAACTTGTCGGCGAAGTGCTCTTCGAGCCAGTGCTGGATCTGTAGGATGATCACGTCCTGGTGCAGCTTCTGGCCGCCGAAGCCAATACGCCCCGGGGAATAGCTGCGCTGCACTTCATAGAGAATGTCGCGGGCCACGGCCTGGGCGACGTTGGCGCCGCAGAAGCGCTCGATCAGGTAGATGTACAGGTCGCAGGCCGAGGTGGTGCCGCCGGCGCAATACAGGTTGTCGGCGTCGGTCAGGTGCTTGTCCTGATTGAGCTGGACCTTGGGGAAGCGCTCGCTGAAGGCATTGAAGAAGCGCCAGTAAGTGGTGGCTTCCTTGCCGTCGAGCAGCCCGGCCTCGGCCAGCCAGAACACCCCGGTGGCCTCTCCGCAGAGCACCGCGCCGCGGGCATGTTGCTGGCGCAGCCAGGGCAGGATCTGTGGATAACGTTGGCAGAGAGTTTCGAAATCGTCCCAGAACGCCGGGAGGATGATCACATCGGTATCTTCCAGGGCGCCGTCCACCGGGAGCATCACGTTGCTGAAACTGCACACCGGTTTTCCGTCCGGGCTGACCAGGCGGGTTTCGAATGCCGGGGTCAGGCCCTGGCCCAGCTGCTTGCCGTAGCGCAGGCTGGCCAGATGGAAGAAGTCCTTGGCTTGCATGAGGGTGGAGGCGAAAACGCGGTCGATCGCCAGGATGCTGACGCGCCGCAAGGGCGTGGAGGTTTGGTTAGACATAATTCAATTGTTCTTATAGGGGAAAGTGGTCACCAGACGGCTGGATCGTCTTATTTTTTGTCGGATGTGTCCAGTGTCCTGTGTCGTACGCGTGGGCTTAGGCTCTGTGGGCCAATCCCGGCTAACAATAACGACAGGTGGCCCCATGATCCCCAGAACCTTGTTCAGCTCCGAGCACGAACTCTTTCGTGACAGCGTGCGTACCTTCCTGGAAAAGGAGGCCGTGCCGTTCCATGGGCAATGGGAAAAACAGGGCTACATCGACCGCGCCTTGTGGAACAAGGCCGGTGAGGCGGGCATGCTCTGCTCCCATCTCCCCGAGGAGTACGGCGGGCTGGGGGCTGACTTCCTCTATAGCGCGGTGGTGATCGAGGAAGTGGGGCGTCTCGGCCTGACCGGCATCGGCTTCTCCCTGCATTCCGACATCGTCGCGCCCTACATCCTGCATTACGGCAGCGAGGCGCTGAAACACAAGTACCTGCCGAAACTGGTATCTGGCGAGATGGTCACGGCCATTGCCATGACCGAGCCGGGCGCTGGTTCCGACCTGCAAGGGGTCAAGACCACCGCGGTGCTGGACGGTGACGACTATGTGATCAACGGCTCGAAGACTTTTATTACCAACGGCTATCTGGCCGATCTGGTGATTGTCGTGGCCAAGACCGATCCCAAGGCCGGCGCCAAGGGCACCAGCCTGTTCCTGGTGGAGGCGGATACGCCCGGTTTCTCCAAGGGCAAGCGCCTGGAAAAGGTCGGCATGAAGGCCCAGGACACGTCGGAGCTGTTCTTCCAGGATGTTCGCGTACCCAAGGAAAACCTGCTGGGGCAAGCCGGGATGGGCTTTGCCTATCTGATGCAGGAGCTGCCGCAGGAGCGCCTGACGGTGGCGGTGGGTGGCCTGGCATCAGCTGAGGCGGCATTGCAGTGGACCCTGGAATACACCCGCGAGCGCAAGGCCTTCGGCAAATCGATCGCCGACTTCCAGAACACCCGCTTCAAGCTGGCGGAGATGGCCACCGAGATCCAGATCGGTCGAGTATTCGTCGACCGCTGCCTGGAATTGCACCTGCAAGGCAAGCTCGACGTACCGACCGCCGCCATGGCCAAGTACTGGGGCACGGACCTGCAATGCAAGGTGCTCGACGAGTGCGTGCAGCTGCACGGCGGTTACGGCTTCATGTGGGAATACCCGGTGGCCCGGGCCTGGGCGGATGCGCGAGTGCAGCGGATCTATGCCGGGACCAACGAGATCATGAAGGAGATCATCGCGCGTTCCCTGTAGCGCGTTGTCTCCTGCGTAGAGGCGAGCTTGGCGGGCCAGATCGCTTCTAGGCGGGAGGGCAGGTTACGGCGCCGGGTTCGGGTGGTCCTTGTGGATCGCCTCGATGCCGGCCAGCACCTCATTCGACAGCTTCAACTCAAGACTGGCGATGTTGCTGTCCAGTTGCTCAAGGGTGGTCGCGCCGATGATGTTGCTGGTGACGAACGGTTGCTGGGTGACGAATGCCAGAGCCATTTGCGCCGGGTCCAGGCCGTGTTCGCGGGCCAGGGCGACATAACGGCTGCAGGCCGCTTCCGATTGCGGGTTGAAGTAGCGGCTGAAGCGGCTGTACAGGCTCAGGCGGCCTTTGGCCGGGCGCGCGCCGCCTTCGTATTTGCCGGAGAGGAAGCCGAACGCCAGGGGCGAATAGGCCAGCAATCCACATTGTTCGCGAATGGCGATTTCCGCCAGGCCCACTTCAAAGCTGCGGTTGAGCAGGTTGTACGGGTTCTGGATCGATACCGCCCGTGGCCAGCCGCGGCTCTCGGCCAGGGCCAGGAACTTCATGGTGCCCCAGGGCGTTTCGTTGGACAGGCCGATGTGGCGGATCTTGCCGGCCTTGACCTGTTCGTCCAGGGCTTCGAGGGTTTCCTCCAGCGGGGTGAAGTCTTCTTCCTTGTGCTTGTAGCCCAGCTGGCCGAAGAAGTTGGTGCTGCGCTCCGGCCAATGTAGCTGGTAGAGGTCGATCCAGTCGGTCTGCAGGCGCTCGAGGCTGGCGTCCACGGCTTGGACTATGTGCTTGCGGTTGTGTTTGAGCTGCTTGTCGCGGATGTAGTCGATGGTATTGCCGGGGCCGGCGATCTTGCTGGCGAGGATCCAGTCGGCGCGATCGCCGCGAGCCTTGAACCAGTTACCGATGTAGCGCTCGGTGGTGGCATAGGTTTCGGCCTTTGGCGGCACCGGGTACATCTCGGCGGTGTCGATGAAATTGATTCCCGCAGCCTTGGCCCGTTCGATCTGGGCGAAGGCCTCGGACTCGCTATTTTGCTCGCCCCAGGTCATGGTTCCCAGGCAGATTGCGCTCACGTTCAGGTCGGTCCGGCCTAGCTGGCGATAGTCCATCGGGTGCTCCTTCGGCAAAACAATCATAAAAGCAGGTTGAATTTTTTTTCGCAATCTGCATAATTCCGCAGCTCTTTCTGCAGTGGAAGTGATGCGCCGCCTGCCGAAGAATCTTGCCGTATAACGGACGCGCTGACCCGAGCCCCCGATAGCGTCTGTATCCGGCTGCCTTTGACTTGTCAAAGTACGCACTATTCAGTAAGATCCGCCGTCTAATTTACAGGGCGGCCCCTGAGGCTATAAAGAATGAAAACTTTTACTGCTAAACCGGAAACAGTTAAGCGCGACTGGTTTGTCGTCGACGCTGCTGGTCAGACCCTGGGTCGTCTGGCCACCGAAATCGCGAGCCGTCTGCGTGGCAAGCACAAGCCTGAGTACACCCCTCACGTCGACACCGGTGACTACATCGTCGTGATCAACGCTGAGCAAGTACGTGTTACTGGCGCTAAAACCACTGACAAAATGTACTACTCCCACTCCGGTTTCCCGGGCGGCATCAAGTCGATCAACTTTGAAAAGCTGATCGCCAAGGCCCCTGAGCGCGTGATCGAGACCGCGGTAAAAGGCATGCTGCCTAAGAACCCGCTGGGTCGCGACATGTACCGTAAGCTGAAAGTCTATGCGGGCGCTGCACACCCTCATACTGCTCAGCAGCCCCAAGAACTGAAGATTTAACGGAATAGTTCATTATGTCGGCGACTCAAAATTACGGCACTGGCCGTCGCAAGACTGCAACCGCACGCGTTTTCCTGCGTCCGGGCACTGGTAACATCTCCATCAACAACCGCTCCCTGGATAACTTCTTCGGCCGCGAAACTGCCCGCATGGTAGTTCGTCAGCCGCTGGAACTGACCGAGACCGTCGAGAAGTTCGACATCTACGTCACCGTTATCGGCGGTGGTGTGAGTGGCCAAGCTGGCGCAATCCGCCACGGCATCACTCGCGCTCTGATGGATTACGACGAAACTCTGCGCAGCGCTCTGCGTAAGGCCGGTTTCGTAACCCGTGACGCACGTGAAGTTGAACGTAAGAAAGTTGGTCTGCGTAAAGCGCGTAAGCGTCCGCAGTACTCGAAGCGTTAATTCGCTTTCGCGTTCAAAAGAACGCCCAGTCTCCTCGCGGAGCTGGGCGTTTTTTTATGGGTGACTATTTTACAGTGTGACAACTTGCCACATCTGCAGAGCCCCTATACTACAGGGCTTGGGGCAGGGCCAAGTTGGTAATTACCTTGTCAGAGTAGGGGCTTTTCATTACCATTCGGCAAAATTTTTATAAGTTCAGATTTTTACTTAGTAGATGCCTGATTTAACAGGCCACAAAGCTGATGGGAGAGGACTGAATGAGCAATGACGGCGTGAATGCAGGCCGGCGTCGCTTCCTTGTAGCAGCCACATCCGTGGTGGGTGCTGCAGGAGCGGTGGGGGCTGCGGTCCCGTTCGTGGGGTCATGGTTTCCCAGTGCCAAGGCGAAAGCCGCAGGGGCACCGGTGAAAGTGAATATCAGCAAGATCGACCCAGGTCAGCAGATGATTGCTGAGTGGCGTGGTCAGCCGGTATTCATCGTCCGCCGTACACAGGAAATCCTGGGGAATCTCAAAAAGATCGAGGGTCAACTTTCCGACCCCGACTCCAAGAACTCTGTTCAACCAACCTACGTCGACCCGGAAGTGCGTTCGATCAAGCCAGAGATTCTGCTGCTGATCGGTATCTGCACCCACTTGGGTTGCTCGCCGACATTCCGCCCTGAAGTGGCGCCTGCAGATCTGGGCAAGGATTGGGTAGGTGGCTATTTCTGCCCTTGCCACGGTTCCCACTACGATCTGGCTGGCCGCGTCTACAAGTCGCAACCCGCGCCTTTGAACCTGCCAGTACCCCCGCATTCCTATGAGTCGGACGACCTTATTGTCATCGGCGTCGATACGGAGAAAGCGTGATGAGCAAGTTCATGGATTGGGTTGATGCGCGCTTCCCCGCGACCAAAATGTGGGAAGACCATCTCAGCAAGTATTACGCCCCGAAGAACTTCAACTTCTTCTATTTCTTTGGTTCCCTGGCTCTGCTGGTTCTGGTTAACCAGATCGTCACCGGTGTCTGGCTGACCATGAGCTACACCCCGTCGGCAGAAGAAGCTTTCGCTTCCGTCGAATACATCATGCGCGACGTCGAGTACGGCTCGATCCTGCGTCTGCTGCACTCTACCGGCGCTTCGGCGTTCTTCATCGTGGTCTATCTGCACATGTTCCGTGGCCTGCTCTACGGTTCCTACCAGAAGCCGCGTGAGTTGGTGTGGCTGTTCGGCATGCTGATCTACCTGGCGCTGATGGCCGAGGCCTTCATGGGCTACCTGCTGCCTTGGGGGCAAATGTCCTACTGGGGCGCCCAAGTGATCATCTCGCTGTTTGGTGCGATCCCGGTCATCGGTAACGACCTGACCCAGTGGATTCGTGGTGACTACCTGATTTCCGGCATCACCCTGAACCGCTTCTTCGCCTTGCACGTTGTGGCCCTGCCGATTGTGATTCTTGGTCTGGTGGTGCTGCACATCCTGGCGCTGCACGAAGTGGGTTCGAACAACCCGGATGGCGTGGACATCAAGAAGCACAAAGACGAAAACGGCATACCGCTGGATGGCATCGCGTTCCATCCGTACTACACCGTGAAAGACATCGTCGGTGTGGTGGTGTTCCTGTTCATCTTCTGTTCGATCGTGTTCTTCTTCCCGGAAATGGGTGGTTATTTCCTCGAGAAGCCGAACTTCGAACAGGCCAACCCGTTCAAGACGCCTGAGCATATCGCCCCGGTTTGGTACTTCACCCCGTTCTACGCGATTCTGCGTGCGGTTCCGGACAAGCTCTTGGGTGTGATTGCGATGGGTGCGGCGATCGCTGTGCTATTCGTGCTGCCATGGCTTGACCGCAGCCCGGTCAAATCCATGCGCTACAAGGGTTGGCTGAGCAAGATCTGGCTGGTGGTGTTCTGCATCTCGTTCGTGATCCTGGGGATCCTGGGCGTCCTGGCACCGACTCCAGGTCGTACGCTGCTGTCGCAGGTATGTACCTTTCTGTACTTCGCCTACTTCATTCTGATGCCGTTCTACACCAGGCTCGAGAAGACCAAACCGGTTCCGGAAAGGGTGACTGGCTGATGAAAAAGCTATTTGCTGTACTGATTCTTGCTGCTATGCCTGTACTGTCCTTCGCGGCCGCACAAGGTGGTCCCGAGCTGGAAAAAGTCGACATCGACGTCTCCGACAAGGCCGCCATGCAGGATGGCGCGCGGACATTCGCCAACTACTGCATGGGCTGCCACAGCGCCAAGTTCCAGCGCTATGAGCGCGTTGCCGACGATCTGGGGATTCCTCACGATCTGATGATGAGCAAGCTGGTGTTCACCGGTGCAAAAATCGGCGATCACATGAACATCGGCATGCAGCCGGCTGATGCCAAGACCTGGTTCGGTGCGGCTCCGCCCGACCTGACCCTGGTGGCTCGTGTGCGTGGTACCGACTGGCTCTATGGCTACCTGCGTTCCTTCTACGAAGACCCTGCGCGCCCATGGGGCGTGAACAACAAGGTCTTCCCGAACGTGGGCATGCCTAACGTTCTGGTCGGCCTGCAAGGCCGCCAGGTTGTGGGTTGCAAGCAGGTTCAGATCGTCGAAGACGGCAAGAAGCAATACGATCCGCTGACCGGCACCGCTTTGACCCATGAAGCCTGCGACCAGCTGACCGTGCTGCCAAAAACCGGCGCGCTCAACGAAGAGCAGTTCAACGAGAAGGTCAAGAACCTGGTGACCTTCCTGGCCTACTCGGCCAACCCGGTCAAGCTGGAGCATCAACGTATCGGCACCTATGTGTTACTGTATCTGGCCTTCTTCTTCGTGTTCGCCTATCTGCTCAAGCGCGAATACTGGAAAGACGTTCATTGATAAAGCTGTAATTCATTGCTGTTAATCGTGCGCGCCCAAGGGCGTCTCTGAAGGTGTAACGAGTCTGGATCATCCAGGCGTTACGGGAGGCGCCCTCTGGGCGCGCTCGTTTTTCTGCTTCCGATAATTTCAACAAGCGAGGAGGACCGCCATGGGCGTGACCAATCGGTTGGCCTGTTACTCCGACCCCGCCGACCACTATTCCCACCGGGTACGTATCGTGCTCGCAGAGAAGGGTGTCAGCGCCGAGATCATCAGTGTGGAGGCGGGGCGTCAGCCGCCGAAGCTGATCGAAGTGAACCCTTACGGCAGTCTGCCCACCCTGGTCGATCGTGACCTGGCGTTGTGGGAGTCGACCGTGGTGATGGAATATCTGGATGAGCGTTACCCGCACCCGCCACTACTGCCGGTTTACCCTGTGGCGCGTGCCAATAGCCGTCTGCTGATCCATCGGATCCAGCGTGACTGGTGTGGGCTGGTGGACCTGATCCTGGATTCCCGGACCAAGGAAACGGCTCGGGCTCAGGCGCGTAAAGAGCTGCGTGAGAGCCTGACCGGGGTTTCGCCGCTGTTCGCGGAGAAGCCGTTTTTCCTCAGCGAGGAACAAAGTCTGGTGGATTGCTGCCTATTACCAATACTCTGGAGATTACCGATTCTGGGTATTGAATTGCCACGGCAAGCCAAGCCGTTGCTTGATTATATGGAGCGCCAGTTCGCCCGTGAGACGTTCCAGGCAAGTCTGTCTGGCGTCGAACGCGACATGCGCTAAGGCTTAAGGAGCCGCTATGAACTCCAGTCGACCTTATCTGGTCCGCGCGCTCTACGAGTGGATTGTGGACAACGATTGCACCCCGCATATGCTGGTCAATTCCGAATACCCGGCGGTGCAGGTGCCTCAGGGTTTCGCCAGTGACGGACAGATCGTCCTGAATATTTCGCCGAGTGCCGTGCGCCATCTGCACATGGATAACGAGGTGGTGACTTTCGAGGGGCGCTTCGGTGGTGTCCCGCATAGCTTGTACGTCCCTGTGCCGGCGATCCTGGGCATTTACGCCCGGGAGAATGGTCAGGGTATGGTGTTCGATCTGGAGTCGCCCGTGGATGACGAGGACGATGAAATCGAGCCGGATGATGATATCCCGCCACCGGATAACGAGCCGCCGCGTCCAAGCGGCCGACCCAGTCTGAAGGTCGTGAAGTAATAAAAAAGGCGATCCATCCGGATCGCCTTTTTTGTGCCCGTACCTTTCACCTGCATCAGTCGATGTATTCGAACAGCTTGACGATTTTCTGCACGCCGGAAACGCCCTGTACCAGATTGGTCGCCTGGGTGGCTTCCTGTTGGGTCAGCAGGCCCATCAGATAGACGATGCCGTTTTCCGTCACGACCTTGATGCGCGAGCCTGGAATGCTGGCGTCGGTCAACATCTGGGTCTTGATCTTGGTGGTCAGCCAGGCATCGTTCTGCCGGGCCAGCAGGGAAGAGGGCGGCAGAACCTGCAGTTCGTTGTGGACCTTCTTCACCCGCTGCACGGCGCTGGCGGCCTGCTCGGCGAGAGTCTTGAGGTCGGCCCGCGGGGTCTGGCCGGCCAGCAGGACGATGCCGTTGAAGCTGGTCACCACGATGTGTGAATTGTGGTCCAGGTCCGGGCTGGCTTTGGCGACGTTCACTTCGACTTTGGTCTGGATCAATGAGTCATCGATCTTGCTGCCGAAGGTGCGGGTGCCGCGGTCATCTTCGATCGGGCTTTCGCGGGTGGCGGTAATCACCGAGCTGCAACCGCTGATGCTCAAGGCTAGGGTCAGGGCCAGTAGGCCAAGGCGATTAGGGGTCATTCTTCACTCCCGAACAGTTGGCTGTCGATCAAGTCGCAGAGGCAGTGGATCGCCAGCAGGTGGACTTCCTGGATGCGTGCAGTGACGTTGGCCGGTACGCGAATCTCGACATCTTCCGGCAATAGCAGGGATGCCATGCCGCCGCCATCGCGACCGGTCAATGCTACGACAATCATTTCGCGATCATGTGCGGCCTGGATCGCTTGAATAATGTTCGCTGAGTTGCCGCTGGTGGAAATCGCCAGCAGGACGTCGCCGGGCTGGCCCAGGGCGCGAATCTGCTTGGAAAAGACTTCGTTGTAGCTGTAGTCGTTGGCGATCGAGGTGATCGTCGAGCTGTCGGTGGTCAGCGCAATGGCTGGCAGGCTCGGGCGCTCGCGCTCGAAACGGTTGAGCAGCTCGGAAGAAAAGTGCTGGGCATCGCCGGCCGAGCCGCCGTTGCCGCAGGAAAGCATTTTCCCTTCGTTGAGCAGGGCGTTGACCATGACCTGGCTGGCTTGCTCGATGTGCGGTGCAAGTACGTCCATCGCCTGTTGCTTGGTGTCGATACTGGCCTGAAAAAGCTGGCGAATTCGGGATTGCATGTCCATCTGTGTGACCTTAAGTAGCGCGGCTTTCTGGCACATGAATGTGCTGCCCGCAAAGCAAAGAGCAAAAATGTTGAGTGAAAATGTCCGGCTCGGCCCGAGAGCGTCGATCAGCTTTCAAAGGCATTCCGTAGCCAGTTCAAATGAGTTGTCGTGCCTGGGGCGCTGTCTATGGCGACCACATCGAAACGGCAAGGGTGGTTGGACCAGCGCGACTCGCGCTGCAGGAAAAACTGTGCGGCGAGTATCAGTTTCTGACGCTTGCGTGCGTCGATACTGCCCAGTGCGCCACCCCATTGCGTGTGTTGTCTGTAGCGGACTTCGACGAATACTACTGTATCGCCGTCAAGCATGACCAGATCAAGCTCGCCGCGTTTGCACAACCAGTTCTGCGCCAGCAGGCGCAGCCCCTGTTGTTCAAGATGCCGGAGCGCTTGGGCTTCGGCATCCTGACCGCTTTGCTGGCGTGATCGTTGTGGCATTAACGCTGGGTGTCGGGCAGGCGAGTGATCTGGCCGCTGACGAACTCGGCCCATGGCAACTGGCGTTGAACGCGCTGGCTCGGGCTCATGGTCAGGCTGCCCGACAGGCCTTCGATGCGGCTGTCCGGCAGCGCCTTGAGTTGCCCCAGGCGTGGCGCCAGTCGGTAGGCGTCGGCACCCATCGCATACAGTCGGCCCAGGCTGCCACCGGCTTGTGGCCACTGCGCGGCGACCTGACGACGCAGCGGGTCATTGGCGTCCAGCAGCCAAGGCGTTTCGCAGAAGCGTACGCCATTCATGTCGTTGTACTGGTTCTGGTCGCCGTTGGCGCTGAAAACGTGGGAGGTGGCATAGACAGGTACATCGCCAGCGTACTGAAAGTTCAGGGTCGGCTTGATCTGTTGTGCCTGTTGCGGTGTGGACGCGAGGAAAATGAACTCGATGTCCTGGCGGCGCGAAGGTTGTGCGGCCACCTGGGTGCCGGCGGCGTTCTGCAGGCTCTTGGCGCGAGCTTCGCTCTGGCGCAGTTGGAACAGGTCGGCAATCTGCTGGGCCAGGGCCACCGGCTGATCGACGCGTTCGATACCGACCACGCTACCGCCGTTGCTTTCCCAGTCCTGACGGAAAGCCTTGAGCACACGATCGCCCCATTCGCCGCGTGGCACCAGGACAGCGGCGCGGTGCAGGCCGTCGGCGCGAGCGCGACGGGAGACTTCGCGAGCTTCGTCTTCGGCAGCCAGGCCGAACTGGAACAGTTGCGCCGGGCCTTGCTCGCCTTCGCTGTAGTTCAGCGCCAGGGTGGTGATAGGCAGTTGCGGGCGTGCGGCGAGCTGTTTGACCAGCGGTTTTTCCAGCGGGCCGACGACCAGTTGCACGCCATCAGCCTGGGCCTTGCGGTAGAAGTCATCCAGCGAAGTCAGGCGCGAGCTGTCGTAGAACTCGATGCTGGGTGGTTTCTGTCCGGCTTGCTGGGCCTGATAGTGTGCGGCCATGAAACCGTCGCGCAGGGCCTTGGAGACCGCAGCCAGCGGGCCGTCCTGCGGCAACAGCAGGGCGATCTTGGACAGCGGCTGGCTGGCCAGCTCCTTGAGTTTGGTCAGTGGCAGCGGCAGTTGAATGGCGGCCGGATGCTTGGGGTTCTGTGCGCGCCAGTTGTCGATGGCGGCCTGCTGTTGTTCCAGGGTACCGGCAGTCTTCACTGCCAATGCCAGGCTCATCCAGCCGCCGAGGTCGTCGTTGCTGACGGCTTGCAGTTGATCGGTCGGCAAGCTGGCAATCAATGCCCAGATGGCTTCATGGTTCTTGCTCGCGGCGTCGTCCTTGAGCAATGGTGCAATGAAGATGCGCTCCCGTGCTGCGGCGAGAGCCTGGCCGTCGGCCTCGAGTGCGCGAGCATGGATGGTGCCGGTGCGGATCTGCTGCTCTTCCGGCAGTTCGCTCAGGCGTTGCAGGCTCGGGTGGCTCAGGGCAGTCAGGGCCGCCTTTGGCTGGTTGCGAGTCATGGCCAGTTCGGCCGCCAGGGTGCTGGCGAAAACCTGCTGGCCGGGCTTGAGTTGCTCCATTGGCACTTGTTGCAGGATTTGCGCGGCCTGGCCGGCGTTGCCCTGGCGATAGGCCAGGTCGGCAGCGCTCAAGCGCAGCAGGGCTGCCTTGTCGGGTGTTTTGCTGTTGGCGGCCTGTTCGAGCAGTTGCTCGATGCTGGCATCCGGGGTCCGTGGAAGTTCGCCAAGGCTGGAGGAGGGCGAGCTGGCGCAAGCTGCCAGGAGGGCAGCAAGGCATAAGGCAGAGAACAGCCGCAGGCAAGCGATCATGTAAGTGTTCCTGATACTCGATCAAATTAGCGTGGAATTGTACCCAAGCACTGGCCGGGGCGCGATCTTACTGGCAATAAACCGTCTATTTTAGGTCGTGCAAATGTTGCAGCGCTTTAGAATGGCCGGTGTTGTCGCAGGTGCGAGGTGCCTGCGGCACGCATTCCGAAGGCATCTACGCGCTACAATGTCGGTTTTACCGATCAAGAGGTGTGCGCTTTGACTGCTCCAGGTCCTTTGAATTCCGCTGCTGGCTCGCTTTATGTGGTGGCGACGCCCATCGGCAACCTGGACGACATCAGTGCCCGGGCCTTGAAGATCTTGCGTGAGGTGGCGTTGATCGCCGCCGAGGACACGCGTCACTCGCAGCGCTTGATGCAGCACTTCGGGATTTCCACGCCGCTGGCCGCCTGCCATGAACATAACGAGCGGGATGAAGGCAGCCGCTTTCTGACCCGTCTGTTGGCGGGAGACAGCGTTGCGCTGATTTCTGACGCGGGCACGCCGTTGATCTCCGATCCGGGTTACCACTTGGTGCGTCAGGCGCGGGCGGCGGGAATTAATGTCGTTCCTGTTCCTGGGGCTTGCGCTCTGATTGCGGCCTTGTCGGCGGCGGGGCTGCCTTCCGATCGTTTTATCTTCGAAGGGTTTCTGCCGGCCAAGGCGGTAGGGCGGCGCGGGCGTCTTGAGCTATTAAAGGAAGAGCCGCGCACGCTGATTTTCTATGAGGCGCCACACCGCATTCTCGAGTGCCTGCAGGATATGGAGCTGGTGTTTGGTGGCGAGCGTCCGGCATTGCTGGCGCGGGAACTGACCAAGACCTTTGAAACCCTCAAGGGCTTGCCGCTTTCGGAGTTGCGCGCTTTCGTCGAGGCGGACAGCAATCAGCAGCGCGGCGAATGCGTGGTGCTGGTGGCGGGGTGGTCGGCGCCAGAGAGCGACGAGGCCGTAAGCGGTGAGGCAATGCGAGTTCTTGATCTGCTGCTCAAGGAGATGCCGCTCAAGCGGGCTGCGGCATTGGCGGCGGAAATTACCGGCGTGCGCAAGAATGTTCTCTATCAGGCGGCGCTGGATAAACAGAAAGGCGAGTAAACGCGATCGGCGGAATGGCAAAAGGCTTTTATCACTTGTTCTTCCGCCGCTCTGCCGTTAACCTGCGCGGCGGAGAGTCGATTGGACAGTCGCTGCCCTCTATGAAAATTAGAGGGGGGAGGAAAGTCCGGGCTCCATAGGGCGGAGTGCCAGGTAATGCCTGGGAGGCGCGAGCCTACGGAAAGTGCCACAGAAAATAACCGCCTAAGCACTTCGGTGCCGGTAAGGGTGAAAAGGTGCGGTAAGAGCGCACCGCACGTCTGGCAACAGTTCGTGGCTAGGTAAACCCCACTCGGAGCAAGACCAAATAGGGTTCCAAGGCGTGGCCCGCGCTGGAACCGGGTAGGTTGCTAAAGATGTCCAGTGATGGCCATCGTAGAGGAATGACTGTCCTCGACAGAACCCGGCTTACAGATCGACTCTCCACCTTTTCCCTCCCTGCTTGAATCAATAGCAGAAGCGCTTTTGTAATACCGAAAAGATCTTACTCTTAACAAATTACTTTAACTTCGCGATACAGCTCCTTGAGCTGATTGAAGTTATTGCGCCAAATCCTTCGCCAAATTCCCGTTACCCCTCCTTTTAGTCTCCTAAATCTCCGTTCTATAAGGCTTTTCCGTCGCTCCGTGCCTTGACGGTGTGGTGGGCGCATTCCTATAGTGTGCGCAAGTGGCGGAAAGTGGCATGAAGTGGGTTTTTTGGACGTAAAACGCTAAAATTTGGAGAAACGCTGACGTGTTTCGCGGAGCTAACGCTATCAGTCTCGACGCAAAGGGCCGTCTCGCCATGCCGAGCCGGTACCGTGACGAGCTCGTTTCGCGTAGTTCCGGGCAACTTATCGTCACTATTGATGCCGTTGATCCGTGTTTGTGTGTCTACCCCCTCGATGAGTGGGAAATTATTGAAACCAAGCTGCGCGCGCTGCCTTCGCTACGTGAAGAAAACCGTCGCTTGCAGCGTTTGTTGATTGGTAATGCCGTCGACCTCGAACTCGATGGCAGTGGTCGTTTTCTGGTTCCGCCACGTCTGCGCGAATATGCCAAGTTGGATAAGCGCGCAATGTTGGTAGGCCAACTGAACAAGTTCCAACTGTGGGACGAGGATGCCTGGAATGCTGTTTCTGCAGCGGACCTGGCAGCTATTCAACAACCGGGCGCCATGCCTGATGAACTGCGTGATTTGATCCTGTGACTATTGATAGCGGCTTTAACCACATCACCGTACTGCTTGACGAAGCCGTCGAGGCTCTCGCCGTACGTCCTGATGGCTGCTATCTGGATGGCACCTTCGGTCGCGGCGGTCATAGTCGTTTGATCCTCAGCAAGCTCGGGCCGGATGGCCGGCTGCTCGGATTCGACAAAGATCCTCAAGCGATTGCCACCGGGCAAGCGCTAGCGGCCGAAGACGGCCGCTTTGTCGTTGTGCAGCGCAGCTTTGCCGAGCTGGGTTCGGAAGTGGCCGAGCGTGGCCTGGATGGCAAGGTCAGCGGTGTGTTGCTCGACCTGGGCGTATCTTCGCCGCAGCTCGACGATCCTGAACGCGGCTTCAGTTTTCTCAATGACGGTCCCCTGGATATGCGCATGGACCCGTCCCGCGGCATCAGCGCGGCGGAGTTCGTCAACACCGCTCCGGTGGAAGAAATCGCCCGTGTGTTCAAGGAATACGGCGAAGAGCGTTTCTCCGGTCGCATGGCCCGCGCCGTGGCTGAGCGCCGCGACATCAAGCCGTTCGAGCGCACCGCCGACCTGGCGGAGGTCTTGAAGGTCGCCAACCCGGCGTGGGAAAAGGGCAAGAACCCGGCTACCCGCGCATTCCAGGGGTTGCGCATTCACGTCAACAACGAGCTGGGCGATCTCGAGACCGGCCTCGAAGCAGCGCTGGAATCTCTCGAAGTGGGCGGTCGCCTGGTGGTGATCAGCTTCCATTCCCTGGAAGATCGCATCGTCAAATTGTTCATGCGCAAGCTGGTGAAGGGCGAGGCGGACAACTTGCCTCGCAATCTGCCGGTACGCCACGTGGCTTTCGAGCCGAAAATCAAAATCCATGGCAAAGCGCAGACGGCCTCCGATGCCGAGCTCAAAGCCAACCCGCGTGCTCGTAGTGCTGTCATGCGCGTTGCGGAGAAGCTGCGGTGAGCAAGCTTTTCGCCAAGCCACTTCCAGGCGGAAGCTTTTTCATGCTTCTGCTGTTCATCGGCGTTCTGGTGTCCGCGATTGCGGTGTCCTATAGCGCGCATTGGAATCGTCAGCTGCTCAACACGCTGTATGGCGAGTTGAGTGTGCGCGACAAGGCGCAGGCGGAGTGGGGCCGGCTGATTCTTGAACAAAGCACTTGGACCGCCCATAGCCGGATCGAAGTGCTGGCCACCGAACAACTGAAAATGCGTATTCCCGGCGCGGCAGAAGTCCAGATGGTGGCGCCATGATGAAGCTTGAAGGCGCACTCTTTCCCTGGCGGTTCCGCCTGGTGCTGGGTTTGCTCGGCATCATGGTGGCGGCGATCGCCTGGCGCATCATCGATCTGCAGGTCGTCGATCGCGACTTCCTCAAGGGGCAGGGCGATGCGCGCAGCGTTCGGCATATTCCGATCCCGGCTCACCGTGGCCTGATCACCGACCGTAACGGCGAGCCGCTGGCCGTCAGTACGCCGGTGACCACCCTGTGGGCCAACGCCAAGGAAATGCAACTGGCCAAGGACAAGTGGCCAGCATTGGCTGCTGCCTTGGGGCAAGACCCCAAAGCACTGGCCGAGCGTCTTGAAGCCCAGGCCAATAAAGAGTTCATCTACCTGGTGCGTGGCCTGACGCCCGAGCAGGGCCAGCAGGTTCTCGATCTCAAGGTGCCGGGGGTCTATGGCATCGAAGAGTTCCGGCGTTTCTACCCGGCCGGCGAAGTGACCGCGCACATGGTCGGCTTTACCGACATCGACGACCGAGGTCGCGAGGGGGTCGAACTGGCCTATGACGAGTGGCTGGCCGGGGTGCCGGGCAAGCGTCAGGTCATCAAGGATCGGCGCGGCAGACTGATCAAAGATGTCCAGGTCACCAAAAACGCCAAGGCCGGCAAGCCCTTGGCGTTGTCGATTGACCTGCGCCTGCAATACCTGGCCAACCGCGAATTGCGCAATGCCATCGTCGAGAACGGCGCCAAGGCCGGCAGCCTGGTCATCATGGACGTGAAGACCGGCGAGATCCTGGCCATGGTCAACCAGCCGACCTACAACCCGAACAACCGTCGCAACCTGCAACCGGCGATGATGCGCAACCGCGCCATGATCGACGTGTTCGAACCGGGTTCGACCATGAAAGCCATCTCCATGAGCGCGGCGCTGGAAACCGGCCGCTGGAAACCGAGCGACACCGTCGAGGTTTATCCGGGCACGCTGCAGATCGGCAAATACACCATTCGCGACGTATCCAAGAGCGAAGGCGCGGTGCTTGACCTGACCGGAATTCTGATCAATTCCAGTAACGTCGGCATGAGCAAGATCGCCTTCGATATCGGCGGCGAAGCCATCTTCCGTCTGGCCCAGAAAATCGGCCTCGGCCAGGATACCGGCCTCGGTTTCCCGGGCGAGCGTGTCGGCAACCTGCCGAATTACCGTGAATGGCGCAAGGCCGAGACGGCCACGCTGTCGTACGGCTACGGTATCTCGGTGACGGCGATCCAGTTGGTTCACGCCTTCTCGGCGCTGGCCAATAACGGTCGTATCGCTCCACTGACTCTGATCAAAACCGACAAGACCCCGGAAACCACCCAAGTGATTCCGGAAAAGGTCGCCAAGACCATGCAAGGCATGTTGCAGCAGGTGATCGAGGCTCCGCGCGGCGTGTTCCGTGCCCAGGTGCCGGCGTATCACGTGGCCGGCAAGAGTGGTACCGCGCGCAAGACTTCGGTCGGCACCAAGGGTTATGCCGAGAACTCCTACCGTTCGCTGTTCGCTGGTTTCGGCCCGATGAGCGATCCGCGTTACGCCATAGTCGTGGTGATCGACGAGCCGAGCAAGGCCGGCTACTTCGGTGGCTTGGTATCGGCACCGGTGTTCAGCAAAGTGATGTCCGGCACCCTGCGTCTGATGAATATCTCGCCGGACAACCTGCCACCTACCCAACAAGCCAATGCGGCACCAGCTAAAGGAGGGCGCGGCTGATGTCTCTTAGCCTGAACAAGATTTTCGCCCACGCTGGTCGCGATCTGCTGATTCGCGAACTGACCCTGGACAGCCGCAATGTGCGCGCCGGCGATCTGTTCCTTGCGGTTCCTGGCGGCAAGTTCGATGGCCGTGCGCACATCGCCGATGCCTTGCAGCGCGGTGCGGCTGCCGTGGCTTATGAAGTCGAAGGCGCGACCGTCCTGCCGATTACCGACGTACCGCTGATTCCGGTCAAAGGCCTGGCGGCGCAGCTGTCGGATATCGCCGGACGTTTTTATGGCGATCCGAGTCGTCATCTCAACCTGATTGGCGTGACCGGTACCAACGGCAAGACCAGCGTGACCCAGTTGGTCGCGCAAGCGCTCGACCTGCTGGGCCAGCACTGCGGCATCGTCGGCACCCTGGGCAGCGGTTTTTATGGCGCGCTGCAAAGCGGGATGCACACCACGCCGAACCCGATTGCCGTACAGGCCACCCTGGCCGACCTGAAAAAGGCCGGTGCCAAGGCCGTGGCGATGGAAGTGTCGTCCCATGGTCTCGACCAGGGGCGGGTCAGTGCGCTGGCCTTCGATGTGGCGGTGCTGACCAACCTGTCTCGCGACCACCTGGATTATCACGGCACCATGGAAGCCTACGGCTCCACCAAGGCCAAGCTGTTCGGTTGGACCGACCTGGGTTGCCGAGTCATCAACCTCGACGATGAGTTCGGTCGGCTGTTGGCCAGTGACGAGCAGGATTCGCGGCTGATCACCTACAGCCTCGAGGATCCGCGGGCCTATCTGTACTGCCGCGAAGCGCAATTCGACGACGAAGGCGTGCGTGCGACCCTGGTGACTCCGCAGGGTGAGCATCATCTGCGCAGCACCTTGCTCGGCCGTTTCAACCTGAGCAACGTGCTGGCCGCTGTCGGTGCCTTGCTTGGCCTGGATTACGCCCTCGACGAAATCCTTCACGTGCTGCCGAAACTGGAAGGTCCGGCCGGTCGCATGCAGCGCCTGGGCGGCGGTTCGCAACCGCTGGTGGTGGTCGATTACGCTCACACCCCGGATGCCCTGGAAAAAGTATTGCTGGCCCTGCGTCCCCACGCCAAGGGCCGTTTGCTGTGCCTGTTCGGCTGCGGCGGCGATCGCGATCGCGGCAAGCGTCCGCTGATGGCGGAAGTGGTCGAGCGCCTGGCCGACGGCGTGCTGGTTACCGACGACAACCCGCGTACGGAAGATCCAGCGCAGATTTTCGACGACATTCGTACCGGCTTCAGTGCGGTGGACAAGGTCGAGTTCGTCTCCGGTCGCGGCCTGGCCATCGCCCAGCTGATCGCCGGCGCTTCGGCGGATGACGTCATTGTCCTGGCCGGTAAAGGTCATGAGGACTATCAGGAAATCAACGGCGTGCGTCTCGACTTCTCCGACCTGGTGGAAGCCGACCGGGCGCTGACTGCGTGGGAGGTGGCCCATGCTTAAGGCCCTGAAACTCAGTGAACTGAGCGGACCGTTGGCGGGTCGCCTGCTGGCTGGCGATTGCAGCTTCGATGGCGTGAGCATCGACAGCCGGGCGATCAAGCCGGGCCAACTCTTTGTTGCCCTGGCCGGCCCGCGTTTCGACGGCCATGACTACCTGAATGAGGTCGCTTCTAAAGGCGCCGTCGGTGCCCTGGTCGAACGCGAAGTGCCAGACAGCACGCTGCCGCAGTTGCTGGTCAGCGATACCCGGCAGGCGCTTGGACAGCTGGGAGCCTTGAATCGCGCGGCTTTCACCAAGCCTGTCGCGGCAATTACCGGCTCCAGCGGCAAGACCACGGTCAAGGAAATGCTGGCCAGCATCCTGCGTACGCGCGGGCCGGTGCTTGCCACACGCGGCAATCTGAACAACGACCTGGGCGCACCCTTGACCCTGCTGGAGCTGGCCCCGGAGCACACTGCGGCGGTGATCGAGCTGGGGGCTTCGCGCATCGGCGAAATTGCCTACACCGTGGCGATGACCAAGCCGCATGTCGCCATCATCAATAATGCCGGTACCGCTCATGTTGGCGAGTTTGGCGGGCCGGAAAAAATCGTCGAGGCCAAAGGCGAGATCCTCGAAGGGCTGGATGCTTCCGGTATCGCCGTGCTCAACCTCGACGACAAGGCCTTCCCGATCTGGAAAGCCCGCGCCGCCGGCCGTCAGGTGCTGAGTTTTGCCCTGACCAACAATGCCGCCGACTTTTACGCCTCGGATATCCAGCGTGATGCCCGTGGCTGCCCGAACTTCACCCTGCATGCTGGCAACGGCTCCGAGCGGATCCAGTTGAACCTGCTGGGTACCCATAACGTGGCCAATGCCCTGGCCGCTGCGGCTGCCGCTCATGCCCTGGGCGTGTCGCTGTTCGGCATCGCCACCGGGCTCAACGCGGTGCAGCCGGTCAAGGGCCGCACCGTCGCCCAGCTGGCGAAAAACGGCATGCGGGTCATCGACGACACCTACAACGCGAACCCCACGTCAATGTGCGCGGCCGTTGATATACTCGCCGGCTTTTCCGGCCGCACCGTCCTGGTGCTCGGAGATATCGGCGAGTTGGGCGATTGGGCGGAGCAGGGGCACCGCGAAGTGGGTGCTTATGCCGCCGGCAAGGTGTCGGCGCTCTACGCCGTGGGCCCGATGATGGTCCACGCGGTCGCCGCCTTTGGTGAGCACGCCCGACACTTCGCCAGCCAGGCCGAGCTGATCGCAGCCCTGGGCGCCGAGCAAGATACAAACACCACTATTTTGATCAAGGGATCGCGCAGCGCGGTGATGGAAAACATCGTCGCGGCTTTGTGTGGTTCCAGCACGGAGAAACATTGATGCTGCTGCTGCTAGCGGAGTACCTGCAACAGTTCTACAAAGGCTTCGCGGTCTTTCAGTACCTGACCCTGCGCGGGATTCTCGGGGTACTGACTGCGCTGGTGCTGTCCTTGTGGCTGGGGCCGTGGATGATCCGCACTTTGCAGACCCGTCAGATCGGCCAGGCCGTGCGTAACGACGGTCCGCAATCGCACCTCTCCAAGTCGGGCACCCCGACCATGGGCGGCGCGCTGATCCTCTCGGCAATCGGTATCAGCACCCTGCTGTGGGCCGACCTGAGCAACCGTTATGTGTGGGTGGTGTTGCTGGTCACCCTGTTGTTCGGCGCCATCGGCTGGGTCGATGACTATCGCAAGGTGATCGAGAAGAACTCCCGTGGTTTGCCTAGCCGCTGGAAGTACTTCTGGCAGTCGGTATTTGGCCTGGGCGCGGCGATCTTCCTGTATGTCACCGCGCAAACCCCGGTCGAAACCACCTTGCTGATCCCCATGCTCAAGGACGTCAGCATTCCGCTGGGTATCGGCTTCGTGGTCCTGACCTATTTCGTGATCGTTGGCTCCAGCAACGCGGTCAACCTGACCGATGGCCTCGACGGCCTGGCGATCATGCCGACCGTGATGGTGGGCGGTGCCCTGGGCATCTTCTGCTACCTGTCGGGTAACGTGAAATTCGCTGAGTACCTGCTGATTCCTTACGTTCCAGGCGCGGGTGAGCTGATCGTGTTCTGCGGCGCGCTGATCGGCGCCGGACTGGGCTTCCTGTGGTTCAACACCTACCCGGCACAAGTCTTCATGGGCGACGTCGGCGCGCTGGCACTGGGTGCGGCCCTGGGCACCATCGCGGTGATCGTTCGTCAGGAAATCGTCCTGTTCATCATGGGCGGTGTGTTCGTGATGGAAACCCTGTCGGTGGTCATTCAGGTGGCCTCCTTCAAGTTGACCGGTCGTCGTGTATTCCGCATGGCGCCAATTCACCACCACTTTGAACTCAAGGGCTGGCCCGAGCCGCGCGTGATCGTCCGTTTCTGGATCATCACCGTGATTCTCGTGTTGATCGGCCTTGCCACCCTGAAGCTGAGGTAGAACGAGTGTCTCTGATCGCTTCTGACCACTTCCGCATCGTTGTCGGCCTCGGCAAGAGCGGCATGTCCCTGGTTCGCTTCCTGGCGAGCCGGGGCGTGTCGTTTGCCGTCGCCGATACGCGGGAAAATCCACCGGAACTGGCCACGCTGCGCCGTGACTATCCGCATGTGGAAGTGCGTTGTGGCGAGTTGGACGTCGACTTCCTGTGCCGTGCCGACGAGCTCTACGTGAGCCCCGGCCTGGCCCTGGCGACCCCGGCCCTGCAAGCCGCCGCCGCCCGTGGGGTGAAACTTTCCGGCGATATCGAGCTGTTCGCGCGTAACGCGAAGGCGCCGATCGTCGCCATCAGCGGTTCCAACGCGAAAAGCACCGTGACCACCCTGGTGGGGGAAATGGCGGCGGCGGCGGGCAAGCGGGTCGCCGTGGGTGGAAACCTGGGTACCCCTGCCCTGGACCTGCTCAGCGACGACGTCGAGCTGTACGTCATGGAACTGTCCAGCTTCCAGCTGGAGACCACCGATCAGCTGGGTGCCGAAGTGGCCACCGTACTGAACATCAGCGAAGACCACATGGACCGCTACAGCGGCCTGCCGGCGTATCACCTGGCCAAACACCGGATCTTCCGGGGCGCCCGGCAGGTGGTGTTCAACCGCCAGGATGCCCTGACCCGGCCATTGATCGGCGAAGGCCTGCCGTGCTGGACCTTCGGTCTGAGCAAACCCGACTTCAAGGCGTTCGGCCTGCGTGAAGAGAACGGCGAGAAATACCTGGCCTTCGAATTCCAGAACCTGATGCCGGTGCGCGAGCTGAAGATCCGCGGCGCCCATAACCAGTCCAACGCCCTGGCGGCGCTGGCCCTGGGGCATGCGGTCGGCCTGCCATTCGACGCCATGCTCTCGGCCCTGCGCACCTTCGCCGGCCTCGAGCACCGCTGCCAGTGGGTTCGCGACCTGGATGGCGTGGGTTATTACAACGACTCCAAGGCCACCAACGTTGGCGCTGCCCTGGCGGCCATCGAAGGCCTGGGCGCGGACATCGAAGGCAAGATCGTGCTGATCGCCGGTGGCGACGGCAAAGGTGCCGAGTTCAAGGACCTGCGCGACCCGGTGGCGGCCAACTGCCGCGCCGTGATCCTGATGGGCCGCGATTCCGACAAGATCGGCGAGGCCATCGGCGATGCTGTGCCGCTGATTCGTGTCGGCTCCCTGGTCGAAGCTGTGGCGCAATGCCGTGCCACCGCCCAGGCCGGTGACGTGGTGCTGCTGTCGCCGGCCTGCGCCAGTTTCGACATGTTCAAAAATTATGAAGACCGTGGTCACCAGTTCGTCCGCGCCGTGGAGGATCTGGCATGAACCTGAGAGATATCATCAAGCCTTATCCATCGCCGATCATTACCGGGCGTGGCGTCGACCTCGATTTCCCGATGCTCGCCGGCTGCCTGACGCTGCTCGGCCTCGGGCTGATCATGATCGCCTCGGCCTCCACCGAAGTGGCGGCGGTGCAGTCGGGTAGTGCCCTGTACTACATGATTCGCCACCTTATCTATGTGGTGCTGGGCCTGGGTGCCTGCATCGTCACCATGATGATTCCGATCGCCACCTGGCAACGCCTGGGCTGGATGATGCTGCTCGGTGCCTTCGGTTTGCTGGTGATGGTGATCATTCCGGGGATCGGCCGTGAAGTGAACGGTTCGATGCGCTGGATCGGCTTCAGTTTCTTCAACGTCCAGCCTTCCGAGATCGCCAAGGTGTTCGTGGTGATCTACCTCGCCGGTTACCTGGTGCGTCGCCAGAAAGAAGTGCGCGAAAGCTGGATGGGCTTCTTCAAACCGTTCATCGTGCTGCTGCCGATGGCCGGCCTGCTGCTGATGGAGCCGGACTTCGGCGCCACCGTGGTGATGATGGGGGCCGCGGCGGCGATGCTGTTCCTCGGTGGGGTCGGGCTGTTCCGTTTTTCCTTGATGGTGGTGCTGGCGGTCGCGGCGGTGGTCCTGCTGATTCAGATGCAGCCCTATCGAATGGCGCGCCTGACCAACTTTGCCGACCCTTGGGCCGACCAGTTCGGCGCGGGCTACCAGCTGTCCCAGGCCCTGATTGCTTTTGGCCGTGGCGAATGGCTGGGCGTTGGCCTGGGTAACAGCGTGCAGAAACAGTTCTACCTGCCGGAAGCCCACACCGACTTCGTGTTCTCGGTCCTGGCCGAAGAACTGGGCGCCGTCGGTTCCCTGTGCACAGTGGCGCTGTTCGTCTTCGTCTGTATCCGTGGCATGTACATCGGCCTGTGGGCCGAGAAAGCCAAGCAGTTCTTTGCCGCCTATGTCGCTTATGGCCTGTCGTTCCTGTGGATCGGCCAGTTCCTGATCAACATTGGGGTGAACGTCGGCCTGTTGCCGACCAAAGGCCTGACCTTGCCATTCCTCAGTTATGGCGGCAGTTCGTTGGTGATCTGCTGCGCCTGCCTGGGCCTGTTACTGCGCATCGAGTGGGAGAGTCGGACCCACCTGGGCAGCGAAGAGATGGAGTTCAGCGAGAGCGACTTCGCCGAGGAGCCAAGCCATGGGCGCTAATGTGCTGATCATGGCCGGTGGCACCGGCGGTCACGTGTTCCCGGCGCTGGCCTGTGCCCGTGAGTTCCAGGCGCGCGGTTATACCGTGCACTGGCTCGGCACCCCGCGCGGTATCGAAAACGAGCTGGTGCCGAACGCCGGCCTGCAACTGCACCTGATCAACGTCAGCGGCCTGCGGGGCAAGAGCAAGCTGTCGCTGCTCAAGGCGCCATTCGTGTTGCTCAAGGCAGTGCTGCAGGCGCGCCGGATCATTCGTCAGCTCAAGCCGGTTTGTGTGCTGGGCTTTGGCGGTTATGTGACCGGCCCTGGCGGCGTCGCGGCAAAACTGTCCGGCGTGCCGGTGATCGTTCATGAACAGAACGCGGTCGCCGGTACCGCCAATCGGCTGCTGGTGCCGTTGTCGGCCCGAGTCTGCGAAGCTTTCCCGGACACCTTTGGTGCCTCCAGCAGCCGGCGTACTACCGGCAACCCGGTGCGCACCGAGCTGTTCCTCGATACACCGCGCGAGGCTTTGGCCGGACGCAAGGCGCGTTTGCTGATCCTGGGCGGAAGCCTGGGAGCAGAGCCGTTGAACAAGTTGCTGCCTGAAGCCCTGGCGCTGGTCTCCCCCGAGCTGCGTCCGGAAGTGTTTCATCAGGCCGGCAAAAACCACGATGAAGTGACTGCAGAGCGCTATCGCGCCGCCGGCGTCGAGGCGCAGGTGCAGCCGTTCATCAAAGACATGGCCCAAGCCTATGGCTGGGCTGACCTGGTGGTTTGTCGCGCAGGCGCGTTGACCGTCAGTGAACTGGCTGCCGCCGGTCTGCCTTCGATGCTCGTGCCTTTGCCTCACGCCATCGACGATCACCAGACCCGCAATGCCGATTATTTGGCTCGTGAAGGCGCTGCCTTCCTGATGCCGCAAAGAACGACTGGCGCAGCGGACCTTGCCGCTCGCCTGACAGAGGTTTTGATGCAACCGGAACGACTCAACAGCATGGCCGACGCCGCACGTCGCCTGGCCAAACCCGATGCCACCCGTAGCGTGGTCGATATCTGCCTGGAGGTGGCCCATGGTTGAGAATCAGAAAGCCATGCCACAACCGGAAATGCGCCGCATCCGTCGCATCCACTTCGTCGGTATCGGCGGCGTGGGCATGTGCGGGATCGCCGAAGTGCTGCTGAACCTGGGCTATCAGGTCTCCGGCTCCGACCTCAAGGCGTCGCCGGTTACCGAGCGCCTCGAGTCCTTCGGTGCGCAGATCTTTATCGGCCACCGTGCCGAGAACGCCGCCAACGCCGATGTACTGGTAGTGTCCAGCGCCGTGAACACCTCCAACCCGGAAGTGGCCACCGCCCTGGAACGCCGCATCCCGGTGGTGCCGCGCGCGGAAATGCTGGCCGAGCTGATGCGCTACCGCCACGGCGTCGCCGTTGCCGGTACCCACGGCAAGACCACCACCACCAGCCTGTTGGCCTCGGTGTTCGCCGCCGGTGGCCTGGACCCGACCTTCGTCATCGGTGGCCGGCTGAATGCAGCGGGTACCAATGCACAGTTGGGCACCAGCCGTTACCTGATCGCCGAAGCCGATGAAAGCGACGCCAGCTTCCTGCACTTGCAGCCGCTGGTAGCCGTGGTGACCAACATCGACGCCGACCACATGGCGACCTACGACGGTGACTTCAACAAACTGAAGAAAACCTTCGTCGAATTCCTGCACAACCTGCCGTTCTACGGCCTGGCCGTACTGTGCCTGGACGACCCGGTGGTGCGTGAGATCCTGCCGCAGGTCAAGCGTCCGACCGTCACCTACGGTTTCAATGAAGACGCCGATGTGCGGGCGATCAATGTACGCCAGCAGGGCATGCAGACCTTCTTCACCGTGCTGCGCCCCGATCGCGAGCCGCTGGATGTCTCGGTGAACATGCCGGGCAACCACAACGTGCTGAACGCGCTGGCAACCATCTGCATCGCCACCGACGAAGGCATCAGCGATGAAGCCATCGTCCAGGGCCTGTCGGGCTTCCAGGGCGTGGGTCGGCGCTTCCAGGTCTACGGCGAGCTGCCGGTGGAAGGCGGCAACGTGATGCTGGTGGACGACTACGGCCACCACCCGACCGAAGTCGCGGCGGTGATCAAGGCCGTGCGCGGTGGCTGGCCTGAGCGCCGCCTGGTGATGGTTTACCAGCCGCACCGTTTCAGCCGTACCCGCGACCTGTACGACGATTTCGTCCAGGTGCTGGCGGACGCCAACGTCCTGCTGTTGATGGAAGTCTACCCGGCGGGCGAAGAGCCGATCCCGGGGGCGGACAGCCGTCAGCTGTGCCACAGCATCCGTCAGCGCGGTCAGCTGGACCCGATCTACATCGAGCGTGGGGTCGACCTCGCGCCGCTGGTCAAGCCGCTGCTGCGTGCCGGCGACATCCTGCTGTGCCAGGGCGCCGGAGATATCGGCGGCCTTGCGCCGAAGCTGTTGAACAGTCCGTTGTTCGCGGGCGCCGTGCCTGCCGGTCAGGGGAAGTCGAAATGACCGCCGCCTACGCCTCTCTGTTTTCGACCATCGCGCCGAAGGATTTCGGCCGTGTCGCCGTGCTGTTCGGCGGCAAGAGCGCCGAGCGCGAAGTCTCGCTGAAGTCCGGCAATGCCGTGCTCGAAGCCTTGCTGAGCGCCGGTGTGGACGCGTTCGGCATCGACGTTGGTGACGACTTCCTGCAGCGCCTGCTGAACGAGAAGATCGACCGCGCCTTCATCATCCTCCACGGCCGTGGCGGCGAAGACGGCAGCATGCAGGGCCTGCTGGAGTGCCTGGGGATTCCCTACACCGGCAGCGGCATCCTGGCTTCGGCGCTGGCGATGGACA
Organism: Pseudomonas sp. RW409; assembly: GCF_003184125.1. Lineage (NCBI taxonomy): Bacteria > Pseudomonadati > Pseudomonadota > Gammaproteobacteria > Pseudomonadales > Pseudomonadaceae > Pseudomonas > Pseudomonas sp. RW409. The sequence continues at coordinate 78,625 of NZ_QHHP01000040.1, read as the reverse complement.
AACTGCGTACCAAGCAGGTCTGGCACAGCCTCGGTATTCCGACGCCACGCCACGCCGTACTTGGCTCCGAGGCCGATTGTATTTGCGCGGCTACGGAACTGGGCATGCCTTTGATCGTCAAACCGGCGCATGAAGGTTCCAGTATTGGTATGGCCAAAGTGACATCCGCGTCCGAACTGATCGACGCATGGAAAGCGGCCAGCACCTACGACTCGCAAGTCTTGGTTGAACAATGGATTCAAGGTCCGGAGTTCACCATCGCCACGCTGCGCGGCCAGGTATTGCCACCGATCGCCCTGGGCACGCCCCACACGTTTTACGACTACGACGCCAAGTACCTGGCTTCCGATACCCAGTACCGGATCCCGTGCGGCCTCGACAGCGACAAAGAGCAGGAGCTCATGGACCTGACGGCGAAGGCCTGCGGGGCGCTCGGTATCGCCGGTTGGGCGCGTGCCGACGTGATGCAGGACGCCGACGGCCAGTTCTGGTTCCTGGAAGTGAATACCGCCCCCGGCATGACCGATCACAGCCTGGTTCCGATGGCGGCGCGTGCCGCCGGTCTGGATTTCCAGCAGCTGGTTCTGGCCATCCTGGCGGAAAGTGTCGTCAGTAACGCAGAGCCGCGAGGTTAAGGCCATGCAAGGCGCCCAGCTACGTCATCAGCAACCCGCTCCCGGCCGCAAGCCGGTGCCGCGTGGTGCCAGCCGGATGGTGGCCAAGGAGCCGATGTCGGCGCGCCTGCCGAAAGCCAACTTTGGCGTGCTGAAAAGCCTGATGTGGCCGGTGCTGCTGGTCGCGCTGGGCTTCGGCACTTACGAAGGCGCGCAACGCCTGCTGCCCTATGCCGACCGGCCGATCACCAAGGTCGCGGTGCAGGGCGACCTGAGTTACATCAGCCAGCAGGCGGTGCAGCAGCGGATCGCGCCCTACGTCGCGGCGAGCTTCTTCACCATCGACCTGGCGAGCATGCGTACCGAGCTGGAACAGATGCCATGGATCGCTCATGCCGAGGTACGGCGTGTGTGGCCGGACCAGGTGGTGATTCGCCTGGAAGAACAACTGCCGGTGGCCCGTTGGGGCGACGAGGCGCTGTTGAACAACCAGGGCCAGGCCTTCACCCCGCGTGAACTGGCGAACTACGAGCACTTGCCACAGTTGTTCGGCCCGCAGCGGGCCCAGCAGCAGGTGATGCAGCAGTACCAGGTGCTGAGCCAGATGCTGCGCCCGATGGGTTTCTCCATTGCCCGTCTGGAGTTGCGCGAGCGCGGCAGCTGGTTCCTGACCACGGGGGCCGGTAGCGCTGGCCCTGGTATCGAGCTGTTGCTCGGACGCGATCACCTGGTGGAGAAGATGCGCCGCTTCATTGCCATTTATGAAAAAACGCTGAAAGAACAGATTACGAACATCGCGCGCATCGATCTGCGTTATGCCAACGGCCTGGCCGTCGGCTGGCGGGAACCTGTAGCGCCCACGACGGCCCAACCCGCCGTCGCGAAGAATTAAGAAGAGGCAGGACCATGGCAAACGTGCAAAGCGGCAAAATGATCGTCGGTCTGGATATCGGCACCTCCAAGGTGGTGGCGCTGGTAGGCGAGGTCGCGGCCGATGGCACGCTGGAAATCGTCGGTATCGGCACCCATCCATCGCGCGGCCTGAAGAAGGGTGTGGTGGTGAATATCGAGTCCACCGTTCAATCGATCCAGCGCGCGGTAGAAGAAGCGCAACTGATGGCCGGTTGCCGTATCCACTCGGCGTTCGTCGGCGTGGCGGGCAATCACATTCGCAGCCTGAACTCCCACGGCATCGTGGCGATTCGTGATCGCGAAGTGAGTTCGGCGGACCTGGAGCGGGTACTCGACGCGGCACAGGCTGTGGCGATTCCGGCCGACCAGCGGGTGCTGCACACCCTGCCGCAGGATTACGTGATCGATAACCAGGAAGGCGTGCGCGAGCCCCTGGGCATGTCCGGTGTACGTCTGGAAGCCAAGGTGCACGTGGTGACCTGCGCGGTGAATGCCGCCCAGAACATCGAAAAGTGCGTGCGTCGCTGTGGCCTGGAAATCGACGACATCATTCTCGAACAGCTGGCCTCGGCGTATTCGGTGCTGACCGACGACGAGAAAGAGCTGGGCGTGTGCCTGGTGGACATCGGTGGCGGTACCACCGACATCGCGATCTTCACCGAAGGCGCGATCCGCCATACCGCGGTGATCCCGATTGCCGGCGACCAGGTGACCAACGACATCGCCATGGCGCTGCGTACGCCGACCCAGTACGCCGAAGAAATCAAGATCCGTTACGCCTGCGCCCTGGCCAAGCTGGCCGGTGCCGGTGAAACCATCAAGGTGCCAAGTGTCGGCGACCGTCCACCGCGCGAGCTGTCCCGCCAGGCCCTGGCCGAAGTGGTCGAGCCGCGCTACGACGAGCTGTTCACCCTGATCCAGGCCGAACTGCGTCGCAGCGGCTACGAAGACCTGATCCCGGCCGGCATCGTGCTGACCGGCGGTACTTCGAAAATGGAAGGCGCGGTCGAACTGGCCGAAGAGATTTTCCACATGCCGGTCCGCCTGGGCGTGCCGCACACCGTCAAGGGCCTGTCCGACGTGGTGCGCAACCCGATCTATTCCACCGGCGTGGGCTTGCTGTTGTACGGGCTGCAGAAGCAGTCCGACGGTATCTCGTTCTCCGGCATCGGCAGCCGGGACAGCTACAGCAGCGACGAACCCAAGGCCGCCTTGCTCGATCGCATCAAGAGCTGGGTGCAGGGCAATTTTTAAGAAACAGCTTCAAGCGGCAAGTTTCAAGCTTCAAGAAGTACAGGGTTCCATGCTTGCGGCTTATAGCTTGCAGCTTGGAGCTTCTACCGCAGTAAAAGCAGCATGAAATACGTTGTAAGCAGTAGGCGCAGTAGGCGAAAAAACTAGAGAAATGAAAGGAGAGGGAAAATGTTCGAACTCGTAGACAACGTCCCCGCAAGTCCGGTAATCAAGGTTATCGGTGTTGGCGGTGGCGGCGGCAACGCCGTCAATCACATGGTCAAGAGCAACATCGAAGGCGTCGAATTCATCTGCGCCAACACTGATGCTCAAGCGCTGAAAAACATCGGCGCGCGGACCATCCTGCAACTGGGTACCGGCGTGACCAAGGGCCTGGGTGCTGGCGCCAATCCTGAGGTCGGTCGTCAAGCCGCCCTGGAAGACCGCGAGCGTATCGCCGAAGTGCTGGCGGGCACCAACATGGTGTTCATCACGACCGGCATGGGCGGTGGTACCGGTACCGGTGCTGCGCCGATCATCGCCGAAGTGGCCAAGGAAATGGGCATCCTCACCGTTGCGGTGGTGACTCGTCCGTTCCCGTTCGAAGGCCGCAAGCGTATGCAGATCGCCGATGAAGGCATCCGCGCGCTGAGCGAAAGCGTCGATTCGTTGATCACCATTCCCAACGAAAAGCTGCTGACCATCCTCGGCAAGGACGCCAGCCTGCTGTCGGCTTTCGCCAAGGCCGACGACGTTCTGGCCGGTGCCGTTCGCGGTATCTCCGACATCATCAAGCGTCCGGGCATGATCAACGTCGACTTCGCCGACGTACGTACCGTGATGAGCGAAATGGGCATGGCAATGATGGGCACTGGCTGCGCCAGCGGTCCTAACCGTGCACGTGAAGCGACCGAGGCGGCAATCCGCAACCCGCTGCTGGAAGACGTGAACCTGCAAGGCGCGCGCGGCATCCTGGTGAACATCACCGCCGGTCCCGACCTGTCCCTGGGCGAGTACTCCGACGTGGGTAGCATCATCGAAGCCTTCGCTTCCGAGCACGCAATGGTCAAGGTCGGTACCGTTATCGATCCGGACATGCGCGACGAGCTGCACGTGACCGTGGTTGCCACGGGTCTGGGCGCGAAAATCGAGAAGCCTGTGAAGGTCATCGACAATACCGTGCAAACCTCCATGGCCGCTGCACAGGCGCCAGCCCCTGCCCGTCAGGAACTGCCGTCGGTCAACTACCGTGATCTGGACCGTCCGACCGTCATGCGCAACCAGGCCCAGGCCAGTGCTGCGACTGCGGCGAAGCTGAATCCGCAAGATGATCTGGACTATCTGGACATCCCGGCTTTCCTGCGTCGCCAGGCCGATTGATGGAATGTATCAGGGGTATTAGGGTGATTGGTGTTCAGCAAAGGCCTGGTCTGCTATTATCGCCAGCCTTTGTTGATACCAGTTCGCAATTTGCGCTGAAGCGGCCCAAGCCATGATTAAACAACGCACCCTGAAGAATATTATCCGTGCCACAGGTGTAGGCCTGCACTCTGGGGAGAAGGTTTACCTGACCCTCAAGCCTGCGCCTGTCGACACCGGCATTGTGTTTTGTCGTGCCGACCTGGACCCTGTGGTGCAGATTCCTGCTCGCGCGGAAAACGTTGGTGAAACCACTATGTCGACCACCCTGGTCAACGGTGACACCAAAGTGGACACGGTGGAGCACTTGCTCTCGGCCATGGCTGGCCTGGGCATCGATAACGCCTACGTCGAGCTCTCCGCGTCCGAAGTCCCGATCATGGATGGCAGCGCTGGACCCTTCGTATTCCTGATTCAATCTGCCGGCCTGGAAGAACAGGACGCAGCCAAGAAGTTCATCCGCATCCTTCGTGAGGTGACGGTGGAAGACGGCGACAAGCGCGCCACTTTCGTGCCTTTCGACGGTTTTAAAGTGAGCTTTGAGATCGATTTCGATCACCCGGTTTTCCGTGACCGCACCCAGAGTGCAAGCGTGGACTTTTCCAGCACGTCGTTCGTGAAGGAAGTCAGCCGCGCCCGTACCTTTGGTTTCATGAGTGATATCGAGTACCTGCGCAAGCACAACCTCGCACTCGGCGGCAGCGTGGAAAACGCCATCGTGGTCGACGCGGATGGTGTACTGAACGAGGACGGCCTTCGCTACGAAGACGAGTTCGTGAAGCACAAGATCCTCGACGCAATTGGTGACCTCTACCTGCTGGGCAACAGCCTGATAGGTGAGTTCAAAGGCTTCAAGTCGGGCCATGCACTGAACAACCAGCTTCTGCGCAAGCTCATTGAGCAGAAAGACGCTTGGGAAGTCGTGACCTTCGAAGATGCCAGCACTGCACCGATCTCTTACATGCGTCCGGTTGCGGCCGTGTAAGTAACACTCTCTTTCCTTTAGTTTTTAAAGGCTGCCTTCGGGTGGCCTTTTTTTATGCCCGCAGATTGTTGCGCGGCTGATGAGGTTATCGCGGGCAGCACGGGCCCCGTAGAAGCGAGACTTGCCCGCGATGAGGTCAACCCACCACTCGGTTTCGCCCCTCGGCCTTGGCCTGGTACAGCGCCTTGTCGGCCATCGAACACAGCGCTTTCAGGCTGGACTTCGGCGTGCCTGCCCAGGTGCCGAGGCCAATGCTGATGGTGATCGGCGAGGCACCGTCCTGGATCGGCGGCAGGCGCTCGATCGCCAGGCGAATATGCTCGGCGATACGCCGGGCGCCGGCGTTGTCAGTCTCCGGCAGGACCACGGCGAACTCTTCGCCGCCGTAGCGTGCGGCCAGGTCGCCGGGGCGACGGATATTGTCACTGATCACCCGGGCGACGATACGCAAGGCTTCATCGCCGAGCGGGTGGCCATAGCGATCGTTGAAGGCCTTGAAGTGATCCACGTCGAGCATCAGCAGCGACAGCGCGCTATGGGAGCGCTGCGCGCGACCCCATTCGCGAGCCAGGGTCTGATCCAGGCTGCGACGGTTGTCGAGGCCGGTGAGGGCATCGGTGGCCGCCAGTTGCGCGAGTTCCTGCTCGGCGCTCTGGCGCCGGCGCAATTCCCGGCACAGCAGCCAGGTCAGCCACAGCAGGCCCAGGCACAGCGCACCGGTGGCGCCGCCAACCACCAGCGCGGTGCGCTGCCAGGAGGCGAATACTTCATTGCTGGAGAGCGCCACGATCACGATCAGCGGCAGGTCCCCGACCTGGGAGAAGGTGTACAGGCGCGGCTGCTGGGTGCTGGACATGCCTTTGAAGCTGCCGTTCCCCTCGCGCAGGATGCGGATGAAATTGGGCCGTTGGCTGAAGTCCTGGCCGATCAGGTTGTCCGCTCGCGGCGGCTCCTGGGCCAACAGGATACCGTCGCGACTGATCAGGTTGACCGAGCTGTCGCGGCCGACATTCAGGCTTTTGAACAACTGGCTGAAGTAGTCCAGGCGCATGGCCGCTTCGGCCACGCCGAGGAATTCTCCACGTTCGTTGGAAACCCGCCGGCTGAAACTGATGCGCCAATCCAGCTCGGGCGGGAGGGCGCGGAACGGTCGGCTGATCAGCATGCCCGGATCGGGGTTATTCACATGAGACTGGAAATACTCCCGATCGGCAAAGTTGCCCTTGCGCGGTTCGACCGAAGCGGAGTCGGCGAGCACATCGCCGTGCGCGTCGAGCAGCAGGATGTTGCCCTTGTAGGGTGCAGCCGTGGCCCGGTCGAACAGCGCCATATGGCGAATGGTCGGCGAGACCTGTTTCAGGTCCTCGTGTTGCGAGGCGCTGATCAGGCCACGCAGGGAGACGTCGTACAGCTCGACGTTGCGCAGCACGTCGGCGTCGATCAATTGCACGATGTTGGAAGCCGCGCGGGTGGCGGCTATTTCGGCGCTGCCGCGTTCGCGAATCAGCAAGAAGGTCACGATGCTCAGGATGGAGATGACCATCAATGAGCTTCCAAGAATCAGCATCCTTTCCGACCGGCTCGAAGTGGTCGTGTTGCGGGGTGTCGCACTACTCACACTCATGGTTCTGGCTTCTGCGTTGTGTACGTTTTCTATAAGGGTGTTTCGGGTGAAGCGAGCAGAGTTGCAGAGACCGATCGCGCCTGCGGGCGCATGTATAAATCGCAGACAAAAAAAAGGCCAGCAAAATGATGCTGGCCTTTTGCGTATTCGCGCTTAGAACACATTGATCGGGTAATCGACGATCACCCGGTATTCGTCGGTGTCGTTGTCCAGCGCGCCATAACCGTTGCCGCCACGGTTGGTGGCCCACTGCAGGCGGACCGCCAGGTCCTTGGCCTGGCCACCCTGCACCACGTACTTGAGGTCGAGGTCGCGTTCCCAGTGCTTGGCGTGCTCGCCGCCGGCGCTGTACCAGTGGGCGTAGCCACGGCTGTGCGGATCGACCTTGGTCAGGTCCAGCTCGCCGCGTGAGTAGGAAAGCGCCGACGTCAGGCCCGGCAGGCCGAGGCCGGCGAAGTCGTAGGCGTACTTGAGTTTCCACGAGCGTTCGTTGGGGCCGTTGAAGTCCGAGTACTGCTGGGAATTGTCCAGGTAGATGCTGTCGCCCTGGTTGATGTAGTCGAACGGAGTGTTGCCGTTCACCCGCTGGTAGGCGGCGGTGAGGCTGTGATGGCCCACGCCCAGGGTGAAATGCAGGCTGTAGGTGTTGTTGTCGATGTCGCCCAGCAGTGCGTCGCCGGTGTCCTGGGTGTGATAGAAGTGCAGGCCCGGGTTCAGGGTCACCAGCTCGTTCAGCGCATAGCTGTAGTCGAGGTCGTAGTAGTACTGGTTCCAGATGTCCTTGAGTTCGGCGGCGTACAGGCTGCTGGTCAGCCCGCTCACGCCGCTCCAGGCCACGCCGGCCCAGTTCAGGTGGCGGCTTTCATCGCCGTCCAGCAGTTTGCCGTAGGCCGTGTCGATACGCTGGCGGCCGCTCTGGTTGTAGAGCTTGGTGAAGCTGGCCTGGCCGCCTTCGAGCAGCCAGCCGTCGAAGCTGTGGTTGCTCAGGCTGACCCCGCGGAAGGTCTGCGGCAGCATGCGGCTCTGGCCGCCGGCGATCACCGGATTGTTGAGGAACAGGTCGCCGGCCTTGAGCTCGGTGTCGAAGGCGCGGATTTTCAGGGTGGCGCCAGCGGTGGAGAACGACGTCGGGGCTTTGCCGTTGCCGTCGCTGATCGGCAGGATGCTCGAGCTGTCGGTACCGCCACCGCCATCGAGTTTCAGGCCGAGCATGGCGTTGGCATCGAGGCCGAAACCGACCGTGCCCGGGGTATAACCCGACTCGAAGATCCCCAGGAAACCCTGGCCCCATTCGATGTTGTCATCGTTCTGCTGGTGGCGGTTGCGATTCATGTAGTAGTTGCGGGCGTTGAGCTTGAGGCTTGCGCCTTCGACGAAGCCTTCGGGGCTGGCCTGATCGGCCGCCTGGGCACAGGGGGCGATAGTTGCAGCCATTGCAATGAACAACGGGCTGAGAGTTGAAGTGACCTTCACCGGTATAAAGCTCCTTGGATGAATGATGACAGTTGTTATTGTCGATTCGGGTGTTTCTTGTTCTGGGTGAAACGAATGAAACAGTCGGTTCTACATGGCAAAAAAAAGCCGCTGTTATCAGCGGCTTTAAGACAACTTACTCCGGGAGGTAGAGCAGAGAAGTTGTCGAGGGAAACGAGTCGGTAGCGGGTATCAGCTGTCTTTCTGAACTTCCGGCTGGCGCTGTTCCGCCGTGATGTTCTGCGGCTGCTCGCTATTCTGTTGCTTGGCAGCCAGCACTTCCTGGGCTTCCTGGAATGCAGCGGCGCGTGCAGCGTTATGCGCGGCGAAAGTCTGCGATTCTTCGGCCATGGCCATAGGGGCCAAGAACAGGGAGGACAAAACAAAGGCGCTGGCAATACCCATACTGTTGGACATTTCTGAAGACCTTCTTGCAGAGCAAGTTCAAATTAGGTGCGACAAAAATATAACTTCAAGGCAGCTGGAAAAAGCGCCGAACAGGATAAGCACTGTTACACCAAAAGCAATAGTTGACACTGCTTCTGCAGGAACCAGGCTTGCTGGCGATGCAGGCAATGCGTTGTGTCTGACGTACTGCTATCGCGGGCAAGCCTCGCTCCTACAGGCTTGTGGTGGCCTTGGCTTCTGTAGGAGCCAGGCTTGCCGGCGATAGAGGCAATGCGCTGTGCCTGACGCACCGCTATCGCGAGCAATCGAGCGTCGACCGGCTGCTCCTACAGAGCAGAGGGAGAGTTCAGACCGGCAGGTAGATGCCGAAGGTGTTCATGCCGTCATCGCTGCGCACGAACACGTCGCCGCCGTGCATCAGGGCGATGGCCTTGACGATCGCCAGCCCCAGGCCGTGGTTGGCGCCACTGTTGCTGCGGGAGGCATCGACCCGGTAGAAGCGTTCGAACAGCCGTGGCAGATGCTCGCGGGCGATGGCCTGGCCGGGGTTGCTCACGGCGATGGCCACCTGGTGTTCCTGTACATCGATCTGCACCCGGATCACCTGCCCAGGCTCGGTGTGTTGCACGGCATTGCTCAGCAGGTTGATCAGCGCCCGGCGCAGGTGGGCGATCTCGATCTGCACCTGGGCATCGCCACGGACCTCGACCTTGACCTGGGCGTCTTCGAGGATGAAGTCCAGGTAGTCCAGGGTGGTCGCCACTTCACTGGCCAGGGAGGTGCTGGTGAGCTTGGTGGCCTTGCTGCCCTGGTCGGCGCTGGCCAGGAACAGCATGTCGTTGATGATCGAGCGCAGCCGTTCCAGCTCTTCGAGATTGGATTGCAGTACCTCGAAATAATGCTCGGCGGAACGCCCGCGGGTCAGCGCCACCTGGGTCTGGCCGATCAGGTTGGTCAGCGGCGAGCGCAGTTCGTGGGCGACGTCGGCATTGAAGGATTCCAGGCGCGAATAGGCCTGTTCCACCCGTTCCAGGGTCGAGTTGAACGAGTTGGCGAACTGCGTCAGCTCCGGCGGCAGCGACGACAACTGCAAACGCCCGGAAAGCCTCGGCGGGGCCAGGCGCTGGGCTTCTTCGGACAGCCCGATCAAGGGCTTGAGGCCGATGCGCGCCACCCAGTAACCCAGCGCCGAGGCCAGCAGCACGCCGACGATGGCCAGGCTGATCAGGGCAATCAACAGCTGGTGCTGGGTTTCGTAGACGGTCTCGGTGTCGATGGCGATCAGAAAGCGCAGCGGCGGGCGCAGCTCCTTGGCTGGCAGCTGGCTGACCAGCACTTTCAGCGGATAGGGATGCCCGGGCAGGGTCAGGTTGCGCATGCCCAGCGGACCCTGGGCGAAGCGGCGGATCTGCGGGTCGGGGTTGCCGTATTCGTAGGCGGGGTCGCCGCTGACCACCCAGAAATTGATGCGCTTGTCTTCTTCGCTGAGCAGCTTGAGCTTGTTGTTGATCTTGGCCCAGTGCTCCGGGTTGCCGAAGCGCGTCAGGGCCGACTCCAGCACGCTGTAGCGCGCGTCCAGTTCGGCCTCGGGCAGCAGGCCCAGGCCTTTGTCCACCTGTTGATAGAGCGCGCCGCCGATCAGCAGGAACACCAGCAGGGCCACCAGGGTGAACAGCCCGCTCAGGCGCAGGGCAATCGAATTACGAGGCACCGCGGTTCTCCAGCACGTAACCCATGCCGCGGATGGTGTGCAGCAGTTTCTGTTCGAACGGCCCGTCGAGCTTGGCCCGCAAGCGCTTGATCGCCACTTCGACGACGTTGGCGTCGCTGTCGAAATTGATGTCCCAGACCATCTCGGCGATCGCGGTTTTCGACAGGATCTCGCCCTGGCGCCGGGCGAGCACGCTGAGCAGCGAGAACTCCTTGGCGGTCAGGTCCAGGCGCGTGCCGGCGCGGCTGGCCTTGCGACTGATCAGGTCGATCCACAGATCGGCGATGCTGATCTGCACCGGTTCGTGGCCGCCGCTGCGGCGGGTCAAGGCCTGCAGGCGCGCCACCAGTTCGAGGAAGGAAAAGGGCTTGCCCAGGTAGTCGTCGGCGCCGTCGCGCAGGCCCTTGATCCGATCTTCGACGCGCTCGCGGGCGGTGAGCATGATCACCGGCGTCTGCTTGCGCGCGCGCAGGGCCCGCAGCACGCCGAAGCCGTCGATGCCGGGCAGCATCACGTCGAGCACGATCACCGCGTAGTCGCTTTCCAGCGCCAGGTGCAGGCCCTCGACGCCGTCGCGCGCGAGGTCCACGGTGTAGCCTTGTTCAGTCAGGCCGCGGTGCAGATAGTCCGCGGTTTTCTCTTCGTCTTCGATAATCAGAACGCGCATGACCCCGCCTCAGGATGTGCTTGCCAGCGCTGGCGCTGGTGTGGGCCGATGGAATAGCCGCTCGAGCCACAAGTATATGACCGGAGTGGTGAACAGCGTCAGCGCCTGGCTCACCAGCAGGCCACCGACCACGGCGATCCCCAGTGGCTGGCGCAGCTCCGCGCCGGCGCCATAACCGAGCATCAGCGGCAGGGCGCCGAGCAAAGCGGCGAGGGTGGTCATGATGATCGGCCGGAAACGCGTGATACAGGCCTGGTAGATCGCTTCCTGCGGCGACAGCCCGCCCTGGCGCTGGGCCTCGAGGGCGAAATCGATCATCAGGATGCCGTTTTTCTTGACGATGCCGATCAGCAGCACCAGGCCGATCAGGGCCATGATCGAGAAGTCCTGGCCCAGCAGCCAGAGCATGATCAGCGCGCCAAGGCCGGCCGAGGGCAGGGTGGAAATGATGGTCAGCGGATGGACGAAGCTCTCGTAGAGCACGCCGAGGATGATGTACACCGCCACCAGCGCCGCGAGGATCAGCCACGGCTGGCTGGCCAGGGAACTCTGGAAGGCCTGGGCCGCGCCCTGGAAGTTGCCGGCGATGGAGGCGGGCATGCCGATCTGGTTTTTCGCCTGCTCGAGCATGATCACCGCATCGCCCAGGGCCACGCCGGGCGCCAGGTTGAACGACAGGTTGGCGGCCGGGAACATGCCGTCGTGGGCGATGGACAGCGGGCCGACGGTGGGCGGATCGACCTTGGCCAGCGCCGACAGCGGCACCATCTCGCCACTCAGGGGCGAGCGCAGGTAGAAGTAATTCAGGCTTTCGGCCTTGCCGCGCTGCCTGGCGTCCAGTTCGAGGATCACGTTGTACTGGTTGGTCTCGGTCTGGAACTCGTTGACCTGGCGCTGGCCGAAGGCGTCGTAGAGCGCTTCGTCGACATCGGTGGCGGTCAGGCCGAAACGCGCCGCGGCGCTGCGGTCGATGCTGATATGGGTGATGCTGCCGCCCAGTTGCAGGTCGTTGGACAGGTCGCGAAAGGCCGGGTTGGCCCGCAGTTTCTCCGTCAGGCGCTGGGTCCAGGTATTCAGCGTCGGCCCGTCGTTGCTCTTGAGCACGTACTGGTACTGGCTGCGGCTCGGCCCGGAGCTGAGATTGATGTCCTGGCCGGCCCGCAGGTACAGGACGATGCCCGGGATCTTGGCCAATTGCGGGCGAATGCGGTCGATGAACTGGCTGGCGGAAACGTCCCGCTGGCCGCGGTCCTTGAGGGCGATCCAGAAGCGGCCGTTGGCGATGGTCTGGTTGTTGCCGGTGACGCCGACCGAGTGGGAGAAGGTTTCCACCGCCGGGTCGGCGCCGAGGATCTTCGCCAGGGCCAGGTGTTTTGCCACCATGTCCGGGTAGGAGATGTCGGCCGCCGCTTCGCTGGTGCCCAGCACGAAGCCGGTGTCCTGCACCGGGAAGAAACCCTTGGGAATGAACACATAACCGGCGATGGCCAGGCCCAGGGTCAGGCCGAACAGGCCGAGCATCAGCCGCTGATGGTCCAGCGCCCGGCGCAGCCCGCGTTCGTAGAGCGCCAGCAGGCGTTCGCCGAAGCCCGGGCGATCGTGGGGATGATGAGTCGGGGCGCGCATGAACAGCGCCGCCAGGGTCGGCGCCAGGGTCAGCGACACCACCACGGAAATCAGGATGGTCGAGGTGGCGGTCAGGGCGAACTCCTTGAACAGCCGCCCGACCACGCCGCCCATGAACAGCAGGGGAATGAACGCGGCGATCAGCGAGAAGCTGATGGACACCACGGTGAAGCCGATTTCGCCGGCGCCCTTGATCGCCGCTTCGCGCATGCCGTCGCCGGCCTCCAGATGGCGATGGATGTTCTCCACCACGACAATCGCGTCGTCGACCACGAAGCCCACCGAAATCACGATCGCCACCAGGGTCAGGTTGTTCAGGCTGAAGCCCAGCACATACATCAGCGCGAAGCTGGCCACCAGCGACACGCCGAGCACACTGGAGACGATCAGCGTCGCCGACAGCTGGCGCAGGAACAGCGCCATCACCGCCACCACCAGCAACACCGCGATCAGCAGGGTGATTTCCACTTCATGCAAGGACGCGCGGATGGTCTTGGTGCGGTCCGAGAGCACGGTCACGTCCACCGAGGCGGGCAGCATGGCTTCCAGGCGCGGCAACTCGCTCTGGATGCGGTCCACGGTGTCGACGATGTTGGCCCCCGGCTGGCGGAAGATCACCAGGTTGAGCCCCGGCTGGTCGTTGGACCAGGCCTGCACGTAGGCGTTTTCCGGCCCGCTGATGACCCGGGCGACATCCTTGAGCTGCACCGGTGCGCCGTTCTTGTAGGAGACGATCAACTGGCCGTAGTCCTCGGGATGGAACAGCTGGTCGTTGGTCGACAGGGTCGAGATGCTCGACTCGCCATACAGCGCACCCTTGGCCAGATTGAGGCTGGCCTGCTGCAGGGCGACGCGGATATCGGCCAGGGTCAGGCCGATCGCAGCCAGCCGGTCGGGCGAGGCCTGGACGCGGATCGCCGGGCGTTGCTGGCCGGTGATGTTGATCAGGCCGACGCCGTCGATCTGGCTGATCTGTCGGGCCAGCAGGGTTTCCACGTAGTCGCTGAGCTCGGTGCCGGGCATCTGCGTGGAGCTGATGCTGAGGATCAGCACCGGGCTGTCCGCCGGGTTGACCTTGCGCCAGGTGGGCAGGCTCGGCATGTCGTTGGGCAGCTTGCCCGAGGCGGTGTTGATCGCCGCCTGCACTTCCTGGGCGGCGGTGTCGATGCTCTTGTCGAGGGTGAACTGCAGGGTCAGGATGGTCGAGCCCAGGGCGCTGCTGGAGGTCATCTGGGTCATGCCGGGTATGGCGCTGAACTGTACCTCCAGCGGCGTGGCCACCGAAGAGGCCATGGTTTCCGGGCTGGCGCCGGGCAATTGCGCGGAGACCTGGATGGTCGGGAATTCGGCTTCCGGCAGCGGGGCGATGGGCAGCCGGGGAAAGGCGATGGCGCCCAGCAGCACCAGGGCGAAAGTCAGCAGCAGGGTGGCGACCGGATGATCGACGCACCAGGCGGAGATCGAGCCGTGGCCCTTCATGGCTGCGGCTCCGTGTTCGCGGCCTGGATCTGTTGCGGCGGTTCGCTGAGCACCTCGATGTGCGAGCCGGCCTTGAGTCGCGACTGGCCGTCACTGACCAGCAAGTCGCCGGCCTGTACACCCTTGATGATGTTCTGGCCGCTGTCCTGATAGACCATCTGCACCGGGACGATTTCCACCTTGTCATCCTTGACCCGATACACGAAGTGCTTGTCCAGGCCGCGCTGCACCACGCTGGGCGGCACCACCAGGACGGCTTTTTCCACGGCGGTGCGGATCTTGATGGTCACCAACTGGCCGGGCCAGAGCTTTTGCCCGGGATTGTTGAATTCGGCCTTGGCGCGGATGGTCCCGGTATTGGTGTCGATCTGGTTGTCGATCAGGCTCAGGTGGCCTTCACCCAGGCGCTCGCCGGTGGCGGAGTCGGTATCGGCGCCCAGGTAGGCGTCGACCGTGGCCGGGTGTTCGGCGACCAGCAGCCCCTGCAAGGTCGGCAGCATCTGTTGCGGCAAGGAAAACTCGACCGCGATCGGGTCGATCTGGGTCACCGAGAACAGGCCCTGGGTATCGCTGGTGCGCAGGAAATTGCCTTCGTCCACGGTGCGGATGCCGACGCGGCCGGACACCGGCGAGCGGATCTGGGTATAGGACAGCTGCACTTGCGCCGCATCGATGGCGGCCTGGTTGCCCTGGGCGCTGGCCTTGAGCTGGTTGACCAGCGCTTGCTGCTGGTCGTAGGTCTGCTGGGACACGCCGTCATCCACCGACAGCAGCTTGTAGCGCTTGAGGTTGACCTGGGCCACCTGCAGTTGCGCCTGGTTTTCCGCCAGTTGCGCCCGGGCCTGGTCGAGACTGGCGCGGATCGAGCGGTCGTCGATGGTCGCCAACAGGTCGCCGGCCTTGACCAGTTGGCCTTCCTTGACCAACAGCCGGGTGAGGATGCCGTCCACCTGGGGCCG
Organism: Pseudomonas sp. RW409; assembly: GCF_003184125.1. Classification (NCBI taxonomy): domain Bacteria; kingdom Pseudomonadati; phylum Pseudomonadota; class Gammaproteobacteria; order Pseudomonadales; family Pseudomonadaceae; genus Pseudomonas; species Pseudomonas sp. RW409. The sequence goes on along the minus strand of NZ_QHHP01000040.1, from coordinate 63,515 downwards.
GATCACCACGCTGTGCAGCGACAGCACTGAACCGATGCCGCTGACATACCGCGGCACATCCTGCCGGGCGACGCTGATCACTCGCACCGGCACGGCAGTCGGCGCTGCCAGTTTGGTGCTGGGCGGCTTGAGCAGGTGCCACAGGCCTGCGGCGGCGAGAACGGCGAACACGCCTGCGAGCACAAGGGTTGTTTTTCGATTACGCATGGACGCCAGCGCCGGGGGGCAGGTGGGACGGGAGGATGGCCAGTATCGATGGCCCCTTTATAGCCGCCCGACCCGGTCAGCAACGTGACGCCTGCCTGACAGCGCTGTCAGCAAGGGCCGACCGATGACCCTGGCCCATGCCGGTCGCGGCAGGTCAAAGACCCGCAACCTGGGTATACTGCCGGCCCTCGCGGCCCGCTTGCCCGGGCCCGGCCTTTGCTTTTCACCCCGGAGCTTCCATGACTACCCCAGCACAACCGCCTGTGTCCGACGCTCCCAGCGCCGACCAGGTCGATGACGCCAACGCGCCTGGCGAAGGCAAGCCGGCGATCGCGCCGTTCAAGTTTCCGTTCAAGCCGTCCGAGTTCGCCCAGGCCAAGAATGCCCAACAACCCTGGTACAAGAACGGCGCCACCAACGGCCACACCAAGACCCCGGGCGCGGCGCCACCCGGCACCCGTCGCTCGATGGGCAAGCGCTGAACCTGAGCTTTTGTAGCCGCTGCCGCAGGCTCGGGCCGCGTTCGGACGATCGACCGCGAAGCGGGCGCACGACCTTAAGATCGCCGAAGGCCTTCGGCCTTATCGCAGCCTGCGGCAGCGGCTACGGATCAGGCCGCTCGCAGGGAAATGAAGGCGTAGGTGAGTGGCGCCTCGGTCACCACCTGGGCGCCGGCCTCCTGCACCTGCCCGGCAATGTCCGCGCCGGAGACATGGAACAGCCACTCGCTGGCCGGCGCGGCCAGCGGTTGCGCCTGGACCCGCTCGATGGCTTCGGCCAGGGCAGCCATGTCCGGCAGGTAGGCGGTAAAGCCATCGCCCTTGAGGGCGGTGGTGTGAATCCCCAGCAGTTGGCAGATGGCTTGTTTGCTGTGGATATCGTCGCGGTCGGCCTGGCGTGAACGCTGGATCAGTTCGGCCAGTTCCCGGTCCACCAGCTCGCCGCCGACGATCAGCTGCGGGCCTTTTTCCCAGGACTCGGGCGGGCAATCCTTGATCGCCGGGTTGAGCGGGATGTGCGGATTGATTTCCATCGGGTAGATGCGGCACACCAGCGGCCGGCGCTCATAGATCCGGCACAGCTGGTCTTCGTCAAGATTCCGGCAGGGGCCGACGTTGTAGGCGGCGAAAGTGATTGCCACGTGGGCCTGGGCTGTGCCGCTGGGCACCACGCAGGAACGCCGTTCGGCGTGTTCGCGCTGCTGGGCCGGCAGCCCCAGGCCATTGCTCAGGAACCCCTCCACCAGCACGATCACCTGGCCGCCATCCAGCGCCCACTGGCGGGCTTCGCCGAGGGTCAGGGGGACGTGGTGATCGTTGCAGCACTTGCCGCAGCCTACGCAGGAAAAACGAGTATTCATTGAGCCGACAGCCATAGTCGAAAGGTGGAGGCGGCGACGGAATGACTCACATCGCCCTCTAGATAGCGCTCTCGAAGCAAGTTATGCGCCAGTCACCGGCCCTTGGCCTCGAGGGCGGGGCGGATCGAATCCCACTCGGTGACATGGGCGCTCTTGTGCTGCTTGTCGTACAGGCACAGTTCCACGCCGGTCTGGCCCTTCATGTGTTTTTGCGGGTACTGGCCCTGGAGCAGCAAGGCGCTGTAGCCAACCCGGTCGTCGAACTGCGCGGCATTGCCCAGCACTTTGACATTCTTCAGCTGGCTGGCCTTGGTGCAACTGGCCCGCACCTGCTTGTCGAATGTCGCCCAGGCATCCGGGCTGGAGGCCTGGGCCTGGCTGGCGAGGAGGGTGGTCAGGCAGGCGAGGCTCAGAGACAGGGCTTTCATGGCGGGGCGTTCCTTCGTTCGCGGGTATGCGCAGGAGTATGCCTGAGGCGCGGGCGATGAAAGATCTGTAGCCGCTGCCGCAGGCTGCGATCGCGCCCGAAGGGGGCGCAAGGTTTCAAGATCGCCGAAGGCCTTCGGCCTTATCGCAGCCTGCGGCAGCGGCTACAGGTTACAGCGGCGTGTGGGGAACCTGCTCGCGGCGGATCGTGACCATGCCGACGCTGTCATACAGCCCGCGGGCTCGCTGGTTGTCTTCCAGCACCCGCAGGTCGACAAAGGCCTCGCGGCGCTGGCGGAAGACCTCGAAGGCCTGCAGCAGCAAGGCCCGCCCCAGGCCCTGGCGGCGGGCCCGCGGATGCACCACCAGATCCTTGATATAGGCGCTGGTCCAGCACTGGATCACCCCGACGACGCCCTCGGCATCCTGGGCCACCAGGCACAGTTGCGGGTCGTATTCGGCGTCGCTTTCGAAACGTTGGCGCCAGCTGTCCAGCTCCGGCACGCGCCCGCCGCCGTCCTGGTAGCCAAGGTGCATCAGGCCATGCACCGCTTCGGCCAGTTCCGGCCGATAGCTGTCGAGGCTGAAGGCGGCCGGCCAGCTGGCGGGAGCCGGTTGCCCGGTCAGGTCGCGGCGCATCAGCAGGCAGTAGTCGTCGGCCATGGCTCAGGCGCTCTGGGCGGCGACGTGACGGGCCGCTTCGATCAGGCAGCGGGTCAGGTCCGGCGAGGAAAACTTGGTCAACACCGCGTTGGCGCCGGCCAGGCGGGCCTTTTCCGCGTTCATGGCGCTGTCCAGCGAGGTATGCAGCAAGACGTAGAGGTGGGCGAAGTCCGGGGTCTCGCGCAGGGTGCGGGTCAGGGCATAGCCGTCCATCTCCGACATCTCGATGTCCGAGACGATCAGGTTGATTTCCTGGGCGGTGCCTTGCAGGTCCAGCAGGCAGTCGATGGCCTCCTTGGCGCTGCGCGCGGTGTGGCATTGCAGGCCGAGGTTGCGCAGGGTATGCACCGACTGCTGCAGGGCCACCTGGCTGTCGTCGACCACCAGGATCCGCGCGTTACCCAGCAGTTCGGCGTCTTCCATGCTCAGCTCGGTCGGCGCGGTTTCGATCTGCGCCGGGGCGATGCCGTGGATGACTTTCTCGATGTCCAGCACCTGCACCAGGGTGCCGTCGACCTGGGTGACCCCGGTGATATAGGACTTGACCCCGCCGGAGCCATAGGGCGGCGGACGGATATCGGTGGTCAGGCAATGCACGATCTTGCTCACCGCCTGCACATGCAGGCCCTGCTTGGAGCGGCTGACGTCGGTGACGATCAGGCAGCCGCCCTCCGGGTCTTCCAGCGGCCGTTCGCCGATGGCCCGGCTCAAGTCGATGACCGACAGCGAATTACCGCGCAGGGTGGCGATGCCTTTCACGTGCGGGTGCGATTCCGGCAGTTTGGTCAGCGGCGGGCAGGGAATGATTTCACTGACTTTGAGCAGGTTGATTGCCATCAGCTTGCCGCTGCGCAAGGTGAACAGCAGAAGCGAAAGGGAATCTGCGCGGGCTTTGTTGGAAGACATAAAAACCTTCTGTGGAAAAAGGTGGTTCGCGCAATAGGTCGCGAACAGCTAGCGATAACGGGTTATCGACGCGTGGAGGGCTGGCTTTAGCGGCTTTGTCGGTTTGCGGATCAACGCACGCGGTATTACGACAATTGTAGGAGCGAGCTTGCTCGCGATAGGCCGAAGGTCGCTTGTGAGTTCGCTATCGCATCGCGAGCAAGCTCGCTCCTACAAGGTTCGCACTCTTTATTTCAGTCCCAGGCGCTTGGCCATGCGCCCCAGGTTGGCGCGGTCCAGGCCCAGCTCGCGGGCGGCGCTGGCCCAGTTGTGCTGGTGACGCTCAAGGCAGGCGCTGATCAGCTGGCGCTGGTAGTTTTCGGTGGCCTGGCGCAGATCGCCACTGCCGGGAATCTCGGCCATGGCTGCCGGGGCGGGCTGGGGCGCGACCGGTGTCGAGGCGTCCGGCAGGTCCAGGTCGGCGGCGCTCAGGCTGAGGATCTTCGGCCGTTCGCGGCAATTGCCCAGGGCCTTGAGGGCGCTGCGGCCGATCAGGTGTTCCAGCTCGCGCACGTTGCCCGGCCAGGCGTAGGCCAGCAGCGCCGCCTGGGCATCGCTGGTCAGGCGCAGGCTGCCCAGGCCCATGCGCGAGCGATTCTGTTCGAGGAAGTAGCCGCTGAGCAGCAACACATCGCGGCCGCGGTCGCGCAGGGCCGGCACCAGCAGCGGGTAGACGCTGAGGCGGTGATAGAAGTCCGCGCGATAGCGGCCGCTGCGCACTTCTTCGGCCAGGTCGCGGTTGGCGGCGGCGATCAGCCGCACGTCAACCTGATGCTCCTGGTCCGACCCCAGGCGTTGCAGCTGGCCGCTTTGCAGCACGCGCAGCAGCTTGGCCTGGACGGTCAGCGACAACTCGCCCACTTCGTCGAGAAACAGCGTGCCGCCATTGGCCAGCTCGAATTTGCCGCGGCGGTCGTTGGTGGCGCCGGTGAAGGCGCCGCGTACATGGCCGAACAGTTCGCTTTCCACCAGGGTGTCGGGCAGGGCGGCGCAGTTGAGGCTGATCAGCGGCTTGTCGGCCCGGGGCGAGGCGGCATGGATGGCCTGGGCCACCAGTTCCTTGCCAACCCCGGTTTCGCCGGTGATCAGCACCGTCAGGTCGCTGCCGCCGACCAGGCCGATTTCCTCCAGCAGACGTTTGTGCGCCTTGCTCTGGCCGATCATTTCGCGGTTCTGGCCGCTGGCCTGGCGATAGACCTCGGCGCGCTGGTGTTCGTCTTCGGCGCGCAGGGCCAGGCGCTCAATGCGCTCGGCGGCGTTGACGGTGGCCGCCGCCAGGCTGGCGAAGGCCTGCAGGGCATCCAGTTCGATCGGCTCGAAGCGCTGCGGGTCGAGGGCATCCAGGGTCAGCAGGCCCCAGGGGCGTTCGTCGATAAACAGCGGGCAGCCCATGCAGTCGTGGACTTCCAGGTGTTCGTGCAGGCCATCCACCAGGCCGTCGTAAGGGTCCGGCAAGTCGCTGTCGCTGGCGAAGCGGGTAGGGCCGGGATGGCTGAGCAGGGCGGCGAAACGCGGGTGTTCGCTGACCTTGAAACGCCGGCCCAGGGTGTCGGTGCTCAGGCCGTCCACTGCCAGCGGCACCAGCCATTCGCCATCCAGGCGCAGCAGCGCGGCGGCGTCGCAGGGCAGCAGGGCGCGCATGGCTTCCAGCAGGCGGCGGTAGCGCTCGCCTTCAGGCAGTTCGCGGGACAGGTCGGAGACCAGGGGCAACAAGGCGGTGAGCAGGGACTTTGCGGTCATAATGACTCCGTATGGTCTTAATGACTATAAATGCCGGTGTGTCGATATGACTACAATTATTTTAAGATATTGATTTATATGGTTTTTATTGTTGGCACGAAAACTGACTGGTAAAGGGCAACCTGCAAGTAGTCAGAAAGCTCAGGAGTTGTACTTATGCTTAGCGTCGAAGATCGTGCCATCATCAAATCCACCGTTCCGCTGCTGGAAAGCGGTGGCGAAGCCCTGATCACCCACTTCTACCGGATGATGCTCTCCGAGTATCCGCAAGTGCGTCCGCTGTTCAACCAGGCGCACCAGGCCAGCGGCGACCAGCCACGGGCCCTGGCCAACGGCGTATTGATGTACGCCCGGCACATCGACCAGCTCGACCAGTTGGGCGACCTGGTGGCGAAGATCATCAACAAGCACGTGGCCCTGCAGATCCTGCCGGAGCATTACCCGATCGTCGGCAGCTGCCTGCTGCGCGCCATTTCCGAAGTGCTGGGCGAGGAGATCGCCACGCCGGCGGTGATGAGCGCCTGGGGCGCGGCCTATAACCAGTTGGCGGATATCCTGATCGGTGCCGAAGGCGCGATCTACGACCAGAAGGCCCAGGCCCCGGGCGGCTGGCGCGGCGCGCGGGAATTCAAGCTGGTCCGCCGGGAGCAGGAGAGCGCGGAAATCACCTCGTTCTATTTCGAGCCTGTGGATAACGGCCCGATTCTCGCCGCCGAGCCGGGTCAGTACATCGGCATGCAACTGTTCCTCGATGGCGAGGAAATCCGCCGCAACTACTCGCTGTCGGCCCTGTCCGACGCCGGCCAGTACCGCATCAGCGTCAAGCGCGAAGCCGGTGGCCGCGCTTCCAACTATTTGCACGACCAGATGCAGGTTGGCGCCAGCATCCAGCTGTTCCCGCCGGCGGGCGAATTCACCCTGGCGGACAGCGACAAGCCGCTGGTGCTGATCAGCGGTGGCGTCGGCATCACTCCGACCCTGCCGATGCTCGAGGCCGCCCTGGCCAGCCAGCGTCCGGTGCACTTTATCCACTGCGCGCGCAACGGCGGGGTGCATGCGTTCCGCGATTGGGTCGACGGTCTGGCCGCGCGTCATCCGCAACTCAAGCGCTTCTACTGCTACGCCGAAGACGACGGCGTCAGCCCGGCGGCGGACAAGGTCGGCCTGCTGAGCCAGGAACAACTGGCCGAATGGTTGCCACAGGAGCGTGACCTGGACGCCTACTTCCTTGGCCCGAAAGCCTTCATGGCGGCGATCAAGCGCCACCTCAAGGCCCTGGGCGTACCGGAAAAGCAAAGCCGCTACGAGTTCTTCGGCCCGGCCGCGGCCCTGGAGTAACCCCCATCGGCCAGCCCCCGCCCGGAGGCTGGCCTCTTTGTAGCCGCTGGCGCAGCCTGCGATCGGTTGCGCAGCGACTGCCAGCCTGAGCTCGCGGTTTACCCGAGGTACTGGGGGATAGTATTGCGAGCGCTGCGCGCTCGATCGCAGGCTGCGCCAGCGGCTACAGGCCGCACTCGTAAAAATCCTTTAAAGGTTAATCCGTTCTTAACCTGTTTATCGTTAATTCCCCGATGCTGATGATAGGCGCTCGTTCGCACTGATCAGGATCATCCCATGCAACTCTCAGCCATTTCCCGCATCACCCTGGCCGCAACCTTGCTCGCCAGTCCCCTGGTTTTCGCCGAGCCGGACTTGCTCCAGGCGCAGACCCTGGTCGTCGATCAGAGCCTGCCCAAGCCCCAGCGCGAAGCCATGGAACTGGCCGCGCGGCGCTACGGCAGTTTCTGGAACAGCGGCGATGAAAGCCTGGCCAAGGCGGCGCTGGCGGAGAACTTCGTCGATATGACGCCGCCTGCAGGGCGGGTCCAGGGCCCGACCGGGCCGCTGCTGGCGTCGCGCTTCTTTCGCACGGCGGTGCCGGACTTGAGCGCACAAATCGAGCAGATGATCGTGGCCGGGGACCGGGTGGTGCTGCACCTGCATTTTCGCGGGCACTTCAGCGGGACCTTCAATGCACTCAAAGGTCATGGTCAGCGTGTAGACTTCCGGGCAACCGACATTTATCAGATCGCCAACGGCCGGATCACCGCCAATTGGCATATCGAAGACAACCTCAGCCTGATGCAGCAGTTGCAAGCGCTGCCATCGGGTTGAGCCACAGACAGAAAGGAATTGAGGATGACTGACGACACACTGCGCTTGGGGCGCGAGCGACGTTTTCTGGTGTTGCTGGGGGTGATCTGCCTGGCGCTGATCGGCGGCGCGCTGTACATGCAGGTGGTGCTGGGCGAGGCGCCTTGCCCGCTGTGCATCCTGCAGCGCTACGCGTTTTTGCTGATCGCGATTTTCGCCTTCATCGGCGCGGCCATGCGCAGTCGTCGCAGTCTCACGGTGCTGGAAGCGTTGGTCGTGATCAGCGCGCTGTTCGGCGCGGCGGTGGCGGGGCATCACGTCTATACCCAGGCCCATCCTGCGGTCAGTTGCGGCATCGATGTGCTGCAGCCGATCGTCGACAGCCTGCCGTTGGCGACCGTCTTCCCGCTGGGGTTCCAGGTCGATGGCTTCTGCTCCACGCCGTACCCGCCGGTGCTGGGCCTGTCCCTGGCGCAATGGGCGCTGGTGGCCTTTGTGCTGACCCTGGTGCTGGTGCCGCTGGGCATCATTCGTAACCGTCGCCAAAGCGCCTGACCCGGCGTAAAAAGCCCCGGTCCCGATGTTCGGGGCCGGGGCTTTTTTGTGTGTAGGACAATGTGCGAAAGGGGCGTGATATGGGGCAATCGGACGTGCGATAAAAGTGCGACATGTTGTCACATGGAGGGTGTCGCACCGGTGTTTGCGCAGATGACAGTGCGCCGTTTTTTTTGTGTCAGAAACGGAAAAAGCCTGTCAGTTCATGTTGGCGCAGTGAGTGGCAAAACAAGCATAGCCGGCTATCTAAATAAATCGTTTCAGCCCTCGTTTTACAAGGGATAGCGCGATGCCATCGGTGGATTTTCCGCTGGCGCAAGGCGCGTTTTTCGAGCTGGCTGGAAGGCGTTTTTGGGGCTTTTTATTGGGAATGAATCTCGATATGATCGCGACCCGTTGCAATAATCGCCACGCATTGTTGCGCGAACCGATAAAAATTATTTCGGGATAAGACATGGTTTATAAAACGCTACATATCTACAATCGCCCGCACTGAATTTCCGGCGCTGCTCACCCTGAGCTTACGGCGGCGGTCGAGGGGCGTTGGACGCTCCATGCGACCCCAGGTGTCGGCACCTTCCAAATATCCGCACCAAATGGAATTGGTCTGTAACAAGGCCTTTGACCACGAATTCGAATAAGAACTCACTGCTAGCCCAGGATTTGTCAAACAGCGCGTAACGCGCCGGGCAGGCCCTTATTCAATCGAAGAAAAAATGCCAACCCTTGGCACGGTGAAGTGTTGGCCATCAAAACCCAACTGCATTGCGCAAGCTGCTTTAGAGGTCGTGAGATGAGTAAAAACAGGTACCCCCGATTACTAGGCTTTTTGCCGCTGCTTGGCATGATGTTAATGCTGGGAGGCTGCAAGTGGACCTTGCTCGACCCGAAAGGACAGGTCGGTCTGGATGAGCGAAACCTGATCATCACCGCTACCCTGCTGATGCTGCTGGTCGTGATCCCGGTGATCGTGATGACCTTCGCGTTCGCCTGGAAATACCGCGCGTCCAACACCAACGCGACCTACGCGCCGAAGTGGTCGCACTCCACCAAGATCGAAATCGCGGTGTGGCTGGTCCCGATCCTCATCATCATTGCCCTGGGTTATGTGACCTACAAGTCCACCCACGCGCTGGACCCGTATCGTCCGCTGGAATCCGACGCCAAGCCGATCAACATCGAAGTGGTCGCGCTGGACTGGAAGTGGCTGTTCATCTACCCGGACCAGGGTATCGCCACGGTTAACCAAATCCGCTTCCCGGAGCACACTCCGCTGAACTTCAAGATCACCTCCGACGCCGTGATGAACTCGTTCTTCATCCCTGCTCTGGGCGGCCAGATCTACGCGATGGCAGGCATGCAGACCAAGCTGCACCTGATCGCCAACCAGAAAGCTGAAATGGAAGGCATCTCCGCTAACTACAGTGGCGCTGGCTTCACCGGCATGAAATTCAAAGCGATCTCGACGAGCCAGGAAGATTTCGACGCCTGGGTAGCCGAAGTCAAGGCCGCACCTAAACAGCTTGATCAAGCTGAATACGAAGCCCTTGCCAAGCCAAGCCAGAACAACCCTGTCGCGCTGTACTCCTCGTACACGCCGGACCTGTTTCAGAAAATCGTCGACAAGTATGAAGGCATGAAACCAGGCAAGCCGGTCAAGCACGAGAAGAAAGAAGTGGCCGCTGTGGAAGGGACTGATATGAGCTCGCATTCAGCTGCTGGGGCAGAGGAGTAAACGATGTTTGGTAAATTAAGTCTGGACGCGATACCGTTCCACGAGCCGATTGTCATGGTGACCGTTGCCATGATCATCCTCGGTGGTCTGGCGCTTGTCGCGGGTATCACGTACTTCAAGAAGTGGTCCTACCTGTGGACCGAATGGCTGACTTCGGTCGACCACAAGAAAATCGGCGTGATGTACATCATCGTCGCCATGGTCATGCTCCTGCGCGGCTTCGCCGACGCGATCATGATGCGTACCCAGCTGGCCATGGCCACCGAGGGTTCGCCGGGCTACCTGCCTCCTGAACACTATGACCAGATCTTCACCGCCCACGGTGTGATCATGATCATCTTCATGGCGATGCCATTCTTCACCGGCCTGATGAACCTTGCAGTGCCGCTGCAGATCGGCGCGCGTGACGTTGCCTATCCGTTCCTCAACTCCCTGAGCTTCTGGCTGCTGGTTTCCGGCGTCGTGCTGATCAACCTGTCCCTGGGCGTCGGCGAATTCGCCAAGACCGGCTGGGTTGCGTATCCGCCGCTGTCGGGCCTGCAATACAGTCCGGGCGTGGGTGTCGACTACTACATCTGGGCGCTACAGCTATCCGGGCTAGGGACGACGCTAACGGGGGTCAACTTCCTGGCCACCGTGCTGAAAATGCGTACCCCGGGCATGAAGATGATGGACATGCCGATCTTCACCTGGACCTGCACCTGGGCCAACGTGCTGATCGTCGCTTCGTTCCCGATCCTGACCGCTACCCTGGCACTGCTGACGCTTGACCGTTACATGGATTTCCACATTTTCACCAATGAACTTGGTGGCAATCCAATGATGTACGTGAACCTGTTCTGGGCTTGGGGTCACCCTGAGGTGTACATCCTGATCCTGCCGGCGTTCGGTATCTTCTCCGAAGTCATCTCGACCTTCTCGGGCAAGCGCCTGTTCGGCCACCACTCGATGATCTACGCTTCCGGCGCGATCTCGGTACTGGGCTTCATGGTCTGGCTGCACCACTTCTTCACCATGGGTTCGGGGGCCAGCGTCAACGCCTTCTTCGGCCTGGCGACCATGCTGATTTCCATCCCGACGGGTGTGAAACTATTTAACTGGCTGTTCACCATCTACCACGGCCGTCTGCGTATCACCAGCCAGGTCCTGTGGACCCTGGGCTTCATGGTGACCTTCGCCATCGGCGGCATGACTGGCGTACTGCTGGCCATCCCGGGTGCCGACTTCGTCCTGCACAACAGCCTGTTCGTGATCGCGCACTTCCACAACGTGATCATCGGTGGTGCTGTATTCGGCTACATCGCTGGTTTCAGCTTCTACTTCCCGAAAGCGTTCGGCTTCAAGCTGCACGAAGGCTGGGGCAAGGCTGCATTCTGGTTCTGGATCTCGGGCTTCTTCGTCGCGTTCATGCCGCTCTATGCACTGGGCTTCATGGGCATGACCCGTCGTCTGAACGCCACGACCAACCCTGAGTGGGTGCCGTACCTGTACGTCGCCATGTTCGGTGCGGTGATGATCGCCATCGGTATCGCCTGCCAGCTGATCCAGCTGTACGTCAGCGTGCGTGATCGCAAGCAGAACCAGTGTGTTTCCGGCGACCCATGGAATGCCCACACCCTGGAATGGTCGACTTCGTCGCCACCACCGTTCTACAACTTCGCCGTACTGCCGAAGGCCAATGGCATCGACCCGTTCACCGAAGCCAAGGAAGACGGTACCGCGTACCAGAAGCCTGCTCGCTACGAACCGATCCACATGCCGAACAACACCGCCACCGGCCTGGTGATGGGTGCTCTGTTGACCGTCTTCGGTTTCGCGATGATCTGGCACATCTGGTGGCTGGCGATCGCTAGCCTGGCCGGTACCGTGATCTATTTCGTGATCCACGCGGCTCGCGATGATCAAGGCTACATGGTGCCGGTCGACGTGATCGAACGCATCGAAGCCGAGCAGCACGCTCGCCTGGTAGCCGAGAAGAAGATTCCGGCCAACCGTGTAGAAACCTCGTTGGAACAGGCTTAAACCATGTCGAACTTAGTGACCAATGCTGGACACACCCATGTCGATGACCATGGGCACGATGACCATCACCACGACTCGGGCGAGATGACCGTATACGGTTTCTGGCTCTACCTGATGACCGACTGCATCCTGTTTGCGTCGATCTTCGCGGTGTACGCGGTACTGGTAAACAACGTAGCGGGTGGCCCGTCGGGCCACGACATCTTCGAACTGCCTTACGTGCTCGGCGAAACCGCCTTGCTGCTGTTCAGTTCGATCACCTACGGCTTCGCCATGCTGGCGTTCTTCCGGGGTAACAAGAAGCAGGTCCTGGGCTGGCTGGCCCTGACCTTCCTGTTCGGCCTGGGCTTCATCGGCATGGAGGTCAACGAGTTCCACCTGCTGATCTCCGAAGGCTACGGCCCTAGCCGCAGCGGCTTCCTGTCCGGGTTCTTCACCCTGGTCGGCACCCACGGTCTGCACGTGACCGCTGGCCTGATCTGGATGGCGATCATGATGTATCAGGTCAACAAGCACGGCCTGACCGCAACCAACAAGACCCGCCTGAGCTGCCTGAGCCTGTTCTGGCACTTCCTGGACGTGGTCTGGATCTGCGTCTTCACCGTTGTTTACCTGATGGGGACTATGTAATGGCTAATGCACACTCCCATGATAGCCATGATGCTGGCCACGGCAGCGTAAAGTCGTACGCCATCGGCTTCATCCTGTCGGTGATCCTGACGATCATCCCGTTCGGCCTGGTGATGTACCCGACCCTGCCGAAATCCATCACCCTGATGATCGTGCTCGCCTTCGCGGTGATCCAGGTCCTGGTTCACCTGGTGTACTTCCTGCACCTGGACCGCTCCGAGGCCCAGCGTAACAACGTGATCGCGTTCGTCTTCGCTGCGCTGGTGATCGTCCTGCTGGTTGGTCTGTCGTTGTGGATCATGTTCAGCATCCACACCTACATGATGGCGAAGTGAGGTAAGACCCGATGTCGCTCAAGCACTTTATCCAAATCACCAAACCGGGGATCATTTTCGGTAACGTGCTTTCTGTGGCGGGCGGTTTTTTCCTGGCCTCCAAGGGACATGTCGATCTGGCCATCTTCCTGGCCGCGATGATCGGCACGTCCCTGGTGGTAGCTTCCGGTTGCGTGTTCAACAACTGCATCGACCGCGACATCGACCTGAAGATGGAGCGCACCAAGAACCGCGTGCTGGTTCAGGGCCTGATCTCCCTGAAAGTGGCACTGGTCTACGCGACCCTCCTGGGTGTCGCCGGCGTTGCGTTGTTGTACAAGGTGGCCAATCCGCTGGCGGCGCTGTTTGCCGTGATCGGCTTTGTCATCTACGTCGGCTTCTACAGCCTGTACCTCAAGCGCAAGTCGGTGCACGGCACGCTGGTGGGCAGCCTGTCCGGGGCGATGCCGCCGGTGATCGGTTACGTGGCCGTGAGCAACAGCTTCGACATGGCCGCGCTGACCCTGCTGGTGATGTTCAGCCTGTGGCAGATGCCGCATTCCTACGCCATCGCGATCTTCCGCTTCAACGATTACCTGGCCGCATCGATTCCGGTGCTGCCAGTGAAGCGCGGCATCCTGGTGGCCAAGAAGCACATCCTGCTCTACATCCTGGCGTTCCTGGTGGCGACCCTGATGCTGACCTTCAGCGGGTATGCCGGCATGAGCTACCTGGCCGTCGCGGCCGCGATGGGCATGTACTGGCTGTACATGGCCTGGACCGGCTACAAGGCGGTGGACGACACCGTCTGGGCCCGCAAGCTGTTCGTGTTCTCGATCTTCACCATCACCGCGCTGAGCGTGATGATGTCCCTGGATTTCAAGGTACCGAGCGAACTGCTGCTGACCTACGCGCCATAAGCTGCAAAGGCTATGAAAAAGCCCCGCCTTCGACAGAAGCGCGGGGCTTTTTATTGAGTGTCAGTCAGTGGGCTGTTTAAATATTCAAATGACTCTATTCATGCAGGAAGCAGAATGATGAAGAAAAAAGCTGTTGTCGTATTCAGTGGCGGGCAGGACTCGACGACCTGTCTGATCCACGCATTGCCGCTCTATGATGAAGTGCACTGTATTACCTTTGATTACGGCCAGCGCCACCGCGCAGAAATAGACGTGGCGCAGCAGCTCGCGAAGCAGCTGGGGGCGACAGTCCACAAAGTGCTGGATGCTTCGTTGCTCAATGAGTTGGCGATCAGCAGTCTCACTCGAGACAATATTCCGGTGCCGACGGTGAACAGTTCAGGTGAAAGCCTGCCTAGCACTTTCGTGCCGGGAAGAAACATTCTGTTTCTGACCCTGGCCTCTATCTATGCCTACCAGGTACAGGCTGAAACGGTCATTACCGGGGTGTGTGAAACGGACTTCTCGGGTTATCCCGATTGCCGTGACGAGTTTGTAAAGGCCTTGAACAAGGCCGTCGAGTTGGGCATGGAATACCGCCTGCGTCTTGATACGCCACTGATGTGGCTGAACAAGTCGGAGACGTGGGCGCTGGCGGATCATCACAATCAGTTGAGCCTGATCCGCGAGCAGACCCTGACGTGCTACAACGGCGTGATTGGCAGCGGTTGCGCCAATTGCGATGCGTGCAATCTTCGTGCAAGAGGGCTGAATGACTATCTGGGGAACAAGACAGAAGTCATGAATAGCTTGAGAAGCAAGATGAATCTGCAATGACGGCTTGACCGACAGTACGTCAATGGATTTCAACACTGCATCCACCTGCCGGATGAGTGTTGAATCCATCAGCTTGAGATAAAGAGCGGTTGCACTACTTTGTCTGGCTGTCCGTCATATATCTCTTGAACAGTGACCTTGCTCCATAGGCAGGCAAGATGTTGAAGAAGGCAAAACACACCTTGATCGCGATCTGCACATAAATCATGTTCAGGATGTCGTTGTTTTGCATCGAGCCATAAAAGGCGATGTAGCAAAACACAAAGCTGTCGATAATGACCGCGAACAGCGTACTCAAGAATATCCGCAGGAACAGGAACCTGGAGTTCGTCAGCTCTTTTATCTTGCACAGCAAGTACGAGTTGATGTTCTCGGAAACCAGGAAAGAGACAGAGGACGCCACCAGGACAGATGACACATGAATGATCACGTCGTTGTACGGGGTGTCGAGCTTCCAGCCTGGCAAGCCGGGGAGAAAGGTCGAGCCATAGAGCAGGATGATAATCATGGCGTTGCTGGCGAAGGCAAAGAAGATCGCTTTTCTTGCCAGCCGCAGTCCGAAGTTTTCGTTCAACAGGTCAACGATCAGGAATGTCAGGGGATAAAGGAAGGTGCCCGGAGTGATAATGATGCCAAGGGATTCAAGATAAATGGGCTTGGTGGCGGCAATGCTGGTGAAGATATAGAAGGTAAAGAGCAGTAGATTGAGGATGATATAAATCATCCATGAGCTTTCGTGGCGGTCATTCAGATCGTATGCGGTCAGCGCTCCTCCTTGGGAGTAGAACTTCTTGTAGATGTTTTTAACTTCCATTTTGTTCAGGTTTTCCATTATTTCGCTGTTAAGCACTTCGCTCAGTTTGATCTTTATGACTTTGCCCGTAGCGATGATCATGATCACCGCCAGGCTCTTGTTGTTTTCAAAGCCCAGAAGTTTATATTTGCTGTTCTCGAGTTCGCCTTCATAAGCTGCCATTGAATCGCTCCTCGATGATGTCACCCACCACAAGTACTCGGTCTGAGTCGGAGCATGGCTCATTGATGATGAACAGCTTTCTTGCCTGTCTGTCGTAGACCAGTTTTTCCTTGTCGTCGCTCGACACTCCCTTTTGAATGATCAAGAGGTCGCCGGCCTCGTACATTCCCTTGATCTCATTCTCCAGCAGCACCGCTATCAAGTTGTAGGAGGCGCCGAAGTAATAGGTCAGTGGGTGAAGTATGGCCAGTTCGCCAATCCGCTTGTCCATGTTGATCATCAACAGGCTTTCCTTGAGGATCGGAACCGCCGCCGGGTTCATGTTTCCTTGTGGGGAAATACTGCTGTCGATGATTTCCTTCTCTTCAAAATCGACGGTTTCTATTTCTTCGTAGGAGACACCGAAGAAATCAGAGATTTTGCGAATGGTGGATTGCTGTACGTTGCTGACCTTGCCTTCCAGAATGTTGTAGATGGTCGTCCTGGTCAGGCCACTGGCATTGCATAAAGACAGTTGCGTCTCGCCGCGGCTTTTTATCAGGTATTTGATATTGCTCTTCAAATACTCTGTTCTTTCTCTTCTGTGCATCAAATGCTCACCATTTCCTTATAGTCGCCACGCTTAGGGGCTTTCATAGCGTGCGTGGCGTGCATGACATTCAACTGCTCGACGCCAGGGGGTGAGAACAGTCGGATTGATGCGGCAAGAGCTTGTCGGCTTTGTGGTCTGTACCAACTCGCTAGTGCTCCTTTAGCCAGCCTGCATCCATCCTGGAATATTTCGCTGTCGGTATCGGGCGCGCCCGGAATCCTTGGGAGGGTTCGG
This sequence comes from Pseudomonas sp. RW409, assembly GCF_003184125.1. Classification (NCBI taxonomy): domain Bacteria; kingdom Pseudomonadati; phylum Pseudomonadota; class Gammaproteobacteria; order Pseudomonadales; family Pseudomonadaceae; genus Pseudomonas; species Pseudomonas sp. RW409. The sequence continues at coordinate 47,247 of NZ_QHHP01000040.1, read as the reverse complement.
ACCGGGGGCGCCGCGGGGGGCAAGTGTTGCATGTCCCTGTCATGACAATAAAGCCCCGAAATGCGCGGTGCCATCGCCTTGATAGGCGAACATCCAGCAGCGACGCAAACCTGCTGTCCCTTCCCGCTCTTCGGAAAAGAAGCATTTAATTTGGAAAGTGTTTAATTTTTTGATTAATTAGCTGCCCACGAACGTTAAACCAGGAAGCGTGCTGTCGTTCGTAGCACGCAAATGACAAGGAAGGAACACCGAACGATGGCAGCTTATACAGAACCACTGAGGGACCAGGCCGACCTGTTGCGACGTGGTTTGGCGGATTTGCGCGCTGAAGACGCCGAACTGGCCGGGATCCTGGACGCTGAAGTCACGCGTCAACACCGCACACTGTCCCTGGTTTCATCCTCCTGCGCGGCCAACCCTCGCATCCTGGCGGCGTCTGCCTCGGCACTGGTCAACGTCACCGCCGAGGGCATGCCAGGCAAGCGTCATCAGGTTGGTTGCGAGAACGTCGACCTGGTCGAGTCGCTGGCGATTCGCCGGGCGCGGGAGTTGTTCGGGGCGCAATATGCCAGCGTCCAGTCACACTCCGCCTCGAACGCCAACTACCAAGTGCTGGCTGCCCTGCTCGAGCCGGGGGACACCATTCTCGGAATGGCCCTCGATCATGGCGGGCACCTGACCCACGGCAGCCCTGTCGCATTCACCGGCGCCCACTACAAGGCGATCCGCTACGGCACCACCTCGCAGGGCGTGATCGATTACGCAGAGGTACGCCAACTGGCGCTCGCCCATCGTCCGCGCATCATCATCTGCGGTGCGACCGCCTATTCCCGGGTCGTGGACTTCCAACGCTTTCGCGCTATTGCCGACGAGGCCGGGGCCATCCTCCTGGCGGATATCTCCTATATCGCCGGGCTGGTCGCAACGGGGCGGCATCCGAGCCCGATCGACGTGGCGCATGTCACCACCGCGTGTACCCACAAGCAACTCGCGGGGCCTCGTGGCGGCCTCATTCTTTCCGGCCGGGACGCCGACACCAAGGTTCCCGGCCTGAGGGCGAGCTTCAGTCGGGTCCTTGAGCAAGCGGTATTCCCCCGGATGCAAGGCGCGCCGGCGGTCAACATGATCGCGGCCAAGGCCGCTGCGCTGGGCTACGCGATGTCCCCCGAGTTCGATGCCTACATGGGGCGGATTCGCAGCACAGCCGATGCAATGGCCAGCGCATTCATGGCGCAGGGCTACGAGGTCGTGGGCGGGGGGACGGAGAACCACACGGTTCTGCTCAGGTTGCGTGGGGGCATCAGCGGTTCGATTGCCGCCTCGGCACTGGAGCGATGCGGCATCATCGTGGGTAAAAACCGCGCACTGGGGGAAACCCGGTCCTCATTCGTCGCCAATGGCTTGTGTCTCGGCACCGGTTCCATCGCCCAACGCTACATCGATTCCCAAGGGTGTCGTGAAGTGGTCGATCTGGTGTGCCGGATACTGGACAAGGTCACGCCCCTCAGCGAGCAGAAGTACCACCTGGAGCCTGAGTTGCAAGAGCAGTTCCGACTCCAGACCGAGGCGTTGTGCGCGATGTATCCCATCGCCGATTACCGGGGCAACTGAGGGGGGCCCGGTCTTTCATTCGCAGGAGCCAGCCGCTGAGGGGCGCCGCGCTATTGCGCGATCCGCCCTCTGCGCGAGCCAGCTCGCGGGTACGGGTTATTGCTGTTGTAGAGCGCTGTAGCCTTCGAACGCGGTCTGCTGCTGGATCGCGGTGACGATGTTCTTGCGGGTGGCTGGTTGTTCGTTGCCGTCCTTGTCGAAGAACACTTCGCTTTCCAGCTCAGCCTCGTCGCCTTCGCCGACAAAGGCGAAACCGAGGAATTCGAAGGCTTCACGGTCGACGTTGGCCTTGGAGCGCGGGCGGATCGGCAGGGTGACGCTGATGCCGTCCTTGCTGATGGCGAACACTTCCATTTCTTTCTTCGGCCGTGCCTTGCTTTTGCCGCCGCCTGGGCTGCTGATGGCCTGGTGGGTCTGGTTCAGCACTTTCAGCGCCAGGCCGTAGACCAGCTCCTGGAAGCTCGGGTCGTCCTTGTAGCTGGACAGGATGCGGCTGATCGGGAACTTGCTGCTCAGGTCTTCGAGGGCGGCGCTGTCGGCGGCCTCGGCGTCCTTGAGCTGCTTGAGCTGGCCCATGAGTTCATAGGCGCGGTCGTCGTCGAAGCGGTCGTGAGCCTGGCGGATCTCGGCGCGCAATTCGCGGATCTGGTCGCTTTCCTTGGTGGACTGGAAAGCATCGAGGACCATCTCGCTGATGGTCTTGGCCTGGGACACGTGCTGTGAAAGATTGATGGCGTTTTCGTATTCCGCTTTGGACGACAAGGCGTTTACGGATTCTTCTGTATTGGAATCGGACATTGATATTTCACTACTTCGTTTAACTGGAAATGAGGCTAGAAAAGCACCGGGCCTTTTCAGGGCGCCTAATTTATGGGAGCGAGGCCCCATTGTCACGGACCAACGGACCGGTGCGAAAAAGCGTGGCTCTACTGACCCACGATCGACGGGAAAATTCCGGCGCCGATCTTCCCTGGCGAGCGTTCGCTGGGCAACGCTTCCGCCGCATTTCCTTCAGCGTTGCGCCTGCTGGTGAAACTCTGCGAACGAGATCATGCGCTGGTGCGCCGGGTCCCACAGCTTGAGTCGCAGGCAGCGGTAGATATCCCGCGGGCGCAGCGAAGTGGTGATCGGCGATTGCAACGCCGGGATCGCCGCCATGGCTTGCGGCAGGCGGTAGAAGGGGATGCCCGAGTTGGCGTGATGCACATGGTGATAGCCGATATTGGCGGTGAACCAGGCCATCAGTGGGCCGGTGCGCATGTAGCTGGAGGAGAACACCGCGGTAGCGGCGTAGTCCCAGTCGGCGCGCTCGGGGTAACGCACGCCGGGGAAGTTGTGCTGGCAATAGAACATGTAGGCGCCCAGTGCCGAGCCGGACAGGCTGGGGACCAGCACTCCGTACAGCAGGATGTCCGGCGCCAGCAGCGCCAGGGCGACGGCGCTCGCCAGGTTCAGCGCCAGGGCCAGTAGCGACCAGAGCCGATGCCGCGGCTGGGTGATCAGCGACACCATGCAAATGCTGAAAATGAAGATGCTGAATGATGCCAGGAGGATCATCAGTGGGTGCCGGGCGACGCGATAACGCAAGCGCTTGAGGCGCCCGGCGCGGGCATATTCCTCGGTGGACAGCAGGGGAAAGGTGCCCAGGTCAGTGTGGGTGGACAGCAGCGGCAGGCGGTTTTGTTCCGCGCCGACGTACTGGCAGCTGTGGCCGTGGTGGTAGTCGTGGGACTGCTTCCACAGCGTCGGCGGGGCCATCAGCAGCAAGCCGAAGGTCTTGAAAAACACCTCGGCGAAACGCGAGCCCTTGAGGATCGCTCCGTGCATGTAGTCGTGGTACAGCACGAACATACGCACCAGGGACAAGCCCAGCAGCACGCTGCACGCCAGGCGCAGCGGCCACCACAACGGCATGGCCACGGCCGCGCCGAACAGCCCGATCACCAGCAGCGTCGAGTAGAAATGCCACCAGCTCAGGCGGCGGTTTTCCACGGTAAAAGGCAGGGTCTGGCGAATCAGCTCCTTGCCATAACGCGCCAGTTGCTCGCGGTTCAGGCCATCGGTGGGCCAGGGGATGGCCCCCGGCAGAGGCTGCTCCTGGCCTGAGCCGGCAGGGCAATAAGGCGGGGCGGTCGAGGTGTCCAGCGTGCGCATGGGGGCTGCTCTCCTTAGCCGATAACCGCTTCGTTGGGGCGGTGCTGCATGAACAGCTGCGGCCGCCGGTCCTTCCACGGCCGTGCCTGTTCCAGCTGGCCGGCCAGGCGGAACAGCAGGCTTTCCTCGCCAAAGGCGGCGCTGAGCATCAGGCCGATCGGCAGGCCCTCGGCGTTCCAGTGCAGCGGCAGGGAAATCGCCGGTTGCCCCGAGGCGTTGTGAATAGCGGTGAACGGGCTGTAGTCGATCAGCGGACCGTAGGTGTTTTCCAGGTCGCTGGAATGGATATCCACCACCCCGTTGCGCAGCGGCGGCCGGGCCAGGGTCGGGGTCAGCCAGCAATCGTAAGTCTGGTGGAAGCGCGCCATTTCCCGGCCGACCTGCTGCAATACCAGCTCGGACATCTGGTACTCCACCGCACTCACGCCGAGGCCGCGTTGATGCACGGCCTGGGTCAGGTTTTCCAGTTCGCCGGGCAGCGGGCCGCGTCCTAGTTGCAGGCTCATCAGTTCCACGGCGAAGGCGATACCGGAAAACCACAGGGCGCTGAAAGCTTCGGCAAAACTTTGCAGGTCCAGCTGCGGCGCGGCTTCTTCCACATGGTGGCCGAGGGATTCGAGCAGGCGCGCGGTGCTTTCCACCGCCGCGATGCAGTCGGGGTGCAATGGCCGCCCGGCCGGGTCGGTGGCGGAGAAGGCGATGCGCAGGCGCCCCGGTTCGCGGCCGAGCTGGTCGAGAAAACGCCCCTGCATGGGCGGCGCGCGGTACGGGTCGCCCGGCACCACGCCGTGGGTGGCGTCGAGCAGGGCGGCGCTGTCGCGCACGCTGCGGGTCAGCACATGTTCGTCCAGCAGGCCGCTGAGCAGCTCGCCGAAGTCCGGGGCCAGGGAATTGCGCGCCCGGGTCGGTTTGAGGCCGACCAGGCCGCAGCAGGAGGCGGGAATGCGGATCGAGCCACCGCCGTCGTTGCCATGGGCCGCCGGGACCATGCCGGTGGCCACCGCGGCGGCTGCGCCACCACTGGAGCCGCCGGTGGAATATTCCAGGTTCCACGGGTTGCGCGCCGGGCCGTAGAAGGCCCCTTCGGTGGTGGGCAGAATGCCGAACTCCGGAGCGTTGGTCTTGCCGACGAACACCAGCCCGGCCTGGCGAAAACGCTTCACCAGCTCGCAGTCCTGGGGCATGACCCGTGCTTGCAGCATGCGCGAGGCCAGGGTCGAGGGCAGGTCCTGGCAGTCGCCGAGGATGTCCTTGAGCAGGAACGGCACGCCGTGCAGCGCGCCCGTCGCTGGCGCCTTGTCCTGTTCGGCGGCCTGCGCCCGGGCCTTGTCGTAGGCCTTGTAGACCACGGCGTTGACCGCCGGGTTGAAGGCTTCGATGCGGCGTATGGCTTCCTCCAGCAGTTCGGAGGGGCGTACCTGTCTGGTTCTTACCAGATCGGCCAGGCCGACCGCGTCGAAGGTGGCGTATTCGCTAAAAGACATCCTGTTCTCCCGGTGCTGCGCACGCTGGTGGCGAAACCGGAACGCTCCCGTTCCGGCCTGGATTTCATGACATGGCCAGTTACACAAGCCCAGCTTGCGCAGGCCCGGATAGTCGGCTTCACCTCTTTGAAAAGGGCTGATGACTGCAAGGCCGTATGGCAAAAAGCCATGCATGCATCGAGCTGTGAGGCGAATATGCGCCGGGGGCGGAAATTGCGGGTATACGCCGTTCGGAGTATTAACTTCGAGTGCGCGCTCCCAGAGGATGATCAAGCGTAATGGATGCGCAAGGCCGCAGATTTCGGGCCTTGCGGGAGATGGCTAAGTACGGCTGCCTGGACACAAAATAATGACTACGAACGACCACGATAGCGACGTTCCGTATGCGAATTTTTCGGAATGTCTGCAGCTTCACGCCCATACGATCCCGGACCGATTGGCCTATCGTTTTCTGCACAACGGGCGAGACGAAGAAACCCTGATCACCTTCTCTGAACTGGACCGCGCGGCGAGAGCGGCGGCGGCCCGGTTGCAGGGGCATTGCCGGGTGGGGGACAGGGTGCTGATCCTGCTCAAGCCGGGCCTGGACTATGTGATCGCCTTCATGGGCTGCCTGTATGCCGGGCTGGTGGCGGTGCCGGCCTATCCGCCGGGGGCGACCAAGACCCTGGACCGGCTGGACGGCATCATCGACGACTGCCAGCCGACGGCGGCGCTGGCCAGTGGCGAGGATGTCCCGACCATCCAGGCCCGGCTGGGGCAGGCCGACAGTCCGCGGGTGCTGGACATGGCGACTCTGGACCTGGCCCTGGCCAGCGAATGGCGGACGGTTCCTGTGACCCGGGACGATATCGCCTTTTTGCAATACACCTCCGGCTCCACCGGGATTCCCAAAGGAGTGGCGGTGACCCACGGCAACCTGATTCACAATTCGCGCAGCATCAGCCGCGGCTTTCTGACCCACAAGGACAGTCACCTGGTCAGCTGGCTGCCGCCGTATCACGACATGGGGCTGATCGGCGGCATCCTGCAATCCTTGTTCGTCGGCTTCGGCTCGACCCTGCTGGCGCCGATCCACTTCCTGCAACGGCCGCTGCGCTGGTTGCAGGCCATCAGCACCTACCGCGGCACCGTCAGCGGCGGGCCGAACTTCGCCTATGAATTGTGCCTGCGCAAGATCAAGGACGAAGAGCTGGCCGGCCTCGACCTGAGCAGTTGGGAGGTGGCCTTCAACGGCGCCGAACATGTGCGGGCGCAGACCATTGCCGCCTTCCATGAGCGTTTCGCCCGTGCCGGTTTTGCCAGCACCTCGGCCTTTCCCTGCTACGGGCTGGCCGAAGGCACGCTGATGGTCAGCGCCGGTGGCAGCAAGCGCGAGCCGGTGATTCGCCAGTTCCATGCCGGCTTGCTGGAGGACAATGTGGCGCGCCTGCACGACGGCCAGGGCAGCGACGCCGAGTTGCGCCTGTGCACCCTGGTCAGCAGCGGCCGCGGCATTCCGGGGCAGGGCCCGTTCATCTGCGACCCGCACACCGAACAGCCACTGGAGGACGGGCGGGTCGGCGAGATCTGCATCCTCGGCGACAGCGTCGCCAGCGGTTACTGGCAGCGCCCGGAGAGCACCGCCGCGGCCTTTCGCCCGGCCCCGCCGGCGCTGGGCTGGTCGCGCTACTTCCGCACCGGCGACCTGGGCTTCCTGCTCGATGGCGAGCTGTTCGTCACCGGACGGCTCAAGGACCTGATCATCGTCAATGGCGTCAACCATCACCCTGGCGATATCGAGAACACCGTGCTGCGTACCCATGACAGTTTTCGCCCGGACGGCACCGCGGCCTTCAGCATCGAGACCGGCGACAGCGAGCAGGTGGTGATCGCCCAGGAAATCGAGCGACGGGCCTTGCGCAGCCTCGACCTGCCGCAGCTGTTCAGCGACATGAAGGCGCGGCTGTGGCAACAGCACCAATTGGCGCGGCCGGTGCTGTTGCTGGTGTTCGGCGGGTCGTTGCCGCGTACCTCCAGCGGCAAGATCAAGCGCCAGGAGTGCCGCAAGCAGTTCGCTCCCTGGCTGGCGGCACTCGAGGGCACGGCGCCGGCCGAAGCCCATCCGCTGGACAAGTCGGTGGTCGCGGTGGAGAGCAACGGCCGGGTATTGCGTGACATCACCGTCGACAGCCAGGTCGTGGAAGCATGACCAGTCTATCGATCGGCCCGGTGCATGCGCCCAAACCCGCGGCGTTGCTGTTCGCCCAGCCGGCCTTCTGCGAACCGCGGCTGGAACTGGCCAGCCGCCCGCGGTCGGTGCTGTCGTTGCCGCCCACCGACAGCCAGCAACGGTTGCAGCTGACCAGCGTGCTCAACTCCATCACCTCGGCGCGCAGCATCGCCGAGCTGACACAGCAGACCCAGCTGGCGCTGCCGCAGATCCTGCCGTGCGAGAACTTCGTGTTCGCCAGCGGCCGGGTCCGTGCGCACCGGGTGTTCTTTTCGCACCTGATTCATCCGGACAGCGTCTCCGATGACCTGATCAAGGCCATCGTCGGTCGCGACGGCATGATTCCGCCGCTGGGCATCGACCCCATCGAGCATTGCGGACGCCCCAAGTTCACCACCCTGGAGCGCCTGGGTAACTCGCAGGACCAGGTGTGGGCGAAGATTTTTCGCGAACACGGCATACGCAATCTGGGCTGGACCCTGCTGCCCGGATTGCACCGCAACACCTTCACCGGCTACTTCTTTCACAACATCTCGGCCACCGTGGCCCATGAAAGCAAAATGCGCATGATGGTCTTCGCCCCGTACCTGCACATCGCCCTGAACCGGGCGCTGGGCAGCAAGCTGTTGCGCCACAACCCGGGGCCGAACCATCAACTGTTGTCCATCCTGTCCAGCCGCGAAGCGGAGATTTCGCGCTGGGTGGCCCGAGGCAAGACCAACTGGGAGATTGGCCAGATCCTCGGCATCAGCGACAAGACCGTGAAAACCCACCTGCAGAACATCTTCTCCAAACTCCAGGCGTCGAGTCGGGCGCAGATCGCGGCGTTGTTCTGCGACGAGTGAGTGCTGCCTGTCTTTCATCCAGTAACCACCCCCTCAGTGCTGACGAGGCTCAGTGCTTCGGCGTCGCCTGTGCTTTTTGTAGGAGCGGCCGGTCGGTGTTCGATTGGCCGTGATGGTGTCTGTTTGGGCGCTGCATTTTTTGGATGGTGTACATATCTATGCCGGGGGAGGCTTCTGTAGGAGCGGCCGGTCGACGCTCGATTGCCCGCGATGGCTTCCGTGCAGGCGCTGCATTTTTTGGACGGTGTACATATCCATTCCTGTGGTAACGGCCACTTAGGGTTTCGCCCTTACGGCGAGTCCCTTTTTACAAACGCCTAAAAAGGAACCAAAAACGCTTGCCCCTGCGTACGGCCTTCGCTGCGCTCAGGTTCCCTCGCTCCGGCGTCCATCAGGGGGCATCGACTCCGGTCGGCTTCGCTTCGACCTCCATACGATGTCCTCGACTGCGTCGAGGGGCGCTGCGCGCCATCCCCCTGATGAACACCTCCAATCGGCCTCCCGATGGGGCGGGTAGATCAAAAGCAAAAGCCAGGCGCGACCTGCCGGTCGGCGCGTTTGTAGCCGCTGCCGAGCCCGCGAGGCTGCGATCGACCGCGAAGCGGGCGCAGGGGGCTTGAGATCGCTGGAGGACCTTCGGTCCTGTCGCAGCCCGCGGCAGCGCCTACAAACCAGGCGCTACTCCTTACGGAGTATTGAGCTGAGCCGGCATGACGCCGAGCATCGGGGTGTAGCAAATGGCCTGCCGCAGCGGGTCATCCACACTCAAAACGCGTTTGCATCATGACGCCTGCCCAAGCGTCGATCCCGTGGTTTCACCACGGGGTGGCGCGGGCCAACGGCCATGCAAAGGAAGCGAAATACGCTGGGAGGCGACTGTGCATATAGACGAAATAACCTTTGCCGTGACCGAAACCCTGGCCAGCCTGCTGGAGGTCGATTCCGGGTCGCTGGACGTCGAGCGTTCGTTCCACGAGATGGGCGTCGACTCGGTGCTGATCGTCGGTCTGTCCGCCGAGTTCGAAGACCGTTTCGGCATCTCCCTGGACCCGGAACTGGCCTACCTGCACGACACCGTGAGCAAGGTCAGTCAGCATCTGTATGGCGTCATCAACCAGGGCGCGCTCGGCGCGGTGGGGAGGTAAGCCATGGCTGACTCTTTGCTCAATATCACCCGCCAGGAACTGCTGGAATTCGTCGGCCTCAACGAGACCGTGGTTCGCGCCCAGGGCACCCGGATCGAAACCGCCAGCGGCCAGACCCTGATCGATTTCGTCGGCCAGTTCGGCGCGGTGCCCTTCGGGTATGGCGCGGCGCCAATTACCGAGGCGATCCACACATTCCTCGCCAGCGGCCAGGCCTCGCTGGTCCAGCCACTGATCAACCCCGGCGCCGAAGAACTGGCGCGGCGTCTGATCGAGCTGGCGCCGGGCAGCCACTCGAAAGTGACCTTCACCACCAGCGGCGCGGAGACGGTCGAGGCGGCGATCAAGCTGTGCCGCGCCGCGACCCAGCGCGAGCTGGTGATCGGCACCCTGACTGGTTTTCACGGCAAGACCCAGGGCGCGGTGGCGGTCACCGGCAAGGCCATTTACCGCGAACCGTTCCAGATCCGCGCCGAGGGTTTCAGCCATGTGCCCTATGGCGACCTGGAGGCCCTCGAGGAACAACTGAAGACCCGGCGCGCCGCAGCCTTTTTTGTCGAGGCGGTGCAGGGCGAGGCGGGCATGATCACCCCGCCCCCAGGCTACCTGCTGGCGGCGCAGAACCTCTGCCGGCAATACGGCACCCTGTTTGTCCTCGATGAAATCCAGACCGGCCTGGGCCGCACCGGCGAGCTGTTCGCCGCCACCGCCCACGGCCTGGAGCCGGACGTGGTGCTGCTGGCCAAGGCCCTGGGCGGCGGTGTCGCGGCCATTGGCGCGTGCATCTACGGCGAGCAGTGCTGGAGCCGCGATTTCGACCGGCACCACAGTTCCACTTTCGCCGTGAATGGCTTCAGTGCCGCCATCGGCCTGGCCGTGCTCGACCAGCTCACGGCCAACGACGGCGCCCAGCTCAAGCACGCGGCGCAGCAGGGCGCCTATCTGCATGCCGGGCTGTCGCGTCTGGTACGCGACTATCCCGAGGTGTTCCACAGCCTCGACGGCCGCGGCCTGATGCTTGGCCTGAAATTTCGCCGCTGGAGCGGCGAGCGCCTGTATACCCTGTCCCTGGCCAGCGCCTTCGGCGCCCTGGTACCGATCGTTTGCGGCTACCTGAAAAGCCGGCATGGCGTGTACTGCCTGCCGACCCTCACCGAAGGCAACGTGCTGCGCATCCAGCCACCGCTGTGCATCGAACGCGCCGACATCGACCTGCTGCTCGAAGGCCTCAAGGCGGTGGCGGAACTGGTGGTGCACAACCAGCAGCATCGCTTGATCCTCGAAGCCCACGGCTATGCCGGGCCACGGGGTGTACCGAGCCCCTGGGTGGTGCCCGGCAAACCGCGCAGCAGCGGGCGCTGCCTGGGTCGCTTCGCCTTCCTGCTGCACCCGACCACCGCCGAGAGCGTCAACGGCGACAGCGTGGTGGACGGCCTGGGGCTGTCGGCGGCGGAAAAAACCTTTATGCAGGGCTGGCTCGACGACTTCTCCGAATGGGCCAAGCCGGACCTCGATGCCGGTGTGTCCTATCACGCCCGGCGGGTCTACAACGATGCCGGCGACTATGTCGAAGGCTGGCTGGTCGGCAGCCTGCTGCAACCACGCGACCTGATGCGCCTGAGCCTGGGCAAGCGGCGCAAGCTGCTGGCCAACTACCTGGACAGCGTCGCCGAGCTGGAGGTGGATTTCGTCGGCCTGGGGGCCTACACCTCGGTGATTTCCAGTGCTGGTGTCGATGTCATCAACGAGCGGTTCCACACCACCACCGGCAACAGCCTGACGGCCATGGTCGGTGTCGATGCGCTGCTGAGCACCTGCGCCAATCGGGGCGCGCCGCTGGCCAAGCGCCTGACCGGGGTGATCGGTGCCTACGGTTCGGTGGGCCGCCTGGCCAGCCTGCGCCTGGGGCGCTTCTGCGAGCACCTGGTATTGCTCGGCAATGGGGCCAATCGGGGCGCCATGGACGAGCTGCGGCTGGTGGCCGGCGAGCTGTATCGCGACGCCTTGCTGCAGATCCAGGGCGGCCACAGCAGCGGCATCGCCAAGACCCTGGTGCTGCTCCTGCCGAGCCTGGCCAGCGTCGAGCAACTGCTGGATCGCGACCTTGGCGACGAGGAGCAATTGCGCGAACTGTTCGACCGCATCGATGCCCTGGCCCAGGGCAAGCCGCAGGTGCAGCCGCCGCTGGTGATCACCGCGGACCTGGGGAGCTGGCTGCCACGCCTGGAAACCGTGCTCTCGGCCACCTCCAACGGCTCGGCCTTTATCGACCCGCTGGTCCTGCACCAGAACGCGATCATCTGCGACTGCGCGCAGCCGCCGGACATCGGTCACGTCACCCTGGCGCTGCGCCCGGACGTCACGGTGATCGAAGGCGGCCTGATCCATTTGCCCGACCGCAGCCAGCGTTTCGGCCAGCAGAACCTCACCGGTCTGCCCACGGGCGTGACCTTCAGTTGCCTGGCCGAAACCATGGTCCTGACCATGGCCGGCCTGCAGCGCGACTACAGCATCGGCAAGCGTCCTCCGCTGGAGGACGCCGAAGCGATCTTCGACCTGGCCCGAGCCTTCGGTTTCGCCCCCGCGGTGGAGCAGTTGATCGAAAAAGCCGGTTAACCCTGACAACGAGAAAGGAGTCCACACCATGTCGATGCACAACGCCCGCAACGCCACCGAGAAGTACCTGCCGGGCCTGCTCGCCGCCCTCCAGGAGCGTGGCCTGATGGCCCTGGAGCAGGCCGACCCGGCCGTGCTCTGCGGGCTGTTTCGCGACTACCGCGCCGCCGGCCTGATCATCCCCGAGACCTACGGCGGCCTCGGCGCCTCGCCGGAGGAAACCGTGGAAATCCTGCGGGCCATCGGTTCGCTGTGCCCGTCCCTGGCGGTGATGATGACCATGCACCACCACACCATCGCCACCATCGTGCAATTGGGTGGGTTGATCCCGGCGGCGGAAGAACTGCTGTGGGGCATCACCCAGAACCAGTTGCTGATCGCCTCGGCCTTCGCCGAGGGCAAGCCGGGCTCGGAGATCTTCAACCGCAGCGTCAAGGCGCGGCCGGTGGAGGGCGGTTTCGTCCTCGACGGCAGCAAGAAGCCCTGCACCATGAGCCACCACATGGACGTGATCGTAGTCGGTGTCGCCTGTGAGCAGGACGACGGCAGCGTCAGCCAGGGTTTTGCCGTGGTCTTTGCCGATGGCAGCACGGTCACCCGCGAACCCTTCTGGAACGCCACGGTGCTGCGCGCCACCGACAGCAACGAACTGGTGTTCAACGGCGTGTTCGTGCCCAGCGAGCGCATGCTGCTGGCCGACGGCGCCGACAGCGAAGAGGTGGCCGCGACCGCTATGGAAACCTCGCTCAACGGCCTGAGCTGGTTCCAGCTGATGGTCGGCGGCAGCTACCTGGGCGTGGCTTCGGCCCTGGTCGACCGGCTGCTGCGAAAAGCCTTCGCCGACCCCGCGCAACTGGCGCTGCTGTGCATCGAACTGGAGGGTGCCCATCAGGCGCTGCTCGGCACCGCCGGCGAATTGCAGGCGCAACAGGATGCGCCGATGAACACCTACCACAAGGCGCTGTGCACGCGCTTCCTGGTACAGGCAGCGATCGAGCGTGCGACCAACCTCAGCGTCGAGCTGTTGGGCGGCATGGCTTTCATCGCCTCCGACGAAGTGGCCTATCTGCTGGCGGCCTCCCGGGCGATCTGCTTCCACCCGATCTCCCGCGGCGCCGCCACGCCGTTGCTGGCGCAGTTCCTGCGCGAGTCCTACAGCGCCTGATTCGCCTGCTACCGCAGCCGGAGCTGTGGCGCCCCTGGCGTCGCTCCGGCCTCGGCAACATGCCTAATGGAGTAGAAGCATGAGTAGCGATTTTCTCTATCCGCCGCGCCCGGCCAATGTCGGTCGCGGGTTTCACTGCCTGGCTGTTCCGCTGTTCAGTCTGCTGCTGGTGTTCAACACCGCGGCCATCGTCGTGATTCTGGCCCTGTCGTGCACCTTGCAGGCCGGGCGCCGGGTGTTGTCGTGGTTGCCGGGAATGAAGGCCCTGGGCGGCTGGCTGGTGACGAGCTATCACCGCTTGTTGCAGCCACTGGCCGAGCGCTTGCTCAAGGACCCGCGGGACGAGCCGATCCTCGCCGCCGCCATCAGCCTGGGCCTGACCGCCGGGCCGGTGTTCATCGCCCAATTGTGGCTCAAGGAAATCTCCTGGCTGCTGGTGCTGCTGTTCTACGCCTTCGTCTACGGCCCGAACATCCGCGGCTTCGTCCGCTCCTTCAGCGCCATGCATCAGGAAGGCCACGTGCCAGGCGGTATCTTCAAGCGTTCGAGCCTGCTGGATCGCTGGGTCGGCAACTCCTTCCTGTACATGTTCTTCGCCATTCCCATGGGCCTGATCCCCCACGCGGCGGCGCATTTGCAACAGCATCACCGGGAGAACGCCGGGCCGCTGGATGTCTACGCCACCGCACGCTACGACCATGCCAGCGCCTGGGATTTCGCCGTCTACATGGTGCGCGAGGTGATGTACCAGCAGTTCATGGTTTCGCCCTGGCTGTACTTCAAGAGCAAGCGCAAGCGCAGCCAGGCCCGGGCCATGGTCATGGGCAACCTGGTGCATGGCGGGCTGTTCGTCGCGCTGGCGTTCTACAGCCTGCCGATCGCCGTGTTCTACATGCTGGTGCCCTGGTGCGCGAGCAACTTCCTGATGGGCGTCATCCACTGGAGCCAGCACGCCTTCTACGGCGGCCAGGAAGACCCCAGGGACTGGATGTACAACACCGTGACCCTGCTGGAAACGCCGGTGAATATCCTCAACGAGGGTTACCACGCCTGCCACCATCACTGGGCCGTCGGCCACTGGTCGGAGAGCCCGGCGCTGTTCGAGCGGCTCAAGCCGGAACTGGCGGCCGCCGGCTCCATGGTGTTTCGCGACCTCAGCGTGTTCGGCCTGTTCGTGCTGCTGATGCTGCGCCGCTTCGATGCGCTGGCGGACAAGCTGGACTGGTGGCAGCCGCTGGACCACGCAGAGAAAGTCCGCCTGCTGCAATACCGGGTGCTGCCGGCGCCCATCTCGGCCCATGAGCACGCCCATCAACGGCGCCTCGGCACAGCGCACGACGCCCACGAATCCACACCTGCGCACAGCGCCCTGGGCCAGCCATGAACCGTCCCCTGACCTTGAAAGTCGCCGCCATCGAACGGGAAACCGACGACGCGGTGACCATTCACCTCAAGCAGCCGCTGCTGCGCAAAGTCCGCTACAGCGCCGGGCAATACCTGACCCTGGAGGTCGACGTCGACGGGACCAAGGGCTGCCGTGCCTATTCCATCAGCAGCACGCCGGGGCTGGACAAGACCCTGTCGATCACCGTCAAGCGGGTGGCCGGCGGCAAGGTCTCCAATCGCCTGGTGCAGGAGCTGAGCGCCGGCGACGCGGTGCAGACCCTCGGCACCCACGGCCGCTTCACCTTCGCTCCGCAGCCGGGTAGGGGGCGGCACTTGGTGCTGCTGGCGGCGGGCAGCGGGATCACGCCGATCTTCTCGATCCTCAAGTCGGCGCTGCACTTCGAGCCGGACTCGCAGGTGTCGCTGATCTACGGCAACCGCAATCGGGAGTCGGTGATCTTCCGCGACAAGCTCGACCAGTTGCGGCAGACCTTCGGCGAGCGTTTGCAGCTGGTGCATGTGCTGTCGCGGCCAGACACCCCGGGGGCTCACGAAGGGCGCCTGACCCGCGAGCGGGTGATGGACATTCTCGGCGCGCTGCCCGGCCCGCAGGCCCGCGAATACTACAGCTGTGGCCCCAGCGGCATGATGGATGAGGTGACCGCCGCCCTGGAGGCCCTGGGCATTGCCCCGGAACGTGTGCACCAGGAGCGTTTCACCCCGGCCAAGGCGCCAGTGGCCAGCGGCGACACGGAAAAACGCGTGGAGCTGCTGATGCAGGGCCAGACGTTCAACTTCACCGTTGCCCCAGGCCAGACCCTGCTCGACGCGGCCCTGGCCAGCGGCGTGCAGCCACCGTTTTCCTGCCGCAGCGGTTTCTGCACCGCCTGCGTCTGCACCCGGCTGACGGGGCAAGTGCGCATGCGCGAAGACCACGGGCTGTCGGCGGACGAACTGAACCGAGGCCAGGCACTGTTGTGCGTGGGCTATCCATTGACGGACGACGTGCGCCTGCAAGTCGATTAGCGATACAGACAGAGGAAGGTCAATTCATGAGTCATTCAACCCACCATGCCGCCGAAGACCAGTTGCGGTTGGCCAAGCGCGCCGAACTGCGGGTCGACCGCGAGCGCCAGGCCCAGTTGCAGGCACTGATGCAGCCGCAACCGCTGAAGTTCACGCTCTGGTCGTTGTTGCACCTGCTGGTCTGGTGCGCGGCGGCGCTGTACATCCTGCTCGGCGACAACCCCTGGGGCCTGGCACTGGCGGTGCTGGTGCTGGGCAATCAGCTGCATGCCTTCACCGTGCTGCAACACGATTGCGGGCATGCCAGCGGCTTTCGGTCGGCGGCGCTGAACCTGTGGGTCGGGCGCTTCATGGCCTGGTTCATCGTGTTCCCGTTTTCCTCCTTCACCGAATGCCACAAGTACCATCACCGCTATCTGGGCGATCCGCACAAGGACCCCGACGACTGGAACTACACCGGCGGGGTGAAGTGGATGTTCCTGCGCATCGCCGTGTTCGTGCCGCGCTTCATCTACTTTTCCCTGGTGCGCTACGGCAAGGCAGTGCGCAACCGGGTGCTGCGCGAGCTGGCGTTCAATCTGCTGTCGATGGCGGCGATCGGCGCCTGGTGCTACAGCCAGGGGCTGATGCTGCAGTTCGTGCTGATCTTCATCGTGCCGCTGCTATTGCTGGCGCTGGTGATCAACCCGATTTCCCGGGGCTACGAGCACTTCCCCATGGCCACCCTGGAGGTCGGCGACCCGCAGCGCCTGGACCTGGCGAAGAACACCGTGACCGTCAGCGACCGGCTGATCGGCCTGCTGTGGGCCAACATCAACTACCACGTCGAGCATCACATCTACCCCGGTGTGCCCTTCGTCAACCTGCCACGGCTGGCGGCGCTGCTGGACAACAAGCCCTACCTGCGCGACCGCTGGCTGCTGGCGCGGATGTTCGCGCGACGTCCGGTAACAACTTCCGCCGAACCTCGGCGAGCGGCGTGAGCTACATTTACAGCGCCCGAAGGAGCGCCACCCACCGAGGATTCACGGATGACCTGTATTTTCTGCCAGATCGCAGCCGGCGAATTGCCCAGCGCCCTGGTCTATCGCGACACCCACTGCATGGCCTTCATGGACGTACACCCGCTGGGGCAGGGCCACGTGCTGCTGATCCCGCTGGCCCATGTGGAAAAACTCGAGCAACTGCCCACGGTCATCCGCCAGCACCTGTACCAGGTGTTCGATACCTTGCTGGCCGCCCAGCGTCGCGCCGGCTTCGGGGTGGAAGGCACGCACCTGATCGTCAACGACGGCAAGGCCACCAACCAGCACATCCCCCATGCCCACCTGCATCTGGTGCCGCGGCAAAGGGGCGATGGGCTGGGTTTCGGGATGCGCATGTTCATGCACTTCACCGGTGTGTTCGGCCGCCGCACGCCGCTGCAAACCCTGCGCCGCCAGGCCCTGGTGATCGCCGCCGAGCTCGACCCGCAGGCGCTGGAGAACCTGGCGCACCGGACCAGCCGGCTGCACGCCGAGTCGATTTAGCCGCCCGGGCCGGCGGGCGGCCCTCGATCCACAGAGGTTTAAAATAAACAGTGCATGCGCTGCGGACGGTCACGCCCGGCGTTTGTGCCGCCAGGAGTCAGGAACATGAGTGCGCTACTTCAGGAGCAGGCCGATCCGGCGCGGGTCTATCGGGTGTTGATCATCGGCGCCGGCTTCTCCGGCATCGGCATGGCGATCAACCTGCGCCAGCGCGGCGAGCAGGACTTCCTGATCCTTGAACAGGAAGCCGGCGTCGGCGGCACCTGGTGGGTCAACCAGTACCCCGGCTGTGCCTGCGACATTCCTTCCCATCTCTATTCGTTTTCCTTCGAGCCCAACCCCGACTGGTCGCGGCGCTTTTCGCCGCAGCCGGAGATCCGCGATTACCTCAGGCACTGCGCCGACAAGTATCAGGTGCTGCAACACTGCTGCTTCAACACCGCGGTCAGCGGCCTGCGCTGGCTGGAAGAGCGCGCGCTGTGGCAGGTGACCGATGCCCGTGGCGGCGTGCGTTTTGCCCAGGTGGTGGTGGCTGGCACCGGGGCCTTGTCGACCCCGGATTATCCCCAGCTGCCGGGGCTGGAGCGCTTCAAGGGCCGGGTCTTTCATTCCCAGCAGTGGGACCATGAGTACGTCCTGGCCGGCAAGCGGGTCGGGGTGATCGGCACCGGCGCGTCGGCGATCCAGTTCGTGCCGCTGATCCAGCCGCAAGTGGCCAGCCTGGCGGTGTTCCAGCGCACGCCGCCGTGGATCATCCCCAAGCCGGACCGGGCCTTTTCCACTAGCGGCCAGCGCCTGCTGCGGCGTTTTCCCGCTATGCAGCGGCTGTTGCGCGGGCTGATCTACACCGCCCATGAAACCCGGGTGTTCGGTTTCGTGTTCAACCCGCGGCTGATGGCCTTGCACCAATGGCTGGCGCTCAACCTGCTGCGGCGCCAGGTCAAGGACCCGGAACTGCGCCGGCGCCTGACCCCGGACTACGCCATCGGCTGCAAGCGCATCCTGCTGTCCAACGACTACTTCCCGGCCCTGGCCCAGGCCAACACCCGGTTGGTCACCAGCGGTATCCGTGAAGTCACCGAGGACGCGCTGATCACCGTCGACGGCCAGCGCCATGCCCTGGATGCGCTGATCTTCGGCACCGGCTTCAAGGCGCGCACGCCATTTCCGGCGGGGATGATCCTCGGGCGCGGCGGGGTGGACATCGTCGATACCTGGCGGCAGGGCAGCGAAGCCTACAAGGGCACCACGGTCAGCGGCTTTCCCAATCTGTTTCTGCTGATGGGGCCCAACACCGGCCTGGGGCACAACTCCATCGTCTACATGATCGAGTCGCAGATCGCCTACATCCTCGGCGCCCTGGACACCCTGCAACGCCTGGGTGTGACCAGTGTCGATGTCGATCCGCAGGCCCAGGCGCGCTTCAACCAGGGCCTGCGCCGCAGGCTGCGCGGCGCGGTGTGGAGCGTCGGCAGTTGCCAGAGCTGGTACGTCGACCCTCACAGCGGGCGCAACGTCGCCCTGTGGCCGGGGTTCAGCTGGCAGTTCCGCCAGCAGACCCGTTATTTCGATGCCGAGGCCTATCGGCTGACGTCGCATCCCCAAGGAGTAAAACCATGAGCCATCCGGGCAAGAGCGTGTTTCTGTTCGGCCTGTACATGTTGTTGCTGGGCGCCGCGCTGGTGCTGGCGCCTAACCTGCTGCTGCCGTTGTTCGGTTTTGCCCTGACCGACGAGGTGTGGATCCGGGTGATGGGCCAGCTGGCGCTGTACCTGGGGGTCTATTACGTCTGGGCCGGCTACACCGAGCGGCGCGAATTCATGGCCCTGACCGTGGCGATCCGCCTGTCGGTGCCGGTGTTTTTTGCCGCCTTCGTCGCCGCCGGGCTGATATCGCCGGTGCTGTTGCTGCTGGCCTTGCCGGACCTGTGCAGCGCGCTGTGGACCTGGTGCGCGCTGAAAGCCCCGACGGCTTCACGCCAGCCACCGGGTCATGCCTGAGCCCTTCAGTCTGGCGCTGACTCGACCCGCCAACTAACCCTGGCGGGGTACTCCATTGAAGTGATTACCACACGGCTGCGCGCCCTCCATACTCGCCACCAGCCCTGGCGGGTGCCGCTCATGCGGCGTTCGGAGACCTGCCGACACTTCAAAGGATCCGCGATGAAGATTGAACTGATGCAACTGGCCGGCCGTGACGGCGACACGGCCTACAACCTCGAGCGGGTCCTGCGGGGCATTGCCGACTGTGACGACGACATCGACCTGCTGGTGTTCCCGGAAACCCAGATCAGCGGTTTCGCCAACCCGCAGCAACTGGCCGATGTCGCCGAGCCATTGGACGGGCCGAGTATCCAGGCCGTGTTGCGGGCGGTGCGCGCCAAGGGGGTCGCGGTGGTGGTCGGCATTGCCGAAAAAGCCGCCGGCCACTACTACAACACCTCGCTGCTGGTGACCCCCGAAGGGGTGGCGACGAGTTACCGCAAGACCCATCTGTGGCCCGACGAGCGCGGCCTGTTCCAGCCCGGCGACCGCTACAGCACCGTGTTCTGGCGGGGCGTGCGGGTCGGCCTGCTGATCTGCTACGACATCGAACTGCCGGAAAGCGCCCGCGCCCTCGGCCAACTGGGCGCCGAACTGATCCTGGTGAGCAACGGCAACATGGACCCCTACGGCCCGGTGCATCGCACCGCGATCATGGCCCGTGCCCAGGAGAACCAGGCCTTCGCGGTGATGGTGAACCGGGTCGGCGACGGCACCGACGGCCTGGTGTTCGCCGGCGGTAGTGCGCTGGTCGATCCCTTCGGCCGGCTGCTGTTCGAGGCCGGCCGCGACGAGTGCCGGCAGGTGGTGGAGCTCGACCTCGGGCAACTCAAGGCCGCCCGCCGCGATTACGACTACCTGCATGACCGGCGCCTGCAACTGTCCGGCGAATACGTCGAGCACGCCGATGGCCGTCGCGAACTGTTGATTCCTTAAACCTCATCGCTGTTTTTCCGCCGCTTTCGGCCCTGCCATAACAACCCATAATCAGCAGGCGAGGCGCACGTCCCTTGGACGGGTGCCAACGCTCGGAGTCCTCAGATGAAAGCTATCCGCTGTTTGCCCCTGGCCCTGGCCGCACTGTTCGGTTTCGCTACGGCCCAGGCCGCCGAACCGAGCGTGCATTTCTACAACTGGTACGACTACATCGCCCCGGACACGCCCGGGCAGTTCCACAAGGAAACCGGCATCAGCGTGCTGCAGGACACTTTCGACAACAGCGACGTGATGCAAAGCAAGCTGATGGCCGGGCGCAGCGGCTATGACGTGGTGGTGGCCAGCAGCGACCTGCTGCCGAACCTGATCAAGGCCGGGGTGCTCCAGGAACTGGACCGCAGCCAGCTTGGCAACTGGTCGCACCTGGACCCCGAGATGCTGGCCAAGGTGCAGAGCAACGACCCCGGCAACCGCTTCGCCGCGCCCTACCTGTGGGGCACCACGGGCATCGGCTACGACGCCGACAAGGTCAAGGCGCTGCTCGGCGACCAGGCACCGGTGGATTCCTTGGACCTGATCTTCAAGGAAGAGAACCTGGCCAAGCTCAGCCAGTGTGGTGTCGCCATGCTCGATGCTCCGAGTGAAATCATCCCCATCGCCCTGCATTACCTGGGCCTGCCCTACAACAGCCAGAACCCCGAGGACTACAAGAAGGCCGAGGCCTTGCTGCTCAAGGTCCGGCCGCATATCCGCTACTTTGATTCGTCGAAATTCATCACTGACCTGGCCAACGGCAACATCTGTGTGGTGCTGGGCTGGAGCGGCGGAGTGTTCGATGCCCAGGTCGCCTCGCAGAAGGCCAACAACGGCCGCCGTCTGGTCTACAGCATTCCCCGCGAAGGCGGGCCGGTCTGGGTGGAAAACCTGGTGCTGCTCAAGGATGCGCCGCATCCCCAGGACGGCCTGAAGTTCATCGATTACCTGCTGCGCCCGCAAGTGATTGCCCAGTCTTCCGACTACCTGGGCTACCCCAACGCCAACCGCGATGCCACGGCGCTGGTGGCCCAGAAGATCCGCGACAACCCTGGGGTCTATCCGTCTGCAGAAGTGATGGCCACGCTGTTCCCGCTGGAGCCGCTGCCGCTGAAAATGGAACGGGTGCGTACCCGGGTGTGGAGCAAGGTCAAGACCGGGAGCTGACCCCGGGAAGGCCACTGCTGGCCGGAGAGAGGAGGAGGCTGCTGCGATTTCCGCAAGCAGGAGCAGAACTGGCTACATCCGTGTAGCCAGTTGCGAAGGGTTGGTACTACGCATTGTTCAATGAAGCTCCTGAGCAAAGTCGCAGTGAGCCAGGCGGGATATCTCGATCATATCCACAACGGGTTCTTCATCGAACTCGAGCCCGCTGCCTGAGCGCCCTGTGTCGCTATTACTTGAGCGTTACATCGAGCATCGGCGGGATGTAACCGTAGTCGTACTCGGCCACCACGAACGTCTGCTGCCCTTTGATCTTGATCTCCACCGTCGGCGCTTCGGTACCGCCGATACGAATCTGCGTGCCGCTTTCGTCGGTCGGTACGCTGTCGATGAAGGAGGTCACCAGGCCGTTGGGCATCACACAGTGCGAGTAGGTCTGGAACGGCTGGGAAGACGGGTTGCCCAGCACCAGGCCGGAACCGTTCAACGGCACGTAGGGGCCGAACAGCGAATCGGCAACAAAACCGTACACCCCGTCTGGCCCGGTCACACCGTCGGCATAGGTGAAGGTGTGGCTGATGGTGAACAGGTAGTACTTGCCGTCCTGGAACACGAAGTGCGGGCGTTCGGTCTGGTCGTTGACGCCGACCGCGGTCAGCAGCGGCGGCAGCATTTCCCAGTCGTCGCCGTCTTCGTCGCGGGCCACGGCGATACCGACACAGGCAGTCTGGAAGCGCGAGTTGCCGACGTCTTCATAACCTGGCGGTACGTCGCCGATTTCCGCTTTCCCGACCTTGTGCGAGCCGCGTTCACCGGCCACGTTGCCTTCGAACAGCATGTACAGCTTGCCGTCGTTGGGGTCGCGGAACGGCCATGGATCGCGGAAGCCCCAGAAGGGGTTCTGCGCTTCGGTCTGGTACATCTTGCCGTCGGCCTCGAACAGCGGCTTGACCTTCTCGAAGCCGACCATGCTGACGCCATGCTCGGTCGTCACCACCCGGCCACGCACCTTGACGATGGTCGCGCCCGGAGTGACAGCGGTGTAATACAGGTCCACATCACCCTGTTCGTTCAACAGGATCGGCGTGCCGGCCCATTCGCGAGCGGTCGGCGAAACCCCTTCGGCCATTACCCGGCCACCGAGTTTCCAGTCCTTGCCGGTACGGGAGAACCAGTAGTACATCTTTGCCCGGCCGTGGCGGTCGTTCCAGTCGCGGGTGATGTCGTAGTTGCCGTTTTCGTCGATGTACTCCGGGTCGTTCGGATGACGATCCGCAGTCAGGGTGAAGATCACCGACCAGCCATCGACGGAGGTTATGTTTCCGTCCAGGTCGCGCAACGGCATGGTGTCCCAGATGAACACCTCGTTGCTCAATACCGGGAAATCCGCACTGACCAATGGTTGGGTCGTGGTGGGATCGTCCGCATGGACTTTCAGCGCATCGGCCCGAGTCCAGAGGCTGGGTTGATGGGGTGCCTTGCCGAATTTTTCAGTGTTGCTTTTCATAGGTAATACCTCGTCCGTGAATGGATTCGCTTATCAAAAATACTGTATGTGCATACAGTAATTTCACCTTAAGCGAGGCGATTTTTCGGGTCAAGGATAAATTTGCATTTATGCATAATTGCCGTTTTTGCTGGAGCTGATACGTTTCAGCTAGTTATGTTTCCAGAAGTTTGTTTTTCGGCCTGATCAGCGACGATGCCAGCAAAATGCGCGCTTGGAACCGTTGGTCGGTCCGAGGGGCAGGGAGGGGGAAAGGAGGGAGGCAGAACCAGGTGAAGGACGGGCGCCGAACCTGGGCGGATCGGTCAACGCCGCCGAGCGCTGCGAACATTGTCGCTGTCATGGCGCGGACGTAGCCTGGGCCCTCGTCGCCTGAATCACGGTCAGCAGAGGGGGATCGCTCTCATGAAGGGGGCAATCGACGCATGGGCACAACCGGCCAATGGCCGGGCACGGCAGTTGCTGCCGGAGGTGGCGCGGCTGTTCGAGAAGTCAGGTTCCGCGCATTTGCTGGACCAGCCGCTGAGCATCGAGCAGACCGTCGAGCTGATGGACCAGGCCGGGGTGGAGAAACTGATGCTGGCGGCCTGGTGCCGGCCGGAGCGCTGGGTGTTCAGCAACGATGAAATCGCCGCCTACACCCGGGCTTATCCCGAGCGTTTTGTCGGCGTGGCCACGGTGGACCTGAGCCGGCCGATGGCGGCGCTGGCCGAGCTGCAGCGGGCGGTGGGCGAGCTGGGCTGCAAGGCCCTGCGCATTGTGCCCTGGCTGTGGAAACTGCCGCCCAACCACCGCCTGTACTACCCGCTGTACGCCAAGTGCGTGGAGCTGGGCATTCCCTTCTGCACCCAGGTCGGCCACACCGGCCCGCTGATGCCTTCGGAAACCGGGCGGCCGGTGCCTTATCTGGATGAGGTGGCGCTGGACTTCCCGCAACTGCGAATTGTCGCCGGGCACATCGGCCACCCCTGGACCGACGAGATGATCGGCCTGGCCTGGAAGCACGACAATATCTACATCGACACCTCGGCCTACCTGCCAGCTTATTACCCGCCGCAGTTGCTGCATTTCATGCGCACCTACGGGCAGGACAAAGTGCTGTTCGGCAGCAACTTCCCGCAGTTGCCGTTCGATAAATGCATGCAGCAGGTCCAGGCCCTGGAGTTGCCGGAGCCGGTGCGGGACAAGTTCCTGCATGGCAATGCGCGGCGGGTATTCGGCTTGTAGTGCAGCGCCTCAGCTGTGGTCCTGGTAGCGGCGCCGGCTGAAAAACAGCGAGCTGCCCATGGCCTCCAGCGCCACGGCAATCAGCCCGGCATCGAGGTCGCCCAGCATCGACGGCAAGAACAGTATCCATAGCAGCCCGGCCAGGCTCAGGGCCAGGCCTGTCCACTTCCTCAGCGGGTAAGGCTTCATCCAGTAATACAGCGGCATCAGCAGCAGGCATACCAGCACATAGGGAAGGTTCTGCTTCATGAGTCTTGCTCGCTGCGGCTGTAGCTCACTGTATTGCCGGCCATGAGCCGTTTTCTGTTGCTGGGACACTGCATGTCGCGCTTCCTTGTCGATGGCATGAGGCGCGCCAGTGTCCATGGCGAGCGGCTTTTGCGCAAATATCTGGTGTTATGCCAACCGCGCCAGGCAGTCCTCCAGAATATCCAGCCCTTCTTCCAGCACCTCGAGTTCAATGGTCAGCGGCGCCAGCAGGCGGACGATGTGCCGCGATTTGCCGCTGGGCATCAACAGTAGGCCGGCGTCCCGCGCGGCGCTGAGCAGTGCGCTCAGTTGCTCCGGGGCCGGCGAGCCGTCGGCCTTGACCAGTTCGATGCCACGCATGGCGCCGACCCCGGTCAGGCGCCCGAGATAAGGCGTCAGGTGCTCGGCCTGCCAGCGCTGGTAGCGGCTGACGATGGCTTGCTCCTGGCACTCGCCCCAGGTTTGCAGGTTGTGATCGCTCATCTCGTCCAGGGTCGCCAGGGCCGCCGCGCAGGCGATGGGGTTGCCGGAATAGGTGCCGCCCAGGCCGCCCTTGGGCAGGTTGTCCAGCAGCGCTTTGCGCCCGACCACCGCGCCCAGGGGCACACCGCCGCCAATGCTTTTGCCCAGCAGCACCAGGTCCGGCTCGATCCCCAGCCGGGTGAAGGCGAAGCGCTGGCCGGTGCGACCGAAGCCGGACTGGATTTCATCGGCGATCAGCAGGATGCCTCGTTCATCGCAGAAGCGCCGCAGGGCGCGGGCGAACTCGACGTCCAGGGCCAGGAAACCAGCCTCGCCCTGCACCGGTTCGACGATGAAACAGGCCACTTCGGCAACGTCGATCTCCACGCTGAACAGCCGGTCCATGGCCTTCAGCGCCTCCTCGCAGGTCACGCCGTTGTCCGCGCTCGGGTAGGGCAGGTGATACACCGGGCCGGGCAGCACGCCGATCTTCTGCTTGTAGGGCGCGACCTTGCCATTGAGGTTGAGGGTGGCCAGGGTGCGGCCATGGAAGCCGCCGTCGAAGGCGATCACCGCGGTGCGCCCGGTGGCGCCACGGACGATCTTCAAGGCGTTCTCCGCCGCTTCCGCGCCGCTGTTGGTGAGCATGCCGCTGACCGGGTAACTCAAGGGCATGAAACGCGCCAGCCGCTCGATGAACTCGACATAGGGGCCGTGGGGCGCCGCGTTGAACGCGTAGTGGGTCAGCCGAGTGGCCTGCTGCTGAATCGCCGCCACCACCCGCGGATGGCAATGCCCCAGGTTGAGCACGCCGATCCCGCCGACGAAATCGATGTAGCGCTTGCCGTTCTCGTCCCACACCTCGGCATTCTTGCCATGGCTCAGGCGGATGGGGTGAACGATGGAAATCGACTGGCTGATGCTTTCGCTGCTCATGGGCTAAGGGCTCTGGCTACCTGGAACATGGCGGCTATCTAAGCCAAGAGCGGGGTTGGGTCGCAAACGAAATAAAGTGCGGGGGTCAGTATGAAAATTCTGGATGTTGGGGTGGAGGCTGGATCAGTCGTTCAGTGGCGCGACGTTTCTGCTTCTGGCCCGGCGTTGGCGAAACAGTGCGACCGCCACCACCAGCACCACGACACCGAGGACAATCGGCAGGCGATAAGGCTTCAAGTCGCCGAACAGATGTTCCAGCGCATCGCCGGCCCAGTAGCCGCCGCAGACGAACAGCGTGGCCCAGAGCAGCGCGCCGAGCATGTTCAGCAAGGTGAAGCGCAGCGGCGACAGGCCGCTGGCGCCGATCACCACCGGGCCGACCCAGCGCATGCCATACATGAAACGCACCGCCAGCACCGAGGTCGAGGGATAACGCCGGATCAACCCGGTCACCCGCTCGATGGCGGCCTGCTGGCCCTTCAGGCGCGGCAACAAGCGCCCACCGAAATGCAGCCCGCTCCAGAACAGCAACTGGTCGCCGAACATCCCGCTGACCGTCGCCACGGCAATCACCGCCCACAGGTCCAGTACCTGCTGATGCGCCGCCATACCACCCAGGATCAGCACGGTTTCGCCTTCCAGCAGGCAGCCGAGGACAATCACCCAATAGCCATAGGTCACAAGCAGGGCGTGCAGGTCGAGGTGTTCGAACATGGGGATGAAGGGGCCTTTGAAGAGCTGATTGGGTGGTGCGATCAACCTGCTGAACCATAGCGCGTCCGAGCGAATCCGTTGTCACGAATCGCTCGGTGGGGTTCAGTCCTCATCCGGCGCCAGCATCCGGGTTTTCGGCGCGCCATTGGCGTTGTGCTGGTAGATCTCCCGGGGCTGGCCGTGGTCGTTGAAGAACACCTGGCCAATGCCCGCCGAGTTCCACAGCCGTTCGCCGGCTTCGCGATGTTCGGGGCTGTAGGGCACCACGCGCATCAGCCGGCGGCGGGTGAACCAGTTCAAGGGTGAGCGCGGCGAATACAGCCAGCGATTGAGGCGGTCGAACCATTCCAGCAGGGTCGGCGGGAACTCGTTCTTGATGCCGCTGCTGGTGATCTGCCAGATCTTTGGGCCGCCCTTGCGGTGGCGGATCAGCACTTCGTAGACGAAGGAATAGTGCACGTCGCCGGAGAGGATCACGTAGTTACCCGGGGTACGCGAGTGGCGGAAGATATTCAGGATGACCTGGGCCGCGCCGCGGTGGGCCATCCAGTTTTCCGCGTCCACCAGCAGTGGGTGACCGCACCAGCTGAAGACCTTCTGCACCGTCTCGATCAGCTTGACGCCGAACACCGGCGCCGGGGAAACGATGATCGCCGATGGGTGATCCAGCAGTTCATGTTGCAGCTCGCTCAGGGCTTCCCAGTCGAGCAGGCCCGAGGGCTGCGCCAGGTTGAACTCGCTGCGCCAGCGTCGGGTGCGGGTGTCCAGCACCACCAGCGCCGGGGTGGTGGGCAGGGTGTATTGCCATTGCTGGAAGCGCAGCAGTTCGTCGATCAAAGTGTCCTGGATGGCGCTGTCGAGGTAGAGCGCATCGCCCTGGGCCTCGGCACTCAGGGCGCGGGTGTGTTGCAGCGGCGTGGCGAAGGCATCCGGGTTGTTGCCCCAGCCCTGGCACAGCATGTAGGCGATCAGCGCGTTGCCGATGATGCGTTTGGAAAACGGGTGGCCGTAGGCGGTTTCTTCCCACTGGGCGCTGAGATTCCAGTCGTCGGTGATGTCGTGGTCGTCGAAGATCATCAGGCTTGGCAGGTGGGCGAACACCCGCGCCACACCACCCAGGCCCTTGGCGAACGCCTCGATCCGCAGCTGCTCGCGCTGGTAGCGCTGTTGCTCCTTGGCTGCGAGCTGCGGCGGGCGTGGATCGATCAGACTCCAGGTCACCGGCGACCAGACCAGCAGGTACATGGCCATGACCTCGGCGAAGGTCACCAAATGGTTGTCGGCGCTGCTGCTGGTGAAGATCGGCTTTTTCACCCCGCCAAAGAAACGCTCGCGCAGGGTCTCGTTGCTTTTCAGCGCCGGCAGTAATTCGGCGCGTTGGTAATAGCTGGCGCGGTGCTGATAAAGCGCGGCGCTGTCGCTCACCACCGCGCCTTCCAGGTGCTCGCCGAACAAGCCCAGGCGCTCGATCAATGCATGAATCGCCCGCAGCATCGGCCCGGCCACGTCGTCGGCGTAGACCTGGTCGCCGGTCATCAGCAACAGGGCAGGGCGTTGCTGCGGATCGGGTGTTTCCGCCAGCAGGCTATCGACACAGAGCAAACCCTCGTCCGCCGAATGATGGGGCTTGCGGCACGAGCCGTGGACCAATTGCTGAATGCGGCTGTGCAGGACGAAATCCGGCTGCTGCCTTTGCCCGTAGAGCAGATGCGGCGCCCACTCGGCGATGCCTGAACTTGAACCATCGGCATGATTGATCAGCACGTCGTAGTCGATGGGCACATCGCAGGGCAGGGGATTGTCCAGCGGCAGGTCGATCAGGTGGATAAAGGCATGCTGCCCTACCGGGATCACCTGGCACTGCTCGGCGGTAAGCGGGTAATCGCGGCTTTCCGCGTCGCTGCCGACCTGCAAACGCAACGTCAGCTCCAGCGCACGAGAGCCTACCAACCACAGCACCAGCCGCGTGTGTTCCAGGCGGCGCAGCAGGGGGCCGGCGAGGACGCAGGGCAAGGCGATGCTGGAAGCGGTCGATGGCAACGGTTGAGACATGCAGGTTCGAGGCTCTTGCGGCAAACGGAGGCGGGGATAGTACCGCAGCCAGTGTCGAAGAATTGTCAGCGAGTGCTTGGGGTGTTTGGGAGCGGTATCGCGCAGTCTGGGCTGAAAACTGCGCGTTGTCCGCAGGCGCTATGGTGCTGTGGGCTTATTGATTTCCCGCAGCAGGTCAGCAACTGGCAACTGCAGGGTGTTGGAGTAATAGGTCTTGTAGCCATAGGCGGTGATAAGTGCTTTGCACGGAATCGTCTTTTTGTTGGCTAACAAGGTGTTCAATTCTTCGACAGAGAGGTCGCGACGGGATTGTCCTTTGTCGAGGGTTTCACTCAAAAAAGCTTCAGTGAAAAAGTTTGAGGGTGGTTGATTCGTTTGAGCTGCATCAGCCTGAATCCTGCCATAGGCAGAGCGCGCAATTTCATGCTCAACGGAAAAGTCATGGTCCCCGTCTAATGCACAAATAAACTGAGCTGAGGCAATACCTTCTCCCATACCTCTTGCGTAGAGATCCAGAAGGTTGATGTTTGATTTGTAGCGGACGATATACAGCGAAAGATCCGCTTTGCGTTCGACAGAAATGAAATTCAAGTCTGCTGGCGGTTTCTCATGATCTTTTGCGCAGGAGGAACAGGCGATAGCCAGCAGAGGCAGACATAGTCTTTTCATGTTTTTGCCAGCTTGTTGGTAATGGATTCAAAGATGATATCGCAGGCGGATTGTGAGCCCGCAATTGGCTGCGTGAACATATCAAATGTCCTTGAATGTCTTCCGGTAGTCGGTGGTGGACGGCGCGATGGCAAAATAGTAGCTTCGATCCCCAGCGCTCTGCTTACGGCCCCCTCCAAACGCCGTGGCCCGGCCCTTCATGCTCGTTTAGGAAGACGTTCTACTCCAGTCGCCAGCTCACAAGGATGAACCATGGCCATCAAATCCACGCATTCCAACCAGCAAAAACACCTCGCCGTGCTGATCGACGCCGACAACGCCCAGGCGTCGATTGTCGAGGCGCTGTTCGAGGAAATCGCCAAGTACGGTATCGCCAGCGTGAAGCGCATGTATGGCGACTGGACCGGGCCGCAATTGGGCGGGTGGAAGAAGCTGATGCTGGAGCATTCGATCCAGCCCATCCAGCAGTTCTCCTACACCAAGGGCAAGAATTCCACTGACAGTTCGTTGATCATCGACGCCATGGACCTGCTTTATACCCGGCGTTTTGATGGCTTCTGCCTGGTGTCCAGCGACAGCGATTTCACGCGCCTGGCCGGGCGCCTGCGCGAGGAGGGCATGACGGTATACGGCTTCGGCGAAGAGAAAACGCCCAAGCCCTTTGTCGTGGCCTGCGACAAGTTTATCTACACCGAAATTCTCCGGGCCCAGGACGTCACTGAGTCCGCCTCTCAAGGCGACAAAGCCCAGGCCACCCCAGACACCATTGAGGAGCCGGGTAAACAACCAGCCGCTTCAGCCTCCAGCCGACCGGCAAAAGTGCCGGTGGAGTTCATCGCCAAGATTCTCGATGACATCGCCGAAGAGGACGGCTGGGCGCCCTTGGCCATGTTGGGCACCACCATCAGCAAGGTGCGTCCCGCATTCGACTCCCGACTGTACGGTCACACCAAACTCAGTGGCCTGATCCGTAGCCAGAGCAAATGGTTCGACCTGGATACCCGTGGCGGCTCGCCCACCGGTGGGGCGGTGCTGTACGTGCGCAACAAAATTAGAGCCCCTGACCAGCAGGCTCGCTGAGTTGGCCGGCCACGACCGATTTGAACTCCCGACATCGGGGGGCTCTACTGAAATCTTTGGTCTAAATGCGTGTCTTGTGATTTTTTTATCAGGATCTATCCTGTTTTCGTCGCTGCCAATCCAGCGATCGGGCCTGAGAACCCGTGGAAACAATAGGCGCACAGGCGCCACCATGCATTAGACTGCTGGCGCTTTTTTGCGCTCGCACACCTTGTTATGGCGGCTGTGCGCGGGAGGTCTTCGGACCTGCCGGGTTTCCTATTGTCCCGGTTTCTCAGCCTGCGCACAGCTGCCACCCTTTCGCCTGAGAACGAACGTGGTAGCACTCAAATAGGAGTGAGTTCCATGGACGTTTTGACTCAGTATCTTCACCCCGCCACCCTTTGCACCAAGGCCCAAGCCGGAGGTGCGCAATGACTATTAAGACCCTTGGTACCGTCACCTTTGCTCCTTGCGGCGAGGCCCAGCATCCGTTGTTCCGGGTTAATCCAGATGTACCGCTGCGCGAGGCCTTGGAACACGTATCGCAATTGCTGTTTCATGCCAAGTATCTGGCCCAGGATGCCGCTCTAGAGCGGGACGATCGCTATGCCTGGGCCGCCCATTACTTCAGCGAGATGGGCAAGGCGATTGTGGATGATCTATGCCTTGGCGAGTGGCCGGTAGCGGGCGGTCGCCGGCCCTGATGTGATCATCGTCGCCCGGATGTAAGCCCTGAATGAAGGCCCTACTGGTGGGCCTTCATGCCAAAGCAAACGCGTAATGCCAACCGCGCTCGTTGGTTTCCTTCAAGCGCAGATGGAAGCCTCATGAGTGGCACAACAACGTTATGAGGATACCGAAGGGAATTCTGGCTGCTATATGAGAGGGACGGCAGGATATAAAAAAGGCCCTTAAAGGGCCTTTTTGTATTCAGGTGAAGCACTCAATTAATTTCATTGCACTAACCGACAACAGCATGCTTCCCCCAAGCCCCCATATAATATAGTGCGATACGATGAGCCTTCTTTTAAAGGGCTGGGGGAAAGTATCTATCTCGTTGGCGTCCAATATGCCTTTTTTAACATGGGAAGTAGGGCGAGCTAAAAAACCTGCCACCATGCCGACCATTACCAGCCTTCCCCAAGGACCCATGTGAAGATAGAACCTGCTCCCGGTTATTGCCTTGCAGTTTTTAACGTGGCCAAGTATTTCCTCCATGCGGGTGTACCCCCAATAGAGATAGATACCACCCATGCTGAATATTCCAAGAAAAGTCAGGATGCATAAAACAACAAAAAAATCATGTGGGGAGCTAATCAGGTTCATTTTCCTTTCTCATATATAAACTCTCCAATGCTCTCGCCCCCAGCTTCACCCAGTTTCCCTGCCGCATAAGAGCCCCCTCCGATGACTATCAAGCCGCACACCACGCTACCGATGCCACCTGTAGGGACTCCGATGGCCACACAAACAGTTCCGGTCGCGGCGGTACCTAATGCCATTCCCGCAAACATTCCACCTGCTACCCCGCCCGTAAAGCTTCCGGCTTCGGTGAACCGTACTTTCTCACAAGCCTCCTTATTCCCCGCTGAGCAAACGTCCTGAACCTTCACATAAGACGCTCCACCGCCCAATGCTGTCCCAAGCCAACCACCCAACTTAAGTACCTTGGAGGCTCGGGAAACACCCTCAATATGCGTGGCGTACCCTGGAATCTGACCTACCGCACCCGCCTGGGTCCAGCGATGCACCAGACTCCGACTGGAAATCCCCAAGGCGCTTTTAAGGCTGGGGTGATCGGGGAAGGCAATGCTCATTTTCGTGATGGAGGTCAGGTTGGTATCCAGTTGTGCAAACAGCTTTCTCCTTTCACTGAAGAACTCAACGCTGCGCAAATGCCCATCCCGCAGAAAGAACTTCTGATGGAGTTCTTCGATATCCAGCAAGGTTCTTTTCAAGCTGTCCATATGGTTGCCCACGGCCGCCGTGCTAACACCTAAAGCAGTCGAACCATAGGACAGTATCGACTCAACCTGCGCCCGGTGCTTGAGCATAAAGGCCGCTTCCTCATCGCTCATGGACGCCAAGGCCGCACTGACCTTCTCCGCCGCTTCCATCAGCAAGGCTTCTTCACGGGTGCATTGGTAGTTGTCGGGATGACTGAGCACAACAAGTTGCCCAGGCTTGGCAGGACTCGATAGCTGGGGATTGAGCCGGCGGAATTTCTCCAGCACAGCCTCATCAGCCTGGCCGAACAGCACCGTCTCCAGCGCAGCGCGGGTCATCGGCGTTTGCACGATATGAAACCCCGGTTCCACCAGATGTTGTGTGTCCTGCACGGACAGCGGCGGAGAAACGATATTGCCGTGAGCAACGCTCAGGCCGCGTACCTGATCCCGCGGCACCGCATCGGCAAACTCATTCTGCGGATACCCCTTATGAATGGCGTCGGCCCAGCGCTGGGTATTGATCACCGCGGGCCCGATGTAATCGCTGTCGAGCGGGATAGTCGGTTGATTCCCGGAGCAGACCGTCCGCTGAGTAGCGATCAGGCGGTTGGCCCCGGTCGGGCAGCCGCACTGCACAAGGCCACCCTCCACCGCCGTGGCTTGGTGGTTATCCGCCCAGGTGTGATGGCCTTCGGCGATATAGCCCACCGTCTGGCACACCGGGCACCACACCGGGTCGGCAATGCGGGCGACCCGTTGATCCACGACAAAGGTGGTGGCTGATCCGGCAATGACCTTGCCGCCGGTTGTGGTGGGGTCGCCTTCCCTGATGACAAAGGCCATGGCTACGTTCTCCATGAGGAATTTGCCTCGAACGTAACGACGAAGATCAGGCGGCTGAATCAGGCGATCCTGAAAAGGTTGCCCCTCTGAAACCCGCGTAAAACAACGGGCAACGGACAGCGATTGGCCCTACACAACTTGCAGAAAGTGCTGACTTGTTTGCTGCCGAGCCCCCGCCCTATAGTCCTTGCTCATCCATAAGGCGACCGGGTTTGGCGACCTGGAAATAAAACTTAAGAGACACGCATCAGTGCCTAATTTTTTGCGAAGTCATGCCTTCGTCAAAAGCTCAATGGCAGTTGTGCGTGGGAGGCCTTAGGGTCTGCCGGTTTTTTCTTAGGCTTTTTTCCGGTTCGCCAACCCACGTACAGCTGCCACCCCCATTTGTTTGGCGACGAATACCGGGCGGCTATTTCAAATAGCTTAAGGAGCGTTACCAATGACTCAGCAATACATCCCCCTTACCGGCATCGACTGCAGCATCCCCTGCCTGCTGATCGACAAGAACACCCCGCTCGACGTCCTCCACGCCAACAGCGCAGCGCGCCTGCTGGCCGTCACCCAAGTGCTGGAAAGCCTCGCCCGCCTCGACCTGAAAGACGCCGACAGCGCCGACCTGCAACACCTGGCCAACGCCAGCGCCATCCTGCTGCGCGACAGCTGCGACCTGCTCGACGTCATGGGCTGGCGCCTGCAGGCCTGACACCGCACACCTGTAGCCGCTGCCGCAGGCTGCGATCGGCCGAATGGCCGTGACGGTTTCAAGACCGCTGAAGGTCCTTCGGACCTTATCGCAGCCTACGGCAGCGGCTACAGGGCAAGCGTCAGGGAAGTAAGCACCCGGGGGGCCATCAGCATGCGGGCGCCCGGCAGTTGAACAACCCTGGATTCAGAGTTGCTTGGCCATGGACTCGCTGATGGCCTGCAAGCCAGCCTCGGTGATCAGTTTCCAGTCATCCTCGGTAATCATCTGCATGCCTTCGCGTTTCAAGGTCTTGACCTCGACAGGCGAGGACGCGCTACCGGTGTCCACCTTCAGATGCGATTTGTTGTTCACCGCAACGGAGAAGGCCCCCGGCGACATCCATGACCAGAACTCGACCACATGCACGGTGATGGTCCTGGCATCCGGCGCCTGCTCGGTGCTCGGCACCACTTGATAACCGGCTTTGCCGTAGGCTGCGCCGATGCTCTTGGCAATCAGCGTGCTGACCTTGACGCCCTCCGGCAACAGCACATCGCCCAGCCCCATGCCATAGCCATTGCGCTTGCGCGCAATCGCGCGCTCGGTGATCGCCTTGTCGTTGATCTCGCCATTCTTCAGCGAAGGAATGTCGGCACTGCGCGGATCGGCTTCAAAACGACGCTCGTCGAGCACGTTGATCACCACCTTCTGGCCGTTGCCGCTGGCCACTTCAGGCCCGTCGATATCTACCACCGAACGGCTGGTGGCGCAGCCGAACAAGGTCGTGGTCGCCAGCAGCAAACCAGCGAGTTTCAGGTATTTCATGACGACTTCAGTCATTGGCATCCATCCAGTTCTGATTCAGAAAATAAGGCCGCCCGACGCCCACAGGCGTATTCGGGTGGCGCAGAATAATGCGCAATGACATTAAAATGCCACCACCTAAACCATGAATCGTCGCAAAGGCGGTGACCAGCCGCTCCTACAGGTGCAGGCAAAAAAAGGGGTGATCAACGATCACCCCGAGGCTTGGTACCACGAGAGAACCTATAAGGTCAGTTGCCGCCGCTCCTCCTCGGTCAACTGCTGCCGCGCCTGATCGCTCAGCGGCCCGGCGCCCAGCACCTGCACCGGGCTGTCCGGGTTGTAACCGGGGTTGGCCCGGCTAGCGCCATCCTGGGTCGGCGCCAGGCGTTCCTGGCCGAAGCTCAACACCTGCACACTAAACACCGACGGCATATTCTGCCGCGCCGCCGCCTGCTGCTGGCGCGCCACATCCTCGGCGGCCTGGGTCGCCGACGACGCCGCCGAACTGGCCGACGTCAGGGCCCCGGTATTGACCGACGCCACTACCGGTATCCCGGATGACTTGCCCTGGGTCTGGATGTTTGCCGCGTTGACCACTTGCAAGGCGAAGATATTGACGTTGCCCGACACCCTGATCCCTGCCTCGCCGGCATCGATGGTACCCAGTGGCGCCAGCAGGTCGATATCCCCGGCAGGCACTTCGGCAATCGGTGCCAGGGTGGCGATCCCCGCCCCCGAGCTTGGCACGTTCGACGACAGCGTGACGTTGCCCCAGTTGTCGTAGACCCGCTTGGGCGGCGTATAGATCACGGTGGTCTTGGAACCACGCCCAGCGTTGATATCGCCAGCGTTCGACCAGCCGAGGATCGCCCCGCCAAAGGTGGTCATGACCCGGCTCTGGCCCAACAAAATGCTGCCTTGGGAGTACAACTGGATATCGCCGGCACCCTGGGTGATGATCCCGGCACTGGCCGGCGGCGCCTCGCCTTCGATGCCGAATACCTGTTGCCCGCCCGGGGTCAGCATCTGGATGTCACCACCAAACAGCGTGCGTACACCCGCGCCGCCATACAGGGTGATGTCGCCGTCGTAAACGATCGGGTTGCCCGCCACATCGGCGGCTGGCAGCAAGGAAGCGATCGCATTGCGACTGCGCAGGAAGCTGCCGAAACGCGGGCCGTTTGCATCGTTGTACTCGCGGCCGCCCTCACGCAGTTCCTCGAAGTAGACGCGACGGGCGAAGACCCGCTGCTGCTCCGCCGGCAAGCTGGCAAAGTAGCCCCGTGCCTCGTCACTGGAACCCTCGAAGGCAAAGCGCTCCTTGAGCCACTTCAACAGTTCGGCTTCATAGGTCTTGGCGACTTTGTCCCGTTGCTCGGCCAGCGGCACGCCAGCCTGAGCCTGATTGATCGGGTCCAGGTACGGCGTGACGAACTTCAGGTAATCCAGGCCCGCGGCCCCGACACCGGCCTGCATGACGATGCTGGCGCCAGGCCGCGAGTCACCGGCCACCACCGGACCGAGACTGTTCACCGAGGCCTTGTCCTGCATCAGGATATTGCGGCCGGCGCTGATCTCCAGCGTGCCGGGGCCGGCGACGTTGAAGGAGCTGTAGAGCAGATCGCGGCCAGCGGAAACCACGGAAATATCGGTCCCGGCATTCTGCACGAACAGGTTGCCGATGCTGGTACCCGCGCCTGTCTTGTCGGCCAGGGTATTGCCGATGACTACCGGTATGGTGCTCGGGCGCCCCAGGGCTGTGCCCGAATTGACGATATCGCGACCGGCTTTCATCCACACGGGACCCGCAGCTTCGTACCAAGTCTGGCCCAGTCGCGAACCGCTGGTGAAACTCAGTATCTCGCCACCGCGAAAACCAACAATATCGCCCTGGGCCGCATACAGCCGTGATGACTGGATGGCGCTGTTGGCACTGGCAGTATTGGCGCCGAAGGCAAACAGCGACAGCTCGCTGATCGTAGGTGCAATGGCGTCGCTGCTGAGGTTGCTCACTATGAGATTCCGAGCAGCGTCCCAACCAGCAAAAGCGGGTCTGAACGGTGTCGGCAAGGTATCCAGGTCTGCGCCCGAGCGGTTGACCGAGTAGCCACCGGCATAAATCGAATCGCCGGCCAACAGATCCAGCCGACCATTATGCGAAGGCGCCAACAGCAAGGAGTAGTTGGGAGCGCTTGGGGTGCTCGCGCCCAGTGCCGACGAGCCGAGGAAAATGCTGCCGCTGGCGGCCACTGTGGTCAACTGGGACGGAAAGATAAAACGGCCGTCGGTAGTGGAGTAGTTCTGCTCGGATGCAGGTACAGGAATAGTGCTGTTCGGACGTAGCGCGCCCGTTTGCACGCTTGGGGTCAGATTGCCACCCGCCGAAAACAGGTTGATAGCAGTGTTATCGGTCCACAGCGAGAACCAGCCATAGCCACCCGATCCGTAAGTCGTTCCCTGATAGGTGAAGGCTGAGGAGTTCTCGCTGGCCACCCGCCCCGGATCGCCGGTGCCCGCCAGCACCAGATCGCCCCGGGTCGTGAGGTTTGCCGCTGCATCACCCAACATCAAGGTCACACCGCCGCTGGCGGCTCCCAGGCTGGCCTGGAACGGGTCATACGCTCGCGCCTCACTGGAGTCGTTATCAATCGGCAGGCTGCCGTACTTCAAGGCGATACCGCCAAGCCGACCGGTCTCCACGTTGAGCGCGCCACGCAGATTACTCAGGACACCGTTGAGATTGAGATTCTGCTGGGTGTAGTCAAACGATTCGAGGCTATCGCTATTGCTTCTGATCGACGCCCGCGCCGTCAGCCCTGGGTTGAGATCACCGCCGACACGCAGGTCGAGGTCGCCACCACCGGCCAGGATCAACCGACCGTCAGCCCCCACCCGTCCAGTGCTGCCCACCGCCAGCACCAGCCCTTGGCTGCGCGGCGACGACTGCCCGTCGGCGCTGCCGCGACGGGCAAGCATACCGGCATCGCTCCCGACATCCACGATCAGGTTACCTCCCCCCAGGGTACCAATACCGGTAAACCCCAGCAGGATTGGCATCTGCCCGATCAACTCGTTCTCGGGATTGATTGAGTTGACCGCACCCTTGGCCGGCACATAAGTGCCGTAGTTGATCCACCAACTGGTTGGAATCGGCGTCACCCCTTGGCTATCACCGCTACCCTGGCGCCATAGCCAGTCGGCCAGGTTGGCGCTGGGCAGTTGTGCACGGGCGTTTTCGTTACGCGGAAGACTGTAGTTGCTGAGAATGTCGCCAGTCAGGGTTCCCCCCGTGCGCAGCAGCAGGTTGCCGCCCTGATCTGGATACCAGGCCGCATACGGGCTGCCCGAAGCTTCGCTGACCAGGCCTTCATAAGCCGCGGCACCACTGCCGAGCACGCTACCATTGGCAGTCCGACTGCGCGGCTGGTCAAAACCCTGCGCTGCGTCGCCGGCCCGCGACGCACTGGAAGCACCCGCGGTATACAGGCCATACGACGACTGCATGGCCACATTACCCGCCGCCAGCAGGTCCAGATCCCCAGTACCGGTGCGCAGTACGCTGAAGTTCTGGGTGACCGGTACCACCTTGTTCACCGGGCCGACGATGACTTGCTCCGGCGTACCGGGGATGGCTTCGCCCAACGAGACACACAATCCGTCTGAACACCAGGACTCATACTCCGCCGTCACCGGCGTACCCTCGATAAAACTAGGGTCGATCAACACCCCGAGATCACTCCAGACGTAGTTGAAGCGATTGCACAGGCCATCGACACACCAGCCTTCATCAGCAGGAGAAACCCGTGTGCCTTCAACGAAGCTCGGGTCGATCAACACCCCCAGGTCGCTCCAAAACCATGCGCCGCCCGGACGCTCCGGAGTCCCCGGAATAATGATGGTCTCGTGCCCCTCAAAGACCGCGTAATGAGTGTCGGCCAAGGTCAGGTCACCGGCCATCACCGGTTTGATCGCCCGGGTGTCGGCGGCCTGGGTATCAGCCCCCGAAACCAGGCGCATCGACCAGGACAACGAGCCCTCCGGCAACAATGAAGCGACGGCCCAATTGCTGCCCTGGCGCCCACTGGTCACCGTGCGCAGCGGCACCGAAATCACCCCGGACGGCAACTTGATATCGGTTTCCGACGGAATCAACGCGCCTACCTTGAGCGCCAGCGAGCCGGCCAGTTGCACGCCGTCCGGATTGTTCGAGTCAAAGCTGTCGCGGCTTGGTAAAGGCACCCCGGCCGGCCAGATCATGGCGCCCAGCGAGGCCGCCGCGGGCAGCCGTGTGCCAGCGTCCAGGGTCATGCCGCTGGCCAGGGTCACGGCCTCGCGGATCAGAGTACCGGCGGCATACACCTGATTGCCGGCACTGTCGCGCACGGCCGCTTGCAGCACCGTACCGGCCGGCAGTTCCAGCGGTGCCTGCAGGGTCGCCTCGACCGGCAGCAAGGTGCCCTGCGCCAGGCGCACCGGTTTGATCGGCAATGCATAGTTGAGGGTCTTGCCGGCCGGGAACAGGCTACCGTCCGCCAGCGTCACACCCGGCCCCGGCACCACCACATCGCCACCAAAGGCCTGACGACCAGGGGTCAACACCCAGCCGGCATCGTCCGGGGTCGGCGGTGGTGGTGCAAAACCGTCGTTGATGCTGCCGTAGAGGTCCAGGTTGCCACCGGCGCGAATCACCAGGTTGCCCGGCTCGCCCGAGCCATACACCGAGGTTTTCTGCGCATGGGGATTGACACTGGTATAGCGATAACCGGAGAGATCCAGGTCGCCGCTGATCACCAGATCGCCCTGGGTGACGATCTCCAGCCCCGGGCGCAGGTGAAAGGCGTCGGCATAGGTGGCGTTGTTCAAGCCAGCCAACTTGCCATTCATCAGGCTGGCATTGCTCAAGGCATTGTCGATAAAGCGCTGGCTGTCCTGATGCTTGGCGTCCAGGTAGGCCTGATCGATCACCTGGTACGGCCGACCGCTGGCAGCCGGCGCCGTGCCCTCAGGGGCATCGGTGTAACGGGCGGTGCCGTTTACCGCGATGGAGCGAGCCCCCAGGATGTTCAGCCGGCCACTGGCATCGATGGCGATATCGCCCAGGGTCGGGTCGCTGGCATCCAGGCGCGGAGCATTGAGTTCCAGCGTCCCGCGGGCCTGGCCGTCGTACTGGCCAGGCGCCGTACCGGCAGCGACCGAGGTGCCGTGGCGCAGGTCGATGCGTGCACCGTCAGCCAGGGTCAGTTGGCCAAGGCCGGAGTTGAGTTCGACCATCGCACGATTCGGCGAATCGATGATCTTGCCGTAGCTGTCGACCCGCAGGGCCGTGCCATGGGTATCGAGCAAGGCACTGCCGGCCAGGGTCAGGCCCTGGCTGGCAGCCAGGCGAATGCTGCCGACCCGCTCGCCACTGGCATCGATGCTACCCAGCACCGTCAACTGGCCGTTATCCACGGAAACGTTGACTTCGCCGGCCTTGAGTTCGCTGCCGATCGTCAGGTCGCCGCGCTTGATCTGGAAACTGCGGGCGCCGAACACCTGGCCCTGGTTGAGGCGCTGGTTGAGCGCGGCGAAATCCCCCAGGGTCTGGGCGCGGATATCGACGCTGCCAGCCTTGTAAGGCACCAGGGTGCCGCCGGCGTCGTAATGCCCCGAGCTGGCACCGAGCAGCTGGCCTTGTAGATCCACCTGACCGCCGCCCTCGTCCACGGCTACCACCTTCAGGCTCCCACCATGGTTGTTCTGCGCCGACAGATCGATCAGCGACCCTGCCGCCTGGCGGATATCGCCCTCGCGGCTTTGCAGAATCACATCGCCGCCCCAACTGTATTGGCTGACTTCGTTGAACATGACCTGGCGCCCGGCCAGGTCCAGATGGGCGCGGTCGGTCAGGTTCAACCCATGCTCGGCATTGACCGTCAGCTTGCCGCTGGGCAGGACCACGGCGCTGTCCAGTTCGACGTTGTTGCCGGCCAGCAACACTTCAGCGCCAAGGCTGTCGATGGCCGGCAAGGCCGCCTGCTGGCCCGGTGCGCGACTCAACCGCAGGTCGCCCCCCGCCGTGATGCGGTTGACCGACCCCGCCTCGCCGGTCAGCAACGGCGTGCTGATATTCAGGTTGCCGCCGCTGTAGACGAAGCCCTTGCCAGCTTCATAGGCCCCCTGGGACTGATAGACCGCCAGGCTGCCCTTATGGTTGGCGGTCAGGCGCTCGCTGGCGCTGAGATTGACATTGGCAAAACCCAGGGCCAGGCGCGCGTAGTCGGCCAAAGGATCGGGCTGAGTGTTGGGGCCATAGCCGAATTCGATGCGCCGGGCCTGGATCTCCAGGGTGCCGCTGCCGGTGCCGGCACCGTTGGCGATCACCGCAGCGGGCGTACCGGCTGCCCCGTTCCAGATCAGGTTGCCGGTCTGGATCAGTGCCACATCGCCGGCCGCGCCGTCGCCGTAGATCGCCGGGGTACTGAGCATCAGGTTGTCGAGCATCGACTGGCCATTGCTGTCCAGGGTGCTCAGGGTGGTGCTGCCGTAGAAATTCAATGACTGGCCGGCGGTCAACGACAGGGTTTCCAGGGCCGGCGCCCCACTCGCGATATCGCCGCGCAACAAACGATTCATGACGTCCTGATTGAGGGTCAACCCCGACGGCAGGGCATTGCGCGCCTGGGCAGCGGCCAGGGCCTCTGGGCTGCCGACATTGACCCCGCCGACCGCCAGGGCCAGATGACGGGTGCCGTAACGCACCGCATCACCCAGCCTGAAGGTGTTGGTGGTGGCAAAGGCAATGGTGCCCTGGGAGTACAGCGTGGTTTCGCCCTGGCAAGTAGCCTGAACACAGTCACCGATCAAGATACTGCCGGGCCCCCGGCCCGCATCGTCCTTGGTCGGCGCGAGCATTTGCAGCACGCCGTTGGAGACGGCCAACACGCTGCGAAGTCCCGGTTGGTAGATAAAACCGTCGGTGGAGTCATAGGCCACATCGCCACGCCCCAGGGTATTGATCGATGCACCCTGCTCGACTTGAATCGCACCATTGGATCGACCGGAAACGAGGAACACTTCAGGGGCCGACAAAGTCGCGCCCTGGCGCAGAGTCACCGACTCAGCGGCACTGTTCGCGTCGAACTGGACAAAATTGCCACCTTGGCCATACACCACGTTCGGTGCTCCGCCAATGCTCATGCGAGCTGTACCAATGGCATTCAGATCATCGGCATGGAACGACACCCCATTGCCGTTGGCAGTGGCCCCGGCAGGCAGAATCTCGATCGCGCTGCCGCTGCCGCTCGATCCGGACATTACCTCCAGGCTCGCGCCAAAACCGCCTTCGGCCGATGCCGAACGTGCCACTCCGGCGAACTCGAAACCATTGGAGGCATTGCCCTGGCCGGCGACCAGGCTGACCCGCAAGGTTTTGCCGTCGGCCTCCAGCGCTGCGCGAGGCACTCCCTGGCGCGCGGCATCGCTACGGACAAAATCGGCATACGGGGTTTCGTTATATTGCGAGTAACTGCGCAGCACCACGGCCGGGGTCAGGATCACCTGGCGGCTCAAGGCATCCTGAATCCCGGTCTGGGCGATGGACAGCCGGCCCGCGCTGGACCAGGAGCCGTTGCTCATGACCGTGCCACGGGTCAGCGCGGTCGCGCCGAATGGCGCGGCCAAGCCATTGATCTCGACCCGGAACGCCCCCGGCAGCAAGGCATAGGTCGAAGGCAGCAAGGTGTAGGTGCCCGCCGGCAAGCCGGGGACGCCTGCGTCGATGCTGATCTGCTGGCCCACCAGGGGCGTCGTCGCCCCCGCCTCGCCACCGCTGGGCGCAACATTCGCCTGGACTCCGGGCACGATGGCGTACACCGGGTTGGTGTCCAGCCCCGGCAAGGTGAAGCGACCATTGGCGCCAAACTGCACCAGCGGGTTGTAGCGCGCATCGGTCGAACCACCGCGCCCGGAAACGAATGCCGCACCCAGCAACTGGCCGCCGCCGGAGAGGTCCAGTACCGCGCCCTGCTGCACCTCGATCGACTGCCCCAGCAACTGCGCGCCCACCACCAGGTTGGCGTTGGAACTGGTGCCGCCCACGCCCAGCAAGTCCACTTGTTTACCGTCGAAACGCCAGGTCACGCCGTCCACCGTGCCGCCATAGGGCAAGGTCAGGCCCGCGGCGCTGACCGACGTCAGGCTGCCCGGCAGCAGGTTGAGCTGTTTGGTGTAGCGCAATATCCCCTCCTGGGTGCCCAGGGAAATATTGCCCAGGGGCGCCCGCAGCACGCCGCCCTGCTCGATGACCGCCGCCCCAAGAGTCAGCTTGCCGAACACCGAATAGGGTTGCGCCGGATCGACGCTGCCGGTGCGCCCGATACTCAGGGTCCGGTCTGGATCGTAGTCCAGGCCATTGCCCCGATAACCCGCGAGCACCTGCGCCACCGCGCCGGTGGCCGGGTAGATCTGCGCAGCGGCCAGCCGCAAGTCGGACTGGGTGCTCAGGTTGGTGTTGCGCAAATCGATGGTGCTGGCCAGAAAGCGCATATCGCCCTGGCTGATCAGTTGCGTGTCGTCGAAAGCACGGCGGTCGATGGCCTGGCTCAGGCCGCTGGCGGTGGTGCCATGGGCACCGATACTCACACCGTCGCGGATATCCAGTACGTTACCCGCCGTGACCAACAGGCTGCCCGTTGAAGCCTGGGTCGAAACCCCGCCCTGCACCGTAGGGCGAATCGAGCGGTCAGGCGCATCCACCGCACCGACACCCGCCAAGCGTATATAAGGTGCGGCCAGTTGCACTCGCGAACCGGCCGCAGCGCTATCGCTCAACGCCAGGGCACCGGCATACAACTGCAGGCTCTGCCCCAGAGACAGCGACAGCGCGCCGTCGAAACTGATCAGGCCATTGCTGAGCAGCGACAGGTTATCGAAGCCCCCCGCCTGAACTTTATCCAGCCCCAGCCGGGCATGGCCATAGGCAAGGGTGTCTTGCACGGTTTCGGGACCGGCGCCACTGGGCAACAGGCTGTCGGCGCTGACCTGGCCAACCACCATTTCTCGCGCCTGGCGTACCCGCTGCGACGCACTGGTGCGGTAGAGCGGTACCTCCAGCGCCACATCCAGCGAGCCGCCGGCCGCACCGCTGCCACCCGCGCGGGCGTTAAAACTGCCGTCCAGGTACAGGCCGTTATTCGACGCCAGGGAAATACTGCCGCCACTGCTGGCAATCGCCACAGCCCCTTGACCCGCCACATCGACCATGGCTTGGGCACCGGAAGCCTCCAGGCGCGCGCCTTCACGCACCACCACAAATTGATTGGCCGCGCTGGCGATGCCGGTCTGCGGGTCGATTTGCCCACCGATCACGATGGTGCCACCTGCGTCCACCTTCCCGTAGCGACGCCGCAGGGCATCGGTCGCGGTGACCGCCCGCGCGGCGACATCGAGCACCGCCTGTTCCCCCACCCAGATCGAACGGCCATGACCGGCGCTCTCGACGGCTTCGGCCACATCCGGCGCAACCGAGATGCCGCTCAAGGTGATGGCGCCGCCCCAGGCATTCAATGCACCGTCCAGGGTCAACTGGCCAATACTGCCCAGGGCGATCGACTGGCCGGGGTCTACGCTAATGGCCGCGCCCTTGCCCACCACCAGCTGGGTACTGGCCATGTCCGCCGCGCTCGAGCGCGCGGTGCCGGCCCGCAGGCTGATACTCGCGCCCTGGCGCTGGCTGAGTACAGCCTTGATCGGGTCTTCCTGGTAAAGCCCGGGAAGCCGGTGTTCCA
This sequence comes from Pseudomonas sp. RW409, assembly GCF_003184125.1. Classification (NCBI taxonomy): domain Bacteria; kingdom Pseudomonadati; phylum Pseudomonadota; class Gammaproteobacteria; order Pseudomonadales; family Pseudomonadaceae; genus Pseudomonas; species Pseudomonas sp. RW409. Next base: position 2,970 of record NZ_QHHP01000040.1, on the reverse strand, counting down.
ACGCAGAGGTCGGGTCCGCTCCAGTCGCTGTGCTCCTGGCCTGATCGCCCAACAGATAGACCGGTTGGGTCACTTCGACCTGTGCACCATCGGCCACCCGCAGGCCCTGGTTGCCGGTGATGTCATACGCGGCGAAGCCTTTGTCGAAGAACTGCGGGGCCAGCACCAGGGTGTCGGCAGCTGTATCGGCGGCGCGCTCACCGATCAGCACCTTGCCACTCTGGAGGCTCAAGGTGCCGCCACCGTTCACACCATGGCCGCGCAGCTCGCCGTCCAGGGTGAGCGTGCCGATGGCCGCTGCGCTGTTGGCATTGGCCGCCAGGGTGAGATTACCGCCCTTGCCAGCGCGGGTCTTGCCGTCGCTCATAAGCGTCGCGCCCGATGACACGTCGATCAGGCTGCCGCTCTCCAGTGCGACATCGGCGCTGCTGCGCAGCGAGACGCTGCCGCCATTGAGGTAAGGCAAGCGACTGCCATCGGCGGGGTCCAGCAACAGGTTGCTCCACAGGCCGCTGGTGTCCAGCCGGACGCCACTGCCAACCGTCAGCGTCGCGCGCTTGCCCCCCGTCGCCGCCAGGGTGGTGTCGAGCTTGCCGTTGCTGGTGATCTGCTGCAGCACATTGCCCAGGGCCAGATTGCCGCCATGCGCCGTCAGGCCGGCATCAACCTGCACCTGAGGACCGTACAGGGTGATATCGCCACCGGGACTGACTTCCAAAGCACCCTCAACCAGGATGCTGCCGGTGGCAGCGACCTTGACGCTGCTGAGTTTGAAACCGTTGAGCTGCTCGGTGTCGAGCCACAAGGTGCCCTTGCGCTCATCGGGCAGGACAGTGTCCAGGTCCAGCCCATTGGCTATCGTCGCGGCCTGTCCCAGCACCACTTGCTTGACGGTATTGGCATCGGCACCCAGGGCGTACTGCAGGCTGGCGCTGTCCTTGACGTAGTAAGGCACATAAGCCCCCACCACCAACTGCCCGCCCCGGGCCACGGCGTTCTGTCCCTGCTGGTAGCCGTCGAGCCCCGGACGCGGGGCCTGAGTCTGGCGGTCGCCCTGGAAGGTGTCACCGACGATCTGCCCCTCGAGTACCGCATTGCGGGTGCTGACTTCCAGACGGCCGGCATCTCGACCTACGCTGTAGCCTTGCTCCAAGCGCTCGCGGGGAGCAATCAACGAGTTGTAGTGGTACTCGGTCTGGCCCCAGCGCACGCTGTGCTCTTCGAAGCCTTTGTAGAGCCCGCTGTAGAGAATGTCACCCGGGGCCCTGGACAGCTCGATCAGCCGGCCATCGGCGGCCCGCAGCCAGGTCTGCTGGATCATCCCGTCCTGCACGTCCAGGGTGCCGCCGGAGAGGTTGATCTGCGAACCCTGCTGAGTCACCACCTCATTGCCGCTCAGACGTACGCTGCCGCCCTGGGCCATCCATTCGCCGACGTTGTGCGGCTGGGTGCCCAGATAACCGCCCACCTCCAGCAAGCCGCCAGCGGTGTACCAGCGATCCGTGGCGTAGCCGTTGGTCCCTGCCGGGACCAGCACCAGCTCGCGGGCATCGACCCAGACATCGTTGTTGTTGAGGTTCTTGCTGTCGCGGTTGACCGAGGCATCACGCTGCTCGTTGCCCTGGATATTGACCTTGACGCTGTTGGACTCCATCGCCACCTTGACGCCCACCGCCCCCGACACATCGATCACCGCACCGTCGCGCACCAGGCTGCGCTGCCCGGCATTCACCGCGACCTGGCCGCCAGTGGCCAGGGTGATCGAACCGCTCTGGAAGTCCACGGTGCCGCCACTGACGATCTCCACCAGTGACTGGTCGCGACGATAGGTATCAGCCGGCGTCGCGTTTCCAGCCAGGTTCAAGGCTGGCGTCAATAGCCCATCCCGCTGGCTGTCCAGGGCGGTGCTGCTGTCGATCAGGATGGCGCTGGCACTGCCCTCGCCCAGGGTGACCTTGGCGTCGCTGCCCCGGGCATTCAGATGCAGGGTGCCGCGGGCGTCCACCGAAGTGCTGCTCAGGGCCAGGCCTTTTTGCAGCACCTCCTGGGCACTCAGGGTGATGTCGCCGGTAGCCGCCTGGATCGAGCCGTGGTTGCTGACCTTGCCGCCGCCTGAAGCGACGACTTCGTTGCCGCGGGTGGTCGAGGTCGGGTTACCGTCGGTGCTGTAGCCTTTCTTGATCACAAAACTGTCGCCGGCGACCAGAGCGGTCTGGCCTCGCGGGGTGTTGATGCTACCTGCGTTATCCACTTCCTTGCCGAGCAACAACACATAACCGCCGCTGGAGGTGGAAGAACCTGGCACATGGGTCTGCAGTTGCGCGCCCTGCTCCACCAGAACCTTGCCGGCGGCGTCGCTGAACGTCGGCGCGCTGTCGCTGGCGCTGAACAGCCCACGGTTGTTGAACTGCTCGTCGCTGATGGTGGTGGCTGCCGCCACCAGGTTGCGCACATTGATCTGGCTGCTGCCGCTGAATACCACGCCGTTACGGTTGAGGATCATCACCGTGCCGTCGGCCTTGAGCGCGCCCTGGATCTGGCTCGGCGAGGTGCTGTTGTTGACGCGGTTGAGCACGGCCCATTCGGCGTTCTGCTGGAACTCGACAGTGGTGTCACGGCCGATGTTGAAGGTTTCCCAGTTGAGAATCGCCTTGTCGGCGGTCTGTTTGATCGACACCAGCGCCTTGCCGTTGGTATCGGTCTGTACCGGCCCTTCGGCGTTGACGAACAGCGGCTTGCCGTCGGCCCCGACCAGCACATTCAGGCCATTGCCCCCCAGGCCGTTGTGCAGGGTCTGCGGAGCGGTCAGCGCCGCCGCGCGCCCGGCCGCTTGCGCGGCCTGCTGGGCAGCGATGGCCGCTACTGTGTTGTTGAGGTTGCTCATCGAGCGTTGCAGCTGACTGTTGACCCGCTGCTGTTGCGCCAGGGGCGGCGGCGTACCGACCGGCAGCCCCCCACTGACAGATCCAT
>NZ_QHHP01000039.1:0-353 GCF_003184125.1 Pseudomonas sp. RW409 | reverse complement strand
TTTGACGTGATCCTACCCTCTCTGCTGTAGTGCCTCAGGATCATCGCCAACGGCGACCCAAGACCGATTCGCTCCGGGTAGCTCGGTCGGACTCCTTGAGTTCGGAGCCTTCTCTTCTGCGGAATTTCATTTCCGTTTTGTGCTCGACCTGATCGTCGAGGCGGATGACCACTGTTGCCTCTGCCAGGCAATAGCGGTCATCCGCCTCGACGATCGTATTCAGCCCCGGAGCCCACTGGGGAAACACTGGGCACCCTTTGTGCGCGGATGCGTGCCAGCAGGTTCCGATCCAGGCCACGACAAGGGTCGGTTGGCGAATCATGGCGCAGTTAAACCAAGTTTTGCGAGGAGCT
>NZ_QHHP01000038.1:0-439 GCF_003184125.1 Pseudomonas sp. RW409 | reverse complement strand
GCGCCGTGGCTGGGGCTGGCGATCCTGCGGCGGTTGCGCGGTTTTTCGCCGCCACCGATGCGGCGCTGGGCCTATCTCCTGTACCCCGGGCATTTCCTCCTGCTGCTGGCGCTGCGCAATCTCCTGGCCTGATGGCGAGCATTGTCGCTGCGGCCCTGTAGCCGCTGCCGAGCCCGCGAGGCTGCGATCGGCCGCGAAGCGGTCGTAAAACCAGGCAACCTGTTCTTCCAGGCATATCGCGTGCTCAGGTTTTGCGAGGACTGCGTCCTCGAGCGCAGCCTCGCGGGCTCGGCAGCGGCTACAGGGGCGACGTGCGCGCAGGAAACCTGCAGCGCCACTGGTCGGCACCAGCGGCTTGCGGTCCGGGGCAAGCCGTGGATATAGAGCCTTCGGCTTGTGGTGCCGGGAAGCATTTGTCTCTCTGCGCCAGGCCATGTCG
>NZ_QHHP01000037.1:0-354 GCF_003184125.1 Pseudomonas sp. RW409 | reverse complement strand
GCCAGCGAACGCGGCTGACGATGCCCCGCCAGTAACTCTTTAGCCGTTTGGCGAACTGGATCAGTGCCGGTATTTCGCTTTCATGAGCATGGCGCAACCATTGCTTCCAGGCCGATCTCCAGCTCCAAGCGGTATTCGGCGTCCAGAGTGTTTTGAGTTCAGCCTTCATCAAGTAGACCGTCATCAACGCCTGGTTGGCCGCCAGCAAATCCTGCAAGTGAACCTGTTGTTCCGGCGTTTTCAGATTCTGTGGATTGCGTAGCAGTAGCCATCGCGCTTGCTTGATGACCTTACGAGCAGGCTTGTCGTGGCGTAGTCGATTAGCCTCGTCAACGCGGACCCGATCAATCACCT